>NZ_FOOW01000018.1 GCF_900113305.1 Prevotella sp. KH2C16 | reverse complement strand
CGTGTCGCCCCATCCGGGCGGCCGTGGCGGCGGGGTCCCGCCTCTTCCCATTCCGAACAGAGAAGCTAAGCCCGCCAGCGCCGATGGTACTGCAGTGCAATGCGGGAGAGTAGGCCGCCGCCCCCTTTTGAAACCGAGAGCCCCCGGGACATCTTCAGTCCCGGGGGGCTCTTTTTCGTGGCCTCTCCCCAGCCTATCCCCTGCAGGGAGGGAGCACCTCCGCCTCAAGAACAGGGGAAATTTACAAGATTAGGGATTAACAGATTAAAGAGAGTATGGAGTAAAGGGTGTGAAGGAGGTTATTTGTGAGACTTGAACTCCAACACCTTGGGCATCTTGACCCATTTCCGGTTTCTCGCGATTTTGCGGATTTCAGACCCGCGGTGCAGGCATGTTCCCTGCCGGCGCCGGCTGTTGGCCGTCCCGGCGTTTGTCCTTGTGCGTGCAGCCGGTCCCCGGCCCGTGAGATTCTCCCCGGAGCTTGCCCGATGTTTGGATTATATTTACTATATTTGCACAAAAAGAAGATATTAATACGCAAAACAGGTAAGTCCATTGCCTTGTATTGACTATTTTTGTTTCATAAAAACCTAAATATATGTCCATTGATTGGATTAAGACACGAATGCTTGACTAACCTCATAGGCCTATGGTTGCTAAAAATAAAATACTGGAGTATCGTAAAAGTGGCGACTTTAACGGCCTTTCTCGCAAAGAAGCCAGTTAGCTGTTTGGGTAGTAGTAATATCATTATGGGGTGGTTATTCAGTTGGGAGAATACTGCCTCGACAGTTTTTCTGGATTCCCTGTGAGTCAATGCAGGTGGTTTTCGGTATTTTGGGTTCAACCAGTAGAGAATTTCAAGTGTGATGCTTGCTGCCTCGGATAAATTCTGCTGTATAGAGACATTATTAAACTGACGGCTTGTAATAGGCTATGAGGATATTTTTTAAAGAATTAATAATAAATCAACCTACCATGCAAATGAAACTTAAATTGGCAACTACATTAATTCTGTTATGTTTCGGAGTGAGCTGTTTAGCCCAAGTCCAAAACAGAATAACGGGTAGAGTCACTTCCGCAACAGACGGAGAACCACTTGTGGGTGTTGGCGTCGTACAAGTAAACACTAAAACTGGCACCACCACCGATGCGAATGGGCAGTTTGCGATTCGAATTGAAATTCCCTGCGAACTACAATTTTCTTACATCGGATTCAAATCCCGCATTATCAAAATCACTTCAACCAAGTCATTGGATATACAATTGGCCGAAGATTCTAAGAACCTCAACGAGGTCGTCGTTACCGCATTGGGCATGAGCCGTGAGGCAAAGGCGTTGGGATATGCAATAACCGAAGTTCAGGGCGACGAGATTGCGAAGACTCGCCCAACCAATGCAATGGGAGCTTTGTCTGGCAAGATACCCGGTGTTGACATCTCGTCGACCATTGCCGGACCGTCAGGCTCTACGCGCGTAGTAATACGCGGTAACGGCGAACTAAACGGCAACAATCAACCTCTCTATGTAGTTGACGGTGTACCGATGGACAACTCACAGTTGGGAGGGGCTGGTATGTGGGGAGGCTATGATATGGGCGACGGTGTGTCAGCCATCAACCCCGACGATATAGATAACATATCTGTATTGAAAGGAGCTTCCGCTGCCGCCCTTTATGGTTCGCGAGCCAGTAATGGTGTAGTACTCATTACAACTAAGTCAGCCAAGAAGAAAGGACTGGGCATCAGTTTCAGTAGTAGCGTCGATTTTGTAAACCAACTCTCTGAATTTGATGACTATCAGCGTGTGTATGGCTACGGACGCAACGGCGAGTTGCCAATAACAAAGGATGTAGGCCGAGGCGTGTCGCAAAGCGCATGGGGTGCCAAAATTGATGGCAAACTTCAAGGCTATATCTTTGACGGCTCGACAAAACCTTATAGTAATGTCAAGAATAATATATCCAGTTTCTTCCGCACAGGTTCAACCCTGACAAACTCGCTGTCGCTAACAGCTGCGGGCGAAAAAGCTAATTTACTTTTCTCTGTTTCTGATATGCGCAATTGGGATATCGTGCCAAGTTCCGATATGTCGCGTACTTCGTTTATGATAAAGGGGTCAGCCAAACTGCTCGACAAGCTCGACATTGAAGGCCGCGCCAACTATATCCATGAATCGGTGGATAATCGGCCGGCTCTTTCCGACTCACCCAATAATATTGGCCTGAGTCTTATCGGCCTGGCTCCAAACTTCGATCAGCACTGGCTTGCCAATTATGAAGACGAGTATGGTAAATACCGCGACTGGAACGGCGGAAACATCTATCGCATCAACCCTTATTGGTCTATCAATAACATGAGCAACAACTCTAAGAAAGACCGAGTGATGGGCTATATGTTACTACGCTATCATATTATAGATGGGCTTACTCTACAAGGACGGGCAGGAACCGACTTTTATAAATTCCGTATGACAGAATTTCAAGGCATCAACACTCCTACCGCTCCACAAGGTGCCATGGCGGAAACTTCTACGGATGTTCAGGAAACCAACCTTGAAGCTATTTTACGCTATGACACGAAGCTGAATGATGTGATAGACCTTGGCGCCTTTGTGGGTGGCAACCTTATGTTCTTCAATTCAGAAACTTTCAATAATAGTGGTAATGATCAGATTATTCCCGGTATGGAAAGTATTGGTAATTATGTAACCCATTCACTCAACTATTATAAAGGTCGCAAGCAAGTGAGGTCGGTGTATGGTGCTATAAACTTTGCCTACAAGGATTTCTTATACATTGATGCTACTATTCGCAACGACTGGTCTTCTACGCTCGCTAAAGGACGAAACTCTTACCTTTATCCTTCAATAAGCGGCAGTTTCATCTTCACCAAGCTGATACCCAAGAACAATATTCTCTCGTTTGGAAAACTAAGGGCTTCATGGGCCGAAGTTGGTGGTGATACCGACCCCTATCGCCTGAGCTTGAACTATGGCGTGAAACCCTATACATTCAACGGTAAGCCGTTAGGTGAGATATCTTCCACAGGTGTGCCTAACCATGATTTGAAACCCACCCGCACCTATTCTTATGAATTGGGTACACAGCTCAAGTTTTTCAACAATCGCGTGAACCTCGACTTTACTTATTATCATCAATCAACTCAAGATCAGATAATGGATCTCCCCATCTCGACCACAACAGGCTTTACACAAGCCACGGTAAATAGTGGAGAGATCATCAACCAAGGTATTGAACTTGGGTTAAATGGTACTATTATTGAAACACCAGATTTGAAATGGGATGCTTTCATCAATTTTGCCAAAAATAGTAATAAGGTGAAAAGCCTGCATCCAGAGCTTACAGCCTATCCATTGGCAGAAGCTCGTTGGGCTGGAGCCATGATAGAAGCTATTGAAGGAAAAGCCTACGGTGTGATTGTCGGCAAGAAGATGGCTCGCACAGAAGACGGGCAAGTCATATTCGACCGCAGCGGATATCCTGTGGTGGGTGATAAACTGGAAGTTCTAGGCAATGGTGTCTACGACTGGACATCTGGTATAGGTACTTCTTTTACATGGAAAGGATTGTCTCTGAGTGTACTCTTTGATGTGAAGTGGGGGGCTGATGTCTACTCTATGAGTGCCATGATGTCGCATCTCAACGGAACCTCTGAGGAGACGCTTGAAGGCAGAGACAGTTGGTATTATTCTGAAGAACTTAGAAAACAAGCTAACCTCACCATCAATGACTGGACACCAACAGGAGGATTCATCGGGAAAGGCGTTGTCAATGTCGGGACACCAGAAAATCCTGTCTATGAGCCTAACAAGACACCAGTGGACCCTCAAAAATACTGGGCATATTTCGAAAGTGCTAATACTCCGGAACCTTTTATCTATGATGCTTCATTTGTGAAGCTTCGAGAACTTTCACTGAGCTATCAGTTACCCGACAGCTGGCTTCTCGGTACTCCTCTCAAGAGTGTAGTATTCTCACTCTATGGCAGAAACCTCTGGACGATTTATTCTGATATTCCCAATGTTGACCCTGAGTCCAATTACTCTAACAGCAATGGCCAGGGCTTTGAATACGGTTCGCTTCCTTCAAGAAGGAACTTTGGCTTTAGCGTTAAGTTGACCCTTTAAACAAATGACTATAATGAAAAAAATAAAAATAATATGCATGGCTTTTGTCTGTCTCCTTCCCATGCTGTCATGCAATGACTTTGGAGACATCAACCAGGATCCTACCAAATCTACCGATATGGATCCGAACCTGATATTACCCGACTTGCAGATGATGCTTACCAATGACTACCAGGAATGGCATCGCTATATGATGTATCCAGGCGGATGGACCCACCAATGGTGCGGCGACTGGGGCACTACTGAATATGGGTGCCTGGGCATTAAGAATGATTCCTATATGGGCGAGATGTGGTATCAACGCTATGGCCGAATGGCCAAGGGACTTGTCGACATCGTGGAACGCTCCAAAGACAATCCGAACCTAAAGAACATCAATGCCATCGGGCGTATCATGCGTACTTATGTCTATGCCCAACTGACAGATATGTATGGCGACATACCTTATTCGGAAGCTGGCTATGGTTATTATAGTGGTATACTTAAACCCAAATATGATGCCCAACAGGATATATATACCGATTTTTTCAACCAACTGGACATAGCTAACCAGGAATTGGATGTCAATGGCGACCTCATCACTTACGATCAGTATTTCAATGGCGATATCACAAAATGGAAACGCTATTGTAATTCACTCCACCTGAGACTGGCACTCAGGCTCATCAAGGTGATGCCCGACTTAGCCAAGGCTGAAGCAACGAAAGCCATAGCCAATGGTGTGATGCAGAGTAATGATGACATCTGTGCCATTCACTATGAGAATTTTGCAAACCCAAGCGAAGGTCCAGGACGAGGAAATGCTTTGTCAAACCGGTTCATGGCCGATCCTCACAATTTCCGTATCGCCCGCGACTTGATAGCCTATATGGAGAAAACCCAGGATCCACGCATCACTATTTATGGAGGATGCTATCTGGAAGATGCAGATGCGACTGATATCACACAGAAGATTTACGAGAAAGTTGGTAACTGGACTGAAATGTCAAGGCCTACAGACCGTTTTGATTGGGAAAACTATGATGATGATCCCAACAGTCCTACACAAGATGTAACTATTGAAGTGAACGGTGCCAATGTTGTAGTGCCTGCTCGACTGACTTACCTGCAGCCTTCCAAATGGCTAACTGCTTACGATGCACCCTACATCAACATGTCGTATGCTGAAACAGAATTCTTGCTGGCCGAATGTGCCCAACGCTGGAATCTGGGAACAGGAAGTGCTGCCGAGCATTTTACGAAAGGACTACAAGCTGCCGTACAACAGATGACGCTCTACGGTGCTCCCGCAGTTTCTGATACGGATCTTGATAAATTCATCAAAGCTAACCCTTATAAAGAAACTACCGGCATCGAACAAATCAACATGCAAATATGGGTAGAGCACCTGTTAAATCCTTTTGAGTCGTTTGCCAACTGGCGTAGAACCGGGATTCCTAAAATAAAATTTCTCAATCGTGATGCTGCCCGCAATCAGTCAAACGGACAATTCCCACGCAGATTACTTTATCCGTCAGATGAACAAGTTAAAAATCCAGAAAACTATAATGCCGCCATAGAGAAGATACAGCCTTACGACTGGACGACACCTGTTTGGTGGGATAAACAATAAATCAAAATCGTTATGAGACATTTAAAATATTTTCTTTTCATAATACTTACAGCCCTCACTTTTGGAGCTTGTGATAATTCGGTCAGCGATCCAACATTTGCTGACGATGAGATTCCGTATATCCGCATGGATTGGGTAGGCAACCTCATTTATAATCTTGGCGATACGATTCGTTTCAATGCCCAAGTATCACCTGTCGACGAGACTACCTGCCGGTGGCTGATTAATGGCGAGCAAGTGGCCGAAGGAACCCAGTTTGAATATATTATAAAATCAGCCGATCCGTTCGTACTCCGTTTGGAGGCAGAACGGAACGGCATCGTCAACTTCCGGACAGCCAATGTTTCTATCATCAAGCCATTCGTACCGAAAACCTATGAGCATGTGGTGATGGGGGCTGCCTCTACCGCTATTAATGTAGCACAAATCAAATGGGATAAGATTACCCATCTGATGATAGAAGGACTTATTGTCGGTGATGAGTCAGGGACATTTGCTATGCCTGACGCTGCGGCACTTGCCAACCTGAAAAGCCTGGTTTCCAATGCTCATAACAATGGGGTTTATGTCCTCATTGATGTAACAGGAAACATTTCCTTCCCAATGGGCAACGGTAGTTATAATGATACATTCTTTAACGATGTACTCATTGACAAGGATAAGCGAGCAGCCTTGATATCACAGCTCAAGTCATTTGTAACAACTTATGGGCTGGATGGTATAAACATTTATATCAATAACCTGAACAACGATGCTGGAACGCTGAAGGATCATAATGGTCTTGTAGACTTCTTTAAAGAGTTGGGAGAGACTTTCCCTGCAGAACGAGAAGCACCCTACGACCATTTCTTCATTACGGCTTCCGTGCCACAAGCCTGGAACAACTATGAATTCTATTTCCTGGGCAACTGCGACCGGCTTGACTGGGTCAATTTGATGCTGTTTGGCGGGACGGATTTGAGTCCGGTTCCTCATGCCCCTGACTGGCAAGTCAGCGATAATCTAGGCCGATTTGCCAATGCAGCCGGCATACCGGCCAGCAAGATGCTTGTGGGCATAGGCGGATTTGGAGTCAACTATGCTATTCCAGCCGGTGTATCACCGACATGGGGCACGATAGACCAATATCTGAGCTATCCCACCTATCTTGATATAGTAAAGAACAATCCGGACGCTCCCTCGAAGAGCCAAATCGGCAACCTTTTCTATGTAGGTGTATCAGGAGCTGAAAACAGCGTGGCCAGCAAGTCGACATTCGTTAAGAATGCTGATGGATTAGGCATGTTCATGTGGCTACTTGATTATGACGCTTCTTCCCCTAACTCTTTGTTAGACGCTATCGACCATCAAATGAATCCATAATGAAAACATTCTCACAACTGATTATTCTTTATGCAGCCTTAACTGCTGTATCCTGTGGTAGTTCACAGGATACAGCTCTGGCTAAGTCCAATGCCAGATTCATAGTTCTGAACGACAGCTCAGGCTCCAATTTCATCACTTTTGAAGCACAAGAGGTGTTGCCGTCAACCGTTTGCTCGTGGGACTTCGGGCAGGGACTCGGCACATATGAAGGTAAAAGAGTAACCCGTTATTTTCCAAAAGCTGGATCTTACGACATAACATTGACTATGACCGACGGAAAGAAGAAAGCAACAGGCACTCAAACCATCCACATCCAGAACGACTCATGGTATGAGCTACAGCATGAGGCTCTCTGGTGGAATGATGAGTTTAATGGGCCAGAGATAGATCCGCAGGCGTGGAATTATGAAACCGGTATTGGGAAATGGGGCAACCATGAATGGGAGAACTATACGAATAGTGCCGAAAATAGTTTCATTCGAGATGGAAAATTGGTAATCAAAGCTATCAAAACAGGGGTTGGACAGAAAATCGGAGACTATACTTCGGCTCGACTCACTACGCGAGGCAAAAAAGAAATCCACCGTGGCCGTGTGGAGGTAAGAGCTAAACTTGCGGGAGGAGTAGGCATGTGGCCTGCTATTTGGTTTTACGGTACTGCGGCTCAACCAGCCTATTCAGAACTTGACATGATGGAATATGTGGGATGCGACAAGAATATAATCTATACTACTGTTCACACATCTCATACGCTATCCGGCAAGCCAGAAGACAAGATTACTGCTTCTGTCAGCAACTTAGGCGATGTGGAAAAGAATTTCCATGTGTATGGGATGAACTGGACCGATCAAGGGATAGAGTTTTATATTGATCATCCTAGTAATGTATATCTCACTTTCAATCCTGAAGATAAATCCGATCCTCAAATCTGGCCATTCAATCACGACCTTTATCTTATTCTCAATGTTGCTGTTGGCGGAGACTGGGGAGGAATGTACGGTGTAGACGATCATGCTTTTCCCAGCGAAATGGAAGTGGACTATGTTAGAATATTCAAAAAATAGATGGAAAGTGTTACTGCTTACCTATGGAGAATATGGGTATAACACCGTGGCAAGGAATATTTCCCTTATCATTTACTTGATATCCTGCAAAATGATTGTAACTTTCGAGAATTTTCCGGAACTTTGCATTGGAGTTGCGCATAGCGATGATAATACTTAATGAATAAAGTTCCACTAAATGGTTAGAAATCAATTGCAGGTACAACTTTTACGCATAAATAAATGTTTCTATTTTAATTCAACTAACGAGTGAACATAGGTATTGACATGGGTGGCACCAATATGCGTGCTGCCCTCATAGACGGCGATAGGATTCTCTGTAAGAAAACAGTATCTTGTCCGTCAGCCGGGTCTCAGCAAGAGGTGCTCGATGTTCTTGTTCAACTTGTCAGAGGAGTGAAAACACCTGAGGTTACAGCTATTGGAGCAGGCATTCCCTCTGTAATGGATCGCAAGGAGGGTATTGTTTACAATGTTGCGAATATACCTTCTTGGAAGGAGGTTCCTCTCAAGGCTTGTTTAGAAGATGTTTTTCATGTACCAGTCTCTCTGGATAACGATTCTAACTGTTTCGCTCTTGGTTTAGCTCATTTTGGCGAAGGTCGCAACTACAATAACTTCTTAGGGGTTACATTAGGTACTGGACTTGGAGCAGGGGTAGTCATAGACAAGCAACTTTATCGTGGCTGTAATGACGGAGCAGGTGAATTGGGTTCGCTCTCTTATAAGGATTCCGATATAGAGCATTATTGTAGCAGTCATTATTTCCTTAATAAGTGTGAATGTACAGCTCGGGATGTGGGTCGGGCCGCTCGTCAAGGAGACAAGATGGCCAAGGAAGTATGGAATGAATTCGGAATCCATATCGGGCGATTTATTAAAACGGTAATGTTTACTTATGATACAGAGGCTGTTATCTTCGGTGGTGGCATTGCTTCAGGCTTCGATCTTTTCGAGAAATTCATGTGGAAAGAAATAGCATCATTCCCTTATGCCAAATTGGCTGAGCGTTTAAAGGTCTTCCCAACTGGTCTGAATGATGCGGCTCTTTTCGGTGCAGCATCGTTATGTGAGTCAATGTAAGAAAAAGCTATGAATAGAAATCTATTAAGGGTATTCTCGGTTGCGTGTTTTCTGCAGGCATGTCTTTTAATGGAAGCTAAGGTGATTCCTCTTCATGATGGATGGGTGCTGCAGGGAAAATACAAGGCAACTGTGCCTTCTACAGTAATGGGCGTGCTCACCGATAATGGAGAATACCCAGGATTGCTGGAAGGCACAGCCTATAAGAATATTGATCGGACACGCTTTGATGTGCCTTGGACTTATACCCGTACCTTCCGTCTTTCCCCTGCAGAGCTTGCTGGACATGTAATTCTCCAATTGGATGGCATCAGCTACAGAGCCAATGTCCGACTAAATGGTCAATTGATTGCTGACAGCACGGAGATTTGTGGAACTTATACTCGACATACTCTGGATATTACTGAGAAGGTGAAGAATGTCAATCTACTGGAGATAGAGGTGTCAAGGGCTCGCGCGGGAGAGCCTAATGCTGGTTATGTGGACTGGAATCCCCGCCCGGCCGATGAGAGTCTGGGAATTATTCGCCCAGTCAGCATCATTACCTGTGGGGATGTTATGCTGAAGGATCCTTCTGTGATGAGTGAGGTTAATGCAACTACGCTTCAAGAAGCTTGGCTGCAATTATCGGTTGGAGTCAGAAATTTCTCTCAGTGTGAGATTTCCGGTTTTCTTCGTGGTTCTTTCGATGGTAGGAGCTTCCAGGTTCCAGTTACCTTGAAGGGTGGTGAGGAGAAGTTGCTGAATCTCACTTCTGATGCTGTGCCTCAGTTGTATGTTATGAACCCGAAACTCTGGTGGTGTCATAATATGGGTACACCGACACTCTATAGAATGAAATTGGAATTTGTTAGTCGCGAGAGAATAGAGGATTCTTTTACATTCAGGTTCGGAATACGCGAAATAGGAGATTTTTTCACGGAAGAGGGTAATCGTGGTTTCACGCTCAACGGGCGCAGAGTGCTTGTGCGTGGCGCAGGATGGACTGACGATATTTTCATGAGGGATACTCCTAAGACCTATAGGTTGCAACTTGGCTATGTGTCTGATATGAACTTGAATGCCATCCGGATGGAGAATATCTGGGGAAATTCACAGGATGTCTTTGAACTCTGCGATAGCCTTGGTATAATGGTTCTTCCGGGCTGGACTTGTCATTGGGAATGGGAGGAATACCTTGGAAAGCCCTGCGATGAGCTTTATGGTGGCATGACTTCTGATAAAGATATCAGCTTGATGGTTAGATACTTACATGATCAGGTACTATGGTTGCGTCGTCATCCAAGTATAATCTGTTGGTTTGTAGGCAGCGATAAGATTCCGTGTATGCCTTTGGAAGAAAAATATCGTCGTCTGCTCCGGCGGATAGATCCAAGCCGTCCGTATATAACTTCTGCCAAGAAACTGGAGACTCAGCTGTCGGGCACGGCAGGCATGAAAATGGCAGGCCCTTACGACTATGTCGGCCCATCCTATTGGTATTCACACAAGGCTCCAGGGGGTGCCATCGGGTTTAATACCGAGACGGGCATTGGAGCTCAGCTGCCACAGCGCGAGTCTTTGGAGCGTATGCTTGGTAAGAATCCCTGGCCGATATCCTCTGTATGGGGCTATCATTGCACAGCCTCTGCCTCTTCCATGGGCAAACTTGATAAGTTGCAGGAAGTTGTGGAGGCTCGCTATGGTACTCCACAGAATTTATATGATTTTCTTCATAAGGCCGACTTGGCTAACTACGAGAGTACACGGGCTATGTTTGAGGCATTCCGCGTGAACATCCCGAAAACGACGGGGATTATTCAGTGGATGCTCAATGCTGCGCGTCCTGGACTTTACTGGCAGCTTTATGATCACTATCTGGTTCCGAATGCTTCATATTATTCAGTCCGGAAGGGTAATGCTTCCCTACAGCTTATCTATGATTACGGTCGGAAGCGAATAGTAGCTGTCAATGAAACCTTTCTGCCAGAAACCTTGACTGCCGAGGCAAAACTATATAGCCTTGGGGGCGACTGTATCGGTTCTGAACAGAAGACATTCAATGCGGAATCTTTTGCCGTAGAGGATGTTTTCCCTCTACCAGAATTCTCTGGTAATGCCTTTCTCTTCTTGTATTTGAAAGATAGTCAAGGCCATGTAATCGCTTGTAACGACTATGCGCTAACAGCAGACATGGATGTCTATGACTGGGATGCCTCCGACTGGATATCCACGCCAATCAGCCATTATGCTGACTATAGGTCGTTGTCGGAAATGCCTACAGCAACTGTTGCAATGGAAGTAGACCGGCAGACGGCAGGCGGAAAGACAGTTCTTACGATTCGTCTGACTAACCAGTCTGGTATCGTTGCATTCTTTCTGCGTATGGCTTTGACCGACAAGCAAGGGTGCCTCGTGGTGCCTGCCCACTATACAGATAATTATGTATCTCTGGAGCCTCATACTGAGCGTAAGATAACTTGTACGATTGAGGGCGGAAGGCAGGAAAAGTATAACCTCCTCCTTGATGGCTGGAATGTTAAGAAATACATTTTGAAAGTGAAATGATTCGACTTATACTGTTATCGGATTTTACAGAAGCTTATGCCTCAAACCTTCTGAAGGGTATACAGGAATATGCCCGTGGGCGAGAGCCATGGGTCGTGTGCCGCATGCCTACTTCTTTCCGCATAGAGCATGGGCTTGAGGGTGTAGTCAATTGGGCCTGCCACTGGAAGGCTGATGCAATTATCGGACAGTTTGATTCTTCGGATGATGTCGGCATGTTCCCTCGGCATGGAATCATTGCGCTGGCCCAAGACTTTAAGCGGCGTTTCGACACAATACCGAATCTCACGGGCGATTATCTTTCTCAGGGTCGCAAGGTGGCTGATTATTTTGTCAGTAAGGGATTCCGAAACTTTGCGTTCTATGGTTATGAAGATGCGGTCTGGTCCGAAGAGCGTGGCAGGGGATTCCGTATTCGGTTGCAAGAGCTGGGTATGGGTGAGGAAGTGTCTGACTATCAGAAACAACCATTGGAAAATCTATGGTACTACGATTCAGATCCTTTGGTCGAATGGATACGGGCGTTGCCTCATCCGACAGCTATATTTGCCTGCGACGACACCCGTGCTAATACCATACTGGAGGTATGTCGTATGTTGAACATCCGTGTACCGGTTGATATTGCCGTATTGGGGGTTGACAATGACGAGATAACCTGCAGTCTTTCCTATCCGTCTCTTTCCAGTCTGGACCTCGATGTCTTCCATGCGGGCTATGAGGCTGCTACTTATATAAATGAGCTGTTGCGTGGAACAGAAACCGAGATCAGGGATGTGATAGTTGGCTTTAATGAAATTGTAGAGCGTCAGTCCACGGATATTTTCGCTACCAAGAATAAGTATATTCTGAAAGTGCTCTCTTATATTCATTTGCATCTTTCAGAAGATTTGTCCGTGGCAAGCCTTCTGCAAATGGTACCTATGTCGCGGCGTCTGTTTGAGGAAATCTTCAAGCGAGAGACGGGGCAGCCAATTCATCAGTATGTAATCAGTCTGCGTGTACGACGGTTGGCTCAATTGTTAGTCTGCAGTTCTGATTCCATAGAGGATTTGTCTCTTGAGGTCGGTCTTGGCAGTCCGAAGAATCTCTCCCGTATGTTCAAGAATCGTATAGGGGTGTCGCCTCAAGAATATAGGCAGAAACACAAAAACAATCCTTGAAATCTTCATGTAATGAGTAAGAAATCAATTGGAGAAGGCGACAGCAATTTCAAAGAAAGGCTGTCAATCTGATGGAAGATAATTTATTTAGGAACTCGCTCCTCGCTTTTTCCCTACTGGGATGGATAGTGCCGTCTATTATTGGTATATCTCTTGACTGGGAGGCTCACTCCTTATCTCTTCTTCAATTCTCTCCCTGCTTTTCCTTGGCAGTCAATTCTTGAACAGCCTTGCGCCCAATTTCCTGAAATTCGGCATCATTGGAGTCTTTCAAGAGGATGTAATATCTGACGGCTTCGGCCTTCCTACCCAGTTGCTCATATAGATAGGCGATGTCGTAGGAAACGATTAAATCGTCGGGTGCGTCCTTGTGGATGGCCAGGAACTGGCTGAGTGCCTCCTCGTAATTTCCCTTCTGAGCAATCAGACTGGCCTTGTTAGTCCTGAAGGGAATATGGGTGGGATAATAGGCGAGCAACATTTCAGCAAATTGCATCGACAGACTATCGTTGCCCATATCGACAATCTGCGAGAAATAGTCCTGGCAGCAGTCCCTGAGAAACTCTTCCCCCTCCTTCGGCGTAGGTTGATCTTGCGCCCAACTCCATTGTTTTTTATTCTTTCTAGTGCGTTCCAATACCTTTCCGATTTCTTTTACTGCCTCTTCCCCGCACCCTGTTTGCAGTAGGATGTGCACCTTCCCGAAAGCAAGGTCGAGACGGTTCGGATATTTCCCGATGCCTTCGTCCAGTTTGTTGAAGAGCTTTTGGAGGTAAGAGTCGTGATAAATCGTTGTGCCTGTGATGTATCCCTTCGTTTGTCCCGTGCTATCCTGTAGTTCCAACGCCTCTCCATTGTTGGGTTTCTGAGTTGTCATCTGGAGTGCTGACTCTTGTGCCTTGGCCCAGTAGTAATTAGCCCAAGCGGCATATAAGTCGCCCGAGGCCTCTCCTGTCCGCTCCCATTCAGCGAGCAGATGGTGCATAGCCGTGGTGTCTCCTTTCTCTAACAGGTGCTGAAACTCTGTGTTATAGTCTTTCTGTGCCATTCCTGCCAATGCGAAAAGAAACAGCGATTGGAGTACTAACAAGCGCTTTGCTCTGCAAAAGTTGATGCCCATAGTGTATTGTTGATAGATATTCAGCTGCAAATATAAGAAAAAATAGCAGTTCTTGATACAATAGTAGGTTGTTTTTTTCGTTATCTATCACAGATATCTGAAAACCAGAAAGTAGCTTTTATGGTTGCTTCTTATTGTTATACCTTTTATTGGCGTGCTTTGTATGAAGAAACTTCTTTTTACCTGTCTGTTGCTGTTATTGGCCGTGTCCGCTCAGGGTCAGAGTTATGAAGACTTGTGGGTGCAGTTCAGTTCAAACTTGGAAATGAAGCCACGGACGGCAATTTCCATCTTACGGAAGATCGAATCGAAGGCTGAAAAAGAACTGTCTTATGGCAATCTGCTACGGGCTCAGATAGAGCGAAGCAACCTTTCGGCGGTTCTTTCCCCCGACAGCGTTGCGTCTTTTGTGGAAGTCTTCAAGCAGAAGGAGGCTTCCCTGAGAACCCGCAAGCCTCTGTTGGCCAGTATTTATGCGGCTTTCTTGCACAACCAAATTCCCAATGACACGCTCTATAACCGTCTCGCGTTGGCCAATATGCCCTTGTTGGCTTCCGCAAAGGCTGCCGATTTCGCTCCTGCCGTGGAGTTAGGCCCTGACGGGAGGTATTTCGGCAATGACCTCTTGAGTGTCATCGGCTATTATTTGGGTGATTTCAAAGCTCTCAATGCCTATTACACGCAGGTCCACAACCGTCCTGCCGCCCTCTTGACGGGTCTTGAATGGCTTCGTCAGCGTCGTCCTGCCCGGTTTACAAAGCGGCTTCGCCGGACTTATCTCCATTCGCTGGATTCCCTGCAAAGTCTCTATTCCGACTTGGAATTGGCGGCCGAAATAGCTACGGAGCGTTATAAAGTGATGGCCGGCGACAAGAAAATCTCAGTAAAGCAACGCTATGAATATCTAACGGAAGCTCTGAATCGTTATTCCGGCTATTCGCATCTGGAATACCTGAAGAACCAGAAAGCCCTCCTGACGGCCCCCAGTTATGAACTCCGTTGTCCTCAAAACCTCCTGACTACGCAGGATACGGTCAGGCTGCGGGTAAACTATACCAACCTCCACAGGCTGCAGCTGGTGGTCTATAAGATAAATATGCCGGCGACGGAATACGACCAATTGCGCTATGAGAAGCGTTCTTTCGAAGCCTTGGACTCCATGGGCTACCTACAGCAGATGCCTTCCCATTGCCTTTCCCGTAATTATTCTCCTTCTACGGAGTATGCTGCCTGTCAAGATTCTTTGCTCCTTCCTCCTTTGCTGAAGGGCGTTTACCTGATTCGTGTCAGTTCTCCAGATGTGTCGAATAAGATCCGGGAGGATGTCCTTCGTGTCAGCGACCTGCGCCTGTTGTCGCTCGGAGTGCCCAAGGGGAACAGGTTCAAGATGGTTGTCGTCAGCGCCGTTACAGGTCGGCCTGTGCCTTCTGCTTTTGTCAGACAGGGTGAGAAGGTGTGGAAGTGCGACTGTAAAGGCGAGCTCTTGCTGAAAGATAATAAGAAGAAAGTATGGATTTATACGGCCGCCGATGCCGCCAGTCCCTTTGAGTATTTGTCAGGCGGCTATGGTTATGTTGATTCCGACTACGAGAAAGAAGCCCGTATGAGTCTTTTTACGGATCGAAACCTCTATCGTCCGGGGCAGACTGTTCATGTCGCAGGCATCTATTATGATCAGTATCATCATCAGCTGAAGGTGAAGACGAAGAAGAAAATCACGCTCGAGCTCTATGATGCCAACAGCCAGATGTTGGCAGAGAAAGAGGTCGTAACCGACGATTTCGGCACTTGTAGTGCCGATTTCGAATTGCCAAAGTCAGGTCTTACGGGTACCTATTCTATAGATAGCGATGATGAGAGCGTGGAATTCCAGGTAGCGGAGTATAAGCGTCCTACCTTCGAAGTGTCCATCGACAAGGTGGACTGTGTCTATCAGCCTGGCGACACGCTGCGCCTGAAGGGGCATGCCAAGAGCCTCATGGGCGAGCCTGTGCAGCGTGCGGCGGTGGAATATACCGTGAGATTCAGGGCTCCGAGCGGTTCCGAGAAAGACGAGTCGCCGTCTCCGACCTCTTTGAATACCGTCTCCGATGAGCATGGCAACTTCACTTTGCCGATACCGCTGACTGCCGATGTGGAGTTTGACGACAACCGATATTGTGCCTATGAAGTAGAGGTGAAGACTACGGATATGGCTGGCGAGAGCTATGAGCAGCATCTGGAATTTCCCTTGAAGGCAAAGCCCGTAGAACTGTCGGCCAACTTCAGAAATGGCGACAGGGTTACTTCGGACCGCCTGAAGAGGCTTTCCCTGACACCGCTTAACAATAAAGGCATTCCTGTGAAGGCCGATATTGTCTACTGGTATAAGGGCATTGATGGCGAGAAGTTCCTCCTGAAGGCTGGCGACAAGGGCGGTCTGCACCTTCCTCAAGGTATTAAGGCGGGACGGCTGAAGCTTTTGGCTGCCTGCCAGGGCGATACCCTTCGCCGCACCTTGGTGGTGTTCGACCCACAGGCCACCCGTCCGTGCTATGCCGCGGACGAGTGGTTCTATCAGAATCTTTCAGAGTTTGCTCCGCAAAACCAGGTGCCCGTAACTGTCAGCATCGGTTCCTCCGAGCAGGATATACATGCCTATTACGCCGTTTTTGCCAAAGACAAGCTGCTGGAGAGCGGTACAATGGACTTCAGCGATTCCATCTGTACCCGGAAATTCCTGTATCGCGAGGCTTACGGCGATGGCATAGTGGTAGCCGTGGGATGGTATCGCAACGGACGGGCACATACCCATGACTTCCGGATAGAGGCTCCACTACCCGACAAGCGACTGATCATGAAGTGGAACACTTTCCGCGATCGGCTCCGTCCGGGCACTTCCGAGGAGTGGAGTCTTCATGTCGCTACTCCCGACGGGCGGCCTGCCGTGGCGCAGTTGATGGCTACGCTCTACGACCAGTCGCTCGACCGCATCAACGAGGAGCATGCTTTCCAATTCTTCCCGAATCTCTATAACCGTCTGCCTCGTGTGGAGTGGTGGTATCGTGATAGCAGGGCACTTTTTGTGGGGGCATCCGTTGGCTTCAACCCGATTCCCGAGTCAAGCCTTGTGTTGAATCAGTTGAACCTCGGCGGCGTGCTCGGTCAGGTGCGTGGAGTCGTCAGCGATGACAATGGCGATCCGCTCATAGGCTGCGTGGTGCGGGTTCTGGGTACTGACCGACGCACCGCCACTGACATCGACGGGCACTATTCCATCAAGGCCTTCGCGGGCGAGGTGCTCGAATTCTCCTACATTGGCTGCCTCTCGCAGCGGCAAAAGGTGGCTACGGGAATCCTGAATGTACAGATGACATATGACGGTAACGGGCTCGATGAGGTCGTTGTAACGGGCTATGTAGTGCACAGGAAGTCGAGCATGGTAGGCTCTGTCGTGCGCAAGGTAAGGTTCACGGCACCCGTCATTAAGCGGGATTCCGACGAGAGGTTGGTGGACGCCCTTTCGGGTTCTTTACCTGGTATCTATGGCAGCAGGTCGCCAGAGGATCCTCGCAGAATACTTGGCCTGCTTAGTGAAGCCGACTCGGTGAGCAGCGTGCAGCCCGATGCCGCTGCCCTGGCAGCCGTTCCTGTGCGTGAAAACCTGAACGAGACGGCTTTCTTCGTGTCGCATCTGACAACCGATTCCGATGGCAATATCACCCTCAATTTCACCGTTCCGGAAAGCATCACGGCGTGGAAGTTCCTCGGGCTGGCCCACACCCGTGATGTGCGTTACGGCCTTCTGGAGTCGGAGGCTGTGTCGCGCAAGGACTTTATGGTGCAGCCTAATCAGCCTCGTTTCCTTCGTGTGGGCGACGAAGGCACACTTTCTGCCCGAATCTTCAACTCTTCTGACCATGCTCTCAGCGGCTCCGCCCTGTTGCAACTGCTGGATGCCGAAACCGAGCAAGTGGTCTATGAGCAGCGTAAGGACTTCTCCGCTCCCGCCGGTGAGCAGCAAGTAGTGAAGTTCAGCTATGCCCCCAAACCTTCCGATCCAGCCCTACTTATCTGTAAGGTGGTAGCCTCGGCAGGCGGTACGAGCGATGGTGAGCAGCATTATCTGCCCGTGCTGTCTAATCGGGAACTGGTAACGCAGACTCTTACCTTCACCCAGCAGCAGCCGGAGAAAAAGACTTTTGACCTGCGGGAGCTGTTCCCAGAGAAAGATGAATCCAATCGCCTGACGGTGGAATACACCTCCAACCCCTCGTGGCTGTTGCTGCCGGCACTCGCCAAGTATGCCCATCCGTTTGACGACTGCGCCCTCTGTCAGTCGGGAGCCTATTATGTCAACTCCCTTGCGCGCCATATTCTCACTTCCTCGCCCGACATTCGTAAGGCCGTGGAGGCATGGGCGAAGGACACGACGATGGTAAGTCCGCTCCAAAGGAATGAAAACCTGAGAAACCTGTTGCTGAACGAGACACCATGGGTGGCCGAGGCCAAGGGAGAGACTCGTCAGAAAGAGGAGCTCGTGAACTTCTTCAAACGCGCCCGGATAGATCGGGAACTGGGAGCCAACCTGCGTCAGCTGCGCCGCTTGCAGAATGCCGACGGCTCGTGGAGCTGGTTTAAGGGCATGGACGGAAGTTTCTTTGTAACCCTTGCCACGGCAGAGGCATTGGTGCGGCTGAACACAGTTTTGGGGCAGCAGGCCGACACCCGAGCGATGCTCTCGTCGGCTTTCGGCTATATGGGAGCGGCCGCTGAAAAAGAAGTAGCCCGCATGAAGGGGCACCGCGCGCAGCAGCTCTCGTCTGACTGGCTGGAATATCTCTATCTCTGCGCCATGGAACAGCCCCGGCTCAAGCCGTCGGTGCAGGATGCCAATGCCTATCTCGTTAAGCTCATAGAGGGCGATGAGTCGTTGCAGAGCATGTTCTCACGAGCCTTGGGTGCCATTATTTTCCATCGTGCAGGCCGTGAAGCGAAGGCTCTGGATTATGTGGAGAGCCTGAAGCAGCATACCGTCTACCGTGAAGATATGGGGCGTTACTTCGACACGAAGCGAGCCGGCTATACCTGGCGCAACTACAAGATACCCACCCAGACGGCGGCCATCGAGGCCATCCGGATGATAACGCCCGACGACAGCGTTACCATTCGGCAGATGCAGCAGTGGCTGTTACAGGAGAAGCGAGCCCAGTATTGGGAGAATCCAGTGGTAACGGTAGATGCCGTGAATGCCTTCGTGGCAGGACGGGGAAATGCCTTTGTGGCTGGTGTGCCACCTGTTTCCATTTCCTCCGACGGCACTCTCCAGACTTCGGCGGCTACGCCGCAGATAGGTTATGTGCGAGCTACGATGCAGCCTGATTCCGCTACCCAGGTTACCATTGACAAGAAAACGACCGGAACCAGCTGGGGTACGCTCTATCTGCAGGCTGTAAAGGAGGTGAGAAATGTGGAGTCCTCCGGGACGGAACTGCAGGTAAAAAGGGAAATTCTGAAGGATGGCGAGGTGATTGCCGTCGGCGGGCAGAAACCGGTAAAAGCCCTGAAGGTGGGAGATAAGGTAACTGTCCGTATTATGCTCGATGTCGAGCGCGACCTCGACTTCGTGCAGATAGTAGACAAGCGGCCGGCCTGTCTGGAACCTACCAACCAAATGAGCGGCTACGACTATACCCTGCGCTGCTACTGTGCGACGAAAGATGTGGCTACCCATTACTTCTTCGACAAGCTCCACAAGGGGCACTGGACAATAGAGAATACCTACTTCGTGGATCGTGCGGGTCACTATTCATCGGGCAGCATTACGGCTCAATGCGCCTATGCCCCCGAGTTTTCGGCTACGGGGAGCATGCTGGAAATAGAGGTGGAATAGCCTTGGCGGGGCACGACGGCGATAGTTGGTTGTGCCCCGGAAGGCATTTAGCAAGAAAAGGCCTGCTGGAATCACTTCCCGCAGGCCTTGGTTTCAAAAAGAGATTTTTATTTTAAGAGTTAAGATTCTTCCTCTTCCTTGATTTGTTGTCTTGCCTCCAGCTTCGACTTGATGATGAAATAGACGAGAAGGCCGATACCTACACCCACGGCGAGAACGATATAATAGCCGAGACTCTTTTCACTCAGGTCCAACAGGAGGTCTGTTCCCCAGCCCAGCCCAAGGCCTATCAGCGAGCATCCCCACATTAGGGCGCTATACTTACTGTTCTTGTTCTTGGTAGGTTCTATCAGTAGTTTGGCTGTTTCGGCGTCTACATGGTTCTCGATAATCGACTGCCGGACTATGCGTTCGTTCCTTTTTTTGTGGTATATCACAAGGAAGGTGCTGACAATTGCTACGATTCCACACAAGATACCCATACTTACGATGATGGCTCCAGCTTCAAAAGTATTCATAATCTAATATTTTAAATGGTTAAACTTCTACTTAAAAGACCTGTCGGCTACAGGATTATTACATCGCTCGGACAGAAAAGTTTTCAAACATCTGGTATCCTGTCCAGATAATAGAGATGACGAATACCAGCATGGCAAAGGTAACGGGCAGGGAAAATCCCGATTGCACAACGGCTTTGTAGGCGCAATAGAGCATAAGCATAACGAAGAGGGGAAGTCCGAAACATAATGCCGGCAGGTGCAGCCACTTGCGGGCACGCTCCCTGCGGCTGGTTTTCCGCAGGTTCTGCATGATGCTCTGGTTGATGTCTTCGAGCAGCTTCTGCCGCTCAAAGGTTTCTCTCATCAGTTGGTTTAGTTCTTTATCGGTCATGGTCTTGTGCTTTGATTGTTGATTTTAAGTGCTCGCGTATTCGGTGCAGGCGCACCAGTACATTCGCTTGTGAGAGATTAAGCTGTCTGGCAATGTCATCGGTCTTTACCCCTTTATAATAATGGAGCCGGATGATTTGGCGGTCTTGCTCAGGCAGGGCATTGACAGCAGCCTCCATCTGGAGCAGCTTTTCCTCGTGCTCATCAGAGTAAGGCGTGTCGGGAAAATCGTGCTCCAGGGCTTGTGTGCGTCGTCGCCGTGCCTTGTCGAGATGGTTCAGTGCCAGGTGCAGGGCGATGGAGGAGAGCCACGCCCCTAAGGTTCCCTTGCCGCTCCAGCTGCCGAGGCGGGTGTAAGCCTTGATGAAAGTCTGCTGAGAAATTTCCTTTGCGAGTTCCTCGTCCTTGACAATGCCGAGTGCTTTGGAAAAAACCATGCCAGAATATTTCCGCACGATGTCTTCAAAGCTGCCCATGCGTTGGTGCACGAGGACTTGTTTTACCATTTCTGAATCTTCCATGTGTTGTGATCTGTTACTTCTAAGACTGTTGCCGAGGTATATTATTACACGATTCAGGAGATTTTTTCAGTACAAAGATATAAATAATTTCAGAAACGCACTTGGTTGCTATAAGATTTATTGCTGGCAGGAGTATCTCCGGGAGAGAAGGCATCTGCGGGCGGAAAAGTAGGGAAAAATCCCGGATAATTATCCGGGATAGAATTGAAAGCCACGGTCGTCATCTCGGCGGTATGGTTTCCTTTTAAAATAAGTAATTTCTTACTTAAATCTAACTTAAATGATTATATGCTTAAAATGCAAAAGAGTTTCACAACTCTATATATACTACACTTCAGAGACGGAAACTACTTACTCCGACAGTATGTTTAGCATAATTTAAGAAAGAGAGTGCAGCGGAATCCGGAGCAACAGGGGGTGATTTTTACACTGGGGGAGACATTTTTTTGCCATGAAGACAGAAACGGAAAAAAATCCCGGAAGATGTTTCCGGGAAAATGAAAAGACGGTGCATACAGCCTTCTGAACCGACAGGCATCTGGTGGGGAGACTGCTCCATCCAGGGATGCTCATCGTTTGAAGGCATCCATGATGACTGTAGGCCGATTGTTCTGGAAGGCTCCCAGCGGATAGCCTCCTTCCAATTCCGGTGCCCAATAGAACACTCCGTGGCAGTGACCGTCGGTCTTGTGCTCGGCCGCCTCTATGATTTCGGAGAGTATTTTCTTTCCTTCTACAGGCTTGGCGGATTCTACGCCTGTTTCTACGACTATGCTCTCCGTTCCGTATTTACGGTAGAGATGCTTGATGTTGGCCGTGAAATCGCGAATGGTTCCCTTATAGTCTTTCTCGAGTTTGGCCTCGATGTCCCAGTGGGGGTATACGCTGATGCCGATGATATCCCATTTGGTGCCGTATTTCCGGAGGCCGTCAAAGATGAAGTCGTAGCGTTTCTGGTCGCATCCCGCATCCAGATGGACGATGACCTGAGCGGCGGGGTATACGGCTTTCACGGCATCATAGCCCGCCTGGGTGAGCCCGGCATACTGTTCCATGTTGTCTTCTGCCCGCCCCATGGGCCATAGGAATCCATGTGTAGTCTCATTTCCCACCTGTACCCATTTCACTTCGATGTCGTTGTCCTTGAGCAACTGCAGCACCTCTTGCGTGTACTGTCCGATCTGAAGCTTCACCTCGTCGTATTTCAGGTATTGCCATACACCCGGCACCGGTTGTTTCCCTGGGTCTGCCCACCAGTCGCTGTAGTGGAAGTCAATCATTATCGCCATACCGTAATAGCGTGCCCGTTTGGCCATCTGGAGCACATCTTCCTTGCCCGACCAGCCTCCCCGGGGATTCACCCATACCCGGAGTCTTACTGCATTGAGACCGAGTTCTTTCATCAGGGCGGTATTCTCGCGGATTTCACCTTTGGCATTATAGAGTTTTTCGCCGCGTGCCTCCAGCTCGGTGGTGCCGCTGATGTCGGCACCCAGCCAGAAAGTGTCCTTGCCCTGTGCGTTGCCGTTCAGGACGAACAGGGCCGAAAGGATTGTTAATAAGATTCTATTCTTCATGTTCTTGTTGTTTATAATGCTACAAAAATAAACAAAAAATCTCATAAATCGTGCATTTCTCTACCTGTAGAAAAGAAAAATCTTCCCAGATGATATTAATTTCCCCGAACTTCTTTACTCGTTATAGAATTTTCATTACCTTTACACCTCAATGAGAGAGAACGGTTTTTTAAGCCATTCAAAATATGTTTGCGCATACATTATTTATACTTGTCATCGCACTCCTTGCCGCCACGGTATGGGCATAAGGCAAGGATAAGCCCGCGTCCAAGTGGAAATATATAATCATTAATATTTGTATAAGTCATGAAAAGGAAAAATCTGCTGCGATCCATTTTGTTGTTTCTGCTCGTTGTATGCACGATAAAAGCACAGGCTCAGGACGACAGTCTCTATTCTATTGACAACCCTTCACCCGAGTTGCGGTTGAAATCCGGAAGCCTGTTGTCAAGGAAACAGGCCGTATTCGATATCGAATCGCTCATCTATAACCTCAGCGAGATACATCCTAATCTGTTTTCCGTCTGCGGGCAAGGCGCTTTCCTGCAGATGGTGAACCAGATAGAGGCCGCCTTGCCGGACTCGTTATCTACCCTGCAATTATACAAAGCCATACAGCCTCTTGTGGTAAGGATTGGCGATGGGCACACTTCATTGTTTTTTCCATATAATGATGCTTTCAAAAAGGATACCCCCAGGATACCGCTTTCCCTTGAGGTCGGGTCGGACAATGCCGTTACGGTTTCATTCAGTTTGGGTAACAAGATTCCTGAAGGGGCGCAAATCCTTGCGATAAATGATGTTACAGCCCGGCAGATGATAGAGCGGATGCTGGATTATGAGAGTGGAGAATCGCAGGCCTTTAGGATGCAGAGGGTGCGTAACGACTTCCCTGCGCTCTTCTTCCTGCTCTATTCTGCGGATTCCTATAAAATAGAATACAAGGAGCCGGGCGGCGGGAAGCCTCGCCGGATTACGCTTGCTCCCTGTCCCAATCACGAGCTTTTTGCATTGAAAAAGCAAAGGGAGAAGCGGGCCGTGGCCGCACCAGAGAGTTATAGCTTCCGCCTGCTTTCCGAAGACAAGGTGGCGGTCATGGACTTCAAGGGGTTTAACGACCCTGAGCGGATGAAGGTCTTTGCCGACTCTATGTTTACAACATTGCGCGAAAACAATATCCACAGCCTGATTATAGACATCACCGAGAATGGCGGGGGAAACTCGGAAGTCGGGGATATATTGTTCCGCTATATCTCTCCCAGGCCTTTCAATCAGTTTGGAAAGGAGCTTGCGCGGGTTACGCCCACCACTCAAAGGCTCATGGACTGGAAGCAGAATGTAGGCTGGTATTATATGGAAGTTCAGGACAGTGATATGATTAGGCCTCTGACAGAGAAAGAGGGACACTTCAAGGGCAGGGTCTATCTGCTCACCAGCAACCGCACCTTCTCTTCCGCAAGTTCGTTTGCATGGGCTTTCAAGGTGTTTGGCATGGGGAAGGTCATCGGCGAAGAGACGGGCGGGATGAATGTCTGCTTCGGGGATGTGCTTATGTATCGTCTCCCTGTCTCCGGACTGAAGGCTTCCGTCTCCTACAAGCGTTTCTGGCAATATGGCGCCGACGAGAATGATATACACGGCACATTGCCGGATTATGAAGTGCCGAAGGACGAGGCTTTGGCCAGGGCAATCGAAATTGCGAAGAGGCTTTAGGCGGATACAGAGCATTACCCGTCAAGAAATCAGCGAGCCCTATTCAAGCATTAAGATTTTTGGGGATTGGCGGATTCTGCCGGAAAACATTTCGGGGATTTGCTCTTGGAATGCCATAAAGCGCGAGTTTATCAGGTGGAAGACCGCGTTTCATAATTTCCTCTATCTGGATTACTTTTCATGAAGTACGCCGTATCTTCCATCTGGGGAAAATAAAGCGGGATTTGTTTTGCGTTCTGCTCGGTTTGGTGTACCTTTGCCACAATGAAGTTTGTCGATGTCATACTGCCCTTGCCGCTGGAGGGAGTGTTCACCTATGCCGTTCCCGATGCGATGGAAGCCCAGGTGAAGCCGGGTGTGCGCCTGCTGGTGCCCCTTGGCAAGAGTAAGACCTATACCGCCATTGCCAGCGAGGTGCACGACCGAGAGCCGCAGTTTGAGGTGCGCGAGGTGATGGCCGTGCTCGACGAGGGGCAGCCGATGCTCCTCCCGCAGCAGCTGAGGCTCTGGCAATGGATAGCCGACTACTATATGTCGCCCCTCGGCGAGGTCTACAAGGCGGCGTTCCCCTCAGGCCTGAAGGCCGAGGACGGTTATCGTCCGAAGACCGAAACCTTTGTAGCCCTGCCGCAAAAATATCAGGGAGAGGAGGCCTTGCACATCGCGCTGAACATGCTCGGGCGAGCCCAGAAGCAGCAGAAGGTGCTCCTCGACTATCTTGCCCTCTCTCACTGGGACACCCTCGAGGGCGCGGAACCCCAGGAGGAGATTCGCGAGATATCGCGCGAAGAGCTTATGAATGTGAGCCATTGCACCTCGGCCAACCTGAAGTCGCTCGTCGACCGGGGCTTTCTCACGACCTACGAGCGGGAAGTGGGGCGGCTGAACCTGGACTTTGAGCCCGACTTCGGCAACATCAAGCCCCTTAGTGAGCCGCAGCAGAATGCCTACAACCGCATTCTGATGCAGATGATGAAGCACTCTGTGGTCTTGCTGCACGGGGTTACTTCCAGCGGGAAGACCGAAATCTATATCCATCTCATCCATCAGGCCTTGCGGCAGCACCGGCAGGTGCTCTACCTGTTGCCCGAGATTGCGCTCACCGTTCAGATTATGGAGCGGCTCCAGAAGGTGTTCGGCAACCGGCTCGGCATCTACCACTCCAAGTATAGCGACGCCGAACGCGTGGAAATCTGGCGGAAGCAGCTTTCCCGGAATCCCTATGACATCATCCTCGGAGCCCGCAGCGCGGTGTTCCTGCCGTTCCGGAACCTGGGGCTGGTCATCATCGACGAGGAGCATGAGACCAGCTTCAAGCAGCAGGATCCGGCACCCCGTTACCATGCGCGGTCGGCCGCCATCATGCTTGCCGGCATGTATGGGGCGAAGACCTTGCTGGGGACGGCCACCCCGTCGATGGAGAGCTACTATAACGCAAGTCGGGGAAAGTACGGCCTCGTGGAGCTGAAGACACGCTATAAGGGCATGGAACTGCCCGAAATAAAGGTGGTGGATGTGAAAGACCTCCGCCACCGCAAGATGATGAAGGGGCCTTTCTCGCCGCAGCTCCTTACGGCCGTCCGCGAGGCTCTGGGCCAGGGACGGCAGGTGATATTGTTCCAGAACCGGCGCGGATTCGCCCCGATGATAGAGTGCAAGGTGTGCGGATGGGTGCCGAAGTGCTCCAACTGTGATGTGTCGCTCACCCTTCACAAGAACACCAACCTGCTCACCTGCCACTATTGCGGGTTTACCTATCAGGTGCCGGCGGTGTGCCCGAATTGTGAGAGTACCGAGATTCGCGGGCGGGGATACGGCACGGAGAAGATAGAAGACCAGATCAGGGAACTCTTTCCCGAGGCCCGGGTGGCGCGCATGGACCTTGACACCACCCGTACGCGTACTGCCTACGAGCGCATCATCAGCGACTTCTCCCGGGGCAAGTCGGATATCCTCGTGGGAACGCAGATGATCAGCAAGGGACTTGACTTCGACCGCGTGAGCGTGGTGGGCATTCTCGATGCCGACTCCATGCTCAACTATCCCGACTTCCGTGCCTACGAGCATGCTTTCATGATGATGGCGCAGGTGAGTGGGAGGGCCGGCAGGAAAGGCCGCCGCGGCTTGGTATTGCTACAGACGAAGAATGCCGACCTGCCCGTGATAGCGCAGGTGGTGAGCAACGACTACGAGGGTTTTTTCAGAGACCTGCTGGAGGAGCGGCGGCTCTTCCGCTATCCGCCTTTCTATCGCCTCGTCTATGTCTACCTGAAGCATGCCAAGGCCGAGGTGGTCGACACGGCGGGCATTGAACTGGGCAGCCGTCTGCGCCAATGGTTCGGGGAGCGGGTGCTCGGGCCGGATAAGCCTGCCGTGGCTCGTGTCAAGGCCCTGCACATCCGCAAGCTGGTCATCAAGCTCGAAAGCGGCATCAGCCTGGAACGGGCACGCGGGTATCTGCGGCTCGCCCAGCGGCAGATGATGCAGGACAAGTGCTATGCCGCCCTCCAGATATACTATGATGTAGACCCTCTCTGACCGCTTCCCGTCGGGTTAATCGCGGCTGTTTAAATTCCTTTTAGCTGCTTTCTGTTCAGTAAAATAAGTGAATTTGCATTGTAAAATCACTTATTTTACCTTTTAAAATCACTTATTTTATATTATAAAATCGGCGATTTCGTCAGCCTGTTGACGGCAAACAGGAAAGGCCGGTGGCGCATGTAGCGTCGCCGGCCATGGTTTTTAATAGGTTTTGTGGTTTTTGTTCTTGTTTAGAAGTCCACTTCCACGCCGAGGCCGAGCACCTTGTTGGTGCGGGTGAAGGAGTTCTGCACTCCTGCTGCCGACGGTGCCGTGCGGTAGTCGCCGTAGTTGGTCTGGAAGTAGGCTGCGTTGACGGCCACCTTGTCGGATACCTGATACTTGGCTCCGAGGCCGAACGACCAGGAGTCTACGACGAATGAAATGTCGTTCATGTAGCTGTCGGTGAGGCCGTATTTGGTAATCTGGAATCCGCCGCTCACGGTGAGATTGTCCACGGGATCCCACTCTACGCCGCCGAGATACTCATTGGTGCCGCCGTCGAGAAGTTTCTGCTTGTCGGCGTATTTCTTCGACTCGGCGTCGTAGAAGTGGTGATAGCCGGCATTGAGGCGCACATTGGGCAGTACGCTCCACTGTGCTCCGAAGGCCAGCTGGGCGGGGTTGTCTTCACGAACGGAGGTCCCGTCGCGGAACTGGTTTACCGCTTCGATGGCCATCACCTCGTCGACGGTAGACTTATTCTTCATCGACATGCGCGTGCGGAACTCGTATTTGGCGGCAAGGTTGAAGTTCCCGGTCTTGTAGTCCACGCCGATGATGGGGGCTATGCCGAAGCCTGTCTGGTCGGACTGGAGGTTCACACCCTCGCGATAGACCTCGAGCTGGGTGAGCGAAGCCTGTGTCGTGGTGAGCTGTGCCTGAGTGGCAAGGAGGGTTTTATACTGCGTGAGGTATTGCTCGGGAGCATTCTCGCCCTGGGCGTCGATGATGGGCTTCAGTTGGTTCAGCCCTGCCTGTACCTGGGCGAGGTTGCCGGCCAGATAAGCGTTGGTCTGGTCAAGATAGGTACCGAACGGTATGAGGCCGTTGGCGGTGTTGACGCGTATGTCGGAAATCTTGGCCTTGTAGGTGGCTATGCCGTACAGGGCGCGCAGACCGCCGTAGACGGAGAGATGCTCGTTTACCTTGTATGCGGCACCGACGGTGAGCCCGAAATAGAACTGCTTGCCCTGCATGTAGCTGTTCAGGTCGTATCCCGTCGCCCCGAGCGGCTTCAGGGAGTTGGCAATCTGGCCGACAGCCCCCTCGAAGGAACCGATGCCCTGCTTGAACTCGCACTTGCCTCCGCCGCCTGTAATGGTGGCGTTGAACTGGAGCGACCACCTGCCTTTATTGTAGGCTCCCTGAAGGGAAGGCAGGAAAGGAGCCCTTGCGTATCCCTTATAGGTCTTGCTCGTGGCAGCATCGTTTTGCACTCCTAAGGCGAAGAGGGGATTCGTGGTGGTTACGGTGCGCGTCTGCCATACCGACTGCCAGTTGAAGGCTATGTGGAAACCCTCGTTCATAAAGGCCACTCCGGCTGGATTCGAGTAGACTCCGTCGATGCCGATGGCACCGTCGCGGGCGGGATTTCGAAGAAAACTAATACTCTGATTGGTATTCGTCAGGATGCCACCAGCTCTCATGGTGGTCGTGCCTGCCATAAAGAAAACAATCGCTAAGCAGGCAAATTTTAATTTAATCATTCTAAAAAAGTTGTAAAAATTTGTCCGCAAAGTTACGAATTGTGTTCTATAATACGCCTTTTTGTTTTACTATTTTTATAAATGTTAACTATAAAACCTTATATTCATGCACAAATTTGGAAATCTGTGCATGAATAAAAGCTTATTTCTGGTTTTTTCCCTGATAATAGTGTTCTCTCCGAGGGGTTTCTTCTCCGGCCTCGGTTTTTTTCTTCAGTTCGGGATATTGGATGCGCGTGTGGTAGATGGACATCAGTCTCTCAATGAGAACTTTCTTGCTTTGGTCGATATCCAGGAAGGTGATGGGGCACTCCTTATAGTATCCGTCGGCCACCTGATGGTCTATGAGCTTGTTGACGAGGTCGCTGATGCTTTCCTCGGTGTAGTCGGAAAGTGAGCGTGAGGCCGCTTCCACGGTGTCGGCCATCATCAAAATGGCCTGCTCGCGGGTAAACGGGTTGGGGCCGGGATACATGAACGGGGTCTTGTCTATGGTCTCACCGGGGTGCGCATTCTGCTCTTTCACATAGAAATACTTGGCGAGCCCTCGTCCGTGATGCGTGAGGATGAAGTTCTTGATGACCGTGGGAAGATTGTTCTTCTCCGCCGTCTTCACGCCTTCCATTACATGTCCGATGATGATGCGGGCGCTTTCGAGCGAGGTGAGCGCGTCGTGCGGATTCACGCCTGCTTGGTTTTCGGTGAAGAAGACGGGGTTCGCCATCTTCCCGATGTCATGGTATAGCGCTCCCGTACGCACGAGAAGGCTGTTCGCCCCGATCTTATTGGCAATCTCCGCAGCCAGGTTTCCCACGGTGATGGAATGCTGGAAGGTGCCCGGAGCGACTTCGCTCAGGTCCCGGAGAACGCCCTTGTTGGTGTTGGAAAGCTCGAAGAGCGTAACATTGGAGGTGAAGCCGAACAGCTTCTCGATAAGGTACATCAGCGGGTAGACCAGCAAGAGCAGCACCCCATTGACGGCAAAATGATAGTACATGCTTTGGTCCAGCTTGGCTATATCGTTGCTCTGCATGAGTTGAAGGGCAAAGTAAATGGAGGCGCTGGCCAGTGTAACGAAGAGTGCTGTCTTGAGAACCTGTGCCCTTTGGGAAAGTTCACGCAGGGAATAGATGGCCACGAGTCCCGCCACAATCTGCACGATGATGAACTCATACTGGTATTTGACGGCGGCCGCGCAGATGAGTATCATCGTAACATGTGTGATGAATGCCGTCCGGGAGTCCATGAAGATGCGCGTGAAGATGGGCACCATGGCGAACGGAAGTATGTAGACGCTGAAGAAATTGTGCGTCATCATGATGGAGACGATGATGGGGAATATCGTTATCATCGCATAGAGCATGGTGATACTGCGGGGCTTGGCGAAGTAATCCCTGCGGAAGAGCCATAGGTAGAACGAGAAGAGCAGCACCATGATGCTCACATAGATGAGCTGTCCGATGATGGTGGAGGTGATTTCGGTAGTCGCGGCACTCCGTCTTTGCAGCTCCCGCTCGAAGGAAGAGAGCACCCGGTAGGTGTATTCGTCCACGATTTCGCCCCGGTCGATGATTTTCTGTCCGCTGAGCACCATCCCGCTGGCGGGCGATATGCCGCTGAGCAAGTCGTTGAGTTCCGTCTCACTGCGCTCTTTGTCATACAGCAGGTTGGGCTCGATGTATTCATTGAGGTTGAATTTCTGCAATATCGGCTTCAGGGGCGCCAGCCGATCGTCGCTGAAAAGCATGTTGTAGGCGGTCAGGGTGGAGTAGGGAAACTTGATCTGGAGGCTCTGTGCCTCCTTTCCATTGACCACCCGAATCATGTTGGAGGAGTCTTTCGCGAGGACCCCATACTCCGGTGCGTTCATGATTCCGGCCTGATAGAGCCTGTGCAGGCGGGCTATGACCAGCGAGACATATTCCCGCGGAAGTCCCGGAAACCCATCCTTGAAGTCCTGTCGGAGCCTGTTCAGCTGCTCGGTCTCCACTTTCAGGTCATAGTTGTAATACGGTTGGAAGGCCTTCATCATGGAGTCTTGCTGTGCCTTGATGGTCTCCTCTGTCTTATAAATGGGAAAATCGAAGCGCGCAATGAATGATCCGTACATCCAGGGCTTATTGATATCGTAGCGGAAACTTGGCCCCTCGTTGCGGGGAAGAAACCACACGATGAGCAGGATGGTGAGCGATACCAGTATGATGCGCGTCAGCAGATTACGCCAATAGTGATTATCTAAAGAGTTGAACTTCATATCTTATAAATATAGTTTACCTTGCGAAAATACGAAAAAAATACGCAATACTCGAAAAAAAATAGTAATTTTGCACAAAAATTACAACTTACCTTCATTTTTTAGAATGTCAGAAAGAAAAGTCCGCGTGCGTTTTGCACCAAGTCCCACAGGTCCTCTGCACATCGGGGGAGTGCGTACAGCCCTTTTTAATTACCTCTTTGCCAGGCAGCACGGGGGCGACTTTGTGTTCAGGATAGAGGATACCGACTCCCACCGCTTCGTCCCGGGAGCCGAGGAATATATTATCGAGGCCTTCCGCTGGCTGGGAATCAAGTTCGACGAGGGTGTCAGCTTCGGCGGCTCTCACGGTCCTTATCGCCAGAGCGAACGGCGGGAAATCTATAAGAAATATGTCAGCCAGCTTCTCGATGAGGGTAAGGCTTACTACGCTTTCGACACGCCGGAGGAACTGGAGGCCAAGCGTGCTGAGGTCCAGAACTTCCAATATGACGCCCATACCCGCATGCAGATGCGCAATTCGCTGACGATAGCTTCGTCGGAATGGGAGAGCCTGATTGCCGACGGCCAGCAATACACCGTCCGTTTCAAGGTGGAACCCGGCCAGGAGATTGTCGTGGATGACTTGATTCGCGGCTCCGTGCATGTGAAAAGCGACATTCTCGACGACAAGGTGCTCTATAAGAGCGCGGATGAACTGCCCACCTATCATCTCGCGAACATAGTGGACGACCACCTGATGGAGATCACCCATGTTATCCGAGGCGAGGAGTGGCTGCCCTCCGCACCCCTGCATGTGCTGCTCTACAAGGCCTTCGGCTGGGAGGGCACCATGCCCCGGTTCGCCCATCTGCCCCTGCTGCTGAAGCCGGAAGGCAAGGGCAAGCTCTCCAAGCGCGACGGCGACCGCCTCGGTTTTCCCGTTTTCCCCTTGGAATGGCACGACCCCAAGACCGGCGAAGTCTCCTCCGGATACCGCGAGAGCGGATATTTTCCCGAGGCCGTGGTCAACTTCCTTGCCCTCTTGGGCTGGAATCCGGGCACGGAGCAGGAGCTCTTCTCGCTCGACGAGCTGGTTCAGGCCTTCGACATCACCAAGTGTTCTAAGAGCGGGGCGAAGTTCGACTATCAGAAAGGAATATGGTTCAACCACGAGTATATCCTCCGCAAGTCAGACGAGGAGATAGCCGGCCTCTTTGCCCCGATTGTTGCCAACAACGGCATTGACGAGAGCATGGAGCGCATCACGACGGTGGTGCATCTGATGAAAGACCGCGTGAGCTTCGTCAAGGAGCTCTGGCCGCTGTGCTCTTTCTTCTTCATCGCCCCGACGGCGTATGACGAGAAGACCGTACGCAAACGCTGGAAGGAGTATTCCTCCCGGCAGATGACCGAGCTCATGGCCGTTCTCGAGGGCATCGACGACTTCAGCATCGAGGGTCAGGAGCCCGTCGTCCTCAAGTGGGTGGAGGACAAAGGCTACAAGCTTGGCGATGTGATGAACGCCTTCCGGCTCGCTCTCGTGGGCGAGGGCAAGGGTCCCGGAATGTTTGATATATCGGCATTCCTGGGCAAGCAGGAGACTCTCCGCCGCCTGAAGAAGGCCATCGAAATATTGAAATAGCCCCATTAACCATCTTTTCTCATCGGAAGATAGCGTCAGGTTATAGGTATGTATAATATATTAATGTATTTGATGCAGTTCGGCATCGCCGTGGCAAGCCTCTTCTCCGATAAGGTGAGGAAGATGTGGCGGGGGCAGCGCGAGGCTGTGCGGGTGCTTCGCGAGAAGGTAGACCCTGATGCCCGGTACATCTGGTTTCATGCAGCGTCGCTCGGGGAGTTTGAGCAAGGACGCCCTTTGATGGAGCAGATACGCGCCGAGCACCCGCAGTATAAGATTCTCCTTACCTTCTTCTCGCCCTCGGGCTACGAGGTGCGGAAGAACTATCAGGGAGCGGACATCATCTGTTACCTGCCCGTCGACACCGTCGGCAACGCCCGTGAGTTCCTGCGCACGGTGCGTCCCGTGATGGCGTTCTTCATCAAATACGAGTTCTGGTACAACTATCTGCACATCATGAAGTATCGCGGCATACCCACCTACAGCGTGAGCAGCATCTTCCGTCGCGACCAGATTTTCTTCCGCTGGTATGGATCGGCCTACGGGCGCGTGCTCCGCTGCTTCTCGCATTTCTATGTGCAGAACAAGATCAGCAAGTCGCTGCTCCATACCATCGGCATTGATTGCGTGACGGTGGTCGGCGACACCCGCTTCGACCGGGTGCTCCAAATCAAGGCGGCAGCCAAACGGCTGCCCATCGTTGAGGCCTTTGTCGGCAGCGGCCCTCGCTCTCCCGAACAGGGGGTAAGCGTGAGCGACGCAGCTCCGAAGGTCTTCGTGGCCGGCTCTTCGTGGCCTCCCGACGAGGAGATATTCATCGACTACCTGAATGCGCGCAAGGACTGGAAGCTCATCATAGCGCCCCATGTCATCGGGGAGGAACACCTGAAGCAGATTCTCGACCGCCTCGACCGCAAGACCGTGCGCTATACGCAGGCCACGGAGGAGAGTGCAGGGGAGGCCGACTGCCTGATTGTCGACTGCTTCGGACTGCTCTCCAGCATCTACCACTACGGCAGCGTGGCATATGTAGGCGGTGGATTCGGCGTCGGCATACACAATGTGCTCGAGGCGGCGGTATGGGACATGCCCGTCATCTTCGGCCCCAACAATAAGAAGTTTCAGGAGGCGCAGGGGCTGCTGGCAGCCGGAGGCGGTTTCGAGATTCAGGACTCCGCGAGCTTCGGGAAGCTGATGACCCGCTTAGAGGCGGATGCCGACTTCCTGAAACAGAGCGGTGAGGCGGCCGGAAAGTTTGTGGAACGCATGACGGGAGCCACCCGGAAGATACTCTCGGATGTATCGCTTTAGTCCTGTAGATAAGAGATTCGGGAGCCGGAGACGGCTCCCTTTTTTGTTTTCTATGGTTTTTGACATACCGAAGAATGGGCGGCCGTCTTCTAAAAGGCCGCTGTCCGTCTGACAAAATCGGCGAGATTGAAGGACAAAATCGCCGAAATCATGGGACAAAATCGCCGATTTTGTCAGGCTCCTGACGGCTGTTAGGAATCTGGCGAACCGCCCCTCGCTTTTCTTCCTATTGTTTGGGCAGTGTCTTCAGCCGCTCGATTTCGGGTGCCAGGGTAGGGTGTTTTTCTTGAATGAGTGCATAGACATCGGCAAGAGACTTGACGCTTCCGCCCGTGCGCTTGCCGATTCGTCGGATGAAGGCATCGTTGAAGACGGACGGCTCTATGTGCGGGATGGTGAATTTGCTGACGGAATGGAGGAAGATGATGCCGTCTATCCGGTCTTTCAGGGTCTCCGCCTCCCGGAAAGGACTTCCGTTGGTCGTGCTCAGCATCTGCTCGGTGTATGAGAAATGGAAGTAGTCGTTGACCTTCATGTCGGCAAACGGACTGTCGGCGATGTCGAATCCCAAGGGCTTGTTGCCGTTGCGCTCAAAGGCCTCGTCGGCTTTCCCGTCGCCGCATCGTTGCCATCTGAAGGAGTCGTTGCTGGGCATATAGCCGTTGCTGCCCATGAGCCCGCCCCACAACTTGATGGAGAAGACCTTGCGGGGATAGAGCGTCTTGAGTATCTTGCCCGCCGTGGCCTGGACGGCATACCGCCCGTATCTCTGCAGGAAGACGGCGTGAAACTGGTTTTGCGTATGGGCGGAACCCGCATAGAACAGCACTTTGCGCCCGGATTGGATGTAGCCGGTTATCCGGTTGGCCATCGACTGGTCGCGACTGAGCGTGAAATGATACTTCTCTCCGTCGAGAGCCTGAAGCATATAGGGCGGGTCCAAGAGCAGGAGACGGGTGCGTTTCTTCTGCACCTTGGCGTAGTGCCACAGTGCCTTCAGCGCGTCTACGGCCTCCCGATACGGCCATCCGTAGGTGTCGGCGGCATCCCGGAGTATCTGGAGGGCCAGCTCTTCTCGGAAGGAAGGGGCTGCCATGAGGGTGTCGGCCTTGCCCTGGTCTATGATGTTTCCGCTCTCCCAGGCCAGCGCGTCGATGTGAAATGTGGTGTCGCTCTCCGCTTCTTGGAGGAACGAGGACAGAAACTTCATGTGGTCGCTGACCCAATGGTCCTCGCCGAGGGCTACCACATCGTAGTCCCTGAACTTGCCTTTGATATAGTCGTAGGGCGTAGTCGTCTGCCCTTGCAGGAAGCTTGTGTAGTCGGATATGTTATCACGGATATGACTTTGACTTGTCTGGGTCGGTGCAGCCAGCGACAAGCTGCAGAAGATGAATATCAGTATCTTTTTCATTTCGGACATAAATATTTGAATTAAGGATGAGGCAAAGTTATGAAAAAAAACGCTAAATGATGGTCTGGAAGGAATGTTTTATTCAAGAGCTTTTTACCTTTTACGGGTTTCACAGGCAGAATCTGGAGTTTTTTTGCTAACTTTGTACAGAATAAAAACCTGTAATTATGAAATATACTAAGCTTTTTGTTTCGCTGTGCCTCTTGCTACTCGGCATGACGGCCATGGCCCAGAGGCCTGCGTTGATTCCCCAGCCCGTCAAGGTGGAGTGGGGAACAGGCGAGTTCGTATTGTCGAAAGGTGCTACCATCAGCTACGAGAACGCACAGTTGAGGCCGGCTGCCGACTATCTGTCGCGCATGATCGGCAAGGCCACGGGCTATCCGATGAAGCTGAAGAAGGGTAAGGGCACCATCCAGCTGGCACTTACTGCTGCGGGTAAGAAGGGTTCTTATACTCTGCGGGTGCATAAGAACGGCGTGCGGATAGAGGGAAACACCTATCGGGGAGTCATCAACGGCATTGCCACCCTGCGCCAGTTGTTTGCCGGGGAGATAGAGTCTTTATCGCCTGTTGCGGGTAAACGCTGGACTTTGCCTTATGTATCCATTACCGACGAACCGCGTTTCGACTGGCGAGGTATGCACTTCGACTGCTCCCGCCACTTCTTCACGAAGGCCGAGGTGGAAGCTCTGCTTGATGTACTGGCTCTCTACAAGATTGATAAATTCCACTGGCATCTTACCGATGACCAAGGTTGGCGCGTCGAAATAAAGAAGTATCCGCTGCTAACGAGCAACGGGGCGTGGCGCACCTTCAACAATCAAGACTCCATCTGCATGGCTCGTGCCAAGGCGGAGGACAATCCGGAACTGGAGATTCAGCCCTCGAAAATCCGCCGCACCGCTGCCGGCGAGCAGCAGTATGGCGGTTATTACACACAGCAGGACATTCGGGAAATCGTAGACTATGCCGCCGTGCGGGGCATAGAGGTCATCCCAGAGATCGACATGCCGGGGCATAGTCTGGCGGCCATAGCCAATTACGACGGGATCTCCTGCTTCAAGAAGACGGGCTGGGGCAAGCTCTTCACCACGCCGATGTGCCCGGGCAAGGACAAAATGCTCGATTTCTGCAAGGATGTATGGCGGGAGGTCTTCGGGCTCTTCCCCTCAAAATATGTGCATATCGGCGGCGACGAGGCGGACATGAAGTACTGGAAAGAATGCCCCGATTGCCAGAAACGCATGAAGGAAAACGGCCTGACGACCGAGCCGCAGTTACAGACCTGGTTCAATAACTATATGGAGCAGTTCTTCAATGCCAACGGAAAGGAGATGTTGGCATGGGATGATGTCATTGAGGGAGGCCTTACGCCCACCTCTACCATCATGTGGTGGCGCAGTTGGAAGCCGCTGGCTCCCAAGCAGGCAACCTCCCACGGCAATCGCTTTATTTGTGCGCCTAATAAAGAATTCTATATAGATTATGAGGAAGACATGAACTCCATTCCGAAGATTTATGCTTTCAACCCCTTGGGCGGAGGGCTTACCGATGCGGAAAAAGGCCTTGTGCTCGGTGTGCAGGGCTGTCTTTGGACGGAGTGGGTGCCCACTTTCGAGCGCATGTGGTATCAGGCTTTCCCACGGATGATAGCCGTTGCGGAGCTGGGATGGAGCCGTCCGGAGGTGATGAACCTGCAAGACTTTCAGCACCGACTGGCCGGCCATTATGACCGCCTGCACCTTCTGGGCGTGAACTATCGCACGCCCGACCTCACCGGATTCTATAATACCAATGTGTTTACCGACCGCGGGGAGGTGAACCTGCAATGTCAGGATCCGTCGGCCGTCATCCGCTATACCACCGACGGCAGCATTCCGCAGGCAGATTCCAAGCTCTATACCGGCCCCTTTGCGGTTACGGAGCCTATCGACTTCACCTTCCGCACCTTCACGAAGGAAGGACGCAAGGGCGATTTCGTAAAAGCCAGCTGGATTCGCGAGGACTTTGCGCCGGCCGTGAGTATGCCGTCCGTGAAGCCAGGACTGAAGGCCGCGTGGTATGACTACGATGGCGCGGACTGTGCAGGCATAGACAAGGTGAAGCTCAACGGGCATTATGAGGTGCCGGAAGTGAGCATCCCCAAGGAGGCAAGCGGCAATATCGGGCTCATTATAACCGGATATGTCGAGGTGCCGGCCGACGATATCTATACTTTTGCCCTGCTTTCCGATGACGGGAGCTACCTGAAAATTGACGATAAGATGGTCGTAGACAACGACGGGGAGCATTCTGCGCGCGAGATTATAGGGCAGCATGCCATGAAGCGGGGGCTCCATCCGCTCTATGTGCGCTACTTCGACCACAATGGCGGACAGCTCCGGCTGAGGGTGCTGGATAAGAATGGGCAGGAAGTGAAAGTGAATTATTTCACGGAAAAATAACCAAGGACAATAGCCGCGGGCTCAATCGAGCAATGCGGCTATTGTCTTTCTAACCCGTGCGGCCGTGGTGTAGTCGAGCGATTCCTCGTCGGCACCCTTGGCACCCATATACACTTCGGGATTGGAGTACTGCATCCCGCTTTTCCGCCGTTCGCGGGCGGAGAAATGAAACTCGTGGATTCCGGTCTTGTCGTGCAGCTCCTTGATGTTCTTCTCGTTGACTCCGCAGCCCGCAAGAATCGTAATTCTTCCGGCGGCTTGCTTGTTGAGGCGTCGCAGGAGGTCGGCTCCTTCGGCAGCGGTAGGCCTTTGTCCGGAGGTGAGCACCCGGTTAAATCCGAGACCTATGAGTTGTTGCAAGGCCTTTTCGGGGTCGTTGCAGCGGTCGAAGGCACGGTGAAAGGTGGTGTTCAGTCCCTTGGCGTGTGCCATCAGACGGCAGTTGGCCTCCATGTCGATGCTTCCGTCGGCCTGCAGACACCCGAAGACCACGCCGTCGGCACCAAGCTCGCGGGCAATGTCGATGTCCTCCTCCATGCGCTGCAATTCCAATTCGGAGTAGAGGAAGTCGCCTCCGCGCGGACGGATGATGACATGTAGGAGGGTGCTCGTGAGCACCTTGCGGGCAAGCTTTATCTCACCATACGACGGGGTGGTGCCTCCCTCCGGAATGCCGGCACACAGTTCCACACGGTCGGCGCCGCCTTCCTGTGCGGCGATGCAGCTCTCTACGCCGTTGGCGCATATCTCAAAACGGAAATCTTTGCGATTGAGCATATTCTTTACTTCTTGTTCCTTACTTCTTATTCAACTTTCCAATCACGGTGGCGATGCGCTCCAGTCCCTCCAGCATGCGGCTTCGGGGACAGGCAATGTTGATTCTGATGTAGCCTTCGCCCGCCTTGCGGCCATACATCGTGCCGCTGTTGACAAATACCTTGCCCTCGTTGAGCAGCTTCTCCGTCAGCCCGTCGGACGAAAGGCCGAGGCTCCTGATGTCTACCCAGACCAGATAAGTGCCCTCGAGGCGCATCACCTGAAGCTGCGGCAGGCGGTTTGCAAAGAACTCCTTGAGCGCAAGATAGTTTTGGTAAAGATACTGGTTGAGCTCGTCGAGCCACTCCTCGCCCTCGTTATAGGCCGCCTCGAGCGCGATGGGGCCGAACGGATTGACATCGCAGACCTCGTTGATGTTGATGGCGCGGTCGATTCTCCGTCGGACTTCCGCGTCCTGACAGACGATGTTGGCAATCTGAAGTCCGGCGGTGTTGAAGCTCTTTGAGGGCGAGGAGAGCGTTATGGAGTTGCGCTGGCAGTCGTCGGCGGCGGCGGCAAAAGGCGTGTAAACGCAGCCCGGCATCACCAGCTCACAATGGATTTCATCGCTGACGACGCGCACGCCGTGCCTCATGCAGATGTCGTTCATGTGCTGCAGCTCGGCTTTCGACCACACCCGTCCGGCCGGATTGTGGGGATTGCAGAGCAGGAAGAGCGTGGTCTTCTCGTCGGCGCACTTCCGCTCGAAATCCTCGAAGTCTATCTCGTAGGTGTCGCCCGTGCGCCGGAGCTCATTTTCCACCACCTGGCAGCCGTTGTTGTGGATGCTCGAGAAGAAGCAGTTGTACACTGGCGTCTGGATGAGCACCTTCTCGCCGGGCATGCAGAGAGCCTTGATGGCGCAGCTCATGGCGGGTACTACGCCCGAGGTATAGAGTATCCAGTCGCGCTGGATGTTCCACCCGTGCCGGCGGGAGAACCAGCCGATGACGGCTTCATAATAGCTTTCCGGCACCAGGGCATAGCCGAATATGCCGTGGGCAACGCGTTTCTGGAGCACTTCTGCAATGCAGGGTGCCACCTCGAAGTCCATGTCGGCCACCCACATGGGCAGCACCTCAGGGTCGGCGGCTTCGTCCCATTTCACGCATTGGGTGCCGCGGCGGATGGTTTCCTTGTCAAAATCGTATTTCATCTATCGTGTTTCTATTGTGCAGTCGTGGCCTTTGGCAAACTCGTCGTAGGTAATCTTGCCCACTTCGTCGGCCACGATGCGGCCGTTGACGGGGTTCTTGATTTCGGTAATGGCTCCCTTGATTTCCGCTTGGATGTTGCGGCTGTCCTCAAAGGCGCGGTCGCAGGCAGCGTCGAAGGTGCAGTCCTTGAGCGTGATACCGTCCATATAGCACAGAGGCTGTTCGCCGCTGATGTGGCAGCGCACGAGCTTTACATTCTTGGAATGCCATGCCAGGTACTCCCCGTTGAGGCTGGAGTCATAGACGACGACATTCTCGCACTCCCAGAAAGAGTCCTTCGTGAGGATGTCGGCATGGTGGATTTCCACATTCCTGCAATACTGGAATACATATTTCGCATCGCTCTTGAGCCCGTCGACATAGATGTCGGTCGAGAACATGAAGGGATAGGTGCCCTCGTGGAGCTCCACATTCTTCAGCTTCAGGCCGTCTACCTTCCAGAAAGTCTCATCTGCGTCGTTGATCTTTACATTCTCCAGCTCGAGGTTGTGCATCTCGCGGAAGAACTTCGGCCCGTCTATCACGCAGTCCTTCATCTGCATGTTGTCGGAATACCAGATGGCACTACGGCTTTCGGGGGCGAAGTAGCAGTGGGTGATGACCGACCCGTCTACATGCCACCAGGGGTATTTGCCATAGAACTTGGAGTTGTCGCACTCCAGGTTCCGGCAGCTTTTGATGCCCGACTCGCCGTCGGTGATAATGATGTTTTCTAATCTTGTGTCCTGAATGCCGAACAAGGGGCGTTCTCCTCCGTAGTTTTTATTCTTGATGATTTTCATTTTCTTTTTGCCTTTACCTTTTTGTTCGTCCTGCAAAGGTACGCATAAACCACGGATTATAATGGGAAAACGCTTTTAAAAAAGGTGAAAAAAGAAGATTTGTCCGGGTGTGTGTGTTTGGAGGGATGTTGTGGCTCGGATGGCAGAAGGTGAGGTCTTACGATGCTCATGGATACCAGTCGGTTGACAAAATCGGCGATTTTGTGGCACAATTTCGCCGATTTTGTCGTTCAAATTCGCCGATTTTATCAGCCGGAAGGCCGTCTTTCTTTTTTCGGGAATCCATAGCTTGGTCGGCAGGGGATAACCGGATGATAAAAGTCCTGTATTTCCTGATTTCAAGAAAAGGCAGTTTCCTGAATAGGGGTTTTCGCATTGGTGAGAGTTACTAAGGCGGAACCCTCTGGAAAAAGGATGTTTCTGGCAGAATAACTCAAATTTAAAATAAAAAGCAATGAAAATTAAGATTTTTGCACTATCTTTGTGCTTGTTGGCAAGTTTAGGTCAGGCGGCAGCCCAGTCAGATGGCAAGTATGGCTCGGCAAACCGCAATGAGTTCAGGCTCGGATATAGCGACGGGCTCACGCTCGGTACCGCAAGCTTCTGGGGCATTGGCCTGGGGGATGCCTTGACGGGAACACAGCGTACGGACGAGCAGTCGAGCGGCGTGTTCGGGCTGGGTTACAGGTATCACATCAACCGCTTCCGTGTAGGTCTGGACTTAGGTTTTGCCTCTGTGTCCAGCAAGGTGAGCTATGCGAGCGGCAAGAACGCGGAGGTAACAAAAGATGTGAAGGAGACGCAGCAGAACTTCCTCGTGATGCCAGTAGGCGAAATGGTATATTTCAAGAAGGGCATCATAGAGCTCTATGGAACGGTGGCTGCCGGCGTAGACTTCACCCGTACCAAGGAAAAAGGGCTGACCGAGCTCGGCAAGACCAAGGCTCAGGCCAAGGCCGAGACTTCCACCGACTTCGCCTTTCAGGTAAATCCTATCGCCCTTCGCGTCGGTAACGACCGTGTCGGCGGCTTCGTAGAGGCCGGCTTGGGCTATAAGGGCTTCCTGACGGCAGGCGTAAGCCTGAAGTTCTAAGGTGGGAAGAAATATGAAAAACTCTCATGAAGACAGACAGAAAGAAACATTTCAAGGCGCAATTCGAGAAATATTATCCGGTGCTATGCCATATAGCACACGGATATGTTTCCGACCCTGACGACTGCGAGGATATCGTGCAGGACTTGTTCGTAAGCGTGTGGAATCATGCAAAGGATCAGCTTCCCGACGAGGAACTGGGGGCTTATCTGAAGACTGCGGTCAGGAACAACAGCATCAGTTTCCTGCGCCAGCGGCAACGGATGGCAATCGTTTCCATCGACGACAAGTATATCGCCGTGTCCGGAAAACCGGAGGATGAGGAGCCCGGAACCGACTATGAGTCGCTGCTCGAACATGTGCTTGCGGCCTTGCCGCCGAAATGCCGTGATGTCTTCATGATGAGCAAACTGCAGAAAATGAAATATAAAGAGATTGCCGAGGCCCTCGGCATTTCGGAAAAAACGGTGGAGAATCATATCGGTAAGGCTTTCAGGATTATCCGGAACTATTCTGCCAAGCATCCGTTCACCCTCCTATTGTTGCCACAATTAATTAAAACCAGCTTATGGATACTGCGATAAACATAGATGAAATACTGGCACGCCACTTCTCCGACGAGCCTTTGACGCCCGGAGAGCAGGAAAAACTTGATGCTTACAGGGCAGAGAACGGAGAGGAGTATCGGCGATTGAGCCAGCTGGTGGTCAAGTTGTCTTCCGACGACAGGAACCTGAAGTTAGACATTGCGGCAGCATGGCGCAAGGTGGAGCCTCGTCTGGAGGCTCCCCGGCGCAAACCGCTCGTGCGCAGCTTGTATCCCGTGCTTGCCATAGCGGCATCGGTGCTGTTGCTGTTAGGGGTCTTTACCTACGGTGGTTTGTTCTCCAGTCATGGGCAGCTCTATGCTAATGATACTTCCGTGAGGCAGGAGAAGACTTTGCCGGATGGCTCTACGGTGATACTTTCGCCCGATGCCTCCGTGGAATATACCGAGGAGGGCGAGACGGCGGGGCGGCAGATAACCCTGAAGGGTAAGGCCTTCTTCGATGTGAAGCATGCCGGCCGGCCGTTCTCCGTGCATGCCGGCCGTCTGCGGGTGGATGTGCTGGGTACCTCTTTTACCATCGATGCGGAGACCACGGGCCAAGAGCAGGTAACGGTGAGCACGGGTCGCGTGCAGGTCTCGCTCGGTCATCAGGTCGTGATACTCACGGAGGGAGAACAGGTGTCCGTGAAGGATGAGAACCTGGGCTATAAGGTTCAGTTGGACCCAGAGAAAGCCGTTCACACCTTTGTCTTTGAGAATACGCCCATCCGGGAGGCTGTCGGCCGGATTGAAAGGGAGATGGATGTCCGTATCGATGTGGATGTCGCCCTTGTCGGCGACAATGCGATCACCACGAAAATGAACATACGGGAGCCCGTGGATGCCGTCAGGGAGCTCGCCCTGCTCTGCAACTGTCGCTACGATTCCATCTCCCCACTTCAATATAGGATACATAAGTAAGCAGGGTTTAAGGAGCACGAGGGTTTGCGTAAGATACTGTTGACTATCCTATTGGCATTTGCCGCCCTGGGTGCCAGTGGCCAGGGTTCGGTGGCAGAAGAGGCTGTTCAGGTGGACGCCTCTCCTGCCACGGTGCGTATATGGTTCGACAGGATAGAGCGAGAGGGAAAAGTCGTACTCTCTTATAATGCTTCGCTTATCGAGATGGATAGGCATGTGGCCTGCAGGGTGTCGGGATCTGCCACGATAGGTCAGCTTCTCGGCATGGTGTTGAAAGACTATGAATATCGTTTAATACCCATGCCGGGACGGAAAATCCTGATTCAAATCCTTGGAACGAGGCTTTTTGACCTCATGGGAATCGTACGCGAGGAAGGCAGCGGGGAAAGGCTTTTCGGCGCAACGGTCATGGTCACTGACCATGTAGGCAGGAAAGCCTTTGTCGTAACAGACCGCAACGGGATGTTTAATGTGGGTGTCAGGCGCGGCCGTTGCAAGGTGTCTGTGAGCTATGTGGGCTATGCGCCCTATGAAACCAGCACGGATGTAGAAGACAACGGTCGTTTGGTGAATATACCGTTGGCGTCCATTCCGTTTGAAATAAAGACCGTTCAGGTGAATCGTCGCAAGAGCGTGGAAGACATGGAAGAAGGGGCGCCGTCTAATATGGTGTCGTTCAGCAATGCCGACCTGTTCTCTCAGATACGCATCTTGCCCGGCGTGTCGGCGACTTCTGCCAACATGAATATTTCCGTCTCTGGCGGGGCCACCGACGAAAATCTGTTCTTGCTGGAGGGATTCCCGATTTATGACCCCGGACACATCAACTCCATGCTGACCCTTTTCAATGGTGATGCATTGAAGAGCGTATCGTTTTATAACGGTTTCATTCCCACGCAGTATGACGGGCGGCTGTCTTCCGTAACGGATATACACTTGCGCGACGGCAACAAACAGGAGTTTGTCAATACGCTTTCGCTGGATATGCCTTCGGCTTCCGCGGTATTCGAAGGGCCTGTCATCAAGAATCGACTCTCCTATCTGGTAGGCGGAAGGCATAGCTGGCTTGACTTTTTCGACGGTCTTGTTTCCGAGGACGACCGTATGAATCACTCTTTCTATGACTTCAACCTTAAGCTTTCCTGCGATTTAGACTCCGTAACCTCCCTCCGACTGTCGGCCTATAACTCGACGGACGACTATCATGTGCCCGAGAATGGCCGTAAACAGTCGATCCTGCATTGGGAGAACCAACTCTATGCCTTGCACTTTAATACCCAGATCAGCCCCAAAATAGCCAACTCCACCTCGCTGGCCTACTCGCTTCATACCATCCGCGCCTATGCAGACGAGTATCTTGCCGACAGCGTGGGGAATATCCGGAACGGCATCAGGAGCCTCTATGTCAACACGCAGTTTACCTATCGGCCGGGGAATTTGTATACGATGCATTGGGGAATGAAGGGTGTATTGGAGAAGTACGAGCTCACGGCTTTCGGCCTGGGGCTTGCCAACCGGTGGCAGCCCACGAAGCAATTCTCCCTTTTCTATGACAACCACATCCGCATCACGCCGCGTCTTCTGGCATTGGTCGGCGTCAACTATGTAAGCTATATCCCCCGGAACTACCGGCATGTGAATAGTATCCAGCCACGAATATCGTTGAAGTGGGCTTTCGGAAACAACGACCTGTTGTATGCGAACCTGTCGCGCATGGAGCAATTCTTCCATCATATCCGGGTAAGCGATGTTGCCACGCCCTTTGATTTCATCATGCCGAGCATAGAAGGGTTCAGGCCCAGTACGGCCACTCACTTCGAAATAGGCTGGAAACACTATACGCCGAAAGGCATTCTCGAACTCTCCGCATACTATAAACGCCGCGTCAATGTGCTGGCCTTGCGCCCTTCCGTCTATATAGAAGACAGCGACTGGTCTAAATATATCATGACGGGCACGGGCGACAGCCACGGTGTAAGCCTGTATTATTACGATGGCTGGCGGCGGTTCAACTGGCAGCTGTCCTATACGCTGTCCAGGAGTTATGAGCGGTTTGACGAGCTGAAGGAGCGCGGAAAGATACCTTCGGCCTATGATATACCCCATGTTCTGAACGGGGCTTTGTCCTATAATATAGGAAAGTCGTCGCTTGTTACCTTGGGCGGCAACCTCCGCTCAGGATTGATTCTCTATGATTCCTCCGATGGCGACAATCCTTCTCTGGAAACATTCCGCACCGCCCGTGAGCCGTTTCGTTACCGCATAGACGCCAGTTATTCCTTCCGTAAGGAGTTCCGGCGCTCTAAACTGCTGTTGCGGTTTGGTCTCTACAATATCATGGGAAACCCGTCGGAAGAAGACATGGCGTTGTTCTTCTCGGTGAAGATCAAGAACCACTGTGTGCCCTATGGCACGATAACCTTCAAGTTTTAGCGTTTTCTGGGGTTTCCTGCCCGTGCCGGCATGAGCGATATCCATGTAAAAAGGGCAGAACCTTCGTGGATTCTGCCCTTTGTGATATCGGTCTCTAAGCCTGATTAGAGGTTCGGGTTGTCGTTCTTCCACGCTTCTACGGCGGGAACGATGCCCAGGTCTACGATTTCATCACGCATCTTGCAGAGGTGCTCGTATGACTTCTGGAGCTCTGCGAGTTCCTCCGGGGTGCCCTGGGGCTCCACGAAGTGAACGCCGGTGGCGTCGATGGTGGTAGGCATGGCCATCATTACATTCTTGAAGCCGAGCTTGTCGTCGTTTACATAGCAGCCTGCCGGCAGGGTGAACTTCTCTCCGCCCATGGCAGCCTCAATCATCTTGACTGCGTTATAGGCCGGGCTCTGGAACGAACTGCGGCCGCGCAGCTTGATGATGTTGGAGCCTCCCTGCACGGTGTGGTGCTTGATTTCCTCCCAACGCTCGTTGGAAAGACCCATTTCTGCCAATGGCTTACCGTTGATCTTCACTTGTGAGGCGAATACGGCCATCTGTTCGCCGTGGCCGCCGAAGGTGTGCGCGCCGGTAACCTTGTCTTGCTGAACGCCGAACTCGAGGGCGAGAGCTTGTTGCAGGCGGGTGGAATCGAGGGCTGCGAGCGATGTCAGCTGGTTGGGTTTCAGGCCGGAGTGGATGAGGGCGGTGAGTGCCGTAACATCAGCGGGGTTGAAAATAACCACCACATGGCATACCTCGGGGCAGTATTTCTTGATGTTCTCGCCGAATTCAGCCGCAATCTTGCAGTTGCCCTTGAGCAGGTCTTCACGCGTCATGCCTTCCTTTCGGGGAGCTCCGCCCGACGAAATGATGTACTTGGCACCCGTGAAAGCCACCTCGGGATCTACCGTATAGGTAACATTGGCACCCGGGAAGGCGCACTGCTGGATTTCGTCAAACACGCCGTGAACGCCCGGCTCATAGATGTCATACAGGCATACATTGGGCGTAAGACCGAGCATCAGCGCGCTCTGAACCATGTTGGAACCGATCATGCCTCCGGCTCCGACGATGAGGAGTTTGTCGTTTGTTAGATAATTCATAACTGTTGATATTTAAAGATTTAATCTTCTGTAATTCAGCCTCCCTGCAAAAATCATGTCGAAGGACATCGTTGCCGGGAGGCATCTTAGTATTTCACCCACAAAATTAGCAAAAAAAGTTTGATGTCAAACATTTATCCAGCATTAAATTTGTGATAAATTCTTAAAATTCCTATCTTTGTAAAGTCCATTTAGCAAAACTATCATGAAAGAAGAAATTTGTCGTAGGATTGAGGCCTTGCGGGAGGTGATGAGGATGGAGAAGCTCGATGCCTTCATCTTTCCCAGCACCGACGCCCACCAGAGTGAGTATGTGGCCGACCATTGGAAGGGCCGCGAGTGGATTTCGGGCTTCGACGGGAGTGCCGGGACGGCGGTGGTTACGATGGCGGAAGCCGCCCTATGGACCGACTCCCGCTATTTCCTGGCGGCCGAGGAACAGTTGGCGGACACGGAGTTCCAGCTAATGAGGCTGAAGATGGCGGGCACGCCCTCGATAGCGGAATGGCTGGGCACGGAGCTTGAGAATATCAACGGCGCCATCGTGGGGCTCGACGGGAGCGTGAACTCCTATGCGACGGTGCAGCGGCTGACCATGGAACTGCGTGCCCGGGGCGGCATCAACCTCCGCATCAACTTCGACCCGCTCACCCGGATATGGCCCGACCGGCCTCCGATACCCCACAACAAGGTGGAGCTGCAGCCGCTGGAATATGCCGGCGAGACCACGGGGAGCAAGCTCCGGCGCATTCGTGGCGAGCTTCGCAAGGCGCATTGCGACGGCATGCTGCTGTCGGCACTCGACGACATAGCCTGGACGCTCAACCTCCGCGGCACGGATGTGCATTGCGTGCCGGTGTTCGTGGCCTATCTGCTCATCGCCTCCGACAAGACGACATTATATATAAATAAGGAGAAAGTGCCCCGGGAGGTGGCGGAGTATCTCGCTTCCGAGGGAGTGGGTATCGGCGGATATGAGGAGGTGGAGCAGGGGCTGAAGGATTATTTCGAGTATAACATCCTGATGGATCCCGACGAGACGAACGCCCTGCTGCCGCAGTTTGTGCCCGTGCGGACACGAGTGGTTTTCGCGAAATCTCCCGTTCTAGACTTGAAGGCGGTGAAGAACGCCGCCGAGATAGCGGGCTTCCGCCGGGCCATGACCCGCGACGGGGTGGCTATGGTGAAGTTCCTGCGGTGGCTGAAGCCCGCCGTGGCGGGCGGCGGGGAGACCGAACGAAGCATAGACCGCAAGCTCACGGAGCTGCGCCGGCAGCAGCCGCTCTTCCGAGACATTAGTTTCGACACGATAGCAGGCTATCAGGAGCACGGCGCCATCGTGCACTATGAGGCCACGGAGGCATCAGACAAGCCGCTGAAGGCCGAGGGGCTGCTCCTTTTAGACAGCGGTGCACAGTATCAGGACGGCACCACCGACATCACCCGCACCATCGCCCTCGGGCCCGTAACCGACGAGCAGCGGCATGTCTACACGCTCGTGCTGAAGGGATTCCTCCGTTTGCAGGCGCTCCGCTTCCCCGACGGAGCCTGCGGCACGCAGCTCGACGCCGTGGCACGGGCGGCGATGTGGGAGGAGGGTTATAATTTCCTGCACGGCACGGGGCACGGTGTAGGCTCTTATCTGAGTGTCCACGAGGGGCCTCACCAGATACGCATGGAGCATGTGGCGGCGCCCCTGCGGGCGGGCATGACCGTTACCGACGAGCCGGGCATCTATCTGGCGGGCCGCTTCGGGGTGCGCATAGAGAACACCCTGCTGACGAGGGAGGCCGTGAAGAGCGAGTTCGGTACCTTCCTGGAGTTTGAGCCGTTGACGCTCTGTCCCGTCGAAACCGAGCCGATAGACATGAGTCTGCTCACCGGGGAGGAGAGGGAATGGCTGAATGAGTACCACAGACTGGTGTTCGACCGCCTCTCCCCGTATCTTGACGAGGAAGAAACGGCATGGCTGGCTGCGGCCACCAAGGCCGTCTGAAGAGGTCGCAAGCCTTCTCATAGGTGGCAGTTTGTAAAAATAAAGTCTAAAAATCCTGTCCTCGGGAAATGCCCGAATAGGGTCGGGAAACACCCCTTGAGGCTACCTATGAGTGCCTTTTTGGAGCTAAACGGCGACCTCCTGCGGGACAAAAGGCGGCTTTTTGCACACCTAAAGGTGGCTAAAAGGCGGGTCGGAAGCCGTTAGAAGCAAAGTAAAAGGTGGCTAAAAGGAAAGTAAAAGGCGGCTAAAAGCTTTTCGGGAGGTGATTGCGAAATCGATGTTTTGCAATAAGATGCTGTAAACCAAGCGATTGCGGAAATCGCAAAATTCAGCCCGTTTTCGCCCACAAGGCTGTCCTTGGAGAGGAAACAGGCCTTATTTTAGAGCACTTTGTAAAATAAAATCGGACTTAAGACATGTGGAAGGGCAGATTCCGAATCCGTTATCGTTCGGCCGTCCAGCAGCGGTGTGCCGGGCTCATCCCTGTCTGATAGCCTGCTACGGCTCCCCTCGCTTCAGGTCGTCGTTATTGATTCCGTGGGCTGCCCTGCGCGTCTTCGACTGTCCGAGGTTGCCGAGGCGATAGCTCACGCTGATGCCGAAGACCTGCCGGCTGTATCTCTGGTGGTTCACATTGCGGAAGTTTGTCCCCTCGGTAACGATGTCCCGCCTGACCCACTTGCGGAAGGGGTCGCTCGCGCTGATGCCTACGGTCAGCCTTTTCTCTTTCAGGAATCCCCGGGAAAGCGAGAGGCTGTGGCTCCAGAAGCTGCTGGAGCTGCCTTGGAGCGTGATGTTGCGCGTGTTGGCTCCAATCCTTGCGGAGAAGGAGATGTCGGCCGGCAACCGTCCGGAGAGGTTGAGATACTCGCTTGCCATCCAGCCGTTGTTGCGCAATCGGCGGGCAGGGTCTTCGGTGTCAAGATAGGCCACGCTGCCGTTTATCGTGCAGTTCAGCTTCGGCAGGATGTTCCAGCGCAGGTAATAGTTGAAGGCCGTGCGCTGCGTGTGCCCTATGTTCTGGAAGGTGGAATACATGGCACCGGGCGAGGCGAAGTGCTTCCGGTTGTCGAAATACTCCCCGTCGCCGCCCACGATGTGGCTGACGCGCTCGATGCCGTCGTTGAGGAAGGTGTATGACAGCGACAGGTTGAGGTTGAGCTTGCGGGTGAACTTGCCGAAGGTGGCGCTTACCGACTGGCTGCGCTCTGCGTCGAGGTCGCTGTTTCCCTGGCTGATGTTCTGCGGATTGATGTCGTTGAAGTAGGGGTTGAGGTAATAGATGCTCGGCCGGGAGAGGCGCATGCCATACTCCAGCCTGAGCGACTCGGTCTTTCCGAGCGTGAAATTGAGCTTCAGCGACGGCACGAGGTTGGCGTAATGGCCGTCGTAGTCGGCCTCGGAGCCGATGGCTCCCGCCAGGTATTCAATGCTCTGATAGGTGTATTCATAGCGCAGGCCGGGCATGACGGAGAACACCTTGCCCCGGAAGACATAGCTCAGGTAGGCGCCGAAGATGTCGTTGCGGTTCTTGTAGTGGTTGCTGCGTGAGGCGTTGAACACATAGTCGTTGGTCGTTGCCTTGGCATCGAACACATCGTTGGTGCTCTCGTTGTTGCGCAGGATGTATTTCATGCCGGCCTCGAAGGTCTGCCGGCTGCCGATGGGCGTGGTGAAGTCGTATTGGAAGGTATGCTCTATGCTGCGGTTACGGCCGTCGGTGCGGTTGTCGTAGAGCTGCATCTCCTCTATGATGTCCTGCGGGGTGTTGTTCACGAGGTCGCTGTAGAGCGTGGTGCTCTTGTCGTGCGACGGCGAGGTGTAGAGCTGATAGGACAGCGTGTGCACGCGCCGCTTGTTCCTGCGGCTCGTGCGCTGATAGTCAAGGCCCAGGGTGCCGTTGACGACAGAGTTCTTGGGAGTGGAGTTTCTTGTGTATGAATAGGCAGGCATCGAGCGGTCGGCGTTGAGCATCTCGGTCGTTCCCCATGAAGGCATGTGCCGCTGGACGCCCATTCCGGACAGGGAAAGGGTGAGGAGGCGGAGCGTGTCGATCTCGTAACTGGCATTGATGTTGGCAAACTCCGTGCGGTCTTTCTGTTTCTGGGCGTTGGTGCTATTGAGCCATTTCTGCTGCTCCGACCCGTAGTTCTCGCGCAGGGTGTTGTCTTCTCCAGTGGGGTTCGTGATGCGGTTATACGACAGCGAGCCGTCGAGGGCGAACTTTCCTATCTTGGTGGTAGAGTATGCGCCGGCATTGTATCCCAGCGTGTTTAGCCCCGTACTGATAGTGGTGAGATGTCCTTCGTACTTGGGCTGCATCACGATGTTGATGATTCCGCCGATGCCCTCGGCGTCGTATTTCGCCCCGGGAGTGGTTATCACTTCAATGTTCTTTACGAGATGGGCTGGAAGACTGCGCAAAACCTCTTTCGGATTGCGGGTGATGGACGACCTCCGTCCGTTCTGCAGGATGAGGAACTTCGTGGTTCCATTCATCTTGATGTTGCCGTCGGCGTCGACATCCACGAGCGGCACCTTGCGCAAAATCTCGGAAATATTGGCCATCTTGGCATCCGGGTCGGCGGTAACATCATACGAGAGCTTGTCTACATCCATTTTTACGAGAGGCTTCTGGGCCACGATGTTCACGCCGCTCAGCATCTTCACATCGTCGAAGAGCTCTATGGTATCCATCTTCTTCTCGCTCTCGCCGCCCTCAAGGCTGAATGTCAGCGGGTCGGCCTTCTTCCCCAGGTACGACGCCATGAGCGTATAGCTGCCCTTCACGGCAGGAATGCTCACGGAGAAACTTCCGTCCTTGCTGGTTATACACTTGGCTATCGCCTTGCTGGCATCCGAGCTGGGCATGATGCTGACGGTTACGAACTCTTCCCCCTCACCGCTTTCTCCGCTCACCACGGTTCCTGTAATCTTGCATGCAGGATTTGTTGTCTGGGCTTCCGCAAAACCGAATGGCAACAATAGGATAAGAATCAATGTCGCAAAAAATGGTTTCATGGCTTCTTGAATATTTAAGGGGGGGTGTGAGTGAGGCGTCGTTCCACGCTCCCCGATAGTCTTATGTTAATAATATCTACCCCTAAATCTATTGCCGGCAGCGGCAAATCAACTTGCGTGCGCGGTATAACTTGACGCCAAATCTTATTCGGCAAATATACAATAAATTTTTAATATTGCAAGCCGAAAAGGCTTTTTTCTGTTATTTTTTCCTATATTTGCCAGAAAATAGAAATTAATATTAAATCATAAGGAGGACGGAAGTTGAGGACTGACTACTACATCAACCCATTGCCGGATGCCGTCCCGCAAGTCAGCGGCGGCACGGGCACGGCCGGGAATGTTGATTTAAGGCATATCTGGACTGACTACTGTGGCAACTTCGTCTATGAGAATGACTCCCTGAAGCAGACGCTCGTAGAGGGAGGATACATCTCGTATGCGTATCCGCAAGGCACGAGTCCGGCAAACCAAGCGACGGACATCTCCCAGCTCACGCCGACCTATCACTTCTATGTGCGGGACCATCTGGGCAACAACCGATTAGTAGTGGACGAGCACGGAGCGATTGAGCAGGTGAACCACTACTATCCCTTCGGCGGGCTGATGGGGGAGAGCCAGAACTTCACTTCCACCCAACGATATAAGTACAACGGCAAGGAGCTCGACCGCATGCACGGGCTGGACTGGTACGACTACGGCGCCCGCATGTACGACGCTTCCATAGGCCGTTGGATGAGCATGGACCCGCTGGCGGAGAAATATTATCATGTCAGCCCGTATGCGTATTGCCTGGATAATCCTGTGTCGTTAATTGATCCTGATGGAATGAGGGTAGATTGGTATAAGGACAAAGATGATACATTTCAATATAGCCCAAATGTGCATTCTCAAAAGGATTTGGCACAGGGACAGCGCTATATCGGAAAATCTTTTAAATCAAGAACACATAGAGGGATTGCTTCATATAGAAGTGATGGAAGTATTTTGTTCTCGAACGAGACAGATGGATATTCTCGTATGTGGAATCAAGCTGACAAACATTATCGTTATAAGACCAATGGAGTAGGTCGAGAAGTTGGAGGATTTGTTCTATCTAACAATCAGGTTTTAGTTTTGCCAGATTATTTGAATGATGATGTTACAACAAAAATGGATGTAGGTGGGTATAAATTGATTGGTGGAACGCTAAGGAAGGGTAATGAAAGATTTGTCGTAATTGGACAAGTGCATACACATCAAGATGGAATGTCTACACCTTCTTATTATATCCCTGAAGACAACAGTTATGGAGATTTAGGCTATTCGAAAAATAATGGGAGCTTGCCAGTCTTCACAATAGGAAACGATGGACAGATTCATGGTATCCGTGGATATACAGATGTAAATGGACAAGTGATAGGATTACCCATGAATCTCATGAAAAGAGATTCGTCCAGGTCGAATCTCTTACAAGGTAAAACTACCCTCTCAGATATAATCAAACGATTACCAAAAATAGTAAAATAAGATTATGAACAAGAATAAAATCGCGATAGTGATATATTTCATTTTAATGGCATCTTGCACCTGCAAAATGTCATTGGAGTCTGTCTTTAAACAAGATTTTATAAGGGCTATAAAAAAGTATATCAGGGAAGATGCTTCCTCTCATGTATCGTATTTAATCTTGCCAGTGGACGGGTTACCTTATAATGGAACGAAACAGCCCAAAGGCTTATTGGTTGGACCTTTATATAGCAATATTAAATCAGCATATATTATACGACTAATGTCTTACTATGGCAAGACGGTATATATATATTCTAGAAATAGAGAATTCTATAAGTCGTCGAGTGTCGAATCGCCGATATCATACTGCTCTCCGGATAGTTGCATCGCCTACGACAATGTATATACAATAGATCCAGGCTTAAACTATATGAAGAGAGCAGCTCTTTTATATTACGAAAATGATAAGTTATATATTAAGAATGACATCAGTCCTTTATTTCTTCCAATACTCAAATCGCAAGATGTGTCAGAATAGTTTTGCCTGATTTGTCGTCAATTGTAGTGATAAATATAACTTTGAAATGCATAATCCAAGGAATCCGCTTAATTGGGGAAGAAGTATAGAAACGCTGATAGGAAGAAAGCTTGCAGGTAAAGGGAAACCTTTTGAAATTAGCATATACGGTAACAAGAAATTGACTCCTATATTACCATGGATAAAATGATTCGATTTATTTTGATAATTACATTATGTATTTCTATATTAGAAACACAAAGTTGTGTTTCTGATACCACAAAAGAATTAGGGTGTGGCTATTATTATAGAGATGAGGGTGGCAACATAAAGGATATTCTATGCGAAAATCCTAAGGGGTGCGAGTTACCTTCAATGATTTGCGGTTTTACCTATAATGAAAAAAATATTATTGCAAAACAACGCCCCAAAATACCACAAGATTTATTATACAGAAATACATACAAATACGACAATAACCAAGAAGGAATATATTTCTGGATAATTTCAAAGAGGGAACATGTTTCTTATGGACCATTATCTCGTAAATTATAATAGGGTAAGAAAAACTCTTGGCATACCTTCAACGCTTCCATATAAAATAGTCTGACAGACCTTAAGAGTGAAGGCATAAAGGGGCCACAGATATTAATGAAACGAGCAACCAGTTAGAAGAGAAACTATCTCAGAATGTCATTCAGTATATTATCATGCAAAGTGCCAGTTTTATAATCGTGAAATTAGAGGCCGTCCCACAAGTCAGCGGCGGCACGGGCACGGCCGGGAATGTTGATTTAAGGCATACCTGGACTGACTACTGCGGCAACTTCGTCTATGAGAACGACTCCCTGAAGCAGACGCTCATAGAGGGAGGGTATATCTCGTATGCGTATCCGCAAGGCCCAAATCCACCGGCCTCAACGACAGGCATCTCCCAGCTCACGCCGACCTATCACTTCTATGTACGGGACCACCTGGGCAACAACCGGTTGGTAGTGGACGAGCACGGAGCGATTGAGCAGGTGAACCACTACTATCCCTTCGGCGGGCTGATGGGGGAGAGCCAAGATATTGCCTCCACCCAACGATATAAGTACAACGGCAAGGAGCTCGACCGCATGCACGGGCTGGACTGGTACGACTACGGTGCCCGCCACTTTGACGCTTCCATCGGCCGTTGGATGTGCGTGGATCCGCTGGTTGAGAAATATCATGGGATAAGTCCGTATGCGTATTGTTTAAATAATCCTATTCGGTATGTTGATCCGGACGGAAAGATCGTTGTTATAGATAAAAATTCAACAAAAGAGTTTATAGATGCCGTATATTTGGCCATTAATTTTCTTAGAGAAAAAGG
>NZ_FOOW01000032.1 GCF_900113305.1 Prevotella sp. KH2C16 | reverse complement strand
AGCCTAAGATGCATATTTAGTAGCAAGGATATTAATCGGACTGCAGCAAAGGATAAACTGCATGATTGGTATCAGAAGGTCTCAGCATGCACTTTGCGTGAAGTGAAGGCTGCAAGGGATGCTATCAAATACAAGGAGGAAGAAGTACTAAACTACTTCATCAACAGATCAACTAATGCTCATGCAGAATCTCTAAACTCAAAGTTGAAAGGCTTCAGAGCACAGCTCCGTGGAGTACAAGACCTGCCATTCTTCATGTATAGAACGACGATGATCTTTGGATAACAAAATGTTATTGCCACGGATATTTGCAACTGTGCCTAGTTCTCCCCTTCATTTAGCAGTACGTGAGAATAGAATTGTGCATTATATTCCGAAAAACTATATTGGATGGCAGGTTTAAAACGGTCATCATATTCTTTCCTAATATTTTCCAAATGTTTAACAGAATCAGGGATAGAGCTTTTCAAGTCATAGATAACCGCTTCAGGCGACTCTTTCTGTATATGGGGAGTAAGTGTCATAGGAAACTTCACCCCCTGAAACAACTGTGAGGAGAAATCTATATTATAAGGGGCCGTGTAATTGGGTTTATTAACGAGATAACCATCAAACAATAGCATAAATATCATTTTTCCATAAAATTCTGTCTTTAAAAGTTCCTCATTTGTAATAACCTTTTCTACGGACTCTATAAAAGCATTTACACTCTCCTTTGTATCGACAGAACGGAGGAAACTGTATCTGCCCACTAACTCCACCTTATAGTCATTCCATTTGCTTACTACTTCATCATGATTGACAATACCTGCAACTTTTCCTGTCTCCATATCAATATCAAAGACAGATTCACATTTCAACTTTTCCAAATCGACAATCATCTCCAAAGGCTGCTGATAACTTGGCGGATAGACGGAAACAAACTGTTCTATCAACTTGAAATAGGCATTCATGGCTGGACGCTTTATATTTTCAGCTCGTTCGAATTGATAATCCGACTTTATAGTAATAGTACAGGCAGGGATACCATTCAATTTTGTAATAATAGTCTGCTCACACCGATATTTATTCGTAGTCAGTCTAACGCTATTCCCTTCTAAACTATGTTCACGCACCTTTACCCAATACGACTTTTCCATATACAGCACAATATTAGTTGACTTTTACCGGAGCACCTTTCAAGAACACTTTGGGGCCTTCTATTGCAGTTTCTCCATTTACTTTGTTATGAGTTCCAATCACAGTGTTATTCTCACCTTCTATGATAATATTCTTACTATTGATTCGTACCTCTTCATTTTTTATTGTGATAGCGGTTCCTCCAACTCTAATAGTAATCTGTGCCTTTCCCGAAAGGTCTATATTTCCGTTACTATCCATTGTCAGAATACTCGCCCCACCTTTGCCTACAGAGGTTGTAGATTTAGAAGATGCATTGAGGCTGTAATTTCCTCCACCGTCGAAGTTCATGCTTACGCCTCCTTTGTCGTGCAGCGTAACACTGCCGTCGGAGTCGTCCAGCTTCAGCGAACTGCCGCTGCGCGTAGTGAGGCTCTTGCACTTGTTGCCCTCGCCTCCGCCTCCACCTGTTTTTCCGCTGAAGAGGCTCCCCATGACATAGGGTCTGTTCGGGTCTCCGTGGCGGAAGCCCACCAGCACATGGTCGCCCACCTCGGGGATGAACACGAAGCCGCGGTTCGTCCTCACGTCGTCGCTGCCTCCGCCGTCAGGAGTCATCACACGCAGCCAGTCAGTCCGCATGTCGTCCGTCTGCCATACCATGCGCACCTGCACGCGCCCCTTGCCGTCGGGGTCGGCATTGCTCACCACGACGCCCATCTGCGACTCGGCCACGGGCATCGGCACATCGGGCTGTGGCAGGGTCTGCACCGTCGAGGGAATGCCCCTGAAACGGTTGGAGTAATATCGGTCCTCGCTCACCGTATGCTCAATCTCGGTGATGATGAACTCTCCGATGCCGTCGGAGGACAGGCTGCCCACACGCTCCAGGAAGGAACTCGTCACGTCCACCACGCTGCCTACCGTGAGGCTCGCGTTCTCGCTCGTGCACTCCACATAATGTGAGGCGGCCGCCTGCCCCTGCTGTTTCCTGCGCACATAGTCCGTCAGTTCCTGGGGGTACAGGACACGGGACAGCGCATACTGGTGCGAGGGGGTCTTGAACATTTCCATGGAGGCGTCGAAAGCCTTGTGTCCCAGCAGGTCCTGCCCCGTGGAGATATCCGGCGTGGCCTCGCTGAACTCGTGGTCGGTGATCGACTTGTAGGAGAACACCCGTGAGGGGCGCGCCAGCGTCTGCACCCCGACGTCAAGTGACGAGAGGTCGGTGCCGAACTCCAGCCTTACGGGGCGGGGGAGGCTTGGCTTGCCGAAGACCAGGCGCAGGCCGTCATAGTACATCCACTCCCCATACTGTCGTGCCAGGCGGCGTATGAAAGTGAAGTCCGACTCTCCGTACTGGCACATGTAGCCCAATGGCCTCCCATACTCCGGGGACACCTGCGCGGTCACTCCGGCATCCGAGGCCAGCCGCGAGATGATGTCGCCTATCGTGAGACCGTTCCATGAGCGGCAGCCCGCCTCGTTCTCCAGCAGGTAGGTCATCGAACTGCCCTTGACCACGATGCAGCCGAAGTCGCTGTTCTGGCGTTGAAGGCTCACGTTCGTGACCACGCCCAGGAAAGTGGCCTTTTCAGGCGCGCCCGCCAGGACCGCCAGGGTCTTGCCAAGCCAGCCAGCACTGTCCTTAAGATTGTGTACATAGCGGTTGTATCCTGTTTCAAGGTCGATGACGAGCTCGAAGTTGTGGTGTTCTCCGATGCGCTGCACAAGGCGGAAGGACTTGAAGCAGGCAAGGCGGTGTCCGTCTATGCCGATGGAGATGTTATGTTCCTGCAAAATTCCCATTATATTCTTCTGTTGAAAATAAATGTCTTCTATATTGTCTGAACTTGCAAGGGAAGAGGAAGATAACGCAAATCCAACACTCTAATTGGTAGCAAATATAGGAAAAATCTGGAAATCAGCCAAGCAAAAAGCGGAAAAACAATGCTTTTTGCCCTCGAGCCATCCTCTTATAACCTTCTCCCGTGGCGTGGACTTGCTATTTTCTCCTCTTGGCTTTGTAACATTCTTTTGTATGTGGAAAAGTCATTTTCAACATTCTGCACCTCCTGCCTTCCCTTGGTGTATTCGTTTTCGGTGAGAAATGGCCGGGAAAGCGTTATCAGCGTATCGGCTGCCCCCCGCCTGTCAGAACCTACATCAAGGAAATCATTGACTGCACAGGCTTGCTCGTATGTAAACCGTCTGGCTATCGGCTTTTTGGCAAAGTCGATGACGGCTTTCAAAGCCTTGCGACATACAACATCCAACAACTCTATTGCCTTCTGAAAAGCGGATATAAGATTGGCCATGATGCAATTCTTCTGCGAGAGAGCTGCCTCATACGATTTCTTATCGTTTTGCGACTTCTTCAGCAAACTGTTGTAACTTTGCGTGAGCTTATTGTTTTCAACCAAACGCACCTCCGCTATCCGCCTTTCCCTTTCACAGACTTTCTCCAGTTCAGCCGTTCTCTCTGCCACTCCTTGTGCTATCTTCTCGGGCAGCAATGCCATCTGTTGTCTCATGGCCATGTTCTCGGCTTCCAACTGGGCATACTTGCCTTTGCCTGCAAGGTTGGCCAAGCCTGACAGGATGGCACTGCCGTTCTCCTGATTGGCTTTCATCTGTTTGTCGTGGATTTCCTTATTCAACTTTTCACAGGCGAGAACTTTCTGCTCGTTCTCTTTTGCCAGCTTCTCCGCTTGTTTCTTGCTTTCATCTAACTCGCGCTTCTGTTTGGCCACGATATAGTCATTCCGTTCCAGATGCCGCTTGCCCGTTTCCGACCTGGAAACGCCGCGCTCCATTTCCAACGCCTCGGCTGCCATGTCCTGCATGAGGCTGATGTCCTCGTTGTCCAGTTTGTAGGACTTACCCGTCTCGTGGTTCATCCAGTCCCAGATGACATGGGCGTGATAGTTAGGCTTCCATGTGAAATTGTCATTCGGATCAAGACAATGCCCCTCGTCACGATGGAGGTGTATCTGTATGGTCGTAATACCGAAACGCTGTCGGCAAAGGTCGGCGAAATGAAGCAGCTGTTCCATGGTGGTGTCTGCCTTGCACACCACGACGCCCTCACGCAAGGGAGTACAGCCGGCAATCTTGGTTACCTTGCCCGTCTTCTTGTTGATTCGCTCCCGTTCCTTGGTCTGCATGGCCCTGCCCGTCTTTCCCTTCACCATTCTGCCGATGGCATCGTAATACTGCCGCAAGGTCATACCGCCTTGCAGTTCCGATATCCACGATTGGTTCTTAGGTATCAGGTCTTTCCTGATATAAAGTTTCTCGGCATTGATGTGGTCAAGATACGCCTTTGTCCGTTGGTTGTGTGCCTCACTTTGTCCGATATTGCAGGGCTTGATGTGTACCGATGTCATTTGTGCCATAATAAAAGGGAATTAAATGATTGTTGTTTTTTCTTTTCATAGGGTTCTTAGGGAGGCTCCCTAAGCGGAGAGTCCAGAGAGAGGGTCACGCTCTGGTCAGGGGTCTTGGGGGCAGATGCCACCGAGTGGAGGGTGCAGGGGGAGAGTCATCCCCGCCGGTTCTCCAAGGCTGGCCTTGGACCCACAACTACGAAAGTGCAGCGTGTAGTTATAGTGGGCTATAACAAGGGCAGAGCCCTGTTCATCCCTCCCCCCGAGTTCAAGGACTGCCACGACCTCTTATTGTATCGATAAGGTATCGGTTAATGTCCCGATTGACAAAACCACAGTCCACCTTGAATTGCTTACCAAACTGCTCCGTCCAATAATCACAACTCATATCATCAGGGAAAAGAACAACTCGCCTGCCAGCCAGTTTACTCATCATGCCTTTGGTGAGATTGCTGCCCTCGCCAACCGCCAGCCAGTCAACGGTGGGTTCCGCCAGCGTACCCAGCAAGGCCGTCTTTTCTTCCTGCACAATGGCGACAGGCTTGTTTGAAAGTAGATGCTCGCCAAAGAATACCTCACTATCGACATAATAGCTAAAGCAATACCAGCTGTAAAGATGCTCCACCAAAGCCTCTCTTTGCAGGACTGCCCCACTGCCTGTATCAAAGTACAGTACGCTTCCACCAACAACCTTGTCATTTCGGCTGATTCTGGGTAGCACCGTTCCATGGTGCCCGTTCACTTGTTTAGTAACAGCACCCAGATGAAACTGCATGATAAGGTCGTCAATGGTAGACAACATCTTGGGATTATATCCCACCGCCTTATCCAGATAATCCGTAAGGGAGGAATAATGGCATCCTATATCCTGCTTAGGAATGCCTGTCAACATCCGATCATTGGGCGCAGCCTTGCTCGCCGACATTCCCTTCAAGTCCTGATTTTCCATGTCTGCTATGCGTTTTATGCAGTTTATGCACTTATGCATATTGCATAAACTGCATAAAGTGAATAATCAGCCGTTCAGAAGCCTTGACACCTTGCTCTGGGTGATACCGCATTCCCTGGCTATGTCCTGCTGCTTCATGCCCTGCGAGGACAATTCCCTGACCCTTGATTTCAGCTCCTCACGCCCGCTGGTAGATGTCGTTTCCAGATGAGTGGCCTCCGTGTCATAGCCACGAAAGGTAAAGGAAAGATTGCCGTTCTTGTTCTTGGTCCGCTCATACAGAGCCACATTGTCGGCATCGAGCACAACTTCGCCGTTGCGCCACTTGCACTGCTTCACATAGACCATAGACTTGTCACGGCTTGACTGCCCCAGTCCCACAGCATCGTCTATGAGCTGATTGAGTTTGGCGGAGCCCTGAATAGCCGATAGGGAAAGCGGCACGGCACCCGAAAACATCTTGGGAACATGATTAAGAACTATCAGAGTCCAATTGTATTTCTTTTTGAGGGCATTGAGCGATGCCATAAGTGAGCCCGCATCGGCACCTTTGTCAAGCGACTGACTAAGGGCGGTAATGTTGTCGATGAACACCACCTCAGCCAGATTTGCCACGGCTGCCGTTTCTATTCCCTTCAGTACGTCATCGGTGAGATGGTCCCCGTCCATCTCCGCACGAAAGAACGTGGGAGGGAAATCTGGGGATTCATAACGGAGAGACAGCTGTCGCAACGTCATCTCGAAGTCAGCGTACAGCACCCGCTTTCCCCTTGCCGCAATATCCCTTGCCACCTGCATGGCAAAAATGGTCTTGCCGATCCCCGACTGTCCGAAGATGATGCAAAGGTCACCTTCGAGGACAATATTGGGATAGAGTACCACAAGAGGAGGAAGCGACTTGCCTTTTCTTACACATTCACTCATGGAAGATACATGAAAGCCACCAGCATCAATGGCTCCCTGTTCTTGTAACTGCTGAAAAGAGGAAAGAATATAATCCACCTCTGACGGTTGGGGGATGTTCTTGCTAAGTTCTGCTATGTTCATACTACCTGCTTACAGAATCAGAAGAAAGTCCATTTGCTATCAGTGCATTCACCTCCTGTTTAGAATACAGGTTGCGCCTGCCAATCTTATGGACATGAATGTCGCCACGCTTCTCCATGCGCCACAGCGTGGTATAGGTGATGTGCAGGCGAGCGCACAGCTCGTCACGGGTTAGATACTCGGTGGATTCTGCCGGAGTTGATTCTTTCAGCAGATTCTTACCCACCATTGTTTCCAATACTTCTGCAATGACCTCCTTGAGGTCTTCCTTTTGCAGCATGATGAAATTTCCTTGCATGTCTCTTTGTTTTAAAAGTTTGCTGCAAAAGTATCATGCGATTACATGGCATCATGCCCATATAGCTACCATGTGGTAGCTATATGGGCATGGGCGCATTTCCTCCAATGGAACGGAATGCTTGTATAGTAAGAGGAATGAAAAAGCCCATGCAAGGCAGACTTACATGGGCATTGATTCTCTAAGATTACCTCATTTTAGTGGAATATCGTTTCCACGATTTCATGGCCGGTGGGCAGCTTGCCCGTCTTGTTGGTATAGGTGTTCTTGTAATTGGCCAGCCCGGAAACACCGAACAGGGCTTCAAAAGGTTTCCAATATGTTTTCTTCTTGCCGTCTTGCTCCGCCCGCGAGAGATTCAGATACTCGCTGGCGCAGTCTGCGAAGTAGGCCAGAAGACTCTTGGTCTTTAGCCATTGATATTCACAATCGCACAGACCCAACGAAATAGCCTTGTCAAGAATCCGTCGGGCTGCTTCCGTTTGAAGTTCGGCTGGGATTAGTTTAACTTTTCTTTCTGTTACTGCGCCATCTTCGTCATCTTCCGAAATTTCAACGCCAAAAAATCTGTCCCAATCATGCTGTGTCTTAATTCCATTCAGAATACTTGTGCCAACTAATTGCTGCTTCAAATCAGAAAAACCATTCAGTTCTATCCTTTCTTTGGCTTCACTTGCCTTGATGATAACCTTTGAAACAAGCGTCTCATACAGATTGCCACAGACGAGCCAGTATTTCAGCGTCTTCCGGACCCTGTCCGGACTGGCGAAGCTCATGTTGCCCTCGCTCATAAGGAATGTTATCGCTGCTGCGAGGGTATCGCCGACCCGTGTGTAATTGTTAGAGAACAAGAAAGGATAGCCCTGCTGGCTCACAATATATTCAAGTTTCAAGGACTTTGCTGTATAGGCATACAGGTGCATCACCGCTTCAAACGACTGCTTCTTCAAGTCGTTGATGATGCGGTCTGCCGTTATCTTGCTGGCTTGATACCAATATAGTAACTGATCTGTGTATTTTGAGCCAGTCATAGGTATTACTTATTTTCTTTAAGTTCATTCTCAATGTCTTCAATTGATGGGAGTGAACTCTTGAAATTTTCAGGAAACACTTTTGATAATTCATATTCAGATATTCCAAGTGGTTGTGTGTACCCCTCAAGTGCATAGCGAGCCACAATATCATTCTTGTTTTTACAAACTAACAAACCTATCGTTGGGTTATCGCCTTTCCCTTTGAGTATATGATTAGCAAATGATACATAACCACTAAGTTGCCCCAAGAATGATGTCTCAAAAACTGTTGTCTTTACTTCTACGATGACATAAGAATGGATTTTTGTATTATAGAAAAGCATGTCAGCAAAGAACTCGTCATGGTCAACTTCCATTCTGAATTCCCTTCCCATATAGGCAAATCCATTTCCCATCTCTAACAAAAACTTCTCTATGTTCTTGATAAGAGCATCTTTTAGCTCTTTTTCCCTGTAGGGCTCCGTGAGACCGACAAAGTCAAAATTGTATGGATCTTTAGTAATCTCTTGGGCCAAATCACTTGTGACGGATGGTAATGTTGCACTGAAGTTGGTAATGGCCTTACCCTCTCGTTCATAAAGATTGGTATCCAGAAAATTCAACAACACACTTCTCGACCAGCAATGCTTGAGAGTCTGCTGAACAAAGAATAAGGCTTTGTCTGTAGAATTACACTTTTGCAAGATATAAACATGGTGTCCCCATGGAATAGACAAGAAGTCATCGAATGATATTTTGCCTTGACTTTGCGAAACAACTTGTTTCGTATTCTCTGAACTTAGCGAAACAGCTTGTTTCGTAATCGAGAAATCCTTTTTATAGAATCTGTACCATTTAAGGATGTTCTGGAGATTTCTGATGGAGAAAGCTCTTATTTCGGGTAAAGCATCGCCTAAATCTAAACTGAGGTTCTTGAAAAAGCCAGACCCATATTTGCTGTCAGCTTTCTTAGAATCCATGTCCGCTCCCAGATTCCAGTAGAATAGCAACATTTCACTATTCACCCTGACAGAAGCTTTGATTTGACTCTGCTTAAATCTATTGCTCAGAGTTTTTATCCAAGCTGCATACTCCTTGTCCGTTTTGATTAGTTTGCTCACGATCTAATATTTTGTCGGTAAAGTTACTAATTTTTTGTTGTCTAACAAAAAAGAATATCCTATATTGATGACAATAAGTCTTCTCGTTCCTTCTTGCTCATGGATTTCAGAAGTTCCAATAGTTCTTTCTTGCCAGAAGCCATAGGCATCTTCTCTTCATGCAGCAGGTACCAGTTATATTCTAACATTTTCTCCAAAGGATAAGCGCCTATATAATTAGAGGTGATGTCTCCATTGCTGCTATGTCCCATGCTGTCGCTGATGTACTTATATGGAACTTTGCCAGAATTGTTCAGATTAGTAGCGAAACTATGCCTTGCCCATGTTGATGTGGGCTTTTGTTCCATTCCCAAGAGGGTAGCTACCTTATTCATGTGAATACCGATATACTTGTTATAACGCTGAATCAACCATAATTCCTTTTCAGGAAGAAGCAGTCTTGGCATAATTGGGAAAACACGTCTTCCTAATTTGGGCTCATTGCCATGTCTGTCAATTATCTTCTTTAGTTCAGGAGTTATGGGGAAAATCACTTCACTTGCACTCTCATTTCGGTCATGTGTCTTCTGACGGAAGAAACGCAGTTGTTTGCCATGTGTAGAGAAGTACCATTCATCATATTCCAATCGTAATGTGTCGGCAAGATTCTGCCCATCACCGAGGTACATAAACAGGAATAAACCGAGGTCACGAAAGATAGCCTCTTTTTCATGCGAATAAAAAATTTCTTTTCCATTCTCCCCTTTAGCTTCTCCTTTCTCCCAGAAGTTGTAAAGTTGGTGCATCGTAGTAACGTCTAGAAACTCATGTTTGCGGCTGTTAGATTTGTTATAGCCTGTATCTTTGAACATTTCTCGTGTATCACCTTTTATTAGTCCTTCATCTATGCAGGCTTTCACAATGGCTCGGAATGTACGCAGGCTGATTCCAATAGTTGTCGTGCTTAGTCCACGCTTCTTCATGACCGTTGCCCATTTCTGAATAAATGACCTGTCTATGTCTCCAAAGGTAACATTCGTCCCCATTTCCTTGACAAAACGTCTCTTCACATCCGTGTTAGTTCGTGCAGTACCTAATTTGTCAATTTTCCTATCTTCAATATACTTATCCCATACAGTATAGATTGTTCTTTCTTCGGGTGTGATACCACTAAATCTCTCTTGCAATCTTTTGAGAGTGAACGCACTTTCTTCTATCAGCAAATTAACAAGTCGTTCAACCTTGTGCAAATGAGACCTTAGTTCTACCCGCTCGTTTGCATTTTTGTTTCTTCCTAACCGCTCTATTTCACACAAAGCTTTCCATTCTGACAAAACAAAAGTCTTACCAATTCGTAAATATATCTTCTTGCCATTATATTGAACGCGGATGGCAACAGGCAGAATTTCCGATTCATCACCAGATGCTCTTCGAGGATCTATCATAAGTGTTCCCGTTACGCTGCCATTGGAAGAAACAAACTTTGCAAGTGTTGTTTCTCCTCGATCCCTATACTGTCTGTTGGACGAAATGTCCGATTCGGTGAACTTTCTACTCATATTACAAATCACAAAACCCTTTATTTATGGTGGATTAAGAATGAAATCGGTGAACTTTTGGTGAACTTTGCTACCTAAATTCTGTGCAAATTTAAGTAATTTCATAGAATCTACAAAATATTTAAGTACTTAATATTCAGTTATTTATAAATATTAAGCAAACTGGAGAAATGTATTAGATATGATTCATAATCCGGAGGTCGTGGGTTCGGGTCCCACCCCCGCTACAGAGAATGGTTAGTAAATATTAGATTATCAGCCATTCCTTTGTTTTACTAGAGGCGCAAATCGGACGCAAATCATAGCATAAGGCTGAAACATGTAGTGATATGAAAACACCTATTACATAAAACACTTGATAATAATTATTTGGATATTTATTCTTGCATTTGTTTTCCTTTGTTTTAGGGTGCAGAAAGTAGGTTAATTATCTGCCGGTGAACTTTTTTATGGAAAAGTTATATTATTGAGCCTTATGAAATATTGAAGTTTTCTATAATTTCTGATTATTTAAGATTCTGTGATGCTTTTTTGGTTGGAGACTCAAGTCCGGCAAAGTTTGTGTGGCTATGCCTTAAATTCAATTAAGGTGTGTTTGTGGTTTTCTCAAGGATTAGCATTGCTTTAGTCATATGCTCAGCTTAGAGATTTTGCCATAGCGTTCTCTTTCTCTAAATTGTCCTTCCATGAGCTAGCCCGTTAATTCACGGTTTTTCTTCTTGAAAGGCACCAAAACTAAGTAAGATAATAAACTTCTATATAAACTGATTCCAAATTTTGTTCTTTCCGATTAGAAATGCATGGTTTTTCCACACGGGGCAATAGTATGATTAAATATAAATGTTAATATGAATATGAGAAATTTATTGCTTTACCAATGTAGCAGAAAGAATTTTTAATCTGGTGAGCATAATATCGTAAAAATTCATTGGCTGGTGTAAAAAAAATATATAAATTCGCAAAAATGTCTGGCGAGTTTTATTAGCAACGAGCTGAATATGCTGCAAGAAATTGTGGCTATTACGAGTTAATTAATCAAAACCTATGAACAAGAGAATTTTAATATTATTACTCTTGCCGGTTGTTCATAATGTATTTAGCCAAGGACTCATGTTCAATACTCTACAGGTATTACAATTGAAATTTGTTCATCCAATTGTTTTTCCCAAATAAGTTTTGAATAGTTTCCTTGTTACCATTATCAAAAGTATCAGATTAACAAAAACAGGCTTGGCCTTACCAGACAAAAAGACTTAATAAAACCTTTTTATCTTGTTTTTATTAATATTAAACTTAGGTTAGAAAGTTTTTCATAGTAAAAAAGTTTTTTTTCTTAGTTCTTTTCATTAATTTTGTGGTATTTAATATACCACTAAATCTTGTAACCATCTATGCTGGATAGAGGAGATCAGAAGCTGGTTATGGCTATCAGTCAGGGCGACAGGAAGGCATTCAACAAGTTTTTCGCAGCCTATTACCCGAAGATTCTTTCGTTTGTGAGAACTATCACAAAAAATGATTTTCTGGCTGATACTGTTGTGCAGGATCTCTTTGTGCATATTTGGATGCGTCGTTCACAGCTTACCCAGGTACACGCATTAGACTCCTATCTTTTTGCCAGTGCGCGCAATATAGCCCTTAATCTGCTGAAGAGTCAGTTGCATGCCGGCACGATGGTAGACCTTGATGACCGCACGGCCAGTACGAATGTTACAGAAGAAGACATTGCCTTTCAGGAGCTTCGTGAACATGTGTTGGAGCGCATATCGCACATGTCTCCCCAACGGCAGAGAGTGTTCTATATGAGCCGCATTCAAGGTCGGTCGAATGAGGAGATTGCCAAAGAGCTGGGCATCAGCATTCGTACTGTGGAGACTCATATCTATGGAGCACTAAAAGAACTCCGGGCATGGAGATAATCATCAATCTAAATTTTATATATATTTAACTAAGTAGTAAGACAATTTTACTATGTCTTCCTAATAAAACTCTTATTCTTGGAAAATCGTAATATACAAAGTGCTCTTAGGCGCTACTTCACAGAGACACTACCCGCTGAGCTACAGCGCATAACGGCTCTCTTCTTGGCTACCGATGATAGTGCCAAGGAAGAAACGGAAGCTGCCCTGCAAGATTTGTGGGTACAAACTGATGGGCGTGATGTTACTGCCAAAGAAGTGCAAGATGCCCTTGCCATAGTCAATCACCGTATAGACAGTATGGATAAGCAAGGCCTCCGCAGGCGTCCTACGCACATGTTGTTGCGTTGGGCAGCCATGTTGGCTATACCTATACTAATGGCTGTCGGGGGATGGCTGGCCGCTTCGCGATACGAGGCTAATGCTTGGGCTATGCAACAATGCTATGTACCTGATGGAACTATTAGGTCGTTGATGCTTTCTGATGGTACCCGCGTGGTGCTGGGGGGAGGCTCTTCGATTATATATCCTAAGACATTCAGCCATTGGATCGACCGGCAAGTATATATCTCAGGAGAGGTTCACTTCGATGTCCAACATGATGTTCGTCGTCCTTTTAGGGTAAATGTGGGTAATCTGAGCGTGAAGGTTCTGGGAACCCACTTCAATGTGCGGGCCTACCCAGAAGATTCATTAGTAACTACATCACTTGAGCAAGGTCGTGTAGAAGTGGGCGATGGTCATAGTGCGCTAATCCTACTTCCTAATGAACAGGCCGTCTATGACCGTGGAGCACATACCTTAATGCGTCAGCCAGTAAATGCTCAAGCTGCCATGAGCTGGGTTACAGGTCGCCTGTATTTTGATGACCAGCCCTTGCAGACAGTGCTCACTCAACTCCGGCACAGGTATGATGTGCGATTCCGTGTAGATCCCATGGTAAATCAAGAAAGGCGCTTTACCATGCGCTTTAACAGCAATGAGAACCTTGACAATATACTCCATGTGATAACAGGGATAGCCTCTGACATTAGCTGCCAGCGACAGGGCAATGTTATACATATCTCTGCACGGGGCAGGAAGAACCAAGAACTGTAGTCAATAAGCGACCATTCGTCTACCTTATACCTTAATATATACGAGCGTTTGGTGGGCATAATAATAAATATTATTAAATCTGTTCAATATGACTCCATTCTTAAAAAGATCAATCTATTACCCTGTCTGCAACCACCGGGTGATCATACTTTGTATGATGTTGTTCGTAGGAGTTGCAGCATTTGCCCAAGATCAAATTGTAAAATTGTCGAAAGAGAATACTGTAGGCTCTATCATCCGTGCCATTGAGCAGCAGACAAACCTTTCGGTAGACTACAGTACCAACGATTTGGACCCGAGTGCCAATGTTCGTGTGTCCAGTAAGACAATCCGTCTATCTACCTTGTTGAATGAGATGCTGGAGAACCGTAACCTGTCCTATCGTATCTACAACAAGCACATCATCATTTCTCCCCTCGTCCAGAAGAGGGACGCATCAACCACTTCACCTCACCCCACGGAACTTGTGCATGAACTAACAGGACAGGTTGTGGATGGCAGGGGGGAATCTGTCATCGGTGCCGCAGTACGGGTAGTGGGTGCCCAAGGTGGTACCATTACCAATGTAAACGGAAAGTTCAGTATTCAGGTAACCCCCAAATCCATACTCGAGATATCTTACATAGGATACGCAACGCAGCATGTGCATGTAGGACAGATGTCTACCATCAATGTAGTAATGAGTGAAGACCAACATTTGTTGGACGAGGTCGTCGTTGTGGGATATGGAACCCAGCGCAAAATAGACCTCACCGGTTCTGTATCCTCCATAGGTTCTAAGGAGCTCATGAAAGCTCCCCTTCAGAATGTGAGCAACCTGCTTACTGGTAAGCTCTCGGGCCTGACCAGCATCCAGACCACAGGCAAGCCTGGTGTCGATGGTACTGCGCTCTATGTGCGGGGTATCAACAGCTTCGGAGGGGGAGGTCCGATAGTCATTATCGACGGAGTCCCGGGAACCATGGACTACATGAATCCGAATGATATAGAGAGTATCTCTATCCTAAAGGATGCTGCCGCTTCTATCTACGGTGTTCAAGGAGCCAACGGTGTGATACTCATTACCACCAAGTCGGGCAATCGTAACACCTCTGAGATTAATTACACAGGGTCTTATACATTTACCCATAACACTGCCATGCCTGAGTTTCTGGATGCAAAAGACTATATGTACTGGAACAACAAAGCTCGCCAAATGGACGGACTTACTCCTCTATGGACAGCCGACATCCAAAATAAAGTGTGCAGCAACGACCCTAATAGTATCTATGGCGAAACTGATTGGCTGAAAAAAATATTCCATACTGGTAGTACTCAACAGCACAACATTTCGGCATCAGGTACCACCAGGCGTATTCGCTACTACACTTCCTTAGGTTATATGGATCAGCAGGGAACCCTGCGCAATACCGCCTTTACCCGTTTTAATGTCCGAACGAACCTTGATATACAGGTAGCAAAGAACCTGAGGTTTATTTCCAATATCTCTGGATTTAAATCTCAGCGGGACTGGCCAGGCACTTCTATAGACAATCAGTCAGAATTCAACCCTATCAAACAAGCTACAGAAACCATCCCGATTATCAAGTCTGAATACCAAGGGCTACCTACTGCCTACCAACGTGGTTCGTACTATGTTAACGGCTATGCTGCCTTGTATAATTCAGGATACAAGAAAGAGAAACGATGGACTTTTGATTCTAACTACAAATTGGAATACGACTTCTCAGGTCTGACTGATGTTTTGAAAGGATTAAAGCTTTCTGTATTTGGCGCTTACAATTATGGGCATACTACAGATGCCAATTTCGACAACTATTATCAACTCTACTACTTGACATCGAACCTCGAAGAAGGTGTTGGAGGAGCCAGTGGATATACTGAGGGAGGCTCCTTCACAAAGGCTTCCTCATGGAGTGAGAATTGGTTGTTGAGACCTCAATTGGAGTATGTGCGCGACTTCGGACAGCACCATGTAGGCTTGCTGTTCCTCTATGAGAAACAACTGTCTAAATCGAGCACAATGTCTGGTTTCAAACGCAAGTTCCATAGTACTGAACCGGTGGACATCTCACTGGGAACGGAATTCCCAGAGCTGCCGGTTGCAGGCGAACACTCTCGTTCAGGCCAGGCCTCATGGGTTGGCCGGTTGAACTATTCATTCGCTAATAAATACCTCTTTGAGTTCACCTTTAGGGAAGACGGGTCATATGTTTTTGCTCCAGAGAATCGATGGGGATTCTTCCCCTCGGTCTCTGCAGGATGGGTTGTGTCTCAGGAAAAATTCTTCCAGAAATTGTTACCTGTAGTAGACTATTTTAAGATTCGTGCCAGTTACGGCTCTTCAGGCAAGGATAATGTAAGTCCATTCCTCTATAATAGCAACTTTGGAGTGGCTAATAACAGCATGGTTTTAGGAAGTTCTGCCATTGCACAATTCTATACAACCAATCCTTATGTGTACCGTAACCTCACATGGTCGACCACGCACAGCTTCAACTTAGGTTTTGATGTAGATTTATGGAACCAGAAACTCGGCATAGAGCTTGACCTTTTCTATCAGCTCACCAGCAATATTCTTGAAAGCCGGAGTGGCAACTATCCACCCTCTTTAGGTGGCTATTATCCTTCCTATCAGAATTCGGGCAAAGTGGACAACCGAGGCTTCGAGCTCACGATTACACATCATAACCGCCTCGGCAAGGATTTTTCCTATATGGTGAAAGGCATGTTCTCTTTCGCCCGAAACAAGGTTCTGCGTGAGGCTTTGACCGATAATTATCCCAACTATCGTGCCATTTTGGGTCATTCACTCAATGCCCAATACGGTTTCAAAGCTTTGGGACTATTTCAGACTCAAGAGCAAATAGATAATTATCCGGCTGCCCCGTCAGGTATGATACGCTTAGGTGATATCATGTATGCTGATATTAATGGTGATGGAGTCATCAACTCGCGTTACGACTATGTGAAAATCGGCTATGGAACATTGCCAGAGATAAACTATTCCTTCAATGTTGATGTGAACTACAAAGACTTCTATCTGACCATGTTATGGCAGGGTGTTGATCACTGTGATTATGAATTGTCTGGAGTATACGACACGGGTGTAACAGCAACGACTGTCTACACCTCTACCTTCGAAGATAACCGCAACTCTCCTTGCTATCTGGTTGAGGGGGCATGGACTCCAGAAAATACCAATGCCAAGTATCCACGCCTGTCCACTGTACCCAATGGCAACAATGCTTGGAGGTCAACTTGGTGGACAGTTAATGGCCAGTATCTTCGCTTAAAAGCTTTGAACATAGGTTATAATGTGCCTGTCAAGTTCTTGAAAAGCACTCCATTCTCTCGTCTGAGCATCTATTTGGCTGGCAGCAACTTGCTCACCTTCTCACACTTCAAGTATGTTGACCCGGAAAGTCCGTCGGTCAGCAACGGTTATTATCCGCAGCAGCGTACTTATAGTATACGCGAGTTCGGGATAAGAAAAGCATTATAAAAGTTGGTAATCTCGCCAATATTTTGTACCTTTATAGGTGAAAATCAACAAGTTACAAAACAACCAAGCGATGATTACCAAGGACAAAGTTACAGAAATTTTCTGTATTATCGATGAGTTTGACAAGAATTTGAATGCAGAACTGGCCCAAAACCTCCCATTGCCCTCTCATGATGGCGATGGGAAGCGCTACCGTAACCGCAAGGGCAGGCTATCCGAGAGTGAGATTATGACAATCTTGGTATGCTACCATTTCGGTACTTACAGAAACTTCAAGGAGTACTACCTCTGCTGTAT
>NZ_FOOW01000019.1 GCF_900113305.1 Prevotella sp. KH2C16 | reverse complement strand
CATACATGCCAATAATCTGGTCTGCCATCCCTTCTGCAAGAATCGTCTCACGCTTGCGGACAGTCTGGGGATCAAAGCTGCCATCACGGTCACGGGGAGTCTCAACGGTCACTTCACCATATTGTGTCTGAACTGTCTTGGACATCTTCCCGTTACGCCGATTGCCAGACTCACGGGATTCTCCACTCAGGTGAGCATCCATCTCACCTTCAAGAGCTGCATTCAATATACGCTCCAACATCGGTGCCAAAGCACCGTCTTTTCCAAATAAAGGCTTGCCTGTACGTAATTGCTCGGCTGCCAACTTGTAATCTATTTCTTCGTTTGCCATCTTAAAATAAACGTGTTAAACTACTTTTTTATTGGTGCCTGACACAGTTTACTTTACATTCTCTGCCAGATTTGCTACCATTCGCGTAACTTATTGTCATCAGGTGGAACAAACCCACAACCAGAAATCTGCACTTTATCTTTAGCATAGAGGGGCGCATCAGTTAGATGCACCCCTCTATTATATTCTGGCTATAAGCCTATGCTATTTAGCATATGCTACCGAACGAGTTTCCCGGATAACAGTAATCTTTACTTGACCTGGATAGGTCATCTCGTTCTGGATCTTTGTAGCAATTTCATCGGAGAGCTTTACACTTTCTTCATCATTCATCTTATCGGCTCCCACGATAACACGAAGTTCACGGCCTGCCTGAATGGCATAGGTCTTAGTTACTCCTGGATAACTCATCGCAATGGATTCAAGGTCATTCAGACGCTTAATATAGGCTTCTACAACTTCTCGGCGGGCACCGGGACGGGCACCGGAAATGGCATCGCAGACCTGCACTATCGGGGCAAGCAATGTCTGCATCTCAACCTCATCATGATGAGCACCAATGGCATTGCAAATATCAGGTTTCTCCTTATATTTCTCTGCAATTTTAGCTCCATAGAGTGCATGCGGCAACTCACTCTCTTCGTCAGGCACCTTACCAATATCGTGAAGCAGACCTGCACGCTTTGCTTTCTTTGGATTCAAGCCCAACTCTGAAGCCATGATGGCACAAAGATTAGCTGTCTCGCGAGCATGCTGCAATAAATTCTGCCCATAGGAAGAACGGTATTTCATCTTTCCGACAATTCGAATCAGTTCTGGATGCAGGCCATGTATGCCAAGATCGATAGTCGTGCGCTTTCCCGTTTCAATAATTTCATTGTCGAGTTGTTTCTTAACTTTTGCAACGACCTCTTCTATACGGGCTGGATGAATTCTTCCGTCAGCAACCAATTGGTGGAGAGCTAATCGACAAACCTCTCGACGGACTGGGTCGAAAGCCGAGATGACAATTGCCTCGGGAGTATCATCGACAACTATCTCAACGCCTGTTGCAGCCTCAAGGGCACGAATATTACGCCCTTCTCTACCTATGATGCGCCCTTTGATTTCATCGTTATCAATATGGAATACGCTTACCGAATTTTCTATTGCGGTCTCTGTCGCAACACGCTGAATGGTCTGGATAACAATTTTCTTTGCCTGACGGTTAGCATCAAGCTTTGCATCCGCAACTATCTCATTGACATAGCTTGCAGCATCCAGCTTAGCCTGGTCCTTCAAGCTCTCTATCAATCTCGACTTTGCCTCTTCTGCACTAAGCCCAGAGAGTTCCTCAAGCTTCATGCGCTCTTGTTCCTGCATCTTCTCAAGATCAACTTGCTTTGCCTGAAGATGCTTCTTTTCGCTATCAACACGCTGTTGCTGTTGATCAATCTCCATCTTTTTGCGACCGAGTTCTTCCTGGCGCTGATTCAAAGAAATCTCGCGTTGTTTGAGGCGATTTTCATTCTGTTGGATCTTCTGGTTACGCACCTGGACTTCTTTTTCCAACTCGCTTTTCTTGTTTAAGAATTTCTCCTTAACTTCAAGAAGCTTTTTTTCTTTTATCACATCCGCCTCTTTATTAGCGGCTTCAACTATACCTTTATATTTTCCTTTAATCACATAACGGAAAATCAGATACCCAGCAGCAATACCTATTACCAAAGCAATAGCTGCGACGATTAATATTGTTGTCATTTATTTAGTTATTAATAATATTCTCTTTTCCACATCACTCATTTTAGAGCCTCTTCTATTTCCGAAGTCAACTTTCTGAGAATATCATTAAAAGGCATGGCATCATGACGCTTGGATTCCTTCTCATATCTAAGTGCAATATCTATAAGTGCCATGTACAGTATTTCTTTATCACTTTTTCTTCCTTTGAAGACAGCGCTATAAGAATTAACGATATCTGTTATAAGCTTAGCACACCTACGATAAAGCTCCTCGTCTTCACGAGGAACCGTCACCGACATGTCAGTGTCGTATACATGCAGTCTTATATGTAATCTTTCTCCGTTGGCCTCACTCATCGCTCTGATTACTTTTCACTGAGCAGTGTGATACATTTGTTTACTTCTCTAATAAGCTTTGCAATTCTCTTCTGAGCTCCTTCAAAGTCTCCGTCTGAGACTTCAATCATGCGAGCCATTTTCAAACTGTCATAATCATGGTGAGCTTGAGCCAGCTTTCCTTGCAAAGTATTCAGCTGGGCATCGCGTTCTTCCAGCTCTGCATAGAGGCTTTCCCTCTCTTTCTTCATCTCTTGAAAGCGAAGAATCATTTGCCTCATGCGAGTGGTAAACAACGATAATGTTTTCTCGTTCTCATCCATAGATTCAGCTATTTGGATACAAATTTAATTTAAAAAACTGAAAATTCCAAATATTATGCAAAATTTTTATTTTTTTTGCCATCGTCTGCCGGCTTGGGCTCTTTCTTTGCAAGCATCACTACTTGATAGATAAAATCTGTAATCCACTTTCGTGAGAATCCAAGCTTTCTGTCATACTGCCGAACAGCCATAACTGCCTTCAATACACCAGCGTCCTTAAAATCATTCTTGTCAAAAAGATCGTTTACGGTTTTCTCTGTCATTACATAGATTGATTTTTTGAAAAAAGACGGTACCCGGAGTTTGAACTTCATCAAATTACCAACCAACATCATTAAATCTTGTGAGAAGCCTTGGAATTGCACAAGATAAATCTGAACATCTTGAATCTTATGACAATTTTTGCGAATGCTTAAATCTATTTCTTTGAAGAAGTCGTCATTGGTATTGTACATATTCTTCAACATCTTTTTGACCTGTGATTTTTCGCCTACTCCCAACTTGTTATTGACGGTTGGGACATGAAGCGTGGCTTTAAACATCCTTAGGTCTGGAAGCATTGATAAGTTCGTTATTCCCAAGTCGCTTGCTAATGCCGCCTGAAAATAAACTCTAACAAGCATCATATAGTCCTCCATTCCTCCAACTTTCCCTTTCTTGGAACTTTTCCCGAAGATTTTTGAAAATATTCCCATAATGTTTATAATATTTTTTATATTTAATTTTTACACTTCCACCATAGAAGTCAGCTACAAAATTACAACAAACTCATGATATTTCAAAATAATTTATGCATTAATTTCCTTGTTCCCATCGAAGTCTTGAAGGATTGCAAGATCTATCACTTATGCATTATCGATAAAATTTCCTGACTTTATTTAAAATAAACATTGAAAAATATTTGGGTTATTTATCCGAATATCATTATTTTGTTGTAACTTTGCACATTATTAAAAATGATATTTCATTTTTCACTTAAAAGATGAGAACTATATGAAAGGTATTGTACTTGCCGGTGGTTCAGGGACTCGTCTCTATCCTATAACAAAAGGAATTAGCAAGCAACTCATTCCTATATACGACAAGCCCATGGTTTACTATCCTGTTTCAGCATTAATGCTGGCAGGTATTCGGGACATTCTTGTCATTTCCACCCCGTTTGACCTTCCCGGGTTTAAAAGACTCTTTGGAGACGGTCATAACATAGGAGTTAATTTTGAGTATGCAGAGCAACCAAGTCCAGACGGCCTCGCGCAAGCATTCATTATAGGAGAAGAATTTGTCGGTAACGATAGTGTCTGCTTGGTATTAGGTGATAATATCTTTTATGGTGCAGGGTTTACCGGCCTATTGGAACAAAGCGTGATCAATGCAGAGCGGAATCATAAAGCTACCGTATTTGGTTATTATGTAAACGACCCGGAACGCTATGGCGTTGCAGAATTCGATGCGGAGGGCAATTGCCTAAGCATAGAAGAAAAGCCCGGGCACCCCAAGAGCAATTATGCAGTAGTGGGACTCTACTTCTATCCCAACAGCGTCATCGAGATTGCCAAGAATATAAAGCCAAGTGCTCGTGGAGAATTAGAAATCACGACCGTCAATCAGGAATACCTGAAACTGAATCAGCTGAAAGTCCAGACTCTACAGCGTGGCTTCGCATGGCTGGACACAGGCACACACGACAGTCTCTCCGAAGCCAGCACCTTTATTGAAGTCATTGAAAAGCGACAAGGCCTCAAAGTTGCCTGCCTTGAAGAAATTGCATACAAGAAAGGCTGGATTAACTCTGATCAGCTTCGTGAAGCCGCAAAGCCTATGTTGAAAAATGAATATGGAAAATATCTCATGCATTTGGTAGAAGAAAAATAAATAAAACACAAATAAATAATGGAAGAAAACAAGAATTTGGTTTCAGAGGAAACGCTGGAACAGGAAGGAAAATCTTCATTCGACTTTGCCCAGATTTACAAAGCCGTAATCCTAAATTGGAAATGGTTCGTGCTTTCCTTGATTATTTGCCTGGGTATAGCCGCTATCTATCTGCGCTACACAACCCCAGTCTATCAGGCAAATGCGAAATTCCTAATCAAGGATGAAAACAATAGTCAGCGCGGGAGTTCTTTGAAGAATGCCACCAACCTTGGTTTCATCTCTAACTCCAACGGTATCGACAATGAGATGGAAATTCTCAAATCCCATTCTCTCGCGGAGCAAACAGTCAGAGACCTAAAACTTTATGTTTCCTACCGTACGGAAGGACGGGTAAAAGATGTCATCTTATACAAAGGGCAACCCATCAGTGTCGACATAGATCCCATACATCTTGAATCGCTTGCCGCACCAGTAGACCTTGAGATACAACGCGAAGGTAAAGTCTACCATGCAACAGGAACCTATGGTAGTGGTTCTACCCCATACAGTTTCGATAAAACATTCTCCACCCTCCCCGCAACCATTGCAACCCAGGCCGGAACCTTAATATTTACCTCCAATGGTAGAACTCCCCTGAAAGACGGGCAGAGAATAAAAGTGCAAATTGTGTCCCCGAAATCCATGTCTTATAAATATAATAAGGCTCTTTCCGTTATCCAGACCTCGAAGACGACCACCATTGCACAGCTATCACTCACCGACGAGGTTCCAATGCGTGCCATCGACTACCTGACTCAACTGGTTGTTGTATATAACCGGCAGGCCAACGAAGACAAGAACGAAGTTGCGCGGCACACCGAGGAATTCATCAACGGACGTTTGGAGAAAATCAATGCTGAGCTGGGTAGTACTGAAGGGCAACTTGAAAGCTACAAAAGAAGAAACAATGTAGTTCAGCTCAATATGAATGCCGCACAGGCCATGCAGAACTCCGATGAATACTCCCAGAAACTGGCCGATGCCAACACTCAGGTGGCTCTTTTGAACAGCGTGCAGCAGAGCATGCGCTCAAGCGAGAAGTACGGACTGCTTCCTGCGAATGTAGGTATCAGCGACGGCAATGTCAACAGCTTGATAAACAAATATAATGAATTGGTCTTGGAGCGCAACCGGATACTGAAGAGTGCTTCGGAGACCTCGCCAACAGTTACGCCTCTTACAGAACAACTGGACGGCTTGAGCAGCAGCATCAACCGCGCGATGAATCAGGCAAAGACAAATCTGCAGATTCAGAGAAATGCCGTTGCTTCACAATTCAACAAATATTCCGGACAGGTTAATGAGTCTCCCGAACAAGAACGAATGTTGACCCAAATCGGCCGGCAGCAAGAAGTAAAGTCGGGACTCTATCTGATGCTGTTGCAGAAGCGAGAGGAAAATGCCATCTCGCTGGCCTCCACTGCAGATAAAGGAAAACTCCTGGACGGTCCTGACTATGGCGGGCAGATCAGCCCGAAGAAAAGCATGATATTGCTCATAGCCCTCATCCTCGGTCTGGCAATTCCAGCGCTGATACTCTTCATTGTCCAGCTCTTCCGATATAAGATTGAGGGGCATGAAGATGTGGTAAAACTCACCAAGCTGCCAATTCTTGCAGATGTCGCCGTGGCGAGCGAGACGGCCAAGACCAAAGCCGACATCGTCGTCCACGAAAACCAAAACAACCAGATGGAGGAAATCTTCCGAAGCGTGCGCACCAACCTGCAGTTCATGCTCAAGGAGGGTGAGAAAGTCATAATGTTCACCTCCAGCACATCGGGCGAAGGCAAGACATTCAATGCTGCCAACCTTGCCGTCAGCTTTGCATTGCTCGGCAAGAAGGTCATTCTCGTAGGTCTTGATATCCGTAAGCCACGACTTGCCGAACTATTTGAGATAGACGACCATATCCATGGCATAACCCCGCTCCTTGTAAAGGAGAATCCGTCGTGGGAAGATATTCAGAAACAGATTCTCCCTTCGGGCATCAACAACAACCTCGAATTGCTCATGGCCGGCCCGATACCTCCCAACCCAGCAGAACTGGTGGCACGCAAGAGTCTTGACGATATCTTTGACGAACTCAAGAAACATTACGACTATATCCTCATCGATACAGCGCCGGCCGGTCTGGTTACCGACACCCTGCAGATTGGTCGCGTGGCCAATGCCTGCATCTATATGTGCCGGGCCGACTATACGGCCAAGAGTACCTTCAGCCTTATCAATACCTTTGCCGAGGAAAAGAAGTTGCCTAATATGGCCATTATTATCAATGGCATTGATATGAGCAAAAAGAAATATGGTTACTATTATGGCTATGGCAAATATGGCAAGTATGGCAGATACGGCCATTACGGGCATTACGGAAACTATGGCAACTATGGCTCTTACAGTTCATACGGCAACTACAGCAACAGCCACTATGGCGACAAGAACGATACCTCAATTAAGAAGTAACCATGGCGACCATAGCAGTTGATTTCGACGGTACAATCGTTACCCACGAATACCCTAATATCGGCGAGGAGATTCCGTTTGCAACGGAAACTCTTCGCATGCTTATCCACGACCACCATCGGCTCATCCTGTGGAGTGTCCGTGAAGGCCAGCTCCTTCAAGATGCCATAGACTGGTGCAAAGAGCGCGGGGTCGAGTTCTATGCCGTGAACAAGGATTATCCTGAAGAGGAGAAAGACAAAAACAACCATTTCTCGCGGAAGATCAAGGCAGACTATTTTATCGATGACCGCAACATCGGAGGCTTGCCCGACTGGGGACAAATCTATCAGATTATAAGCACAAGGAAAAGCTACCGGCAGATATTGAGGGAATCAATGAACAGACTGACCGACCAACAGGTGCCGAAGAAAAAGCACTGGTGGAGCAAATAAACCAATGAGGGGGAGCTTTTCAGCTCCCCCTCATTCATACTATACCCCGACTTTATCACCCTTAGACCGAGACGCTCACGGTTCGGCGCGGCTGGCGCGACCGGCTGCCGGTCATTTCCGTACGGCTTTTTCGCCTGTGTCCATCAAATCAGTACGCCTGCAAAAGAAGCTTCCACTGATTCAGTTGATAAAGGGAAAAAGAGTTTATTGTAATTCGAAACAGCCATTGTGATGGCAAGAAAAGTAAGTATCAATGACTGAAACCAAGGTTTTCAATGGCTGAAACAGAATGTTTCAACGGCTGAAACACGGAGTTTCTATGACAGAATCAAAGATTGCAGATGGCCAGTAGCCCTGATAATGACGGCCTATATGCACCTCCCCGGCAACCTTTTTTCATCTTTTCAAGGCCTGTCCGATTTTCTTCGGAATACTCCTGAAGAAAAGGCTCCTCATCATGGTGGGCGACAAAGAATAGAATTGCCAGTAATTTCGAATCTTCCTGGTAAAGGAGTCTATATAATACCGTATTCCACTCCTCACCGTATACTTCTGACTATACTTGCCAAAGTTTCCTCCCTCAAATACCAATTGCAGGACAGGCTCTATCCTATTTCTGTCTTTCTTGTCTATCGCCACAGGGAGGACAGCCTCGTCCAGCCCGAGTTTCTCCACGCAGATAGCCTCGAAAGCGGTAAAGCCCCGCCTGATATCAAACTCCTCAAGAAGCAGCCTGACTTTATGGTTATCATAGCGTTGATTCAGCAAAACGGCAAAATCACAAATCTGCCGTAGTCCCACCCCTAACTCTATAAAATGATGATAAAGATGAAGATAGGTATAGACTAATTCTGCCTCGGGCGAAAGAATCGGCACTTCGACGCCCTCTACATTGCGAGTGCATGGCTTGGCATCGAGAATCATTCGGTCGAAAACTGCCTGTAGCCTCGGTGAAGTGAATTTCAGAAGAAGGTAGTGCATCTCGAACACAATGCCGTTATGCACGAATGCTATGTGCTGCTCGCCAGCCTCATCTGCCTCGTATTCTACATTCCAAGCCTCGGAGATTGCAGACTTTGCCTGTTCAAAATTATCCGTGCCGCAATAGAAATCCACATCTCCCGGTATCCTCGATGATGCCTCGGGATACAATGCGCCGATGGTTGCTCCCTTCACCACGATGAACTTGATATGCCTTTCCCTCAACAGGCTGCACAAGGCAATGAGCTCCGCATTAAGATTCTCGTTCACTCCTCGAATGTCGCGCAAGTTTGCAAAAGTATTGATAGCGTCCATTTTCTGCAACTTCACATTGTTCGACATCAAAGACTGACAAAGCAGACCCGTTACAGTCTGCCTGCTTGCCAACTCCATAAGGCTCTTATAGGCGCCGGAAGGCATTTCAAAAGACTCCGTAGGCTTCTTCCACAAAGCCGAGGCAATCATCTGGAAAAGAAAGTCTTTCCGAGTCATCCGGCTCTATTAATTGGCTTTTGAAGTATCCAGAGCTGAGAATACAGAGTTCTTAGACACATATTCAGGCACGATTTCCTTCATGGCCTTCACGATGGCCATCTCATCGTATGTATGCGAAATATGTATTAAATCCTCTATTTGCTTATTCGCGGTGTCGTAATCATATTTCCGCACCTTCGCGATACGGATCTTCTCGTGGAAGCTCGGAACCGTGTTCTCGTCATTTGAGAGCACCTCTTCATAAAGCTTTTCTCCTGCGCGAAGCCCAGTATACTTTATTTCTACATTCGTAGCTCCGCTCAATCTGATCATGCGCTTTGCCAAATCCGCTATCCTCACGGGCTTGCCCATGTCGAAGACAAAGATTTCCCCACCCTTGCCGCGTGTTCCGGCTTCCAATACGAGCTTGCATGCCTCGGGTATCAACATGAAGAAGCGAATGATGTTTGGATCGGTAACCGTGATGGGGCCGCCGTTCTTGATCTGCTCTTCAAACAGGGGAATGACAGAACCGTTTGACCCCAGCACATTCCCGAAACGGGTCGTGATAAACTGTGTGATGGCTTTCTCGCCATTATACATCAGCTGGTCTCCCTTAGCAACCGAAGCGTTCAGCGACTGCACATATATCTCGCAGATACGCTTGGAACACCCCATCACATTGGTAGGGTTCACCGCCTTGTCGGTACTCAGCATCACAAACTTCTTGACACCATACTTCACGCTGAGATCGGCTATGACCTTCGTCCCGTAGACATTGTTCTGAATGGCCTCCGAGGGATTGTTCTCCATCATCGGCACATGCTTATAAGCCGCAGCATGGAATACATAGTCTGGGCGGAAGTCTCTGAATATCCGCTCCATCCGTTCCTGATTCTCTATCGTTCCCACTACCGTGGTGGTCTTGATGTCAGGCCATTGACGCACCATCATCATGCGAATGTCGTGCTGTGGTGTCTCGGCTGAGTCTATCAGCATCAGCTCCGAAGGCTTATAGTCTGATATTTGACGGAGTATCTCACTACCAATGCTTCCCGCACTACCCGTTATAAGAATCTTGTGCCCACATAGCAGATTGCCAATCGCGTCCATGTCTACCTGGATTTGGTTTCTTGGCAACAAGTCTTCTATATGGATAGGCCTCAGCTGCGTCATGTTGATGTCCTCTCCCGGATGCCATTCATGCGTGGCAGAGGTCATATAAATCTTGACATTGTTGGATATCAGCATGTCCTGCAAAGCTTCATCCGCACGGAATCGTTCGTTCTGCAACGGAGATACCAACACGGCCTGGATATTCATTCCCTTCAATACATGGGGCAGGTCGTCATTCACTTCATATACTTTCTCACCCAATAAGATACGCCCTTCATAGCGGGCTTCCGGAGAAATGAATCCTTTCAGTTGGAAACGAGACGGCTTCGCATTGCGAATATTCTTGGCGAGACCGACGCCACCTTCCTTCACACCATATACAAAAGTGCGTATTCCCTTATCAGTACTGAAGGCTACATCATATAGGCTCTTTACCAATACACGCATTGCCCACATGAGAATCGTCGCAATGACATACATCGCAAGGATCTGGCGTCCTTCCAAAGGAACGAAGCCCCATGAGTCGTGGAAAGGATAGATGATGTAATGGAACACCAAGGCTATGACGCACGAGAGCGCCATGGCCAGCCCCACCCTCTCCAAATCGACAAAGGAAGAGTAACGGATGATTCCCGAATAGGTATGGAAAATCTTGAAGCCAATCAGGTTGAAGATCATATAGACAAAGATGGTCTTTGTCAGAATGCCTATATTTCCCAGCGTAACGGCTCCATGGTAATACAGCCAGAACACGAAGATGCCTGACAAATAGCATATTAATAAGTCCAATAGAAGAATGCACCAATAAGGCAGCGCATTCTTCGTGAAATACCAGTTTAATATCTTATGCAACATAATCTTTCTATTTCGCTTGTATCTAAAAACTGCCTAAACAATCGACTTCTTAATGGCATCTATGATGTAGGCAATGTCGTCATCCGTTACTAGTGGACCGGATGGAAGGCAAAGCCCTGTCTTGAAGATGCTTTCGCTCACTCCGTTACCGTATGCGGGACAATCCTTGTATACGGGTTGCCTGTGCATGGGCTTCCACAAGGGACGGCTTTCTATATTGGCCTTGTCCAAGGCCACACGCATGGCCTCTACATTCGTATTAGGCTCGCAGTCTGTATGGACTTTCCCGGTAGAGTGAACTACACCAGCAGCCCCGCCGACAGCTCCTTTCACGGCCTCATGATAGGCCTCATCCTGACCTGCAACCCTGAGATTAGAATCCAAGGTTATGGTATTCAGCCAGAAATTAGAATCGCAATGCTCATCGGGATTTCCATGAAAAGTGATGCCTTCCATATCTTTGAAACCTTCTGCATATAGTTTTGCGATATGTCGATGGTGGGCAATATGCTCGTCCAGAACGGTCAGCTGACCACGGCCGATACCTGCACAGATGTTACTCAGCCGGTAGTTGTAGCCAATCTCTTCATGCTGATAATATGGGAAAGCTTCGCGAGCCTGGGTAGCAAAGAACATTACTCGATTCTTGCTCTCCTCGTCCGGGCAAATCAAGGCTCCGCCTCCCGAAGTCGTAATCATCTTGTTGCCATTGAAACTCATCACGCCATACTTGCCAAATGTACCCACCACCTGACCATCGTATCTCGAGCCAAGTCCCTCGGCGGCATCTTCTATCAGCGGAATGTCATATTTCCCTGCCACCTGCATGATTTCCTTGATCTTTGCGGGCATGCCATAGAGGTATACCACGATGATGGCCTTAGGCTTCTTGCCCGTTTTCTCGATACGGTCTTTGATAGCCACTTCTAACAATTCTGGATCCATATTCCAAGTGTCCCGTTCCGAATCCACGAACACGGGAACAGCTCCTTGATAGGTTACCGGGTGCGAACTGGCACAGAATGTGAAGCTCTGACAAATCACTTCGTCGCCAGTTTTCACGCCTAATGCCACCAAGGAAAGATGCACGGCTGAAGTGCCCGAGCAGAGAGCCACAACCTGTTTCCTCTCTAATGCGGGTAATGAGTCTGGCCATAGGTTGTCCGGATTGCTCTCATGGGCATTGATTGTGTCTGGATAATTCTCTCCCTCATAACGCTTCTCCCCATCGGAATGGCTTGAAGAGGTTACAAACCGCTTCAACTCCTCTTCAAACGCATTCACATTCGGGCCAAGTGGAACAACCCAATTGGTGTCGAAGGCTTCTTTTATATATTTCATCTCATTCCCTGACATATGTGCAAGGCAGAGCAGAATTCTATTTTTTTTCATATATCTATTTCATCTAAGTGTTAAACCATAATGCCAATTACTGGACATGGTGGACTCAGTCTCCCCAGACTCCAGAGTCTTCATACTCCTTGCTGTGCGCACCACTCGCCCCTCCTTCACCAGGATTCGTCGGATCCACAACGACGGCGTCCGGGTCACTTGCAGCAAGAATTTCTGATGAGGCATATGCACGAGCCTGACATTGCGGCTCTATATAATTTCTCTTCATATTCGTTTACCTATCTAATAACTATCTTTTTGCCATTTTTGATATAGATTCCTCTGGACAGATTCTCGTTGTCCATCCGTAATCCGGAAATTGAATAGACGGCATTATTTATCGTTGGGTCTAATTTTATCTTTTCAATCCCTGTGGTCTGGCCTACAAGGCAAACTTTCGCCTCAGCCTGTACAGTCCTGACAAAAGCCCGGAAACCATAGATTATTTTATCAGATTCTATCGGCTTACAAAGCTTATCTTCCGAATAAAAGAACAATTCCGTTCCATCCGTTTTCATCTCGTAGTTCCCAAAAGTACCTATGAAAGAATAGCCCTGAATGGTTTGCTCGACAGGAGTAGCCTTGCTGATAACCACATCCGTAAACCTAGGGCTCGCTGCATCCGCCCTTAGCAAATAGGCTTTGCCGGCCTCAATATGATCAGTCTTTGTAAAAAACATTGTCGAATTCTGCACGGAAGAGAATTCCCTAATCTCTGCGTTCTCGCCAAAAACCGACCTTACTTGATTGGCATCCACATCGAAAGGCAAACAGAATGTGTTCCAATAAGCGGAAACCAGCTTGCGATCCGACAAGGTAACGGTAGCCCTCTTACCCAAATAACCAGTCAGGACAGACTCATTGTCAGCATTCTGAAAGAGAGAAAGGTTGTCGGACGCATCTGCATAGGTAACTATTATCTTAGAGATATTTGCAGAACTTGCTCTGGAGCTTAGCTTCACCGATTCGCCATTTGTAAAATCAGTCAAGGTACATTCTTCCACGCCTCCCCCAGCAATATCTTTATTACCATACTGCAAATAGGCTAAATACCTCCCCATAAACTTTATAGACTGAATGGTACATCCTTCTTGAACAGAAATCGTGATAGCATCGCCCTTATAAACTCTCATCTGCCCCACATTCTTAATCAACCAGAAACCACTATTGGCGTTGGTAAAAGAAGACTCGATAACTACAGGAGATGCTGTTGTAATCCTCTTGAAATCATGGGATGTTTCCGAATAATCAGAATAATAGCTTTTTATCGCGCTCTCGGTCGTGAAATCAAAAGTTACTACATTCTGGGCATTCATCCCAAGGAGGGTAAATAGGACTCCACAAATTAAGGATACAGATCTCTTCATAAACTATTGTTATATATATTCAAGAACAAAGTTAATCATTCTTTATAATAAAAGGAAATGATTCGCATAAGAATTTATAGTCCTAATTAAAATTCCTTAAATATGAGGGCAGGCATAAGCAGTTCCTATGAAGGGTCTTGCGTCCATACTAGTATCATGGAATTCAGCACCGGCAGATACAAGGAACCACTTTACAACCATCGCTTCGCAGTAACTATACAAACCCTCTGTGCATTTAGCATAAGACCTTTGTTCCAAACACGAAAATTGTTTGCGCAAAATTTGTACACGAATCATAATACAGCTCCATCCGCACAAATATAAAAAAGAATTAGTCGGCTGGGCTATATCTTCTCTCCGGCATAATCCATTTTCTTTCCCAAGACCGTGCAGACCATCATTTGTATATCTTTAACGAACGAATAGTGCTGCAAGTAATAAAGATTCAGCCGCACCTTATCAGGATAAATTACCTCATCATTATATTGCTGTGGATTATCCACGGTAGCCAATAAATATTCTTCATCACGATATTTCAGGCTTGCAGGGCCCGTAATCCCAGGCTTCAACTTCAAAACATTCCGGCTCTCCCCCTCTAACTTATCGGCATAGCCAGGCACATCCGGACGGGGGCCGACAAAGCTCATGTCGCCCTTCAGTACATTCCAGAGTTCCGGGAGCTCATCGAGCTTGTATCTCCGCAGCTTTTCGCCGAGAGGAGTAATTCTGCTTTGTTCCTCCGAAGCAATGGAAGTGGTCTCTGAATCCCTGCTGGCTATCGAGGCTTCTTTCTTCACTGTCATTGATCGGAACTTGTAAACGGTAAACAGCTTACCATTTTGCCCTACCCGCTTTTGCCTGAACAGGACTGGCCCTTCCGGCATTTTTACTTTAATCAGGATGGCAACCACTAATAGCGCGGGGCTTAGGCAAATAAGCCCTACCAGCGACATCAACCTGTCAAAAATACACTTTAATATCATTTTTTAGTTAAAGCCATACTTATAACTACCCATATATTATCTACCAACTAAAAGCCAATAGCTAAAAACTATCCCTCTTCGGGATATATTGCACATACATATCACCGTTAGGCATTGCTTTGACAACTCGAATCTCATTTACAGCTTCGGCTGATTTTAATGAAGCTATGTTATTATGAGAAATCGTACCATAGGTTTCCATCTGCAAACAGGAGGCTATCTCCGTAGCACACTGATTCATCAGCTTGTTTATTCCCATCCGCCTATGCTGATAATCCGTCATATAGCCACGGAAGCATTTACCCCAGAAATAACTTCTCATGAAGAAATAGCCTATTGCTTCTGGCTCGACAGATTCATTCTTATCAATCTTAATAGTATTATTTCTCGAAGGCTCAACGACCACAAACGCTAAAAACGACTTATCCTTGGCAAGTGTTTTCAATGAAGCCACATCAAAGCCATGTGGCCTGAAATACTCAAACGCTTCCTCTGGTTGCCTTGCAAACATACTAGCCAACAAAGGAATATTAGCCTCATCCAGAGCTACTATCGAGTATTGTTTCGTTTTATATCTATCGAGAATGAGCGGAATTTGCATGAGTTTTCGCCTGTATCTGACATTAAAAAGCCGAGACAAGATGATTCCAAAAAAATTCCAGACCTGCGGACATCTGTCCCGTAAGAAATGTGCTATTTTGTACAACATTACCTTCTGTCTTAATCCTTACACCCCAAAGCAATCATCGACTAGACCCCAAGGCTATGGTAATACTCCAATAGCGCGGCCCAGACATCTTTCTGTTCATACCGACTTACAATCATTTCTCTGGCATTTGCACCCATTCGCTTCACTTCTGCAGGATGCTCCAGAAAGTATCTCATCGTCTCGTAGAGAGCTGTCTGCATAGCGGTTTCCCCTTTCTCATTCCTACGCTTACCAGCATCAGATAGTGGTGCTACAATTATTCTCCCGTTCTGCCCGTCCTTGATAATCTCATTACACCCGTTGATATCGGTTACAATACTTGCCAAATTCATTGCCCCGGCTTGCATCGGAACATTAGGGAATCCTTCCCGATAGCTTGGAAATACCAATGCGTCCGCTGCCGCAAGGTAAGGCCTCACATCCTCTTGCCAACCAATCCATCTTACATACGGCGAAGTCTTCAACCACCTTTCATCTTCTTCAGTAATAGGATCTCCTTTTTCAAATGAGCCGACCAACAAAAGTTTAGGAATCCGGAGTTGACAGTTGTTTGTTGCTTGCCTATCACCAATAGCAATATCGGAAGGCTGAGAAACAGAAACAGGGGACTGCGTTAACTTCCTCATTGCGCCGACAAGTTCATGAATTCCCTTATCATGGACTATCCGACCTATAAATACAAAAACGAAATCATCTTCTGAGAACCCATATTTGCCCCGAATGTCATGGATTGTTCTCATTTCAAGATTTGGCTGTGGAGCGCCGTTTCCTTTCGGATCTGCGTCATTTACTAATAACGAGCCTAAGCTGAAGAGTTTGGTATCTACGCCGTTGATATTCCCATAATGTAAGACTCTCATTGGCTTGCTTGTTATGCCGTCTTCCCGCAAAGTGTGCAAAACCCCATTCCCTTCAGGTATTATGTTTGTAGCGCAAAAACAAGAAAGCTTTTCCATCATTTTCAGAATCATCCGAAGCGGTCCCGTTGCCCCTTGATACCGAAGTCCTGTTACCAGATAAATCCTAAAGGGAATCCCAGTAATTTTCCCGGCAATTAGGCCGAGCAGGCTTCCTTTGGGAGTATTGCAATGCAGAATGTCCGGCTTCTCCTTTTTAAAGAGCTTGTATAAATTCCATAGCGACCTGATGTCTTCTCGCAAGGAGATCTCACGACACATTGACACATTGATCACCCTAATCCCCTCTCTTTCTGCCACAGCTTGTAGAAGCCCAGTGTCAGATGCCACCCCCACGACATCATAATAATCCGACAGAAAACGCAACTGTCCTCTTATCAGTTTATCCAGAGAAAAGTCAACTGTCATCAACCTGAAAAGCTTCTTCTTATTTTCCATTATCAATCATTTTTTAAAAGTATGGGAATTATGAAACTGAAAAATACTTTTTATGGGGCAATATAAGTATCGTATGGAAGCAACAAAGTAAAAGGCGGCCTTTTACTCTCCTTTTAACGGCTATCTACCCTCCTTCTAACGGCCTTTTGGCGAGTAAAAAGCTACCTTTTGCAAGCCTGTTCTTATTTCCCAGTATTTCAGTTGATTACACTTTCGTAAACAACGAGGTATACACCTGCTCATATCCTGCAACCATCTTATTGATGTCGTATTGCAAGGCACGACGATAGCAAGCATCTGCCACCTTATTATAATAGGCGTTGTTATCATGCAGTTGCTTGATAATATTTGCCAAGGCCTGGGCATCCTGATGGGGGAAAAGAATTCCATATCCATGCGTAACCTCTCTCAAGCCGTTCACATCACTCGCAATAAAAGGCTTGCCCGAGGCCATTCCCTCGATATTCGAGAGGGACAGTCCCTCCCAATGGGAAGACATCACAACCATGTCGGCAGCTTTCAACACACGAGGAATATCCGTGCGCATCCCCAAGAACCTGATCCTGTCAGCAACATCCAATTGGGCTGCCAAAGCCTTAACAGTCTCCAGTCTTACACCAACACCGGCAAACCAGACCTCAAATTTTTCCTTGCCCAAAAGGCTTAAGGCCCTCACCACAGTGTCTTGATCTTTTGCTTCGCGAAAGCCTGCTACCATCAGGATGGCCCGACGGCCATCTTTTATCTGCAGGAGTCCTTCATCGGCACCGGCATCATTAATGGCCCGGACATCCACGCCATTATTGATTGTGGATATACGCTTATATCTATCAGAAGTCTCATCCTGCCATTCTCCTCCCATATATTCCCGGAGCTTCTGCTCCGCAATCCCACTGATGCAAATAACATGGTCGTATTGTCCATACATCCAGCTTTCTATCGGAGCATACCACTTCCAACTGCGTTTGCGGTTGGAAGTGGTATGCTCGGTTGAGACAAGCCCCACCGAGCATAACACTTTTGCAATGGCCACGAAAAGCTGGGGTGAAGAGTTATGCGTGTGTACAATGTCGTAGTTTCGCATAATACGGCTTAACTTCAATATATACAGGGGATTATAATATCCATGCCCAAGTTTGTATATCTTTATCGCAGGATTCTCTGCCCGCAACTTCTCCATCAAGGGAGTCTCCTCCCCATTGAAAACGGCCAAGTCCACGGTATGCCCCATAGCTCGCAGTCTCGGAATCATCTCCGAGACCAGCTTCTCCGCACCTCCCATGGCCAAGGAGGTTATTACCTGCAGTATTCTCACAACAATTCTTTTTCCATATTTCGCATATCCCGCCAGTGCATCATAGCACCTATAGGGAAAAGCACATTCCAAAATCCATTAACTCCCGGCAAGTACTTTCGATTCCTCTCACCGCCTTTCTTAGTTAGGCAAAGCCTGAATCTCCAATAATTGACAGCGGCTTTCACCCGCTGGATAAAAGGTATATCATAGCTCAGCATTTCTGCATAAGTCATACAAGAGGCTATGGGACTATTCATCCGAGCTCTGACAATTCCCGCCGTAATACCTTCCGCTTGGTACTCTGCTATATAAATCGGCTTGTTAAAATAATGCAACTTATATTCTTGCGCTATACGAAACCATATCAATTGTTCCGGGCAAAACCGCTCCCCTGCAATCTCAGGAAAAGGGTATTGTCTTAACACTTCGATTCTGAAAACCTCTTTCAGATCTCCATGCACATGATATCTATATCGGATATCTATAGCGTTACAGTCTATATAGTCATGTGGTAATCCAGAGCCAATCATCTGATAACCATCCATTGCAATATCAAGACCTGCAAGTCCGCCTAACGACATATTATCCTTGACACTCTCCCATTCGTCTGCAATAGTCTGTAAGGCATCGTCGGTCAGCATATCATCGCTATCAGCAATGAAGAACAACTCTCCCTGAGCCTTTTTGACACCGACATTTACAGCCGTATGCTTGCCCCCATTCTCTTTCTTAAAATACTGAATTGGGAAAGCAGAAGACTGATTTTGAAACGAACAGACCATATCTTTCGTATTGTCCGTAGAGCCATCATCCACTATGATCCATTCGAAATCCCTGAAACCTTGCCTCTTCAGACTCTCATAAAGCCTTGGCAATAAGCTTGCCCTATTGTATGTGGGGGTGAATATCGTAATCAATGGCTTAGTTATCTTTTATTCCTTACACACCTTACTCTTTCATTTATTCCCACAATCTGATAGGGCTTCTATACATCTTATCATTAGCATAATCAAAATCATATTCATATTTTTGGTATATGAAATCCCCTTTTCTTGTTCCATCTGTCAGAAATGTTTTATAAGGTGTCAGGAGGACTCCCCACAATAAAACTATTCTCATGTATAACAAGAAAGAAACTCCAATCAAAAGCAATGCATACCCAGAAATCCGTTTTTTATCAGTTGCTAAATATGTGAGTGTCGAAATAATTCCCATCATATAATACCAGCTCAAACGACCGCCATTCTCAGAGCGAATAAAGAAGAGCAAGATGGCACAGAAGACCAAGGCCATATTAAGTAACACGATATGTTTCTTTTCATTAGGGATGTCATTATATTTTATGAATATAAAGTACAAGAAAAATGCTGCCTCAAGAAAATACTCTATTCTAAAAGCTCCAGCCGAATCATACTCATTGGCTCTTTCTGCAATAGCGGATTCACCATAAGCTTCAAACAGCATATTGGGGAGAGGAGATATTCCTAAGACAAGTAAGCCTGCCATCACCCACAAAACGGTAGTTTTATTGAATTTGCGGATTGGTACAAAATACATCGGCAAGAAAACTATAGCAGAATTGTGCATCAAGAATGCAATTATCCACACTAGCAGGAATCTCCATAACTTCCGGTCTGTAATATACTGGATTCCCAGCCACGCAATGGTGGCTCCAAGTACCTGTCTTAAATATGTAAAACTAAAGAAGAACCATAGCCCCAGAAAGAGAATTAGAGCAAATGGATAATTTGCCGTATACTTCCTTATAGAGAAAAACAATAGCGTATAGACTATTACCGTAATAATCAAGATGAATATATAACGGTTGGCCGTAATATATGATATCAGCACATTCAATAGACTGTATCCTACCTCTGTACCATAAAAATTAAAGGCATAATTATCTAAATAATTCCCATGCACAGTAGTTACATCTGCGATACTATCAAAGACTTCTCCATAAATATATCGGTCGTATCCCCCCAACATATCAGAGATACCGACTAATAATGCGAGGAAAGTCAGATAGACCGCCAACTGTTGCGCATTTTTGTTAGTTTTCTGCTTTCCACTAACTAATAATACCAGTGGGATCAGAAAGATAATGAGATAGAGCCACATATATTAATTATTTTTTGCAATACCTGTATATTGGAACAACGAGAAGAGTTGCTTAGCTATCAATCTCCTCGAATGCTTCTTCAAGACAACAGAGGTCCCTTCTACTGCAATTTGTTCAAACCGTTGTATATTCGAAGCAACCGCTTTTAGAATATCAACAGCCTCTTCTGCGTTCTTATATTCTATGCACGATTTATTGCTTTCAACTGCAATGTTTTCTAAAGCACCAGGCGTACCAATCTCTAATAGACCATTGGCAATGGCATCGAGAACTTTACCTTTAGTTCCTGTTCCCACACTTATAGGCGTTATTTGTATATCATGCTGTTGCAGTTCTTCTATGTAATTCAGCGCGAATCTTATGTAATTGACCTTATACCCCGTATTCTTCAATTGCTCCACATCATCTTCCCAGCCTTTACCCAAGAAGGTAATTTCGTAATGAGAGACAAGGCTGTTAAAAGAATGTGTATGGCATAGTGCCTGAACAAGATCATCCGTTGCCTCTTTCATGTAAATATCATTTCTTCCCGCAATAAGTATTTTGATCATTGGAGAACGGAATTTTATTTCCTTTGTCTTATATTCATATAAAGGATGTCTAATGAAAAAAGCATCGGCCCTGGGATTTGTATCTCGATAAAACTCTGCATCTGCATTACCTACAAAATGATATTTTACTCCTTGTACAAATGAGTCCTGCTCCATCCGGAGATATTGGTTATAGGCAAAAGAATACTTCCATATTTGAAAAAGACTTTCGGTTGCAAACCGCTTGGAAAGAAGTCGATAGTAATACATCGACTCACAGTCTGGCATTGTAACAACTGTCTGAATTCCTTCAAAGTTCTTAGCAAGACCCGCTATTTCCTCCCCATATATCCAGATTCCATCAGGATTTATACTTTTGATTTTATCAATGGTCTCCCTGTTCAACCTATAATAGGCACATAAAGGATATTTAAAAAAAATACGCAGGAACAACAAATGAAACCTCATCACCCACTTTTGCCATGTCGGCCTTTGAAGCAAATGTATTTTTATCCCAAGTGCCGATTCTGTCTTCTCGATTCCCTCTGCATCTATTTCATTAATATTATAAGAGTAAACCTCGAACTCCAACTGCTTCAACCACGATTCTTCACATTCTCTGCATCCTTTAATCAAATGATAAGGCAACGCCGAAGCCGCCCGTACATTATTATATGTAGGAGTAGAAAGCGTTATTAAACTAATTTTCATACATCAAAGGAGTGTATATGTTAATTGTTTAGCCCCAATCTATAGCGAATAAAATTCTTTAGAATAATACCAAAGGCACATACTTTTAGAGCATAAGAGAAACGAATATGGAGAATACACCACTCTTGAAAGTTTGGATGATAGTTATATTTCTTTATATCACTTTTCAATTGTTGTAGATAAGGATGCTTCCACGAAGTAATTTCATTGGGAGTCCGATAAGCTATAGATGTTAGGCCATTGATTCGACTCCATATAATTTCTTTCATGTAAGATGCTCTTTTCTCTAAGGGTATAGACATACTTCGAGCCATATCAAAAGCCTGTTCATGCTTTAAAGAAGCCTTTTTGGTATGTGACACGCTTGCTGAATTTCTTCTGAAGTTATAAACTTTATGAAAACAGATTCGAGGGGCACGATTAATTTTGAACAATAATCGTATGTTCATAATCATGTCTTCCTCGCCATCAATTTCCCTGGGAAAATCGAAAATGTCATCTGTCAGAATCTTCCTTTTATATAGCTTTCCCCACGGGCTCGGAGGCAATAGTTTCGCAGTTATCATGTTGCGTCTACATTCCTCCAGGCTTAGATTCTTATTGTAATTAGGAACATCAGGAAAACCAATAACAATATCTGTATTTTCGTGGAGAGCATATAATCTTTCCAGAGCATACTCTGGCAAGGAATCATCATTGTCAACAAAAGCAATCCATTCGCCTTTTGCCTCAAAGACACCTCGCCTCCTCGTTGCATTTATTCCTTCATTATTCTTGTGAATAACCCTCACACGCTGGTCTTGGATGGTATAATCATCACAAATTTTCCCTGAAGAATCTTTGCTACCATCATCAATAAGTAGCAATTCTATATCTTTAAATGACTGGGCAAGAATGCTATCAATACATTCGTTCAAATATTTTTCTCCATTATATACCGGCACGACAACCGATATTACAGAATCACTCCTATTTATATCTGTATGTTGTTCCATTTGGTATTTTATTTATCACCCTTTCAACGCATTCTTTGGTATAACATTAGCAATATTTTCAATATCACAAAGAGATCACCATCTTTATGCTATTACCATTTCCAGGGATTACGATGCAAATCGGAATGGTCTTTCCAAGATATTATTCTTGCAGGATTACCTGCCACGACGGCCCCATCTGGTACATCCTTCACCACAACAGCGCCAGCACCTATTGTGACATTATTGCCAATCCTTACATGCTCAACAATGCAGACATTGGGGCCAATGTAAACATTATTACCAATAGTAGCTGCGTTATAATGTTCTGAACCTATATTCACACCCCTATGTATCGTAACATTATTACCAATTTTAGCCGTTACATTTAAGACAATTCCTTGAGGGTGGGGAAGATACAAGCCATACCCAATATTTTGTGGCCAGTTAATATACACACCATACCTCCTTCGATTATTATAATGTCTCCAACGCCCAATTAGCCCCAATACACCTTTAGCCTTAGCCAATCGAAACTAAAAAGAATAGGTAAAGCCAGGAACACGACCAAATAACGCAAAAAGGACAATATGAGCACGACGAAAAACTTCTCTATCGCATTGAGTTTTCGCATTACCTTTTAGCCGGTAGTAATCACTTTCAATATATTTCCAAACGAACTTATTTTGCATAAATTAAAATCAAAAGACGATTATAAACATAGGCTCTTATTTTGTCAATCATTGCGAAAACAACAAACAAAATAATTAAAACAACAATTATCAGTGGCCAGAATATTGTAGGGGGCATCATATTGTATATTGATGAAACAAAATCGAAATATAAAGCTTTAGCATCAAACTGCTGATGCAAAATATATACTGCAAAAGCAGATGATGCGAACCAATTAATAATGCGACTATAAAATTTAAATTTAGTAAATGCTAAAAATAAAAAAACAGAAGACACCATCGTCGTTGGGGAGATATAATTACCACATTTCTGGGCCACAATATCTCGCCCCGCACCTAAATTACCCATTATAAGTAATATCGCGAAAGCTAAAACAACGCCAATAAGAAATATCATGAAATCATTTTTTATTGATAATTGTGTCCATTTGGGGTTATAAACATGAATATATCGGCCAAGAAGATAAAGTCCAATAAAAGCAATAGTATGAAATCCTTTATAAAAGATAAAATCAATTTGAGTGGTGAAATATATAAATGTAGCAAATGCATAATATGCAAATAGAAAAAGCTCAACTTCTTTTTGTGTCTTGTTTTCTATAAAAGCATTGAGAACAGGGGCTAAGACAAAAAGAAGGAGGTAAGCCCACACAAACCAATACATACTAAATATTCCAAATGTGCAATGATATAATCGTTCTAAACAAACCGTAGCATAGCCTGTAGCACAAAGCACACCATAGACAAATAAAGAAAGGAAGATGACCTGAAACAAGAGCTTTAATAAACTTTTACCCTTAAATTTAATTCCCCAATAGCCTGATATTAAAACAAAGATATTCACACAAACTATAGAGATGCTGGAAATCAAGTTTAGTAAAATTCCATCAATACCATTCGTCGTTACATGGTTATTGATTGAGATTGAATGGGTGACATGAAACAACATTACCAGTAACATTGAAATAATTCTCAGCAATTCAATATTAGACTGGCGGGCAGTTTGATTTTTTCTCACTTTTATAATCTATTAAAAATTTCAGTATACAATTTAATTTGCTTCTCTCGAGAATAGGCTTCATTATAATTATTTGCAATTAAAAGAAGTTCTTCCTTACTCTGTGGCATGGAAAGTGTTTCTTCCATCACCTTACTCAATGCTTCTGCATCCATGGGAGGCCCATAATAATGAAGCAACCCCTTAGAGGTATCGGCCAAAGCCTCACAGGTAGAACTCACCACAGGACAACAACACATCGCAGCCTCAATAGGCGTATAACCAAATCCTTCCTTTAAAGATGTAGTAACAAAAAGGTCGGCATGCTTATATAGCCATATCAATTCAGCTTCAGATAAATTTTCCAAATGAATTATCCTTTCGTCTATGCCTGCCGCTTTGATATATCCCATAACATTGCTCGACCAGTAGTCTGTTGTTCTGCCCACTATTATCACCTTTTGCTTGATTTTCTCTTTCAATAAAGCAAAGCCCTTTAAGAATGTCATAACATTTTTATAGGGCATTAAAGTGTTGACAAAAAGAATATAATTTGTATAGTTATACCTAACATCTTCAATTCCTTGTTCGGATATCTCCACACTATTGTATATCACTTCTATTTTCTTTTCATACTTACGGGGGAAAAAACGAAGTATATCTTCTTTAGTATATTTTGATATAGCAACCACCTTGTCAGAATGTGCCAACAACCTATTATAATAATATAAATTGGAAAGATATTGGATAGATAACTTTGGTGCATTGTTGATGGACTTCATGTCGTGAACTACAGTAACCTTCCTAAGTTTAACTTTGACGGAACTGAAAGTTACTAAATCGTTGGGGACAAACAGAATGTCACAATTACTATTTTCAACGACCTTCTTATATAATTTGTTGCGTTGAAAGAACTTCTTGATTCTATTAGAAGACAAGTTCAGTGAATATGGATTATAGACGATGAACTCAAATTGTGGATACCGCTTTTTCATATAAGCCGCAGTCTCCTCTAATACAAGAATTTTATATCTAATCCGTTCTTTTTCATCAATAGAATCCAAATAACGAAATATCCATATCGAAAGACTCTTATATAAGTCTTCCATATGAATGATACTGCCATCAATTAAAATTTTGGTCATTACAGTTAAAGAATGTAAACATCCTACCTTATAAAAGCTTTTACTAAACTATTACAATTTAGCAATCGCACTAATAGGCTTGTTTTCCATGACAAAGTATCACCCTTGATGGGATAAAGCCCTTGTTGCTTCAAGTTATCAAACATCCCCAGCCGAGTATCAACATCCAGATTAAAACTATTTCTCATAAGAGATATTAAAAATCCTACAATTGAAGAATTGGCTCGCCGGATAAAGTTTTCCTTTAATTTAGACGATTGTATTTCTGTAGCAATGTTTCGGATACTCTTAGTTGAATAGATGACACTACTATATTTCCTAATCCGCTTTTTTTTATCATTGTCGGCGGTTGATGATTCGGAATTCATAAAATAATAATAAGCAATATAGTCGGTAAACATCACCCTTTTTGCATAGCTATATGCCCTGGCGTTAAACTCCACATCCTCGCTTAATATTTTAGGAACAAACTTTAGGTTATGTTCTTTTATCATCTGTGTCGAATAAAGAGATGTACAAACCGACCAAAGTTGCAACCCTGCCAGTAAAGCCTCTTCTCCACTCATTACCTTCATCTTCGGTAGGGGTTGAGTGCTCCCGATATTGCTTTGTTTCAATGTTTGATATATCAACCGAAATGAAATTATATCCAAATCTTTATTTTCCATCTGCTCTAATATGGGCCTTATAGTATGCGGTATCAACCAGTCATCACTATCTATAAAAGCCAAATAATCGCCTTTCGCATGTTTCATGCCTAAGTTCCGTGCTACAGACTGACCTTGATTTTCCTGAGTATATAGCTTAATGTTACCATGCACAGATGCAATTTTCTGAGCCACGACATAGCTATTATCTGTTGAACCATCATTCACGAGAATAACCTCAAAATCACATTCTGGTATTCCCTGTTCGTAGATTGAACCAACGCACCGTGACAGGTATTGTTCTGTATTATAAATCGGTATAATATAACTAAGTCTCGGCATAACTCCCTGTATAGTTTTAAGAATTTTTCTTAAACATATCAGCTCCTAAGACAAGTCTTAGCAAGGTCGGGCACTATCATATAATTCATATTTGCTTTCATGGATTAATTTTCAATTGAATCTATCAGCCATGACTGACTTTTATTTCTAAAAGTCTCCAATTTATTGTTAAACTCCTCTATATTATATTGATATTCTGATATATCATATACGACATTCAAATCACGAATAATGTTTTTCATCAAACCGAAATCATTCAACAAAGTATATATGCGTGAAACTTTGCTTTCGTCAGAAATTAAAGTATTAAAACTCTTTCCAAATAGTAAAGAGAAAACAGTCCCATGAAATGAATTCGTTAAAACATAGCTTGCATTTTCAATTAATCCAAGCCATTCTCTTGGTCCAGCATTTGGCTCGAATACTGCCTCAATTCCATTAATCTTACTGCCAATGACAACTAAATCCAAATTATTCTTTTTTGCTATACCAGAAGCAAATCTTAAACTTCCGATATCATTCCCTAACAAATATACTAAAAGATAATTTTTCTTATGGTATGGCTTAGCGATTTCAAGATATTGCTCTTTTGATAATAACATTGTAGGATCAAGAACAACGCTTACATTCTCACTTCCAATTATACCCTCCACAATTTCTTTAGCGCGTGTCTCCCGAACAGATATATGCTTATATTCTGGCAATGTCTCGACATATAAATGCTTGAACTCGGAAGGTATATCATTTAATCCAATACTTGCTGCATAAGATATCTTCTTCTTATCTTTCCCGACAAAAGATAGCAAATAAGGTTCTATATTATGAACAAGGATAGGATTCCAACTTTGATCACTTCCTGTAATATACACATCATATTGTGGTGGATTAGCATAAATCTCATCAACTTGTCGATATAACTTGGAGTATTTAACAAGTCGATTAAACATACCAAAACGATATACTCTCAACGGATGACGAAAATAATCGCATATCAATCCATGGACTATGTTTTTACGTAGACTTTGCTGAGGAGCTTTGTATCTTTCACTCAATCTGAAGCGAAACCGAGTTATCATGCTCAAATCGATAATTTCGACATCATAGCCCCTTGACTTCAAAAATTTCCAAGTGGCATAACTTTGCAAAGCTGCTCCATATGAAACTATCTGCTTCTGTAAGGTAAGAATACCTATTTTTGTGGGACCTTCCATAAGATTTTGTTTATAGCTTTCTTAGCTAAAAAATAATTGAAATGCTGAAATATTACATCAATCAGTACTAATGGTATATATTTCTTACTTTCGGTATTTCCATTGGAACCAATAACATGGTTAAGAACCTGGTCACTTAGGTGACGCACAAGGTAAGGATAGAACCAACGAAAGGGATTATATCTAAAAATATTATTTGGATAGAAATAATCTTTGTTTTTGGGCAAACACTCTTCCCAAGAAGTCTCACGGACAACGATATTTGTCTTGCTTAAAAGAGCTCTTCCTTTGTTTGTGTGAATTACACATAAAGACAAGCCCTTCTTTCTTTCTTCCTGGAACTTTTCTCCACCCCAAAAATCACCAATTGTTATATCGGAACAACGCTGAAGACCTGTTTTGAATTTACAATTATAACATGACCATCGTAATGACTTATTATTGTTGAATGCATTATAGAAATAATTATTATCATCTCTTATCATACTTCCATCTTCTGCAATACAAGTCATAGCATAGCCTATCTTCCATGATTTATCACGAAAACTCTTAATACCAACGATTCTCTTATCATGCATCCCTAAATAACGCCACAAATCGTATCTTGAAGGAACGCCATGGCAAATCAGGTCTATTGTGAATAAATTATTCCAATATTTCTCTGGAATAAAGTTGTATATTGCTGCAACTTGGCATCCCGTACCACTAAAGAGAACTTTCTTTCCAACCTTTAGACATTCTTTTGCTTGGTTGTATATGCTTTGAGTATCACTTTGAATATATTTAGAACTTTGAAGGACTGGTAAATCCTCTATTTCTTGGATTAAGATGTGACGAACATCTAATCCTTCTATTCTAGCTCCAATGACAACTCCGCCCTCTAGAAGAAATGAAGTGGCAATTTGAGCGAATGTGCCTCCAGAGCTAGAGAGTCTACGAATGCCGTCATTATTTGTCCATGTTGCATATGGCACAGATTGAACAGACAATTCTTTTTTACGATGTAATACAGGACAGGCCCTCTCACAACTATGACATTGAATACACCGATTCATGTCTATCTTGGGTTGCCAATGCCCATCTGCCCCCAATGGGAAAGAGATACATTGCTTGGGACAGGCATCTCCGCATGCCATACACCCAGCACAACTATAACTTCCTGGTAATTTGGGATTTTGCTTTTTTGACATAAGCTATAACTATATCTCTTTCTTTATGATTCATGCCGACAAAATAAATAATAATAGAACTACTTATCAATGTAATAATAACTGACATGCATAATCTAGAAAGTCCCTCATTCATAGAAATTAGAATCAATTGAGGAACTATAGGAACTAAGACGGTTGGGATAGAAATTTTAAATACCACCTCCTTGAGGAACTTAGTCATCTTCAGTCCTACAAGCTTCTGTGCATAATATGCTCTACCTATATTTGCCACTATTGATATAAAGATACTTACCACAAACACAATAGTCGGCGTTTGGAATATTTTCAAGCAAATATACGCTATAGGAAATGTCATTAAATTGATAAATGATATTGCTATTTGATAACCTTTTATATTTTCAGCTGCCAGTACTGTTGTCATCAATGGATTGGAAAAACTTTCAAGCACGCAATATATAATTGCTAAACGCCCAAATACTATCAGAAAATTGGGAGTTTCTCCTAGCCATAATTGAACAATATATGAGAGTTCGAAAAAGACAGGAGCTGCAATTAACAATGCCAAATAATAAGAAAATCGTGCACTATAACAAACGAGATTATACATTTCACTAAAATCCTTTGTTGCATAATACTTTACGACTTGAGGTTTGACAGCCGTGTAAAAATTTGCAAAAAACTGAGTAATTGCTCCCGACACCTGAAAAGCAATCCCTCTTGCGGCATTGACTGCTGGCCCATAGAAAATATTGAGTAAAATATTAACTCCTTGATTTGCAATTAGACCGGCAGCCGACCCAAAAATATTCCACCCAGAATAAGAGATAAGCTTGTTGTATCTCTCCTTCTCATAAAACAATCTTATCCTACATTCATTGAAATGCTTATAGCAAAAACTTATATAGCATAACGCAACAATAACAAAAGAAAGAAAAAGAAAGAAACTATATACTATCAAATGATCGTATCCTATATATAAAACTGCATAAGCAAGTATTAACCTAATCGAAACTTCTATTATGCTAATCCATGCAAAGGCATCCATTCGCTCATGTGATATAATACTCGCGGTAAAAGGTGCCCAAAGCAAAGAACAAATGCTTGAGAATATCGTAAACTGATATACATAATTCGCAGCTAAAAGACGATCTGCAGGAATATTGAGTTGAGTATTTACAAACCATAAACCGATTGTTTCTGCTATTATAATAACGATAACTGATAAAGCTATGTAAATATTTAAACATGCCGAAAAGTCCTTATTTAAAGAATTTCCATCTCCATTCCCGATATCAAATGAAAGATAACGTTGTGTAGCAGCAGATACAGAACTATTGAAAATACCCAAAAAAGCGATAACGCCACCAATAACATTGTATATGCCGTAGTCCACTACGCCGAGAGCCTTCAAGATGATTCTCGTCGTGTACAAAGTCACCAATGTCACGAGAATCATCCTAACATAGAGCAGTATCGTATTCTTTGCTATTCGCTTGTTATTTGCAGCTATATCTGGCATAATTTTTAACTACGAAACATTTGACATGACTTATAAACCTTTTGAAACAGGTTTTATTAAAAATACTAAGGAAATGGAAAAACCTTATCTTACTATCATTTCTGATTCTCTGATACGCTCATTGTGAGACGGTTAATTTCAGCTCTCCACAAATTAAAAGCAGACCGAATATGCACAACTCACCCTCCCCTTAGCAAGTAGCAAAGAGGCTGGAGAGTAATTAACGCCTCCACTTTTGAGCAAGTCCACTACAATCATAGGGAAAGGCTAACAGCTATGAAACCAAGTTTTTTTCTTTATCAAAGGCCCGTTGTTTTTCCCTAACCTTGCTCGCAGAGCTTATCTAATTATCCATTTTATTTTTACAAAATTGTGAGTTACAGCGACTCCCCCCTCTCAGAAATCACAAAAAATGTCTTTTTTCCTGTAATTGAGCAAGCTCGCCTTTCACTCTGTTTATTTATAAACGATGCAAAGATAGAGAAAAAAAACTACATACAGAAGAAAAAGCTAAAGTTTTTTGGCAACACTTAACATTGCTTACCATACCGCAAAGGATTCTGTGCAAACACGAAAAGAACAAATAATGACCAAGAAGCTCGGAAACACAAAGCCGCTCCTTGTGCCTCTCCCCTTATTCGGGCACTTATCACAAGCAGAAACAAAGGGATTCTTGCTAAGACTTAATCCTCGTAGAGATAGAACATCCTATCCATTTTATGCCACTTCTCATCAGAGGTGCTGCCTTCAGGACAAACCTGAAAGCGGCCTACGAAGTCTTCCCACTCCTGCTGGCGGGGAAGACCGGCCAGCTTGGTCATGGCGGTATTCCAGTCGAAATCAAGAGGAGTCTCCACTATCATCACTTCTGTATTGCCATAGATATACAGTTCCATCTCGAGAATGCCGACGGCCTTGATGCCTGCCTTAATCTCCGGCCAGAAACCTTCCTTGGAATGGGCGTAGCGATACTGGCGAATCAACTCCGGCTCATTCTTCAGAGTCAATATCTGGACATAGCGCTTGACGGGCCGTCCGAATTCCTTAACCTTGTATCCTTGCATGATTTTCCTATATTATATATTGTATAAAAATGCTGAAGAAGCACTTACTCCCTACTCCTATTCCCATAAGCCCTGACGGCACTTTCTATAACGGGTGCCATATCGTAATACCTGTATTCGGCCAGGCGGCCACCAAAGATAACATTCGGTTCCGCTGCTGCCTCGGCACGATATTTCGCAGCAAGTTCATTATTGCGGGTGTCGTTCACGGGATAATACGGCTCCATGCCCGGCTGCCACTCCGTGCTATACTCCCTGCTGATGATGGTCTTGGGAACATCGTAGACCGTCTGTCCGAACATTTCAAAATGCTTGTGTTCGATGACACGGGTGTAAGGCACTTCTGCCTCCGTATAGTTGACAACCGCATTCCCCTGATAGTTGGGCATGTAGAGCACCTCGTTTTCAAAGCGTACGGTGCGGTAGTTCAATCGCCCAAACTTGAAATCGAAGAACTCATCAATGGGACCGGTATAGACTAATGTGTCGGAAGCCTCCCTAAATCCCTCCCGTAGAGGGACTTTCTCTGCCAGCCAAAGTGCTAATTGCAGTTTTCGAACGACCGCTTCGGGAGATGATATAACCTCCTCGTTCTTAATTCTGAAAATAGTGAATCCATATGACTTCAACTCTACAGAACGCAGATAATCATTCTTTTCTTGCTCGTCTTCACTATGATATCCACCATCGATTTCTACAATAAGTTTTTTCTCCAGACATGCAAAATCAACGATATAATTTCCTATGACATGCTGCCGGCGAAACTTGACACCCAACTCCTTTCCACTAACCAGTTCCCAGAACGCGGATTCTGCTTCAGTTGGATTCTTGCGCATTTCTTTTGCCCTTGCCTCAAGCATCTCATAAGCTATAGGATCTGACAGTTCCCGATACCCGCCATTGTCTAAACTATATTCATGTTTTGGCGGATTTATTGGCACATCAATTCCTGTAAGAACATCTATGCAACCAGAATTGAACTCAGAAGGAATATCCCGAGAGACGGTATTGCAATGTGGGACTGCTTCAGTTTCTCCCCTACGGGGGGAGTTAGAGGGGGCTCTTAACAACCCCTCTATTAACTTATTATACCCTCCTATCGGGATGCCCTGATAGGTGTCGTTGAAATAATTGTTGTCGAAGACCAGGCGAACGGGAAGCCGCTTGATGATGAACGGCGGGAGTTCGGTGCACTTCCGCCCCCACTGCTTCTCAGTATAGCCCTTGATAAGGCGTTCGTAAATATCCTTGCCGATAAGCACTTGTGCCTGTTCTTCGAGGTTGCGGGGCTCAGAGATGCCGTCGGCTTTCATCTTGGCAATGGCCTCCGATTTTTGCTCTTCTATTTTGGCATGTGCCTCCTCAGGCGTGGTTACACCCCACATCTGATAGAAAGTGTTCATATTGAAAGGCAGGTTATAGAGCTTGCCCTTGTAATTGGCCACGGGAGAATTGGTATAGCGGTTGAACTCTACGATGGAATTCACGAAATCCCAGGTTTTCTTATTGCTCGTATGGAAGATATGGGCACCATACTTATGCATGTTGATGCCTTCCACCTGCTCGCAGTAGACATTGCCGCCCATGTGCGGACGCTTGTCTATGACGAGGCACCTCTTGCCGTCTTTGCACGCCAGATGAGCAAAGGTCGCGCCGAAGAGGCCGGAACCTACTATCAGATAATCGTAATGTTCCATTATTTTCGTTCCTTTATCCAGATGTATATATGGCAAAGATAGTAAAATAAACCGAACTTGCAAAGAAAAGCAATAAAAGTTTCCGTTTCCATATTTTAGATGAATTAAGCAAAGGCCGAGCCCCTTCTGTTCTTTTGGCACGCTTTTTGCAATCTTTCTGGCAGAATTCAAAACTAAACATATAAACATGAAACAAGGCAACATCGGGGTTACGACGGAGAATATCTTCCCCGTGATTAAAAAGTTTCTCTATTCCGATCATGAAATTTTCCTGCGCGAAATGGTGTCTAACGCCATAGACGCAACCCAAAAGTTGAAGACGCTTGCCACGCAAGGCGACTTCAAGGGTGAATTAGGCGACCTGACGGTTCGCATAAGTCTGGACAAGGACAAAGGAACCCTGACCATCAGCGACCGCGGCATCGGCATGACGGCTGACGAGGTGGAAAAGTATATCAATCAGATTGCCTTCTCTGGAGTCAACGATTTCCTTGACAAATACAAGGACAAGGCCAACGCTATCATCGGACATTTCGGACTGGGATTCTACTCGGCCTTCATGGTCAGCAAGAAGGTGGAAATCATTACCAAGAGCTATCAGGACGGCGCGCAGGCCGTAAAGTGGAGCTGCGACGGCAGTCCTTCGTTTACATTGGAGGACGCAGAAAAGGAAGACCGGGGTTCTGACATCATCCTCTACATTGACGACGACTGCAAGGAATTCCTGGAGAAAGCCCGCATAGAGACCCTGCTGCAGAAGTATTGCAAGTTCCTCCCCGTGCCCGTAGCGTTCGGAAAGAAGACCGAGTGGAAAGACGGAAAACAGGTTGACACCGACGAGGACAATATTATAAATAATGTGGAACCGCTGTGGGTAAAGGCTCCGAACTCACTGAAGGACGAAGACTATACCAAGTTCTATCACACGCTGTTCCCCATGAACGACGACCCTCTGTTCTGGATTCACCTGAATGTGGACTATCCGTTCAACCTGACGGGAATACTCTATTTCCCCCGCATCAAGAGCAACATTGAACTGCAGCGCAACAAGATTCAGCTCTACTGCAACCAGGTGTTCGTTACAGACCAGGTGGACGGTATCGTACCGGAATTCCTCACCTTGCTGCATGGTGTCATCGACTCACCCGACATCCCGCTGAATGTCAGCCGCAGCTACCTGCAGAGCGACGCAAATGTGAAGAAGATATCGACCTATATCACCAAGAAAGTAGCCGACCGACTGCAGAATATATTCAAGGAAGACCGCAAAAACTACGAGGAGAAATGGGACGACCTGAAGATTTTCATCAACTACGGAATGCTCTCCCAGGAAGACTTCTATGACCGTGCCAAGGACTTCGCCCTGCTCAAGGACATCGACGGAAAGTTCTTTACCTTCGAGGAATACAAGAACCTCATCAAGGATAATCAGACCGACAAGAACGGGGAACTGGTCTATCTCTACGCCAACAACAAGGAAGAGCAATACAGCTACATCGAGGCAGCCAAGAGCAAAGGCTACAGCGTGCTCCTGTTGGACGGTGAGCTCGACACCCCGGTGGTCTCCATGCTCGAACAGAAATTTGAGAAAAGCCGCTTCACGCGGGTGGATTCCGACATCATCGACCGGCTTATCATCAAGGAGGACATGAAGAAGACGGAACTCAGCAGCGAGCAAAGTGCCAATTTGTCAGAGGTATTCCAGTCTCAGATGCCAAAAATTGAGAAAGTGCAGTTCATGATGGAGGTGCAGTCGCTGGGCGAAAACGGCCAGCCCATACTGCTCACCCAAAGTGAGTATATGCGGCGCATGAAAGACATCAGCCGCTTCCAGCAGGGCATGGCATTCTATCAGCAGATGCCCGACAGCTATGCCGCCGTATTGAACGCTGACCATCCGCTTGTCAAGAAGGTGCTCGAAGACACGGAGAAAGCTACTGCTGACGCGCTGAAGCCTATAGAGAGCGAACTGAAAGGACAGGAAGCCCGGCTGGCTGCCCTGCACCAGAGCCAAAACGGCAAGAAGCCGGAAGAGCTTACCCAGGAAGAGAAAGACGACTTGAAGAATACCGAGCAGGCCATCGCCGACCAGAAGAAAAAGAAAAACGAACTTCTCGCGGAATATGCCAAGGGCAATAAAGTGATACACCAGCTCATAGACCTTGCCCTCCTCCAGAATGGAATGCTGAAAGGGGCTGCCCTCGACGAATTCCTCAAGAGAAGCGTGGATATGATTCGATAATAGCAGGCCGGAAAGCCGCTGAATGAACAGGGCCTCTCTCCTACGGATGTTTCCGAGGGTGAGAGGCCTTGTCGTCTATATATGCTTTGGGCTCTTTGCCTTTCCTCCGATTTCTTTCCGCAGGATTACAAGCGGTGTGTAACCCTGTTACAAGCCGTGTGTAATGATGTTACAAGCTGCTTGTAACATCATCATCAGCGGCATGAAGCTGCACTCCGAAAACCTTTTTCATAAAAGCAAGACATTCCCGGGAAACAAAAAAAGCTTCACAAGCAAGAGTCCCGAGCCCGTCAGGAAGAGAAAGATGGTAAATAACGTGAGTTCGGTGAATTCAGAAAAAAGCCTCAGAAATAAATCTGAAGCTCTTGTGGTGACTCCGGCGGGATTCAAACCCACAACCTCTTGATCCGTAGTCAAGTGCTCTATTCAGTTGAGCTACGGAGCCAGTCCGTATGTTTCTGCTATCGTAAAGAAGTGACTCCGGCGGGATTCAAACCCACAACCTCTTGATCCGTAGTCAAGTGCTCTATTCAGTTGAGCTACGGAGCCGTCCTTTCGAATAGCGAATGCAAAGGTACGCACTTTTTTCGTAACCAACAAATTTTTATTTGTTTTTTTGGTTCACCTTTCGAATATAGCAAGCCTTACTCTCCTTTTTATCAAATCGCACTACCGGCCATATCGTTAAAAACGCTACAAGTTTAGGAGAATACCGAAATTGAAGATGCCTTGCATGCCATAGCCAAGTTCCGCAAAGCCACGCATACGCTCACCACCCACTTCGACGCCTACTGCAGAAAGCTGATAAGACAACTTCATATTTTTCTCATGTATTTCTGGAAATGATTGCGTGTTGCAAGTTACATCGAGTTTATAGTATCGTGCTCCCAGCCCTGCTTTGGAATAAAGCCGGAAATGATTATGGCCATACCATGTGTATTTCACTACGGGCATTGCAAAATAGTAGCGGCTTCTCATATTTACTATAGTATTTGGATAAGCCTCATAAGAAACTCCTCCTGCTTCATGTATGGAGGAATGTGGATGGTTAGCGTCATGCCTTTCCTCCCATGGTACATGTGCAGCCTCCCGGCTAATCCCAAATCCGACAGATGCTCCTACAGCCCAACGCTTGCTGAGATGATAGAAATACTCCAGCCAAGCAACCCAAGCAGGACCTTCCAGACCCCAGTCGGCATCACCCGTTCCTTCTTCCAGATTATAGTCGCAGACATATTTATGCTGCACGGAATTCAAATGCTGTTCCTCTCCTGCTCCGAACCCGACCCTTATTTCATGGCGGGATTCCTGGCCGAGAGCCGTCAGGGAACAGAACACGAAAGCCCCGGTGATGAGTGTGCGATACTGTTTTTTTCTCATAGAAGATTTTATCCTCATAGAAGGGTTATAGAACTTTCCTCTCACTTATTGAACAGGATTATGCCTATGAATCAATCCGGCTTCCTCCAATAAGGGCACCACATTTTCGGCATTGCTGCGTTTCTTCTTACCGACGCTCATATATTTTTCCAAGAGGTCTGGTTTGTCTGCCATGAGCTCTTTCATTTTCTTGTCATCAATTATCAGGGCCTTATTCTGTCCCGGCGTAATGATATAGCAGACATTCTCATTCATGATGGCAGAGGAGGAAGCTGCGACGGCCAAAGACCCCAAAAGCCCGAACATACCACCAACTGTCTGTCGCGAGGCGATCTCACTCACATTGAAATAAATCATGATGAACCTGCTGTCAACCATCGGCAAAGCACGGGCATATCCATTCCCAAACTTGGTACCGCGGTCTTTGTAGAACCGAGTATTCAGTAACAGAGTGTCAGCATACATAATGGCAAAAGTCTCTTTCTTCAACTGGGTCTTGACGGCTTTGTCTTCTGAGTCGAACTTGAAATCCTTCCCGCCCCACCAAAACTGCCGACTACGGCTCTTGGTCTTGACCTCCACAGGGCCTACCGTTTTCCAGTTATTGGCAATGAAATCCTCATAGGTAGCACAGCTTTCTACATTCGTAGTTTGGTTGCTTACAATAGTATCATTCGTGGTACTCATGTCATCTTGCGCGAATACTGGATATGAGCCCAAGACTGACAGCAGCAAAACCAATAAACCTAAAGTCTTTCTTTTCTTCATCGAATCATTCTTTAAATGTTATTATTTTTCCCTGTAATCATTGGCAAGCTACGAAACGAAATCTCCTATGCCAAGGTGGAGTTTGAAGCCGTCGCACCGGGCAGGCTTCCCAACAGAGTCTCCAACTGGCTTACAGCGGATTCCATATCAATCGCAAAAGCAGAATGAAGCTTCATAAAGTCGGGATTGCCTTTGGATATAATGGCATAAAGCTCCGGATTCATGTCGTCGACATACTGGCCTATGGCATATTCTATATCGTCTTTCTGCCACTCCATGGCGGAGTGGCGAAAGACATTCCATTTCTGATGGAAGAAGCTGTAGGCGGACTCTATGCTATCTCGTGAAATCATAAGCCTACTTGCGGCGAATCCAGCTAAAGGCCTTCTTTACAAGACCCGTGATGCCTTTCTTCCGTGGTTGAGCAGTCTGGGGCTGTTGGCGAACCTCGCCTTCTGCCTGTTGCCTCTGTACACTACGGTTATTATGACGCTGCTTATTGGGCCGCTTACGGTTCCGAGACTGCCGTTGCATGTCATTAGGGCGATTGTTCTGCTGGCCTTCGGAAGCTGATAGATCTACCCTGTTCTGCCGATTACGGGTACCAGGCCGTGCTTGAGCCTGCCCTGAATTCCGACGACGGCGATTTGCGGAATTCTTTTGTCCGCCATTGGTGTTATCTTGAACGCTCTTCTCAGCAGCCTCCTGCGGCTCCTGCCGTGCTTCCTGACTGCCGGAGGGGGTTGGCTTACGCCTGTGAGCTGTCTGATTGCGATCATTGCGACGGCGAGCCTTGGCCTTCTGCCCACCTCTGCTATAAGACGGTTGCTCACCTAAATCCTGCGGCAACTCGTTCTTATGGACCTCCTTGCCCAAGAAACGCTCTATGTCTTTAAAATAAGACATGTCCTCGGCACTAACGAGAGTGATGGCCACTCCGTCTTTATCAGCACGAGCCGTACGCCCGATTCTATGCACATAGTCTTCGGCATCACGGGGCACATCATAGTTGATGACCATGGCAATGTCATCGATATCGATACCGCGCGCAACAATATCAGTAGCGACAAGCACATCCAGCTGCCCACTTTTGAAACGGAACATCATATCATCACGCTCACTCTGGGTGAGGTCGGAATGCATTTCTCCCGAATTAATCTTCATCTTCACGAGCTGACGATTCACCTCTTTCACCTTGGTCTTCTTGCCACAGAAAACGATGACGCGCTTCAAGTCGCTATCCTTGAAGAGATGACGGATAATTCCCAGCTTCTGGGGCTCATAACAGAGATAGGCACTCTGCTGGATTTTCTCCGCAGGCTTGCTTACCGCTAACTTCACCATTGACGGATTCTTGAGCAAGGTCTTTGCCAATTCTTCTATCTTAGTCGGCATCGTTGCAGAGAACATGATCGTCTGACAGCTCTTGGGCAAATGCTTGGCTATTGTCATAATATCCTCCGAAAAACCCATGTCGAGCATGCGGTCGGCCTCGTCAAGCACAAAGAAGGAAACCTTAGAAAGATCCAGATTTCCCAGTTGCAAATGAGAGATAAGGCGTCCTGGAGTGGCTATGATTACATCCGCCCCCAATCGCATGCTCTTCAACTCCTGGTCGTAACGGTTCCCGTCATTACCTCCATAGACGGCCACACTGCTCACTCCCTGCAAATAATAGCCAAATCCTTGCATGGCCTGATCTATCTGCTGTGCAAGTTCACGCGTCGGCGACATGACAACGCAGTTAACGGCATCCTTGGGATAGCCCCCGTCATCAAGTCTTGACAAAATGGGCAGCAGATAAGCAGCTGTCTTACCCGTTCCCGTTTGGGCAACGCCCAAAACATCTTTACCACTCAGGATTTCTGGAATACACTTTTCCTGTACTGGAGTGCATTCGTCAAAATGCATCGCATACAACGCATCCAGTATGTTATCATTCAAATCTAATTCTTCAAATTTCATATTCATTGTTTTAATTTGGTGCCTGCCGGTAGCAGAAATACGCGACAATGGCAAATAATATATTAGGTACCCACGCTGCCAACATGGGAGGGAAGCCTGCATTAATGGCAAAAGTTGCCGAAACGGTCTGCAGCATAATGTATGTAAAACTCAGAACCAGACCTATGCCCAGATACAACCCCATGCCTCCCTTTCGCTTCCGCGAGGACAGAGAAAATCCGATAATCGTCAGTATAAACGAGGCAAACGAAGAGGCTATCCGCTTATGATACTCCACCTGATATTGGACAACATTACTGGAGCCGCGGTCTATTTGCTTAGAAATATAGTCATGCAACTCTGGAGATGTAAAAGTTTCCTGCTGCCCTTTTGAGTAGACAAGGTCTGTAGGCTCCATCTGAATCAGGGTGTCCATACGAGCACCACTCGTAATATGCTCCTTCAATCCCTTTAGCTGGCGAATCTTCCATTGCCGGGCATTCCAGTGATACTTGGAATCAGAGATGGTGTCATACTGTATCTCCATCGCCGTCATATGACTTACCAGTTTCTTATTTTCAAACTTGTCAAGAGAGAATCCATAACCCTTCTTCAGGTTGTTATCGTAGTGCTGGATATATGCGATGACACCCTGCCCCACTTGCAACTGCACATTTTCTGCAGAGGTGCTCTTTTGCTTGTTACGATAGAGCGCCTCGAAATTCTGCCGCACAACGGTCCCGTGCGGAATAACATAAGCACTTAAATAATACGACATTATCGCAATGAGTACGCATGATATCATATAAGGACGCATAAGGCGCTTGAAGGAGACACCTGCAGCCAACATGGCTATTATCTCAGAATTTCCTGCCAGCTTTGATGTAAAGAAGATTACGGCAATAAAGACAAACAGCGCACTGAACAGATTGGAGAAATAAGGGATGAAGTTCAGGTAATAGTCGAATACAATGGCTCGCAGAGGAGCATGATACGAAGTGAACTTGGACAGATTCTCGTTGACATCAAAGACCACCGCCAACGAAATAATCAGCGCAATGGAGAAGATATAAGTGCCTATAAACTTCTTGATGATATACCAATCAAGCCGCTTGATATATTTGAATGGATTCAGCACTTTCAAGAATCCCAATTGAGATGCAATGACCATGAAAAATCTCCGTAACCATCCTGTATGGTCATAAAGCCAATGCGCAAGACTATGTAGCCAAGCAGGATGTCTGTCCAGCCATCTTAGCACCCGATAGCGCTGATAGTGTCTTCGCAATTCCTTGTATTCCATATTCCTCTTAAATTCTCTTTCCCAGTCTATCAATGATGCTGTTTTTCCAAGAGACAAAATCCCCCTGCTCTATATGAGTGCGGGCATCGGACACCAACCTAAGATAGAATGCCAGGTTATGAATCGAAGCAATCTGCATGGCAAGAAGTTCCTGCGCCTTGAAAAGGTGGTGCAGATAAGCCTTGGTATAAATCTTATCGGTCTCACACCCCTCCGGGTCTATGGGTGTGAAGTCCATCTCCCACTTCTTGTTACGCATATTCATCGTGCCATCGTAAGTAAAGAGCATCGCATTACGCCCATTGCGGGTTGGCATCACACAGTCGAACATGTCTACGCCGCGCTCAATGGCTTCCAGAATGTTCTGCGGCGTGCCCACTCCCATTAGATAGCGGGGCTTGTCCTTGGGCAGTATCTCGTTCACCACTTCTATCATCTCATACATCACCTCAGTAGGCTCTCCCACGGCAAGCCCACCGATAGCATTGCCGTCGGCACCTTTATCCGCAACGAACTTGGCAGCTTCCTGACGCAAATCCTTATAGGTGCAACCCTGAACTATAGGAAACAACGACTGGGCATATCCATAAAGAGGTTCCGTTTCTTTGAAACGCCGAATGCAGCGGTCAAGCCAACGCTGAGTCATCCCAAGGCTTTGCCTGGCATACCGATAATCACTCTGCCCGGGAGGGCACTCGTCAAAAGCCATCATAATATCCGCACCGATGACCCGCTCTGTATCCATGACATTCTCAGGGGTAAAGATATGCTTGCTACCATCAATATGGCTACGGAACTCACAACCTTCCTCCCGCAACTTCCGAATGCCTGTCAGAGAAAAAACCTGAAAGCCTCCACTATCAGTCAAGATTGGGCGTTCCCATCCATTGAAACCATGCAAGCCGCCTGCTGCCCTGAGTATATCAAGCCCCGGGCGAAGATAGAGATGATAGGTGTTTCCCAAAATAATCTGAGCCTTGACCTGATCGCGCAGCTCCTGAAAATGAACTCCTTTCACAGAGCCACAGGTTCCCACCGGCATGAAGATGGGAGTTTTGATCTGACCATGGGCGGTCGTAATGATTCCCGTACGGGCATCACTGGCATTATCCGTATGTTGCAGTACGAATGTCATTGGGCTGTTTTCTGTTCTTCGATTTCAAAATGAATTGGATTCTTGACCTGCTCATCCGTCAAAGCAAAATCCCATACATCCTGTACATTCTCAACATAATGAAAGTTGACGCCCTTTAAATAGATGGCAGGTATTTCGCTGATATCTTTCTTATTGTCCTGGCACATGACTATATCGGTAATTCCGGCACGCTTTGCAGCCAAGATCTTCTCCTTGATACCTCCTACTGGCAAGACTTTGCCCCGAAGGGTTATCTCGCCCGTCATGGCCGTATTCTTACGCACTTTGCGCTGAGTGAGCGCAGATGCTATAGAAGTTGCAATCGTAATACCTGCAGAAGGACCGTCCTTGGGAGTTGCCCCTTCCGGTACATGTATATGAATATTATATTGATCAAAGATGCGATAGTCTACTTTCAACTTATCAACATGAGCCTTGACATACTCAAGGGCAATAACAGCACTTTCTTTCATCACATCTCCAAGATTACCTGTAAGGGTCAGCTTGCCAGCCTTGCCCTTACTCAGAGATGTTTCGATGAAAAGGATCTCTCCGCCTACAGAAGTCCAGGCCAACCCTGTTACTACTCCTGCATAGGCATTACCTTGATAAATATCACGATAGAATGGCGGTTTACCCAATAAATCTCCAATCTCTGCCGGAGTGATTTTCTGATAAGGCAGACTGCCGTTCTTTGCCTTCAGGAAAGCCAGCTTACGCAACGACTTGTTGATCTGCTTCTCTAACTGACGGACACCACTCTCACGAGTATATGACTCAATAATCTTTTCAAGTGCGGCCTTTGTAAATACAGGTTTTTCATCAGACATATCTAATCCCGTATTCTCCAATTCCTTTGGAACCAAATGGCGTTTTGCAATCTCAATCTTCTCTTCTGTTATATAGCCAGTAACCTCGATAATCTCCATGCGGTCAAGCAACGGACGAGGAATGGTGTTCAGATCATTGGCCGTAGCAATGAACAACACCTTAGAGAGATCATAGTCTACATCGAGATAATTATCATGAAACGCATTGTTTTGTTCAGGATCCAGCACTTCGAGCATTGCCGACGAAGGATCCCCATTGATGGTGTTCTGGGTTATTTTGTCTATCTCGTCAAGAATGAAAACGGGATTAGAAGAGCCCGCTTTCTGAATACTCTTGATAATGCGACCCGGCATTGCACCGACATAAGTACGGCGATGCCCGCGAATCTCACTTTCATCGTGCAATCCACCCAAAGAGACCCGGACATATTTACGCTTCATGGCCGCAGCAATGCTTTTGCCGAGACTTGTCTTGCCTACTCCGGGAGGACCATACAGGCAAAGTATAGGTGATTTAAGATCGCCCCGCAACTTTAATACGGAAATATATTCAAGGATGCGCTCTTTCACTTTTTCCATACCATAATGGTCGCGATCAAGAATGCGCTGGGCTCGCTTCAGTTCTAAGTCATCTTTAGTATATTCAGCCCACGGAAGGTCGACCAAAGTCTGCAGATAGTTTAACTGTACACTATACTCCGGGCTCTGTGAATTCAACAAGTCAAGCTTGGAAATCTCCTTGTCAAAGATGGCTTTTACACTCTCTGGCCACTTTTTCTTCGCTGCTTTCTCCGTAAGTTCCCTGCGTTCAGGACTTCCTTCCCCTCCTCCTAATTCCTCTTCAATATTCTTGATTTGCTGCTTGAGGAAATACTCCCGTTGTTGTTCGTCAAGATCTTGACGGGTCTTGGTTTGAATCGACTGCTTTAACCTTAATAACTCCAGTTCGCGATTAATCAGGCGAAGGGTACGGAACAAGCGTTCCATAGTGTCAGCTCCCTGTATCAGGTTTGCCTTGTCCGTAACTGCAAACGGAAGATTTGTCTGGATAAAACTCAGACAGATAATATCATTTGTGGTATCACGGATTACAAACTCCGTCTCGTTAGGGACTTCGTCATTCAGATGGATATACTCCACAGCTTTCTGGCGCAAATCTTGCATCGCCGTGCGAAATTCCTTGTTTCCCTCACGAGGGTACACCTCCTCTAAACTTCTCACCATGCCCCGATAATAAGGAGCATAGTGCGTAATCTGATCAAGTTCACAGCGGCCAAGGGCTTGAAGGATAGCTGTTACAGAGCCCCCATTTCCGGGCATTTCCATTATCCGGAGCAACTTGGCATAGACACCTGTCTTATAGAGATCGTTTTCCTGAGGCAAATCAACATTCACATCTTTCTGACAAAAGACGGCAAAGATTCCCTCTGGGTTCTTCTGTTGATATTCAAGCAATTTCAAGCTTGCTGGGCGACCAATAATGATTGGGGAAACCACACCAGGGAAAAAGAAAAGGTTACGAGTGCAAAGTATTGGCACATCGCTGTTTACATCTATCTTGAACAGTTCATTCACATCCCCATTGAAGTCTGTAATGGTCTGTATAGACGGACTCATTTTTCTACTCATATAGCCTAAATAACCATTTTAGTATGCAAAGATACATATTTTTTATAAGAAATCGATAATAAAGCCATGTTATTTATGTATAAGAAATAGGTTTTTAGGAAAATTCATAAAATAAAAAAGGGATTCATGCGTTTAAAACCACGATGAAAGACGAGTTTACATTCAAGCAATTCACGATAAAACAAAATTTATGCGCAATGAAAGTTGGCACGGATGGAGTTTTACTGGGAGCATGGGCAAAAGGAGGGAAACGCATCCTTGACATTGGGACTGGTACAGGACTGATAGCACTCATGATGGCGCAAAGGTTTCCTGAAGCCATTGTGGAAGGCATTGATATTGAAGAAAATGCATGTGAGCAGGCTAAAGAGAACTTTTTAAGCAGTCCGTTTTTCAACAGGCTGCAAATCTTCCATACCTCTTTACAAAAGTTCCAGTCTAAGTTGCAATTCGATGCTATAGTCTGCAATCCACCTTACTTTGTGAACTCGCTAAAAAATCCCGACATAAAGAGAGCTATTGCACGACATACGGATACCCTGTCGTTTAATAATCTTTTCCATCATTCGGAAAGGCTCTTAAAGCCAAAAGGAGAATTGAGCATCGTAATCCCTATTGAAAACCTTGAGGAAATTCTTACAGAATCTTATTTCTCAGGATTTTTCACCACAAAGAAAGTTTGGGTAAAAACCATCAGGAACAAACAAGAGAAAAGATTATTGCTCGCATTTTCAAAAAGAAATACCGAGACAGAAGAATTGCATGTCTCCCTGTTTGAAGAACATAATAAAAAGAGTGAATGGTACAAGAAATTAACCGACAGTTTTTATTTATAAATTCAACTTCCTGTGCAAGATTTTACTTAGGGCAAGCACATGCCTGCCCTGTCTGGAGATATCGTCTTTAACAACATTGATTTCATTAAAAAGTTCTGCTGCTGCACTCTGAAGCATATTGGGCTTACGAAAGTCCTTGTTTGCATCTGGATTCACAACAGCCTTAAATCCCTTTTCAAACAAACGCACATCCACATCAGCACTGGTTATAACAGGATCGCCGTCAAAGTGGATGACTCCTGGAACGGCACGATGGATTTTCAGGTGTTTTGCCCTGAAGCTCTTAATTCTCGAACTTTTATCAAGAGTCTTATTAAACATATCAATGGCTATCTGCGAAGCTTCTAATAAGTCAAACGGCTCCATAATAATCACATCCATCATGCCATCACTCATTGAGGCCTGAGGGGCGATATAGGCATTATTGCCATACTGAGAAGCATTGGCACATGAAATAAGGAATGCTTTATAGCGAGTAGTATCACCGTCAAATTCAATCTCGTAGGTTTGGGGCCTATATTTCAGGCCCTCCTCCAGAACTTTCTGAACATAAGTTATCGGTCCACGCTTACCCGACTCCGCAAATTTCTGACTGATATCAGCATCAAATCCCATCCCACAAGTACAGAAGAAAGGATGACCATTGATGATGCCATAATCCAAATCATGGATTTCACATAGGTTTATAATTTCTATACTCTTGCGAAGATTCATTGGCAACATTAGATGGCGAGCAAGCCCATTACCAGAACCACAGGGAAGAATGCCAAGCGCCGTCTTTGTATGCACTAACGAACGGGCAACTTCGTTCACCGTACCGTCTCCCCCTACCGCAACGACAATATCGACACCGCGGGCTACCGCCTCCTTTGCCAACTCAACACCATGGCCTGCATAATCTGTACTCTTAATTTCAAAGTCAAATTTCTCCTTGTCGAGATATTTGTCAATGAGCCTTGGGACACCAGACTTTGAAGTTGTCCCTGAAATTGGGTTCATGATAAAAAGTACTTGTTTCTTCATGATGTTTCCACTTTGCTGCAAAGATACTAAATAAAAAGAAGCAAATCTCTTTGTTTTTCAAAAAAAATCATCATTTGGAATATTTCTTGGTAAAATTAAGCGAATTAAGAGTATTTTTTGTAACTTTGCAACCTGTAACAAAAAGTAGTGATTCTACATCGTTTAAATGGGACAATTACAAGAAAGGTATAAGAGCTATCGTGAGCCACAGAAATTTATGGCTGCAGGAGTGTATCCATATTTTCGTGCTATCACGAGCAAGCAAGGGCCCGAGGTCACCATGGAGGGGCATCGGGTGTTAATGTTCGGAAGTAATGCCTACACAGGCCTTACAGGCGACGAACGAGTAATTGCTGCAGCAGAGAAAGCTCTCCTCAAATATGGTACAGGGTGTGCTGGAAGCAGATTCCTCAATGGAACATTAGACATCCATGTACAGTTAGAAAAAGAACTCGCAGAATTTGAGCATAAGGACGAAGCCCTTTGCTTTTCGACGGGTTTTTCCGTAAATTCTGGTGTCATCGCCGCCGTTGTAGGCCGTGGAGACTATATTATTTGCGATGACCGAGACCATGCTTCCATCGTTGACGGTCGCAGACTCTCATTTGCAACTCAGCTACACTATAAGCATAACGACATGGAGGACTTGGAGCGTGTGCTGCAAAAGCTGCCACAAGAGGCAGTCAAACTGATTGTCGTAGATGGCGTCTTCTCTATGGAAGGAGATTTAGCTAAGTTGCCCGAGATTGTGGAGCTTAAGCATAAATACAATTGTTCTGTCATGGTTGACGAAGCCCATGGCTTGGGCGTATTCGGCAGACAGGGACGCGGTGTCTGTGATCATTTTGGCCTTACTGATGAAATAGATCTCATCATGGGAACTTTTTCTAAGAGCTTAGCATCCATTGGAGGATTTATTGCAGGAGATTCTGATACCATTAACTATTTGCGGCATACTTGTCGCACTTATATATTTAGTGCCAGCGATACTCCCGCTGCTACGGCTGCAGCAATGGAAGCCCTTCACATCATTCAAGAAGAACCACAGCGTATTGAGCATCTCTGGAATGTAACTCACTATGCTCTAAAGCGTTTCCGCGAAGAAGGATTTGAAATTGGAGAAACCGAGAGCCCGATTATTCCACTGTATGTACGCGACATTCATAAAACATTTGAAGTTACGAAAAAAGCTTTTGATGCCGGTGTATTTATCAACCCAGTTATTCCTCCTGCATGTGCCCCACAAGACACTCTCGTTCGCTTTGCCCTAATGGCTACTCACAGCCAGGAACAAGTAGAGCGTGGTGTCGTAGCATTAAAAAAGATATTCATAGAAGAAGGTATTATCAAGTAAGCAACTATAATCATTAAGGAATATAAGAGGAGGTTTCCAAAGAGCTTCCTCTTTTTTTATCCTCCATGAAAACTGGCGGTAAAAGTAAATTATTTTAAACTTTACTGACAGAATTAGTAATTCTCCTGCCAGTAGTGGCAGAGCATATAGGTTGGTATGAATATTGTTGCTCTGGATATTGAAGCTTGGAAGTTCAATCAACCGAAAAGCCTCAAAAACATAAACAAAGAACTAAAATACAAACAGGAGGTATTAATTATGTTATTAGCTCGCAGAAACAACAATTCTAATTGGTTAAGCAACTGGTTTGATGACAATTTCTTTGATACAGACTTAATGCCACAGTTTAACACAACGGCACCTGCAGTCAATGTCAAGGAGAATGAGAAAGAGTATACGATGGAAATCGCTGCTCCTGGCCTAAAGAAAGAGTTCGTCCGCATGAATATAGATCATGACGGAAATCTGAATGTTGCTATCGAAAACAAGATGGAACATAAAGAAGAGAACAAGAAGGAGCACTATCTGCGCCGTGAGTTCAGCTACTCTAACTATGAACAGAGTTATATCTTGCCGGAAAATGCCGACAGAGACAACATCAGCGCAAAGGTGAACGACGGAGTTCTTGAGATCGTAATTCCAAAACTTACGAAGAAAGAAGAAGACAAGGATGTAAAGCGGATAGAAGTTGTATAAGGGGGCAAAAGGATAAGAGAGGCGGTAGGTCGATAGGCTTACCGCCTTTTTGCTCACTTTAAGCCCTACTCATTGCTACAACTTATAATATTTCTTGTTTTTTCCCGTTATACTGGCAAATCATAATACATTTAATAATGCGAAAACTTATCTTAATATTGACGACCGTCTTTGCCCTTACTGCAACAGCGCAGGAGAACCTATACGGGTTCACGGTTAAGGATGAATACGAAAAAGAAGTAAAACTCGAAAAATACAGGGGGAAAGTACTACTCATCGTAAACACTGCAACCCGCTGTGGATTTACCCCCCAGTACAAAGAGCTACAAGAGCTCTATGACCAGTATAAGGAACAAGGCTTCGAGATTCTCGATTTCCCGTGTAATCAGTTTGGCGCACAGGCTCCTGGCAGCATTCAGAATATCCGCCAGTTCTGCACCGAAAACTATGAGACCACCTTTCCCTTGTTTGATAAGATCGAGGTAAACGGAGCGAATGAGCTCCCGCTATATACTTGGCTGAAAAGCAAGCAAGGTTTCAGGAGTCTCGGTAAAGGCATCAAGGCAAAGTTCATGTCGGGCATGCTCAAGAAAAAAGATCCCGGCTATGCCAGCAAGTCGGATATCAAATGGAACTTTACCAAGTTCCTCGTCGACAGGCAGGGCAAGGCGATTGCCCGTTTCGAGCCTACACAAAGCATGAAAGAGGTTGCTAAGGCCGTGGCCAAGGCGGTGGCAGAATAAGGCAAAGGCGACGAGGTCTGTCTCGTCGCCTTCTTTGTTTTCATCAAATCGTCTCAAAAAGATCCTCCATGGACTTGCGCTTCTTCTCTGGATGCGGGCAGTCGGATGCTATATGTCCTATCGTCACGATGACCGCTGCCTCATACCCCGCCAAAGGGAAGAGCTCTCTCAGTTTGCCGGTATCGAAATTGCACACCCAGCAGGTTCCCAGTCCCTGTGCCGTAGCTGCCAGGCAGAGGTGCTCCGTAGCGATGGCCACATCTATGTCAGCATGTGGCTTCCTGTCATACTGGCGTACCCAGCTCGCTTCATCACTTTTGTAACCTATAATATAAAGAGGTGCCGACTTAAACCAATCACGGTCATAGCATTGTTGAAGACGCCCTCTTTCTTCTTCAGACTGCACTATCACAAACTTATACGGCTGCTTATTAACGGCCGAGGGAGCCATGCGAACAGCCTCCTTGATATACTCCAGATCTTGTTGGCTTACCTGCTCCGCCGTATACTTGCGGGCAGAGAAGCGTTCTTTACATAAATGCAGAAAATCCATCTTGTCAATCCTTTCTTTTTATTGCAAAGTTAATGATTATTTTTCAAATCTGCAGATAAATTTCAAAAAACAGGGCAAGAGATCTTCTATCCCCTGCCCCGCCTGTTTATATTGATTACTTAAATCAATCTTCCCAAGGATCATTGCTGTCCAAGTCTGAGAAATCCGGCTTGGCGCCCTGCCCGGAAACCTCCTCGTCCGTCGTCTTCCAGTCATCGTCTGATACAGCCATGAGTGATGTTGGTTCGATTTCACAAATCTCGCATTTAGGCGCAATATACTCTTTTTCCATCTTCAAAACTTTATATTCCTTCATTTTACAATAACTTTCTTGCCATTTCGAATATAGATGCCGTGTGAAGGATGCTCCACCCGTCGGCCTTGCAGGTCGTAGTAGACATTATCTTGTGGAACCTCAGGATTTGCTATATTCTCGGATATTCCATCCACAATACCCGCATCGTCAAAATCAATATATACAGTACCGACCTTTGCACCGCCTGATACCTGAGATAAATCCAAGAAAGCCTTGTTAGGACTCATGTAGGCTTGGGATGCACCCAGCTTATAGAAACCTATCTTGCCTGTAGTCGGGCTTATATTCAGAACACGGAAGTTGGTCTGGTCATTCTTTAGCTTTTTAGGCAGATAGATGCCCGAAAGTAGATTATTGGAGATCTTAGTATCCGGATTGCCCAACTTATGCGTGTCCACAGGAGTAAGCTTGTTATCTTCTGCCTCCAACGAGGAACACTTCAATAGTACTGGCGTACCCGCAGCGACCGTCGCGCCCTGACCGGCCAGCAAGGCAGGTCTGGCATAGCTGTTGCCGTCGGCCGTTGTGATTTCCTTGATAGTGTATGCCCCTTTGACGCCTCCTCCGACAGGAATCTCATAAGGGAAGGCTGTCATCAGAGTGGTCCAATAGTAGCCATGCCCATCCTTGATGTTTGCATTGAGCGGCTTCACACCGAAGTAATGCGATTCGTCTACAGGTTCTATTGCCCACTTCGCGAGGGAATTGTTCTCCGTTTGAAAAGTCAGAGTGCTGTTATCATCACCCAAATATCGTGTTCCCAAGTTATAAGAACTTAGGGCAAGATCTATTGACACTGCATAAGTTCCATCCGAATTGGAATTAACATTTGCATAGATATCGTTGATATCAAAGTCCCCCAGGCTTGAATTCCATGTTCCCGTGGCAATGGTATTCAGCCCCGTACCTTGAGCTTGGAAATCATATTTTTTGTCTACCTTCGTGAAATAGAATACGGCCGAGGGATCTGCATAGGGGTCATAAGTGGGCTCACTAATAAGAGTAATGTCCTGATTCAGATATTGCCCGGCTCGGGTGATAGCTTTATCCCTTGCTCCTGGATTATTTAAGGCAATTGCCTTACCGCCGCCGCCTGTCGCTACAATTTCATTGTAGTTGAACGCATTATCTACCAGACTGATGTAGTCATTGATGGTTGGAGCATTGGCACTCCTAACACGATAGTAACCAGTCCCCGTAAAATCAGAGGAGGAACTATTGAAAACTGCCGTATACTCTCCGGCCGTTTCATCAGAAACTGTCAGAGTCAATTTTAGCTCCGTAGAATAAAGAGTCCCATTCTTTTGCCATCCTTCGAAGGTGGAGCCTTTGGACGGAGTTGCCGTCAAAATAACATTGTCCCCGTCTTGGTTCATGGGAGAGTTTATCGTAACAGCTCCATAACTGTTATTGTTGGATTTTGCCACTATCCTTGAGAAATTAGCTATATAACTATAGGTAACAGTACTTTTATCCGTATTGTTCTTCATTGTTATCTCATAAGGGATCGCGTTACTCAGGATATTTGCAGGAGTGGCTGCTTCTGCCCAGCCCAAGAAGAAATATCCACCTGAGGGCGTAGCAAACAAATAAGCCTTTTCCTCCTGATTACTACTATTACTAATCGTTAGAGTTGCATCCCCACTTGTTGCAGTCTTCGTTTTCGCTGCATACACGCTTCCCTTTCCCGTTGGATTTGCAGTAACGGTAACAGAATAATTATAAGAACTGCTTCCGCCTGCATAGACATTTCCCATACCCAAGAGGATAAACCCAAGGAGAATCAACCGTTTTCTGTTAAAATGTTCTTTCATATTTATTTTTGTTTGTTTTTTATAAAGTAATTACTTAGACATCTGACGACTAATGTTGCCACGAGCAAGAGATGAGGTAGATCAACCTGAGAGGTCAGCAAGGGAGCTATGAGCATAAAAGCTATGCCTATTACCGCATAAGCTCCATATAGCCTGTAATAGTTCTTTTTATTTTTCCAAATAAGCCAACATGCGGCCGGAAGCGGGTTAAAGGGAATCAGATACCAATTCCAATGCAAACCAAACAGGCCGGACACAAATGTAACATACAGCAGAATGATTCCTGCAAGGGTCTGCATTGCCAGCAATGCTATATCCACATACTTGGCAATGTGCTGCCATTTCCATCTCCATTCCCCATAGGTCAGCACCAGAATGCACAACAGCAACAGCGCAAACACAATGGTAGGCGATGCTGCACAAGGCTTCTCCTGTATCACAAGGGGCAAGAGTCGGACAAAATCTCCGGTCAGAACTGGCCGGGATTCACGACTAACGAGATTCACGATTCTTGCCTGTTTAAGGACAGGTATCATCAACTCGGGCGACAGTTTATTTTCTATGTCCCAGTCCTGGTCGCTTTCTGTACCCATGAATGTCATGAACAGAAACTGTGCCCAAGGAGATTTTCGCGACAGAAACCGCACGCCTATTCCGTTCTTATAATACATAGGGGTAGGCATCTTTCCAAAGTTTATCTCCTCGTTTGCCAATACCGATTCTATCATGAATATGCTCATCGAAGTGCAATTATTCTGTAACAGATTAAACTTACGATGAGCTCCATCCATCATACTGTTGTCCAAAGCTCGCCAAAGCTCCTGTTTCTCATGAGGAGTGAGATTCAGGGTGTATTGCTCAATCCCCCTTCCCTCATCACTATAATACTTCAGGAATTCAGAAGTGGGCACTGCTACAAATCCAGCTTCCGCCTTCCCTGCAAAGAACTTCAGGAAATCATAAACCCGGGAATCCATCTCAAAGGTAAAGCAATAATCCAAACCTTTTGACGGGCACTGCATACGGATGGCACTATGTCCGAAGACAGAATAGACGGCGTCAGTCGGAGAGACAATGAGGATACTGGCCGTAACGAAGTTACTGCTGTCAGAGGCAACTTTAATCGTATCATCCGCACTACTGCTCACCGTGAAAATAAAAGCAAGGAGGATGAGGTACAGTTTTCGGACATCCGGCATGAAGCTACGCATACAGATGTAAACTTCTATCTCTAAAACTTCTAATTTAAGAATAAAAGGTGGATGCCGATTATCTCTTGTAGTCGTCATCCACCCTATCATTATTAATAATATAGCTGGGATCTCATCTGATTAGTCTTCCCAAGGCTTGTTAAGGGAATAACCGCTATTCTCCTCGTCATCCTCACTAAATCCTTGTTTAGCAGGATCGAAGACGATATCTCCGCCTTCGCCTACGGGGTTAGTAGATTGTCCTCCAAGTGTTTCGCCCAGTATCTTATCTCGCATATTAAGTTGTACCAGCATTGCGTCTGGCTTGATATACCGTTTCTTCATTGTCTTGTATTTATTTCTGAATTATCTTCTTTCCTTCTACAATAACCACGCCCTTATAATCCTTGCCGACACGCTGTCCGTTCAGATTATAGCGAGGAGCATTGTCGCTGATTGTAGCACCAGTCTCTATACCGTTGATACCGGTTGTCTCACCGCCAATCATGAAGTAAATCTTGGCACCGCTGGTAGCAGCAGTCTGAATGAATGGCTTGTTGGTTGGAATAGTCTCGTTGCTGTAGAGATAAAATCCATAAGGATTCTTAGTATCACTCTTGTTATAGCCCCAGAGATAGAGTTTGGAGTCTGCATTAACTCCAGTTCCCCACTTCTTGTTCAGGTCGCCCTTATTGCCTCCGAGGAAAGTTCCCTGCACGAGGTCTGTGCTATTGTAGCCGACCCCGGCGCGCGTCCCGTCAACAGAGGGAACGAGAGACAAGGTATTGTCTACGGCAGAACTCTTGAACTCGATGACAGCGGCAGTAGCTGCGGGAATAATGCCCGATGCCTTTTCGAACTCCACATACTTAGTGGTCGAACCATCAGTTTCATTCTTCGACTGGATACCGTCGGCCGTTACCGTATATACGGCATTCACATTCTCACCCTTGACCTCAAACGGGAAATCAAGATAGGTGGAAGCATAATACATGCCGTTCTTAGCTGCATTCGTGTTGGGCTTCACAGTAAAGTAATTGGTTTCGTCAATCGTCTCAAGCACCCACTTTCCATAGTCTCCAGCATTCTGCAGGTCGTTGAACTCGGACTGTGAGCCGTCATTGGCAAAACCGAAGTCATTGCCAGCTACGAAACTTCTCTGTCCGGCGTCATTCTTGTAAGAGCCCGCAATCAAGAAGTAAGGCACATTATAGTGAATCTCATTGAAATACTTATTTGCAAAAGCATCCAGCATGGAAACCTTGTCGCCGCCTAACAGGCTGCCTAATGCACCCTTCACTCTCGCAGAATTGTAAAGCTTATAAATATTCATCTTCACCCAATAGAACATCAGTTCCTCATCGGACATGATGGTGCCGTAGGAGATATACCATACATGATAGGATGGATCGCCAATATCATTGGTCTTATACTTCTCAGGGAAGGTGTAGCCAAGTTTCTGTAACAGGGGAATCTCATCTGGCTCGATGCCCTCACCGCTATCCTGCCCGTGGGCTTCCATGAACTTTCTCACAGCCGGGCATACCACGCGATCCATCTCTGCTTTGTTGGCAGTATAGAAGTCCTTGATGGGCTTCAGTGATGGGAACTGCGACCTTACATAATAGGTATTGGCAGCTCCGGCAGGAACGAGATAGATGTCGAGCTTGATTTTCGGAAGATAGTTTTTGTTGAAATCATCCATCAGGTTCTGATAAATCACCTTGTCGGCTTCATTGTCAACAAACGGCTTGACCTCAGCGTCGGCAAAGCCGGTAGCCATATTGAACATCGTGTGCGCAAATGCCATGTAGCTGTTGTAGGCATTCCAGAGATTCTCACCCTGAGCCTCTGGCAATACATAAGTCTGAGCATAGCTGAGAAGGTCAGCGGTCAAGCCGTTCCCGGAAGCAGTATACTCTGATGGAACCGGCTTGGAGTCAATGCCATCGCCAATGACATCCAGCCCCTGGCTGCGGAGATTGGTCAGGCGCATGGCACCGTCTGCGGCACCCGACGATGCCTCTGTTCCAATCAGGAGTACTGTTCCCGGCTTGGTGAACTTGTCCGCGTTAGCGACACTCGCATCAGCAGTAGCACGGCCACGCACCTCTACATAATTTTTGCTTCCCACATTCTGAATGCGATAATAAGGGCACAGTTGCAAATATCCGTGGCAATAACATTTTGTTATCCAAAGATCATCGTCGTTCTATACATGAAGAATGGCAGGTCTTGTACTCCACGGAGCTGTGCTCTGAAGCCTTTCAACTTTGAGTTTAGAGATTCTGCATGAGCATTAGTTGATCTGTTGATGAAGTAGTTTAGTACTTCTTCCTCCTTGTATTTGATAGCATCCCTTGCAGCCTTCACTTCACGCAAAGTGCATGCTGAGACCTTCTGATACCAATCATGCAGTTTATCCTTTGCTGCAGTCCGATTAATATCCTTGCTACTAAATATGCATCTTAGGCTACAAATAAGCGTATATGCATCCTTTATCTT
>NZ_FOOW01000009.1 GCF_900113305.1 Prevotella sp. KH2C16 | reverse complement strand
ATTAACCTGACGGCTTTCTGTGAAACCATTAGGCTTAAGGTCATGCCACTCTTCTTCACGAGCGTCATTCTCGTCAAGATAGATATGGAGAAGGACACGCTCATCACTAGTCTCTTCAATAATGCCTGTGTGGTCTTCACGAACGTCTGTCACGTCAAAGAACTCAAGTATACCTTTGGGAAGAAGGTAACTGGCCAGAATCTTGTAATCAAATGCTGTTTGCTTACTCATGGGTGCAAAGTTAATGCATCTCATGAACTTTTAAGCATCAAACAAGAAAATATCGGCCTATACTACAAAATTATGCCACGGATATTTGCAACTGTGCCCATAAAACTTTTATTTCGTATAAATATAGTGAAGCTCAATCTCTAAGAGATAATATTATAAAAGTACTTGGAGATGATGCTAAGTATTACCAAGGGGAAACAAGTGATTCTCTTGATTTGACGGACACTTCTACTGAAAATATTAAGAAGAATCTAAAAGATATGATGTTTGACACCTCTGTCACAATTGTTATAATTTCGCCAAAAATGAAAGAGAGTAATTGGATAGATTGGGAAATAGAATATTGTCTCAAGAAAATATCAAGAAAAGATAGAACTTCCCAAAGGAATGGAGTTGTTGGAGTGATAATGAAAAGCAATGGAGGGTATGACTGGTTTAAACAGATTCAAACTAATTCTGATGGATGTCGGGTTAGAACTTATAAAACCGAAAAAGTATTTGATATAATAAACAATAACAGATTCAATCAACATCCTCAACAATACTCTTGTAATATATGTAAATGTATAGATGCCCTAACTGGTTCGTATATAGCTTTTGTAGAAGAAGATGATTTCTTGAAGAATCCGTAGTTTTATATTGACAATGCGTATGATAAGAGTGAAAACGATGCATCAGGTTATGATATTTCACCTACACGATAAAGGTCTTAATAAATATAAAAGTGATAACATCCAAGATGATTTCTAATCAATACTACTCAAATTAAAGAAACATTTTTGTACCATACGAATATAAAGCATTGATAATCAATATAGGATATATTTAGGAAGGTGAAGTAAGGATAGATAAATCTATATTGCTGCCTGAAAGTTGGATAATTTAATGTCCAACTTTCGGGTGCGCTTTAAAGCCTGCGTTGACAAAAGACATGTAAACACTGCAAAGAATAGCAGTATTAAGTTCCTCAGATTATCACCATTATTATAATTCCCTGTCGAGCCGTTTATTGCCTGCCGCATCGAACACTATCAGGCGAAGGCTTTCACCACGGCTCTGCAGAATGGCAATTGTACCTATGTCTTGACTTCCTAGTGACGGACTTCCACCTCCATACTGAGGGACAGGATTGCCTTTGACGCCTTTCTCGTAGAAATAATAGTTATGGGCATGTGCCACGATATCGATGTCGAATCCTGCCTTTTTCAGCAATGGCTCCCAAAGCGCAGTCCATGGATGGAATCCGTCAGTATAAACATCATCTTCACCCCAAATGGGGATATGGTTGAGGAGAATGTGGTGGTGTGCCTTGCGGAAAGCCTTGGATGAAATTTCCTTTTTCAGAAATTCCACCTGGTCTTTACGCAACTTCGAAAAGTCGTTAAGGCCATAATAAACCCATGTACTGTCTGGCTTGTCTTCGCTACAGTCGAGTACGACAAAACGCGTATTGCCCCATGTGAAAGCACCATAGGTCTTGCCTCCAAAGTTGCGCATGAGCGAAACAAGGCCTGCTGAATAAGCATTGCGTATCTCATGGTTTCCACGGATCAGTGTTGTAAAGCATTCCGAAGCATTAACTGCTGTCATGAGTTTGTTCACACGGACTATCGTATGTTCCTGTCCGTAGGGATCGGGTACGCAGTCGCCATTATAAAATCCAAAGTCAAAATGTGAGAACCCTTTTTGACGCACCACCTCTAGCAAGCGTTGCATCACATCATCGCGCTCGTGCAAGTCGTTCATGACAAAAGCCGTAAAGTCCTGAGTATGACTGGAAGGAAGGGTGAAACTATAGAACGGAGTTTTAACAGTATTGCCCAGTATCTTATAATATGCCTCATTAAGTTGCACCTCACGGGCACACACCCTGTAGTAGTATTTCACATCGCGTTGGATACCATCAAGCCGGATACTGTTCTCCAAGCCCAGACAAGGTTCCTGTCCAGCTAAGAGAGTTCGGGCACTCTGCAAATGCAAGGTATCAGTCCCATACTCTATCCAAGTAGACACTGGTGTCCGAGTCTGAAACATTACTGTAATCCCGTCATCGGTCATGTCCTGCAAGTATGGTTCGCCGAAAAAGAGCTTCTCCGGTGAAATACGGAACCGTATGTCAGCATAGACAGCCCGATGGTCTGATGCCTTGGTCTCGTCCATCATCCTTGTCTTTAGTTTTACTATACTCCTCGCGGCATTATTTTTGTATAAGGCAATATAGTCTATGGTCTTCACAGGCTTGTCTGCGGGCCATGTATGATGTGCTGTATCAGAGAGTAGGATGAAGTTCCGTCCCAGCCACTGCCCTGTTCTGCTGCCAGGTTCACAGTTAAGGTCTCCTGCCAGGAAGAAAGGCTTCCCGGTCTTCTCCGCCTCTCTGACAATGATCTGCAACGAGGCAATCTGGTCAGTATCTGTGACTGACAGATGGGTACCACAAAAAATATATTCCGAGAATTCCGCAATCATACATGTTCTGGCTTCCTCTGTTCCTGGCAGAGCAAGACGCCTTACGCGCAAAGGACGCTCTCTGGTCAGAATGCCCATTCCATGTTTACCTCCTTCGAAGGGAATGGCGGCAGAATAATAGCCATGCATCCCCAGCCACTAAGCATACTCACCGAGTAGAAAGCGCCCGGGTGTCCGCGTAGTCATACTGTCCACCTCCTCAATAGCAATAAGGTCGGGATTTATCCTCTCTATCAATGCAAGTTGTTTCTTGGAAGATAGCGTGTCTGAACTGATGCCCTTTCCATGCTGAATGTTGTAAGTAGCTATACGCAAAGTATTTCCATCCCTATCCTGCGCAAAAAGTGGCAGGCACAGCATCAATAGCATTGTAGACACCAGAAAAATGGCATAAAAATGTTTTGGTTTTCTCATTATATATATTATGGCAATATAAGGATAAATTTTGTGGGTGCAAAGTTAATGAAAAATTGATAATGAAAGAAAAGACTCTATTAAAAAATATGATTCCTTTAAGAATCTGAAGAATAGTATGGGACACAGAATGAAGCGTATATAAATTAGATGGAGCAGAAAAGTATTGGAAGCAGTTTAATACACAGAAAGTTAGGAGTAGTTTGATGGATGAGGCTCCATAGAGCAAAATGTTTAATTAGGTTTGTTTTTTGGTTTATATTCTGGGCTTGCTGATATTCAGTATAGAATATTTTTAAGAGGTGATGTAAGTAAGATATTACGGTAATAGAAGGAGGGAATGGCAGCTGCCACAGAGTGTCGGCGGCCATTTTTTTTATATATCATTGGGAAGGCATGGTTTCGACTTTCGAATATGCAGTGAGGCATGCATAAGCATCCCCAATCGATTGTTAGTGAATCTTAATAAGGATGACATGCCTTTTTAACATGGGCAGGCTATCTTTGTACTAAATTTTATAGAAAACAAATAGAATTTATGTTGAAAATGATGAAAGGCGTAATGATAGCAGTACTGATGTCAGTACACTGTCTTGTTTCATTTGCTGTTGAAGGGACTGTTAATCCCGATTTGGGTTCGATTAAGGGTTGGGTAATGGATGCCGACAAACAAACACTACCTGGGGCTACGATTACGATTGAGGGAATGAAAGTAGGGGGTACAAGCGATGTGAATGGTTACTACACTTTGCCTAATCTGAAGCCGGGGACCTATACGATTAGGATTTCTTATGTTGGCTATACGCCAATCACCCAGACGGTGAGCGTGAAAAAAAATGGAACGGTGGAGCAGAATTTTGTGCTCACGGAAGGTGCGGAACTTAGTGAAGTTACAGTGCTTGGGGCATTCACGGATCATCGCCGCGCTATCCAGCAGCAGAAAAATAAGATGGGGGTGGTCAATGTTGTTTCAGCCGATCAGGTGGGCAAGTTCCCCGATTCCAATATTGGCGATGCACTAAAGCGTATCAATGGAGTGAATGTGCAGTATGACCAGGGAGAGGCGCGCTTTGGACAGGTGCGCGGGACATCAGCCGACCTCACCTCGGTAACAGTAGACGGCAATCGGATTCCCTCTGCAGAAGGCGATACGCGCAATGTGCAACTCGACCTGATTCCTGCCGATATGGTGCAGACCATCGAGTTGAACAAAGTGGTGACTTCTGATATGGACGGTGATGCGATAGGAGGGGAGATTAATCTCATCACGAAGAATACTCCCAACCATCAGGTTGTTAGTGCCATGGTAGGTACGGGCTACAATTGGATCAGCGGAAAGCCACAGTGGAATCTGGGTTTCACTTATGGCAATCGATTTTTCGATGGTAAGCTCGGGATGATGCTGGCAGCTTCCTATCAATATGCTCCAGGCGGTTCGGACAATACGGAGTTCGAATACGATGTAGACGAAGGGGAGGTGGTTCTGACGAAGGGTGAGGTGCGTCAATACTATGTTACCCGCCAGCGTCAGAGCTATTCGGCTGCCTTCGATTACCGATTCAACATCAATCATAAGCTTACCTTCAAGGCCATCTACAACCGCCGGCATGATTGGGAGAACCGTTACCGTATAACATACAAGAAGCTGGACGAAAAAACCAGCAAGCAGAGCGTGGTGTTGCAAACAAAAGGTGGCGACGATAAGGACGACCGTAACCGACGCCTGGAACTCCAGCAGACACTTGACCTCTCGCTCGGTGGTGAGCATCAGCTGGGCACATTGGGAGTGAACTGGGGAGCTTCTTATTCGCGTGCCACCGAGGATCGTCCCAATGAACGCTATTTCGGCATCGCCATTAAGGATGCCCACAGCGAAGCATTTGAGGATGTGAACGGTGAACAGCCTTATTCCACGAAGCCTATCCCTGCGGTGAACAGCGATTGGGAGATTGACGAACTCACCAATTCTGACGAGAAGATTCGAGAAAACGAATGGAAGCTGAAGCTTAATTTTAATCTCCCACTTGGCGAGGGTGCCCGATACGGCGAACTGAGGTTCGGCGGTAAGTATGTGACGAAGAAAAAAGACCGCGAGACGCACAATTTCGATTATACCGACACCTACAACGAAGATTGGTATTCCCATCTGACTACACAAATCAGAGAGGGCTTCATGCCGGGAAGCCAATATCCTATCGGTACTCCGTTCGTAGAAAATGCCTATCTTGCTTCAATCGATTTCAGCCAGATGAAGGGCGAAGAGATACTGGAAGACGCAGCCGGGAACTACGATGCTCGTGAGAATGTTACGAGTGCTTATCTTCGCTACGACATCCGGCTGGGAAATCGCTCAACTCTTATGGCGGGTCTGAGAATGGAGAATACCCATGTGAAATACAGGGGTTTTAATTGGATTGTGGATGAAAAGGAAAACGAAAGTCTGGTTTCCACAGGCAGAGAGTCTAACAGTTACACCAACTGGTTACCAAGCCTGCTCTATAAATATGATGCGACCGACCGGCTTAAGCTTCGCGCCTCGTTCACCGAGACACTCGCACGGCCTAAATACTCGCATCTGATTCCCAATGTGAGCTACAATATGGCCGACCAGGAAGCAACGATAGGTAATCCCCATCTGAAGCCCACCACCTCCTACAACTTCGATGCGAGCGTAGAATATTACTTCAAAAGTGTGGGACTGGCCAGCCTTGGACTTTTCTATAAAGACTTGCACAATGTGATAGTTGAAGAGTCGTGGAAGGGTGGCGCAGCGGAGATTCCCACGGCAGACGATTATAGAATCTCCAAACCGGTAAACGGATACAACGCTTCCATCTTCGGTGTCGAAGTGGCTTACGAGCGCGACTTTGGTTTCATCACACCGGTACTGAGATGCCTCGGATTCTATGGAACCTACACCTATACGCACAGTAATACACGCGATTACAAGTTTGAGCATCGCATGGTGGAGCCGGGCGAAGATATCAAGATGCAGGGCACACCGGCTCATACGGGCAATGCGTCGCTCTATTTTGACAAATGGGGACTGAATGTGCGCTTGTCCTACAATGTGGCCTCCAGTTTTGTGGACGAGATGGGGACAGAGGCCGTTCTCGATCGCTACTACGACAGCGTGAACTACTTGGATCTCAATGCCAGCTATACTTTCGGGAAAAAAATCAAAACCACCTTCTTTGCTGAGGCCAATAACCTGCTGAACCAGCCCTTGCGCTACTATCAGGGAGATAAGAACCGGACCATGCAGGTGGAATACTACGGTGTAAGATTCAACTGCGGAGTGAAAATCAATCTTTAACCTGGCAGAGTGAATGAATAGTGAATTATAGTAAGAATTAGAAGACTCTTGCATACGGCAGCAGATTGGTACGATCAAGTTGGCCAGTTGTGCAGAAAGGGCAATAAGCAGATATGAAAAAAATACAATTGATACTGATAGCGTTCACGGTTTTCCTTTCTATCGGGGGCATTCATGCCCAGACACCGGCAGAATGGAAGCGGATGAAAGGCGATTTGACTTTCTATATGGTGAACGACAATGGCCGGAATGGATATTATGATCAAAAGCCCATTGCTGAGATGATGGGGACGATGGGCGAAACGGTTAAGCCCGAATGCATGGTTGCCGTGGGAGATGTACACCACTTCAATGGCGTGGTTTCTGTGAACGATCCCCTATGGCTGACCAACTATGAGCTGGTCTATTCCCATCCCGAACTGATGCTCGACTGGTTTCCCGTCTTGGGCAATCATGAGTATCGGGGAAACACTCAGGCCTGTCTGGACTATTCCCAGGTGAGCAGACGGTGGGTGATGCCGGCGCGGTATTACACCCGGGTGCTGGAGGACAACGGTGTGTCGGTGCGAATAGTTATGCTGGACACACCGCCGATGATAGAGAAGTATCGCCGCGACCGTACTACCTATCCTGATGCATACAAGCAAGACTATAAGGCACAGCTCGTGTGGCTCGACAGCGTACTGACGAATGCAAACGAGGATTGGGTGGTTTGTTTCGGGCATCATCCCATTTACGCAGAAACGCCAAAGAGCCAGTCAGAACGCACTGACCTTCAGAACCGTCTGTTGCCCGTGCTGAAGAAGCACAAGAATGTGGCGATGTATGCCTGTGGGCATATTCATAATTTCCAGCACATCCGAATGAAGGACGACCCTATCGATTATGTGGTCAATTCTTCGGCATCGTTGTCCCGAAAGGTGCACCCCATAGAGGGAACAGTATTCTGCAGCCCAGAGTCAGGATTCTCTGTGTTCTCCGCCTCAAAGACAGCATTAGTTATGTATATGATTAACAAGGAAGGAAAAATTCTGCACACAGTAACGAAAAACAGATGAGAAAGTATTAAGCTAATCATAAAACCAAGTTTCGCACGAAGGTCTCAGCTGAAAAAAAGGTTGACTCATAAAAGTCAACAAAAATGTATAATAGGAAGAGTAATCAATGAGACCTGTGTTCTGATAAAGTAATCTGGCTCTATCAGAATGAATATTTGGAAAATCTTGGGATAAGCAGGGATGTTTTGGGTCGGTCTGAAAACCTTTAGCGGATTTTAAGGACAGGGGAAATGCGCCAGCAAGATCAACGCAATGAAGAACTCTTTATCGCTTAGGGCATTCTTGAGAGTCTTGGTGGCGATGGTGATATGCTTTTCTACTGTTTTGACGGAAAGCCCCAGCTTTTCAGCGATTTCTTTATTCTTAAGTCCTTCCATACGGCTCAAGACAAAAACCTCCTTGCTGCGTTCAGAGAGGGAATCCAGTATTTCGTTCACTTGCTGGATAAGTTCCTCGTAGAGGAGGGTTTTGTCGGGTTGGCCAAGAAAATCCATATTATATAGCTCCTCGCCCTTGTGTTTGTTCACGAAGTCCGTTTTGTAGTCGTTGATTACAGCCTGATGCCGAAGTTCGCTGAGGCATTGGTTGCGAAGGGTCGTGAATAGAATGCCCGAAGGGGTGGCACCGAAGAAAGAGTCTCTCTTTTCATAAAGGGTTATCAAGGTATTCTGGATGACATCTCTCACCGTGTCTTCCTGCTTGAGATAGCGGATGGCAAAATTGTGCATGCGAGGATAATACACTTTGAAAAGATATTCAAAGGCACTCGATTTCCCCATTCGGATTTCGCGCATCAGTATCTCGGCATCCTCATATTTTGACATGGTAATATATGATATCTAATGCAAATTTATAAATTTATGGCGAATAAATAGAAAAAAAGAAACTTTTTCTTAGGTCTGCGTAGGGTTTTTGTTTCTTCAGGCATCATCATTATGAAACCAATCTATTATTTCATGACAGATATCCACAACCTACAGGACATATATACTCTGATGAAACGCTATTTCGAGGGCAAGACTTCGGAAGACGAGGATGGTCAGCTGGCAGATTTCGTCAGGGCAGACAAGTCCAACCGTGCTCTTTTCCGCCAGTGGGAAAAGGAGTGGGAGCATGCTTATGAGGTCTCTGGCAATACAAAGGAAGAATGGGAACTCATGGACGAGGCTCTTGAAGATGCAGCCCGGTTACAGAAGGCGAAGCGTCATCGTAGCCGTGTAATCCGCATGCGCTTGTTGCAGGCTGCTGCCATGGTCGCTTTCATAGCGATGTCCTCTTTCGTCACATGGCTTCTCCTGGAGAACAGAAATCCTGACTACTATGTGGCGAGCGTCCCCTATGGGAGCAAGATGAAGCTCATGCTGCCCGACAGTTCCGTGGTTTGGTTGAATGCGGGGAGCAGACTTACCTATGCCAGCAACTTCAACAAGAAAAACCGCCGTGTGTCATTGGAAGGCGAGGGGTATTTCGAGGTTACCAGACACGAGGGCAAGAAATTTGTGGTCCATACAAGCGGCTATGAAGTTACCGTCAGGGGCACACATTTCAATATACAAGCCTATAAAGACGATCCTTTCATTTCTACCTCTTTGTTGTCAGGCGAGGTTGAAATCGACCGGGCTGGAGAACGGCTTGTTCTCCAGCCCGGTGAGGTCGCGACCCTTGATGCGGCATCTGGCATTCTGTCCAAGTCCAGAATGGGCAATGAGCCGAATGCATGGATCAGCAACCGACTTAATTACAATGCAATCTCGATGGGCAATTTAGCAAGAATCCTCTCCCGTACCTATGCCGTGAGGATTCATGTCCTCTCTCCCGAACTATATAGGAAAAAATTCACAATCTCCCTACGGAACAAGGAGACCATCAACGATGTTATTTCCACCTTGCAGTCAATTGCGCTTTTCAAAGTAGAAAGAAAGGGCAAGGACATCTATATCAAGTCAATGCAGAAACCGTAATAAACATCATATAAACCTGAACTAAACTTAATAATTAAAACAAACCTAATTATGAATCTTATTATGAATCGAACCCAAACGAGGAAATGGCGTCTTATGGCACTTGCCATTCTATGCCTGTGTTCACTCGCTGCCGGTGCCCAGACAATCACCAAATCGTTTAAGGATGCGACCTTGAAGTCTGTTCTGGAAGAGATTGAGAGGCAAACGAAGTATTCGATAGCCTATGAAGCAGAAGAGGTGAATGTGAACAAGCGGATTACCGACGAATTTGAGGCAACACCTTTACGAAGAGTCCTTGAAAGAGTTTTGGACAAGGATCTTACTTTTGACATCAAGAATCGCATGATTGCGATAAAGAGAGCTCACTCTCCTCGGCAGACCCAACAGAGGCCTGTCGGTACACAGAAAAGAATAACAGGACGAGTAGTCGATGAAAAGGGAGACCCGCTCGTAGGGGCTGTTATCAAGTTAAAAGGCGAAGATGCAAATGCGGTAACGGACATTGACGGTAATTTCAGCCTTTTGGCAAGTTCAGGTAGTGAGCTCGAGATTTCTTATTTAGGGTATCTTACACAAACCATTTCCGTTAAGGATCGGGAAAATTTTAAGGTTGTTCTGAAAGAGAATGTGAACCAACTGGATGAAGTCGTGGCCATCGGCTATGGCACCCAGAAAAAGGTTACCTTGACGGGCTCCACCGCAACTACATCTGGTAAGATATTAGAGTCTAACTCATCGGTAAACCTGTCGCAAGGACTGGCAGGCCGGCTTCCTGGTGTCATTGTCAATAATCGCTCTGGAGAACCTGGCAATGATGATGCTATCATGTATATTCGTGGTCGCAGTACTTTAGGAGATAATAAGCCCTTGATAGTCATCGATGGTGTGGCGGGACGAGGTGATGAATTCGGCCGCCTGTCTGGTGATGAGATCGAGAGTGTAACAGTTTTGAAGGATGCCAGTGCTGCTATCTACGGTTCTCGTTCCGCCAATGGTGTCATTCTCGTTACGACAAAGCGTGGGCAAAAAAGCGCGAAGCCTACGATTATATTCTCTTATGATCTCGGTATGCAGCAGCCGACTCGTCTGCCCAAGATGGCGAACGCCGTGGAGTTTACGAAAGCTGTGAATGCTGACCAGGCTATAGAGGGCGACCCGCAATCTTATACGGACGAGATGATACAGAAGTATGCAGACGGCTCCGATCCTGTCATGTATCCGAATACCGACTGGTATGATGAAGTTATCAAGCCCCTTTCTTTGCAGCACAAATATGGGGTTACGGCACAGGGTGGAACTGAAATGTTTACCTATTTCGCCTCTTTGAATGGTCAGTATCAGGATGGTATCTATCGCAAGAGTGCTACAAATTATACACAGTATAACATGCGCACAAACCTTGACTTTAATGTAACCGACTGGCTTTCCATTGGGTTTGATATGTCTGCACGGGAACAGAATAAGCATTATTCGGCATTTCCAAGTGATCAGTCAGGTATCTTCTGGGTTACTTATAGGGCAAAGCCCACAAGTGCTGCTTATTTCCCGGATGGCAGATTGCGTGGGGGCTTGAATCCGGCCGTCATGGTTCAGAATCTGACAGGCTATGACCGTACGAAAATTCATACTTTAAATACGACTCTAACTGCAAGAATCAATCTGGATAAATGGATCAAGGGTCTATCGCTTGAAGGACATCTCGCTTATGATAAGACAAACAGCTACGAAAAGAACTGGAAGACTCCTTGGAACTATTGGTCTTACGATGAAGTGTCCGGGGAGTATACGGAGAGGACTTCTACCTATTGGCCATCGCCGTCTCTTGATGAGTATTATCGTGGCTGGCATAGTCTGACGCTGAACGGTCAGATTAACTATGACCGGATTTTTGCAAAGGACCATCATGTAAGCTTCATGTTTGGCGGTGAGCAAAACCAGTATCGTATAGATCGTTTTAGTGCCGGTCGCTCAAGCTTCGGATCGGACGCATTGGATCAGCTTTTTGCTGGGACAGCCGACCATAACTATTGGAGCAATACGGGCAATGCAGCGGAGACTGCACGCCGGAGCTTTTTCGGCCGTATAAACTACGACTATATGAGCAAGTATATGCTGTCGTTTATTTTCCGTTGGGACGGATCGGAAAACTTTGCCAAGGGTAATCGTTGGGGATTCTTCCCTGGCATTTCCGCAGGATGGCGCATTTCGGAAGAACCTTTTGTTAAAAAGGCATGGGGTAGTTGGCTCACCAACTTGAAACTTCGAGCTTCTTACGGAGAACAGGGAAATGACAACATCTCTGCCTTCCAGTATCTGACGACTTATAGCTACACGACTTCTACCAATTACTTGTATAATTATATCACTCAATTTGGCGGAGCAGATGCGAATATTATTATTCCTGGCATAGTCGGTAACCCTAATGTTACATGGGAGGTTGCGAAAACTTGGAATATAGGTCTCGACGGAAATATCAAGAATGGACTTTTCTCCTGGGAGTTGGAGTTCTTCCATACCCGTCGCTCAAACATTCTTGTTCAGCGTAATGCGTCGGTACCGGCTTATACGGGTCTGACCTCTTTGCCGGACGAGAATATTGGTATCGTTACCAACGGCGGTTTTGAGTTGCAGCTTTCACATCAGAAGCATGTTAATAGAGACTTTATGTATAGCATAGCGGCCAACTTCCTGTATGCAAAAAACAAGATAAAGTTTATGGATGAGACTCCGTGGGGCGAAGGCCATGAGTATTTGCAACAGACAGGCCATCCTATGGGTTCGAGTCTTTACTATCATGCTATTGGTATCTATCGTACGGAAGAGGATTTGAAGAATTATCCCTCTTACAGCGGTGCCACTTTGGGACAGTTGATTTATGAGGATATTGATGGGGACGACAAGATTACTACCTATGACCGGCAGCGGAGCGACTTGACAACTATCCCGCAGGTTGTCTTTGGTGTAACCTTTAATGCGCAATGGAAGAATTTCGATTTCATGATGCTATTGCAAGGTCAGGCCCGTGCCAAGTTCTACTATGAACCGCTCATAGACTATAACTTCAGCAACATCGACAGGGATGCAGCACTAAAAGCCTGGACGCTTGACCGCACCGACGCCGAATGGCCACGCATAGGAATACGCTATGGGGCTACCGACTTTTGGCACAAGGATGCTTCTTTTCTTCGCCTGAAGAATCTTGAGATAGGTTATACTTTCCCCAAACCCTGGCTGGCCTCGGTAGGTATTACGAATGTGCGTATATATATCGGTGGATATAATCTCTTGACATTTGACAAGCTGAAATATGTGGATCCGGAGAATAGTGATGTCAACATTCAGACTTATCCTCAGACGCGTATTTATAATGCAGGTATCAAAGTAACATTTTAATGGAAATAGTTTTATGAAACAGATAGGATTAATCGTGGCATCAGCGGTTTTGCTGTTATGTTCCTGTTCGGATGATTTCTTGAGCAAGAAACCGTTGACCACCTTTTCAGAAGAAGATGTGTTTTCCAATGCTTCTTTGTTGGAGTCTTATGTGAACAGCTTTTATACAGTGGTTCCCGATCCTTTGACAGAAGGAAATATAGCCAGCATCACGGACGAGAGTTATTTCCGATATGGAGGTAATTCAACCAACTATATTGAGCGAGGTCAAATAGATCCGAGCCGCTTTATGTATGGATACGAAGGTGGGTCTGCTCACAATATTCGTACGACATTCCTTAACATTTGGAATAGGGCTTATACCCTCATACGAAGTATGAACGAAGTGCTCTCCCGTATTGACGAGGTAACGAACATTACAGAGGAGAAGCGCAATCAGTTGAAAGGGGAAACCTATTTCTTCCGCGCCTGGGCTTATGGAAATCTGATAGAGCGTTTCGGTGGCGTCCCTTTGATAACAAAAGTATATCAACTCCAGGACAGTATGGGAGTCAAGAGAAATACCTTTGATGACTGCGTGGATTTCGTCCTGAACGATTTGCATCAGGCAGAGGCTTTGCTTCCTGATAAGCCTTCTGAACAGGGACGCGTGGGTAAAGATGTGTGTCTTGCGTTTGAGTCCCGTATAACATTGATAGCTGCCAGTAAGCTGTTTAATGATTCTGATGATCCGGAAGGCTCTGTTTTTAAGGGGCAGTACAGCAAAGATAAATGGACGCGCGCACTCAATGCTGCCAAGGCGATTGTCGACCGTGCGGATATAGGCGGAGCTTATTCTCTGGATGACACCTATGATGGCTATTGGACAGATAGAAACAGTCCTGAGGTAATTTGGGCCAAATACTTCTCTACGACAGCAGGGGATAAAGCCCAACTGCTTTATTCACCGACATTCTTTAATGGCTGGACTGCTTGTGAGCCGTCTGAGGCCTTAATGTTGGATTATGAAATGAAAAATACGGGGTTGAAGCCTTTTGAAGATGGATCTGGCTGGGATCCCAATCATCCTTGGCAGGGCCGTGATCCACGCTTTTACAAGACAATACTTTACGGAGACTCCTCTTGCGTGTTCCGCGACTCGGTCTTTAATAACCATCTCTATTATGATCAGCCGGGGACTAAAGGAAAATATCTGAAGAAAGGTATCATGAATTGGAACCAGACACAGGATACTGGTTATGGTTTGCGAAAGTGGCATGTTGATGCCAATCCTATTAGCGAGACAGAAAACGGTACGATTATGTTCCCGTGGCTTCGATTGGCGGAAATGTATTTAAATTATGCAGAGTGTGCCTATATGTTAGGCGATGAGGCCACCTGTCGGGAGTATATCAACAAGGTGCGTTCACGGGCCGATGTCCAGATGCCACCTGTAACGGATACGGGGTCTTCCTTGTTCGACCGCTTGGTGAATGAGCGTCGTGTGGAATTGGCGTTTGAGCCTTTCCGTTATTTCGACCTTCGTCGGTGGAAGATAGCCGATTTTTATGAGTCCATACCGATTATGGGCTGTGCCGTGATAGAGTTCCCCGATGGTTCCAAGCAATATCGTACCGCTGTTGTTAAGGGTACTAATCCGAAGGAAAATGTAGGTTCAAACTGGGTCTATTCCAGCAAATGGATTTATACTTACTCCTATCGAGGCAAGAGCTACGATATTGATTATGGCTATTGTCAGAGCATGCAAGGAACGCAGAAGGCTTTCTCTAATAAAATGTATCTCTGTCCGATTCCACAAATCGAAGTTGATAAAAGCGGAGGTTCCCTGGTGCAGAATCCGGATTACTAAACATATACCATCTCCAGAGAGCTGTGTAATGCGGCACAGCTCTCATAATGATAAGTGAAGGATGTAATTATGAATAAAAGTTTCCACATATTATTTTTTGTTTTCTTAGCATTTTTCCTGCCAACAACCATGACTTTGGCTGAACCGGCATTTACCTGTAATATCGGAATTGCAGACATCACGCCCAAAGGCCATGTGGTGTTGGCAGGGTTCGCTGCCCGGAAAGGGTTGTCTACAACTATACAAACTCCCTTGAGGACTCATTGTCTGGTAATAAGGAGTCCTCAGGGAGAAAAAATATGTATGATTACTAATGATATGATGGAACTTGACATCGCTGAAACCACGGCAATGCGCGATTCGATTTCGATGAGGACGGGGCTTCCTCTGGATCACATCTTTATGCATAATATCCATACGCACTCTGCGCCACGAACGGGAGGGACAAGTGCCGTACCAGGCGGTAGCAATTATAATTATTCCATGACCTATGGGAAGGTTATCATAGATAATGCAATAAAAACGGTAATGGATGAGAAAGGCTTCAAGCCATTCTCGATGGAGTTTGGTCAGACAACTTGTTCTATTAATATGAACAGGGGAGAGAAAAACGGTCCATGCACCCATCATGTTTATGTCCTCAGACTCATAGGCAAAGACCATGCTCCGATTGTCTCATTGGTCAATTACTGTTGTCATCCCGTAACCCTTGGTCCGGGAAGCCATGTCGTTTCTGCGGATTTCCCGGGCTTCGAAACGAAGTTTCTTAAAGAGGAATGGGGAGGGGAGGTGTTTCACTTTACTTCGGCTTCTGGGAATGTGGATCCAATAGGAGGCCCTCAACGGGACAGCTTGAACTCTTACAATAAAGGTAGACAGATGGCCGACTCCATTCTGCAGAAGATGAAGTTTCGGAAGATTAGACTGAAGAATGAATTCCGCATCTGTTATGGCGAGGCGCGCCTTCCTTTCCGGGTCGGGCACATCACTGCGGACACAATTACGAATTTTGCCCAGTCTATACTTGACAATCCGGTCGAAGTTTCTTCTACATGGAGGGAAGATGTTGCCAGTTGGTGTCGTCAGATGGTAAGGCGCTATCATGAAGGTAAAATAAAAGATTATTTGCAGGTTCAGATTGCCGGAGTGAATATCGGTGGATTCCCCATCTTGTTTACGCAGGGTGAGCCGTTTAATGAATATGATGTGCAGTTGCGGAAAGAAGTTGGATGCCCGATGCTGTTCATAGCCTATACCAATGGGCAGAATTCTTATTTGCCCAGTGCCCACGCTTATCAGACACCTTATTATGAATATGAGAAGAATCAGATGTTTGTATATGTAAAATCGCCCTTCCCTTTATCTGCTGATTTCCCGGCAGTCTATTCTAAGGCTTTATATGATATTCTGGCAAAAGCCTTAGACAAAAAATAGTTGGATATGAGAAACCAATGTGTAAGACTTGTGGCTATAGTGTCGATGTTGATGATTTCCATCAGCATGGGTGCCCAAAGATATGACATTATTCCTAAGCCGAAGAAGCTTATAGAGCGAGAAGGCGATTTTCAGTTAGTGAGGTCCACATTATTGAATGTCTCAACGGGCGATTCTGCCTTTATCGAGGTTGCCCGCGATTTTGCCAGACACCTGAAAACGGCTACCGGATATACGATTGCTGTCAACAATGGCAAGGAGGTATCTTCATCCTCTCAAATAGAGTTTGACAAGGTGGATGGCATGGGCGAGGAGGCTTATAGCCTTTCAATAAGCAAGCGGAAGATAGTGATTACTTCCTCTACGGCCCATGGAGCTTACTATGGAGTGCAGACTATATGTCAATTGTTACCGGCGGAAATTTATGACAAAAGGGTTGCCAAAAAGGTAAAATGGCAAATTCCCTGTTGCGAGATTCAGGATGAACCCCGGTTTGAGTATCGTGGTATGATGCTTGATTGCGCACGCTATTTCATGCCCAAAGAATTCGTAAAGAAATTCATCGATCTGCTGTCGATGCACAAACAAAATGTTTTTCATTGGCATCTGACCGATGATCAGGGCTGGCGTATCGAGATTAAGAAATATCCGAAGTTGACGAAGGTAGGCTCGTGGCGGCCGGAGACAACAGGTTATGATACGGATAGAGGAGACCATACTCCGCATGGAGGTTTCTACACACAGCAGGACATCAGGGAAATCGTGGAGTATGCGCGTCATCATTTCGTTACCATTGTGCCCGAAATAGAGCTCCCGGGACATGCTACTGCGGCTCTTGCTGCTTATCCGGAATTGGCTGTCTTTCCGGACAGGCATTACGAGGTAGCAACAGGCTGGGGCGTGAAGAAGGATATAATGTCGCCGACGGTCAAGACTTTCCAGTTTCTGGAGGATGTCTTTTCAGAGTTGTTCCCGCTTTTTCCTTCACCCTATTATAGTATAGGAGGAGATGAATGTCCCCGCGACCAATGGAGGGAAAGCCCTCATTGTCAGGATTTGATGAAAATCCTGGGCACGGAGGATGCCGGCGACCTGCAAACGCTGTTTGTACAGCATATGGATAAGTTCCTCCGCGAGAAAGGCGGAAAGCGTGTCATCGGCTGGGATGAGATTTTGGATAATGGAGCCGTACCCTCTACGATCGTCCTTTCTTATCGGGGACATGCTCCGGCAGGCAAGGCCGTCTGGCAGAACATGAATGCGGTAATGTGTCCAAACCGCTGGTGCTATCTGGATTACTATCAGGAAGATACGGACAAGGAGCCGAAGGCGCAGGGATTGTTTCTTCCTCTTCGTAAGGTCTACAACTACTTCCCGATTGGAGATACGCTTTCTCAAAGTCGTTATAAGTATATTCTGGGCGTCCAAGGATGCATTTGGACGGAGTTTATCCAGAACCCTACCCGTGTAGAATACATGGGATATCCTCGTGCTGTCGCATTATCAGAGGTGGGATGGTGCGATAAGGGAGATAAGGATTGGGATAGCTTCAGCCGCAGGATGTTAAAAGAATTCCATCGGTTGGATATGAAAGAAGTCGCTTATAGTAAAGCTTATTTTAATGTAATTTTTAATTATGATCATAAACAGGAAGTCTATCCTAAGAAATTAGAACTTACCCTTGACTACCCAGACACGGAAATCCATTATACGACCGATGGATCTCATCCGACGATACACTCTCCTCTCTATCAGGCTGCACTTCAGGTAAGTAAAGGTGTGCATATTCGCGCCCGTGGATTCAGGCATAGTGGTGAGGCTGTTGGCGTAGAGGTCGATAAAGTCTTTTAATAAAATAATTGAATGATGCGTCAAATCATTTCTTTTGTCATGCTGTTCTTGCTGTCTATTCCCCTGCAGGGAGGGCGTGTGAGTATTATTCCCCAGCCCCTTGAAGTGGTGGAGCAGAATGGCGTGTTTACCTTTAACAGCTTAACTAAAATCGTGGTGCCGAAGGATAAGGATTATCAGCGTGTGGCGGGTTATCTCAGTAAGGCTCTCGGCACGACGGCCGGCCTGACTTTAAATACAAGTGTTAAGGCCCCAGGGAAAAACTATGTGGAGTTTCGCCGGGTAAAAGACTTGGATAAGGAAGGCTACCGTCTGACGGTTTCCACCGATGCCGTCATCATCGAGAGTAGTCAGGCCAACGGCGCTTTTTATGGGCTGCAGTCCCTTTATCAACTATTACCTCCAGAGGTGTTCGGTGAGAAAAAGGCCGGCATTGCTTTTTCTGCTCCTTGTTGCAAGATAGCCGATAAGCCGCGCTTTGTGTGGCGGGGCTTGCATTTGGATGTTTGCAGCCACTTCTTCGGTCCTCTGGATGTCAAGCGGTATATTGACTTGATTGCCATGCATAAGGGGAATGTCTTCCATTGGCACTTGACGGAAGACCAGGGCTGGCGCATTCAGATTAAGAAATATCCATTGCTGACGGAGAAAGGCTCTGTGCGTAAGGAGACGGTGATTGGCACTTATAAGTCAAAGTTCTATGACGGGACTCCGTATGGAGGATATTATACGCAGGATGAGATTCGTGATATCGTGAAATATGCAGCGGACCGATTTATCACAATCATTCCGGAAATAGAGATGCCGGGACACGCCTTGGCGGCGATTTCCTGCTATCCCGAATTGTCCTGTCAGCTGGAAGACAAGTATGAGGTAGGCACTCGCTGGGGCATCTACCGGCAGGTCTATTGCCCCAAGGAAGAAACCTTTGAGTTTCTGGAAAATGCTCTTTCGGAGGTCTTCACCCTTTTCCCTTCTAAGATTGTCCATATCGGTGGCGATGAATGCCCTAAGACAAGTTGGAAAAAGTGTCCGCATTGTCAGGCTTTGATAAAAAAACTCGGTTTAAAGGATGAGTTTGAATTGCAGAGTTATTTTGTCCAGCGCATAGAGAAGTTTGCCAATGCGCATGGCCGGCAGATTGTCGGCTGGGATGAAATCTTGCAAGGGGGGCTGGCTCCTAATGCCATGGTGATGTCGTGGCTGGGTGAGGCTGGGGGCGTCAAGGCGGCTCGGCAGCACCATTATGTGGTAATGACACCTTATCAGAAGTATTATCTTGATTATTATCAGGCCGACCCTGCCACGGAACAGATCTGCATGGATGCTCAGACAACCTTAAAGACCATGTACGATTATAACCCTGTCCCGGATTCTTTGACCGCCGACGAGCGGAAATATATTCTGGGCGTGCAGGGCTGCGTGTGGACAGAGTATATGAAAGATATGCAGCGTGTTGAATATATGGCATTCCCTCGCGCCTGCGCAATTTGCGAATCCGGATGGAGTAGTGCAGCCAATAAAGATTGGGTGAGCTTTACCCGCCGGCTGGAGCATCATTTTCTCCGGTTGAGACAGAAAAATATCAACTATTGTCAGGCATTCTATAATGTACAGATAGAAGCCCATAAAGACGGCCCGTGGAATCGTGTTGTCGTTCTGGCTGTAGATGCGCCAGATGCAGAGATTCGCTATACCTTAGACGGAACGGAACCGACGACACGGTCGGAAGCCTATTCCATGCCGTTTACCATCAATCAGTCTCAGGTGGTAAAGGCAAGGGCCTTCCGGCAGGGAAAACCCTTGGGGCGGACTATGCAAAAAGGATTTTAGGAACATTTCATATTCATGGTATAAACATATATAATTATGGCTTTAAGATTAACAGAACAACCATCCAAGTATGACAACTTGGAAAAGAAATCAGTAGACGAACTTATAACCTTGATTAATCAAGAGGACCAGACGGTGCCCAAGGCTATAGAAAAGGTATTGCCGGATCTGAGCAGACTCATCTCTGCTATAGAGACGCAGTTGCGTGCCGGAGGACGCATGTTCTATTGCGGCTGTGGAACGGGGGGGCGTCTGTCGGTGCTCGATGCCATAGAGTTGCCGAATACATACGGCATCAATCCCGAGATGATTCAGTGCGTATTGGCAGGTGGCGTTGAGAATCTTGTCCTTGCCTTGGAGGAGAAAGAAGACGACACGGAAGAAGGCTGGCGCACACTTCAGGAGCGTCATGTGTCGTCCAAGGATATCGTGGTGGGCATCTCGGCCAGCGGCACGACTCCCTATGTGCTCACGACTTTGAGGAAATGTCAGGAGCATGGCATCCCCACGGGCTCTTTTGTCAATAATGCCGGCTCCCCCATTTCGCAGTATAGCGACTATCCGGTGGAAGTGATTACGGGACCGGAGTTTGTAACCGGCAGTACCCGCATGAAAGCCGGTACCTCCCAAAAACTCATTTGTGATATGATTTCCACGACAGTTCTCATCCGGCTGGGGCGTGTGGAAGGCAACAGAATGGTAAATGTGCGGTTGATCAATGACAAGGTGGTGGACCGCTCCGTCCGCATGTTCATGGATCGGAATCCGCAGATAACAGATTATGAATATGTAAAGAAGATGATAGAAAAGTGCGGTAATGTCAAGAAGACAGAGGAATATCTAAAGGAGAAAGGAGAACTCTGATGAGGCTGATAGCTGATAGTGGTTCCACCAAGACCGATTGGGGATGCCTGGGAGATGACGGCAGTTGCTTTCGGTTTACGAGTGCAGGATACAACCCCAACTATATCACCCATGAATATATGGTTCGGGATATCCTCCAATCGTTTCCCAAGAGCATGAATCCGTCTGAGATAAAGGCCATTTATTTCTACGGGGCTGGGGTTACGGAGCTGCAGTTTCCGTTTGTCAGAAAGGCCTTGAGGAGTGCTTTCCCACAGGCATCGGATGTCTTCGTAGAGATGGATTTGCTGGCAAGTGCCCGTGCCTTGCTGGGCGATAGTCCCGGCTTTGCAGCCATTTTAGGGACGGGAACCAACAGCTGTCTTTATGACGGGCACCAAGTAACGCTCAATATCGACTCCCTTGGATTTATCTTAGGGGACGAGGGTAGTGGCGGATATCTGGGTAAATGCCTGATGATAGACTATATCCGTCGCAATGTAACAGGCCTGCCTTATGAGTTGATTCAGGAAAGGGTTAAGATGACAGGTGATGAAATCATCGATCAGATTTACACCAAGCCCTTCCCCAATCGCTGGTGTGCCCAGTTCAGCAAATTTATCGAGGAGCACCTGAACGACGACGAGTACTTTCCGAATCTGGTGCGGCGGTCCTTTCAGGATTTGTTTGACAAGATTATTACACACTATCCGGACTATAAGGAATACGAACTGAACAGCGTGGGCTCCATTGCCTATTGCTTCAGAGATATTCTGGAAGAGGTCTCGACTTCCTATGGAATGAAGTTGGGAAAACTGATAAGATATCCTATCGACGGCCTTATAGAGTACCACCACAGGCATTTATTGAGCGGAAAATGAGAAGGAATAAGTATTTGATGCCACTGATATATATCGGGGTGATGTATTTCACCGTAGGCTTCACGCTTGGTGTCAACAGCTATCTGGTGCCTTTGCTGCAGTCGGCGCTCCATGTTTCGGCGGGGCAGTCGTATCTGGTGCTGGCCGCCAACTTTGCCGCCTTCCTGTTGTTTGCCTATCCCACCTCGCTCCTTATCCGCAAGATAGGCTATAAACGCACCATGTCCCTGGCCTTCCTCTGCTATGCTATAGGCTTTGTGCTCTTTGTCCCGTCGGCCTCATTGCGCTCATTGCCGTTGTTCCTGGCAGCGTCGTTTGTCTGTGGAACGGCGAATGCCACCCTTCAGTCAGCCATCAATCCGTATGTAACGATACTGGGCCCTATCGACAGTGCCGCCAGGCGTATGAGCATCATGGGCATCTGTAACGCGTTTGCCTGGCCGACAGCCCCCATCGTGCTGGCGTGGGTTATCGGTAAGCCGCTCGGTCAGGTGGCCTTGACAGACATATCCAAGCCTTTCTTGATGATAGCTGCCGTCTCCGTGGTTTTGTCATTGGTCATGCTCAAGGCGCCTTTGGAGGAGATAAAGGCGGTGGGCGAGGACGAGGAAAGCGTGGCCGATTGTCCCTATGCAGCCGGCAAGACATCCATCTGGCAATTTCCGCACTTGATTCTGGGAGGTCTGACGCTGTTCCTTTATGTAGGTGTAGAGACTGTTGCCGATGCTACCACGGTGGACTATGCGGCCAGCCTGGGTCTGCCTAATCCCGACCGCTACGCCGTGCTTCCCAGCATCGGGATGGTAACGGGGTATGTTTGCGGCATCTTGTTGATACCCAGACGGCTGTCGCAGAACAAGGCCCTGCGCATTTGTTCGTTCGTGGCCATCCTGGGCTCGCTGCTTGTCATCTTTGCGCCTGCCCGTCTGTCCATCTATTGCGTCATGTTTATCTCCCTCGGATGTTCGCTTATGTATCCGTCTATCTGGCCGCTGGCCATTGTAGATTTGGGTCGCTTTACGAAGACAGGGTCGTCTGTCCTTGTGTCCGGCATCGTTGGCGGTGCGGTGATTCCCACGCTTTTCGGATTCATGAAGGATGCCTGGGGTAACCAGAATGCCTATTGGATCTGCCTGCCGTGCTTCCTTGCGGTGATGCTGTATGCCTTTTGGGGTTGCAAGATTCGTACCCGGTGAAAGTGTTACAAGCCGTGTGTAACATGATTACACGCCGCTTGTAACATGATTACACGCCGCTTGTAAGACCCCGGGAAACTCTTGGCTGCATTCCGGGTAGCAGTCTGTGGCTGTTGGATTCCCGTCCTTTTTTTGCGCAAATTAGCGCAAAAATGTGTAAAAAAATATTTGAAATCACCGAAGTTTTGTTTGAGAAGTGATTTTTAAGGGCTATATTTGCAAAGTATAGAAGGGGAGAAGTGTGCCCTTTCCTATCATATCCTGACAACCAAAGCTTAAAATATATAAAACAACAAATTAAACGCCAATGAAAAATCTTGTATCAAATTCCTGCACGGAAACTCTGCGGGATACGAGGAAGAACTATCAGCAGCCGCGGATCAAGGCGATGAGCCTCGATGCCGTGGAGGCTCTCTGTGATGTAAGCACGGTCATTCCCAACCCGGAAATCCCGGGCGACGGCAACCTCTCTAAGGAAAATGAAGGAGGCTATGGGTATCACGACTATAATGTATGGGAGGATTAAGCCATGAAGAATAAGTTGTTTATGTTTGTTGCCACGCTGGCGTCGGTTCTGTCGCTGGCATCCTGTTCCTCTGACGAGATTGAGGGTGTTGCTGGAAATCAGGCAGCAGCCGGCAAGGGAATATCCATCAATGTGGCCCTGAAGCCGGACTCGCGCGCCGTCTATACCGACGACGGCACCAACCTGAAGGCTGCCTTCGAGAAGGATGTGGACTATATCACGGTGTTCTTCCGTAATGCCAAAACTCAATCCATGCAGGAGTGCAAGCTTACCTGCACGAGCGTTTCCTCTGCGGGCGGCACATTCACTTCCGACCCGAGCGAGCTCACGGCGGACAAGCTGAAGGGAATCATGGCTGGGGGAGAGCTCGCCGACCTGCATATGATTCTGGCAAGCACGAAGAACAAGCCTGACTTCTACGATGTGTTTGTTAACGACCTGAGCACTCAGGATGGCACGCTGGAAGATGCCACGGCCCACATGCAGCGGGTTACCAACCACGACATGACCGTGGCCGAGAACTATGAGTGGGACGAGGCAAACGCCCTGCTGACGCTGAAGAATGTGGACTTCAACTCCAATCCGGAGCTGTGCACCTCCATCATCAAGGTGAAGGCCGTATTCCCGGCCGATGCCGAAGTGGTAAAGGGTGAGACGCCGATAGACCTCTATGGAGAGAATGCGTATAGTAAATATACATGTGGCTGGGGCAATGCGAACAGTCCTACCATTACAAACGGGACCGTGCCCTTTACAAAGGCGAAGGTGGCCGAGCTGCAGGATAATGCGGACGGGACGAAGACGGCCGTTGCCTATGTCTGCTTCTGGCCTACCACGAAGAATCCTTTGGGATTGCTGGAGGTAAAGTCCAAGGTCGGCGATATCGACTATACGGGTGAATATACTGTGGAGCATGTAACGATGGGAGAAGCCGGAGACGCTACCACCTTGAAAGGTGCCAAGCTTTATACCCTGCCCATTACGCTGGCACCGAGCCAGACGATAACCCGCTGGGTGAACGACGCCGAGAGCACTATAGAGGTTGCTGGAGCCACACTTGAGACCTCTAATGTCAATTGGCTGACATTTGGCGGCGGGCACATTGCCATTGAGCCCAATGCGACGGGGGCGCCCCGTACGGGTGAAATAGACCTGAAGGCAGATGGAAAAATGTTGAAGTATGTAATTACTCAGCTTGCGCCCAATGACTTTAAGGGCACCTATACATTCACCTCCAAGACTTTCCAAGGCGATGGAGGCCCCTATAAGGACAGCAATAAAATGGCTATAAGCGGCTTTAAGTTTGGGGATCCATTGCATGGAGAAACCTTGAAGGATGCTGATGATACGGAATATACCAATCAGATTGGCATTACAGGATTCTATCCGAAGGCCATTGCCGATGCAACCATCGTGATAGACTATGAGAACCAGACGGTGAAACTCGGAGTCTTCCTGGACGGCCGGGACGACAAGGGGCAGCCGGTAAGTACCATTACCAACTTCCCGAACATAGCCATTACGCCGGAACTGGCTACGGCTATAGGTAGCAGTTGGGGAAAACCTTGGAAGTTCAATGAGTCGGATTTGGGTACTCCCGACTATACCTGGATATGGTTCCAGGGCTCTTCTGACCTGAAGACTTTTACCTATTACAATAATACCAACCAGGAACTGACCCAGTACGGAAGCCCGACGATGAACAAGATTATCGGTATCAATGTAATCTGCTCTACGGGGGATATCAATCAAGCCAATGTGAGAGCGGGTTATGTGGAGGTATATCAGTGTAACTCTAACCTGACATTTACGAAGACGGCCAATGCTCCAGCCGGTGCAAAGACGGATGCCAGCGGCATCACGGCCACGGGTTATACGGTAAAGTAATGATAAACAATTTCCAACCAAAGGGGAGAAGGCGCAGGCTTTCTCCCCTTTCTGCTGTAATGCCGTTTGCGCAATATCGTTGCGCAACCTTCGTTCTTTTGAAGAAAAAAGATGGCATTGTCTTTGAAGTTGGATGAAAAAAGACTACCTTTGCAATAATTACGCTATCCAATATTTCAGAATCTATTAAAAAACAACAATGACTGAACATATGAGAAAACTAATATTCCGCGGCGCGGCAGTATTGCTTTGCCTGCTTCTTCTCGCTGCATGCTCTGAAAGCGAGGAAACTATCAGCGAGACTCCGGTGGAGCGCACGAGCGATTTGACTGGCTACAAGCTGGTCGTGAATGCAACGGTTGGCGCGGCTTCCCGTATGTTGCCCGAGACTGGAGCCTGGGAAAACGGCGACAAAATCTATATCATCCTCGACGGCGAGGAGTCGAATGCCTACCAGCTCACCTATTCCGCGTCTGGTAAACAGTTTTCCATTGAGCCCGTAGGACAGAGTTCTGCCGGCTTTGCGGCAAACGGAACGGTAACGGGCCTCTATGCGTCGGCTGGCTCCCTGTCTCTTGCCGGCGGCAAGCTGCAGGGTACCACGAAGGGCGATGTGGTCTATACCCCGTCGGGGAGCTACACGAAGTCCGGCCAGACCATCACGATTACCATGCGCCTCGACCAGCGTAAGACCTCGCTGGTCAAGATTACAGGCTGCAGCAGCGAGGCCTATGTGGAGAATATGAAGGCCAGCTTTACCAAGCTGACCTCACTTAAAGACCTCGCCTGGGATGAGACGGACACCACGCCGTCTTATATTTATGATGCTGCCGGCAAGGCGACTTATTGCTACGGAGCCCTTCCAGACGACGGAAAGATAGCAATGAGGTATAAGGATGGCTACAGATATACCCTGAAATCTGCGCTTCCGCCATTGGCCGCCGGGGAGATGAAAGTCATACAAGGACCGGAAGAGGCGCCCGACGACTGGGTAAAGGACGCGTCGGAATTCTATGCCGACGGCGAAGTGATTACCTATCATACGGCAACGGGCGCCAAGGCTTTTACCTTGGTCGTGATTCCAGAGGGCTATCAGCTGGCTGGCATGAAGAGGTCGGGCGGCCAGTTCTATGCCGATGCCAAGGCCGCGATGGACAAGCTCTTCACCGTCGAACCGTATAACCGCATGAAAGACGACTTTAATGTCTACTTCATTGCGGCTGCCTCAAAAGATGCCGGAGCGGATATCTATACCGATGACACCAGCAGCAAGAAGGTGGCAACCGAGCGTGATACCTACTTCGGCGCAGGCTGGGGGCCGGGCGATAACAGCTATTCCTATATGGGCGTGAAGGATGAAAACAAGGTCTATAACTTCGTGAAGCAGTATTGTCCAGACCTGAACGGTAAGGGTTCGTTTACGGGAAGCATCACGAATACGGCCATCCTGATGCTGATTAATGACACGCGCTATGCGGGCATGTGCCACAGCAAGTCTAACGGACAGAGCTATGCCATGGTGCCCACCTTCCCCAGAACGCGTGCCTGGAGCAACAATGTGGGTGCCCCGAAGAATACGGGAACCTGGACGAGCATCGTTGTCCACGAGTTTGGCGGGCATGGCATCGGCCGTCTGGGCGATGAATATTACACCCTGGGCACGAGCATAGGTATATGGGATAAACTTTCCTTGGGCAGGGAGCATTTGTACAGCGTGCCTTTCTCCCTCAATGTTACCTCCAGCGAGGATAATTATGGCTGGGACTGGATGAAAGACAAGGGATATTCCGGTGAAGGACTTTACGAGGGAGCGTATGGCTATGAGAAAGGAGTATGGCGCCCGGAGTCGTTGAGCTGCATGGCAGATAACCGTCCCTATTTCAATGCGTGGTCCCGCTATCTCATCATGGAGCGTGTCTACAAGGCATGCGGGCTGGCCTTCGATAAGGATGTCTTCTATAATGCCGACAGCCGGATTTCTTCTTATGCGAATGCCGCAGGTGCGAAGGCTTATCGGATGCCGTCGTCTGAGATGAAGAATATAGAAGTGATGCCGATGACGGCCCGTCCTGTAGTGGACAGGTAATTTAGGCGTAATATACTATTATGATGAGAGAAATCATGATAACACAACAGCATGGACAGCATGGACACAGGGAATACACTTGCCCCAGATGTAAGATTCTCAACATCTTGGAAGATGAGGAACTGTGCTATGGATCTATTGACGATGTCGGCAATGGAGGCGATATCGATGGTGATAACTACAATTCCAAGGAAATGGATGCCAGTCCGTTTGCCAAGGAAGGAGAGCAAGAGGAGGGCGGAGTATGGTATTAAGGAAAATCTTTCTCGCTGCGGCTTCTCTAATCCTCTTGGGAGGGTGCTCCTCCGATGAGCTTGCCAATACAACGGGAGGCTCGAAGACCCCAGGCGTTACGATTTCGGCAGGTATGGATGAGGGGACGCGTGTATCGTTTACACCTTATACGGAAGGAGCGGAGAGATTAAAGGTTGCATGGGAATCGAGCGATGCCCTCTTTGCGGTAGTTTCCAGTTCGACGAATACAGGTAACTTTACAGTCTCCCAAATACAGAGTGATGTCCATAAAGCTAACTTCACGGGTACTTTCGACACGCCGCTGACGCAAAGTTCAGAGGTGAGTGCCTGCGTAAAAACGGCCAGTTCGACGGTTTCCGGAACCGGTGCAACTTTCGAATGGTCTACCCAGACAGGTGTGGCCGCAGACCTCGGGAAGTATGACATTCTTACGGGTAACGGCAACTATGAGCCTTCCGGGACATCTCCCATCCATATGCACTTCGACCATCAGATGAGCTTCCTCAAGGCAACGGTTATCTTGCCTGTGGCAGCAACCGGCAATACAGCTACCGTTACATTGAAGGGGACAGGGCTTCCGACTTCCGTTGTATGGAATGGAAACACAAATACTTTCTCTGATTTGAAGACGGGCAATATCACGCTTACCGCCGCTCCGGTCAATGGGACTGAGGTTACCGTCTATGCCGCACTCTATCCCGGCACAGTAAAAGAGCTCTGCGCCGATGTTACCGTTGACGGCACGACTTACGGTAATCTGCTGGTTACGCATAGTGCAACGCTTGAGGCGGGCAAGCTCTACACCGTCTCCCGCAATGCCTCGTCTATTGAAGACATCAAGCTGTGGATACCCGATGCAGCCTGGAGTAAGGTCATTGACTGCAAGAACTATAAGATAGCATCCGTCGCAAGGGAGCCCGAGGAAGGTTCCGACTGGTTGAATGTATCCTCCGATGGAACCCATGTAACCCTCTCCGCTGACGCAAACACCACGGGAGCTCCCCGTCAGGCAACCTTGAGCTTTACCAATGGAAGCAGCACCACGACGGTGGACATCACCCAGATTGAGGACAAGGACTTCGCCGGCACATGGGATATGACGGCGTTCAAGGTTTTCTATACGACGGGAGATGCTACAATTACGGGAGTGGGCACCAATATTCACGACAATACATGGTCTGCCATCGGTACGACGCCCGGCGATGGCGCCACAAACGACATCGTGAAGGAGGGTGTTGACTACGGGAATAAGCAGGAAATGGAGATTGACTATCAGTCTGGCGGCAGCAGCATTGCCGGTATCTATCAGGCCGGTACCCATAGGCAGAACCTTTCCATGCGGGGCCTTTACGAGAACTTGAGGACCAAAGGCAGCGCGGAGGTTGACTATTCCAAGATGTCTGCCAATGTCTATTTCTTTATAGATACGAATCAGAGTAATAGCAAGAACCAGCGTCTCTATACGGGAACCTATGCGGGGCAGTATGCCAATTTGATGCCGGAGTTCTATAATACGAGTACTTCAACGCATTGGGATTTCCAATATGCGTGGACTGGAGGAACGGGATATTGGTGGTATCGTGGCGATGTAACTGTCGCAGGGCATACCACGAAGGTCTCCTGGTATGCCAATGGCACCAATGGTTACCAGAATCTCAGTGCAAAGCTGCGAGTCGTGGGGCTACAGGTAATGCGATATACAGGGCCGGTTCCAAGTGCGAGTTATATCATCCGCGAGCCGGAGAGTCTTGGAGCACCGAAGCCTAACTGGGGCGCCTATGCCATCACTTACCAAGGCGACATCGTAATGAAGCGCACGGCCGACGGCTACAGGGAAATTACGATTGGTGGCGATAACTAACCCTATCAAGGCTTTAATAATGACGCAAATGAAAAAAATATTATATTCGGTAATGGCAATGGTATTGATGGCCAGTTGTTCAAATGCAGAAGACAAGTTAAGAAGTACGGAGGGCTCGCAGCCGGTAGACATCACGGCCTGCAAGATTGCCTCTACGCGCGTAGGATATTCCGAGGTGGGAGCTGATGTTGCTGCTGCCTGGGAGGAGACCGACGCTATCTCGCTTTTCACCTTGGAGGGGGCAACGGTGAACCGGGGAACCCTGAAGTTCGTCAATTTCCCCGATGCCGGCGATAAGACAATGGCAAACTTTACGGGCCGTTTGGATAAGGATGTCTCAAGCACCACCCAGATCTATGCCTATGCACAATATCCCAATGTCTACAACACGAGTGGGGGAATTACGAACGACCTTCACTTCCAAACCGGCAAGTTGACGGGCGACGGCAGTGCGACCACGCACGATGTGCTGTATGCCACCGCGGCTTATGACCCTAATTCCACGCAGTCTGTCAAAATGACCTTCAGCCGCAGGATGGCGATTCTCAAGTTTGTGCTTGCGTTGCCTTCTGATATTGGCCATGCCGCCGTAACGGCTTGCAAGGTTGTCGGCGCCAACCTATATAATAAGGTGTCGCTGAACATTCAGGACGCGGCCCTTCGGGAAGGCATTCAAGGGAGTATCAGCATAGACGCTCCCGGCGTAGAGGTGGCGGATGGAGCGGCTTCGTTCTATGTGGCAGTCTATCCGGGCGAGCTTGCTTCCGTCAGCATACCCATCACGATAGGAGGGGCGAAGTATAGCGTGGCGGCCGGAAATATCACGGTAGGTGCCGGCGAATTCAAGACCATAGAAGTACCGGCGGATCAATTCGTGAAAAACGCCTATGATGTGGAGGGCACCGTAACCGATACCGAGGGAAATCCGATGCCGGGCGTCGTCGTCAGCGACAGCTATACCTGCGTCCAGACCGATGCCCGGGGGCATTATGAGTTTAACCGCAATGCCGCTGCCAAGTTTGTCTATTACACCGTTCCGGCCGACTGTGCGATTCCCACCCACTCGGCAACCGACAATACCGCCTATGTCTACCTGCCCCTCGAGGAGGGCGTGTCGCGATATGACTTCAAGCTGAAGAAGCTTGCCGGCGGCAAGGAGAGCAGCTATAAGATGATCGTGATTGGCGACCCGCAGGTAACGAATGCCTACAATCCGTATTTTACCAGTGCTGATGACAACCAGATCGATGTGAGCGATGTCTATCGTTTCACCCATGAGACCATGGCCGATATCAAGAAGACGATAGCGTCTTTGCCCGCCGGGACTCCGGTCTATGGTCTCTCCATGGGCGATGATGTGCAGTATTATGGCGGATACAATGCCACCCTCGAGAGCCAGATTCGTGCGGCGTTGGGCTCTTCTTCGATGATTCTGTTCTCCGTGATAGGCAACCATGATCAGGATGGCAACGCCATCTACAAGAGCAAGTGGGAGGAGAATTTCGGGCCGACGGACTATTCCTTCGACCGGGGCGATGTCCACTATGTCTGTTTCAACAACTGCTGGTTCTATAGCGGGGCAGCCTATTACCAGCCCGGTGAGCTGACCGATGAGCAGATGGCATGGCTGGAACAGGACCTTAGCTTCGTGGACAAGTCGAAGAAAGTGGTGCTCAGCTATCATATTCCGCTGACTTTCGGGACGCGGCCGAAAGCGGGCGCGGCATCGCTGAACCTCCCGACGGAGAGTGCCCATTATTCTTCTTCGCGGCTGGCGAAGTTTATGAGTCTGCTCGGCCAGTTCAGCGGGGGCTACGAACTCTTCTGCGGACACACCCATTTTGCCATCAATCACGAGATTGACTTCGGCGGGCAGCACATCTTGGAGCACTGTCATGCGGCGGCGTGCGGGGATATCTGGCAGTCGAACATCAACATCTGCGGCACTCCGAACGGATATTATATCTACACATTCGACGGAACCAACACGCAGGACTGCTACTACAAGGGTACTTTCTGGGAATCCTCCCGGCAGATGACACTATTCAGAGCCGACACGGACTTCAATGCCGAAACCTATGCTGCCGACTGGAGCATCGCCAGCGGGAAAGGAGCCGTCGTGGCAAATGTGTTCAATGCCGACTCTAAATGGAAGGTCTATGCCGTGGAGAACGGCAGGAAGACCGAGATGACGCGCTGCAACAGTCAGGGGCAGGATGCCTTTGCCGTGGGCTATCACCACAAGTATGCCAAGTCAAACGCTTATAGCTTCTTCAGTAAGAAGAACGCCTATCTGATCATGAACCATCTTTATTACTATGTTCCGACGGATCCCAATGCGGAGATCACCGTCGAGGCTGTGGACGGATACGGCAACACCTACCGTGAGACGACGGCCAATGTGGTTACGGAGCCGTTCTATAATTATGCCCACTACTATTCGAAGTAGGACCGGGGTTTGTGGTCCATATGAAAGGAAGCCATCTCCCTTAACGAGGGGGATGGCTTCCTTTTTTGCTTTCGGCCGTTCTTAGTCTGACAAAATCGGCGAGATTGAACGACAAAATCGGCGATTTTGTCAGATGAAATCGCCGATTTTATCAAGTAGAAAGCCGTTATTTAATAAGTGGAACAGCCTGTTTCGTTTCGTTCCCGGTGGCAGTTGACATTGTTATCTTACGCCTTCCACGGTGTAGCCGGCCTTCCGGAGCAGGGCGAGCACCCCCTTCTCACCCACCAGATGGCCTGCTCCGACGGCAAAGAGGGTGGGCTGCGCTTTCATGATGGCCGGCATCTTGGTGAGCCAGTCGGCATTGCGGTTGTCTATGAGTTCGGCCCTTTCTTCCGGCGTATCATCGCAGGAGTTGTTGAGCTTGAGGTTGATTGACTCTTCAATCATCTTGATGTCCTGCTTGAAATAGCCTTCGAGCATGAGGTCGAGCACCTTGTTGTTGAAGTCCTCGTTGTCTGCCATGCAGAGGAACACCTGTGCCTGTCGGTCAAGAGGCCTTGTGAAGAGCATTTTGATCTGGAACGCCAGAGTCTCCAGTCCGCCTATCTTCTTGCCCTGCTCCTTACCCCAGTTCTGGAAGAAGATGTCGATGGTGTGCGCGGCATCCAGCTGGCTGCCTTGTTTCTTGGTGCAGAGGATGGCCGTCATGGTGGTGGCGAGGGCTGTGGGAGAGAGCTTGTCCAGTTGCTGGGCGACCATGGGGTTGGTAAAGTCGGCTCCCATGTGCTTGGTGAGGAACGCGTTGATGCGTGTCATCTCCTCGCTGGTATAGAGGCTTGTGAAAGTCTTTCCCTCCGGCATCATGAGTGCTTTCTGCACCTCCTGGAGGCCTTCCGGCTGCATCATCGAGTCGTTTACGACCTCTCCATACACGGCCTCGGTGGTGCGCATGGCCTCTCGCAGTCCGGGAATGGAGTCCACGAAGGTGTCGGGACAGAAGTGATAGGTGCCGATGATGTAGGAGGGCTTGCTTAGGCCTTTGCCTGAAATCTTGTACAGCAGTTGTGCGTTGGCTCCGAGGACGCATGTGGCCGTCAGGAGCGCGAAGGTGAACAGTCTTTTCATCTTTATTTTTGTTACGGGTTATTTTACGCCTTCTATAGTATATCCGCCTTTCTTCAGCAGGTTGAGGAGACCTTCCTCGCCGCCGAGCTTGCCGGCATCTACGATGAAGAGAGTGGGCGTCTTCATGATTTCAGGCATCCGGGCACACCACTGGGCGATGGCCTGGGTGGTCTCGGGAGTCATCGGGCTCACCCTGGCTATGGCGTCCGGGTCCTGCCGCTCGAAGGCTGCCGCCACCTTGTCCATGATGCCGAGCTGGGCATCCTCGTGCTCAATGAAGTCCATCAGGATTTCAGCCTGGCGCTGCAGGGGCAGTTCCTTCAGGCATGCCACCTGCTCGTCGATGCCGTTCAGTCCATATCTGGGCTCCTTGTTCACCTTGGCCTGTGCCTCGAAATACTCGTTGAAGGTGTGCGTGGGGTCGTATTCACTCATGTGGTTGGCCACAAAGAGCAACTTCTCCAGTTCGTCTTTCAGGGCGAGGGGAGTCAGGTTTCCATAGCGTTTCTGCACATGCGGGCTCTCCAGTCCCACGCCCTCGTGTTTTTTCAGGAAGGCGTTCAGCTTGGCGTATTGCCCAGGGGTGAGCACCTCCTTGAGGGTCTTGCTGCCGTCGAGGACGCGCGCCTCCTTCAGATACGACGCCGAGTCGGGTGTCGACTCGAAATACATCTGGTCGGTGGCAATCATGGCCTCCTTGATGCCGGCTATCTGTTGCACCACACCTTGGGGGTTGATGAGTTTGTGGATGCCCACGATATAAGAGTCTTTCTCGAGTCCGTTGCCCGATATTCTGTAAAGCAGTTGAGCGTTTGCACCCGTGGCGAATGCGCTCGTAAGAATTAGGATAGCAAATAGTTTTTTCATATTTATACGGTTTTGGTACTTATATAACGACAATTGTCTCTGTTTATTTCATTGCCAGCAGCCATTTCCCGCGGAAGAGCCTGGTGAGAAACATCAAACCGCGGAAGGTCAGTTCCACCGCCATGGCTATCCACACGCCCTTCAGCCCGTAGCGGGGAGCGAGCATGGCTGCCATCGTCAGGCGCACACACCACATCGACACGAGGTTCATAATGGCGGGCTTCAAGGTGTCGCCGGCACCCACGCAGACGCTGTAGGTAACGATGGACGCGGCGAAGAACGGCTCGGCGAAAGCCTCGATGCGGAGCACCTGGCTGCCGAGGGTGCGGATTTCCTCTACCGGAGAGAGAACCCCGATCATCTCAGGCGCGAAGATATACATGATGAGGCCCATGAAGGCCATGATGGCCATGCCCAGTCCCACCGTCATATAGGCAAAGTTCTTGCACAGATCGAGCCTTCCGGCTCCGTGGGTCTGGCCTACGAGGGTCGTCGCGGCATCGCCGATGCCGTATCCGGGCATGTAGCAGAGGCTCTCGGCAGTGATGGCGAACGAGTTGGCGGCAATGGCGATGTTCCCTAAAGGAGCCACGATGAGCGTGCTCACTACCTGTGCTCCGCTCATGAGCACTGACTGCACGGCCATCGGCAGGCTGATTTTCAAGGCCTTGGCAACATAGTCCCATAGCCATGTGAACGGCTCCTTGGCGGGCTGCAGGGCAAGGATTTTGTTCTTGAAGACGGCCATCCACAGCATCGGGACAGAGGTTACGAGGTAGGCCGAGGCTGTGCCGAGTGCCGCTCCGAGCACTCCCAGCCGGGCGATATATATAAAGAGATAGTTGAATCCCACATCCAGAATGCAGAGGAGGATGCTCAGCCCGCTCGGCGTGTGCATGTCGCCCGAGCTCTTGAGCATGGAGCTGGAGAGATGAAAGAGGAATACCAGCGGCAGGGTGAGGGCATAGACGAGGAAATAGAGTGAGGCGTCGCCGGCAATGTCGGCACCGCCACCCAGCCATAAGGGCAGGGGACGATGGATGCCTACACCCACCAGACACATGAACAGACTGAAGATGCCGCCGCAGATGAGGGCGTGCTGGAATACTTGGCGTGCCTGCGGGAAGTCGTTGGCACCGATGAAATGAGCCACTTGGACGCTGAATCCCATCGACATGGCACTCATCACCGAGCCCATGAGCCAGGTGGTGCTCTCTATCAGGCCGATGCTTGCTGATGCCGCAGCTCCCAGATGTCCCACCATGGAGGCATCGATGAAGAACATCATCACCGTCGTTATCTGGGCAAGCATAGAGGGAATGCTCAATCCGAAGATCAGATTGAGCTTCTCCATCCTCGTCATTTCCTGACCCATACGGATTTTCTCCAGCAGTGCGTCGCTTGTCTTGGCCATATACCTAAATGTGATGCAAAGTTACGAAAATAATTATGAAAAAAGCGATTCCTTGTTGTGGAATCGCTCGAAATTCTTGAATTTCCATGCTTTCTCTCAAATTCTTCTTCCTTTCAAATCCTGTCGTTATCCGTCCTGTACAATCTCTTACCTTCTAATACCTAAGCCTAATAACTAACTAACCTAATATTCTCAAACAGAAAAAACTTTTCTTTCGTATCCTTTAATCTTTTATCCTAAAGAAGCCTTGTTCCCTCATTGAATGCAATGCAAAGATAGTGCTGGCTGCGGACACAAGCAAGAAAAGCACCCGGATTCTTTGCGAAAGAGGGTGCTTTTTTGATTTATGTCAAAGTGAGTTGGCTGCCTATTCGCCAATCCATTCAAAAGAGGACTTTGCCTGGGCTGTAGGAATCGGGGTTCCGGCGCGTCCGTAGGCAACGAGCGTGATGTCGAAGATGAGCGTTGAATAGGCTGGAATGGCGGAATTGGACGATGTTGAGGTGCCATAGCCCAGCTGATAGGGAATGTAAACCTTCCAGCGGTCGCCGATGTGCATGTCCATTACTGCCGTGGTGAAGCCGTCTACCAGCTTGGATGGCGACAGTACGGCGGGCTTCATCGTCTGGAGATTATAGTCTCCTGCCCATGTCTTGTCGAAGGCATATCCTCCTGCATAGGTCACAGAAGGAATAAGCCGGCCTTCGTAGTGCACGGCCACCGAGTCGGTATAGAGCGGGGAGCCTGACCCCGTACCGTTTTTCAGTACCTCCACGATGATATGGTCTTCGGGTTTGGTAGCCTTGTCGGCCGTGAACGACCAGTTCTTGAGGATCTTATATTTGGCCGTGTTGCCCTGTGCCGCCTGATAGAGATTGTTGAAATAGGTCTCATTCTTCTGCTGCCAGTCGGCAAACTCTTCCTGACTTGTATCGGTTTCCGAGCATGCCGCGAGGCTTAATAGGCCTGCGAGCATGAACAATGGATGAAATAGATGTTTCATTTATTGTAGTTTCTTTAAAAGGCTTGTGATGCTTACGCGGTCTTCGATGATGGTGCGGAGCTGGTCGATGGGCACACGCTCCTGCTTCATGGAGTCGCGGTGGCGTAGCGTTACGGCGTTGTCGTTCAGCGTGTCGCCGTCAACGGTTACGCAGAAAGGAGTGCCGATGGCGTCCTGCCGGCGATAACGCTTGCCTATGGAGTCCTTCGCCTCGATGTGCGTATTGAAATGGAACTTAAGCTGATCCACGATTTCCTGTGCCTTTTCCGGCAGCCCGTCCTTGTTTACCAGGGGTAGCACGGCACACTTCACGGGTGCCAGAGACTCGGGCAGTTTCAGCACGATGCGCGTGCTTCCGTTCTCGAGCTGCTCCTCCGTGTAGGCATGACACATTACGGAGAGGAACATGCGGTCTACTCCGATGGAAGTCTCGACATCATACGGGGTGTAGCTTTCGTTGCTCTCCGGGTCGAAATACTTGATTTGCTTGCCGCTGTATTTCTCGTGTTGCGAGAGGTCGAAGTCGGTGCGGGAGTGGATGCCCTCTACCTCCTTGAAGCCGAACGGCATCTTGAATTCTATGTCGGTAGCTGCATTGGCATAGTGAGCCAGCTTCTCGTGGTCGTGGAAGCGATAGTTCTCGTTGCCCATGCCGAGTGCCTGATGCCATGCCAGACGATGCTCCTTCCAGTAGTTGAACCACTCCATCTCCGTGCCGGGCTTACAGAAGAACTGCATTTCCATCTGTTCGAACTCGCGCATACGGAACACGAACTGGCGCGCAACAATCTCATTACGGAAGGCTTTGCCTATCTGCGCGATGCCGAAAGGCAGTTTCATGCGCCCGGTTTTCTGTACATTCAGATAGTTGACGAAGATGCCCTGCGCCGTCTCGGGGCGCAGATAAATCTTCATGGCACCGTCGGCAGTAGACCCCATCTCCGTGGAGAACATCAGGTTGAACTGCCGCACATCGGTCCAGTTCTTGGTGCCGCTGATGGGATCCACGATTTCCTCATCGAGGATAATCTGTTTCAGTTCCTCAAGATTGGGTCCCTGCATGGCGCTGGCATAGCGCTCGTGCAGAGCATCGCGCCTCTGCTGATGCTCCAAAACACGGGGATTGGTCTCGCGGAACTTAGCCTCGTCGAAGGCTTCTCCGAAGCGCTTGGCGGCTTTCTGCACCTCCTTGTCTATCTTCTCGTCGTATTTGGCAATCTGGTCTTCAATCAGCACATCGGCACGATAGCGCTTCTTGGAGTCGCGGTTGTCGATGAGGGGGTCGTTGAAGGCGTCTACATGCCCGCTGGCCTTCCATGTCGTGGGGTGCATGAAGATGGCTGCGTCGATGCCGACGATGTTGCTGTGGAGGAGCACCATGCTCTGCCACCAATATTGTTTGATATTGTTTTTCAGCTCGACGCCGTTCTGACCATAGTCGTATACGGCGCCCAGGCCGTCGTAAATGTCTGAGCTGGGGAAGACGAAGCCATATTCCTTGCAGTGGCTTACTATCTTCTTGAATACATCTTCTTGTGCCATAATAATGTCTTAAAATCCGAATTTGCCCGCAAAGGTACTATAAAATGGAGAGACGGCAAAATAAAACAATAAGATTTAATCTTTATTATTACACGCGTGCAGCCCTTTCGCATCCTTCCCGGAGGGTGAAGCCTTTCTCATCTGTATAGCTTCACTCCCCCGATGATGCCCATAGGCTTGGGCTTGTGGTTTCGCTTGATGACGAAGCGCTGGGCAACCTTGTTGTCCTTCAGCGTCTGCATGTAGTTGTCCATCAGCGTGGTTACTTTCACCCGGATGGTGTTCTCGCCCTTGCGCACGAGTCTCGAGATGTCGAAGACCTTGTCGCCATACCAGCGCAGTCCCGCATATTTCCCATTTATATATACTTCGGCCGTCTCGCAGACCTTTCCCAGATTCAGGAAGCGCGGCATCTGCGTGCCGTCGGCAATGAACTTCGCCGTATAGGTGATGTCGCCCATGAATGACTTGTGGTTTGTCTCGAGCAGGTCCTGAGGCTGCCTCATGTCCATCTCGGCGATGGAGTCTGTGAGGGCATGGTGCAGCACGAGGTGCCATCCCATAATCTCCTGTGTGTCGGTGCCTTCCAAGGGGAGGGGCTTCTGCTCGCTGCCACCCTTTGCATGGTTGAATACCAGCAGCATGCTTTCCGACGGGCGCAGCAGCAGGTTGAGGCTGTTGTCCTTGAGGTTTACGCGGTAGCGCTTGCCATCCGTGGCGTCGTATCGCCACAGGTTTCTGCCGTTGATAAGACTGGAGGGAAACACGATGTCAGTCGTGCGTTGCTCGCCCATATTGGCATTCATGAGAAAGAAGATGTCGGAACCGTCGTCGGCCTTATAGTGGTTTTGCAGAAGGAACCGGTCCGGGCTCTTGATGGTGATGGCATGGGGCAGGTCGTATTGCGCCATCACCTGCTCATACCACTCCAGATAGCGGCCGTCTTTCGGCTTGTCGAGCAGGATGAAGCGGTCGGCATATTGCTTGAGTTCCTCCACGGTAGCGCGGATTTTCTGGTCGCGGGCCTCGTAATCGTGCAGTCCCAGCGACCGGTCAGGATAGCATCCGATGCAGAACACTCTCCCGCCGCCTTTCACGAACTCCATGATTTTATCCAAGGCCTCTTGCGTGGTGCCCTTCACTTCGGGCAGGATGAGCACTTTATACGCTTTGTTGCCATAGCAGAGCTGTCCGCTCTTGACGGTGCAGTCTTTCAGAATGAGCTCCGAAAGATAGTCGGCACCGCCCCCTGTCTTGTGTATTGCCTCCCATATCAGGGAGGTGTATTCTACATTCAGCTTGCCCGGGAAGGGCTCTGTCTGCACGCCCAGCTCGCTCCAGAGGTCGCCGTTGGCGGGCAGTATGGCGATGTCGGTCTGCATATCGGCGTTCTGCAGCAGGCTCGAAGTGCGTGCCCTGTATAGGTTCAGGTTCTTCCAGTAGGGAAACCATGTGTTATGTTCATTATAGTAACTGCCGTATTGCACCCATCCGGGGAACTTGACATCCAGCGGGGAATAGTTGAAGCCGTGCCATACGGAGTGCGTGATGCCCGACATGGCGTTCATGTCAGACCCCACCTTGAGCAGTTCCAGGGAAGTTTCGAAGGCCTTATAGGTATTCGTCATCTCCTCTGCACTGATGAGTCGCTTGCCCTGTAGGTGGGCTGCCGATGAGACATACTTGTTTATCATCGTGTAGGCACGCCCCCGCCGGTAGTCGGAGTCGGACATTTCTTCACCGATGCGGTGCCTCAGGTAGTTGGTGGTCCACGACTCTCCCTCGGGAATGTCCACCTCCAAGGAGCTCTCTTCAATGAACATGCCCCGGCCGTAGGCTTGCTCGCGCGACTTCACGCCGTGGTCGCGGCACCACTGTGCAAAGGTCTTCGAATAGTTCTCGCGCATCAGTTCGGCCTTGGTCAGTTCGAAGTCGAAGCGCGCCCGGTTGGTCAGTTCCCGGAACTTCTGCCCTTTCTTGGCTCCGAAGTTGTAGTCGGTTACTTCGCCCAGCCTGCCCACCTTGAACATCAGGAACGGCAGCCACGGCATGATGTCGTAGCCCCTGCGCCTGATAAACTCCTCGCGGAAGTTCTGCGTCCAGTTGCAGCCCTCCAGCTCCATGCTGTCTACGAAGAAGGCTCTCAGGTGCTTGGAGAGCGGGCCGATGCGGCTCTCGATGGTGGCTGACATGTGGTCGAGATATTTCCTCACGGCCTTTGCGTCCATGTGGTTGAGGATGGAGCCGGCCGCTCCCGGTGCCCCGTTGATGACCGAGGCGAACGATTCATACTGCACGACGGCATAGAGCAGGTGCTTGCCCTTGGGCACATCCACGGTCAATACGCCGTCTTTCACCTTGTCGGTTACTTCTACGGCGTCGTCCAGACGGTTGATGGAGTCGGGTACGATATAGGCTGACAGGAGGCGGGGAGCACGCCGCGGATTCACCACGGTTACTCCCGGGTCTACCTGCTTGAATATCTCATATTCGGAAAATTCCGCCGTTTCTCCGCCGTTTACGGGTATGGCGGCCGTCAGGAGCACCGAGGCTCTCTCCTCACGGGGCAGGTTCTCCGCTCCGAAAGGCCATCCGGAGCCTACGATGAGGTCGCAAGTCATGCCGAGGCGATCGGCCTCGTCGAACACCACTTTCAGCATGTCGATCCACTCATTGCTGAGCCATTTCAGCGTCTTGTGCCCTTGGCGGTCGGCCCCGTAGGGCATTGAGATGGGGTTGATTTCCACTCCCCCGATTCCTGCATCCTTCAAGAGGCGGAGCTCCCTGACAAGTTCCTTGGCCTCGACGGCGTCTCCGTTCCACCACCATCTTACGAAAGGCTTGTATCGGCTGTCGGGATTCTGGAACTGGGCATACATGGCTTTCTCGCCGAGAGGCTTCCCAGCCTTCGCCTGGGTGCCGGCAAGGGTAATTGCAAAGGTGATTGCAATATACAAGATTAGGTTCTTTTTCATGATATATTATCGGTTTTGCTGCAAAGGTACGAAAACTGTCTGGAATACGCAAGGATATGGCGGGCGAAGACGCAAAAAAGTCCGAATGGCTCTTCGGACGGCTTGCTTTTTTGGTTCTTCACCTTATTTTTTCCCCGGATTTCTTTTTCCTTTCTGAATTTTTGCCTACCTTTGCCGCATGTCTGGAGTTTTTCTTACTCTTTTGATACCCTTCCTCGGCACGACGCTCGGTGCCGCGTTCGTGTTTTTCATGAAGGACGAGATGTCTCCGCGCTTGCAGAAGTCTCTCCTGGGTTTTGCTTCCGGCGTGATGGTGGCTGCCTCCGTGTGGTCGCTCATCATCCCAGCCATGGACATGTCGGCCGACATGGGCCGGCTGCGGGTCGTCCCTGCTGCCGTCGGAATCCTGCTGGGAATGGGCTTCCTGCTCCTTGTAGATAGCCTCACGCCTCACCTCCACATGGGCGACTCGCATCCGGAGGGCTTGAAGGCTCACATTTCCAAGACGGCCATGCTCACCCTTGCCGTTACCATTCACAATTTTCCCGAAGGGATGGCAGTAGGCGTGGTCGTGGCCGGAGCCTTGCAGGGCGGAGAGTGGATATCGGCCGCGGGAGCGATGGCGATGTCGGTCGGCATTGCCATCCAGAACATTCCGGAGGGAGCCATCATCTCCATGCCGATGAAGGCGGCGGGCGGCAGCCGGATGAGGTCATTCCTCATGGGCACGCTTTCAGGGGCCGTGGAGCCGTTGGGGGCTGTTCTTGTTATCTTGCTCGCATCGCTCATGCAGCCCGCGCTGCCTTATCTGCTGGCCTTTGCGGCCGGTGCCATGCTCTATGTGGTTATCGAGGAGCTCATTCCCGAGGCGTCTGGGGGCGAGCATTCCAACCTCTCCACGATAGGTTTTGCCATCGGCTTCGTGCTCATGATGCTGCTCGATGTGGTCCTCGGATAGGCGGCCACAGGTGGCGCTTACCGCTCCCGGTCCGTCGCCTCAGTGTCTTTTGTTTTTCTTTTAGCCGCCAGGAGGCTGACAAAATCGCCGATTTTGCCCCGTGATTTCGGCGATTTTGTCGTTCAATCTCGCCGATTTTGTCATCCTCTTTGCCGCCCTCGTCTTTCCCCGGAGTAGCCTTGGGGGCGAAAGGCTCTTACCTTTCACCGCTTTTTGTCCGTCTGCCGTGTCAAGGAGGTGTCGCCACAGGAGAAGTTTCCTTTCCTGTTTATCATCTTATGAAGCTGCCGATGCCGCCGGCAAGGGCTGTCAGTTCTTCTGCAGGAGGATGTAGCCAGACCGGGTGATAGGGCTGGAAAATTTTTTTGGGGGTTTCGTGAACAACTTATTGGAAAAATGACTATATTTGTCAGAAGAAGAAAATCTCAAAAATTCTAATAGTATGATAGACGGCCTTTTAACCCATCATAAGAAGTTTGTTGCGGCAAGGCGCTCTGTTTTAAACGACAGTACCCGCTGTCCGAGCTCAAGACTGCCTGTCGTGCGGGGCACGGTTGGCAGGGCGGGGGCGCATTTCCTGACGGAGGGAAAGCCCTGTCCCGTGAGTATTCTTCATGGATTCCGGAGCGGTGGAGCTTCGAAAATGGGATGAACGGAATTTGATTTACGAAACTTCGGTATGGCTGATAAGGTTTAAAAGATTTGTATTCGGATTTCTGGAAGCCGGGTGGCAGATGAAAATCTCCCGCCTGTAACCGAAGACTCAGGTAAGGCCGTCTGCTATAAGGCCTTACCTGTTTAGTGAGGTTCAGAAAAAGACGGCATCTCTGGAGGGTATTTCGTGAATTATCGTTATCTTTGCATCATAAACTAAAAACATAGACACAATGAAGTTGGCAGAGGCACTGGCTATCCGCAAGGATACGCAGAAGAGAATCGAGCAGCTGAAAAGCCGCATTCTGAATAATGTGAGGGTGCAGGAGGGCGACGAGCCCTCCGAGAATCCCGGGGAACTGATGAAGGAGATGGAGGCCGGTCTGGGAGAGCTGCAGAAGCTCATTTTCCAAATCAACCAGACCAATATGCACACCGTGGTAGACGGCCAGACGCTCACCGAAATGATGGCTGAGAAAGAGGTGCTGGCCATGCGGATAACGGCACTTCGCGACATCTTTGCCAAGGCATCGGAGTCGCAGGACCGCTATAGCCGCTCCGAAATCAAGATGCTGACCACCATCGACATCAAGCCGCTGGGCAAACAGATAGACCGTTTGTCGAAGCAGCTCCGGGAACTCGACATCCGGATTCAGGCGCTGAACTTCGCGACGGAACTTGAAGAGTAGTTTTCCGCGGCGGAGGCTGCGGCCTTTGGCCGTCGGATTCATCACAGAATGAGAGTAACCTCAAGGTTGTAGGTGCGAGCCGAAGATTCTGTTTGGAATCATGTGCCAGGCCGGGGGAGCTGGCTTTTTGCATGTAGCAGGCCCCAGCACATCGGCACGGCTCAAGGCGCATTTATCATGTGGCATTACCATTGGCTGACTATGACTGAGAGGCGAGGGTGGGTAGCGGGACTTGTAAGGGGCGTTTCCATGCGGGATGTGCCGTCGTGGCGGTGCTGGATACTGGAGGGAGAAGGAGCGGAGGCATGACTTGATTTGCGCAAAGAAAATCTCGGACTCCGCCGAAAAAACATCCTTCAACTTTTTGGTTGTGGCTGATTTTTTGTAACTTTGCGCTATATAAAGTTAGTATCTCTTAGAAAACAAATTACATTATGGGTGGTATCTTTGGAACCATAGCCGTGAAGAGTTGTGTGAACGACCTCTTCTATGGTACCGATTACAATTCTCACTTGGGCACGAAGCGTGCAGGCCTTGTTACTTTCGATGAAGAGAAGGGATTCTGTCGCTCAATCCACAGCCTTGAGAAGGATTATTTCCGTACGAAATTCGAGGACGAACTGGATAGCTTTTCCGGAAACAAGGGACTTGGCGTAATCAGCGATACCGACCCTCAGCCCATCATAGTCAATTCGCATCTGGGGCGATATGCCGTCGTAACGGTGGCGCGTATCAACAATCTCAACGAGATTGCAGACGAGTTGCTGAAGCAGCGCATGCACCTGAGCGAGATGTCGGCCAACAACATCAACCAGACCGAGATGGTGGCCTTGCTGATTAACATGGGCAATACCTTCGTCGAGGGCATCAACAATGTGTATCGGAAGATAGAAGGCTCGTGCTCGATGCTGGTGCTCACGGAGGACGGCATCATCGCCGCCCGCGACTTCCTTGGCCGCACCCCGTTGGTTATCGGCCGCAAGGAGGGGGCTTATGCCGTGTCGAGTGAGAGCTCGAGCTTCCCCAATCTGGAGTTTCAGCCGGTGCGCGATGTCGGTCCGGGAGAGATCGTGCGCCTCCGGGCTGACGGGATGGAGGTGCTGCAAGGCCCTATGCGGCACGAGCAGATATGCTCCTTCCTGTGGGTCTACTATGGCTTTCCGTCCAGCTCCTATGAAGGCATCAATGTCGAAGAGGTGCGCGAGCGGAACGGGAAACGGATGGGCCAGGAGGACGATACCGAGGCCGACCTCGTCTGCGGCATCCCGGATTCGGGCGTGGGAATGGCGTTGGGGTATGCCGAGGGGCGTGGAATCCCCTATAAGCGTGCCGTCTTGAAGTATACGCCCACATGGCCGAGGAGCTTCACCCCGAGCAATCAGGAGCGCCGGAGCCTCGTGGCCAAGATGAAGCTCATCCCTAACCGGGCTGTTCTCGAAGGGCAGCGCGTGGTGTTCTGCGACGACTCCATTGTGCGGGGAACCCAGCTGCGCGACAATGTGAAGTCCTTCTTCGAGTACGGGGCAAAGGAAGTGCACGGGCGGATTTCGTGCCCGCCGCTGGTCTATGGCTGTCCTTTCATCGGTTTTACCAATTCCAAGAGTGATATGGAATTGATTACGCGCCGTGTCATCGGCGACTTTGAGGGCGATGCCTCGAAGAACTTGGAGAAGTATGCGTCTGACGATACGCCAGAATATAGGCGTATGGTAGACGAGATAGCCCGTCGCCTGGGGCTCACTACGGTGAAGTTCATGAAGCTGGACACGCTGCTTGAGAGCATCGGAATGCCGAAATGCAAGGTGTGCACGCACTGCTTTGACGGCAGCAGCTACTGCCATGAGCACGACAACGACGAAGACTAAAGTGGACTGTGGCATCGGCTCCCGAGGGTGCCCGGTCTGCCTTTCGGCCTATTCCTCCGGCAGTAGGGGCCTCAGTCGCTTAGGCAGTCTGCCGGCAACGGCCAGATAAGAGCTCCTGATGAGTTGCTCCGTCAGTTTGTCGTCGAGGGTCTCGAGATAGAGGTCGCTCCAATGGGTCTTGTTGAGATGGTAGGCCGGACGGATGCCGTCGTAGTGTTCGCGGAGTTCCGCCCCGCGGTCGGGAGCGAGCTTCACGGCGCAGGTAGGCTCCGGCGATTCCAGCCAGATGTGGAGGAAAATCTTCCCGCCGATGCGGAATATGAGCCAGTCGGGTCCGTAAGGCATGTCCTCGGTGGCTTCCGGCAGAGACAGGGCGTAGGCTCTTACTTGTTCTATATTCATGTCTTTTCAGTTGAAAAATAAAGCCCGGGACGAGGAAAGTCCCGGGCTTTCATTTCTAAAAACCGTTATTCTCCGGCACCACCGACCAGCTCCACTATTCTGGACATCTGGTTGGGAATGCGTATCTGCTGCGGGCACTTGGGCAGGCAGGCTTCGCAGTCCATGCACTGGGATGCCCATTCGCTCTCCTTGAAGGTCTTCTTGTAGCCGTTCACGAAGTCAGTAAGCCGCACTTTATAGTCAAGCGACTTCTTGTCGGGGAACTTCCCCTCGTTGATGGCCTTGTTGTAGTAGGCAAAGTTTCCCGGTATATCGACGCCGTAAGGGCAGGGCATGCAATAACGGCAAGCCGTACACGGGATGACCGGCAGCCCCGACATGTCGTCGGCAATCTTGGCAAGCAGCTCGTTTTCACTCGTAGTGCAGGGGTCGAGAGGTGAGAAGGTGCGCACATTTTCTTCAAGCACTTCCATGGTGGTCATGCCGCTCAATGTGGTGAGGATGTTGGGATGAGAGCCCACCCAGCGGAAAGCCCAGGAGGCAGGTGTTGCCTCGGGGCGGACGGCCTTGAGCCTGTTGACATACTCCTCGGGAATCTTGGCAAGCCTGCCGCCAAGGAGTGGCTCCATGACCACATTCTGCACGCCGGCCTTCTCGCTCTTGGCATAGAGGTATTCTGCGTCGGCATCCTGCTTCCAGCCGCCTTTGTTGAGCGATGCATGGCGCCAGTCGATATAGTTCATTTCTATCTGCACGAAGGTGAAACCATACTTATCGTTATGGTCGAGGAGCCAGTCGAAGACGCGCACATCGCCATGATAGCTGAATCCGAGGTTGCGGATGACACCCTTGTCGCGCTGTTCGCAAAGCCAGTCGAGCAGTCCGTTGTTGATGAATCGGTCGTTGAGCTTGTCAAGGCCGCCTCCTCCGACGGAGTGGAGAAGGTAATAGTCTATATAGTCTACCTGCAGTTTGGCCAGTGAATCATGGAACATCTTCTTGCCGGCTTCAAGCGTGTGATTTCCCCGGTCCGACATCTTGGTGGCAATAAAGTAGCTCTTGCGGGGATGGCGGTGCAGTGCTATGCCCGTGGCTATTTCCGACTGCCCCCCGTGATAGACGGGAGCGGTGTCGAAATAGTTCACTCCATGTGCCAGGGCATAGTCCACCTCCTTGTTCACCATGTCCTGATCGATCTTGCCGTCCTTCTGCGGAAGGCGCATCATACCGTATCCGAGGAGTGATACCTTTTCGCCGTTATGGCGGTTCACACGCAGTGTCATGCCCTCGGGATTTCCCTCCACGGGAGCGGAGTTGCCGTTTTTGTTGGTGAGAGAATCGGCAAAAGCCGAGATGGGGCCTATGCTTGTCAGGGCTGCGGCAGAAGCCGTCGTCATGCCTAAGCGCTTCAGAAACTGGCGTCTGTTTAAGTTTTGATTACCTCTATCCATAATATTCCTGTATTGTATCTGATGCTACAAATATAATCGTAAATTTCGAAAAAACAAACATGTTGCAAGATTTTAACCAAATAATTGTATCTTTGTACTTGGAAAATGATCGGAAATGATGGCACTGGTAAAGGAAGTCAACGGGAAAACTCCCAAGTGGGGACGCAATTGCTATTTTGCGGAAAATGCGGCGCTTATAGGCGACATCACCATGGGCGACGACTGTTCGGTGTGGTTTGGAGCCGTGCTGAGGGCGGATGTGGATGCCATTCGCATGGGCTGCCGTGTGAATGTGCAGGACTGTGCCTGCATCCACCAGACCCAGGGACGCCCCGTTGTCATCGAGGACGATGTCTCGATAGGGCACGGGGCGGTTGTGCATGCCTGTTGCTTGCGCAAGGGAGCCTTGGTCGGCATGAACGCCACGGTGCTCGACGGCGTGGAAGTGGGCGAGGGGGCTATTGTTGCCGCAGGTGCCGTGGTGCTTGCGGGGACGAGGATAGATTCTTATGAGATATGGGCAGGAGTGCCCGCCCGTCTGGTGAAGAAGTCCGATCGGGAGCAGGCTCTTACCTTCGCACGGCACTATATGGAAATCAAGGAGTGGTACTAAAGGGCAGGCAACACCTATTCCTGCCTTCTTGAGACCCCTTTCCCGGATGAGTATTGAACTAAAAATAAGATAGAACGATGAACAAACTATTGCTGATCATCGACCCGCAGATGGATTTTATCAACGGCTCACTGCCTGTTGCGGGTGCTGCCGAGGCTATGGACGCTCTGGCAGAATATGTAGAAAATCATGGCAATGAGTATGCGTTGCGTGTGGCCACATCCGACTGGCATCCTTATCACCATTGCTCTTTCGACCGTGAGGGCGGGCCTTGGCCGGTGCATTGCCTGCAGTATTCTGCGGGTGCTGCCGTCTGGCAGCGACTCCTGGAAGCCCTTGACGAGACGGAGGGCGGGTTCACTTTGCTCTACAAGGGCGATGAGGCTTCGCGCGACGAGTATTCCATCTTGCAGAACAGGCATTCCTCCGTGGAGCTTCGCCGTCTTATCAGCGAGCATGCCATCGGGCAGATTGATGTGTGCGGACTGGCAGGGAATGTCTGCGTCCTCGATACTTTGAAGGATCTTCTGGCAGAGTACGGCTCGGAAATGCTGCATGTACTCACGGCCTATTCTCCTTCGCTTGACGACGGCTCGGCACTCAGAGACTTCGTCAAAGCCCACGGACTGAAAGACTGATGCCTCAAGACTTGTATTTTTCTTTGTCTATGAACATCATGGCTTTCTGCTCGTCCGCAATCACCCTGATGTAACGCTCGTATTCGCGTAGTACATCGGCAATGATTTCCTCTTGATTCAGATATTGAATATCGTTGCCTGTGCGCCCGTCGCTGTAATAGGTAACGGGGATGTATTGCTGGTTGCTGCTGATATCGGGGGTGTTGTCTTCGTCGATAAGATAGTCTGATATGTTGCGCCGCTCTGCCATAACGCCATATCTGAAGTTTCGGATTTTGTCATACCGAATGACGATTTCCATAGACAGATATCCTTGTTTCCCTTTAATGATTTCGGCGTCAATGCCTTTTTTTGCAAGCTCCGTGGAGAGTTCTTCGAAGGCGGGACGCACTTTTTGGTCGAGAAACCTCTGGACATCGGTTTTCTGGGAGAAAGTGAGAATCTGAGAGAGGCGCTCCCGCCAATGGCTCCCGTTCCAGTTGCGGCTCCCGTAAGGCAGGCGTGAATTATGGTAAAGCAGGTCTGTATGCAAGGCCCTCATCATACAGAAGCAAAGCACGAGCATGATGATGCCAAAAGGCAAGGCCGATATCAGCGTCATGGTTTGCAGCGCCTGGAGCCCGCCAGCATAGAGCATAGCAATGGAGATGAGTGCCAACAGCATGCCCCAGAAGGCATTTTGCCATTTCGGGGAATTAGGATTGTTACCCGAGGTGATGCTGTTCATAACGAGTATGCCCGAATCGGCAGAAGTAACGAAGAAGATGGTAATCATCAAGACGGCCAGCACACACAGAGGGGTTGCCAGTGGAAACTGTTCGAAGAAACTGAATAGCAAGATGTCTGGTTGTTCTACCAATGCAGATAGTGTGCCGTGGGCGATATACTTGTCTATATAGATGGCTCCATTGCCAAAGACGGTCATCCATAGGAAAATGAAAAGCGAAGGAACCAGAAGAACCGCGATAATGTATTCGCGGATAGTGCGCCCTTTGGAAATGCGGGCTATAAAAAGTCCGACGAACGGAGCCCAGCTAATCCACCATGCCCAGAACATCACAGTCCAACTGGTGAACCATCCTCGGCCGTCTGACTCAAAAGCGAAAGTATTAAAAGTGAGGTCGGCAAATCGTTGGATATAATATCCTACACCCTCACTAAAAGCACTCAGCAGGAAGGTTGTGGGACCTAGAACAAGTATGAATGACATGAGCAGGATTGCTAGTCCAAGGTTGAGCTCACTCAATCTTTTCACGCCTTTATTGACTCCTGTTACAGCTGAGGTTATGGCTATTGCACTCACAATAATGATGATGAGACTTTGGAAGGTAAAGCTGGATTCATGGAAAACTCCCAGATGGACAAGCCCTGCATTGAGCTGAATAACACCGAACCCTAAGGAGGTGGTAATTCCGAAGAAAGTACTAACAAAGGCAAAAGTGTCGACAATGTTTCCAATGGAGCCTTTTATTCGTTCGCCTAAGATAGGATAAAGGCCACTACGAATGGATAAAGGGAGATGATAGCGGAAGGAGAAATAGGCAAGTATGAGTCCCATGATGGCGAAAATGCCCTAGGCATGGATGCCCCAGTGGAAAAAGGTGGCTAACTGTGCATCTTTAGCAGGGTTAACTGTTGTCGGCAAGGCGGGATGGACATAGTGAGACATGGGTTCTGCAACGCCAAAATACATCAGCCCAATGCCCATCCCTGCGGCAAAAAGCATTGATATCCAGGAGAAAAAACTGTATTGTGGCGTGGAATTGTCAGCTCCCAAGCGGATATTGCCTGTTTTACTAAAGGCGAGTACCATCAAGAATATGATGAAGAGGGATACCAGTAGGATGTATACCCAGCTGAAATTTCGGTAGATGGCAGACTGGATGTTAAGTAGGGTGCGACTCGTCCATGACGGATATATGGCGCAGAGCAGAGATAATATGAATAGGAGAGTAGTCCGGGATAAGCCACGGTTCGTGTAAATGTTGATTTTCCTTTAAATATTTGAGTCATAATTGAAGATGGTTATTGTCTCTTGAGAATTTGATAGCCGATCAGACCGCCCAAGAGCGATGCGGCAAGGATGGCCACCTTAGCTTGTGTCTGGTAGTCGGCATTGCCAAAAGCCAGCATGGTAACAAACATTGACATGGTGAATCCGATGGAGGCTAAGAAGCCCAGTCCGGTGAGCCTCCGCCAGGTCATATGGCGTGATCGCTTGCCCAGTTTCACCTTCTCGGTAATCCATACGGCCATTAGGATGCCCAGCGGCTTGCCCAGTAAGAGACCGACGAACACGCCCAGTGCGACATTATTCTGGGTGAGCAGGGTCAAGTCCATATCGGTAAAGGATATGCCGGCATTGCCCAGAGCGAAGATGGGCATGATGATATATGCCACGATGGGTTGCATCCCATGTTCAAGACGCTGCAACGGAGGCATGGCTCCGCGTGAGTCAGCCCGAACTTTCGATAGAATTTCCATCTGCTCTGGCTCCAGTGTCTGCACGGTATTGCCCTCTGCTTGCTCAAACTGTTTCACGAGTTTCTTGGCACGGGCTATAAAGGCTACCTCAGGAATATGGGAGTCGGCAGGAATGACGAGTGCCGACAGCACGGCTGCTATGGTGGCATGGATGCCTGACATGAGGAAGGCCACCCAGACGCCGCCAATGCCCAGCAGCCCATAGAACCACACATTCTTCACTCCCAACTTATTGCCGATTAGCATGATGAGCAAAAAGCCGAATCCCACGAAGAGGCTTGCCAACGATATGTGTGATGTATAGAACAAGGCAATAACCAAGACAGAGCCTAAGTCGTCGACGATGGCCAGGGTGGTAAGAAACACCTTGATAGACCCGGGTACGCGGTCGCCGAGGAGATATAGTACTGCAAGTGCGAAGGCTATGTCGGTGGCCATGGGAATTCCCCAGCCCGCGGATACGCTGGTACCCCAGTTGAAGGCGGAATAAAACACTGCAGGGACGAGCATTCCGAAGATGGCGGCCATGATAGGAAGGGTAACATTACGGATATCCTTCAGCTCTCCACCGATGAACTCATGCTTCAGTTCTAAGCCTACAACGAAGAAAAACATCGACATCAAACCGTCGTTTATCCAGTGCTCCAGGGTGAAATTGAGATAAGGTTTGCCATTGAAGACAAATCCAAAGTGTGAGTCGAGGCAAGAGAAGTATTGTTCGCGAAGAGGAGAGTTGGCCAGTATCAACGCTACGATTACCGAAAGCCCGAGGACTATGCCGCTTGACCGCTCGCGTTGCATGAATTGAATGGCAGGAATGATGACTCTGTTTTCAAATTCTTTTTGATAATGTTGTTTCATCTGTGAGAGTATATAATGGAAAATATATAATACAGAGGAGTGTACAACCTCTATTTGGAGGGGTCTTGTGCCAAATAACACGAAGGCAAAGTTACAAAAAATTATTTAAATATCCAAATGGAAGATGATAAAGACCATATATTTCAGACGCTTTGATTGGCTTTTCCATTATTTCTTCGTATTTTTGTGGCAAAATGAAAGAGAATATGGGACAACAGGAAAAATCGTTATGGCAAATAGTGAAGGGCTATTTCAATGCCCTGCCCGACAAGGAGGATGAAGCCGAGACGGTCCGGCAGATTAGCGCGGGCATCACATTCCATGGAGCCAACCTTTGGGTACTTGTCTTTGCCATCTTTATCGCATCGTTGGGACTGAACATCAATTCCACGGCAGTTATTATCGGTGCCATGCTCATTTCGCCGCTCATGGGACCGATTATCGGTATGGGGTTGGCCATTGGCATCAATGACTTCGAACTGCTTAAGCGTTCTATCAAGAATTATCTTGTGGCTACGGTCATCAGTGTGCTTACGGCTGCCATCTATTTTACCATAACACCTCTCAATGAGGCACAGTCGGAATTGTTGGCTCGCACTTCTCCGTCACTCTATGATGTACTGATAGCCCTCTTTGGTGGCGCGGCCGGTATACTGGCTCTTTGTACGAAAGGGAAGGGCAATGTGATTCCGGGCGTAGCCATTGCTACTGCCCTGATGCCGCCTTTGTGTACAGCGGGCTACGGATTAGCCGTAGGCAAGATGTCGTTTTTCTTTGGGGCTTTCTATTTGTTCTTCATCAATACGGTGTTCATCGCTCTGTCCACCTTCGTAGGGGTGAGGATGCTTCGCTTCAAGCACAAGGAATTTATTGATGCCCGGCGACTTCTTGCCGTCCGCCGGTATATTGTCGCCATTGTGATTCTTACTATGATTCCTGCTACCTATATGACGGTGCAGATTATCCGCAGGAGCGTACTTAGCAACAATGTGAATAAGTTCGTGAAAAACGAAATAAGCTTCAAAGGGACACAGATTATTTCTCAAAGCCATGATAACGAGAAGAAGACACTGGATGTCGTAGCCGTAGGCAGGCCCATTGACAGGGCAACGATTATCAAGGTTGCGGCTCAACTTTCTCGATACCACCTTGAAGGCTATCGCCTGAATGTCATTCAGGGCTATCAGTCAGACAGCCTGTTGATGCAGAACAAGGAACTTGCCACTACGGTCTAGGCTTCTGGAGCCACCAATAAAAAGCTCTTGGAGCAGTCGAGTCAAATCTACGAGCTGGAGAATCGGCTGCAACAATACACAGCTTACGAAAGGCTTAGCCGGGAGGTCGTGCGCGAGGTGAAGGCCATCTGCCCTCTGGTGAACAGAATATCCCTCTCTAACATAGTGGAAGCACAAGCCGACACCACAGCGACGAAACATTATGTCGTAGCTGTATTGGGTTGCAGCAGACAATTGCCCCATGAAGACCGTGCCCGGATTCAAAAATGGTTGAAAGCCCGCACAAAAGCCGACAGTCTGCGGGTCATCACAACGAATTGAGAACCTACCGCAGGCTTCTGCAAACAAAGCCTATACTCTCCAGAGAAAGTCCCCCGGGTTTGATTCTCGGGTAGAGATGCTGGATATGACATTGGCTCATTCTTCGTCATTGAGTGGAAAACAGAATGGGGGAATACCTGTCTCAGAAACTACATATCCCGGTGGCAATAAAGAAAATGCCTCCGGGATAGTAATTCAACTAAACGATACAACACATCTCACGATGCTAATCTGCCTTACTAACTTATATTTGTACAAAACAATCGGACCGGATTTCGCAATAGGGTCATAAATTGATACTTAACTTAAATTATATTCTTCGTTTCATGGTATTTATCTATATCTGGTGCAAAGATAGGTGATAGATTTCACTTTGTCAAGGGTTTTAATCATATTTCTTACCTTTTAAGCATGTAATTTTGTGCAAAAATTGCGCAAGTCGTGAACTCTCTATGCCTATAGATAGAGCGAAAGGCTCCTAAATTAATAGGAGCCAATACGGCTGCATGATTCTTATTTGGCAGCAAGCACCTCTATTTCTACAAGTGCGCCTTTAGGTAATTCCCTGACGGCAACGGCAGAGCGGGCGGGGTATGGCTCACTGAAGAATTGGGAGTAGACCTCGTTCATGGCTCCGAAATCTGCCATGTTCGCGAGATAGACGGTGGTTTTTACTACATGTTTGAGGTCGGTGCCCGCCGCCTGTAGAATGTTTTCTGCATTGAGGATTGACTGGCGGGTCTGTTCGGCCACGCCTCCCTTCGGAAACAGACCGGTTGAAGGGTCGATGGGGAGCTGTCCGGAGGCGAACACAAAACCGTTAGCTTCGATGGCCTGACTGTATGGGCCAATGGCAGCAGGTGCCTTGTCGGTGTGAATGGTTTTCATAATTTGCTATTTATGGGTTGTTGATTAATTAGCTGCAAACTTACAAAGAATATTTGAATTATATGCCGTTAGGATTAAGAAAACCATATTATTTCATGGTCATGGCGGGATTTCCCCCTTCAAGAAGGCTGTTCGGGAGATAGACAAGGCTTTGGGATCAATGAAAAATTAGGGATGCCCAGACGGGCATCCCTGATTACTTATCGTTGAATAAAAACGATTCTGGATTACTTCAGCTTGCTGAAGCCATACTTGGCAACCTCGCCGAGCTCTTCCTCGATGCGGATGAGCTGGTTGTATTTAGCCATGCGATCCGTACGAGACATGGAGCCCGTCTTGATCTGGCCTGAGTTCGTAGCGACTGCGATGTCAGAAATGGTGGTGTCCTCGGTCTCGCCTGAGCGGTGAGAAGTTACGGTCGTATAGCCATGACGGTGAGCCATCTCGATAGCCTCGAGGGTCTCTGTCAGTGAGCCGATTTGGTTTACCTTGATCAGGATAGAGTTGGCAGCACCCATCTGAATGCCCTTCTGCAGGAACTTGGTGTTGGTAACGAAGAGATCGTCGCCCACAAGCTGGCAGCGATCGCCAATCTTCTTGGTGAGCTTTACCCAGTTCTCCCAGTCGTTCTCGTCGAGACCGTCCTCAATGGAGTCGATAGGATACTTGTTGATGAGTTCCTCGAGATAGGCAATCTGCTCGTCGGCGGAGAGCTTCTTCCCGTTAGGATCCTTAGGCATGCCGTTCTTCAGTTCCTTATAGTTGTAGTAGTACTGGCCGTTCTCAACGGTAGCGAACTCGGAAGCCGCGCAGTCCATGGCAATCTTCACATCCTTGCCGGGCTCGTATCCTGCGTCCTTGATAGCCTGGACAATACTGTCGAGGGCGTCGTCGATGCCGTTCAGTTCAGGAGCATAGCCGCCCTCGTCGCCTACTGCCGTAGAGAGGCCGCGCTTCTTCAGGAGCTTGGCGAGTGCGTGGAACACCTCTGCTCCCATGCGGATGGCTTCCTTCTCGCAGGGTGCGCCAACGGGGCGAATCATGAATTCCTGGAATGCGATGGGAGCTGAAGAGTGAGCACCGCCGTTGATAATGTTCATCATCGGAACAGGGAGGGTATAGGTGTTGGCACCGCCGATGTAGCGATAGAGAGGCAGACCGAGTGCCTTAGCAGCCGTCTGGGCAACAGCGAGGGATACGCCGAGGATGGCGTTGGCACCGAGCTTGCTCTTCGTGGGAGTGCCGTCGAGTGCGAGCATCTTATAGTCAATGGCACGCTGGTTGAGCACGCAGTCGCCTTTCAAAGCAGGAGCGATAACCTTGTTCACATTCTCTACGGCCTTCAGGACGCCCTTGCCGCCGAAGCGAGCCTTGTCGCCATCGCGCAGTTCGAGAGCCTCGTTCTCACCGGTAGATGCGCCGGAAGGAACGCTGGCACGACCCATTACGCCATTTTCCAATGTTACTTCAACCTCTACGGTAGGATTACCTCTTGAGTCGAGGATTTCTCTTGCATGAATTTTTTCGATTTTCATTTCTCTTGATGTTAAATTAAAAACTGTTGCAAAGATACTAAAATTAATTGTAATACGCAAACACTCCTTGTAATGTTTTACATTACAGTCGGTTTTTCCCGGATTATTTTATCCGGAATCAGGATTTCACCATCGTGAGAATCATCTTGAAGTCCTGCTCCGCCCGCACGGCGTGTACATGTGTGGCGGGAATCATGAACACTTCGCCGCTCCTTACATGGTGCTCCTCGTCGTCGAGGGTTATTACCATCTCGCCGTCAGTTACCTGTATGAAGGCATCCAGCGGGGCGGAGTGCGGACTGAGCTGCTGCCCTTTGCTGAAGGCAAACAGCGTGATGCTTCCCTGCTTGTTGTGGAGAAGTTCCATACTGACGATGCCACCGTCTTGGTAACCTACTACCTCATTGGGATTCAGGGCTTTGCCCTTTTCGAATTTTGTCATGTCTGTTAGTTTTATCGGTGAATGATTCTAATCAAACAACCAGCAAAAATCATGCCAGCTGTTGATGCTTCTGCCAGACTTTGCGCCGATGCCTGTGTTCGGGTGAAAATGTAAAATCGTTACTTTCTTCCGTAATCGGTTTAGCGCAGGAAGCCTTTTTTTCATTATCTTTGCAACAGAAACCGTAAATATCGGGATATGAGAACATGTTTAATCGTGCTGACGATGCTTGCCCTGGGGGCAGCTGATGCCGGCGCACAAAGCAGTATAATTATGAATAATGTAGCACGGAAAGCTGTGGAAGAGCAGCTGACTTTGACGCAGGAGTGGGACAAGGTGTTCCCGAAGAGCGACAAGGTGGATCATCGGAAGGTTACCTTTCACAATCGTTTCGGCATCACGCTGGCTGCCGACATGTACATCCCACGGGGTGTAGTGGGCCGGATGGCTGCTCTGGCAGTAGCCGGTCCGTTTGGTGCGGTGAAGGAGCAGTCTTCTGGTTTGTATGCCCAGACGATGGCGGAGCGAGGCTTCCTTACCATTGCGTTCGATCCCTCTTTCACGGGAGAGAGCGGCGGCCGGCCCCGCGACATGTTCTCTCTGGACATCAATACCGAGGATTTCATGGCGGCGGTCGACTATCTGTCAAACCTGGGGATTGCAGATCCGGAACGCATCGGCATCATCGGCATCTGTGGATGGGGCGGCATCAGCCTGAATGCGGCGGCGGCCGACCCGAGGATAAAGGCCACCGTCGCCGTAACCATGTATGATATGCCGCGCGTGGGGGCAAATGGATATTTCGATCAAGGGACGGCTGCCGACCGCTATAAGACCAAACAGCAGATTACCGCGTTGCGCACGCAGGAGTATAAGACGGGACCTGTGGCTACCGCAGGCGGCTGCCTGGAGCCGGAAGTGGCAAAGGCGCAGAACATGCCAGACTTCGTTCAGCAGTATAGCGCCTACTACAAGACCAAGCGTGGGTACCATAAGAATTCCGTAAATTCAAATGCAGGCTGGATGACCCAGGCCCAACTGGGATGGACCGACAATGCAATTCTCGCTCATCCGGAAGACATCCATGGTGCGGTGCTTATCGTTCATGGCGAGAAAGCGCATAGTCGCTACATGGGTGAGGACACTTTCAGGAAACTGACGGGGAGTAACAAGGAACTTCTGATTGTGCCTGGTGCCACCCACACCGACCTCTATGACGGGGGTGAACACCATTTTATCCCGTTCGACAAGATAGAGAACTTCCTGAAGACGCATGTCAGGTGATGGCTCGCAGCCGTAGAAATGCGGCTGCCTTTGTTGCACGATTCCTGCCGGGTAGCTGCCCGGCAGATCGTTGTGTGGCAGTCCTTGTCTTTCTGACAATAAGATAAGCACTTGGAATTGTTGGTCTTTTTTCAAGAATTTGCTTATTTGCGAAACCGTGAAGGAGTATTGGAATGAGTGCTTTTCGCACAAATCTGGGAGGCAGGAGGTAGCTCTGAAGGGTGTGATTTGGTCTGTTTTTGCCCCTAAAAAGGCCAAAACAGGGTGCTAAAGAGGCGAAGTTAGGTGATGAAAGGTGGCAAAAAGCCGAGTAAAAGGCGGCTTCCGACCTTCCTTTTAACGGCTTCCGACCCTGTAAAAGGCCGCCTTTTGCTTTTGCGGGGGCTTCCAAAAGGACAAACAGGGCCTGAAAGCACTTTTCCGTTATGCTGAAAATCCGCGCGGTTTTTGAGCCGAAGGTGGTGTCTGTTCGCAAAACGGAGCTGTATTTTTGCCTGTTGATAAAATATTTTCATGTTGTTTATGCTCTTTTTGCCAATTCTTCTTTGTAGGGAGATAGGGGACAGGGGCTGATTTTACAGATATTTGTTTTTCTGCCCCAAAAGTGGATTTAACGCATAATAATGTGAAAAATCAATCTTTTTTAAGCCTAAAATGATGGAATAGTCGGGAATATTTCGTAAATTTGCAACCTAGTTATCCAAAGATTATCAATTATAATGGCTGAAGTAAAAGAAATCAAGACTGCCCTTATCTCCGTGTTTCACAAGGACGGACTGGAGAGTCTGCTCAAAAAGTTGAGCGACGAGGGCGTCAAGTTCCTATCCACCGGAGGCACCCAGAAGTTCATCGAGTCGTTGGGCTACGAGTGCCGAAAGGTGGAGGATGTAACCACTTATCCCTCGATTCTCGGGGGGCGTGTAAAGACCCTGCACCCGAAGGTGTTCGGAGGAATCCTTGCCCGTCGCGACAACGAGGGCGACCGCGAGCAGATGCAGCAATATGAGATTCCCGCCATCGATCTCGTCATCGTAGACCTCTACCCGTTTGAGCAGACCGTGGCGAGCGGAGCCGGCGAGGCCGACATCATCGAGAAAATTGACATCGGCGGCATCTCCCTGATTCGGGCGGGGGCCAAGAATTTCAAGGATGTGGTTATCGTTCCGAGTAAGGCAGAGTATGGCTTGCTCCTCGATATCCTGAATGCGAAAGGTGCAAAGACCGACCTTGAGGACCGCAGGATGCTGGCAGCCCGTGCCTTCGGGGTCAGCAGCCATTATGATGCGGCCATCCACGAGTGGTTTCGGAAATAGGCATCTGTGGACACATACTTCAACCCTTTGTATGCTGAAAAGGGCAGGGGAAAAGGCCGGGACATAAAAAAGTATCAACAAAACAGAAAGGCCGGGAAGGCGGAAACGGAGCGCAGGCCGCTCGGGAGCAGACCGTTCTCACCGTAAGGCACTTCTCGCTTTCTAATAACAACAAATCAAAATATGGGATTTTTTTCATTCGTTCAAGAAATCGCGATGGACCTGGGAACCGCCAACACCATCATTATCAGCGATGACAAGATTGTGGTTGACGAACCTTCGGTGGTGGCCCTCGATCGTCGCACAGACAAGATGATCGCCGTGGGTGGACAGGCCAAGATGATGTATGAGAAGACGCACGACAACATTCGCACCATCCGCCCTCTCCGCGACGGCGTGATTGCCGACTTTACTGCCTGCGAGCAGATGATGCGCGGCCTCATCAAGATGGTTCATTCGGGGTCTCGCATCTTCTCGCCGTCGCTCCGCATGGTAATCGGAGTACCTTCGGGCAGTACCGAGGTGGAGCTTCGTGCCGTCCGCGACAGTGCCGAGCATGCCGACGGCCGCGATGTCTACCTGATTTTCGAGCCGATGGCAGCCGCCATAGGCATAGGTATCGATGTCGAGGCGCCCGAAGGTAACATGATCGTCGACATAGGTGGCGGATCTACCGAGATTGCCGTTATCTCGCTCGGCGGCATCGTGAGCAACAACTCTATTCGCATTGCCGGCGACGACCTCACGGCCGACATTCAGGAATACATGAGCCGCCAGCACAATGTGAAGGTGTCGGAGCGCATGGCAGAGCGCATCAAGATCCATGTGGGGTCGGCGCTTACAGACCTGGGCGAGGAGGCTCCCGAGGACTATGTCGTCCACGGGCCTAACCGCATCACGGCTCTCCCGATGGAGGTGCCCGTATGTTATCAGGAAATCGCCCACTGCCTTGACAAGACCGTGGCGAAGATAGAGAATGCCGTGCTCTCTGCCCTGGAGAACACTCCTCCCGAGCTTTATGCAGACATTGTGAAGAATGGAATCTACCTGAGCGGTGGCGGTGCCTTGCTGAGAGGCCTCGACAAGCGTCTGCAGGACAAGATAAACATTCCGTTCCATATCGCCGAAGACCCGTTGCACAGCGTTGCCAAGGGTGCCGGCATTGCCCTGAAGAATGTAGACAAGTTCTCTTTCTTGATGCGGTAAGGCATGCGGAACTTACTGGAGTTTCTGTCCAGACACAGCCACTGGTTCCTTTTCGTGCTGCTCGAGGTACTCAGCTTCGTGCTTGTATTCCAGTATAACAGTTATCAGGGGAGTGTGTGGTTCTCCTCTGCCAATACTGTGGTAGGGCAGGTCTACGAGTGGGAGTCGCAGGTGGAATCGTTCTTCTCGCTGACGGAAGCCAACGAGGAGTTGACCCTGCGCAACATTGCGCTTGAGCAGCAGCTGAAGGGCATGCGGGCAAAGTTGGCGGTTGCCACCGGCGACACCAATGTCCTGCATGCACCTCTGGATCAGCAACTTTCCAGTTATCGGCTCATCCAGGCAAAGGTGGTGAGCAACTCTCTCGACAAGGTGGATAATCTCATCACCGTCAACAAGGGCTCTGCCGACGGAGTAAAGGTCGACATGGGTGTGGTGAGCGGCAATGGCGTCGTAGGAATCGTCTATCAGGTGTCTCCGCACTACGCCGTCGTCATCCCGGTATTGAACTCCCATTCGAGCATCAGCTGCATGATACAGGACAGGGGATACTTCGGCTATCTGCATTGGAACGGAGGCTATCGCCATCTGGCCTATGTAGACGATGTGCCACGGCATGCAAAGTTCAGGAAGGGCGACTATGTCGTAACGAGCGGATACTCCTCCGTGTTCCCCTCCGGGATAAGGGTCGGGCAGATCAAGTATGTCTTCAACTCCCCTGACGGACTTTCCTATCGTCTGAAGGTGCAGCTCGCCACCGACTTCGGGAACCTCCGGGATGTCGTGATCATCGACAATGCCCCCTTGCTGGAGCGGCAGCGAGTGCTTCAGGCCGCCCGGGACTCTATCGGGACTAAGGATAATAAGTAGGCGTAATAGACGGAATAACAAGCGTAAAGGATGAATCTGAATTTTCTGAAAGGTATTCTGCTTTTTGTGATTCTCTTGCTGGCGCAGGTTCTGGTGTTGAATCATATCCACCTCTTCGGCTGTGCCACACCCTTGCTTTATGTGTATACGGTCCTGCTTTTTCCCAGGGGTTTTCCCCGCTGGGGTATCCTGCTGATAAGTTTCCTGATGGGACTTCTGGTCGACATGTTCTCTAACACTCCCGGTGTAGCGGCCGCTTCGATGACCTTCTTGGGGTTTCTCCAGCCCTATGTACTTACGATGTTCCTCAATCGTGATAGTGCCGAGGATCTGCAGCCGTCGATGAAGAGCCTCGGTTTTGCCAAGTTTCTCTATTACGCAGCTATCCTCGTGATGGTATATTGCCTCGTTTTCTTTACTGTCGAGACTTTCAGTTTCTTCAATTGGTTGCTGTGGCTGGAGTGCATAGGAGGCAGTGCGGCGCTGACGGTTCTTCTGATTCTTGCCATTGAGAATTTGCGAAAAAGATGAAAGACTTCAATCTCTCAAACCGCCGTTTGGTAATAGGAGGGGTGGCCGTGGCAGTCGTGGTCATCTATATCGTCCGCCTGTTCACCCTGCAGCTGTTGAGTGATGACTACAAAAAGAACGCCGACTCCAATGCCTTCCTCAAGAAAATAGAGTATCCCTCACGGGGACTTATCAGGGATCGTAGCGGCAAGTTGATGGTCTATAATCAGCCGGCCTACGATATAATGGTCGTAATGAACGAGGAGAAAGACCGTCTCGATACGCTCGAATTCTGTGAGGCATTGGGTATCACGAAGGATTTCTTCATCCAGCGAATGGCTGAAATCAAGGACCGGAACAAGAATCCGGGCTACTCGAGGTTTACCCAACAACTTTTCATGAGCCAGCTTTCGGACGAGGAATTTAGTATGTTCCGCGAGAAAATGTTCCGTTTTCCAGGTTTTTATGTGCAGAAACGGAGCATCCGCCAGTATCAGTATCCCTATGCGGCCCATGTGTTGGGCGATGTGGGAGAGGTCTCTCCTGGCGATATAGAGGAAGATGACTACTATCAGGCGGGCGACTATATCGGGAAGCTGGGCGTGGAACGCTCTTATGAGAAGCAGCTCCGTGGCGTCAAGGGGGTACAGATTATGCTCCGTGATGCCCATGGCAGAATCCAGGGGAACTACCAGGACGGGAAGCTCGACACGCGCCCTGTCGCAGGGAAGGACATCACTTTGGGTATCGACCTCGAACTCCAGGCTCTCGGCGAGCGAATGCTCGAAGGGAAAATAGGTGCCATCGTGGCCATCGAGCCTTCCACCGGGGAGGTCTTGGCAATGGTCTCGTCGCCCTCGTACGACCCCCGTTCCATGACGGGCAGGCAGCGGAGCAAAGCCCATGCCGTGCTTTCACGCAATGTCTGGAAGCCCCTTCTCAACCGTGCCATCATGGGACAGTATCCCCCGGGGTCGACATTCAAGACCTCGCAGGCCCTTACCTACATGACCGAAGGCATCATCTCGCCTGGCACGATGTTCCCGTGCCACCATGGTTTTTACTACCGCGGACTGCATGTGGGATGCCACGGGCATGCGTCGCCACTCAACTTGGTAAATGCCATCAGCACTTCCTGTAACGGCTATTTCTGCTGGGGACTCTACTATATGATGAGCAACCGTCGCAAGTACGGTAATGTCCAGGAGGCCATGAACACATGGCGCGACTACATGGTGAGCATGGGCTTCGGCTATAAACTTGGCATCGACCTTCCTGGAGAGAAGCGGGGGCTGATTCCCAATGCCACTTTCTACGATAAAGCCTACAAGGGTTCGTGGAACGGGCTGACGGTGATTTCCATCTCTATCGGCCAAGGCGAGGTGAACCTCACGCCGCTGCAGATTGCCAATCTGGGGGCTACCATCGCGAACCGCGGCTACTATTATCGTCCTCATGTGGTGCGGAAAGTGCAGGGAGAGCCTCTGGACACGGCCTTCACGAGCAGGCAATACACCAAGGCCAGCAAGCGTTCGTATAATTATGTGGTGCAGGGAATGCGTTCGTCGGTACTTGGCGGAACCTGCAAATGGCTCGGCCATCTTCCCTATGACATCTGCGGAAAGACCGGTACGGCCCAGAACAGGGGACAGGACCACTCTGTCTTCATGGGCTTTGCGCCTATGGATAATCCCAAGATTGCCATTGCGGTATATGTGGAGAACGGCGGCTTCGGAGCCGACTTCGCCGTTCCCATTGCCGGAGTGTTGTTTGAACGGTATCTTTCGGGCAAGCTCTCACCCTCCGCGGAGAAAGAGGCGGCTGCCCTTCAGAAAAGGAGAATAGGATATGGCAAGGCAAATCGATAAGTCGAGTGGCATCATCCGTTCCATCGACTGGTGGACGGTGGGCATCTATCTGGCACTTCTGGCTCTGGGCTGGATGAGCGTCTGTGGTGCCAGCTACACCTATGGAGACACCGACATCTTTAGCTTCAGCTCCCGTTCGGGTATGCAGATTGTGTGGATTGGCACATCCATTGCGTTGGGATTCGTGCTGCTGATGATTGACGACCGCTTCTATGAGACCTATTCGTATGTATTCTATTTTCTGCTGGTGGTGCTTGTTTTCCTGACGATATTCAATCCTCATACGATCAAGGGGTCGCGGTCGTGGCTCGTGATGGGGCCTTTACGCCTACAGCCAGCCGAGTTTGCGAAGTTCACCACGGCGCTTGCGGTGGCGAAGTTCATGAGTGCCTACGACTTTAACATACATCGTTGGAGAGACTTTGCGATAGCCGTAGGCATCGTGCTGCTGCCCATGGCTTGTATCATCGGGCAGAACGAGACGGGCTCGGCACTGGTGTATTTCTCTTTCTTCCTCATGTTCTATAGGGAGGGGATGACCGGGAGTATCCTTTTCGCGGCGGTTGCGATGATTGTATATTTTGTTGTCGGGGTGAAGTTTGAGGAGCTTTTGCTCTGGGATACGCCGACCTCGGTGGGTAAGTTCGTGGTGCTTCTCCTGATACAGGTCTTCTCTTCCGTCCTCGTCTATCTGTATTGTAGGGACAAGAAGAGGGGGCGAATACTCCTTGGCGGTAGTCTGGGAATCACCTTGATCTTCCTGCTTTTCTCCGAGTATGTCATTCCCTTCGATATTACATGGGTGCAGATTGGGCTGACGATATTAATGATAGGCTATCTCGTGTATCAGTCCCTGTCTTCGAGAATCCGCAATTTCCTCTACATTGCGTTGTTCGCATTGGGCTCCATCGTATTCTTCTATTCGGCCGACTATGTGCTTAACAATGTGATGAAGCCCCATCAGCGGGTGAGAATCAATGTACTTCTGGGGCTGGACGAAGACCTTGCGGGAGCCGGATATAATGTGCATCAGAGCGAGATAGCCATCGGCTCCGGAGGCTTGAAGGGCAAGGGATTCCTGAACGGGACGCAGACGAAGCTGAAGTTCGTGCCCGAACAGGACACCGACTTCATCTTCTGCACGGTCGGGGAGGAAGAGGGATTCCTCGGATCAGCGGGTGTGCTGCTGCTTTTTCTTGCTTTGATATTAAGGCTGATACACTTGGCCGAGCGGCAGCCTTTCAAGTTCGGGCGGATATACGGCTACTGCGTGTTGAGCATTTTCCTGTTCCATGTCTTCATCAATGTGGGCATGGTGCTCGGTCTTACCCCCGTCATCGGCATTCCGCTGCCGTTCTTCAGCTATGGAGGAAGCTCCCTGTGGGGCTTCACCTTCCTGTTGTTTATCTTCTTGAGGATAGACGCGGCCAGAAACCTGGTAAGGACCTGACGGGCCGGAGGCTCTCATCTTCTGGAAAGAATGATGCCCACATCGCTGATACCAGGCATGATTTCGCGTTTCATGTCATGCCTTATGCTGATACGGAGGCTGTCTCCTTCTTTCAGATGAAATTCCCTGACAGGGACGGTGTACTGGAAATGACTGATGCCATTGCCCGTATAGCGGCCGTGGGCATTCACGAGTTCCGGTGTAACGGTGTCTCTCAGCACATGGAAGTAGGGGATAATAGTGGTCTCCACAATCAATGTGAGGCGCATGAATGGAAATGAATTGTCTATTCGCAAGCCCAAATCCTCCTTGTAGACGCCCGTCTTGGCCATCTTGGGGACATGGAAAGTGAGGGTGTCGTTCTTCTCCCAGCCGCCTATGGGGGTGTGCTCGTATCGGTCGTAAGCTCTGTTCCCGCAGGCCGATAGGACGAGGATATATATTAATAAGGTATAGGCTGCCTTTCGCATTTATTCCTTCGACTCGTTTCTGGGTTTGCGGTTGTTGCCGTTCCTTCTCTGGTTCTGGCTGCCTTGCTGGTTCGGGTTCGAGTTCCGATTATTGCGATTCCTGTTGTTGCCTCTCCTCTTGTTCTTGGTTTTGTCAAACCTGCTGAGGTCGGCCCCAGCAAGCAAATCTACCGGTTTCTCGGCCTCCTTCATCTTGCCGTTGTGCTCAAGCGACATCGGTTTCTCGCCCTTGCGGTTCATGTCGATGATTTCCCGTGCGCGCTCCACGGTGATAGTCTCCGTGTTTGCGGCAAGATTCTTGTCGGTGGAGTAGGTGATGAGTCCTGCGAGAATGTCCGACTTGAAGAGATAGTAGTCGTTGTCCTTGGTCTGGAGAACGGCATCCTTGGGCGGCAACTTCTTGCTGGCCTCCATGTAATTGTCGATTTCGTAGTTCAGGCAGCACTTCAGCTTGGCGCACATGCCTGCCAGTTTCTGCGGATTGGGAGAGATGTCCTGAATGCGGGCGGCATTGGTTGACACGCTCGAGAAGTTCTTCATCCAGGTGGCACAGCAGAGTTCGCGGCCGCAGGGCCCCGTCCCTCCGATGCGTCCCGCTTCCTGCCGGGCGCCGATCTGCTTCATCTCGATGCGCACATGGAAGGTGTCGGCCAACACTTTGATCAGCTGGCGGAAATCCACGCGCTCATCGGCGATATAGTAGAAGATGGCCTTGTTACCGTCACCCTGATACTCCACATCGCCGATTTTCATCTGCAGGCCGAGGTCTTTGGCTATCTGCCGGCTCTGGATCATGGTGGCATGCTCACGGCTTTTGGCCTCCTCGTATTTGGTCATGTCTACCGGCTTGGCGATGCGGTAGATGCGTTTGATCTCGTCGGGCGACTTCAGATTCGCCTTTTTCAGCTGCAGTTTGACCAGTTGCCCCGTGAGTGTTACTACTCCGATGTCGTGTCCGGGATTGGCCTCCACGGCCACGATGTCGCCTTTCTTCAGGTCGAGGTTGTTCACATTGTGGTAATATCCTTTGCGGGTGTTCTTGAACTGCACCTCTACAAGGTCGGTAATCTGGTTGTTACCCGGCACATCGGCCAGCCAGTCATAAGTGTTCAGCTGGTGATCCTGCCGCCCGCAGCCCCTGATGCACAGGCCTCTGTCGTATCCGGTGCATATCTTGTATTTCAAGTTATCATGTTCCATGTCCTGTCTTTGTATTTATTTTCTTAAGAGTAATACGATCATATTGAGGGCCAGATCAAAGAAGACGATCTTCGCGTTGGCGTTCTGTCCGATGTCGCGCTGTGCCTTTTGCAGCGTTTCCGATAGGTCTATGACATTGGCTTCGTTGATGAAACGGGCAAAGTTTTTAGAGAAGTTCTCCTCTTCCCGCGTCATGTAGTTGAGTTCCGGGCGGTGGAAGTTATACATGAAGTTTTCCCTGACCATGCGCAGGAAATAGCCGAGGAGCCGCTTCTGCTTTTCCCTTCCGAAGCCTGCAACGGTTTCCGCCCAGTTTTTCAGCTCCTTGATGTTGCGCTGGTAGGCAAGCCGCATGAGCATGACGAACATGTCGAGAAACTGTCGGCTCTCGCTGTCGGCCTTCAGTTCCTCTATGGCCTTCAGCCAGCTGCCGCCTGCGATGCGTGCCACTCGCTGCGCCGTGTCGGGCTCGAGGCCGCGTCTCTCCACGAGTGCCCTTTCTATTGCCTCGTCGTCGATGCGCTTGAGGTCTATTCGCTGCACGCGGCTGTAGATGGTGTCGATGAGGTGCTCGGGCTCTTCGCAGACCAGCAGGAATACCGTCTGCTGCGGGGGCTCCTCCAGGAGTTTGAGAATCTTGTTGGCACACTCGCCGTTCATGCGCTCCGGAAGCCACATGATGCACACCTTGTAGCCGCCCTGACTCGACTTGAGGCTCAGTTTCCGTATGAGCGAGTCGCTCTCGCCCGCGCCGATCTGCGCCTGCTGGTTGGCAGCCCGCATGTGTGAGAGCCACTGGTCCATGGTGAAGTAAGGCCCCTCGGCGAGCATCTCGTGCCACTCACGGATGAAGTCGTCGCTGATCATCTTGTGGTCTGACGAGGTGCCCGTGGGCTTGATGACGGGAAACGAGAAGTGCAGGTCGGGATGCCCGAAGTTCTTCAGCATCGGGCCGTCGCCCAGCAGATAGGACGCAAAGGCCAGGGTCAGGGCCATTTTGCCGCTGCCCATGGGTCCGCACAGCATAATGGCGTGGGGCAGTCGTTGCTCCTCCACCATCTGCATCAGGCGCCGTTTGGTGTCCTCTTGTCCTATTACTTCTTCGAATTTCATTGTCAGGAATCTCCTGCGCCGGGTGCCGGACTGCGGTATCGCCGCGGTTTGCGCCCTGCCTTCAGATTGCTTATTTGGCTACAAAGTTAATAAAAAAAAGTGTCATTCTTTGTCTTTTTGGATATTTTCCTATGGGAAAAAGAAAAAATGCTGTCCGTGGTACGCTACTTCTCTATACGAAAGAGATGGAGACAGTTGCGTTTTCCCCGCTGGAATTTTTAACTTAAAATTTTTCCGGGAAAATATCTCCGGAAATCCTCGAAATAGCTTTTCCTCTGCTTGGTTTTATGTGGGAAAAAGCCTTGCAACATCCTTTTTATCCTCGGTTGGCGGTCGTTTTTTCACCAAAAGGCCGCTGGAAGGATGGATTTTAGCGGCTTTCTACCGAGCAAAAAGCCGTTAGAAGCAAGGTAAAAGGCCGTTAAAAGGAATGCAAAAGGCCGTTAAAAGCAATTTTTTTTGCCGCTGCCGACAGTCTGGAGAGTGGTCTTTGCCTGCAAGCATCTGTGTATCAATAAGTTATGAAAATAACTCAAAACTCCCGTATTTACGACCGATTATCTCTTTGTTTGGAAACATCGCAATCCTGCGAGGCGTTTTTTAACATATCGGCTAAAAATAGTTTTTCTTGTGCAATTATCTCCCCTTCTTCTCCCATTGTCATCTCTGATGATTCAATTTACACTCATAATGTGTTGCGAATATATCTATTCTATTCTTGATTATATATCATTCTCATTAAAATAATGTCCTAAAAGATTCTTTTCCCTTTGCGGCGATTTTCTCAAGAGGTTATTCCATACGAACTGAAAAAGCCCGAATTAAGTGTTTTTAAGACTAAAAAATAATAAGAAGGTAGGGAGAAAGTGCTCTTAAATTGTTATCTTTGTAGGCAAATTAAAAACCTTTCTATGAAGTTACTTGGTAAAATATTGATTTTTGCAGTTGCCGTTTTGGCGGCATTGCCTATGCAGGCAGCTCCCAAGGGAGCCGTTGATTACACCCAATATGTGAATCCCTGGGTTGGTACGGGTGGACACGGACATGTGTTCTTAGGGGCTAATGTGCCGAACGGACTTGTCCAGCTGGGCCCCACGGAGCCTACCCGAGGCTGGGACTGGTGCTCCGGCTATCATTATAGCGACAATGTGCTGGTGGGCTTCTCGCACATGCACCTGAGCGGAACGGGCATCGGTGACTTGGGCGACATCACTCTCCTGCCCGTTAAGAGCATGGAGCAAGACTCTGTATATTTCACCCATCAGGAGGAAACCGTGCGCCCGGGATACTATGCCATCGACCTGAAAGGTGCCGATGTGAAGGTAGAACTTACGGCCACCAAGCGTGCGGGGTTCCATCGCTACACCTTTGCGGGCAAGCAGGGATTCATCAAATTCAATCTCAAACATGGCATCGGCTGGGACGCATTGTCGTCCTGCAAGCTCGTGCCCGTAGGCGACGACATGGTTGTGGGCTTCCGCAAGTCTATGGGATGGGCCAAGAACCAGCAGGTGTATTTTGCCGCGAAATTCAATACGAAGGTGCGCTTCGTGGGCTGTGAGGACAATATCTTCACCTTGGAGATAGCCGATGTGTCGAAGCCAGTGCTGGTAAAAGTGGGCCTTTCTGCCGTCAGCGAGAAGAATGCGGAGCTTAATCTGAAGGCAGAGATACCCGCATGGGACTTCGACGGTGCCGTCAGGAATGCTACGAAGGCCTGGAACAAGGCCTTGGGCAAGATACAGATCCAGACCGCCGATGCCACCGCAAGGCGCATTTTCTATACGGCGATGTACCACTCTATGGTGGCTCCGTCGGTATTCAGCGATGTAAACGGCGAGTACCGGGGTGCCGACTACAAGGTGCACAAGGCTGATTTTACCAATTACACCACCTTCAGCCTCTGGGACACCTACCGTGCCAAGATGCCCCTCATGACACTCATCCATCCTGATCTGGCAGCAGATGTGGCTAAGACCTTTATGAATATCTACCGGGAACAGGGAAAATTGCCGGTGTGGCACCTTGTTGGTAACGAGACCGACTGCATGGTCGGCAATCCTGGTGTGGTAGTTCTGGCCGACCTGGTATTGAAGGGATTTGTGAAAGACAAGGAGGCTGCGTACCAGGCCTTGAAGCAGTCGTCCTTGAAGGAAGACAGAGGCCTGGCCCTTTATAATCAATACGGCTACATCCCATTCGACCTTGAACCAACCTATGAGGCCGTTGCCAAGCATCTGGAATACGCTCTTGCCGATGCCGGGGTGGCAAAGGTGGCGAAGCTTTTAGGCCATCAGGAAGACTATGAATACTTCCAGAAGCGGGCTGAGTCCTATAAGCGACTCTTCGACCCGGCAGACTGTTTCCTGAAGGGAGTAGACTCCAAGGGCAACTTCCGCACGCCGTTCAATCCGTTCCATGCCATTCATCGTCAGGACGACTATACCGAGGGCAACGCCTGGCAGTATAACTGGCTCGTGCCGCAGGATGTCCACGGGCTGGTAAGCCTTTTCCCCAGCGAGAAAGCCTTTACGGTTAAGCTCGACTCTCTGTTTATTGTCAGCGGTGATATGGGTGCCGATGCCTCTCCGGATATATCGGGTCTTATAGGACAGTACGCCCATGGTAACGAACCGAGCCACCACATTATTTATATGTATAACTATGTGGGGCAGCCCTGGAAGGCAGCCGACCGTATTCGTGAGACCCTCTCCACGATGTACAAGGATGACTTCGACGGACTGAGCGGCAATGAAGATGTGGGGCAGATGAGTGCCTGGTATATCATTTCCAGCATGGGGCTCTATCAGGTGGAGCCTGAAGGAGGTCGCTTTATCTTCGGTTCCCCGATCTGGGACAGTGCCAAACTGGATCTCGGAAACGGGAAGACTTTCGAGATTGTAGCTCACAACAACAGTACTGCCAACAAGTATATCCAGAGCTGCAGGCTCAATGGCAGGAAGTACACGAAGTCGTATATCGACTACGCCGACATCGTCAAGGGCGGCCGGCTGGAGTTCGTGATGGGTGCAAAGCCGTCTAAGTTTGGAACGGCGAAGAAAGACCGCCCGTAACCAGGGCGGTTCCCACCCTCCTGAAAAAGTAAAAACGAGGAAGATGAATTTACGAAATAAGATTGTTATTGCAGCCTTGGCGGCTCTTGCCATGCCAGCAATGGCCCATGCACAGGCCAATGCCCGACAGAAGGACTACGGTCAGGAATACATCGATGCCATTGCGGTAAGCACGAGATATGTGCCGAAGCGTCCGAAGGAAGCTGACCGCCTGTTTCGCTCGGAAGCCATTGAAAGGGAAATCAAGCGGGTGAAGAAGCTTCTGAAGGACACTCCCTACCTCGCCTGGATGTTCGAGAACTGTTTCCCGAACACCCTCGACACCACCGTCCACTATACTACTGACGAGGACGGGAAGCCGGATACTTTCGTATATACAGGCGACATCCATGCCATGTGGCTCCGCGATTCGGGGGCACAAGTGTGGCCTTATGTGCAATTCGCGAATAAGGACAAGAGCCTGAAGGAGATGATAAAGGGAGTGATTCTGCGGCAGTTCAAGAGCATTTGCCTTGATCCCTATGCCAACGCTTTCAACCGTTTTCCCGAACCGGACGGGTATTGGATGAAGGACGAGACCGACATGAAGCCGGAACTTCACGAGCGCAAGTACGAGATTGACTCGCTCTGCTACCCGCTCCGACTGGCCTATGAGTACTGGAAGGTTACCGGCGACGCGAGCATCTTTGATGAACAATGGCTCAAAACGATACGAATCATCCTCAATACATTCAAGGATCAGCAGCGCAAAGACGGCCACGGCAGCTATAAGTTCCTGCGTGTTACCGACCGGGCACTCGACACCGTGAACAACGGCGGATGGGGAGCACCGGTGAAGCCGGTAGGCTTGATAGCGTCGGTTTTCCGTCCTTCCGACGACGCGACGACCTTCCTTTTCCTCGTTCCGTCTAACTTCATGGCCGTAACCTGCCTGAACAAGGCCTCGGAAATACTGACGAAGGTCAACAGGCAGGAAGCTCTCGCCCGGGAGTGCAGCGACCTCGCGGCCGAGGTGCACGAGGCGTTGATGCAGTATGCGGTATACAATCATCCGAAGTATGGCAAGATCTATGCCTTCGAGGTGGATGGTTTCGGAAACCAGCTCCTCATGGACGACGCCAATGTGCCCAGCCTCCTGGCCATGTCTTATTTAGGAGATGTGGACATCGACGACCCCATTTACCAGAACACGCGCCGTTTCGTGTGGAGCGAGGACAATCCCTATTTCTTCCGGGGCGAGGCTGGCGAGGGCATCGGCGGCCCTCATGTGGGCTATGACATGGCATGGCCGATGAGCATCATGATGCGTGCCTTCACCTCAACGGACGATAAGGAGATAAGGCAGAGCATACAGATGCTGATGGATACCGACGCTGATACGGGCGTGATGCACGAGAGTTTCAATGTGCATAATGCCGCCAATTACTCGCGTCCTTGGTTCGCCTGGCAGAACACTTTGTTCGGTGAGCTCATCCTGAAGCTCGTGAACGAGGGGAAGGCCGACCTCCTCAAATCTTGTAAGAAATAAAACCGATCGGCATGGGAATGCCCGAATCAAAGAATATGGAAAAACTAAAAGATAAGAAGGTGAGCCCTGTAGCATGGGTTCCGACACTCTATTTTGCCATGGGAATGCCGTTCGTGGTATTGAACATGGTATGTACGCTGATGTATAAAGGCATGGGCGTGAGCGATGCGCAGATAGCTTTCTGGACCTCGCTCATCATGTTGCCCTGGACGCTGAAGCCTCTTTGGAGCCCGTTCCTGGAGCTTTACAAGACCAAGAAGTTCTTCGTGGTGTTCACGCAGGTGCTCTCTGGCATTATGTTTGCCCTCGTGGCGTTTGCCTTGAACCTGCCGAGCTTCTTTGCGGTAACCATTGCGATGCTCGCCGTGATTGCCATGAGCGGGGCCACGCACGATATTGCAGCTGACGGAACCTACATGGGCGTGCTTTCAAAGGAGGACCAGGCCAAGTGGATTGGGTGGCAGGGAGCCTTCTATAACATTGCCAAGATTGCCGCTACGGGCGGCCTCGTATACCTGGCCGGAACCTTCATCGACGCCTTCGGGGTTACCAAGGCCTGGATGATTATCATGCTCATCATCGGCATTATCATGTGCCTGCTGGGCACTTACCATTTCTTCATCCTCCCCACCGACGGCAAGCAGGCCCGCGAAGGCATGACGCTGAAGCAGAGCCTGACGGAACTCTGGGCGGTCTTCGTCGACTTCTTCGAGAAGAAACACATATGGTATTACATCGCCTTTATCATCCTCTATCGCTTTGCCGAGGGTTTCGTGATGAAGATCGTGCCGCTCTTCCTGAAGGCATCGAGAGCCGATCAGGGTCTCGGGATGAGCGAGCAGGAGATAGGACTGTGCTACGGCACCTTCGGGGCGGCGGCCTTCGTGGTGGGCAGCATCCTCGCCGGATACTACATCTCGCACCGGGGACTACAGCACACGCTGTTCAAGCTCGCCCTGGTCTTCAACCTCCCGTTCGTGGCCTACACGCTGTTGGCACTCTACCAGCCCGATAGCCTGTGGCTCATCGGCGGCGGTATCACCCTCGAATACTTCGGCTATGGTTTCGGATTCGTGGGCCTGACACTCTTCATGATGCAGCAGATAGCCCCAGGTGAGCACCAGATGAGCCATTACGCCTTTGCCTCCGGCATCATGAACCTCGGCGTAATGCTCCCCGGAATGATAAGCGGCGTGGTGAGCGACGCGCTCGGTTACCACCACTTCTTCGTCTTCGTGCTCTTCTGCACGATACCGGCGCTGCTGATTACATGGTTCGTTCCTTTTACCTATCCCGACAAGAAAGAAGAATAACAACAATATAAACAAGACTTGACATGAGTAAACTGATTATCCAGGGGCAGCCTCTGCCCAATATGCCGTGGGAAGAACGCCCGGCTGACTGCAAGAATGTGATGTGGCGCTGCAGCCAAAACCCCATCATCCCGCGCGACCTCCTGCCCACGAGCAACAGCATCTTCAACAGTGCCGTGGTGCCTTTCAAGGACGGCTATGCAGGTGTTTTCCGCTGCGACGACACCAATCGCCGCATGGTGCTGCATGTAGGCTTCTCGAAGGACGGCGTCAACTGGAACATCAACGAGGAACCTCTGCGCTTCCAGTGCGACAACGAAGAGATCGGGCAGTGGGTCTACGGCTATGACCCCCGCGTCTGCAAGATAGACGACCGCTGGTATGTAACCTGGTGCAACGGCTATCACGGCCCCACAATCGGCGTGGCCTGGACGGACGATTTCCAGACTTTCCATCAGCTGGAGAACGCTTTCCTGCCCTATAACCGCAACGGCGTGATGTTCCCGAAGAAGATAAACGGAAACTTCGCCATGCTTTCCCGTCCTTCTGACACGGGTCATACGCCCTTCGGCGACATATTCTACAGCGAGAGCCCCGACCTCGAATTCTGGGGTCGCCACCGCCATGTGATGTCTCCGGCGGCATTTGAAGTGAGCGCATGGCAGTGCATGAAGATCGGCGCAGGCCCCATCCCCATCGAGACTTCGGAAGGCTGGCTGCTCTTTTACCATGGCGTTCTGCGCTCCTGCAACGGCTATGTCTACAGCTTCGGCTCGGCCCTGCTCGACCTGGAGCAGCCCTGGAAGCCCATCTACCGCTCCGGCCCCTACCTCATCTCGCCGCAGAAGCCCTATGAGCTCACGGGCGATGTGCCCAATGTATGCTTCCCCTGTGCCGAGGTTCACGACCCCGAAACCGGGCGCGTGGCCGTCTATTATGGTTGCGCCGACACCGTTACGGGGCTTGCCTTCGGGTATATTCCCGAGATTCTGGAGTGGACCAGGAAGACCAGCATTATCTAAGCCGCTTTCCAGCCCTCCCTGCGGGGGAGGGCGGAAACGGATAATTACAAACACTTTGTATAATGAAGAAGGGTATTTTATTTGTGTGCCTCGCTCTGTTGGGCACGGTTGCCTGCACGAATCAGGCTACGAAGGCAGACTCGAAAGATGACGCCGACATCGTAAAAGACATCCTAAAGAAGGGTGCCAAGCTCGACCTGCGCAGCTTCGAGTGGACTCGCCAGCCGCAGAGCTACACCCTCAACGGCGACACCCTCGAGGTGGTTACGCGCCCGAAGACCGACCTCTGGCAGCGCACCTACTATCATTTCCGCAACGACAACGCGCCCGTGTTCCAGATTTCGACGGCTGAGCAATACTTCAGCTTCGTTGTCCGCACCGACTTCACGGGCAGCCATCACCGCTTCGACCAATGTGGCGTGGTGCTTTACCTCGACAGCGAGAACTGGCTGAAGGGCTCCGTGGAATATGAGAACCCGGAATTCCAGCACCTCGGAAGCGTCTGCACCAATCAGGGATACTCCGACTGGGCCACCACGGCCATACCTGCCGATGTGAAGGTGATGTGGTATCGCCTGAGCCGTCGCGCCGACGACTTCTGCATCGAGTGCTCCACCGACGGCAAGAAGTTCAGTCAGATGCGCGTCTGCCATATGGCCGCCGCCACGGATAAGATTCGTTTCGGCATCTACGCCTGCTCTCCCGAGGAGTCTTCCTTCAAGGCCAAGTTCTCCGACATGCAGGTTACGGAATGCATGTGGAAGGCTCACGACGGGCAGCAGCCTGACGAATAACCGCGGCATCTCCCGCGTGTTGGGATAAGAATTGCCCTTGCGGGAGAGCGGTAGGGCTACAGAAACATGTCCGCTCAGTATCACAAGGCTCCGGCTGGAAACAGCCGGAGCCTTGTCGTTCCCGCAGTCTTGGCATCAGGAAGCAAGCTGGAGGAGAACCTCTTGACGATCGGAATGGCTGCAGGCGGCACCTCCCTGTTTTCCTAAAGGCCGTCTTCTTGTTGACAAAATCGCCGATTTTGTCCCATGATTTCGGCGATTTTGTCGTATAATCTCGCCGATTTTGTCAGGCGGAGAGCGGCAAGAAGGTTACGAATACCATATCAATGTCATGACTCGTGTACCTTTGACTGAGCACGATATTCACGCGGGGTCATGTTCATGAGGTGCTTGAAGCTGTTGCTGAAGTAGCGCTGGGTGGAGAATCCCGTTTTCTCTGCTATCAGGCCTATCTGCAGATCGGTGGTCTTCAGGTACTCGCAGGCACGCTGGATTTTCATCTTGTTGACATATTCCTTTGCCCCGATGCCGGTGATAGAGTTGAATTTGGTATAGAAGGAAGAGCGGCTCATAGCCATCTCGGAGTAAATGTCATGTACTCCAAAATCAGGTTTCCCCATGTTCTCATTGACTATTTTCTGGAATTTCATCATGAATTGCTCGTCGCTGATGCTGAGTTCGCTCTCCGAAATGTTGGCCGGATCGCCGAGGCTAATGACACGAAGCCTTTCTTTTTCCCTCTCCTCGAGATTGTTTGCTTTGCGGCGTAGGTTTCGATAGTGGCGGAATACCACGAAGGCAATTAGCAGGAGGATGAGAAGATAGACCAGCGGCGAACGGTACCATGCCTGTCGGACCTTGAGGTTCAGGATCTTCACGGGCTGGCTCCAGCGTCCGTCCTTCATGAGATAGGCCACATAAATCTCATAGGTGTCTGCCTGAAGCTTCGGCAGTGAGAGTTCGTTGCTGTAGGATTCTATCTCCGAGGTGGTCTGGCCTTTTATGATATACTTATACAATATCTTGCGGAAGGCATTGTCGCCGTTGAGCATCACCCTGATGACCACGGAGGAATAGTCCCACGGGGCTTCGAGGGAAATTCCGTCCTTCAGCGTGGCGTTTGCTCCGTCGAGCAGCACATTGAAGAGTTCTATCTTAGATGTGTCGGTGCTATTAAGCGTTTTCCCCAAGTCTATCCGGCTTAATCCCTGGGTGCCTCCGAGATAGAGAATGCCGTCGGTGCCCGTGAGTGATCCGTCTACGGAGATGATTTCGTCTGCAGAGAATCCGTCGCTCTCGTCGATAATCTCACATTTCCCGTTGCCGTCGGGATAGCAGAAGAGCCCATTGTCTGCCCCGATCCAGAGGCTCCTGCCATTCACGGGTACCATCTGGGTTATGCGCCGATAGAGCTGGCTCTGGTATCGGGTGTCCTTCCCGGTTTTCAGGTCAATGACGATGATGCCCGAATTGGTGCCTATCCACACTTTGCCGGATAACAGGGCGGCGGTGTTTATTTCGTCTTCTGCATATTCATAGATGCAACGGAGGATGTTGGTCTTGGCGTCTATGGCAAAAACGGAGTGCTTGCTGTATACGAGATAGGAATTACGGTCTATGGCAAAGATTTTCATTTCACTAAGGTCCATGTTCTCACAACCGTGGAGGAATTCATACTTGCGGCTGCCGGGATTATAGACATAGGCTTTCTCCCCGAAGATGAACACTCGGTTATCGGGCGAATGGTAGAGCATGGGACTATAGCCGGAATGGTTTTCGTAGTCGTTGGTTTCCTTGTCGAGAAGCAGGAAAGGCTCAACGGTTCCCCGCTTCTTGTCAAAGAGCATGAGCCCCCGGCAATACACGGACAGTAGAAGATGCCCTGCGTCAAAATTGCAGATGGAGGAGATTTTAAGTCCATTGGTTTGGCGAAAGTGGATGAAGAGATCTCTTTTAGCATCGTAATAGTCCACCCCGCCCCCGTCTGTACCTATCCAAAGGCTGTTGTCCGCGTTTCTGATGAAACAGAGAACCGTGGCATTGCTCAGTCCGTTAGGGCTTCCAAACGGGACGGCACGATATTGTTTGACGGAAGTATTCTTCAGTGCGACCGCCCCATGTCGTACCGTGCCTAACCATATCGTCTTGTTGTTATCCTGTGATACGGCGGTAAATGACTTGCTGGGCAGTTCTATGTGCTTGTATTCTTCTATCTCATTCAATAGGGAAATGTTGTTGCCGGCGAAGTCGAGCACGCATATTCCTCCCCCGTCGGTTGCCATCCATAGAGCCCCATTGACCTCGTTGAGGGAGAGAATGATGTTGTGGGTTAGCTTGGAGTTTGCCTGTGTGTAGGTATGCAGTATTTTCCCCTGGGGAGATATTTCGATAAGTCCCTCGCGGTATATGGAAAGGAATATCCGGCCGCTCTTGGTTTTACATCCGGAGAGGAAGATACAGTCAGCACGATAGCTGAAGGCTGTCCCTTGGAGTTTTGCTTTGGAGGTGTCGAGTTTGAATATTCTCCCGTGTTTCATTACCACAAGGATGGAGGTTTTTCCAAGCGGGCACATATACACCACGATGTCATTGCGGGCGGCTCCCACATTAATTTCTATTTCAGAGAATCTCCGGGTTGTCTCGTCGTAGCGATAGATCTTTCCCTTGCTGCCGAAATATACGGAACTGCCAACTTCTGTGATAGAGTAGATCGGCTTGGATAGGTTCTCCGTGAAGGAGTCGCTCTTTCGGTCGAGTTGCGAGAGCGATGCCGTTGAGCCCACCCAGAGGATATTCTTGGAATCCTCGAAGATGCAGTTGATGAAATTCCCATGGATGGGCCGTAGCTCCTGTCCCCGGTCTATATAGGAGTGAACGCTGTTGGTCCTATAGGCATTTAGCCCGTAGCGGGTGCCTATCCAAACGGCTCCTTTCCTGTCCGTATGAATACATGTTATATTGGGTTGCGACAGGCCTTCTGATGTACTGACGGTTTTTATGTAATAGTAATTCTCCGCTTTCATGATACTTGCTGAAAGTAACGGAAACAGAATTACGAGCAGTAACAGGTGTTTGTTCATCGGAAGATATTTTATTTCAAAGTTACGAAAAAATCCAATTCTACATCCAAAACGATGAAATAATTCTCGAGTTAATGGTACTTTTTTCTATTTTTGGATGTTTTCGAACATATTTAGTACAAATTTTCTCAAATTATTAACAATGGTTATGTAATTTTGCATCAATCTTAAACTACTTTAAGCCAACATTTATGAAAAAAGCTTTATTGTTTATCTTGGCTCTAATGGCATTGACGGCACGCAATAGTGTTAAGGCGGATGGAATATCAAGCATACAGTGGGAGTTCAACACCCTTGACGGATGGGTTTATGAACATCAGGATGATGCACCCGTCTCGCAGTGCAGTGCCAATGCGGGCAACCTCTACATCTATACCCGCGCCAATACGCGAGACAGGCAGAAGATGCATACTAAGGACAAGATATATACTTTCGGCCGTTACAGCTGGCGCACCTATATCAGCAATATAGCCGCGGGCGAACAGACCAGTATCGGCTCATGGATATATTGTGATGAGCAGCATGAGATAGACTTTGAGGTTGGCCCGGGAACTTCCGCTATCCGGGAGCAGTATGGCATTCAGGAAGGTGAGTTGGTGGCGTGTATGACTTCACAAGGTTTTCCTTATGTCTCTGGCTATACGGCTATTACTCCTGGCTGGCATGTGTTTACTATTGAGCTGAAGGATGTAAGAGGCAGCTATGAGGTACATTGGCTGATAGACGGCGAGGAAAAACAGAAACAGTCGCTGAGATATGGTGATGAAAAAGCATTTTATATCTATTGCAGCGTTGAGAACCTAAGTTTTATAGGAGACTTTATTCCCGTTCATAGGAACTATGGCATGTTTGACTGGGTGTCATTCACGAATCATGAGGATGCTACCAGCATCCAGAATATAAGTTTTCCGGAACAAACCGTCATCTACAATCTTCAGGGTTGCAAAGTGGACAATCCTCAAAAAGGTGAGCTTTACATTATTAATAATAAAAAGATGATATATTAAAAAACGGCTATCATTATGAAAACGACAATCTTTACTCTTTTGACAGTAGTTGCCATGAGTGCGCCAATGTCCTCAATGGCGCAGAATCTCGTGAACTATGCTCTTCCTGACTATGGGGAGGTGGTGGTCAGGGGCGACCTTACTACCAATGACTGGTTCCATACGGGCAGGATAAACGACAATGATTTTGAGACGAAATGGCTCTCCTGTGATCCCAAGGAATATGAGAATCAGTGGACTAAACATTGGGTGATCGTAGACCTCGGCCAAGAGCGTGATATCAAGGAAGTTGATATCTACTGGGCAGAGACGGCAAATATCTACTATGTATGTCTCACCAACGATGAGGATGTGGTGAGTAAGGTGAAGGCTGAGGCTGGTAAGGAGGAAGCCGTTCCCGGAAACATCGGTGAAGTTATAGCATCAAGCAACTATCACGACCTTGGCATCACCGCAGCTAAAGGTGAGACCCATAAGTATCCTCTGACAGAAATCAAAAAAGCCCGTTATGTAGTTGTATTCACTACCAAGGACTGGATTGCCGACACGGGATATGGTGTAGGCATTTATGAACTTCAGGTATGGGGCAAACCGCTTGAGGCAACCAAGATACCTGGTATCTCATCCTTGTCCAAAATCAATCAGGCTTATGATCTCTCGGGCCGTAAGGTAAAAGATATGAGGAAGGGTGTTTATATCGTCAACGGCAGAAAGGTTTTCAAATAAGAAACAATTTTAAAATAAAAATCCATATAGCTTTTATGAAACAATTTCTAAAGAAAGTAATGTTGTTGCTGGTGGTTGCAATGTTTGTAACACCAGCTATGGCACAGAATGTAGTAAAAGGTTCTGTGTCTTATGCCAATGACGACAGCCCTATCGTGGGCGCCGTCGTCCAAGTGAAGGGCACGAAAGTGGGAACTGTTACTGACTCCGATGGAAAGTTTTCCGTGCAGGCAACGCCGGGACAAACCATAGTAGTATCGTATCTCGGTATGACCACAGTAGAACAGAAGGTAGTTCCAGGGGCAGGTCCGCTGACTTTCGTACTGGAAGATAAGACGCAGGAACTCGAAGACCTCGTGGTTGTGGGCTATGGTGTTACCAAAAAGCGCGACCTTGCTGGTGCAATCTCACAGATTAAAGCTGATGATGTGAAGGCCGGTATCATTACCAACACGGCTCAAATGATAAAGGGACGCGCTGCTGGTGTGCAGGTTCGTCAAGGTTCCCTTGAGCCAGGAGGAAATATCGCAGTACGCATCCGTGGTGCCTCTTCCATCAGTTCAAACAATGAGCCTCTCTATGTAATTGATGGTATCCAGTGCTCAGCAGGCAACCAAATAAGCCCAGAGGATATAGCTTCAATGGAGATTCTGAAGGATGCTGCTGCCACGGCCATCTATGGTGCCCGGGGAGCCAACGGTGTTGTTATCATTACGACTCGCAAAGGAAGCGAAAACAAGTTTACTGTTGACTATTCATACGACATCTCTACGAAAACTCTTATTAACCCTTGGAATCTGATGAATGCTCAGGATGAGATTCAGCACAAGATGGATGTGTGGAGACAGAATGGTGCATCTGGCGCAGCTCCTTATACCGACACGCAGCTTCAATATAAAGGAGCTGGCACCGACTGGGTGAAGGAGATGACCCGTAATGCTTCCACGCAGGCTCATGCCGTAGCTATCACGGGAGGTTCAAAGCGCCTGAAGGCTGCCACGACGCTGGTCTATGTGGATGACGAGGGTATTCTGCCCAACACTTCATTCAAGCGCCTTAGTGGTCGACTGAATGTCGACTATACTATTACCGACTGGTTCCGAGCCGGTGTTAATGCGTATATGGCAAAGACCAAGAAGACCTACCTGAACATGGGTAACAGCGCTTCTACCGACAATGTTCTCTATTGGATGTTCATGGCTGATCCGACGCGTACGATGTCTGACGAGGGACTCAATGTGTTCGGAGAGCCTGACCGCAAGGAGACTGTTTATTTTGAAATCCAGAATAAGGATTTCAATACGGCCGTTTCAAACTCTTATATCACTCTCTTTGCGGAAGCTGATGTCCTTCCCTATCTGACGGCGCGTGCCCAGTATTCATTCTCTAACGAGACAGACAAGTACTCAAAATATTACAATCGCGAGACTCTTCTTGGTGCAGGTTATAAAGGCAAGGCAGAAATAGAGGATGAGCATGTCAACTATCAGCAGCTTGAGGGTCTGCTCACTTTCCATAAGAACTTTGCCGACAAGCATGACCTGAAGATTATCGCAGGTGCAAGCTATCAGAAGAACGACTACGAGTATATGGGTATGTGGGCCCATGGCTTTACGACGGATGCCTTTAGATATTATAATATGGGAACGGCAAGCACCATTGAGGCGATTGCCACAGCTCGTTCCATCAAGACGAATGTGTCTTTCTTCAGCCGTGCGGAATATGTGTTGCTGAATAAATACATCATCAATGCAAGCCTGCGTGCCGACGGTGCGTCAAACTTCGGCGCTGACAACAAGTGGGGTTACTTCCCGTCTGTTTCTCTGGGCTGGCAGCTCGGAGATGAGAAGTTCATGGAGTTTATTAAGCCAACGGTTTCGCGCCTGAAACTGCGTGCAAGCTATGGTACATCGGGCAATGACGGTATCGGCAGCTATAAATCGCAGCGTATGTATTCATTCGAGAATGTATATCTTGGCGGTACGGACATCGTGAAAGGAATGTATCCGTCAAATGCAGGCAACCTCCTGCTTCGTTGGGAAACAACGGCACAGCTCGACTTGGGTCTCGATATGAGCATTCTGAACAATAAGCTTGAACTTACATTTGACTGGTATAACAAAAAGACTACTGACCTTTTGAATGAAATAAATATCTCATCGTCAACTGGTGGTCTCACTACCACCACTGGCAACAACGGTTCGCTGCAGAATCGCGGATGGGAACTGTATGTGAAGTATAATGCCTTTGCAACTAAGGACTTCAGTTGGCAGACAACACTGAACTTGGCGCAGAACAAGAACAAAGTCCTTTCTATCGAGAGCCCGACTTATTACACCATTCGTCCTCATGGAACCTATAACTATGAAGAGTATATGCAAATCAAGGAAGGGCTTCCCTTGAGTTCTATCTATGGTTATGAATGGGATGGTATTATTCAGGAAGGCGAGACCTACAGTGCTCAACCGAAGTCCCAGCCGGGCGATCCCAAGTTCAAAGACCTTGACAATGACGGGCTCATCACATCGGCCGACCGCAAGCAGATAGGTAAAGGTACTCCGGATATTACCATCGGATGGGGGAATAACTTCCGTTATAAGGACTTTGACTTTTCCTTCTTCTTCGATGCCTCACTTGGCTATGACTTGCTAAATCTCACTACGGTTCTCCTTGAGGACAACGATCGCCTGACAATCTGCAAGGATAGATGGACAAAGGAGAATCCTTCTACCAATGTCATCCATGGCACATGGAAAAAGGACGGAGGCTTGCAGTACGGTTCTTATGTAAACAGCCACTATGTGGAGGATGCAAGCTTCCTTCGTCTCTCAAACATCGAGCTGGGATATTCTGTTCCCGTGAAGAAGCTGGGCATCAACTTCATTCAGGGATGCCGTATTCACATCGGTGCACAGCGCCTGTTTACCCTTACGCATTATTCAGGCTTTGATCCCGAAGTCAGCACAAATGGCGCAAGGGCTTACCAGCAGGGTCTTGACTTTAACTCGTATCCATCTTATCGCTCGTTCAGTGCTGGCGTGAAAGTAACATTCTAATTTCTAAATCATTAAGATAATGAAAACCAAACATATTCTTTTCTCGTTGTTGCTGATGATGGTAGGACTGACTGCCTGCAACGACAAACTCGAGGAGACCGTTTACTCAAACCTTACCGACGAGACAGCCTTCACCACAGGGGAGAATGCTCAGGCCGCGGTAAACAGCATGTACTCTCCGCTGCATCTTATTTATCGCACTCCGATGTTCTATATCAATGACATGTCTACCGACGACTGTTATAACAACGGATGGGTATTCGAGGTGATGAATGATGAGGGAATCTCTACACGCGACGAACTGGTAACGGCATGGGATGGTTTCTATCGGATAGCCTCTCGTGCCAACATCGTGCTTGACAATGTTTCCGAGATGTATGACGGCGTGTTCGGTGAGGAATATTCCAAGACCCAGATGATAGCAGAGGCTCACTTCATGCGCGCCTTTGCTTACTATAACCTGACGGATATTTTCTATCAGGTGCCACTTGTAACTTCAAGTAAGGTGAATGTCTCCGATCGTCTTCCTTATGATGATATCGATGTCATCGAGGAACGCATAGAGGCCGACCTGAAGGCGGCAGTCAATGATTTGCCCAGATACTATGCAAGCAATTCGGAGGCGGGACGCCCCACCTACGGTGCAGCCTGCGGCATGCTCTGTCGTCTTTATATGCGCGAGGCCGGGCGTTGTCGGCAGAACGGCAATGAGGAGGTGGCTCAACAGAAGTGGGCTCTTGCCCTTGAGCAGGCCGACAAGGTGCTGGCTCTCGAGGGCTCCGTATACAATTTGCAGTCAAAGGTATGGAATGTGTTCGACCCTTCAAGTGATGCTACCATCTATAATGACGAGCTCATCTTTGCTGTGCGGGCCAGCGGTACAATCACTTCCGGGTCTTGGGATTTGGGGTTGATGTTCACCGACTGGGAGTATGATATGGGCTGGAACCTCTTCCAGCTGCCGCTTGAGATGGTCTGGCAGTTTGACAGGGCCGACCAGCGCTTCACACAGCTGATGGTTACGGAGTATCAGGATGTCTATAAGCCACAGGAAACATACTTTACCATGCCACCGTCAATAGACAAAACCGGAACGATGAGTCGTAATCAGGTGATTGGCGGGCACACCTACATTACGGTGAATGAGAACAACTATGCTTTCACCCAGAAATACAAGTTCCTCAATACATGGAAGTATATCTATGATACTCCGAACAACATGCCGGTTCTGCGACTGGCTGACATCATCCTTTGCAAGGCAGAGATACTCAATGAAATCAACGGCCCGTCGCAGGAATCAATCACGCTGATTAATAGAATCCGCAAGCGTGCTTTCGGCAACACTTCGCATAATTTGAATCTTGCAGACTATCCGACAAAGGACGCGTTGCGTAGTGCTATCTGCGATGAGCGCCTTTATGAGCTGAACAACGAGTGTGTCCGCCGTCCCGACCTCATTCGCATGGGTCTTTGGAAAGACCGGATGGACAAGTATATCGCCGGCATCAAAACCAAGATCGAGTGGAAAGAGAGAAACGAGGGCAAGACCCCGGGTTTCTACAAGGAGCAATATGCCCCTTATCCCACAGACCTGAAAGCCAACGATATCCGTCGCTATATGCCTATTCCGAAGCGTGAGACCGATAATAATGCAAACCTCCTTGAGGCTCGTCCGTTCAAATAATGCGTCCGTATGAAAAGAATTGGCATTGATTTATTTAAGGTGCTTTGTATATCCATCCTCCTTTGTTCTGCCTTCCCTGTGTGGGCAGACAAGGGGGATGACCCAAAAGTTAGGGTAGACAAAGACGGAACCATTCATCAGCGCTGGAATTTCGACACCATCAAGGGCTGGGTATACGAGCATCAGGACACGGCATCCGTGTCGCAGTGTAGTCTGGCAGGAGGCAACCTTATTATATTTACGCGCGCCTTCACTACCGATCGGCAGAAGATGCACACCTACGACACTCATTATACTGCCGGCAAATACTTCTGGCGCACATTCATCAGCGAGATTGCCGAAGGCGAACGCTCCAGCATCGGTTCGTGGATTTACTGTGATGACCATCACGAGCTCGACTTTGAAGTAGGCCCGGGAACAGCCGAGGTACGACAGAAATATGGCATCAAGAAAGGGGAAATGGCAGCCTGCATGACCTCGCAGGACTTTCCTTTCATCTCAGAGTACACGGGTATTACGCCTGGGTGGCATGATTTCTCGATAGAACTGATTGATAACGGCGGAAAGTATCTTGCCAAGTGGAGCATCGACGGCGAGGTGAAGCAGACCGTACAACTGCAGTTTGGCCGGGAAATAGCTTTCCGCATCTGCTGCAGCGTGGAGAATCTTAACTTCATAGGCGACAAAATGGCTGAGAACAGCAACTATGGAATGTGGGATTATGTTACCTTTGATGGATTTATTAAAAAATAACTAAACGCTAAAAGCAAGGAAATGAAGAAGTGTAGATACAGTTTAATTTTCCTGTTTGGAATCTTGTTCCTCCTGTTGTCGTGCAGTAAAGACGATGGTGGTATCGTCATCAGGCACATCACGGCTCGCACGGAGACCGGCAATGTGTTGCGCATCCCGATATCGGTTTCGTTCAGCGAAGACTGTTCCTTCAGCATTACCTATTGGGAACAAGGGCACAAGGAGAAGGCCGTTACCACGCCCGACATCCATACAAGCGGTGCGCAGGGCGAGGTTACGCTGAATTTTCTGAAAGGTGCGACGGATTATTATTTCCAGGTCCATGTCATCGAGGGTCCTTCCTCGAAGGAATACTCCTTCACCACGCAGGAGGTGCCAATAGATGTCCCAACTTACTCTCTTTCTACCGACAATCTCGGCGGCCGGCTCGACGGCTATGTACTTCAGTGGGAAGCCAGTGTTCCCGGATACATCACTTTCTGCGACATGCAGGGCAATGTGGTGTGGTACGAGAAATTTCCCGATGCAATCCGCACAGCCGTATACGACCCTGCCAGCCGCTCGATTCTGCTTATGACGGGATTCATGGATGAGGGGAACTACTATAGGCTCTGTTCCCGCATCGTCAGGATAGATCTTGACGGCAACATCCTACTCAACTGGACACCGTCAGACCGCACGGTCCGTTATCCTCATCACGACTTCAAGGTTATGCCCGATGGAAATCTGATTTTTGTCAATAACTCCGTGCGCGAGTTTGACCTGCGGTCAATCGGCGGAACGGCTGCCCATAAGGTATGGGGCGACGGCTTTACCATTATTTCAACCGACGGAGTCGTTCAGAGGAAATGGGATTGCTTTGACACGCTCGATCCTATTGCGGCCAATGAATATATCAATACGGTGAAGATGGCCGATGATTTTATCCATGCCAATTCCGTCAACTGGGATAGCAATGGCGATCTCTATATGACCTTCAACCGCCTCAGCGAACTGTGGAAGATAGACAAGTCTACGGGCAAGGTCATCTATCGCGTGGGGCCGCATGGAAATGTAAGCCTTGCGGAGGCCGACATGGCGAGCGGCCTCCACTGTGCCGAGCCGCTCTCTCCCGACCGCATTCTCTGTTTCGATAACGGAAAGACCAGCGGCCATTCGCGAGCGATTATCTATCAGGTAGACCCCACCGCCATGACGGCCAAGGCCACCTTAAGTGTCCGGCTGCCGCAAGAATTAAGTTCCAGCGACCGCAGCAATGTCCAGTTCTTAGAAGACAAGCAGCTCCTTTTCTTCGGGTCTACCCAGGGAAGGGCCAGCATCGTGTGCGATCTGAGCGGCAATATCTTGTGGACTCTCAAGCGTGTAGGCATCTCCTATCGGTCGTATTATTACCCCCGAACGATATTCGGAGCCGGTATCTGACGGCAGAGAGTTGTCCTGCCCCTATAGATATTTGCGGCCGCTACATCCCTTCCAGGTGCATGTAACGGCCGTAATTGCGTTTTCTCTTTTTCCGCGTGCTGGCATTCAGCGGCATCAGGCAGTATGGTTTCTATGTTTTCGTTTGACAAAATCGGCGATTTTGTCCCACATTCTCGCCGATTTTGTCGAACAATCTCGCCGATTTTGTCAGGAAGAAAGCGGTGAAAAGGTTGCGCAAATTTTATCCGGATGAAGGATAAATATTCTCTCCTAAATTTCGGTTTCTTGATTTTTATCTTTATATTTGCAAGATATATACCATTTTAGATAAACATAGTGCACATGAAATACTTTTTTGCGGTGGACCTGGGAGCCACAAGCGGGCGGACGATTATCGGCCGACTGACCGAGGACAAGGTGGAACTGGAAGAGCTGACACGCTTTGACAACCCAATCATCGAGGTCGGCGGCTTCTGCTATTGGGATCTCTTTGCCCTCTATCATGAGATTATAAAAGGGCTAAAAAAGGTGAAGGAGCAGAAGATAGAGATACAGAGCATCGGCATTGACACCTGGGGCGTCGACTTTGTCTGCATCGGCCAGGACGGACAGGTGCTGCGCAATCCCCTCTCTTATCGCGACCTCCACACGGTCGATATGATGGAAAAGTACTTCGCGAAGGTGATGCCAAGGGAGGAGGTATACCGCCGCACGGGCATCCAGTTCATGAACTTCAATTCCCTTTTTCAGCTCTATTCCATGCGCCAATTGCATAATTCTGCCTTTGAGCATGCGGCCGGCTTCCTCTTCATGCCCGATGCCCTGGTCTATCTGTTGACGGGAAAGAGAATCTGCGAATATACCATTGCGTCAACCTCGGAGATGCTGAATCCAGTAACCAAAGACCTCGACGAAGATATCCTGAAGAGCATCGGGCTGAGCCGAGAGCGGTTCGGCGAAATGACAAATCCCGCCACCGTGGCGGGCACCCTTAGTCCCGAGGTGCAGAAACTGACGGGACTGGGAGCCGTACCCGTCATTGCCGTGGCGGGACATGACACCGCGAGTGCCGTGGCAGCCGTGCCCGCCAAGGACAGGCACTTTGCCTATCTGAGCTCCGGCACATGGAGCCTGATGGGAATAGAGAGCCCGAAGGCCATCATCAACGACCGCAGTTACGAGCTGAACTTCACCAACGAGGGGGGAATCGAGGGTACTACGCGATTCCTGAAGAATATCTGCGGCATGTGGATCTATGAGCGTTGCCGGCGGGAATGGCCGGAAGTGCGCGACAAGGGACACAAGGAACTTCAGCAGGAAGCCATGGCGCTAAGCGAAAACCACAGCTTCATCAATCCCGACGACCCGTGCTTTGCCAATCCCGACTCCATGGTCGATGCTATCCAAACCTATTGCCGAGAGCATGGGAGCCCCGTTCCGGAGGGGCCTGCCGCCATCTGCCGCTGCATCTTCGATTCCTTGGCACGGCGTTATGGCGAGATATTCGGCTATCTGAAGGAGTTTGCCTCCTTTGAAATCAATACCCTGCACATCATAGGGGGTGGTTCCAAGAACGACTATCTCAACCAACTCACGGCCAACGCATGCGGCGTTACCGTCATGGCCGGCCCTCAGGAAGGCACAGCACTGGGAAACATCATGCTCCAGGCAAAGGCCGCAGGCGATGTCAGGGATGTGTGGGCGATGCGCAGAATCATAGCTGATTCCGTGGAAATGAAGAGATTTGAACCTAAGAACAACTTTAAATAATTAAAATCATGACAACAGAACAGATTGAGAAAAACTATGCCGTAGCCAAGGAGCGCTACGCAGAACTGGGAATAGATACCGACAAGGCTATAGAGACTCTGGGCAAGACCCCGATATCCCTGCATTGCTGGCAGGCCGACGATGTAGTGGGCTTTGAGCGCAACGAAGCCCTCAGCGGCGGCATTCAGACGACGGGCAACTATCCCGGGCGGGCTCGCAACTTGGAAGAGGTGCGCCAGGATCTCGAGAAAGTGCAGGGGCTGCTTGCCGGGACATTCCGTGTCAACCTGCACGAGACCTATGGCGACTTCGGCGGAAAGTTCGTAGACCGCGACGAAGTGGAGCCCAAGCATTTCGAGGGATGGATGCAATGGGCCAAGGAGCATGGCTTCAAGCTCGACTTCAACTCAACTTCTTTCTCTCATCCGAAGAGCGGCTATCTCTCGCTTGCCAACCCCGACAAGGCCGTCAGGGACTTCTGGATTGAGCATACGAAGCGTTGCCGTCGCATCGCCGACGCCATGGGCAAGTATCAGGGAGACCCTTGTATCATGAATATATGGGTGCACGACGGTCTGAAGGACTACACCGTGGAGCGCTATCGCTATCGCCAGATTCTGAAGGAGAGCCTCGACGAGATTCTGGCCGAGCAGCTTCCAGACATGAAGACCTGTTTGGAAGCCAAGCTCTTCGGCATCGGCATGGAGGCTTACACCGTGGGTTCGCATGACTTCTACGCAGGCTATTGCTCGAAGAACAATGTCATCTATACCCTTGATACGGGGCACTATGAGCCGACGGAGAATGTGGCCGACATGGTTTCAAGCCTGCTCCTCTATGTGCCGGAGCTGATGCTGCATGTGAGCCGCCCGATGCATTGGGACTCTGACCATGTTACCCTGTTCGACGACAAGACCCGCGACCTCTTCTCGGAGCTCGTGCGTGCAGGTGCTCTCGACCGTGCCCACATCGGTCTCGACTATTTCGATGCGTCCATCAACCGTATCGGGGCTTATATCATCGGGGTTCGTGCTGCCCAGAAGAGCTTGTTGCAGGCATTGCTGGAACCGCTCAACACCCTGTGCAAATATGAGGATGGGGGCTGCTGGTTTGAGCGCCTGGCTCTCCTCGAGGAGCTGAAGACCCTGCCGTTCGGTGCCGTCTTCGACTACTACAACCTGAAGAACGGAGCCCCCGTAGGTGAGGCCTATATTGCCGAGGTTGACCAGTATGAGAAGGAGGTGCTGTCAAAGCGCGGATAAAAAAGACTGGGAATTCGGATTGCAAGCATGAAGTTCCTTAAGGTTTTGACCGTCCTATTGCTGGCTGTGGGCGTGGCTGTGCTTATCTGGGCACACTCTATTCCCTTCAGTCAGAATGCGGACGGCTCCACTTATGGGCTTCACAGTCGGGTGGAAGATGTCGGCATGGGCGTGTGTGCCTTGGCTATCGGACTACTCTTGAGCCTTATCGTATTCAAATATAAGAAGTGGAAGCGGTTGGGGGAGATAGAGGCGGGCAGCGTGCTGACCGTGTTTATCATGGCCAATCTGGCAGATATAGTGTTCCTTGTTGGCACCTTCCTGTATTATTCCTACAGGGGGATGCGGGGCGATTATCCGCCGGCTGCCGACTCGATAGGGATTCCCATTCTCGGACAATCGTCCGGAATACTCCTTTTCCTGATTCCAATGAACATCTTCCTGATTGCCTCAACCTTGAAGATGAATACCCGGCTGCCGGGGCTGATGTTTCAGAAGACGATTAGGAACACCGCGGCCCTTGTGGCTTGGAAGGTAGTCCTGCATGCCTTGATACTGCTGGCATTGCTCTTTCTCACGCTCTCTGTTATGGACGGGGATATGCTGTCGGTGATCTCGATGCTGATGTTTCTCTATGTCCTGCTGTCTGTGAGGGCGGGGAAAGTGAACTATTATAATTCCAAATCATAAAAGGAAAGAGAAAGGCCTCCATTGAAAATTATCTTCAGTGGAGGTCTTCTTTCTTGATACTTATTCTATATAAAGAGGAAAGGAGCTTGGCCTCTTGCCCTTTCTTGATGCTCAAGCTGTTTCTCGGTCTTCTTCCGAACCGTCTCTGTAGTTTCCGTTGCTTTTCCTTTTCTGTATGCTTATTTGGGAAGATGGAATACTTCCGAGAGTTCTTTCATCTGTTCCTCGGTCATTCCGTCCGGTTCAAAGCCCATGCACTTGGCGTCGAGATAGATCTTTGCACTCTTTGAGAGCACATCGATCTGATCGAAGGCATCCATCACATCAAGGCCTTTTGCAAAGACTCCGTGCTTCTCCCAGAGTACCACATCATACTCTTCAAGTTCCTTCAGCGTGGCTTTGGCAAGTTCCACGGAACCCGGAAGGGCGTAAGGTGCTATGCCGAGCCCTAAGGGACAGAAGGCTATGGTCTCGGGAATCATGCTCCATAGAATCTTGGTCAGCACATCCTTGCCCATGAAGGCCTTGTTGTGGCTCATGGCAATCAGTTCTATCGGATGGGTGTGAACGGTGGCCTTATAGTTGCTTCCCTTCTCTATGAGGCGGTTGTGCACGGCGAGATGGGAGGGTAATTCCGATGTGGGCTGCACGGGATTGTCGGCAATGATGACATAGCTGGCACAGTCGTCGAGGATTCGTATCACCGAACCGTTCTCCATCGGGCGGCGGGCGAGGTCGCGCATGCGCTTCCCCGTGCCCTTGCAATAGAAGTATTTGCCCTTCAGGTGAGGCAGTATCTCGCCGATGGCCTTTACCTCTGAGATGGCCGGTAGAGACCGGGTTTCGTCGTCGATAAGCTCTGTGATGTTCACGGTAATGTTTCCTCCGTTGCGTTCAGCCCACCCGTTCTGCCACAGGTAGCCGGCTACTTCGGCAATCTGGCCCACTTCCTTTTCTAAAGCTGGGCGTCCTTCAAGAATACTTTTCATGTATCGAATATTTAGATATTTGATCTTGTGCGCCGCCACATATTATTATATGGCGGATACGCTGCTACAAAGGTAATGATTTTTTTAGAATAAGAGGAAAAAAGGGGCAAAGTTTTTGTATCTGGGAAAATAATCGTACTTTTGTATAATAGAAACTTATTTTACATAGATACACATGAAAAAATCACTTCTTTTGGTACTGTCCATCGCATTGTCTGTCTCTTCTTTTGCCGGCAAAGTGGATACCGTACTGGTGCATAGCGATGTTATGAACAAGGATATAAAGGCCATTGTGGTTACACCTACGCCGTCGCGCAAGGCACGGAATGTGCATTATCCGGTTGTCTACCTGCTTCATGGGGCTTCGGCTAACTGCAAGTATTACCTTGAGAAGGTGAAGCCGACGCTCCCGGAGATTGCCGACAGGCTGGGCTTTATCTTCGTTACGCCCGATGCCTTGAACTCCTGGTATTTCGACAGCCCCGTCCGCAAGAACTATAAATACGAGACTTTCATGAGCTCTGAACTGGTAAGCTACATCGATTCTGCCTATAACACCATTCCGGAGAAGAAGGGCCGTGCCATTACAGGGCTGAGCATGGGAGGACACGGAGCCCTCTATCTGGCCTTCCGACATAAGGAGGTCTACGGTGCATGCGGCAGCATGAGCGGCGGGGTAGACATCCGTCCGTTTCCCCGGAACTGGGAACTGCCTTATGATTTGGGAGAGTATGCTTCGCACAAGAAGAACTGGGACGCGAACACCGTCGTCAATCAGATCGACAGAATAGAGGATGGAGACCTCTCTATCATCATCGACTGCGGTGAGGGCGACTTCTTCCTGGAGGTGAATAAGTCGCTCCACGAGCGTCTGCTGGGGCGTAAGATAAGCCACGACTTTACCACTCGTCCAGGTGAGCACAACTCTGCCTATTGGGAAAACTCTCTGGATTACCAACTGCTGTTCTTCAAAAAGTATTTCGAAAGGAACGGAATTAAGTAGTTGCCATGGAAGACAAACACATCATAGACCTTCTCGAGGAGCACGGCATCAAGCCTACGGCCAACCGTATCGTCATCGCAAGTGCCCTTGCGGCAGGTAAGACGCCGCTCTCGCTGAAGGAATTGGAGTATTCGATATTGTCTATCGACAAGTCGAATATATCCCGCACCCTGGCACTTTTCCGCAAGCACCGTCTCGTGCATGACATCGAGGACGGCGGGGGCTGTGTGAAATACGAGCTTTGCATGAGTCATGCCGAGGATGACGATGAGGACATGCATGTGCATTTCTATTGTGAAAGTTGCCATAAGACCTTCTGCCTCTGGGATACGCCCATCCCCGAGGTGTCCGTTCCGGCGGGGTTCGTGCGCAAGAGCGTGAACTATGTGCTGAAGGGGCTTTGCGATGACTGCGCCCGTAAAAAGGCATTACGGAGACAATAAGGCATTGTGCAGACTCCTTCGGGCGAAGAGAGCCTGGAGTTGATTTTCCCGGAAACCTTTCTTTTTCTCGTGATTATTTTCTATCTTTGCACCAATGGAAATGAGAAAACCTGACATGCAGATGTGTCCGCGTCTGGCTGTAGTGCATCCGGATGTGCTTGCCGCTATCGGCATGAAGTCGCTGTTGCAGAATGTGCTGCCGATGATGGAGGTTGTTACTTTCGGCTCCTTTATCGAGTTGGAGAGCAATCATCCGGAGACTTTCATGCATTACTTCGTGAGCATGAGCATCGTTTTGAATAACCGGGCTTTCTTCCTCGACAACCGGCGGAAGACGATTGTGCTCACCACTTCCACGGAACCCAATGCCCAGCTGTCTGATTTCCATTGCCTCTGTACGGCCGTCAACGAGAAGGTTTTCGTCCAGCAGCTGCTCCAGCTGGAGCAGAGTGCCCATGCGCACGGTGCCCATTTCCCGCATCCACACGGTATGCGGAAGAAGCGTTTGAGCGACCGGGAGATAGAAGTGCTGGCCTGTCTGGTGAAAGGCAAGACCAACAAGGAGATTGCCGAGGAGCTTTGCATCGGTCTCACCACGGTAATTTCCCACCGTAAGAACATCCAGGAGAAGCTGGGTGTGAAGAGCGTGAGTGCTCTCACGATATTTGCCGTTACCCATGGCTATGTCGACTTGAACGATATGGTGAAGTGATTCCTCCTCCCTGCTTCTGCCAATTTTCTTCCTATAGGCGGCCGCCTTATCTGCCGCAGACAAAAAGGCGCACCCGGCAATGCCGGATGCGCCTTGATATGTGATTTCTTCTTGCGAGAAGTCTTCTATTCTCCGTAAAGCTCTTTCAGCTTGGACAGAAGGCCTTCGCCACGCAAGTCGCTGGCGATAATCTTGCCGTTGGGGTCTACGAGGATATTCGCGGGGATAGCATTCACTCCGTAAACTTCGTGGGCAGCGCATCCCCAGCCCTTGAGGTCGCTCATCTGCGGCCACTCCATGCCAAGCTCCTCGACAGCTTTTTTCCAACTGTCGGCCTTGCTATCGAAGGAAACCCCTATTACTTCAAAGCCCTTGCTCTTGTGGTATTTGTTGTAGGCAGCCACCACATTGGGCATTTCCTGTCGGCAGGGACCGCACCACGAGGCCCAGAAATCCACGAGGGCATAGTGCCCCTTGCCGACCCACTGGCTTAGCTTGACGGTTTTCCCGTCCATGTTCTGCATGGTGAGGTCGGTGAACTGAAGACCGCTGCGGCGCTTGGCCATGGCATCGCGCATGGCGATGAGGTTCTTCACGATGGGATGGGAATAATAGGCAGCCTTGCTATCAAGCATTTCATCCAGTTGCTCGAAGTTGAAGTTGTTTCCGTAGAGGCCAAAGTAGAAGGCCGGAGTTGCGTCGGCCTTGTGAGCCTTGCCATAGGTCAGCACCTGCTCTACCTGGCTCCTTGAGAGGGTCTCAGCTTCTTCTATGATGGCTTTCTGGCGGGCCTGGCCTGTCTCAGACGGGTCTTTTGACACTTCTTCCCATTCTTTTACGAGAGCCTGTATTTTCTCTTCTGTCTTGCGGAGGGCTTTCTGCAAGTCGTTGAATTGTATGTTTTCGTCAGATCCTGTCAGCACATGCTCTTTTAAGTTGATGCTGACTGGCATGTGGTCGGTCATCACGGTCATGTCTTCTTTTCCTGCCACAATGGTGAAGAAGGTGTTAATCGGCGCGGTTCCCATTAGCTGGAACTTCCCATCCTTGGCCTCCTGATCGTTTCCACTGCGGAAGTTTCCGTTTTGATAAACCGTTACTTTGGTTACTGTGTCTGGCACTATACCTGAGATGGTATAGTTTACCTCCTGTGCCTGTGCCGTCAGCAATACGATGGCAAGCAGTACGGTTGAAAGTAGTCTTTTCATTTTTTCAATTCTTCTTAATGATGGTTTTCCCGACAAAATTAATGTTTTTATTTGAAAGGAAGCATGAATATCGATTATTTTGCTTATCTTTGCAAAAATTTTGGATAATAGGGGTGCTTGGTAACCCCCTCTAACAAAACAAGGATATGGAAAATAAAAAACAGAGCGTGAGTGTGCTGTTTATGCTTTTCAGCATACTCTTCTGCGTTTGCCTGATAGCGGCAAATGTATTGGAGACAAAGCAGATTGCAGTAGGTAGTATCAGTCTTACGGGCGGCTTGATAGTCTTTCCGGTGAGTTACATCATCAACGACTGTGTGTGCGAGGTATGGGGATACCGCAAGGCACGGTTGCTGATATGGACGGGGTTTGCCATGAACTTCTTCTTCGTGTCCCTGGGCGCGTTGTGCGATTGGATTCCTGGAGCCTCGTATTGGACCAACGATGCCGGATTTCATGCCATTTTCGGACTGGCTCCCCGCATTGCGGCGGCCTCTTTCATAGCGTTCCTCGCAGGTTCGTTTGCTAATGCCTTCGTGATGAGTAAGATGAAGATAGCCTCGAAAGGCAGGAACTTCTCGCTGCGTGCCATCCTTTCCACGGTGGCCGGCGAGGGACTGGACTCCATTATTTTCTTCCCTCTGGCCTTGTCGGGCGTGGTTCCGGCCGAGGAACTGCCCGTGCTGATGTTCTGGCAGGTGATTCTCAAGACGGCCTATGAGATTGTGGTGTTGCCTTTTACCATCCGCATAGTAAAAGCCTTGAAGCATCATGAGGGTGAGGATGCCTATGACGAGGGCATCAGCTATAATGTATTGCGGATTTTCAATTTATAGGCATGGAACGAAAAGATGAAGGCCTGAGGCAGTTAGGGTCGAGGACGAAGTACAGTATGGACTATGCTCCCGAGGTGCTCGAGAGCTTCCAGAACAAGCATCCGGAGCAAGACTACTGGGTGCAGTTTAATTGCCCCGAGTTCACTTCCCTCTGTCCGATCACGGGGCAGCCCGACTTTGCCGAGATTCGCATTATGTATATCCCCGGCGAGCGCATGGTGGAGAGCAAGAGCCTGAAGCTCTACCTCTTCAGTTTCCGCAACCACGGCGACTTCCATGAGGACTGTGTGAACATCATCATGCATGATTTGATCCGGCTCATGGATCCAAAATATATCGAGGTAACGGGCCTGTTCACGCCTCGCGGGGGCATCAGCATCTATCCCTATGCCAACTACGGGCGGAAAGGCACGAAGTATGAACGGCTGGCCGAACAGCGATTCGCAACCCATCAGCCGGCATAATGCCGGGTTCCGGGGAGTTGCCGTCATGACAGGAGGCCGTTGCCGGTGATGTTACAAGCGGCGTGTAACCCGATTACACACCGCTTGTAATACGATTACACGCCGTTTGTAACACGATTACACGCCGCTTGTAATCCTGCAGCTTGCCGCAGGTGCTCATCCTGCAAGATGGGGAAAGAACAATAAAGGGGCGTTTCCAGCCCCTTTATTCATGCCTGCCGGGCCGGTGTGAAGGGCGGCGGCAATTCGTCTCTATTATTTCACGGCCTCTTTCTTGGCCTTTTCCGAGAGTCTGGCGGCGATAGTCCTTGCCTTCTTGTTTACTTCGTCGAGGCTGTTCTTGCGGTAGTAGCTGCGGGAAATGCCTTCGCTGCTCAATACCAGTGAGTCGCCCATGAGATAGTCGATGTCGCAGGTGTCCTGCCGTTCATTCTTGATGGTTATGGCCGATTGCCCGTTCTCGTCCTTTCCCATGACGGGAACTCCGCTGATGGTGATGAGCTTCCCGTTCCAGATGCGCCATCCCGTGAAGTAGCTCAGGGGAGGATAGACGACGGGGCTCTCGTCTTCAAAGGAGTTCTGGGTGCCTACATAGCCCAGGCTCTGACACACCCACTGGCGCTTCAGGTAGAAGCCGTATTCGCGGGGAATCATATAAGTCTTCTTGACGGAGTCCGGCATGGCGGCTATGGCGTGTGCCTGGGCCGACCGGCTCATGGTGTCCGCGTCCTTCAACTTGGGCATAACCACATAGCACCAGATGCCTTTCAGGTCGTCGAGGTCGACGGCGAAATCGGCAATCCGGCTGTTATCAGCATTGGGCACGATGCCAATCCAGTCGCCTATCTTCATTTTTCCCTGCACCTTATGGTTGCGCCTGGCCTGCACGCAGTTATAGCGTATGGGATCGCTGCCGTCTTCTGGGAGCAGCACGATGACCGAGTCGCTGCATCCCTCACAGGCCAGGCCGTAGACGGTGCGGTCGCCCTTCATTCGTTCCGGCAGGTTGTTTGCCGTCGTCGGGGTCGGCTCGGCCTTCTTGCTGCTGCAGGCAGCGAGGGCGAAAACGGCCAGTAGTGCCGTGATGGCGGATAGTTTGAAGTTCATACTGATGGTTTATTTCCCTGCAAAGATAGTTATAATTTATAAAAAAAGCATTCTGAGCGGTGATATTTGAGTTTTTTTAGTTATTTTTGCAGCTTGAAAGAGATGATATTCAGAATAAATAAAAGCAAAAGATATGAAAAAGAAAATTCAGTTTAGTCTCCTCTATAGAGACATGTGGCAGAGCTCTGGTAAGTTCCAGCCACGAAAGGATCAGCTGGAGCGCATTGCCCCCGTCATTATCGAAATGGGCTGTTTCGCCCGTGTAGAGACCAATGGCGGAGCCTTCGAGCAGGTGAACCTGCTGGCCGGCGAGAATCCCAACGATGCCGTGCGGGCGTTCTGCAAGCCGTTCAACGAGGTGGGCATCAAGACCCACATGCTCGACCGCGGCCTGAATGCGCTGCGTATGTATCCCGTGCCCGACGATGTTCGTCAGCTCATGTACAAGGTGAAGCATGCCCAGGGAACTGACATCACCCGCATCTTCGACGGCCTGAACGACATCCGCAACATAGCTCCGTCCATCCAATGGGCGAAGGAGGCCGGCATGACTCCGCAGGGAGCACTCTGCATTACGACATCGCCGGTACATACGCTGGAATACTACAGCCGTCTCGCCGACGAGGAGATTGCCGCCGGCGCGGAGGAAATCTGCCTGAAGGACATGGCCGGCATCGGTCAGCCGGCGTTCCTCGGCCAGCTCACGAAGATGATCAAGACCAATCATCCCGACATCCTCATCGAGTATCACGGTCATTCCGGCCCCGGCCTCTCGATGGCTTCCATGCTCGAAGTATGCGAGAACGGAGCCGACATCATCGACACCGCCATCGAGCCCTTGTCGTGGGGCAAGGTGCATCCGGATGTCATCTCTGTGCAGAGCATGCTCAAGCACGCCGGATTCGAGGTGCCTGAAATAAACATGGATGCCTACATGGAGGCTCGTGCCCTTACCCAGGAGTTCATTGACGACTGGCTTGGATACTTCATCAACCCGCAGAACAAGTTCATGAGTTCCTTGCTCCTGGGCTGCGGTCTGCCCGGCGGAATGATGGGATCGATGATGGCCGACCTCGGCGGAATCCAAAGCGTAATCAACAATCTGAAGAAAAAGAAGGGTGAGCCGGAGCTTACCACCGACGATATGCTTGTCAAACTGTTCGACGAAGTGGCGTATGTGTGGCCCCGGGTAGGCTATCCTCCACTCGTAACTCCTTTCAGTCAGTATGTCAAGAACATAGCACTCTTCAACCTCCTGACGCTTGAGCAGGGCAAGGGGCGCTATGTCATGATGGACGATTCCGTATGGGGCATGATTCTCGGCAAGTCGGGTAAGGTGCCCGGCGAGCTGGCTCCTGAGATCGTGGAGCTTGCCAAAGCCCAGGGTCGCGAGTTCACCGATGCCGATCCTCACACGCTGATACCTAATGCCCTCGATGATTTCCGCAAGGAGATGGATGACAACGGATGGGACTACGGGCAGGACGACGAGGAGCTCTTCGAGCTTGCCATGCACCCAGAACAGTATCGCAACTATAAGAGCGGACAGGCAAAGAAGAACTTCCTGGCCGACCTGCAGAAGGCTAAGGACGCCAAGCTGGGAGCTCAGGTGAGCCTGGAGGAGGCAGCGGCATTCAAGCATGCCAAGGCCGATGCTATCGTGGCTCCGGTGAAAGGGCAGCTGTTCTGGGAATTCCAGGGCGACGCAGAAGCTGCTCCTGCCGTGGAGCCTTTCATAGGGAAAGCCTACAAGGAGGGCGATGCGTTCTGCTTTATCCAGGCTCCCTGGGGTGAATTCGTCGAGGTTCCGGCAGCCCTTGGCGGCAAACTCGTGGAGATTAACGCCAAGCAGGGTAGCAAAGTGAACAAGGGCGAGGTGATTGCCTATATCGAAAGAGAGCATAAGGATTAACCGGTAAATGGATTTTCAGGCGATAATAGACAAGTATTATCCTGAGAATAATGCGCTAAGGCATATCCTCATCACACATAGTCAATCTGTGGCGCATAAGGCGTCGCAGATTGTTTTGTCTCATCCGGAACTGCAATTGGACGCCCGTTTTGTGGAAGAAGCCGCCATGCTGCATGACATCGGGATATTCCTCTGCGACGCCCCGGCCATAGAATGCTTCGGTACGGAGCCTTATATTCGTCATGGCAGGCTGGGTGCCGAGTTATTGCGAGCCGAGGGTTATCCGGCACATGCCAGGGTCTGCGAGCGTCATACGGGAGCAGGACTCTCCCGGGAAGACATCGTTCGTCAGGACCTTCCGCTTCCGCACGAGGACTTCCTCCCGCAGACGATGGCCGAGAAGGTAATCTGCTATGCCGACAAGTTCTATTCCAAGACTCGTCTCGACGAGGAGAAGAGCGTCGCACAGGCAGAGCGCAGCCTCGCAAAGTTCGGAGAAGCAGGTCTCGAGAGGTTTCGCAAGTGGGAGAAATTGTTTGAGTAATAAGTTAAAATTGCGTAAACGGCGGGCTGTTCAGTATAAATTCTTTATCTTTGCAAGATAATTTATGAGAAGGAAAACGCTCATCGCACTCATGTTATTCGCCTTCATTTTTATGATGGCGAATGACAATATGCCTCTCTTCAAGAAGAAAAAGAGAGCTGTGCAGAGTGATTCCATTTCCCAGAAAGACACTACTCGGCGCGATACTGGCAAACTTGCGGCCGTGATCGACACCACGAAGATGGACTCCATTCAGCGTGCCGTCTACCGCCACAACAAGGCTGTCGACGACTCGATACACCTCGACTCGCTCAATCGGAAGAAGAAAAACGGCATCGATGCGCCGGTTACTTACTCTGGGGAAGACTCTCTTGTCTATCATGCCAAGAGCAAGGTGGCTTATATCTATGGCTCCTCGAAGGTGGAATACGAGAACATGGACCTCGCGAGCGACAAGATTCAGATGAGCCTCGACAGCAGTCTGGTCAGGGCTATAGGTACTGCCGACTCCACGGAGAAGAAAGGCGTCAGGGGACGGCCGCTGTTCAAGATGGGTGGAAGTGAGTATGAGAGTGATACCATCGCCTTCAATTTCAAGACCAAGAAGGGATTTATCAACAATGTATATACCCAGCAGGAGGACGGTTTCCTTACCAGCGAGATTTCCAAGAGAGACTCTTCGGGCGTGATTTACCTGAAGCACGGCCGCTATACCACCTGCGACGAGGAGCACCCCGACTTCTATATCGCCCTCTCGCGGGCCAAGGTTCGCCCAGGCAAAGATGTGGTTTTCGGCCCGGCCTACCTCGTGGTAGCCGATGTGCCCCTGCCTCTTGCCATTCCCTACGGCTTCTTCCCCTTCACCAAGAGCTATTCCTCGGGATTCATCATGCCGAGCTATGGCGACGAGCAAGACCGTGGATTCTATCTCCGAGACGGTGGATATTACTTCGCGATGAACGACAATTGGGACCTGAAACTGCTGGGAGAGATCTACACGAAGGGCTCGTGGGGAGTGAGCGTGGCATCCAATTACCGCAAGCGCTATAAGTACAACGGCAGCTTTCTGGCGAGTTTCCAGGATACCCGGACGGGCGACAAGGGGCTGCCTGACTACGCCCGGCAGACCAGTTTCAAGATTCAATGGAGCCACAGGCAGGACGCCAAGGCCAATCCTTTCAGCTCGCTGTCGGCCAGCGTGAACTTTGCTACGAGCAGTTACGAGCGCAATAACCTCACTTCACTTTACAATCCGCAGTCGCTCACGCAGAGTACGCGCACCTCGTCCGTCAGCTGGAGCACCACTTTCTCAAGCATCGGCATGTCGCTGAGTTCAACGGCCAACCTGAGCCAGAACATGCGCGACTCCTCCATTTCCATGACCCTGCCTGACCTCAACATCTCCATCAGCCGCTTCTACCCGTTCCGCAGGAAGCATGTGGCAGGCAACCAGCGATGGTATGAGAAGATTTCCATGAGCTACACGGGTCGCCTCTCCAACTCCATCAACACCAAGGAGGACCGACTGCTGAAAGCAAACCTCCTGAAGGAATGGCGCAACGGTATACAGCACAACATCCCCATCAGCGGCAACTTCACGCTGTTCAACTATATCAATGTGTCTCCCTCGTTCAATTTCACCGACCGTATGTATTCCCAGAAGGTAGACCGCTCCTGGGACGATGCCGCCCAGGAGGTGAAGAACGACACCACCTACGGCTTCCACAATGTGTATAACTGGAACCTCGCGCTCAGCGCAAGCACCAAGCTCTACGGCTTCTTCGTGCCCAGCAAGAAGATTTTCGGCGACAAGATCATGGCCATCCGCCATGTCATCACGCCCAGCGTCAGCTTCTCCTATGCGCCAGACTTCGGGTCGGCACGCTACGGCTACTATGACACTTACCAGAAGACGGATGCCAACGGCAATGTCTCGCTCGTGGAATACTCGCCTTACGAGGGCGCTCTCTACGGCGTCCCGGGCAAAGGAAGGACGGGAAACATCAGCTGGGACATCTCCAATAATCTTGAGATGAAGCTCAAGAGCGACCACGACAAGGATTCGCTCGGCTACAAGAAGATAAGCCTGATTGACGAACTGGGCTTCACAATGTCGTATAATGCGGCAGCCACCACCCACAAGTGGAGCGACCTCTCCGTGCGCCTACGACTGAAATGGTGGAAAAACTATACTTTCAACATGAACGCCGTGTTCGGCACCTATGCCTACGAACTGGATGAGAACGGCACACCTTACATCGGCAACCATACCCTCTGGGGCATGGGCAAGTTCGGCCGCTTCCAAGGTTTCTCGCAGAACATCTCGTTCACCCTCAATCCCGAAAAGCTCCGTAAGTGGTTCGGAGGTGGCAAGGACGATGATGAGGACTTGTGCGACAAGGACGACGAAGGCATAGATACCGATATTGAGAGCAACATCGACGACGACATGATTGAGGGACAGCGCGGCGCGCGCAAGAAAAGCGGAGGCGGAAAGGCCGAGACCGACGACGACGGCTACATGGTCTTCAACATGCCGTGGTCGCTTACCTTCGGATATGGAATCACCATGCGCGAGAATACCGACATCAAGAAGTTCAACTACGAGAAGATGCGCTACCCCTACAAGTTCTCCCAGACGCTGAATGTGAGCGGCAACCTGCGCATCAGCGATGGCTGGAACATCAGCTTCTCCAGCGGTTACGACTTCGAGAACCATGCCATGAGCATGACCACGGCCTCGTTGCAGCGCGACCTCCACTGCTTCAACATGAGCTGTCAGGTGGTGATAGCTCCTTATACCAGCTACAACTTCACCTTCCGCGCCAATGCCGCTACGCTCACCGATGCGCTGAAATACGACAAGCGCAGCGGCTACAGCAATGCCGTGCAGTGGTATTAGCCGGCAGGGAAAGCCCTTTGTCGCTTCCCTCCCGACCCTGCGCAGTTTTCCAAAAGACCGTTAGCGATTTGACAAAATCGCCGATTTTGCCTCACCTTCTCGCCGATTTTATCCTTCAAAATCGCCGATTTTTTCAGCCTATAGGTGGCTTCCCACAGGGCTTACTGCGGATGGATGAATATGGGTAGGATGTATTGGAATCTCACGGGCTTGCCGTTCTGCCGGGCGGGAATCCATCGCGGCATCTTCTTCAGCATCTTGAGGCATGCCTCGTCGTAGGCGGGATACATGGGTTTCACTACTCGCAGATGGGTCAGGCGGCCGTTTTCCTCCACGAAAAACTGCACGACGATGCGTCCCTGCACATTGCAGGAGCCCTCCAGATAGGGCAGGTTCAGGTTGTTTCCGATAAATGCCTGCATGGCTTTGTCTCCACCGGGAAACGACGGATTCTGGTCGGCCACGACGAAGAAACGCTCCCGGTGCGTGGCGCAGGAGAGCATGCCGAGCGACAGGGCAAGGCAGATCAGGCTCTTGGGGATTCTCATGGTTCCTATTTCGGATTATGTCAGGTTGGTCAGTTTGTCTACGGCCTGTTGCTCGCCCACGATCCAGAGGATGTCTCCCTGCTCGAATTTACGCTTGGGATTGATGAGGGTGAGGTTCTTCTGGCCTTCTTCCACGCCCACCACCATGCAGTTATATTGGTCGCGGATGCCGCTCTCGCGAAGGCTCTTGCCGATAAACGGGCTGCTTTCGCGCAGGATAATCTGGCGCAGTTTCATCTCCCGCTTCTCTATTTCCGGGTCTTCGGGCACCAGTTCGTGGCGCAGTCCGTCGCCGAAAGCGTGCAGTTGCTCGTCGTCGCCGATGGCCTGTATCCGGTCTCCGGGAAAGATGACGGTGCTCCCGCCGGGGATATTGATGCGTTGCCGGCCACGGAGAATGCTGCTCACATGCACTCCGTAGCGGTTGCGCAGCTGCAGGTCGCGCAGCGTCTGGCCACAGAAGGCCGAGTCATCGGGCACCTCAAAGTCAGAGATATGCAGGTCGCGGTCGAGCAGGTGCCCCTCGAAGAGCGGCCGTCGGCTGCCGTTCACCTGTGCGGCGATGTCGCGCGAGCGCAGGTTCTGCACGAAGAGACGCTCCAGCCGGATGCTTCGGTGCTTCAGGCTCCTGGATAGCACCATCAGAGTGAGCATCACCAGGGCGAGCGTGATGACGACGGCGTTCTGGAAGCGAGCCAGATAGTTGCAGATGTAGAATAGGAAGGCGGCGGCGATGACCACGCGCACGAGCACGGTGAAGATTAATGGCAGGCGGTTGATGCGCCGCTCTGTCCACAATGCTTTGAACTCCTCACTGTGATTGTTCTTCACGATGATGGAGCGCAAGAACGGCGCGATGAGAGCCAGGAGGAGCACGCCGCACACGCCGTTGGCCCACCAGTGGGGCAGTATCTTGCGTATGAAGGGCAGGAAGACGGTGAGCATCAGCGTGGTAACGGCTGCCGTGAGAATGGAGTAGATGACTGTGTTCACCGTAATCTTGCGCAGATAGACGCGCCAGAGGCTCTGCTCCTGCTGCGTTCCCTCCGTCGTCGAGCCGAGATGGCTGAGCCTGCGCACCCACTTCCTGGGCAGTTTTCTTTCGAGATAGGCATATGCCGGGTCGGCCGCCTGCATCATGTAAGGGGTCAGGAAGGTGGTAATCACGGATACGGCTACTACCACGGGATATAGAAAATCTCCTATGACGCCCAGCGAGAGGCCGAGCGACGCAATGATAAAGGCAAACTCGCCGATCTGTGCCATGGAGAATCCGCAGCGCATTGAGGTCTTTAGCGTCTGGCCGCTGAACAGATAGCCCAGGGAGCCGAAGATGCTCTGCCCGAAGAGGATGGTCATCACAATGACCACGATCGGTAGTGCATAGTCTACCAGTATCTCGGGATCTACGAGCATGCCCACCGACACGAAGAAGACGGCTCCGAACAGATTCTTCACCGGCTCGACGAGACGGATAATCTTGTCGGCCTCTATCGTCTCGGCAAGAATGCTTCCCATGACGAACGCACCGAAGGCGCTGCTGAACCCGACGGTAGTTGAAATCCATGCCATGGCACAGCAGAGGCCGAGCGCAACGATGACCATGGTCTCGTCGTTCATCAGCTTTCGCGTAGAGCGCAGGAACAGGGGAATGACGAAGATGCCCACCACAAACCAGAGAATGAGGAAGAACCCGATCTTGAAGACCGACTCCAGCATGAGCATCTGCCCACCGTCGGAGGCCGTGTCCCCGGCCAGCGCCGACAGCATTACCATCATCACGATGGCCAGTACATCCTCAAGGATGAGCACGCTCATCACCAGTCCGGCAAAGTGCTGCTGTCGCAGGCCCATGTCGTCGAATGCCTTGTAGATGATGGTGGTGGACGACATGGCCAGCATTCCTCCAAGGAAGATGCAGTCCATGCGGCTCCAGCCGAAGGCACGCCCTACGAACATGCCCAGTATCATCATAGAGAAGATGATGGTGAGGGCGGCGATGACGGGTGCCATGCCCATCTTCAGGATTTTCTTGAACGAAAAGTCGAGCCCCAGGGAGAAAAGGAGGAAGATGACGCCGATGTCTGCCCAGGTCTGGATGTCCGCCTTGTCGACCACCGACATGGTGTAAGGCATGTGTGGCGAGACAAGGAATCCGGCCACGATATACCCCAGTACCAGGGGTTGCTTGAGCTTCTTGAACAGGAGCGTTACGGCTCCTGCGACCATCAGGATCAGTGCCAGGTCTTTTACGAGGTTGGGAAGTTCAGACATCTTTGTTGTTCTATATGGGTGAAAGGATGATAGTTGGAATCGGCGGAAACTTGGAAAGCAAAAAGGCAAAAGAGCGACCGGCATGCCTTCACCCTTTTGCCTTTCTTTGTCAAGCAGAGCACTCGGGGTGCCGTTAGTCGTTGAACTGGGCGGTAAGTTCGCAAATCTTCACGATGACCTGCACGGCTTTCTCCATCACCTGGATGGAAACAAACTCGTAAGGACCATGGAAATTCACGCCTCCCGCAAAGATATTGGGGCAGGGGAGGCCGCGGAAGCTGAGCTGGGCACCGTCGGTTCCGCCGCGTATAGGCTCCACCTTGGGCGTTACGCCGGTGTCCTGCATGGCCTTGAGAACGATGTCTATCACATGCATGTTGGGGTCTATCTTCTCCTTCATGTTATAGTATTGGTCCTTCAGGGCCACCTTCACGGTGCCTTCGCCATACTTTTCGTTCATCCTCCTGGCGATGTCCTCTACGAAGTTCTTGCGCTCTTCAAACTTCTCCTTGTCGTGGTCGCGGATGATATAGCTGAGCTTTGCCTCTTCGCAGTGGCTCTCGATGCCGAGCAGATGATAGAAGCCCTGATAGCCCTCAGTGGTCTCCGGTATGTCGGTCTCCGGTATGTAGCCGTTGAATTCACAGGCCAGCCGGCTGGCATTGATCATCTTTCCCTTGGCATAGCCGGTGTGGACGCTTACGCCCTTGATGGTAATCTTGGCCGACGCGGCATTGAAGTTCTCGTATTCCAGGTTGCCGATGTCGCCGCCGTCCATGGTATAGGCCCATTCGCAGCCGAACTTCTCCACATCGAAGTGATGGGCTCCCATGCCGATTTCCTCGTCGGGGTTGAAGCCCATGCGTATGTCGCCGTGCTTGATTTCGTCGTGGTCGCGCAGATAGCACATGGCCTCCACGATTTCCGCAATGCCCGCCTTGTCGTCCGCGCCGAGCAGTGTCGTACCGTCGGTAACGATGAGGTCTTCGCCCTTATGCTCCAAAAGTTCGGGGAATTTGGCGGGTGATGATACGATGCCGGGCGACAGCAGGATGTCTCCGCCGTCGTAGTTCTCCACGACGCGAGCCTTGATGCCGGCTCCGCTTGCATCCAGTGCGGTGTCGTAATGGGAGATAAAGCCGATGGTGGGAATGTCCTTCTTGGTGTTGGCTTTCAGCGTTGCGTAGATGTAACCCTTGTCGTCCATTTCCACATCGGTAAAGCCCTCGTCTTCCAACTCTTCCTTCAGATATTTTGCGAAGATGAGTTGTTTCGGGGTGCTGGGGACGGTTTCCGAGCCTTCGGCCGACTGCGTATCAAACTTGGTATAGTTGATGAATCGTTCGGTAATATCCATAGTAATCCTTTATTAGGTGTGGTGACCCCGTTGGGACTCAAACCCAAGACCTTCAGAACCGGAATCTGACGCTCTATTCAACTAAGCTACGGGGCCGAAACAGTTGCAAAGGTAATTATTTCTTCTGACATATGCAATAAACCGGAGATTTTTTTAGCGATTTATAATATTTTCCTCCGTAGGATTTCAGGCTGTCCGGCTTCGTAGGGCGGCAAGCTGCCAGAAAGGAAGGAGCCGCTCCGGAAAACCGGTCAGAATGTCGATTTTTCCGGGAAATGGCTTGCGGATTAGTGATAATTGATTACCTTTGCACTTCAAAGCAACAAAGCATACGAGAAATGAGTAGACTTATAAAGCCCATCGACTACGAGGTTTTGCTCGACGGTCGGCAGACGGAGCAGGGCATCAAGCTGATCAAGAATTTCTTCCAGCAGAACCTCTCGACGGAGCTGAGGCTGAGCCGGGTTACGGCGCCGCTGTTTGTCCTGAAGGGGCTCGGCATCAACGACGACCTCAACGGGGTGGAGCGGCCGGTTACATTCCCCATCAAAGACCTTGCCGACAGCCAGGCCGAGGTGGTACATTCGCTGGCGAAATGGAAGCGGCTGACCCTTGCCGAGTATCATATTGACGAGGGATACGGCATCTATACCGACATGAACGCCATCCGTGCCGACGAGGAACTGGACAACCTCCACTCGCTCTATGTGGACCAGTGGGACTGGGAAGCTGTGATTTCCAGCGGCCAGCGCACCTTGACTCACCTCCAGAATGTGGTGGGGAGAATCTACGCCGCCATCCTGCGCACGGAGTTCCTCACCTGCGAGACCTATCCCTGCATAAAGCCTTTTCTGCCCGAGAAGATTCACTTCATCCACAGTGAGGAGCTCCTGCAGCGCTATCCCGGGCTGACTCCGAAGGAGCGCGAGGATGCCGTCTGCCGAGAATACGGGGCCGTCTTCGTGATAGGCATTGGCGGAAGACTTTCCAACGGTGAGAAACACGACGGCCGAGCGCCTGACTACGACGACTGGTCGACCGTGGCGGAGAATGGTCTGGCGGGTCTGAACGGCGACATTCTCATCTGGTATCCGCTACTGGGACGCTCGGTAGAGCTGTCCAGCATGGGCATCCGTGTAGATAGGGAGTCGCTCCTCCGGCAGCTCGAGATGGAAGGCGAGGAAGGGCGCGAGCAGCTCTATTTCCACCAGCAGCTGCTCAGTGGCCGGCTGCCCTTGAGCATCGGGGGCGGTATCGGGCAGAGCCGCCTCTGCATGGTATTGCTCCACAAGGCGCACATCGGCGAGATACAGGCCAGCATCTGGCCCGACAGCATGCGCCGCGAATGTCGCGAAATAGGCATCCGGCTCATCTGATAAACGGCTGTTGAAATTGTTACAGGCCGCTTGTAAACATGTTACAAGCGGCCTGTAATGGGTTTACACGCTGTGTGTAATACCCTTGAAAGCGGCCTTTTGGAAAAAGGGGTGCCGCGCTGTGTCCTGCCGTCAGCTAAGTTCGAGGTTGAGTGCGGTGCTCAGCTTTTCCAGCGCGGGATTCTCTTTCCTAAGCTTCTCAAAGATTTCCCGGTTGTTGAGGATAGGCTTGAACTCTTCCGGCGTTGCCAGTCGGAGGTGCAGTTTCAGGTCGCTGTTGTCGAGACTGATTTTTATCGTCTTCTCTATGCGCAGCCTGATGCCGTTGAGCTGGTCGAGGAGTACGGAGTTGTCTACGACCACTTCGATTTCGGGATAATGCAGAATGACGGGCGTGAGGTTTTTCATGCGCTGAGCCAGGCCTACGAGATTGGTCTTTTCCATCCGCAGGCACATCGACATCCACTGGTGAGCCAGCTCGTCGTCGTCAAACTCCTTTTTCTTGGCAGTTATCGGTTCGTCGGATTCTTCCTTTGCTCCCGTGTCCCCGTCATTGAGAAGATTGCTGAAGGTGAGGCCTATGTTCCCGAACTTCAGCCGGGGTTTCGGACTTGGAGTGGCCGTGGGCTGTGTTGAAGGCAGGGGTTTCTCTTCCCGGTGGTGCGTCGCCTTCGTCTGGCGCACCACGGGCTTCTCCTCGGCAGCCACCTGCGGAGCCGCCTTAGGTTGAGGAGCCATGAGATTCTTGAACAGGGATTTCAGTCGTCTGGGGCTGCGCCCCGCGCCAGGCTTGTCGTCGTCGGGCTGGGTGATCTGGGCCACCTCGATGAGCGTGAGCTCCACCAGCAGCCGCTTGTTGGAGCTCTGCCGGTAGTTCACATCACAGCGGTTCAGGATTTCCAGAGCCTTATATAAAAAAGGTGTAGGGCACTTCTGAGCCTGCTGCAGGAACTTCTGCCTCTGCTGCTCGCTCACCTCGAGTAGTGGTAGCGTCTGCGCATCCTTCGCCATCATCACATCTCGCACATGCGAGGCGAGCCCGTTGACGAGCAGGCCGGCATCGAATCCCTTGGTGATGAGCGCGTTGAGCAGGAGCATGATGTCGGGCACTTTGTTCCCGAGAGCCAGGTCGATGATGCGGAAATAGTTGTCGCTGTCGAGCACATTCAGGTCTTCTATCACCTTCTGATAGGTGATGTTGCCCTGCGAGAAGCTCGCCGCCTGGTCGAAGATGGAGAGCGCGTCGCGCATGCCGCCGTCTGCCTTCTCGGCAATGATGTTCAGGGCTTCCTCCTCATAGCTGATGTTTTCCCGTCCAGCCACCATTTTCAGGTGGTCTGCGATTTCCGGGACGGTCATGCGCTGGAAGTCGTAAATCTGGCAGCGGCTGATGATCGTCGGCAGAATCTTGTGCTTCTCGGTGGTGGCGAGGATGAAGACGACATGGGCAGGCGGCTCCTCGAGCGTCTTCAGGAATGCGTTGAAGGCCGCCGTGGAGAGCATGTGCACCTCGTCGATGATGAACACCTTGTAGCGCCCCACCTGCGGCGGGATGCGCGTCTGATCCATCAGGGTCTTGATGTTCTCCACGGAGTTGTTGCTGGCAGCGTCCAACTCGAAGATGTTATACGACCTCTGCTCGTTAAAGGCCTTACATGACTCGCACTCGTTGCAGGCCTCTCCCTCGGCACTGGGATGCTGGCAGTTGATGGCCTTGGCAAAGATGCGGGCGCAGGTGGTCTTTCCCACGCCCCTTGGGCCGCAGAAAAGATAGGCATGGGCAAGCTTGCCGCTCTTCACCGCGTTCTTCAGCGTGGTGGTAAGGGCTGTCTGCCCGACGACCGAGTCGAAGGTCATGGGGCGGTATTTCCTTGCCGAAACAATGTATTCTTCCATAGGGTTTTTGGGATTTATGTTGCAAAAGTAAGTAAAAAAGTCGAGAATATCAATTCTTTTTTTTATTTTTGCATCCGAATAGAGAATATTATGAGCAGCCGGTTTGGAGTCATATGGAGTTTCCTGAGCCACTACAAATATTTGATAGTGATCGTGCTGGGCGTTGCCATCGTGGGGTTTCTCGATGAGAACAGCTTCATGAAGCGCGTGCAGTACGAGCTTCAGATAGATGCCCTTCAGGACGAAATCGACAAGTATAACGCCCAGAACGAGGCCACCACGAAGCTGCTCAAGGGTCTGAAGAACGACCGCAAGTCGATAGAGAAAATAGCCCGTGAGCATTATTTCATGAAGGCTGACGACGAGGATGTCTATGTGCTGAGTACGGATGAAGACCCGGTAGAAACGAGTAAAAATGAAACAACTGAATAAGACGCAAGGCATATTGTTCCTGATAGGGGGTGTGCTGATGGTCGCAGGCGCCGGCTGCTTCGTGTTCATGTGGCAGCAAAAGGTGGTGTGCTGGGTGTTCCTCCTGGGAGTAATCCTCTTTACGCTGATGCAGCTGATGCAGACTTACGAGGGGAGCGATCTTGTCGTGAAGCGTCTCAAGCGCATTCAGGCCATCGCCGACATTCTCTTCATCCTGTCGGGATTCCTCATGGTCGACACGGCCTACCAGTATCTGCTGCCCTTGTTCAAGAGTCAGGACGGCTCGGGATACTATGCCTATCTGAGCTATGTATACAATAAATGGGTAATTCTGCTGCTCATTGCCGCCTTGCTGGAGCTCTATACCACGCATCGCATCAATTACGAATTGAATAAAACAAAAAATACTTAAAAGAGAGGAAATATCCTTTAAATTCCATAAAATATTTTTTATAGTTCAATAATAGGTGTTATCTTTGCTATTCAGAACATTTCGGATTATATGAATAAGGTTATATACGCATTTGTCTCTCTGCTGTCTCTCACTTCGTGTGCGAGTTCATTCAATATTCAAGGCTCGTCCAATATCTCGACTTTGGATGGTCAGAAGCTGTATCTGAAGGTTCTGAAGAACAACGACTTCAAGAATTTAGACTCCTGCGATGTGGTGCATGGCCAGTTTGCGTTTGCCGGCTCCGTGGACACCGTGCGCATGGCAAGCATCTTTCTGGATCATCAGAGCATCATCCCTCTTGTCATTGAGGGAGGAGACATCGTCATCAAGCTCGACAATACCCAGCAGACCGTGAGCGGAACGCCTTATAATGACAAGCTCTTCAAGTTCTTCAATAAATACAGTCAGTTGAAAAACCGGCAGGCCGACCTTATTCATCAGCATGACCAGGCCATCATGAACGGCAGCGACATGCAGGAGGTGAATGTGCGCCTGAATGCCGAGGCTAACCGCCTTTCGCAGGAAGAAGACCAACTGGTAACCTCTTTTGTTACGGAGAATTTTGACAATGTGCTGGGACCGGGAGTGTTTTTCCTGGTAACGATTCCTAATGAGTATCCTATGCTTGACCCTTGGATAGAAGATATTATGAGCAAGGCAACGGATAATTTCAAGAATGATCCTTATGTGAAGGACTATTATGAAAAGGCACAGGAGAATCAGCAGATTATGAATGGAATGAAGGATGTGCCTGCCGTGGCTCCTCATGCTCCGGCATCTCCGCAGGTGGCGCAGCCTGTTCCTGCACAGCCGGCTCCGACTCCGAGCGAGCTTGCAAAGCCAGCAGAATAACAACAAGCCCGTATGTCAATACTGATTTATGGTGGAACAATAGTCAATGAAGGCCGGACCTATCGAGGTTCAATCGTGATAGAGGGCGAGCAGATAGCCCGAATCAAGGAAGGCGAGGATGCTCCCCGTGGAAACTACGACAAAGAGGTAGATGCTACGGGGTGTTTCATTTTGCCTGGCGTGATAGACGAGCATGTGCATTTCCGTGAGCCAGGATTGGCTGAGAAGGCTGATATTGAGAGCGAAAGTCGCGCCGCGGCGTATGGAGGAATTACCTCTTTTTTCGATATGCCGAACACAAAGCCCGGCACATGTTCGCTCGAAACCTTGGTGGAAAAGTTTGAACTCGCAAGGCAGAAGAGCCATGTCAACTATAGTTTCTTCTTCGGGGCGACCAATGACAACAGTGTTTTGTTTAGGGATTTAGACCGTCATCGGATACCAGGCATCAAGCTTTTCATGGGTGCTTCGACGGGCAATATGCTCGTAGACAGGCAGGAATCCTTGCAGCGGATATTCAGCACGGCCGCAGAGCTGGGGCTTCCCGTGATGACTCATTGCGAGGATACACGGCAAATCAATGCAAATATGCAGAAGGCCAGAACCGAGTATGGCGATGACCCGGAGATACGGCTGCATCCTATGATTCGGAGCGAGGAAGCCTGCTATGACTCTACGGCGCACGCGGTGGCTCTCGCAAGAAAATACGGTACCCGCCTACATGTGGCTCATCTGACTACGGCCCGTGAGCTGGAATTCTTCGGACAGGAACCGGCAATCACAGCCGAGGCCGTGATAGCTCACCTCTATTTCTGCGACAAGGACTACGAAACGCTGGGGGCACTCATCAAATGTAATCCCGCCGTCAAGACTTCCCATGACCGGGAAGCCCTTCGGAGAGGACTCGTAAACGGAAAGATATTCACGGTGGGCACAGATCATGCCCCTCATCTTCTGAGTGAAAAGCAGGGCGGATGTGCAAGAGCAGCTTCCGGTATGCCCATGATTCAGTTTTCCCTTTCCACGATGTTGGAGCTGGCAGACGAGGGCATATTGACCATTGCTGACATCGCGGCACTTATGTGCCATCATCCGGCCACCCTGTTCGGCGTGCGGGAGCGTGGTTTTATCCGCCAGGGGTATGCCGCCGACCTGGTGATTGTCTGCAACGATAGACCTTGGAAGGTAACGAAGGATGTCATACAGAGCAAGTGCAAGTGGAGCCCGATGATAGGTCATGAGTACCAATGGAGGGTTCGCCAGACCTTCTGCAACGGGCACCTTATATATAATGAGGGGGTCTTTGACGAGAATTCCAGCGGCCAGGAAATAAAGTTCCGATGAGTGAAGGGCGGATTTAAGTCTATTGTTTTGAAGCAATGATAGCACGAATCATATTTCCAATCATATTAGCAATCGTATTGCCGGAAATCTATTTCGACATTTACTACTTGCGCCGACGCTATAAATACGGCTTCTGGAGACGCCTGCTCTGGCTGCTTCCGGGAATCTTGATGCTCGTTTACTCCATCGCTTTGGCAACCATCAAGAACTTCGTGCCTGACGATCTGAAACTGCTGAATATGTATTTGGCGTTGGTGGGACTTTTTGTTGGTCCCAAAGCCGTATTCGCCTTGTTCTCCTTTCTGGGGCATCTCTGGTGTAAGATAACCCACAGCCGTCATAACTGGGGAAATCTGATAGGAGTCTTTGCCAGTCTGTTCGGAGTCTATGTCTTCGTCTACGGATATACGGCAGGTTTCCACAAACTTGATGTCAACCATGTGAATTTGGAGTTTGCCGACCTTCCTGACGCCTTCGACGGCTATCGCATCGTTCACTTTTCGGATGCCCATGTGGGGACCTTTACGGGCAAGAGAAAGAAAATTCTTCTCAGGGCGGTGGACAGTATCAATGCTCAGCATGCGGACGCAATAGTCTTCACCGGCGACATTCAGAATATCCAGCCGTCGGAATTGTATCCCTTGCAGGGCATCTTGTCCTCCCTGAAGGCCAAGGACGGCGTCTATTCCATCCTGGGAAATCATGACTACAGCACCTATATCAAGGCTGATTCGACCGTAAAAGTATCCAATGAGCAGGAAATCATATCCCTCGAACGCCAGTTCGGATGGGACTTACTGTTGAACGAGCATCGTAGTATCCATCGCGGGAAAGACTCCCTCGTCATCGCCGGAGAGGAAAACGGGGGAGTGGCTCCTCATCCCGACAAGGCGGATTTGCGGAAAACTCTGTCGACGGTGTCCGATGGAGCCTTTGTCGTCATGCTCCAGCATGATCCCTCGGCATGGCGGCAATCCATACTGCCGGAGTCTACGGCACAGCTCACCTTGAGCGGACATACCCACGGAGGACAGCTGAGTATCTTCGGATTCCGTCCCACGATGCTCATGATGGGCGAAGACAAGGGGCTCTACGAGCAGTCCGGTCGCTATCTCTATGTGAATGCCGGACTGGGCGGCGTAGTGCCTTTCCGCTTCGGTATGCCGAGTGAAATCACAGTAATAACCTTACATAAGAAAAAATGAAATATCTCTACCGAATCTACCAGACCTTCATCTTTGTGCCTCTCTTTGTCCTTGCGTCCTTCATAACCTCGTTGGTTACCGTTATAGGGTGCATGATTGGAAACGGTCATTTCTGGGGATACTACCCAGGAAAGTACTGGTCGAGGCTCGCCATACGGCTTCTGTTCCTTCCCGTGAGGGTAGAAGGTCGTGAGAATCTTGTCCCCGGGCAGTCTTATGTTTTTGTGTCCAATCATCAGGGAGCTTTTGACATTTTCTTGATTTATGGCTATCTGAATCGCAATTTCAAGTGGATGATGAAGAAAGGATTGAGGAAGATACCCCTGGTCGGCGTAGCCTGTGAGTATGCGCATCACATTTTTGTGGACAAGAGCGGGCCGAGCAAGATTCGTAGGACTTACGACGAGGCGCGTGAAATTCTGAAGGAGGGGATGTCGCTGGTGGTCTTTCCAGAGGGAGCCCGCACCTTCACGGGGCATATGGGCAAGTTCCGCCGGGGAGCCTTCATGCTGGCAGACGAGTTGCAGTTGCCTGTTGTGCCCCTGACCATTAACGGATCTTTCGATGTCATGCCGCGGATGCGGGACTGGAAGTTTGCCGTATGGCATCCCCTGCACCTTACTATCCACAGACCGATAGTGCCGGAGGGTAAGGGGCCGGAATTTGAGAAGCGGACCATGGACAAGGCATATCAGGCCGTAATGCAGGGTCTTATGCCGGAATATCAAGGCTATGTGGAGAACCTGGACCAGTAATCGTAAAAATAATGATAGTGGTAAGAGGTGTATATATTAAAAATTTCTTATCTTTGCAGTATCTTAATATTTGCGGATTATGAACGAAAGCGACAGCATTGTAATTATTCCCACCTATAACGAGAAGGAAAACATAGAGAAGATTATCCGCGCCGTGTTCGGCCTTGAGAAGTGTTTTCATGTCCTTGTTATCGACGACGGGAGTCCGGATGGCACGGCTCAGATAGTCCATCACTTGATGGAGACAGACTTTGGAGACAGGCTCTTCATTATTGAGCGTAGTGGGAAACTGGGCTTAGGCACGGCTTATATTACTGGATTCAAGTGGGCGTTGGTGCACAACTACGGCTATGTCTTTGAGATGGACGCCGATTTCAGTCATGATCCCAATGATTTGCCCCGCCTTTATGCAGCTTGCCATGATGAGGGGAACGATGTCTCCATCGGCTCTCGCTATGTAAGTGGGGTAAATGTGGTCAATTGGCCGATTGGGCGCGTCCTCATGAGTTATTTCGCCTCTAAGTATGTGCGCTTGGTTACGGGGTTCAAGGTCCATGACACGACGGCAGGTTTCGTTTGCTATAAGCGCCGCGTTCTGGAGACGATACCGCTCGACGAGGTCCGGTTCAAGGGATATGGTTTCCAGATAGAGATGAAGTTCACGGCCTATAAGATAGGTTTCAAGATCAAGGAGGTTCCTGTGGTTTTCGTCAATCGCCGCGAGGGAACGAGCAAGATGAGCGGAGGAATCTTCGGGGAGGCGTTCTTCGGTGTTATGAGATTAAGGCTGGATGGATGGCTGCGCAAGTATCCATTGCTGCCAAAAGAGTAAATGAGAATTCAAGATATCAGCCACTTGTATGGAGCGTCACCTCAGGCAGGGGCGCTCCTCAAGGTTCTGGAAGACAATTCGGTGAACCGTGTTTTCCTTCAGGGATTGCTGGCTTCTGCCACGCCAGTATTGTTTGCGTCTGTAGCAAGTAGAGTCCATCGAACCATTCTGTTCATTCTGCAAGATGCCGATGAGGCCGGATACTTCTATCACGACCTTGTGCAGGTGCTCGGCCAGGAAGAAGTCTTGTTCTATCCCTCCAGTTATCGTCGTTCCATAAAATACGCTCAGCGGGATGCCGCCAATGAGATTCTGCGGACGGAGGTGCTTGCCAAGTTAGGTTCTGGGAAGCAGCTGTATATAGTAACCTGTCCGGAGGCCCTCTCAGAATTGGTTGTCAGCAAGAAGAATCTGGATACGCAGCTCCTTAAATTGCGTGCGGGGCAGAACATAGATGTAACCGATGTCGTGAAGACCCTGCGCAGTCTCGGCTTTTCAGAGACTGACTATGTCTATGAACCGGGGCAGTTTGCCCTTCGCGGCAGTATCCTCGATGTCTATTCCTATTCTTGTGAGTACCCGTATCGCATAGATTTCTTTGGCGACGAGATTGACACCATCCGCACTTTCGAGGTTCAGGATCAGCTTTCCAAGAATCGCAGAGACGAGGTGGAGATTGTTCCAGAGCTTGCTGCAGTGGCTTCGGAGAAAGTGTCATTTCTTAGTTCCCTGCCCGATGATGGCCTCGTGGTAGTGAAGGATTTGGCGTATGTAGAGGGCGTTATTGATAGAATCTACAGGGAGGGCTTCTCCCGGCAGGCCATGACCGAGCAGCTCGAAGCTGCCACGGAGATGGAGCGTGCAGAGATAATCCGTAATCTCCAGAAAGAGGGAAACCTCTCTTCGGCGCAGCAGTTCCGTAACGAGATTATCCGGTTTAAGCGGGTGGAAATCGGGGCGGATGCCAACAAGAGTCCGGAGGGCGGTCAGGTGGGGTCGGCCGTTTTGCGATTTCACATCACGCCGCAGCCTTTGTTCCATAAGAATTTTGACTTGTTGAAACAGTCGCTGGAAGATTATATCTTGCAAGGCTATAAGCTCTATATACTTGCTGACAGCCAGAAACAGCAGCAGCGTCTGAAGGATATCTTCGATGAAACGGGTACTGACCGAGAGCGTTCTTCTTACGACAGCCAGCGTTCGAGGATTCAATTTCAGCCCGTGGACAAAACCCTTCATGAGGGATTTGCCGACAACGACCTGAAGCTTTGCTTCTTCACCGATCATCAGATATTCGACCGCTTCCATAAATACAGCCTTCGCAGCGACAGTGCCCGTGCCGGGAAGATGGCGTTGACCATGAAGGAACTGCAGGAAATGGATCCCGGCGATTTCATCGTTCATGTGGATTTCGGCATCGGCAAGTTTGGGGGACTGGTGCGGTTGCCCAATCCCAATGGAGGTTTTCAGGAGGCTATACGCATCATCTATCAGAATAACGACAAGGTGGATGTCTCCATCCACTCACTCTATAAGATAAGCAAGTACCGCCGGCAGGATACGGGAGAGCCGCCCCGGTTGAGCACTCTGGGCACGGGAGCCTGGGATCGATTGAAGGAGCGGACGAAGAAGAAGATAAAGGATATAGCCCGCGACCTTATCCGCCTCTATGCCAAGCGTCGTCATGAGAAAGGTTTTGCCTTCAGCGCAGATACCTACATGCAGCGGGAACTGGAGGCCAGCTTCCTCTATGAAGACACCCCCGACCAGCTGAAGGCCACTCATGATGTGAAGTCCGACATGGAAAGTGCCCGCCCGATGGACCGCTTGGTGTGCGGCGATGTGGGTTTTGGGAAGACCGAGGTTGCCGTGCGTGCGGCTTTCAAGGCGGCCTGTGATTCCAAGCAGGTTGCCGTGCTCGTCCCGACCACGGTGCTCGCCTTTCAGCATTACCAGACTTTCCGTGATCGTTTGAAGAATCTTCCCGTGCGTGTAGACTATCTTTCCCGGGCTCGCACGGCCAAGCAGACCCGCCAGGTGCTGGAAGATCTGGCTTCGGGAAGGATAGACATCCTCATTGGCACCCATAAGCTGATAGGAAAGAATGTGAAGTGGCACGACCTGGGGTTGCTTATTATAGACGAAGAACAGAAGTTCGGTGTCTCGGTCAAGGAGAAACTCCGCCGGCTGAAGACGAATGTAGACACCCTCACCATGAGCGCCACGCCCATTCCGCGCACGCTGCAGTTCTCGCTCATGGGAGCCCGAGACATGAGCATCATCCGCACTCCTCCACCTAACCGATACCCCATTCATACGGAACTGGCCACCTATGGACACGAGGTGATAGCCGATGCCGTCAACTTCGAGATGAGCCGTAACGGACAGGTGTTCTTCGTGAGCGACCGTATCAGCAGCCTGCAGGATATCGCCAATCTCATTCGTAAGTATGTTCCGGACTGCCGCATTGCCATCGGCCACGGTCAGATGGATCCTGAAGAGTTGGAAACCATCATCATGGGGTTCATCAACTATGACTATGATGTACTGCTTTCCACCACGATCGTGGAGAATGGAATCGACATTCCCAATGCCAATACCATCATCATCAACGACGCTCACCGGTTCGGACTGTCAGACCTGCATCAGATGCGAGGCCGCGTGGGTCGCTCTAACCGTAAGGCCTTCTGCTATCTCCTGGCACCGCCCAAGTCGGTGCTTAGTCCCGAAGCTCGCCGCAGGCTTGAAGCTTTGGAGAACTTCTCGGAGCTGGGCAGCGGCTTCAACCTTGCCATGCAGGACCTTGACATCCGTGGTGCGGGCAACCTGCTGGGTGCGGAGCAGAGCGGATTCATGGAAGACCTGGGCTATGAAACCTATCAGAAAATTCTCTCGCAGGCAGTAACGGAGCTGAAGAACGATGAGTTTCAGGATATCTACGCCGAGGAAATTGCCCAGGGCAAGCAGTTCAGCGGCGATGAGTTTGTGGAAGACTGCGCCATCGAGAGCGACCTGGAGATGTACTTCCCGGATACATATGTGCCGGGCTCCAGCGAACGAATGCTGCTGTATAGGGAGCTTGACAATATCAAGGACGATCGGGAACTGGCCGACTATCGTAAGCGGCTCGTCGACCGATTCGGCCCTGTGCCCCACGAGGGAGAGGAACTGATGCAGGTGGTGGCCTTGCGCCGGCTGGGCAAGCGACTGGGCTGCGAGAAGATCATCCTGCGCCAGGGACTGCTCAACCTGCAGTTTGTCTCCAATCCCGACAGTGCCTATTACAAGAGCCAGGCTTTCGACCGTGTGCTCAATTACATAGCTTCCAATCCCCGCCGGTGCGACCTGAAGGAGATCAGGGGTCGCAGGCTGATGCATGTCTTGCAGGTGCGGACGGTAAAAGAGGCCGTCGAGGTTCTGCGGATCATGGATGGGCGACAGGAATGATGTGGGGTAAGCGTCGTGTAAGTGCCCGTTTTTTAGTATCTTTGTAGTCGTTATGATTATCATTCTCACCGTTCTTGCGTATTTCTCCATCCTGCTGCTCTTCAGCAGGCTGACAGCCCGTCATGCCGACAACGACGCTTTCTACAGGGCCAACCGGCGGTCGCCATGGTATATGGTGGCCTTCGGCATGGTGGGCGCGAGCATCTCGGGCGTTACCTTCGTGAGCGTGCCGGGCATGGTGGAGTATACCGACATGACCTACATGCAGACCTGCCTGGGCTTCATCATCGGCTATTTTCTCGTGGCTTTCGTGCTTCTGCCGGTATATTACAGGTTGAATCTTACTACCATCTATTCTTATTTAAAGCTGCGGCTGGGCATGCGCTCCTATAAGACGGGAGCCTCCTTCTTCCTCCTCTCCAAGATGACGGGGGCTGCCGTGCGGTTCTATGTAGTCTGCATCATCCTCCAAAGGTTCGTTCTGGATGAACTTGGTGTGCCGTTCCCGCTGACGGTCGTAGCGATGGTGGCGCTCATCTGGCTCTACACCAGGCGCGGCGGCATCAAGACTTTGGTGTGGACGGACTCCTTCCAGACCGTCTGCATGTTCACGGCCCTCATTCTCATCTTCGTCCATGTGATGCACGAGCTCAACCTGAATGTGTCGGAGGCCGTGGCAGCCATTGGCCAGGACGGGCATAGCCGAATGTTCGTGTTTGATGACTGGCTGTCGAAACAGAACTTCTGGAAGCAGTTCTTGAGCGGCATTTTCATCGTAATCGTGATGACGGGGCTGGATCAAGACATGATGCAGAAGAACCTCACCTGCAAGAACCTTCGCGATGCGCAGAAGGACATGTGTGCCTATAGCTTTGCCTTCGTGCCTGCCAATCTGCTCTTCATGTGCCTCGGCGTGCTATTGATGCAGCTCGCGCGACAGCAAGGCATCGCCGTTCCGGCCTCGGGCGACGAGCTTCTGCCCCTGTTCGCGGCATCGGGAAGGCTGGGAAACATCGTCGTGGTATTCTTCACCGTCGGCATCGTGGCGGCCTCGTTCTCCAGTGCCGACTCGGCATTGACCTCGCTCACCACGAGTTATTGCGTCGACATACGCGGCCGCGAGGGGGATGAAGGCCTGCGCAAGCGAGCCCATGTGATGATGGCTGTGGTCTTCACGCTCTTCATCCTGGCTTTCAAGGCGATTAATTCCACGAGCGTCATCGATGCCATCTATATCATGTGCAGCTATACCTACGGTCCCCTGCTGGGGCTCTTTGCCTACGGGCTGCTCACGCACAGGGGCGTAAACGACCGAGTGGTGCCCTATGTGGCCGTGGCGTCGCCGCTGATCTGCTATGCCGCAGACAGAATCGTGGAGGCTGCTACGGGCTATCGGTTCGGCTACGAGATGCTCATGATTAACGGCTTGCTTACCTTCGTGGGGCTCTGGGTGAGTGGTTTATACGGCAAGCTAAAAGCGTCCGTTCATGAAAGAGCTGATGTGGAGGAATGATAGAAAGTTGTTTGGCAATAGGAGATGGCATAGGTTGTAAGGTAGGGAGACCGTTCCTGCAGTATTTGTTGAGGAACTTTTTGCGTATTTTTCGGCTTTTTCCATGTTCTTTTTGAAATTATTTTTCTACCTTTGTAGGGCTGTAAAATGAAGACGGGGATATAATCCCCCGTTAACATTCAAACCAAATTTTATGGAATTAAAGAACTTTTTCAAGCGGCAGCTACGCACGGTCATTGAATGGAAGGAGCAGAACGCAGACCTTCTCTTCCACCGGATGGAGACGACGACGGACGAAATCAAAAACGCCAGCAAGCTCATCGTGGCTCCGGGACAGGGATGTCTCGTAGTCTACGATGGCAAGGTAATGGCTACGCTGACCGAGCCCGGCATCTATGAGATGGCCACCGCCAACCATCCTTTCATCACCACGCTGCTCAACCTGGCGCAGCAGATGGAAAGCGAGCACAAGATGCGCTTCTATTTCTTCCGCACGGCGGAACTCGTGAATGTGCTCTGGGGCACCGCCTCGCCCGTGAAATATATGGAGCCTGACTATCAATTGCCCGTAACATTGGGTGCCTGCGGAAACTTCTCGGTAAGGATTGCCGATGCCGCTTGTATGTTCACCACCTTGCTCGGAACCGTGGGCGACTATCGTGTCGCCGATGTGCAGGAGCTCGTTTCCTCGCGTATCGTGGCCCCGCTCACCGCCTTCCTTGCCTCGAAGGCCTATCCCTATCGCGAGGTGGACCGCCATCTGATGGAGCTCTCGGCCGACCTGAAGGAAAAGACCGGCGACGAGCTGCTGAAGCTGGGGCTTACGCTGACCGATTTCCGTGTGGACTCTGTAACCTTCGACGAAGACACAATGGAGCGCATTGGAAAGGTTGCCGACATGACAACTGAGCAAAGGGCAGCCGCCGAGGTGGGCTTGGACTACACCGGTGTGCAGAAATTGGCCGCCATGCGCGATGCCGCACGCAACGAAGGCGGGCTCGCCGGGGCCGGACTGCAGGTGGGGGCAGGCGTACAGCTGGCCAAGGACATCTTCGCCCCGCAGGCCGGCGGCTCTGGCGCGAAGGCTGCGGAGACCGGTAACGAAGATGCTGCCCGGCGCCTGCGACAGCTGAAGAGCCTGCTCGACGAGCAGCTGATCACACAGGAAGAATACGACAAGAAGAAAGAAGAAATACTCGCGCAATTATGAAGAAACTGATTGTACCCGCCGCTGCCGTCCTCATCGTAAACCTGCTCGCAGGACTGCTCATCACGGCCTACGCACCGATGAACCTGCTCTTCACGAGCCTGGCCATTGTAATCAACACCTTCCTGGTATGGCTGCTCTTTGCCTTCGGCGCGGAGAGCACCCACAGACTCAGCCTCGGCATCTGCTTCCTGGCCGTGGGAACGCTGGAATTCCTCAGCGGATTCTTCGCCCCGGCGCGGTGGACTGACAATTGGTGGGCCATCGGTCTGGTAACGCTTACCGCCATAGAGGCGGTGTTGGCTTATCTCGCCATCCACTATTCCAGGAAATCCTAACTCACGGACAGACGATGGCGACAAAGATAAAGGCTGTGAAATGTCCGCAGTGTGGCAGCGAGAAGCACACTCAGATAGACGACAAACGGTTTCGCTGTAACAGTTGCGGCACGGAATTCTTCATTGACGACGATGACATCAACATCAATGTCAAGCATCATTTTGACTTTGGAAATGCCGGCAATGGCTCCAACCAGAGCAGGCTTACGACGACTAACGGACTGAGGGTGGTAGCCGTGGCTGTCAGCCTGCCTATTCTCGCGATGATTCTCCTCATCTTTATAGGTAGGTGGACGACCCCGTCTTCCGGCAGCTTTTTAGGCAAAGACTCGGTGAAGGTACACGACCAGAAGATTTGCTTCTTTCCCATGAAGAGCAGCGGACAGATGTGTTTCTTCTATCTTGTGGAGCGTAACTACAGCGTGGGCTACAACGGGGACAGGTCGAAATACATCGACGGCTACTATTATGGATTTCGCGATGCGCTCTCGGGCAAGGTCTTGTCCGAAGGGCTGCTTATCTCGGAAAAGGAGGCAGACAAACTCTCCATATCCTCGTTCTCGTCAGGTGAAGTACGCTATTTCCATCAGGCGCACTGCTGGTACATGGTGGTTCCGAAGCGTTTTATCTATGAGATAGACCCGAAGACGAGGAGCATGAAGGATGTTTCCAATGCGCTGTTTGCCAAGAAACCGGCCATGAACACAGGTGTTTTGCTGGCAAAGTTTATCAATGAAGACTATGGCGAGGGCTTCCTCGTGAACAATAACCTGGCTGAAGCCTATTATTATTTCCCCGCCACCGACCGCCTCTATACCGAGGAGGCTTTCAACTATGCGCGTCGTCTGCCCCCGACGGAACTTAATGGCGAGCTGCGCGATAGCACCTATTACAAGCTGCAGCGCGTGAACATCAGCGAGAATACCGGTGCCGGTGGGCGGTTGCGCCTCTGGCAAGTGAGGTTCAAGTTTCATCTCGGCGATCCGCAGGATGCCGGTTATTTCTCCTATGACATGACCCACCAGTGGGACAGGGACCAGCGTCTTGTCAGTGCCATTCCCATCACGGACTGGTTTACGGGCTTCGACGCCCATCTCATCTATCAGGATGCCCGCTATCTGCTGCTTGCCTATTGCGCCAATCTGGCGGAAGAGGCTCCCACGGTGTTCCAGCTGCGCAATACGAAGGGTACCATACTCTGGACGCAGCTCCTTGACAGGAGGGCAGAGGTGAACTATGCCGTTCGTGACGGCAGCAGGATATGGTTCGAAGCAGAGACGGATATCCGCGATATGCCTGATGAGACCTATTGCTACAGTCTCGATCTCGCA
>NZ_FOOW01000016.1 GCF_900113305.1 Prevotella sp. KH2C16 | reverse complement strand
GGAATGGCACGGCTCATACCTTGAAAGAATTCGCCCGAAGAGAGCGGACGGTTGGGATTGAGCACTACATTGCTGTCTGTCTCTTGAGCAAAGGCTGCCCCCGTTGCTGATGCAAGTAGCATCACTGATAAAATAAGTTTCTTCATTGCTGTTATTGATTTGATGTTATTGTTTACTTCTCATTTTCCATTATTTTATTTGGTCTGAACCAAAAACAGGCGATAGCCCCCTTTGAGTGTTACCTTGACGGTGCGCAGTTTCTTTTGAAGAAGCTGGCTTGCGCCCTGCATCACGCCACGGGCCGCCTCGGAGATAATCTGGTCCTTGGCGGAGGAAGCGAAAGTGAAAGATGTCCCCATCGAGCCTCCGATGTTCGCCCCCACTTCTTTGAGAGCGTTGATGTCCTCCGAGCCGGGGATATACACACCCTCCTGTCCGTCCGTGTCGTATGCCGAGAGCTTGACGGCTATGATATGCCCCCCCACCTCAATGCTCCTGATGAGCAGGTGCATACGGTTGCCCTCAATCTTGGCAACAGCTATCAGCCGGCTCTGCCGTGGAATGCGCAGTCCCTGCACCTTGGCAGTCTCCAACAGACGGAGCACCACATTGTCGCCCTCCTTGAGCGTGGTCGTCCTGTCCACCACCACTTTGAGCGTGTTGCGCATCATGGGAGCAGCCGTGCCTGTGAGCGAATGGAAACCTAAATTGCGTGCTTTCATGCCGTATTCCGCAATGAAATCCGCATCGCTCATCGGCTGGTTAAGCGAGGACACCACCTGTTTGCCCTCCGCCAACACTTCCACTGCGGGTGTATTGGTTGATGCTGTCTGATTTTTCATAGCATCATCGGATGGTTTTCCATTATCCTTTCCATCCGTAAAAGCATTGGCCAAAGACGGTGGAGTGGCAGATGTCTTTGGCAGATACTTCGCCGCCATCTGATAGCTCTTTTCCATCAAGGCGAGCTGTCGTTTCTCCTCATCATCCTCCCTGCTGTCCTTGGAGGATAATTCCTTTTTGAGGTTGTCTATCTCCTGTTTCATTGCCTCACGCTCCTCCTCATACGGATCGGGGGCGTAAAAAGAGTTTAGCAGACGGTTGTTTTCCTCATAACGGCGCATCGAGCTTTCAATCTTTGCCGTGGAAGCGGCTGCTTCGGCACGTTCCGTTTCCGTTGGAGCCGTATTCTCGGCGAAGTAGTCGGACAGTCGTCCCATCTCCTCGCGTGCCTGTTGCTGCTCGTGCGCCTTGTCGCCCAGCTCGTAGGCTTTGAGCTTGTTGCCCGTCAGCTGCTCGGTGGTCGCCTGCGGTATGCTGTCGTTCAAACCCTGTCCGGCAGCGGTCTTGTCCTTGCCCGACGGGGCAAAGATGAACCACATCGAGAGGGCGAACAGCAGTCCCAGCCCTCCGAAGACCAGGCCTTTCTTCAGTTGTTCTTTCTGTTTATTATCCATTGTTGTCGATTTTTTTGATGATGTTGTAGGTAATAATTGCCGTATAGCTCGTGCAAAGTGCTGTCCGTCCGTATGGGACTGTCCATCAGCTTTCCCTTGGGGACAGGCAGTCTTTCCTCCTCTGGAGGCAGGAAGAACTGTGCTATCATCCAAAGGGAACAGATAAGATAGACAATGCTCAGCCCATAGACGATTTCCTTGCGCTGTCTTATCGTGAGCTTCTCGCACCGATGGCGGAGCCACAGATGAAGCCTCAGATAATGGCGGGCGAGCGGATGGTTTCCTTTCCTTGCCATAGCCTTATCGTTTATAGGTTTGAATATCCCTGTTCTCACGCACAAGAAAATGCTCCATCAGGAAGCCCTGCGGATTGTTGTCCGAGCGGACGGAGTTCTGCAGCGTGCAGGTCGTGACAAGACTTCGCTCCGTGACGTTGCTCTGTCTGACGATGAACTGCCGGGCAAAGGTCGTTACCTCGTAAGGGTAAGCGTTAAAGTTGCAGTGTATGGAGTCCACCTCTATGCGCTGGTTTACATTGCCCGATATGGCGCGGTTGTAATAGCCTTTCTCCGCCAAGTCCTTGTAATAGTTGAAAGCCGACTTGTCGCAAAGCAGAAAAGCACGCTGCATATTCCCCTCAATGGCATCCTTGTCGGGCGCAATGGTGAAGAACAGCTCGTGGAAGCGGCGGACATGCTCGCGGGCTTCCACGGGACGGTTACGGCTTGCGTCCTGACTGAGGGCGAGCATGAGCGACTTTCCTTGGTCAAGCACATAGATCTTCTCCCGCTGCTCCTTGGCAAAGGCATACGAGGCATAGACAGCATAACCGCTCACCGCCACGCACACGATGGCGAAGACAAAGGCGTAGAGCCGTATCTGTCTGAAGGAAGTCTCGATATTGGTGAGTGATTTGAATTCCATTTCTTTCCTTTCTTTATTGGTGATTATTTTCCCTTGAACAGCCTGCCCTTGATACGTCCGCCCACATTGCCGATGGCTGCACCTGCGCCACCTGCCACATATTTGCCGCCCGTGTATGCACCATGTGCGCCACGCTGTGCCGTCTGATTGACATTGCGACCGTAGGAGCCGATACCGCCGCCTGCCTCGATTATCCAGCCTGCCACGGTAGGCACGCAGAAGTAGCCCACGATGCCGATGAGGAAGAATACGATGTAGTACCACGTCCCCGAATCGGGCAGGTAGTTCGGGTCGCTGAGCGCCTCGATGTCCTTCTGCATCATCAGCACCTGTATCTTGGTGAGCAGTGCCGTGAGGATACTGCTGACAGGCAGCCACAGATAGACCGATATATAGCGTGAGAACCAAGCCGTGAGCGAACCCGACAGACCGTCCCACACGGCAATGCCGAATACTATCGGACCGAGTATCGAAAGGACGATAAGGATAAAGGTGCGGAGCGTGTCGATGACAAGCCCCGAGGCATGGAACAGCAGTTCCATCAGGTCGTGAACAAGCTTCATCACCCATTGCTTGGTCTGGTAGGCGGCACGCTCGGCGTACATCCCCGCAATCGTCACGGCATCCTCCGGACCGATGATGCCCATTTCCTCTATCTTCTCATCGAATTTCTCATTGGACACCATATAGGCCGTTTCGGGATTCTTGAGGTAGGCTTCCTCCTGCAACTTATCTCTCTTGGCGGTAAGCTCCGCAAGGTTGCCCTCCTGCTGATGCACCATCATCTCCGTCCCCTGCACCACGGGCGAGAGCACGGCGTTCATCGTACCCAGCACGATGGTCGGGAAAAACATGATGCAGAAGCCCAGCACAAAGGGACGGAGCAGCGGAAACACGTCTATCGCCTCGGCACGGGCAATGGAAGCCCACACCCGAAGGGCGATGTAGAAGAGTGCGCCCAAGCCCGCTATCCCCTTGGCAATACCCGTCATCTGGGCGCAGAGGGGCATCATCTCGTCGTAGGTCGAGCGTAGAAGCTCGTGTAAACTGGCAAAATCCATAAGCGAATCTGTTTGGTAAATGTTTTATTGTTGTCCTGCCTGTGGGATTACCAATACCTGCTTGCCGTATTGCCGTAGAGTGCCTTGACGGAGGCGAGGTCGTTCCTCTCCCTTGCACGGACATAGCTCACGGAGATGTTCTTTCGTGTGTAGTATGACACGAGCGAGCGGTATTCGCGCAATGTGGTGTAGATACGGTCGATAGCCTGCATGCGCTCGTGGTCGTTCATGGAAAAGACACCCGACTTGGCAACGGACTTGAGTTCCTTCAGGCTCTCACCGCTCTGCTCCAGCAGCTTGGCGTAGCCCGAAGCCATCGCAGCGAGTTCGGAGGGACGGAAGTTCCTGTCCGAGAGCATTTTCTTATAGGAGGTAACGTAAATCTCCGAGATGTCGCCCACCATGAGGATGCACTCCTTAACCTTGTAGGCATCGCCGATGAGATTGTTCACCTTCTTCAGCGCATCGTAATACTTCTTGGTGTCGTTGTAGAGCTTCTCCACCTCCTTGAATCCGTCCAGGGTGTTCTTGACCGTCTTGCCAGCCGTGGCAATCTCCTTGACGGAGTTGGCGATGTTGCCCGCGAAGTTGCCTGGGTCATAGACCGTCCACTGTGCGTGGGCTTTGCCATTCATAAAGAGAACGGCACAAATCATCAGCATTAAAATCTTTGTCTTCATTGTTCTTTCTTGTTTATGATGTGAATAATATGTTTATTTGAATTCTCATTAAGGAGTGTCAATCATTAGTGTTTAACACCCTTGCTCGTTAGTGTTTAATACTATAATCCGTGGAGTCTTATATCAAAGAGCAATCTATCTACTTCGTGCAGCACGCTTTTCAGCAGCCAACTGACGGATAGCGGTCTCGATGTCACCGCCGAGCTGTTCCGCACGTTGCATGACCTCCACCTTTTCTGTTTCCTCCGTGGTGTAGGTAAGGTATTCCTCCATGCTCACCTCCGTGGCATAGACGGCACTCTGCATACCGCCCAAGCCAATCCATACCTCTTTGTAAAGCCTGTTCGGGTCGTTGTTCTGGTTGATGGAGAGAATCTGGCTTTTCTCCTTTTCAGATAAGCCGAGCATCGCCTGTATGCCGTCAAACTTGGTCATATACTTGCGCTGGTCGAGCAGTATCTTGCAGTCGCTGTTGTTGATGATGCTCTCCTTGACGATGGGTGACTGGATGATGTCGTCCACCTCCTGCGTCACGACAATGGCTTCACCGAAATACTTTCTGACGGTCTTATACAAATATTTTATATAGTCCGCCATGTTTGCCGAGGCAATCGCCTTCCACGCTTCCTCGATAAGTATCATCTTTCTGATACCTTTGAGTCTTCGCATCTTACCCAAGAAAGCCTCCATGATGATAATCGTCACCACGGGGAAAAGGTCTTTGTTGTCCTTCACTTGGTCAATCTCAAAGACGATGAAGCGTTTACTGAGCAGGTCAATGTTCTTGTCCGAGTTCAGCAGGAAGTCGTAGCGACCGCCACGATAGTATTGCTTCAGTGTCGTCAGGAGGTTGTTGATGTTGAAGTCCGAGAGCGTTACCTCGATGTCCCGCTTTTGCATATCCTCCCGATAGACGTCCCGCAGATACTCATAGAAGGTGTTGAAGCAGGGAACGATGGTATGATCCGTCCGGATAAGTTCTATATAAGTATTGACGGCAGAACCAAGTTCGCCTGCTTCTGTCTTGGTGATATGCTCATCGGCACTCTTCCAGAGCGTGAGCAATAAGGTACAGATACTCTCCCTTTTCTCCACGTCAAAGACGTAATCATCGGTATAAAAAGGATTGAATGAAATGGGATGTTCATCCGTATAGGTGAAATATACCCCGTCCTCTCCCTTGGTCTTGCGGTGAATAAGCTCACACAAGCCCTGATATGAGTTACCCGTATCGACCAAGAGGACGTGCGCCCCCTGCTCGTAATACTGGCGTACCATGTGGTTGGTGAAGAAACTCTTGCCGCTGCCCGAAGGACCCAAGATGAACTTGTTGCGGTTGGTAATCACGCCCTTTTTCATCGGCAGGTCGGAGATGTCCAAGTGGATGGGCTTGCCCGAAAGACGGTCTGCCATCTTGATGCCGAAGGGAGAGAGCGAGTCCTTGTAGTTGGTCTCTGCCGTAAAGAAGCAGAGAGCCGGCTCGATGAAGGTATAGAAACTTTCCTCCGCGGGAAAATCGGCGGCATTGCCGGGAATACCCGCCCAATAGAGCGTTGCCGCGTCAATGGTGTTGTGGCGTGGTCGGCACTCCATCAGGGCAAGGGCACTGCCCACGTCATTCTTGACAGCACGCAGTTCCTCCTTGTCGCTGCTCCATGCCAGTACGTTGAAGTGGGCACGGATGGAGGTCAAGCCCTGCGAATGGGCGATGTTGAGGTATTCCTGTATCCACTCCTCGTTAATCTGATTGGAACGGGAATAACGAGCCAGCGAGTGCATGTTCCTTGCCTGCTTCTCGAAGCGTTCAAGATTGGCGTCGCTGTCCTCGATGAAGATATACTGGTTGTAGATATGGTTACACGGCAGCATCAAGCCCACGGGAGCGGCAAAGGAAAGACGGCAGTCGCTCCTATCGGTGGAGAGCCGTTCATACCGGCTGTCGGTACTGACCGTAGTCGGCAGGTCGTCCGTGTCAGAGAGCGTATGCAGACAAAGCATATTATCGCCCACACGCACAAGGTCAGCACCCAGACGGATGTCCTCCAGCGAGGCGTGTCCCTCTTCCGAGAGGGAGAAATACCTATCCAGCAAACCGCCTTTTTCCTTTGTGCCTACCAATTCTTCCTCCGTCATGCGGGTAATCCTTATCTGTTCGGTGTCATTGATGATACGCTCGAACTGATCGACGGCTTCCATGAACATCATCACCTCGTCCTTGTTGGTGATTTCCTTGGGCAGCAGGTGTCCACGGCAGAGCGAGGAAAAATTGCTCTGCTGCGCCATGCGCTGCCTGTTGGTCTTGGTAAGGAACAGGTAAACGCTGTGATGCAGGTACGGACGCTCGTTGAAGTGCCGTTCGGATGCACGGGCAAGGAAACTCAACCCACCGTCGGAGAGCCTGCACCGATAGTCCTCCTTGATGAACCAGTCCTGCTTGTGGACGATGCTGTAATTAGGCAGCACTTTGATTGCCTTGTGCCAAGCCGAGTGCATCGCCTCGTATTCTGCGGAGGTGACGGTAAAGAGTTCGGGCAGTTCCACACGGAAAGCCACCGTGATGTCCGCATCCTTGCTCACCATGCACCCCTGCTCGACGGAGAGCAGCGGGAATTTCGATTCCAAGGTCGTTATCTTGCTTACATTTCTCATTTCTTCTTTCTTTGGGGTTGAAGGTTACGGATAAGATGAAAGACGGTACGGCGGTTCACAAGGTAGCGTGGGTGCATACGCACCGCCCCCTGCTTCATCAGCCCATACCGCCCATACTTTCGGTTCATGGCGAACGTTTGCCACACCACGAGGGTGGCACCCACTACGCCTATGACCAGACAGGCAATCTGGCTGACTCCGCAGAGGTAGAGTACGACCACGAGAATGAAGACGGCAAGCAAGCCTCCCGCAAGGAGGAAGAGATACTGCGCCTTCAAGCCCTTGAACTCCACCGTCCGACCTATACCCTTGTTGATTTCCCACTCAGCCATTGTTACAGGAAGAAGGAGCGCAGGATGGTTGCTGCCACGATGAGGAAGATACACGCACCGAACCAAGAGGCGGCGGTCTTGCTCGTATCGGGGTCTCCCGAACTGAACTTATTGTACACTTTTATGCCACCAATCAAGCCTACCACGGCACCGATGGCATAGATGAGTTTCGTGCCCGGATCGAAGTACGAGGTTACCATCTTCGTGGCTTCGTTGATACCCGCCATGCCGTTGCCTTGTGCGTATGCTCCCACGGCGGTAGCCATCAGCAGGAGCAGCATCATTGTGATTTTTTTGTTGTTCATTTTGCTGTTTATTTTAAGTTGTTAAACGAATTGTCTTCTTGTGGAGGTGTTAGGGGTGGCTCGGTTTTATCGTATGACAGATATTGGCTGATTGTTTTACTTTTGAGCCACCCCCTGCATTCCTCCGAAATATGAAAATCAAGAAATCATTTTTACAGATAATAGGACAGCGGACGGTCGGCTTCTTCCGACACATCATCGCCATCTTGTGTTGTATCATTATCAGGATAGGTTGTTTCTTCGCTCATCATTTCCGCTTCCTCCGCCTTGCGGATGGCGGCAAGGAGTTTCTGATGGTCTTTCTCCTGCTTGAGCGTTGTCTCCTTGATATAGTCCATGAGCTGTGTACCCCGAATGCTTTGCAGCGTGTCCCGCACCTCTGCTTCGTTTACCCCGTCAAGCGCATCATCATTCTTGTGCCAACCATTGACACGAACTAAGTCCCGTGCGAGAATGGCGGACGGTGAGACCTCCGGCATTGCATCATCCGCAATTTGCAGTTCTTCACGAACGATGCTGTCCTCATCCGGCTCGTCCATCGTGTAGTCAATCTGCATCCCGTTCTCTTCGGCTGTACCTTCCGCATCTTCTGTTTCTTCGGGTACCGGAGGATTTTCCCCTGCAAAAGTACCGGGTTTTTCGGCTGGATTTTCAGTTGGGGAAACAGCGGGAACTTCGGGGACAGACGGGGAAACGAAAGGTTTGCTCCTGCCCACCAAAATATGGCGGGCATTGTCTGTCTGCTCTTGGGAAACGGCAGGCTTGGGGCTCTCGCCTTGCCTGTTTTCTTTCCGGCCCGGAGTAATCTTCCCCGATTGGGTTGCAGAGTCTTGAAACACTTTCCAGAGGTATGCAATGCCGAGTATCAGCCACACCACGCCCAATAGAAGGATTATGTTGATAAGAATCGTTTCCATCGTTTACAATTTTAACGTATTCAGTCTTCTCTGTTTGTCGGCGGCATCATTGAGCAGGTCCTGATGTGCCCGTAAATGCTCCCGTAAGATATTCTCTATATAGGAAGCCATTGGCACACGCTCATTCAAATCATGGAGAACATTACGAAGCAACTGCAAGGTTTCCACGTTCATGGTAAAAGCCGTTCTTTGAGTAAAGCGGGAGGTCTGGAGAAAGCGGTTACGGTAACTCTCTATATCCGGACAGTCCGCAAGCCTTGAACTGTTTTGGGTATCTTCTTTGAGGAATTGGAGGTATGCAGCCTCCGGTTCCTCTGCTTGGTCATTGACAGCATGCTTTCAACAGGAGATAAATACCTGTCCATTCGCACGCAGAAATAGACAATGCTGATAAGCATCCACGCCAATCCTAAAAGAAGGAAGGCATCGAATAATAATGTATCGGTCATAAATTGAGTGTTTGGTTACGTTTATACTGTGCCGCTGCCTTGTTGAGCATGGCTTGGTTTTCCCTTAAATGCTCAAGTAGAATATTTTCTATGTAAGAGGTCAAGGTGGTTTTGGAACGGACATCACGGAGAACATCCCTGAGCAGTTGCAGAATATCACTGTTGATGGTGAATCCGGATTTTCCGCTGCCGCGTTGCGAACAATTAAGGTAGCGTTCGCGATATTCCTCAAAAGACAATTTGGCTCTTATACTTTCCTCCTTGCATTCCTTGGCTTTAGGCTTCCTTTCCGATGCAAGCCCGGCAGTGCCAGCCGCTTCTGCACACACGGGCGCAGAACTCCCGGACGGTTCTGCCTCCACTTGCTCCTTATCAGGCTTCAAGCGCTCTAACTCGCGTTCATAGTCCGTGGGCTGGTCATAGAAGGGGGAATCTTCCGGACTGCGTACCTGCACCCCAAAATTACCCATCTCCTTGAGCTTTTGTTGCAGGATTTTCTTCCGTTCTTCGTTGATGGAACTCATAGGCTATTGAGGTATAATATGACATTTCTCCATCACTTCCTCCACCCACAAGTCTATCCCCGTTGGAAGCCGCAAGGATAGCGAGGGGGGAAGATAAGTACTTCGGAACACCCCCTTAACGCCACCTTGCCCCAACTCTCTTGAAAATCTTACAGAATGATACACATGGGCATCAAAGAGATTGATTTCCTGTTCCTTTGCATACTGCGTGTAATGGTCCATGACAATGGTGCTGGCGCTGCGGTTGATCTTATTCCAAAGTAAGAGCAGGTCCTTAATGTGCGCATCGCTTAGTCCTATTCCCAAGTCCCTGACAGCCTTGGCGTATGCAAAACTGGAGACCAGGGATTGGGGATCGGCTTCGATGGGAGTGATGATATAATCCATGTCTATGGAAAGTTGAAGCAGGTCTTCGGTTCCGGCATGACCGGGAAAGTCGAAGATGGCAAGGCTTATCTCGGTGTCATGTGAACTGACGTATTCCTTGACATCCTTTATGGCATCTTTCGGTGTTGAGCGGATGATCGGATAAGCCTGTTTTCCGAATTTGGTAAAGAATTGCGTCATCTGCCGGGATAGTTCCTCGTCATTTTCAATCATACGGCGTTCTCTTTGCCGCAGCTTGAAAAAGGACTCTTGTGTCCCGTCACAGTCCACGACCAAGAGAGAGGCTCCCTTTTCGTAATAAAGGATGGAGGCGAGGACTTCGGCAAGGCTGCTTTTGCCCACACCGCCTTTTTGAGATGCAAAGCCTAAAAATACAGGCTGTTTTGTGGATTGTTGTTTCATTGTTTCTGTTTTTTTTTTGTTTTATCTGCTTTGTGGTTTACTCTTGGCTCAGTTGATGAGTGAGTAAGTTAATCAGTCAGTCAGTAAGGGAGTCCATCTTGACTTATTTACTGATGGACGGGCTGACTCCTGAACCGACTTACTGACCGACTCATCTACTGACTTGACGACTGACCGAGTCTTTGGCCAATGAACTTATCGACTGAGCTCAGTTAGTTGGTAACAGAGTTGGTCAATGAGTGAGTCGCGACCTAAATCAGTTGCAAAGTAAGTCAGTAAATCAGTCATTTCCAACCCTTAGGGAAATTGAGGGAAATGAAAGGAAAAAGAGTGAATATCGTTGATAATGAGATATTTGAAAATCCGCCGTAACTTTGCAGACGAGAATAAAACATGGAGGTAACATCCCGAAGCAGACACCCCAAAAGGGTGGATACTTCAATCGTATCAACTCTTGATATTGGCAAGGTGTGTCTTTGTAACACAAACCGCAGTTTGTACCACAAAGACCCTTGCCCCGAAGGGGGATAAATTCCTCCAAAGTCGTAATTAGAAACCAAATGGATATGGATAAGAAAGAGGGACATAGTTCAGAACGAAAGGCGGCAGAGAAGCCACGTTGGGACAACTGGCATGTACGGTTGCCCAACCCGAAAGACCAGCAAAGGGCGATAGATTTGTTTCAGCGTTCAGGTGCAGAAACCAAGTCGGATTTCGTGCGTGGTCGCATTCTTGGAGAGCATTTCAAGGTGATTACGGTGGATAAATCCGCCGTGGAATATTACCGAAAACTATCCGAACTGACGGCACAAATCCATAAGATTGGCGTGCTCTATAACCAGACCGTGCGGGCCATCAACAGCTACCACAGCGTGAAGACCGCACAGATTCTTCTTGAAAAATTGGAGAAATTGTCTGCTCAAATCATTGCCTTGCAGGAACAGGCTATCCGTCTGACCATAGACTACCGCAAAAGATGATAGCAAAGATTTCAAGTACGGAGAACCTTGGAGGGGCACTCGGCTACAACTTCAAAAAGGTGGAGAAAGGGGAAGCAAGCATTCTTCTTGCCACTGAGTTGTATCAGGACAGGGAGGGTCGTTATACGATGGAGGAGGTGTTTGCCGATATGGAGGCTCTGATACCGAGGAAATGCCGAACGAAGAAAACGGTGTTCCACTGTTCCCTCAATCCGCATCCGGACGAGAAGCTCTCCGATGAAACGCTCACGCTGATAGCCAAGGATTATATGGAGGCACTTGGCTATGGCAAACAGCCTTACATCGTATTCAAGCATAGTGACATCGCCCGTGAGCATATACACATCGTGTCGCTTCGGGTTAACAGCAAGGGAAAGAAAATCAATGACAGGTTTGAAAAGCGGAGAAGCAAGCAGATTACCGACGCTTTAGAAAGGAAATACAACCTCATTCCAAGCTCAAAGGTCAGTGAGAAGGCGGAAACAGAAACGCCCAAGGTGGATATGGGTAAGGGAAACATCAAGGAGCAGGTGGCAAGTATCCTCTGTATGGTGCTGAAGCATTATCGCTTCTGTTCCTTGGGTGAGCTGAACGCCATCCTCTCCACATACAGTGTTGCTGTAGAAGAAGTAAAAACGGAGTTTCGGGGAAGGAAATACGACGGGCTTGTCTATGTCCCAACCGATGACAAAGGCAACAAAATAAGCACACCTATCCATGCCTCGGACATCGGTCGTGGTGTGGGCTATACTGCCGTACAGAACAGGATGCAGAAATCGAAGCAAGTCATCAAGCCATTGATTCCAGCCGTTAGAAGGAAGGTGTTGGAAGTTATGCGTACTGCTCCCGATACAGAAGAAAAACTCCGAAAAAGATTGGAGGAACAGGGCATGCGTGTGGTTATCCGAAAAAACGAAAGCGGACGCATCTATGGCATTACCTTTATTGACGACGAAGGAGGCATTGCGCTCAATGGCTCCCGATTGGGCAAGGGATATGCCGCCAATGTATTCAACGCCTATTTCTCCAATCCAACGCATAACCCATTCTTGGATGAAACGCTGTATGGCAGTTCGTCTGCCCGTTTGGAACAATCGCCGACCATTCAACCCTCGCAATCAGAGACGGAAGAAGGAGACAACCTTGTCGATGAACTTATAGAGGATATGGTGGGCGAGTCATTCGGAACGATGGGCAACGATGATTGGAAGGAAACTGCATGGCAGCGTAAACTCCGCAGACAAAGTAAGGTAAAACTTAGACGAAGAAAACATTAAATAAACGAGCATTTCAATCTCCCCTCCCTTCGGAGGGGTTGGAGGAGGCTACAAAAACATAGCATTATGGCACAGGAAGATGATTTAAGGGCATTGGGTAAAGTCATGGACTTTATGCGGGGAATATCCGTGATATTCCTCCTCATTAACTGTTATTGGTTCTGTTACGAGGCTTTTCAAGAGTGGCACTTTACGCTCGGTATCATCAACAAGATACTCATGAACTTTCAGCGCACCACGGGCTTGTTCTCATCCATACTTTGGACAAAACTCTTTTGTGTGGTGTTTCTTGCCTTGTCCTGCCTTGGGACAAAAGGAGTGAAGGAAGAGAAAATCACGTGGCCAAAGATTTGGACGGTGCTTTTCTCCGGCTTTGTCTTTTTCTTTCTCAACTGGTGGCTGCTGGCGTTGCCCATTGGTAAGATTGGTGCAGCTACGCTCTATATCTTCACACTATCCGTGGGCTATATCTGCCTGCTGATGGGCGGTGTATGGATGAGCCGTCTGCTCAAAAACAACCTGATGGACGATGTTTTCAATACGGAGAATGAGAGTTTTATGCAGGAAACAAGGCTGATGCAGAACGAGTATTCCGTCAATCTACCCACACGCTTCTACTACAAAAAGAAGTGGAACAAGGGCTGGATCAATGTAGTCAATCCATTCCGTGCCTCAATGGTGCTCGGCACACCAGGTTCGGGTAAGTCCTATGCCATTGTGAACAACTATATCAAGCAGCAGATTGAGAAAGGCTTTGCCATGTATATCTACGACTATAAGTTCCCCGACCTTTCTGAGATTGCCTACAATCACCTGCTTCATCACTTGGATGCCTACAAGGTAAAACCGCAGTTCTATGTAATTAACTTTGACGACCCACGCAGGTCGCATCGCTGCAATCCCATCAATCCCGCCTTTATGACGGACATATCAGATGCCTACGAGAGTGCCTACACGATTATGCTCAACCTCAACCGTTCTTGGATACAGAAACAGGGAGATTTCTTCGTGGAGTCTCCGATTATCCTATTGGCAGCCATTATATGGTTTCTAAAAATCTATGAGAACGGAAAGTATTGTACCTTCCCTCACGCCATTGAGTTCCTTAATCGTCCCTACGCACAGATATTTCCAATACTCACTTCATACGATGAACTTGCCAACTACCTTTCGCCCTTCATGGATGCGTGGGAGGGTGGTGCACAGGACCAGTTGCAGGGACAGATAGCCAGTGCCAAGATACCGCTATCACGTATGATAAGCCCTGCTCTCTATTGGGTAATGACGGGCGATGATTTCTCGCTCGACATCAACAATCCCAATGAGCCGAAAGTTCTAGTAGTGGGCAATAATCCCGACCGTCAGAACATCTATTCGGCTGCACTTGGACTATATAACAGCCGTATCGTGAAACTTATTAACAAGAAAAAGCAACTTAAAAGCTCTGTCATCATCGACGAGCTGCCGACAATCTACTTTCGTGGTTTGGATAATCTCATTGCTACTGCACGAAGCAATAAGGTAGCGGTGTGTTTGGGCTTTCAAGATTTTAGCCAATTAACAAGGGACTATGGCGACAAGGAGAGCAAGGTAATCCAGAACACGGTGGGTAATGTGTTCAGTGGGCAGGTCGTGGGAGAAACTGCCAAGACGCTTTCTGAAAGGTTCGGTAAGGTTCTCCAGCAACGTCAGTCTATGACTATCAACCGTAATGATAAATCTACCTCTATCTCCACGCAAATGGACAGTCTTATCCCGGCAAGCAAGATTTCAAACCTCACACAAGGAATGTTTGTAGGAGCAGTGTCCGATAACTTTGATGAGCGTATCGACCAAAAGATTTTCCATGCAGAGATAGTAGTGGACAGTGCCATGGTATTGGCAGAAATGAAGAGGTACGAGCCTATTCCAATTGTTGCGAACTTTACGGATAATGAGGGAAAGTGTAATATGGACGAAAAGATACATGAAAACTACAATCATATAAAACTTGAGGTAAAACAGATTCTAAAGGATGAACTTGTAAGAATCAAAAACGATCCAGAATTAGCTCATCTCATACCTGATGAATAGTACCTATTTTACGCAGTTTGATACTGACATTTTTGTTTGAATGGTAAAAAATCGTCTTTGTTTTCTATTTTTATAATATAATAACATGTTAATTTTTGCCTCAAATCAAATTATAGATAAATCGTAATGCAAATTAATCATAGTAAGTCTTTGCTTTTTGTATCATCCCAATAATTTTATGTATCGTAATACAAAAGTATATTTGATTTCTTGGATATTTGACATTGAAATGTTATCTTAGCCTCAAAGAATACTTAACTTGATATTACAAACATATCTGTTCCGCACATTCCAAATGAAAGTGCAAGACATTCTGGGCGTAGGAGCTGGCAAGGCCAAACGCTACGGCAAGGAGTTCTGAGAACTCATCAAGAAGCATTGCGAGGAGAACGGCATTAATCGCCCCGAGGAATTGCGCATGTGAACGGTGCCAAAAGGAGCATATAGAAGTTGAAGATTGTCCAGAACATCGACCACAAGATAGCCCTCGACGACATAGCGAGCGTTTGATATTGTATATGGCAGGTCAATTACGCACAGCGTGTAACCTGATTACTCGTTATTCGTAACCTGATTACACGCTGTATTAACACATTCCCGAGAGCAACTTGTGTTTCGGTCTGGCGATAAGAAGCAGGGTGGGGGAGTATTATAACTCCGTAGCATGGTTTAGTGATTCAGATAGTGCCATGCATATTCGAATACGCCCGCCGTCCAGCCCATCATGGGCGGAAGGTTATAATTGCTCTCGCTATTCACATTGATGTTACCTTCCACGGCATTGTATTTCTCCCATAGGTTTCCCGTCAGAGTATAGATATCGCTCAGAGTGTTCACATATTTTCTCGCAATGCGGCGTGCCGCCCGCTCCATCCCGTACTGGCGAAGTCCCCTGATGGCGAGATAGTGAAGCGGGGCCCAGCCGTTAGGATAGGCCCATTGATAGGTGCAGGCTGTGGAATCACGGGCCGTAGCCACGAGGCCGCCTTGGAACTCCAAGGCCGCCAGCGCGCGGGTGGCCAATTGGGTGCCCGTGCTTTCAGACAGTACATTGGCGAACAGCAGGCTGAAGACGGCGGCCGATTTCACGGTCGACATCCTGCCGTTTACAAAGTCATAGTCATAGTACATGCCGTCTTTTGCATTGTACATGAGCCGTTGCATGAGCCCTTTCCTGTGAGCGGCGGCCTGCCTCCATTTCCCAGCCTCTTCCTTTTTTCCTAACAACTTGGCGAAGCGGGCGAGATGGGTCTCGTAGAAATAGAGGTTGGAGTTCAGGTCCACGGGGCAGAAGTCGCCGCATCGGTTCTCGAAGCGGGGCGTGAAGTCCCAGCCTGACTCACACTCCGAGCGCGCGTCGGAGGCATACTTGCCCATCTCGCTGTCGCTCATGCCATCCAGCGATATAGGGTTTCGGGTGCGTGAGTGGGCGTATTCCGCCATGCCCTTGTCGGGTTTTGCCTGCACGAGGTCGTTGCTGTAGCGGTTCAGTCCGCAGGGAGTCATGCGCTTGCTCATCCAGAAGTTATATTCCTTTGTTATGAGCGGATACATCCGCGCGAGCCAGGCCGTGTCCCGTGTCTCGTCGAAGATGTCGCTTACCATCATGCACAGGTAGGGCGGCTGGGAATGATCCTGATACATAAACCTGCTTCCGTTAAGTATCTTTGCGAAGCGCGTTACCATCGAGGCAAGGTTCTCCGTGTTGTTGACGGCCTGCTTGATTTTCCCGTCTGCGAGCAGTCCCGCATTGGTGAAGTAGGTATCCCAGTAGTACATCTCCTGAAATCGCCCCGACATGCAGGGCACGGTATAGGGGTGAGGCAGCCCGATGTGGTCTGTTGAGTCGTTGGGGCGGAATCTTATCGTCTTTTCCCATGACTCCCGGATATAGCGGCTTACCTCCTCGGGGGTCTTGGGCTGCTGGGCCATGCCCGTCTGGCAGAGGACAAGCAGCGTGCCCAATGCCATATACAGCCGTTTCTGTCTTTGTATGAAGGCTCTCATGGTTGTCAGTGTCGGATGGTGGTGATTCTGCCGGGATGCTTCACGGCGGCATCCGCGGACTCTTGTGAGATCAAGGCTTGGGCGGGTGTCATGCCCTTGGGGACATACCCGTTGCCCACGGCTCTCCGCCTGAAGAGCCGGGCGAACCATGCGCAGGCAGCCGTATACCGGCCATAGAGCAGGTTCAGGTGGAATCCGTCGCGCGTCAGGGTGTCGCCGTAGGATGAGGTGCGGGCATTCTGGATGGCGGTGCCCGACGGGATTATAATCTTTATGCCTTCTTCCTTGGCGGCCTTTCCGGTCGCGCTGAGGATTGCGTTGAACATGGCCAGTTGGTTCTTGCCATAATTCTCATACCCTTCCCGTGTGGAGTTCTGCGCATAGGCCCATGTCTGGTGGAATATGATTTTGGTCTTGCGGGAGACCCTGCCGCGGATATAGGAAACAAGTTGATGTAGATAAGGTTGGTAAGTTTCATAGAGCCCTGACAGGTGGCTTACCTGTTGTACGCTTACATAGTCCCACTCCTCATCCGCCAACGCGTCGCTTATCCGCATGCTGTCGGTCTGCTCCATTTCTCCGTCGGGTTTTATCTTACGATAGCGGTAGGCCCGTGTGTCCTGCCGGATGTTCCGGGCATGGAGCTCCAGGGGGCACCCGGGGATATACATGTTGCCTATGACGGTGGTGAATCCGGCCGCCAAGGCGAGTTCGTGCAGGTTCTGCTCCACGGCGTCTTCCGAGAAGCTGTTGCCGATGGCCAGTATCTTTACCGTTCTTCCCTGTGCGAAGAGCGTTGCGGATACCAGCAATATTGATAGGATGATTGTCAGTCGTCTCATCTTGTCTATGTGTTGAAAGTCGGACTTGGAAAAAAGGAGGAGCGCCCATGGCCGCTGCCATAGCCTCCTCCTCAACTAACCTATGTCTAACCTAATAAGTATTCTTGACTCTGAAGACCCATGCCAGTTGCGAGGGCAGCTGATTCGGGTTGATTTGTGGAGGAGTGATGACGAGCTCCAGGTTCTTGAAGGTCGTCCCTATCTTTCCGGTATAGCCGAGCATCTCCACCTTGCCGGCCTTGTCGAGCCCTGTTATCCTGAGCGGCTTCTCGGGCCACTGCGTACAGATGATATAGAGGTTGCCGTCCCTTTGGGTGCAATATGCTTCTTTCTCGCTGACATGCCCCTTGCGCCAGGGCTTCGAGGAATAGATGGCCTCGCCGTTCGTCTGTAGCCACTGTCCCATCTGCAACAGGCGTTCCTGCATGATGACGGGTATCAGCCCGTTGGCGTCCGGCCCTATGTCCAGGAGCAGGTTGCCGCCGTTCGCCACGGTGCGGGCCAGTAGGCGAATCAGCTCCTTCGCCGACAGATAGTCTTCCACGGACTCGAAGCGGTTATAGCCGTAAGAGGTCCCGATGCCCCGGCTTTCCTCCCAGGGATGGAAGGCCTTGTCGCCTATGCCCTCCGTGTTGTGTACGAGATTGTATTCCGTAGTGTAGTAGCCTCCGTGCTTGCTGCGGGTCTCCGCTCCCCAGCGGTCGTTCACCACGACCGTGTTCTTCACGGGCGACCGGTCATAGAGCCAGGTGAGGAGCTTCCGGCTTTGCAGGGTCTCGCTGTCATAGTCCCATTCCCCGTCGGCGAAGATGACCTCCGGGCGATACAGGGAGACCAGCTCCTGCACCTGCGGAATCATGTGCTCGTCGACCCATCGGCTGATGGTTCCTTTGGAATAGAGCGGGTGCGCCCATTCCAACAGCGAGTAGTAGAGCCCGAAGTGCAGTCCGTGTCGCCTTACGGCCCGGGACAGCGAGTCGATGATGTCGATGTGGGGCCCCATGACCACGCTGTTCCATTGCGGGGACTGGGTGCTGTTCCACAGGCAGAACCCGTCGTGATGCTTGGAGGTCAATACCACATATTTGGCCCCGGATTTCTCAAAGAGGCTGCTCCAGTCTTCGGGATTGAAGTGCTCGGCCTTGAAGAGCGTCGCGAAGTCCGCATACCTGAAGTTCTTGCCATAGGTCTTGTTATGGAAATCCGTAAACAACTTGTTCTTGTTCAGCAACCGGGCATAATAGTGCTCCGCATATTTCTCATACACGCCTTCCACCTCCTTTACCGGGGCATAGGCCGGCACGGAGTAGAGTCCCCAGTGGATGAAGATGCCAAACTTGGCGTCCGTCCACCATTGGGGGATGGGTCGCCGGTCGAGTTCCTCCCATGACTTGGGCGTCTCCTGTGCTCTCGCGAGAAACGGCAGGAGCGCTAATATCAGTATAATGCTCTTTTTCATTTTCGCCTATATTCCTTTTTCTTTTAGTATTTTCTTCATCTCCTCCGCCCAGATGGCGTAGGCCGCGGCCGTGAAGTGCACATTGTCGAAGGCATATTCCTTCTTGAGCCGCTTCCCCTCGGTCAACATGGGGTTCAGGTCTATGCACGGCAGCCCTTTCTCCTGCGCCAGTTGGTGTATGAAGATATTCAGACTGTCTATCATGCCCACCTTGAAGTTCTGCGTTTCCGGATCTTTCTCCGTGGGGTAGGTGATGGCGTGCATTACGACTTCTATGCCATGAGCCAATAAGGAGTCTACCAGGGAACGGTAGTTCTTCTTCGTCCTTGCAAGGGGAATTCCCGACCCGATGTCGTTGATGCCTCCTTCGAGGAAGCAGACGCGGGGATGCCGTTCTATCACATATTGACGGATGAGCCAGATGAAGTGGGAAGTCGTGAATCCGCCGAATCCCGCGTTGACGACATCCTTCCTCCCGGTATGTCTGCCCCAGTCGCCGCCCAGTTGTACCCTGGAGTCTCCGAAGACTACGACATCCTGCCTCTTGCTCCGCGGGGTCAGCTTTATGGCATAGCCGCCGCCCGGTGCCATGCGCATCGTGAGGCTTTCTCCCGGTTTCACCTCCGCGGTTTTCATCGTGTAGTCGCTGCCTATGCGGTCGGCGTTCATCCCGTCTTCCACGAACTCGGCTATGTAGGTGTCGTTCTCGCCCAGGAAGTCGAGCTTGATGTCCTGCGTGTGCCCTTCCCAGTCGGCCATGCCCGCCACAAACCAGCTGTCGTCTTTCCGCCGGGCGATATTCACATATCTGCCCACCTTGCTTTCCAAGGGCAGCGTCTCGTCCCATGTCGTCGGGATACCCGCGAGGAACTTCAGGAATTTCGGCTCTTTCTCGTAGGCCGTGGGTGAGTCTGCCAGCATCTGCAGCGGGGCATTGTAGACCACATACATCGCCAGTTGTTGGCAGCGCGTGCCCTGACTCATCGGGTGCTTCTTTATCATGCGCCAATCTTCTTGGTTGGAGTTGGTCATCGCCCCGGGCGTATAGTCCATCGGCCCGGCGAACATGCGGATGAAGGGTATCGTAACGGCGCCTGTCGGCGTCGCGCCCGTCCCGGCAATCTTGTTCCATTCCAGTCCTTTCACGCCTTCCACATTGATGCAGTTCGGATAGGTGCGCTCCAGACCGTTAGGATGGTAGGCGCCGTGGAAGTTGACGAGCAGCTTGTGCCGGGCAGCCTCTTTGAGCAGTCTCTCCTCGAAACCCACCACCATCTGGTCGTCCCGGTCCATGAAGTCTACTTTCAGTCCGGCAATCCCCCATTTCCCGAAAGCCTCCATGGCTTCCGCCATCTGCTTGTCGAGCGTGTGCCATACACACCACAGGAAGAGGCTTACCCCCCTGCCGCGGGCATATCGTGTCAGTTCCTCCATGTCTATCTGTGGATTCACCTTCAGCAGGTTGAACTGGTCGCTCCATCCCTCGTCAAGGCTAATGTATTCGATTCCGTTCTTTGCGGCGAAGTCTATATAGTATTTATAGGTGTCGGTGTTGATGCCCGCCTTGAATTCCACACCTGTCAGGTTCATGGAGTCCCACCAGTCCCATGCCACCTTGCCCGGCCTTATCCATTCTGTGTCCGGCAGTTGGCATTTGGCTCCGAGCAGCCATACAAGCTGGTTGTCCAGAATGTCCTTGTCGTCCTTGGCAAAGGCGATGATGCGCCACGGAAACTCCCGTGTCCCCCGCGTCCTTGCTATGTAGTCCTCCGTTTCTTTCACCACGAGGTTGAAGTTTTTGTGTCCGCCGGGCAGCGTTGTCTTCGGATGTTTCGCATGGATGGCCGTGAGCGTGTTTGCGCGCTTGCCCGAAGACATCAACGACATGCAAGGAAAGTCTCTCACATCCGACTCATGCAGTAATATATTCATCTTGTCGTCCGGCTTCACCAATACGGGCATGCTGGAGTAGTTCGGTTTCAGGGATTTGTCAGATACGGTCTGTATCCGGTAGTCGGCCTCCGATAGCGCGGGGTGAAAGAATGCCTTGTAGTTGTCAGCGAACTGATAGTCTATCTGCTCGTCCTTGACAATCAGATTCTTACCCATTCGTGTCGCGAACCGCCATGCGATGCCTTCGTTATAGGCACGGAAGATAATGGCATAGTCGCCCTTGCAATCAAGCCGCAGCTCATTGTAGTTTTCGCGGACGGCCTTGTTAATGCCATATACGGGATGTAAGGTTTGGCTGATACTGCGCCTTACCGCTTTTCTGACGATGACATTTGTTCCTAATGCCTGCTTGTCTGTTGTCAGGCAGATATGTGGAATACTTAAATACTCTTTCCCTTGATATCCTATTTTTATATTAATTTCATTGTCTGTTTGTATTTCTGTCGTGATACGGCCATCAGGTGAAGCAAGCTTATAGTCTGCTGCGTGAGAATAGATGCAGCAGAGAAAGCTGGCGGTTATTATGAATAGTTTCTTCATTTCCAGTTCTTTGAATTTACAGGTATAGAGGAGGTTTTCATTTCCCCTATACCTGTTTTTTGATAGGGTCTTATCTTATCCCGACTTCTGTTACTTTATACAATTTTCTATTGGCGGAGTTAACCCCGTCATACGGTAAATTGATAATAGCCTTATTGTTCTTGTCTACCATGCAGACATAAAGGGTCAGATTCCCGGCTGTAACAGTAGAAGGGATATTGGCCGTTAGCGTACGCTCTAATGTCAATTCGTCTTTCCCGTATTTCAAGTCATTGCCTTTGGTCGATGTATCGGTAATCCCGTAGACCTCTTTGTTATTGTTGTCTAAGAGGACAAATCTGGGATAACACTCTATTGTACAGCAACCGACTCCTACATTCTTAATACTGTATTTAATACTGAAGTCCTTTCCTCTTGTAAGTGTCTCTGGTAGGGTAATCTCCGGGAATTGGATGCGGTAGCCCATTTTGAGCGTCATGCTTTCGACGACTTCTTTTACTCCGTCTAACAGCAAGCGTGAGGGTGAGACATGGATGCGGCAATAGTTTGCACAGGCCGCAACCATCTGCTGATAATACCATTCGTCTGGTTTGAGCCAGGTGTCGTCCTCTAATCCAATAACGGTAGTCCCATCCTTGAACTTGTCTAATATGGTTGCATTATATGCACGTCCGGGAGGATTAGAGGATGAGCCCACTCCGATACTGTGGTCGTCTACACCATAGCCTTGGGTCTTGGCATATGCACAGGCATTTGCTCCATAGTCATCGTTTATAATCAGTTGTGTATTGGGGAAGCATTCCCTAAGCAAATCCACATGCTTCTTGATGTCGTCTTCCGTGGCATTTACGCCTATCTGATAGCTGTTCCCCTCGCCCACACGGCCGATGGATCCGATTTCTATAAACTCAATCTTGCTGTCTTTATAGTGCTCTGCCACGGCTTTATAAAAGTTCCCCAGCTTCTCGAGGAGGATGGGGTCGCTGTAATCTGCCATCCAGGCGTCGTCATCATGATTCCCGTTATTGTCAAGGTATCTGCCTTGTGCTCCGGCGTCTCTTACCCATAAAGGAGTAGCTTGCCTGTTGGCATAGTCCCAGAGGAAATTCGTGTAAAACTTGAATCCTAACCGTTTGCCGGCAGCAGTCCAAGGCTTCGCCACATTGTCTATAACAGCCCAATTGTACTTGCCTTCTTCTGGTTCTATCTTATTCCAACTCAGACGGAATGAAACGATATCGCACGGAAGCCAATCCAGCAAGTCTGTAACATCATCGCCACTGGGAACCATCACATCGTCGAAAGTATAGTACATCTGGTTCCATCCCATGCCGGGATTGACCAGTACTTTGTTGTTGTCTGTCAGCTGGGTTGTCAAATCCTTGGCTGGTATTTCTGGGATGGGCGGAACATCTTCGTTCTTGTCATTGCTGCACGCTCCTAAGATTAGCGAGATGAATAGGGTTGTCAGGAAATATTTCTTCTTCATGTTATAAATCTATTTGATGAGACTTTAATCAGAGTTTCCCCTCGTTCAGCTTGATTTTTTCCTCTTGCGCAGAAGAGGGGGCTCCAATGGAAAAGTATTGAAACTGTAACTAAAAGTATTTAATATCCAGGGTTCTCCACAAGGTTCTTGTTGTTAGAGATGCGTGTTGCCGTAATGGGCATATAGTAATTACGCTCATCGAAGACGGGTGCTGCCACGCCGTCATAGTTCTTAAGCAAGGATAGCTTGTATTGGCGTGTCGTGTAGTCCAAGATGTAACGAAGCCCCGTCCTGTTAACAGGAATGACGCTCTGGGCGATTCTCCAGCGTCTCAAGTCCCAGTAGCGATGCCCCTCAAAGGCAAGTTCTACTTTGCGCTCGTGCCGAATCTGGTCTCTTGTGAGAGACGGCAGGGTCTTGATGCCCGCGCGGGATCGAATCTGATTGATTGCGTCCAACGCCTCTGCGGTCTTCCCCAGCTCAAAGGCTGCTTCCGCATAGTTCAACAGAACCTCTCCATAGCGGAATAGTATGTAATCAGTACTTGAGGTCTCTCTTTCGCCTTGGTTGTCGTGTGACTCGTCCAAATACTTCATAACGCCAAATCCCGTTCCGTAATTGTGGTCTACATATTGGTCGCCGCCGGCAGCAACGCCCTCATACGCTCCGTCCATCTTTATCGTTCCATCTGGCAGTATCAAACCGTTATGGAAGTCAACCGTACCGCCTTTCCATGCTGTACCTTGCGTCCATATCGTAGCATAGAAGCGCGGATCCTTATTAGCCCATAGCTCATCCGTGGTCCACAGCCTGTTCTCCAAAGTGCTGCGGTCAAGGTTTCCCGGAGTTCCGTCTGTATGCTCGAACTCCTCCGCCATCTCAAGGTAAGGCGCATTCTGATTGCCGGCTCCCCATGCGTGAGGCTTTGGGCACTGGAAGAAATCCCATATCCATCCGTTGCCTCCGGAGGTGGTGCGCTGCGTTGCATCATGCTGAATCATCATGATAACCTCGGTATTGTTCTTCTTCAAGAAAATATTCTTGAAGTTGGCAACCTTGTCAGCATCGGCATTATAGAGACTGTATTCTCCTGAGGACATAATCTCCTTACATGCATCGTATGCCTTCTGGTAATAGTCGGAGGCTTCCGAGGCGTTAAAGCCAAGTAACCCGTTTGACAGAACCTTTCCAAACTGAGCTATACTGCCAGCATAGAGGGCTGCACGGGCTTTCAGAGCCATGGCCGCAGCCTTGGACGGCCGCCCAAGTTCCGTTTTCGCACGAGAGGGCAGGTCGCCGGCGATGTCATCCATTTCTGAAAGGATAAAGTCGTACACATCTTTCTCCGTATTGCGCGGTGCATAGAGTTCGCTTTCAGGATCTGTTGTCAGCTGAGCCTTCAGGATGAGTGGTACACCCCCATAGCGTTTTACCATGAAGAAATAGTTAAAGGCGCGGAGGAAGCGAGCCTCGGCGGTGCGTGAGGTTCGGTAGCTTTCCGGAAGTGTAGAGGTGGCTATGCCCTCAATGAACTCGTTGAGTACACGGTTGTTTTCATAGGCAAGCTCCCACCATTCCAGTATTCCTCCGGAGTTGGTAATGCCTGTGCTTTTGGCTGTAATGGACTGGCCTTTTATCCAGTTGCTTACGGATTCGTCTGCCAGCTCATTCACGATAAAGGGTCCGTTCCAGTTATCAGTCTCCATATAGTAAGTGGTATACTCTTTTGGATTGCGGATACGGGGGCACTCGTTGAGCATTACGGTCATCTTCGTATAGGCCAGCAGCAGTTTGCTGTCAGCAAGGGTCTGGTCTTTATAGACCTGAGCGTCTGATATGATGTCAAGAGGCTCTCTGTCCAGAATGTTATCTGCGCATGAGGCAAGTAACACTATGGAGAATAGCGGCAATATGAATTTACAAAGTTTTTTCATTTTTGGTACATTTTAGAATGAGACATCTAAGCCGAATGATATCGTTTTATTCAGGGGATAGGAACGCCCGGTCTCTCCAGACGGCGATTCTGGATCAAAATGATATTTGTGCAGACCGCTGAATGTAAGTAGATTGTAGGCCGATACATTAACTCTGAGGCTTTCTATTTTCAAGGCTGAGAGCAACTTGTGAGGTACGGTATAGCCTAATGTCAGGGTCTTCAAGCGCATATAGTCAGACTTCACGAAGTTGTTTTGGGTAATGTAGCTGTTGGTGGCAGCCCCGCTCAGTCTTGGCACAAGGGCATTGGGATTATTGTTCTTTTCCGTCCACCGCTCATCGTAGACGAAAGAGTAATAGTTGTCTCCGCCGCTAAACAACAGTTTTTTGTAGAAACCGAAGGCACCTTGGAAAAGCATTGACAGGTCAAAGCCTTTATAGGACAGGTTGAAGTTGAGTCCTAACATCGTGTGAGGAAGCGTGCCCTTGCCGATTATATCCTGGTCTCTCCAGTCAATCTTTCCGTCTTCGTTGCGGTCTACGATAATGAGGTCGCCGGGGCGGAGTGTAGAGTTGCCGCCTGGATAGGTATAGGTAAGGTTGTCAATCTGTTCTTGGGATGTGAAAAGCCCATTGGAGATGTAGCCTATCTGGCGGTCTACCCATTGCCCGGAAAGCTTGTTGAGGCGAATTTGGTCTTCGTCTGTATAGTCGGCCTCCTCATAGTGTATCCATTTCGAACGCGACCAGGACAGGTTGGCCTTTACATCATAATGGAAATCGTTGATTCGTCCTGCCGTGCCCAGTTCCAGCTCCCATCCTTTGGTGCTTTGGCTGTTGATGTTCTCCAAAGGTAGCGTCGCCCCGAAAGAGGTGGGCAGTGAGGTATTGCGCCGGGCTAGGATGCCGTCACGCTTGCGATAGAACATCTCAAAGGAACCGTAGATTTTGCGGTTGTCATAAGAGAATTCAATACCGCCGTTGGTGATGTGCATCTTCTCCCAAGTCATGTTCGGATTGGCAAGGCCTGTGGACTTGATGGCATTGCTGGAAGTATTTCCAATCAGATAGGTCATCTCATAGAGCTTGTATCCTGAAAGATACTGGAAGTTGCCAATGGCATCATTACCCATCTGCCCATAGCTGGCCTTGAGTTTCAGCATGTCGAACTTGAGATTTTGCATGAAGCTCTCTTGCTCTATTCTCCATCCTACCATGATGCCGGGGAACCATCCCCAGCGATGGCCGGGGGCAAAGTGGGCAGAAGCGTCGGCACGGAGGATGAGTTCCAGCAGGTATTTGTCAGCGAAGGAATAGTTTAGGCGGCCTACCCAGCTCTCCCTTCCGTTCTGTGTCGCGCTACCGTTGTTTGTCGCTGTTGCCGTGCTGCCTATAAACAATTGGTCAATTGAAGGAGTGATGAAGTCTGTGCGGGATGCGCTTAAGTCATCGCTCTTCGTGTCTACGCTTTCAAAAAGTGCCATTGCCTTTACCCTATGTAGGTTTGCAAATAGCCGTTCGTAGTTCAAAGACAACTGTGTCGTGAGCACGGTGCTGTATCCCTGAGTTTGCTCCAATGCAGCCTTGGTATAGTAACTGCCATGCAGGGTATACTCGTCGTTAGCATAGTTATAAGTGTAGAAGTTGATGGGCTTATGGAAAATCTTTGTCGGATAGTCGGATTTAGAGTAGTTGATAAACGCCTTAAAGGATAAGCCCTTGGCATATTTGAAGTCATAGGAGAGCGTTCCAGAGAGATTGGTCGAATAGACCTTGCTCCTGTTGTAGCCGGTTATGTCGCGGTCGGCAATAAGGTGTATGCCCCCCGTCGCACCTCCGGCGTAGGAGTAATAGTCTGGATTGGGAAGGCTTGCAGGGTAAATTGGCAGTGTATACCAGAATGTGCCCCAGATACTGTTCTCGCCCGAGTACGCATTGCGCGCAGGATAGTTCCTGTCATGGTAGTTGAAGTCTGCGGAGACCTGCAGTTTCAGCCTGTCCGTAATCTTTGCATCCAGGTTAGTCTGGAAGGCATAACGCTGATAATTACCGAAGTTGGTCTTAAAGATGCTCTCCTGCTTTGTATAGCCAAAGTAGCTGTAGTAGGAGAAACGGTCGCTACCCCCGCGGATGGACGCATTGTATTGCTGCATGGGAGCCCAGTTGCGGATAATCAGGTCGTACCAGTCGGTGTTGGGATACTGGGGGTCGGTGCCGTCATAATACTTCTGTACTTGCTCTTCCGTGAACGGGGGAGTGAGGGTGGTGTTCGCTCCGTTCTTGTTATAGAACTCCTCGCGTTTGAGTTCGGCATGCTGGCCGGAAGACACCGTCTTCGGCATATCCGTTACGCTTTGCAGGGTGAGCGTTGCCCCGGCCGTAATGGTGGGCTTGCTCAGGCGGCCGCGCTTGGTCGTAATCAGCACGACACCGTTGCCGGCACGGGAGCCGTAGATGGCGCTGGCGGCATCTTTCAGAATGGAGATGGACTCTATCGTGTTCGGGTCGATGTAGCGCGCATCACGCTCCACACCGTCTACGATGAAGAGTGCGTCGCCAAAGCCTCGTATGCTCAGGGTAGCGTTGTCGCTACCGGGGACGCCGTAGGTCTGCGTGGTAATCAGGCCGGGCACACGACCGGTGAGCATGTTGGAGGCACTCACCTGCGGGGTGGCTACAAGGTCTTTGGCCGTAACCATTGAGATGGATCCGGTGAGAGACTCCTTGCGCTGGGTGCCATAGCCCACCACGACCACATCGCTTAGGTTGCTGATGTCCGTTTCCATGGTTACATTGATGACGCTTTTGCCGTTGGCGGAGATGTTCTGCGGCTTCATCCCGATGTAGGTGTAGCGAATTACATCACGGTCGGAGACATCGTTGAGGGTATATTCCCCGTTGATGTCGGTAACGGCACCCGCGCTTTTCCCGCTGATGGTGACGGTTGCGCCGATGACGGGCTCCTTGTTCGCGTCGACCACCTTGCCCTTCACGGTGCGTTTCTTCTGCTGCTGGGGGGCTTGCCTTTCCCTGGCCGTGTTGGAAAACTTGCCCGTCTGACCGCCGTTCCTGCGGTAGAGGGTGATCTGCCGCCCTGCGCGCTTATAGGAAATGGCGGTGCCGGAAAGGAGCTGCGCCATCACCTCGTCGATGCCCTTGTTCCTGGTGCAGATTGACACGCGGCGATTCAGGTCGCTGCTGACCTCGTCGTTATAGATGAATACATACCCGTCGTTCTTCTCGATATGCTCCATCACACTCCTCATGGTTACATCCGTCATGTTGAGGGTTACGCTGACACTCTGCGCGTCGGCACCTCTGGCGGAGATTCCAAGAAGGCATGGGGAAAACAGCAAGGCAGAAAGAAATGCGATTTCCCCGATTTCTCCATAAACTTTCCGTATTATTTTATGGATTTCAGATTTTGTTTCGTATATTTGCATTTTGTTTAAGGTAAAGATTGAATATTGTAGTAATATTGTTTCTCAATGTTAGTTGCAATAGCGGCCGGATGATGTGGCAGCATGGTCCGGCCTTTTTTATGCGGTTGCTATCTCATGGGCGGGTCTCCTTTCTTTTCTCTGTGAATGTTACATGATTATGGTTTCTTGTGTAAGTAGTGGATGTCAGGAGTGAGATGGAGGCGAGTATCTCGTCAATGTCGGAGGTGAGAAACAGCTTGCCCGTGATGAGCCGGCGCGACAGGTAGGAGTTCTGGTCGCTGAAATCGATGTTATAGTATTTGCCCACCTTGGCCAGCACCTCAGCCATAGAGGCCTTGTTGAAGATGAGATAGCCGTCTTTCCAGCTGGTGTAGTCGTTCACATCCACTTCCTCGAGCGTGAGGTCCCCGTCCTTAAGGGCCGCTCTCTGGTTCGGGCGCATGTAGGTAGTGCGGTGGTCGCGCATGCTTACCTGCACTTTTCCGTGCACCAGGACGACGAAAACCTCGCTTTCCTGCCTGTAGGCAGATACATTGAAGCTGGTGCCATGTACCAACACATCCAGCTTTTCGGTATGGACGAGGAACGGTTTCCGGGAATTCCGGGCTACATCGATGTAGATTTCGCCGTCTACCTGAATGTCTCTCGACGAGGCGGCATAGGCAACGGGGAACTCGACCTCGGTGCCAGAGTTCACCCAAACCTTGGACAAGTCGGGCAGGGTGAGGAATGAACGCTTGCCGGCGGGCACCGACAGCCGGGCGATGTTGTCGCCTGCAGAACCGCCGGGCATGCCGAGACTGCGCCCGTTACAATAGATGCGTCCGTCGCTTATCCTCACATCGGCGGAGTCTGGGAGGGCTATCTTGTCATCGCCTATCGTCAGCACGATGTTCTCTCCTTGCAGGATCTGACCGGTGAGGCTGGTCAGGCGGTCGGCCTCACCACGCTCCCGGCCGGTATATATATAATAGGTGGGGATGATGAGCAGCAGGGCAATTGCGACGGCGGCAGCCCAGCGGACGAACCTGACGCGGCTTGCCCTCCTGCGGCCGGTGGCGGCGATGCTCCGCAGGATGCGCTCGTAGGTCTGCGTCGTGTCGGGAAACTCCCTCTTTCCGAGAGTGATGCTGTCGCATACCGATATGGCACAGTCGAAGGCTTCGCGCTCTTCGGGGTGCTCGCTGATATAAGACTGCCAATAGTCGTCCAGCTCCGGCGTGCGGGTCAGCCGCCACAGGATGAACAGACGGTCTTCCCGCTGCAGGAAGTCGGTGTGGGTGGTCTTGGTCTTTAGCTCGTCTTTTTTCATGAGAAGTCTGTCAGGCTTTTTACGAGAAGACACCTGAAGCCGCGTTTTGTGGACAGGGCGGCTTGTCTTTTTTGCTATATTTTACATTTTTTATACTTTTTGGGAAGAATATTGAATGAATGTTAAACCAGCGGCACCAAGGCCGTTTTACGGAAATTTGCGATACCTTTGCAACGAATCCCTTGTGATTGGGAAGAACAGACTACTAGATGAACCAGCCCTTGACTAATGAGGAAAAGCATAGAAGACTCGAGGACTATTGGACGATTTTCGTCAATAGCGAAGACTTTGACGAAGGCGCGTTTGCCATGGTCTACACGCTGACCGCGGACGACCTGAGGGCTTACGGGCTCAGTCTGGGAGGCGATGATGACACCTGCAAGGATGTCATACACGACCTGTTCTATCATCTCTACATCAAGCGGAAGGGCCTGCAGGGGTGCGAAAACATCTGGAACTATCTCTTCCGGGCTTTCAGGAACAGGCTTCTCAATGCCCGTCGGAAGAGCGGCCGTTTCCTGAACATGGAGCCGGGCGATCAGCCTTTCTCCGTGGAGGTGTCAGTACTCGACACGCTCATCGACGAGGAGGAGCGGAGAAGGTTGAAGCTGATGGTGGAGGAACTGCTCGCCGAGCTGACACCGCGGCAGCGTGAGGCCGTCTATCTGCGCTATATGCAGGGCCTCGACTATGGAGAGATTGCAAAATTATTGGACATGAATGTGGAGTCGGTACGAAAGCTGGTTCATAGGGCAATGGTCAATCTGCGTCATAAAAGTAAGATGACATCCCCTTTAGCCTCATTGCTTATTCTTCTTTTGTGGGGATTGCATCATTGAAGGAGATATTTGTGCTGGTAGTATGTATGTCGTGGGTCCGTTAATTCCATGACTGGATGTGTTTAGTAACAATTTTCTCTACTTGTAGCTTTTTTCTGGAGCTTGCTTACATCTTCTGCCTGGATGACAGGAGTAGGGTGGGAGGCTTAGAAAAAATGCAGTACCAATGCATCCTGGGCTTCCCAAGCTTGGTGTTGAGGACGCATGATTATGACTACAGAACACGCCAAGCACCTGCTGAGGTCTGCAGGAGGAGATTTACAAAATATGGGTAGGGATTCTGGACAACAGAGCTTGGCGGCTCCCAGTTTCATGTCATCTCATTCTTTAAGGAGTGTTCCTTGAACCTTGAGCCGACTAATAACAAAACACAACAATTCGTAAATATTATTAATTTTCGGGGGGTAAATCCGTTTCTTTTTTTCTTTATATTTTTGCGATCAAAATACTTGCTAGATTAAAGGTGTTATTGCTTGCAAGTAAAATCGAGAGTAAAAAACAAGAGCCGCATATAATAATCTTAATCAAAATCAAATGCCGCATGGGAGACATTATATTCGAGGGCAAACGGCGTTGTGTCATTAAGTGTCTTTCAGTACGGAAAGGTGTGAGTGCGTCTTCGTCTACATTAAAAAAATATGATAAAACAAAATTCAAGAATATGCAAAATTTTATAAAAAGCAAAAGATTAAGAATTATGAAATTAAATTTTGTACTTGCGGCTTTGTTGGCCGCGATTTTCCCCACGAAAGCCCTTGCCCAAGGACAGGACTCAGAATATAAATGGGTGGGAAACTCCATCGCCGATTTCATCAACAGCAGCGAGGAAGACATGAAGACCGTCTATCTATATAATGTAGGTACGGGGAAGTATTTGAACATCGGATCCAATTGGGGTACGAGTGTGTCGGCCTATAATGTAGGCATGCCCATCATCCTAACCGCACAAGAAAACGGCACTTATCTAATACAGGGGAACCTCACAACATCTGACGGGCAATACCTTGGATTTCCCAATCCGCCAAGTAACCCGACTGAAACAAATAAGTCCGACTGGGATCGGGTCTACTGCGACCGAAAATCTGGAAACTCAAATCTCAATTGGACAATTCATGAGACTGGTGATGGAAGCAAAACCTATACGCTCTATTGCTATAACGGCAGCGGAGCGGCAATGGGCGGAAACAGGTATATGGTTGTCTCCAATGAGGCCTCTTCGTCTAACCGCCTGGATTTAGTTTATCCTACCGATATTAGTAGCTACGGCCAGAACGCACAATGGAAGTTCATTACGCTCAGAGACATGAAGAATGCTTTCAAGGCGCAGTTCGCCTCAAATGAAGCCCCCGCCGATGCCACTTTCTTGATAAAAGACCAGGACATGAACCGCAGCAACAAGGATGCGGGTCTGTGGGTGGCCGAAGGGTTCAGTTACAGCATGAACAGTTCCTATAGCTTCTTACAAGACGCACAATACACTTATTATGTGGGAATGGGACAAAGACCCGATAGCAACGACGACTACCAGCGTCAGTACGGAAGCTATTGGATAGGTTCCATACGCAATCTGGGCCAGGACACCCACGCCAACGGCACACTGACACAGGCGGTAACGACGCTGAAAAAGGGATGGTACCGCGTTTCCTGCGACGGCTTCTACCACACCAATGGAGAGATGGTTTCAAGCCTTTTCGCCTATGTAGAGGGCAGTTCGGCGGGTCAGTCGAATGTGTCCACAGAACTGAACCTGTTCAACGAAGAATTCAGCTATGACGCAGAGGCTCTGGCCAAGGTATATAAGGCAGCGGATGCATCTACCCAAAGTCCCTATGTCAAGGCTGCTAAGTTGTTTGAGACTGGGGGCTACAACAACTCTATCCTAGTCTATGTACCCGAAGACGGTAAGGTGCTGAACATCGGCATCAGGGTGAAAGATTCTGCCGATGAACTCGACTGGACTACATTCGACAACTTCCAGTTGAAGTATTGCGGAGACAACGACATGGTGCTTGACGAGACCCAGACCTCGCTTGACTATCTCACAAAGCAAGGATTATCGTCCAACAATGCCTATACGCTCATCTTAAAGCGTACGATAACTTCTGGACTATGGAATTCCATAACTTTGCCTGTTGCACTTACGGCAGCCCAGTTCAAAACAGCATTCGGTGATCAGGCAAGCTTAGCCAAGTTGAAGGGGCAAGATGAGAACATTCCAACACGCATAGATTTTGAATCTGTAGACCTTACAGAGGATGCTACCATTGTAATAGAGCCGAACCAACTCTATATCATGCGACCTACCCGTAATGCTAATGTAACAGATGGAAACTATACGAAAACACTTACCGACCATTCTATAATAACGATTAATGCCCCTTACTTTACCATTAACAATGTTGTTCCAGAAACCTCTCCGACTGAGACTTTCAAAGAAGACTCCAAGCCGACGACCACAGAGGCTAACAATATACAGTTCTGTGGCACGCAAGTTTACCAACAAACAGCGATAGTCCCAGTCGGTTCTTATGTGTTGGGCAATAACGGAATGTGGTATCATACAAAGTCTGCACTCTCCATCAAAGGTTTCCGCTGCTGGATAGCCACCAATGTAGCTGCTGGTGCAAAAGACCTCACCTTCACCCTCGATGGTGAGGACCAGGGCAGTGTAACAGGTATAGAGGGCATGCAGACCAACATTTTTACAGATCAAAAAACATCTGGAGGTGTTTATAGTGTAAACGGCCAACTCGTGCGTCGTGATTCCTCCTCATTAGAGGGGCTCCCCAAAGGTATTTATATCGTGGGTAATAAGAAATATGTGGTTAAATAAAACTAGGAATGATGAGAAAGACTTATATTACTCCGAAGATGGAGACTATCAAAATCTACTCGAAACAAATTATGGGAATAACATTCTCGCAGGTCGATAACGATGGTGATGGAAAGACAGACCAGCAGCCTATCATAGAGGATGATCCCATTGAAATAGGTGCAAAGCCAGGCTTTTCCTCAGACTGGGAAGAGTAGGGCATAAGCAGATTGGAATTCGTTCTGTACCTGAAGGAAGTGCTTTACGAAAACAGGTATAACTCAAAAAGACTTCTCATGCCTATCATGGGAAGTCTCTGTTTTTCATAATAAAAGACGAAGAAAGATTTGGAGAAACGCCTTTAGTGAAGAATAATAAAAAAACAAAATTATTCATATAACATTGGTACTTTTCTGGCTGTATTGCGTATATTTAAAATATATAATATAATTTCGAAGTTGCAAATACGACTTATGAGCATGAGACATATTTATTCCGTATTTATGGTGAAAGCTATTTCCATTTCGGCTATGCTACTGGTTGCTATACCGACATTTGCCATTAGAATTACCCATGGCCCATATATCTGTGATATGGACTCTACATCTACGACAATAGTTTGGTTTACAGATAAACCAGGATTGTCATGGGTTGAACTGGCAGAGGCCGGCGGGCCAGATCATTTCTATGGGAAGGAACGCAACAAGTATTTTGCGACAAGGCGTGGACGGAAGTTGGCTGCGGACACTCTCCACCGAGTACGGATAAACGGCTTGCGTCCAGATTGCCTTTACCGTTATCGTATCTTTACCAAAGAGATGAAACAATGGCGTTGGAACAACAACATCACTTACGGGGATATTGCTTCTTCCACTGTTTACAAAAGAGAACCTTATACTTTCAAGACCTACCCCGCGGGGGTGAGAGATGTCTCGTTTCTTGTCTTGAACGACATTCATGAGCGGGCTACAGATTTAAAAAAAATGTGTAAGGACATCGACTTCAGCAAACTCGACTTCGTTTTACTCAATGGAGACATGTCAAACTATGTGGGAACATCTGCCCAAATTTTCAAGGGATATATAGACACGCTGGTTAGTATGTGCGTAAAGTACATTCCTGTTTTTATGTGCAGAGGCAACCACGAGACGCGTGGTGCCTTTGCCGACAAGCTTTGGGACTTTTTCCCTACGGCAAACGGCGAGTTTTACCGTGTGCAGCATGTGGCAGGAATAGACTTTCTCATCATAGATTCCGGAGAGGATAAACCCGATAATGACATAGAATATGGCGAAATTTCCAATTTTGACGCTTACAGGGAAGAACAGGCAAGATGGCTCGCCCAATTGAAAAAAGACGGAAGAATAGGCAAATACCCAGTGGTAGTGTTCTGTCATATTCCCCCTCTCTTGCAAAACTGGCATGGCTGTTATCATCTTAACAATACCATTTTGCCCGAACTGAACAGGATGAATGTATCGCTGATGCTTTCTGGACACCTTCATCGCAACGACTACCAAGCTCCTGGCGAGACAATGAATTTTCCATGCCTTGTTAACAGTAATATGAGCTATCTACTCTGCTACACTAAGAATGGCAGACTTGAAGTGGAAAGGTCGGAAGAAAACGGAAAAAACAAAAAGCATTTCATCTTTGAGTTGAAACACTAACACAGCATGCACTCAAAAGCAAAAATATATGAGCACAGTCGTTTCGTTTGCACTAAAAGCCAACCCTTCGCTCCAGCCTTGGAATAATACCTTTTGTTGCAAGCGAAGCGGTTATACCCTTTTCGGTGTATTTGCATACTGTATGCTACCCGTAAACTTTTTCTGAAAAAACTGAATTACAAGTGTCCTCGCAGAAAATTTCCCTTGGTGTATCCTAATGCTAATTAATATGAGTCACAGTGTAGATTTTGAACCGGCAAAATATATTTTTGCGTTGCGAGAAGGCTCTTATGAGGCTTTCGACATAATCTATAATCATTACGCCGACAAGATTTACAGTTTTTGCATGACTCAAACCAGGGACAGAGAACTTTCTCAGGATATTGTCCAGGACACTTTTCTCAAACTGTGGATTAACCGCAAGAACATCGATCCGGACGGGAACATCCAAGCCTTCATATTCACGATGGCTCGCCACAGAATAATTGACGAATTCAGAAAGCAAGTGGCCTATGTGGAATTTGAAGACTATGTCGTACTTGAGAATCTGCATAGTGCGGAGACACAGGCCGACCAACAACTAATTTACGAAGATTTCTTGCATCGAGTGGAACTATGCAAACTGCGATTATCTCAACGGGAGATAGAGATTTTCAAAATGCGCAGAGAGCAGAATCTTCCCATCAAGGACATAGCAAAAAGACTCAACCTTTCGCAACAGACCGTTAAAAATTATATTACTTCTTCACTGAAAGTATTTCGCTCTGTACTGTTGAAAGATCGCTTCCTAATAATCCTGTTGCTTGTCTTTTTGTCTTAGCCAAACCTATAGGCCGCAAACCCTTAATATGTGTTAAAAACAAATCTGGCAATAGTACTAGAAGAAACTTTGGAAGTATTATTTGTAAATTCTAATTGATGCTAAATGTAGAATTATACCACCGTTATTTGCGAGGCAAATTGTCTGAAGACGAACTTGCCTCTTTCAAAGAAGATGTTGGTTATGTCTCCGATGATGACCTGTGGCAAATGATGGAGGCTGAGAATTCCTTGGTAGACGACATAAATGTAAAGATAACAGAAGAACAGCGGGAGGAAATCCTTAATAACCTCCACCGCAAGATAAAGAAGCATCCATTTGGTACTTTCTTAAAATATGCTGCAGCAATGTTATTTGCCGTAGTATCAGTGACTTTTTACCAGCTGTTTTACCATAGTTCTGATAAATGCCCCCTCGCTATGTCAGAGGTAGTTTCAGTTCCCGGAAACAAAGCTAAAATTGTTTTGCCTGACGGAACAAAAGTAGAGATAAATAGTGCCACCGTTATGCGCTATGCTGTTGAAAAACATGGCAGAAGAGAAGTAATCATTAAGTCAGGGGAAGCTTACTTTGATGTGGCCAAGGACTATGACCACCCTTTCCATATCTCCGTTAACAACATGCATATAGAGGTTCTAGGCACAACTTTTAACATCAATGCCTATGGCCCCCAAATTAGCACTTCACTTTTCAGCGGCAGCATAAGGCTGACCGGCACAGGACTCAAAAAAGCCTATATGCTCAAGCCTGGCGAGAAATCCATATATGAAACAACTAGCCATCAACTTTCGATTGGGCAAAACAACAAAGATGAAGACTTAGGCTGGAAAAATGGATACCTTATATTCAACTCCACCCCTTTATGCGAGGTGATTACTAAAATCGAACGCTGGTATGGGGTGAGAATCAAACTTGAAAATTCCCAATATGCAGATGACAAACTTACAGGCTCGTTTCACAATGAAACCTTGGAAAGCGTACTCAACTCTCTAAGCATGCAGTACAAGTTTAAATACCAGAACCAGAAAGGTGTCATTATCGTGAAATAATTGCAAATTGAACCTGGTAATAACCGTAAAAACTATAAAATGATGACAGTAATGAAACAACACAAGTGGGAAATCCCATTGCTGACTTGGATTTTTCCGTTGCTTTTGGTACCATTGAAAACCTTGGCCCAGCAAGAGCTCGTTACGCTGAATATCAAGAATGGGGAGGTAAAGACCTTTATCAACAAAGTTGAACGACAGACGCATTACACTTTTGTATACCGAAACTCGGTACTTGATCCGAAGGAGAAAGTATCTATCATATGTAAGAAAACCCCATTAAGCAAAGTGTTGAATCAGGTGTTTGATCCCATGGAGATAGGCTACACGGTGAATAACAACACGATAGTGTTAGTAAAAAGAGCCCGGACACCCCGTCCCCCTTCTTCTGCGTCTAGTCCTCAGAATGGTATAGGAAAGGACAAGGTACATTATGTGAAAGGCTCTATCGTAGACCATAACGGGGAACCCATCGTTGGGGCAACCATAATGCTGAAGGGTGGAAACAATGCAAGCATAGGGACTATCTCGGACATAGATGGACGATATGAACTGGCGGTACCCGAAGATGGCATATTGTCTGTTTCATATATAGGCTATAAGACCCTAACCGTATCGGTAAAAGGACGCAACAAGATAGACTTGACCCTAAGTGAGGATGTTTCCAAAAGCCTTGACGAAGTGGTGGTTGTAGGCTATGGCACGCAAAAGAAGGCCAGTCTCACGGCATCCATCGTCTCATTGAGTACGAAAGATTTGGTGCAGACCCCTCAAGCCAATGTGAGTAATATGCTCGTTGGCCGTATGCCGGGCTTAATCGCTATGCAGAGGAGTGGGGCTCCTGGCGAAGACGAATCGACCTTGCTAATTCGCGGTGTTAGTACATTCACTGGTAATACGGCACCTTTGGTAATGATCGATGGTGTAGAGCGCGAAAACTATAACGGTATCGATGCCAACGAAATAGAGACTATCAATATCCTAAAAGATGCCTCTGCAACAGCTATATATGGAGTGAGGGGTGCCAATGGAGTGATTCTCATTACGACAAAAAGGGGGAGGTTTGGCAAACCCAGTATCAGTTATTCTGGCAATATTGCTATTCAGCAACCTACGGCTCTTCCGCATTACCTGAATAGTGCTGATTATGCCATACTGTATAATGAAGCTATGAAAAACGATACCTATGCCAATGGAAGTACCTATGAGCCGAGGTTTACGGACGAGGACATCGAATTGTATCGCAATGGTACGGATCCTATCTTTCATCCCGACATGAACTGGTCGCATGATTTTCTGCGGAAGTCTACTTTGCGAACCCAACATAACTTTAATGTATCAGGAGGGACAGACCGTGTGGATTATTTCATTTCTGTAGGTTATTTCGCCCAAGAGGGTATGTACAAGAACACGAAGATAGACAAAGACCATGATGTAAATGCGCATGATGCCCGTTATAATTTCCGTTCAAATCTTGATTTCAAGATTACTGATGATTTCAAAGCCACCGTACAGCTCGCTACACAGATTGAGGATGTCAAGACTCCAGGCGCAGGTAATAGTAATGTGTGGAAGGATGTGTCGTATGCCAACCCTATGACATCGCCTGGTATCATAGACAATAAAATCATTCGCCTTAATGGGGTGATGAGCAACACCAATCCTTGGTCCACCTTGAGAGGTAATGGCTACAATTACGACAGCAAAAACAATGTGAATACCACATTGCGTTTGGACTATGACCTGTCAAGGGCTCTTCTAAAAGGACTTTCCGTTCATGGGAGCATTTCTTATGACAGTTATTATTATAGTCGAAAATCCTTCCGCAAAAGCCTGCCCTCTTATATAGCCGAGCGCGACCCTGCCAATCCCGACAACATATTGTACATTCCTACCGGCGAGGAAAATGTATGGAGTGCCAGCTCCAGTTACGGTAAAAATCGCAAAGTGTATATGGAGGTAGGAGTTAACTATGCACGGACTTTCGGAAAACACTCTGGCACGGCTATGGTACTTTATAACCAAAGCAAATACTACTCTCCTTCCCTGCAATACTATGTGCCCAATGCCTATCAGGGGGTCGTTGGTCGTATAACCTACGATTACGCTTCGCGATATTTGGCGGAATTTAATATGGGGTATAACGGTACCGAAAACTTTACAAAAGGTAAGCGCTTTGGTTTTTTCCCCGCGTTTTCTGCAGGTTGGGTGGTTACAGAAGAGCCGTTTTTTCCCAAAAATGATATTTTGGTATTCATGAAGATCAAAGCTTCCTATGGCATTGTTGGTAACGACAAGATCGGTGGAGACCGTTTCCTATATTTGCCGTCTTCATATGGTGATGCTGAAAATGCGGCGATCAATCAATATAATTTCGGTACGGGCTCATCCCCCTATAATTCTCTGATGATAATAGAGAACAAAATCGGTAATCCGGATTTGACTTGGGAAAAGGCCAAAAAGATGAATCTGGCATTGGAAATGAATTTCTTCAAGAACCATTTGACTACAACAGTTGAGTTTTTTAAGGAAAGACGGAACAATATTCTCGCCAATCGAAATACCACGCCGATGATTATAGGTGCCAATCTTCCAGCGTATAATATGGGAGAGATGGAAAATAAAGGTTGGGAAATCGACATTAATTATCGTAATAACATTCGCAACTTCAACTATTGGGCACGCTTCAACTACTCGTTTGCAAGAAATAAGGTGTTGTACAAGGATGAAATCAAGACCCAGTATAGTTATCAAATGGAAACAGGTCGTCGACTCAGTCAGTTTTTCGGATTAGTTTCTGACGGTTTCTATAACTCTTGGGAAGAAATCAATGCGCTTGACCGTCCAGTAAGTGCTTGGAACAGCAACAAACTTCAACCTGGCGATATCAAGTATGTAGACATTAATAAAGATGGTGCCATCGACATGTATGATGAGGTTCCTATAGGATATTCGCCTACCCCCGAAATAATCTATGGCTTTTCTTTCGGGTTTAATTGGAAAGGTTTTGACATGTCAGCCTTATTCCAAGGTGCAGATAATGTTTCAATCAAATATTTTGGCCGTTCCTTGTGGCCATTTATCAATAGCCATGAAAGTGCGAAAGAACTTATCAAGGAGCGTTGGACTCCAGAGCGCTATGCCGCAGGAGAAATAATAAGTTTCCCACGCTTGTCGCTCAGTCCGAGTAAAGACACCGACAACAATTACCGGGATTCGGACTTTTGGATAAGGGATGCAAGCTATTTGCGACTGAAAAATGTTGAAATAGGCTACACCTTTAGTAGGAAGATGGTAAAGCCTCTTGGCGTACAGAGTATCAGGCTTTTCGTAAGCGGTTCCAATCTCTTTACTTGGTCTGATGTCATCGATCTAGATCCAGAGGCTCCATCGAGAGCGGGAAACGTGGAAATCAATACTTACCCTTTACAGAAAATCTACAATGTAGGACTTAATATTAATTTTTAGCGATTATGAAAAAAATGATATATCTATTAGTAGCCCTTGTCTCCGCGCTGCTTGGAGGATGTGGAGATTATTTGGAGGCTCCCCCTACCGTAGAGCTCGATGAAAATAAAGTTTTTGCCGATAGAACCTTGACAGAAAGGTTTCTTACGGGGGTGTATGCAGAAGGAATGCCACTTGGCTTTAATATGAGGACATCGGGGACTGACAGCAGATTGCACTCTTCTTCGACATTGGGTTCAGCTTGCGATGAAGGAGAGGATGTGGGAGACTGGGCCGCGGGCAATTCTGCCTGGAATACCGATAACCGTACCAACGAAAGCATTCGGTGGGATGAGGATACCAGACATGATTTGCGTTGGTCTACTCTCAGGAAATGCAATATTATCCTGGAGCGTATCCACGAGGTTCCTTTTGATCAGGGAGACCCTGATTTCAACAAACGTACTGAAGGCGAGGCGTACTTTATGAGGGCATTGGTTTTTTGGGAAGGAGTGTATAGATATGGAGGTTTGCCAATCATCCATTCCAGACTTAACTCTGGTGATTTCTCGCTCCATCCAAGAAACTCATTTGAGGCATGTGTTGATTCCATTATTGCCGATTGCGACCGTGCCATTAATTTGTTGCCTGACTACTATACTGACGATACCAAAAAAGGGCGGGCAACTCGCATAGCTGCCTTGGCTCTGAAATCAAGAGTGTTGCTTTATGCTGCAAGTCCATTATTTAATACGGACACTCCGTATCTTGCTTTTCCCGGACACGAGGATTTAATTGGCTATGGAAATTATGACAAGGAACGGTGGAAGAAAGCCGCCGATGCCGCCAAGACTGCACTTGATGCCGTCAATGCATCGGGCTATTATGGTTTGTACACAGAGGGAACGCCTGAAAGTAATTATGAATATGTGTGGACTACCCCAGATAACAAGGAGGTTATTCTTGCAAACAAAAAATATCGTAATTTCAGGGTAAGTTCCCTTCCAATGGTAGCCGACCTCCCTACATGGGCCATGAACAAGGCGTGGGGAGACGGAGGACTGTATGCAACCTTCAACTTTGTCAAGTTCTACGAGAAGAAAGATGGGACAAAAGCCGACTGGAATGATGCTGGTGGCGATGATCTAATGAATATTTACAGTTCGCTGGATCCGCGTTTTGCCCAAACCATAGCATACCATGGCTCGAAATGGAGTGACGAGGTAGGTACGATAAACTTTTTACCTAATGGGGCTCAGAGTTCTTCGACGGATAAAACCCGGCATTTGCTCCACAAGTGGGTTCCTAGAACTATGAAGGTTACACCTCCGCTAAACACCGCTAATGTCGATTGGATTGTGTTCAGAGTGGCGGAATTGTATCTTAACTATGCTGAGGCCTTGAATGAATATTACGAAACTCCGCCGGCTGCGGCTTTCGATGCCGTGGCTAAGGTTCGCGCTCGTTCTGGAATGCCTGCGTTCCCTTCTACACTTAACAAGACTGAGTTCCGAGAAAAGTTGCGAAATGAGCGAGGAGTGGAACTTGCGTTTGAAGACCACCGCTTTTGGGATATTCGCAGATGGCTTATAGCCGAAAATGAGGGCGTGATGCAGGGTAGGATGTATGGCCTTAAAATCAAATCTAACGATGGCACCACGACCAATATCCACTATGAGCCTTATGTTTTCGAGCTGCGTTCATGGAGTCGCCGTTCGTATCTGCATCCTATTGTACAGGATGAAGTGAACAAAGGCTATCTTGTTCAAAATCCCGGGTGGTAATGACGCTTATGTTGAATCTAAATATAGAAAAACAATGATGACGAAATATAAAAGACTGATGTTGGGATGTGCTGTACTGTGTATGATGCCAATCGGAGGGAAGGGGCAATCTCAAGATACACTAATAGTCAAGATCGGCTATGGCAGCCAACAGTCATGGAAGACGACTTCTGCTATATCAACGGTCTACAACGACGAGTTGATGAAAATAACTTCGCCTTCTGTTGGCAATGCTTTGAAAGGTATGTTGCCTGGGCTTACTGCTATCCAGCAAAGCGGAGAACCTGGATACGACTTCTATTTACAAAATATGTACTCGCGGGGGCTAAGTTCTTTCGTGAGTGGTCAAAAGTTGTTGGTTATAGTTGATGGTTTCGAAGCTTCTTTGGACTATATTTCTACCGAAGAAATAGAGTCCGTCTCCCTGCTTAAAGATGCGGCAGCCTTGGCTGTATACGGGGCAAGAGGGGCAAATGGAGTGTTGTTGATAACAACCAAAAAGGGACGAATTTCTGCTCCCTGTATATCTGTTAGGGTGCAGACGGGATTCCAAACTCCTACTGCAATGGACGATCCTTTGGATGCATACGACTATGCTCATTTGTATAATCTGGCAAGGGAAAACGATGGGCTTTCCCCACGCTACAGTCCAGAAGAGTTGACATTTTATCAGAATAACTCCAGTCCATACCTTTACCCTAATGTAGATTGGAAAAAAGAAATGCTAAAGAAAAGTGCACCTCTCACCTTTGCGGAAATGGCTTTTCGCGGTGGGACTGATGTTATTAGATACTATGTGATGGCTGGACTAATGCAAAATAACGGATTTTACAAGGGGACAGACAGCAAGCGTAAGGAAAGCTCCAATGCTTATTTCGCAAGATTCAATTTCCGTGCAAACCTTGATGTAAATGTCAGCAAGAATCTGTTGGCATCACTTTACTCAGGAGTCAGTGTGGGAGATCTGTCCGCTCCTGGAGGCGACAGTAGTGCTTCCAGTTTGATAGGGGCTATGTGGACTACTCCACCCAATGCTTTCCCAGTTTACAATCCCAACGGGACTTTTGGCGGGAACAGTATTTATACGAATCCAGTAGCCAATATCACTAACAGGGGATTGTATAAGGAAAATTCGCGAACCCTTCAAATCATCTTCAATCTGAAATATGATTTGGGTGATTGGGTTAAAGGCTTGAGCCTTTCTGCTGGTGTCGGATATAATAACTACATGGCAGACACATCATCGAAAACCCGGAACTATGCCCGTTATTCTCTTACCGCCGACCCAACGGCAGAAGGGGGATACAACTATACAGTCTATGGAGCTGATGCTCCCTTAACTGCTACCGAAAGTTTCAGAACGGATTTTAGCCGCATCAACTTTAAGGCTCAATTGGATTATAGCAATACCTTTGGACATCATGGCATTGATGCTTCCGTGCTGTTCCTTTCTGATTTATACAAAGTATATGGTGTCCGCGACGACACCAAATATCTGAACTATGCTGGACGCTTTACTTATAATTACAATAAAACATACATCGCCGAGTTTGCAGCATCTTATATGGGTACCGATAACTTCGCCCCCAAAAGTAGATACGGCTTCTTCCCGGCGATATCGGTAGGGTGGATTGTTTCCAATGAGAAATTCATGAGACATGTTAATTGGCTAGATTTTCTAAAACTGAAAGCCTCTTATGGGCAGGTTGGCAATGACCAAACTAGTGCACGCTATATATTTGACGCAACCTATAGCGGTAGTGGCAGTTATCTTTTCGGTGTAAGTTCTTCAACATCGAGTGGATTTCACGAAGTAACATTAGCCAACCCTGATGTCAGTTGGGAGCGTAAGAATATTTTAAATTTCGGTTTGGACGCTCGACTGTTCCATCTCCTTACCGTTGGTTTTGATATTTTCAATGAGAGCCAGAAAGATATTTTGGTGCAGCCTTATTCTATTGTCCCTGGATTTGTTGGGGCATCGTATGGCGATGTATTGCCATACATGAATGTGGGGCAAGTCGATAACCATGGATTTGAATTGAGTCTCCGCTATGACGGCAAAATTGGCAACAGCTTCAACTATTATGTTGAAGGTTCTACATGGTATGCCAAGAACAAGGTAAAAGAGATGGGGGAAGACCTAAAAGCTTATGACTATCTTTACCACCGTAACAATTCTGTATGGCGCCCTATTGTTCTCGTTGCCGAAGGTTTGTATCAGGACGTTGATTTCGACACCAATGGCAACCTGAAAGATGGTATGCCCGTTCCACAATATGGGAAGGTGTTCCCTGGTGACATTAAATATGTAGACCAGAACAATGATAACATGATAGATGACAATGACACATATCCCTATGGATATTCTTCTATTCCGGAATGGAACTATATGTTCAATCTTGGATTTAAAAGGGAAAACTTTGATTTTTCTGCGCTTCTTCAAGGAGTTGCTAACAGAGACATCTACCTTACAGGAGCAAGCATCTATTCATTTCGCAATAATAGTACAGTCTCACCTCTGGCTCTCGATAGTTGGACAAAGGATAATACTGATGCTAGTTACCCAAGACTCTCCACGACCAGATTCGACAACAATTACCGCAGTTCGACCTATTGGAAACGCAATGGAAGTTATTTGCGATTACGAAACATACAGTTAGGGTATTCTCTGCCATCATCCGTCTTGAAATCAATTAGGTTAGACCAAGTCTACTTCTATATCAACGCAACCAATCTCTTTACAATTTCCCATGTTGGTGGACTAGGCGACCCAGAAATGAACTCTCTTACTAATTATCCTATTACCAAGACTTATAACATTGGATTGAAAGTCATATTTTAAACCCTGAAAAAGAATACTAACATGCAAAGAACATTTATATATAATATTTTGTTGGGGATATGTTTATGTGCTAGCTCCGTATTCTGCTGTTCATGCAATAGCTATTTGGACAGAGAAATCGATTCCTATATAAACAAGAACATGACCTTTAGTTCTTATGAGCGCACCAATCAGTATTTGGTAAGCATTTATGCCATTATTCCTGACGGTTTAGACAGAATGGGTAGTGGCGGAATGTTTGATGCTGCTACCGACGATGCAGAACAAGCATTGGAGACTTCGAATGTTCAAAAGTTCAATACTGGGTCGTGGAATGCCGTATCCAACCCCGATGACATGTGGAACCGGCTTTACTCAGGTATTCGCATGGCCAACGAGTTTCTTGAAAATGCTGACGGTGTGAATTTAGATACTTATAAAAACGATCCCAGTAACCAGACGGAATATCAGAACAGGTTGAAGGATATTAGAATATGGAAAGCTGAGGCTCAGTTTTTAAGAGCTTATTTCTATTTCGAATTGCTCAAGCGGTATGGCCCCGTGCCAATAATCACTACACCGCTATCTATCAATGGTGATTATGGCAATACAGAGAGACCCAGTATGGAAGAGTGTGTCGATTTCATTTCGAAAGATTGTGACGAGGCAGCCAGTATACTGGAAATTACTCCATGGCGCGACAATACAGCCCTTGGGCATGCTACCAAAGGAGCCGCCTTGGCATTAAAAAGCCGTTTGTTGCTTTATGCTGCAAGTCCTCTCTATCAAGACTGGACCAATACTTCGGAAGAAAGCCTGCCCTCCAACATTGCTAAATGGACAGAGGCAGCAGCAGCAGCTAAGGCCGTCATAGATTTAGGTCAATATTCTCTAACCCCGTTTTATACAGACCTGTTTACGAATAACTTTCAAAGCAGCGAGTTTATCTTTATGAAACGCTATTCTGCCAACACTTCGCTAGAGAGTTACAATTTCCCCATCAGTTTTGGAGGACAGGGGGGGACCAATCCTTCACAAAATCTTGTCGATGCCTATGAAATGAACGATGGAACAACTTTCAGTTGGGACAATGCTAGCCAGGCGGCAAATCCATACAAAGACAGAGATGCTCGCCTTAATGCGACTGTAATTGTAAATGGCAGTCAGTGGAAACAGAATACCGTGGATATTTGGACTGGAGGCAAAGACGGTGCTTATACAACCAATGCGACCAAGACAGGATATTATTTGAAGAAATTCTCTAATGAGTCTGTCAATATTCTTACCGGTGGTGGAGCCCTCGGACATACATGGCCCATTTTTCGACTTGCGGAAATCTATTTGAATTATGCCGAGGCTTTGAACGAGAGCGCCCCTGGGAATCCAGACATTGCGGAATATGTAAATAATGTGAGAGCGCGAGCAGACCAACCAGACTTGCCCGAAGGATTGACTCAAGAGCAAATGCGCGAAAGAATCAGACGGGAAAGGCGCATAGAACTTGCGTTCGAAGAACATAGGGCATGGGATGTGCGGCGTTGGAAGATTGCTTCTTCAACGCTCGGCACAGTTTTGCGAGGTGTCAACATTACGAAAGAAGGTGATGTTGCAGTCCGATATCTTCCGTATACTGTTGAACAGAGAACATTCCTGCCCAAAATGTATTGGTATCCTATTCCACAAAGTGAATTGCTCAAGCTGCCTTCTTGGAAACAAAACCCAGGTTGGTAAAACATGTTTAATTTTAAGAAAGTAAATATGAAACATATCTTTTATATTATTTCTACCGGCGTGTTAGTGCTCATAATGGGTGGTTGTATAGATAACAATATCTCATTCGATGAACAAATCAATATTGCAAAAGGTGTCTACATTTACGGTCCTGCGAGTGAATTTTCTGCCGAGGTGCCTAAAGGTCGCCTTGCCAACCTCAAAGATACAGTGCTCTACGGTCTTAATGTTTGGCTAAAGCCCAACGAGAGGTTTAAAATATCCTATGTCGGAGATGACGGTCAACCTATTGCATTAGGAGTTAGTGGTGAGGGATCTGCATTATCGCCCAATGTTAGGGTTTATAATCTGTCTCAGGGTAATGACGGGGTATCCGTACCTACAGAGGGACTTTATAAGATCATTGTAAATAAAAAATTAAACGAACTCAATGTCATCCCCATGGACTTTAAAATAGTTTCCGATTTGGAAATTACTGAGCATGGAGCAAAAGAATTAGCCTTAGATAATGTAACTTACGATCACAACGCTCATGTCGTAACTTGGAAGAGTGGCGACAAAGAACAACTGTTAACACCGACCGAATATACTTTCTGCTATGGGAACGGACTACCTGTTTTGGTACGCTATAGTGAATCCCAAATAGATACTCTCTCATCTGTCTATACGGGCATCGGTGCTAACATAAGAACCAATGTGCTTACCAATGAATACACAAACCTTACCAATCTGTCAAAAGTGAATCTGAAATTAAAACGCAAGGGAAATTATATTGTGAATATACAATATAGCGTGTTGTCCGAGAACTTCACGGCAAAGATTGATGGAGAAGAAGTCATAGAGCCAGAGGCTCATGGGTATTCCACGGAGTTGTATATGGGTGGTGAAAATTTTGGAGGATGGGGTGTAGACAATTCTGTCAAGATGATTCCTGTTGGCGTTGCAGGAAATGGTGCTTTTTGGACCATCAGGTATTTCACAGCAGGGAAAGCGATAGAATGGTCTACAAACCAGACAGGTTCTGATAGTTTTGCGTCCCAAGGCAGCAATATGAATTTTACCACAGATGCCCAGGGGCATGCAACGGTTTCCCAGTCTGGCTATTACTTGGTATATGTGGACCTTTCTCGTAAATTGATTTCTTTCGAATCTCCAGAAGTATATGGAATAGGAGATTGTTTTAATGGCGATGAACAACGGTTTGTATTGAAAGGCGACCATTTTGAAGGTAAAACAACGAATCAAGGTAATCTCAAGATGTTTGCCGTATCCAAATACAACGACCGTGAATGGAATTCCATGGAGTTCAATATCACCAACAATATGATATCCTATCGAGGTGTAGATACACAAGAGATGGAAAATGTACCAGTAGCACAAAATATCCCCATCGAACTGAATTTCATGGACGATACAGCAAAGTTCGATTATGTAATGTCTGAGACAAATGTTCCAGAGTATGCCACAGCGTTATATCTGACCAGTGATGACTTTGGAAACATGAACTGGGGCTCTCCTTTAGTAGAATCATTTGATCGTTCGTACAGCGAAGACTATCGTTGGTTTTATGTCAATTATTTTAAAGGGGGGACGGGCTTAAGGTTTGCTACGGAGAAATGTTTTGGGGGAAACGAGTTTGTGGAATTGAAAGACAATACTGGATATACTATACAAGGTGGCAAGGCCATCATCCCAGAAGACGGAATTTATATGATTTTTATCGACCTCAGTCTTCGTATGGTATGTATACAAAAGGCTACTATTTACGGGTATGCCGGTAGCACCAACTTCACTTTCTTGACAGATTCAAATGGTAAGACCGTGTCCGCAATACTTCCGAATGATGGTCGTGTGCGTACCTATGTCAGGATACCGAAGTTTAGTAGTTTGACGCCGAGGTTCTCCGAATGGAAACGTGAGGTAGCGGTTGACCTTGAAACGGGAGAATTGGCTTTCCGCAAGCCAGGAGCTGATGAACCTAACAAAGACCATATATGGAAGGCTGGTACCAAGTTGACATACGATTTTCCAAATAAGAGGGGGATCGTAGTAGAACCTTGATACGGAATTAACGATTTGAGTGATGAAGAGGTACTCAGCAAAAGAACAAATTTCATAAAAAATCCAAAAAAATGAAGAAGATTTATATTTCTGGTGCAATCATATTTATTTGCCTAGCTTCTGTACAAGCACAATCCATACCACAAATAGAGGAACCTACGGGATGGACTTATTACGATGGTGACGAATTTAATGGTAGAAAGGTGAACTATCAGTATTGGGGGGTGTATGGCGACAACTATACAAAAAATGCACAATATGGTCAAAACAACAGGAACCAGCGTATGGCTCAAACCTACAGAACAGAGCAGATAACTTTTGAAAACGAAGGCGGCAATCGTGTGGCGCGCATTACGGCTACGCGCGACAACAATCCTCCCGCACCAATGTATGCTGCCGATAAGTTCGGGTGGTGGTCTGGTGCTTTGTCCAGTCATGATTCCAGGAACTATAATGGCAATGACCCAAAGTATTATCCATTGTTCTCGCGCATCGAAATAAAAGCTAAAGCTCCTTACCAAATAGGTGTATGGATGTCGCTTTGGTTACGCCACCGAATGGGTGCCAGCATGTTTGAAATAGACTTGGAGGAATTCTTCGTGAAATGGAACAAAGAGAAAGATCCAACGGTTCCCTTCAAGATTAACCAGTCTATCCACGGCAATGACAACACGACAGGTAAAGTGAGGTATAATCTCAATGCAGAATCGGATAGAATCACCGCTATTGATTTCAACCCTGAAGAGGATTTTCATATTTATGGCGTACAGATAGAACCAGACATCGACGATCCAAGTAATCATGTGGTAATCAGTTTTCTAATTGATAAAAGAATTCGTTCCGTATGGCGCAGTCGAGACTATGGCAATCGATACAACAAGTTCATGAATAGCGAAGTACGAAGTGGACATGACAATGCTACTTGGGATATAGCTATCACGGGCCAGATTGGTGCCAGCAACGATTCTGGCGATATGGGTGTGGGTTATCCGGAAGATAATCCTGCTTATGCTACCGACAGGTCATTGACCCCTCACAGTTACAGCATGGACATAGATTGGGTTCGGGTCTTCACTCGCACAGGTACACCTTTGTGGCATGGCACAGAGACCTATACTAGCGATGCTGCCATGTCAGGCACTCGGGTTGCTTTACCTGCAAGTCTTCTGGGAAAGGCAGTTGTTGGCGACCGCATCATATTCGATCTTAAGAAGAGTGGCAAAGACAAATATCCTTACCTTGATTTGAGAGATAGTAATGGCAAGCCCATCTCTGCATGGGAATTAAGCATTGCCGACGGCGATGCCAAGGTGGCGTTTAGAATAGAAGACGAAACGATGCTTAACAAGCTAAAGGCAGAAGGCTGCACAGTTTATGGTACAGGCGTAACTATTTTTGCTGCAAGTTTGGAACGGCACAATGGAATTGCCTGGGAAGGTGATAAAACCATCAAATGGGGTGAGGTGTTGGTTAGTTCTAAGGAGTTTTCTGGTGTAAATGAAGGAGATACACTTCAATTTCGCATGCGCGATGTTGCAAGTAACGCAAAATGCTACTTGCGCCTGAATACAAAGGTAGAAGGCCAAAGTGACCGTCCCAATTTGCCATCGGACACACAGTGGGGGCACATTATCAACCTTGCCCAAAATAAGGAAGACAGTATTTACAACTTTGTTCTGAACACCGCTGCAGCAGAGGCTTTGAAGACTTACGGTTTAGCAGTAACAGGTAGCAAATATAACCTAATTCAAGTTAAGGTAAAGCTCAAAAGTGCCACTTCGTTTATCCAGTCTATAAACGATGGACAACGGCAAGCTTCCCAAGGTATATACAACCTTGATGGTTTGAAGTTGACCGATGGGTATCATCCGGAAGCGCTAAGGGCGGGTGTCTACATTTACAACGGAAAAAAACTTATTATAAAGTAGTATCTATCTCAAGATGAATATTGTCAAATACATATCCTCTCTTCTTGTATTGTCACTTTTCCCCGCATGGATTACAGCTTCCGAGCGTATAGCGTTCGATCAGGGCTGGAAATTTCGTATTGGCAAAAGCCTAGGCTGGGAAGTTCCCTCGCTTGACGATTCATCATGGAGAACTTTAGACTTGCCTCACGATTGGGCCATAGAGGGCGACTTTCATGTCCAAAACCCTTCTGGCTCTGTGGGAGGTGCATTGCCTGGTGGGGTGGGATGGTATCGGAAGCATTTCACAATCGAGGATGCAGACGGAACAACACGATATTACATAGATTTCGACGGAGTGTTTATGAACTCTTCAGTTTATCTAAATGGACATCTCTTGGGAACGCGTCCCTATGGTTATGTAAGTTTCAGGTACGATTTGACTCCGTATTTAAATAAGAATGGAGAAAATGTTCTTGCTGTTTGTGTAGATAATAGCAAGCAGCCTAATAGCAGGTGGTACAGCGGATGCGGAATCTATCGTCATGTATATTTAGTGCGGAAACAAAATTTGCATATAGCGAATTGGGGTGTTTTTGCAAGGGCAGAATTGCAGAAGCATGTTGCTCAAATAGATGTGGATGTCGATTTGGAAAATCATCAGAGAAAGCCTTGCCCAGTCCATTTATGTTGCTCTATTATTGATGCGAATGGCAAAGTTGTGTCGCAAACAAAGGCATCCTTTGTTGCGAAAGTTGGAAAGACGACAGTATGTAAGAAATTGTCTTTGCGTAACCCTAATCTTTGGTCTGTGGACAAACCATATCTTTACAACTTAAAAGTAGAGGTGCTGACGGAAAAGAGTATTGTGGACAAACAAGACTTAAGTGTTGGTCTTCGTTCTTTCAGGTTTGATTCCCAAACAGGCTTTTGGCTCAATGGGACAAACTTGAAAATCAATGGAGTTTGCTTACATGGCGATATGGGCTGTTTAGGAACAGCCGTCAATGAGGATGCCATTCACAGGCAACTTTCGATGTTGAAAGAAATGGGAGCCAACGCCATTAGGTGTGCCCATAATCCTCCGGCTCCCGAGTTGCTGAACATGTGTGACAGTATGGGATTACTTGTGATGGACGAGTCTTTTGATAGTTGGCTCAACGGCAAGACCTTATTTGATTATAGCAAATATTTTGCAAACTGGTATGAGAGAGATTTGAGAGATATGGTGTTGCGCGATCGCAATCACCCGTCTATTATCATGTGGAGTATAGGAAATGAAGTATTGGAGCAGTGGAATACAAATCGCCATGAAACAGTTTCGCTAGATTTAGTTAACATAGAATTAAATAAGAAAAGAGATGCGTCATTGTTGTCTGATATCCGGGAAAGCAGCAATACCACATTAACCAAGAAACTTGTTTCTATCGTCAAGCAGATGGATGGAACGCGTCCAGTTACTGCTGGATGTAATGAAGTGTCGCCCCAAAATCATCTTTTCAAGAGTGAAGCACTTGATGTCATAGGTTTCAACTACCACCATCAAGAAGTCAAAAATGTACCCCATGATTTTCCAGGCAAACCATTCTTGCTTACGGAAAGTGTATCGGCTTTGCAGACGCGTGGCTACTATGTGATGCCCAGTGATTCCATATATTGTTTGCCAGGTAAGGCACGCCCTTATATGAATCCGACTTTCATGTGTTCAGCCTACGACAATATGCAAACTTCATGGGGCTCTATCCACGAAGCCACATGGGATGTCGTCAAGCATACTCCCTACTGTTCGGGACAATTTATCTGGACAGGTTGGGATTATATCGGAGAACCGACTCCGTTTGCGTTTCCTGCACGCAGTAGTTATTTCGGCATCATCGACTTAGCGGGCTTTCCTAAAGATGTTTACTACATGTACCAAAGTGAATGGACGGACAAAGATGTGTTACATTTGTTTCCACATTGGAATTGGATTGAAGGGCAGACCGTAGATCTTTGGTGTTATTACAGCAATGCTGACGAGGTGGAACTTTTCATCAATGGGGTGTCAAAGGGTGTAAGAAAGAAAGGAAAACATGACTATCATGTGATATGGAGAGTAAAATACCAGCCAGGGGAAATTCGTGCTGTGTCAAGAAAAAACAACAAGGTAGTGAAGGAAAGTATTATAAGAACAGCAGGTACCCCCGACCATGTACGCCTCGTTCCGAATACTACAACACTTGTTGCCGATGGTCGTAGTTTATCCTTTGTGACAGTGGAAATCGTCGACAAAGATGGTATTCTTTGCCCCCTTGCTGAAAATCAGGTATTTTTCTCTTTAGAGGGAAAAGCTAAAATAGTAGGAGTTGATAATGGCTGTCAAATGTCGATGGAGCGTTTTCAGGCCAATCACCGCAAAGCATTCTTTGGGCGCTGTCTAGTGGTGATACAGGCTGATAAAGAGACCTCGACAGTCACCCTTTCTGCCAAGAGTGTTGGATTAGGTGCAGGAATAGCCAAAATAACCGTTAAGTGAAATATGCTATTGGAATATGGACACAGAAAAGATTATCTAAAAATGAAAAAAACATTTCTGTTTGTTGATATATTGAAGGCAATAATCCTGTTTTATTCTACAGGAGTTTCCGCTTCCGTGCCCCACAAGACTGTAACGAGTAGTGTAAACAAACCTGTTGAAATGGTTGGCAAGAAAAATGTGGAGGAGAAGTTTATTGCCAACCTTATGGCAAAGATGACTTTAGAAGAAAAAATAGGCCAACTTTCCCAATATGTGGGACGCGAGTTCCTGACAGGTCCAAAGAGTGGGGAACTCTCCGACTCGTTGTTGGAAAGGGGTATGGTTGGATCTATTCTAAATGTAGGGGGGGTGGTCAACTTGAGAAATATCCAGGAGGAAAACATGCAGAAATCCCGTTTGAAGATTCCTATTCTTTTTGCCTTTGATGTTATCCATGGTTTTAAGACCATATATCCGACTCCATTAGCAGAATCCTGCTCATGGGACTTGGATTTAATGTACCGCACGGCTAAGTCTGCCGCAATAGAGGCCTCGGCCTCAGGCATTCAATGGACCTTTGCCCCGATGGTGGATATTGCACGAGATGCCCGATGGGGACGAATCGTAGAAGGGGCTGGTGAAGACACTTATTTAGGCTGCAAGATAGCTGAGGCGCGTGTGAAAGGTTTTCAATGGAATCTTTGGCATCCCAATGCTCTGATTGCATGTGCAAAACACTTCGCCGCTTATGGTGCGCCGCAGGCCGGACGCGACTATGCCCCAGTCGACATGTCTAATGCCACCTTGGCGGAGGTCTATCTACCACCGTTCAAGGCATGTGTGGATGCAGGCGTGCAGACCTTCATGGCCTCGTTCAACGACATTAATGGGATACCTGCGACAGGGAACAAATGGCTACTTACAGAGCTTTTGCGTAACAGATGGCATTTTAAAGGATTTGTAGTGAGCGATTGGAACGGGGTGATTCAACTCAAGACACAAGCTGTTGTTGAAGACGAAAACGATGCCGCAGCACTTGCATTGAACTCTGGTTTGGACATGGACATGACTGATGGGTTGTTCAATGCCTGTTTGGCCAATGCCGTACAAAATGGGAGTGTATCAGTAAGTACTATTGATGTTGCTGTAAAGCGTGTATTGTCTATAAAATACAGGTTAGGCCTGTTTGATAATCCATACCGTTTTTTTAATACAGAACGAGAAAGGAAGGTGGTGAAAAATGCCGAGCGGATGCAAATTGCAAAAGAGGCAGCACTTAAATCTATTGTGTTGTTGAAGAATGAAAACAAAACATTACCTCTTTCAAAATCTGTTAAGAAGATTGCCCTTATAGGGCCATTAGCAGACAATCAGTCTGAGGTAATGGGCTCGTGGAAGGCGTGTGGCGATGAGAAAGATGTTATTTCAGTTTATTGTGGATTGAAGTCGAAACTTGGTACTGGCATCAAGATCCTTTGTGTGCAAGGTTGTGATTTCAGCGACAGGAGTAAACAGGGATTTGCAGAGGCGATGAAAGTTGCCCAAGAGAGTGATATTGTTATTGCTGTTTTGGGCGAAAAAGCCTTAATGAGTGGGGAGTCTCGCAGTAGGGCTTTTCTATCTCTACCTGGGGTGCAGCAACAATTACTCGACACACTTAAAACAACAGGTAAACCGATTGTTACGGTACTGATGAATGGGAGACCTTTGGTGCTTTCAGAGGTGGAAAAGGCTTCAGATGCGATACTGGAAACTTGGTTTCTTGGGACTCTAGCTGGCAATGCTATTGCCGACATACTTGTCGGCGATTATAATCCGTCTGGTAAGCTCACAACATCTTTTCCACGAGCAGAAGGACAAATCCCCAATTACTACAATTATAAGCGTTCGGGACGACCGGGAAATATGGAAAAAACATCTACTATGCGACACATAGACTTACGAAACGAGAATCTTTATCCCTTTGGATATGGATTGAGTTATACACAATATAGATACGATAATTTCGTTTGCCCTAAAACTTTTGACGACAAAGGGAAACTTCCCGTAAGTGTAAATATTACAAATACTGGTGAATATGATGGGGAAGAGACCGTGCAGCTTTATGTATCTGACCTCGTTGCAACGATGGTGCGTCCAGAAAAGGAACTAAAACAATTTAAAAAGGTGTTTATTCCCCGTGGACAGACGGTAAGAGTAGACATCGAATTGGACGCACGCGAACTTGGCTATTGGACTAACGACATGGAATACAAACTTGAGCCAGGAGATTTCGCAGTAATGATTGGACCCAACAGTCGCGACTTACTGTGTAAGAATGTAACTCTGAAAACGATTCCTGTCGATTTGCCAAATAAACAATAGAATAATGATAAAAAATTGTAGACGATGAAAAATATAGGTTTAAAACAGCGTTTTGGAATTCTTTTGACTATCTTGTTATCAGGTTCCTTGTTTGTCAGTGCTGATACGGCAGATGATTGGGATCCGATAACAGATGTTCAAAAAGAAAATTTCTATATTTATATAGTTTTCGGACAGTCCAATGCGGAAGGATATGCAGCACGCCCTTTAGATGAGGATAAAATCCCCAATAAAGATTTAAAAAATCTTATCGCATATGACAATTATGAAAACGAAGATGCTACAGGTATCAACGATTCTCATCTTGGCGAATGGGAGTCGGTAGCAGAACCAAACTGCCGCAAGTGCAAACACTTCCAAACAGCTTTCAGCTGGGTAAAAACATTTGGAGAGGAGATGTTGGCAAGGAATCCTGGGAAAAAGTTCGGCTTTATACATGTAGCGGTGGCCAGTGCCGGAATTCGTCTGTTCGACAAGGCACTATATGCGACATACATGGATGGTACGCAAACTAATCCGTCGCCTGATGCGAATGCACAGAAGAAAGCAAAATATGCTTATGGAGGCAATCCCTATCAAAGGATTATCGAAATGGCTAAGATTGCACAGAAATATGGAACTATCAAAGGTATTCTCATGCACCAAGGAGAGGCGGATGGATGGAAGAGCTTTTGGCCTTCAGAGGTGAAGAAGGTCTATCGTGATATGCTGAAAGACCTTTCTTTAAAGTCATCGGAGATTCCCCTCATATTTGGAGAGCCGACGGGTGGCAATGGCCCTATACCCAACCAAGATGCCATCGTCACAGAAGGAAATGCCTACTATATTCCCAATTGCTATAAGGTGAAGGCATTGGACCTTCCCTATATTCCCAATAGCAAGCTGCATTTTACACGCGAAGGCTATGTCGAACTGGGTAAAAGATTTGCCGAGAAAGCTTCGGAACTACTTGTTACTACCGGCATAGATGGAGTATCCTTTTCTAAGGGTAATATTGAGGTTACGATAGGGAAAAGGAGCGAAGGTAAGTTTGAGATTAAATCTTCTGTTCCTTTGGTCAAAATCAGAGTATTCTCTTTAGAGGGATGTTGTTTGGCCAACTTTGATTTGAATAATTTATCAAGTTTTATTTTTTCAGCCCGTTTGCTTACCAATAAGTTAGTTATATTGGAATTTGTTGCGGCCAATGGTGCAAAGAAAATAGTTAAATATTTTGACTCTACGTCATGTCTAGTCAGGTAGATAATAGCTCTTTTTGATGAAATCAGTGTATAGAGACGAATCCTACGAATCCCAGTTCGTTTGACATATACTTTCATATAAAAGGAGTCCACTTTGAGGAAACAGTACAAGGAGATACAGAATTATTGCTGTCCGGTAAAACTTTAATTCATGTCAAAGATTAGGGCTGACACTTCTCCCGAGGTATCAGCCCTTTTGGTTATCTTTGTATTTGGAAAAATATAACCATGAGCAAAGATAGTCATTTCTTCGGACAGCCGATGTATGGTCAGCTGATAAATTTGCTTGATAAGGCAGAAACCCTTAAAATCAGCCGTGAGAGCGGTGGTGAGCACTATGTAAAGCACTTTGATGCCTGGCAGCACCTTGTCGTGATGCTTTATGCGGTAATCAAACGGTTCGATTCACTCCGCGAGATAACGGACTCCATGTTCCCCGAGGCCCGCAAACTGGCACATCTGGGCATTCGGGTGATGCCGCGGCGCAGCACTCTGTCCGATGCCAACGCACGCAGGTCAGAAAGGATATTTGAACACATATACCGTAGCCTGTATGACCGGTACAGGAACGAACTTTCCTCGGACAGCCGAAAACGCCAGGTTCCCTCATGGCTCCACCGCCTGCAAATCATTGACTCCACCACGATAACCCTGTTCTCCAACCTCCTGTTTAAGGGTGTCGGCCGTCATCCAAAGTCGGGGAGGAAGAAAGGAGGCATCAAGGTGCACACGAACATCCATGCCAACGAGGGTGTACCCTCGGACATAAGGTTCACCTCGGCTGCGACCAACGACTCCTTCATGCTCAGACCCGCGAATTACTACAAAGGTGACATACTGGCCATGGACGGGGCCTACATTGACTACTCGAAGTTTGAGGAACTCACCCGAAGGGGTATCGTATATGTTACGAAAATGAAGAAAAACCTTGTCTACGAGACACTTTCTGACAAAATGTACATGACACCTGAGGGACTGATGGAGAGCCGGGAGCGAAAAGTGAGGTTCACAAAACATATGAAAGGCGGGGAAACCAACACACATACTGCAAGGATCATCACATACATTGACTTAAGGAAGAAAGTGCCCAGGCTCATCTCTTTGCTTACCAATGACATGGATATGGACCGGTAGGAGATTATTGCCATATACCGGAAAAGAAGGGAGATAGAGCTGCTTTTCAAACAGCTCAAGCAGAACTTCCCCCTGCGCTACTTCTACGGAGAGAGTGCCAATGCCATCAAGATACAGATATGGGTTACCCTTATAGCCAATCTTCTGGTAATGGTCATCCGGAAGCGCATCAAACGGACATGGAGTTTCTCCGGATTGGCAACAATGATAAGGCTTATGCTGATGTATTATGTGAACTGCTATACTTTCCTTGAAAATCCGGAAAAGGACTGGGCGAAAATGCTTGAGGAAGCCAAGGAAATACCACCGGAGCCGACCTTGTTTGACTAAGAGGGGGCTTACTTTTTGAAAAATATATCCACAACACCTGTATATTGGGATTGAGGATAGGTTTTTTGCTGTTTTTATTTTTAGCGGACAGCAATAATACAGAATAGTTGTCATAACAGGATGGAGCCGTTCCATGCCAAGGATTAGTTCGTGTTTCTGGAAAGCATGAGTGAGAATATTTGCATTGAAAAGGCAGATTCAGGTAATGACAAATATTATTCGTCAGCAATTTAGTTGTACTCGCTCCTAAAGTGTTCTTTGTCATAGCAAGCGTAATTTTGGAATATCGTGTGTCAGAGAATCTCATGAGCCTTATTTGAGGGCGATACTTCCTAAGTATCACACCCGTCATAGCCTGTTTCTATATACAGAAACAGGTTTGTAAAGCCTTGTCAAAGTACTTATCGCACATTGGTGGAATCTTATGGGCACAGTTGCAAATATCCGTGGCAATAACATTTTGTTATCCAAAGATCATCGTCGTTCTATACATGAAGAATGGCAGGTCTTGTACTCCACGGAGCTGTGCTCTGAAGCCTTTCAACTTTGAGTTTAGAGATTCTGCATGAGCATTAGTTGATCTGTTGATGAAGTAGTTTAGTACT
>NZ_FOOW01000003.1 GCF_900113305.1 Prevotella sp. KH2C16 | reverse complement strand
CAAGATGAGAGCTCCTTTTCGAGGGCCGTCCCAGACGAGGACGTCGATAGGGCGCAGGTGTAAAGGCGGCGACGCCAAAGCCGAGCGCTACTAATTGCCCGAACCTTTCCGCGCGCGTCCGTCCCTCCGGCCCCCTCCGGGGCCCTTCCCGTGTTCTTCGTCCCTTGCCCGTGCCCGACGTGTCGCCCCATCCGGGCGGCCGTGGCGGCGGGGTCCCGCCTCTTCCCATTCCGAACAGAGAAGCTAAGCCCGCCAGCGCCGATGGTACTGCAGTGCAATGCGGGAGAGTAGGCCGCCGCCCCCCTTTGAAACCGAGAGCCCCCGGGACTGAAGATGTCCCGGGGGCTTTTTTCGTGGCCTCTCCCCAGCCTATCCCCTGCAGGGAGGGAGCACCTCCGCCTCAAGAACAGGGGAAATTTACAAGATTAGGGATTAACAGATTAAAGAGAGTATGGAGTAAAGGGTGTGAAGGAGGTTATTTGTGAGACTTGAACTCCAACACCTTGGGCATCTTGACCCATTTCCGGTTTCTCGCGATTTTCAAGACGCTGCCTTCAACTTGTTTAAGCCTTAAGGTGCTGTCGTTTAATAATTTGATTTTTGCAGTAAGGTCTTCGCTTGCTACATCATTAATCAAGGAGACTTCAGCTTCTTTGTCGTTGATGATTTTGGCGTCGGTGATGAGCCACTTTCTACCATCTAATTTGTCGCCAAAGAATCCGGGGATTTCTCCGAACACTTCTTGCCCAGGTATAATAATGTTGTTCTTGTAAAAGTCTATTTGTAGATAGACATTGTATTCCTTGTTTATAAAATATCCCTTAAAGGGCTCTTCTTCCTGTGCTATTCCAGCAAAACTTACGAGAAGAAGCAGGGATGTTGATAAAATCTTTCTAATCATCTATTTTTATTTTTGGCTAAAGATAACGAAAAAACTTAGAATTCTGTTTGTTTATTACTTTATTTTTGATAATAATATTTATATTTGCAAAATAACAATAGAAGGGCTGTCTTTTATAAGGAACCGCAATTCTGTTCGTTTATCTCTTTATTTACTGATGAGTTCCAATAAATGGTTGAAATCTTTGGAATACTCTACATGCTCATAGCCCAGATAATACGAGTAGTGCGTGTTCTTGGGACCGCAATATACCTCTACTTCCAGAGACCCGCAGTCTGTCATATATGACAGATCCTTGATAGCAATGATATCTGCACTAATGTGGTCTACGAATAGTTTTCTTACAAGAAGACTTATCTCTGCCTGCAGTCCGTCATTTACCTGTTTAATAAATGTCTTTTGATTGCCACCGGCTCGTATATCCCTTGTTTCAACATTCATGATAGCTCTGCTATGGGGGAATACCCTCCAGTAGTGTATTTCCCTATTGGCAACAAATCCCGGGGATATATATAGATGTACGCTATCTGCCTTTACTACCTCTTTCGGCTTGACAACACCGCTATGGCAACTGGCGAGCAAGAGCATTGCCATCAGGCTTATGATAATTGTTTCTTTAGTATGTTTCATAGAGTTCTTCTGATTTGAGTCCGCATCTGTTAGCAAAGTCTTGTTTTACAAATCTCCCTTCGTCATCAATCGCATATCTTCCAACTATGGTCTGCTTGACAATTTTGTCGTGGTGAAGTTTGTTTTTATAGATTGTTATACCAAGATCTTTTGAGATCGTAAAGGAACTCGTATTCCAATCTTTTTCATCCTCTCCAACAAAGGAGAAAACGGTCAGCCCATCTATCACAACACCATGAATAGATGTTATTAGTCTGTAAATTAACGAGGGAATGCCATCTATAGCATAGGAGACCATATCAAGTTTGTACTCCTTCCCTGTATGGATGCGGTATAACAAGCCGGGCTTCGAATTATCCCATTGACTTTTATAGGTATATTCCAGTTCTTTATTATCTTCTATATATACACATTTATATGGCATGTCGTCGTGCTTCCCCTCATCATAAAGATCTTGCTCGTGTTGGAAATGATGAAAATCAAAGGGTAACGGAATTTCCGCTACATCGATTCTTTTCTCGCTTTCGACGGCAACCGAAAGTTTCTCCAGAGAATCTATCCTTCTAACATCTGAAAAGTATTTTGCGGTGTCATCACGCAGTAGCACCACCTTGTGCGGCAGATAGAAAGCACCTTCCTCTTTTCCCATTTCCCAAATGACATCACCTCCCTTTTGTTTATAGACTTTGGCCTCTCCTTGTGCATGCTCGTCATAGAAACCGTGAAAAGAGAGGTAGAGTGTGTCTTTTCGAAACACTCCCTTGATATTGTTTGCATTCTCAGAAGAGCAGTCGATTCTGTTCCCGTTGTCCCATATACTACAGTAATTCCCAATCACAGAGTCTTTTCCTGCCTTCTTTAAGGTAAGGTCAAAGACGCAATTAGCATGGGATTGTTTTCCATGATATTGGTAATACATCCAATTTCCTATCAGGGTGTCTATCGGAATCGTCCCCGTATCTTTTAAATCTGACTTGGCATTACAACTGCAAATAAGGAGCCCTGTAACTATTAGTAATATGATTTTTCTCATTGTTATCATATACATGATTCTGTTGACAAAGATAGAAAAAAAATATTGAAAAGGTATTTTATGAGGATAAAAAAAGGGATGAGCCGCTGCTGATTTGCCTGTATGGAATTTCTGGAGATATGTCTTTGCAGACTTTGGACAGGAGCGACTGCACGCAAATTCCTTTACTTCTAAGCAATCCATATCAATAAAACACGGGGGATTGGGCAAAATATCGCATCATATCATTGTGATTTTGCTTTTTTTATCGTAACTTTGCAGGGTTGTACAATAAGTTTTATGGCAAAAGGAATGTTATTTCCTGACTATATTTTAGAATCCAGTTGGGAAGTATGCAATAAGGTTGGCGGAATATACACCGTTCTTTCTTCGAGGGCGAAGACATTACAGGATATTATTAGAGATCGAATAGTATTCATCGGTCCGGATTGTTGGACTCACGAAATTGTCTGCCCCTATTTCAGGGAAGACGAGTCCCTGTTCGCGGAATGGAGGCTTCTTGCGCGGGATGAGGGTATCCATGTGCGGATTGGGCGATGGGATATCCCAGGCCAGCCGATAGCTGTTCTTGTTGATTTCAAACCTTATTTTGAAATTAAAAACACCATTTACACAAAGCTTTGGGAAGATTTCCAGGTAGACAGCCTTCACGCTTATGGCGACTATGACGAGGCCTCTATGTTCTCGTATGCGACAGGTAAGGTTGTCGAGAGTTTCTATCACCATGTAATCGGCAAAGGCAAGCGGGTTGTCTATCATGGCAATGAGTGGATGACCGGGCTGGGTCTGCTGTATATAAGGAAGCATGTGCCGGAAATAGGCACAATCTTTACGACTCATGCAACGAGTATAGGTCGGAGCATTGCGGGTAATAACAAGCCGCTCTATGATTATCTTTATGCTTATAATGGCGACCAGATGGCCGGTGAACTGAATATGCAGAGCAAGCATTCCATTGAGAAACAGACCGCAAAACATGTAGACTGCTTTACTACGGTGAGCGATATTACCGCCAATGAGTGCAGGGAGCTGTTAGACAAGCCCGTGGATTTTGTGCTTCCCAACGGTTTCGACAATGCTTTTGTGCCGCGGGGCACGGCATTCGTAAAGAAGAGAAATACAGCTCGCAAGCGCCTTCTTGAAGTTGCGAATGCGCTGACGGGCTCTGATTTCGGCGATGAAACACTCATCGTCTCTACCAGCGGCCGGTATGAATTCCGAAACAAGGGAATTGATGTCTTTATAGAGGCCATGCATCGGCTGAATAACGATTCAGCCCTGAAAAAGAATGTCGTTGCCTTCATAGAAGTGCCGGGATGGTCGGGCGTTGCCCGGCAGGACCTGGTGGAAAGGCTCAATAGCGGGCTCAGATATGATACTCCCCTTAATAACCCGGTGGTTACGCACTGGCTTCATGACCCTGCGCGCGATAATGTCCAGAACATGCTGAACTATCTTTGGATGCGCAACGACAAGAATAGCCGGGTAAAGGTGATTTTCATTCCCTGTTATCTTACCGGCAGCGACGGTGTCCTAAATCTTCCCTATTATGATGTAGTATTGGGTAACGACCTGTGTATCTATCCCTCATATTATGAGCCGTGGGGATACACCCCTCTTGAATCCATCGCCTTTAAGGTGCCGTCTATTACGACAGACCTGGCCGGTTTCGGCCTTTGGGCTAACCACATCAAGGGAAGTTATAGTGAAATCGAGGATGGCGTGAAGGTCATCCATCGCACGGACTATAATTATCAGGAGGTGGCAGAGCAGATAAAGGATACGCTCATAGCCTATTCCGCTTTTACGGAGGAGCAGGTCAAGGTTGCCCGCGATCATGCCGATAAACTTTCCAAGAAGGCCCTTTGGAGCAAGTTTATCGGGTATTACGAGCAGGCTTATGACATGGCGTTGCGAAAAGCATCAGAAAGAGAAGAATGAAATAATAACACAAATTATAGAAAAGAAGATGAAAATTAAGTCAGATTACTCAAACGAACCCCAATGGAAGAGTTTGACAATCAAATCAAGACTTCCTGAAGAGCTGAAGTGCTTGGACGAGTTGGCTCATAATATGTGGTGGGCTTGGAATTACGAAGCTCGCAGCATGTTTAAGAGCCTTGACGATAAGCTCTATGAAGAGGTGGGACATAATCCGGTTCTCCTTCTTGAGCGTCTGAACTACGACCGCAAGGAGGCAATTGTAAAGAATCGTACAATCATGAAAAAGATTAACGATGTTTACAAGAAATTCCGTGCCTATATGGATGTAAAGCCCGATGCCAAGCGCCCTTCCGTGGCTTACTTCAGCATGGAGTATGGCCTGAACCAGGTGCTGAAAATCTATTCAGGAGGCCTGGGCATGCTGGCCGGCGACTATCTGAAGGAGGCTTCTGACAGCAATGTGGATATGTGCGCAGTAGGTTTTCTGTATCGTTTCGGTTACTTTACGCAGACTTTGAATATGGAGGGACAGCAGGTGGCTCAGTACGAGGCACAGAACTTCAACTCTCTTCCTATCGAGCGTCAGCTGGACGAGCAGGGAAATCCTGTGGTGGTGGATGTCCCTTATATGAACTATCAGGTACATGCCTATGTGTGGCGCGTGGATGTGGGTCGTATCAAGCTTTATCTGCTGGACACGGACAACGAGATGAATTCCGACTTCGACAGGCCTATCACCCATTCTCTCTACGGCGGCGACTGGGAGAACCGGCTGAAGCAGGAAATCCTGCTGGGCATCGGCGGCATCCTCACCCTTAAGAAACTGGGCATCCAAAAGGATGTCTATCACTGCAACGAGGGGCATGCCGCACTCTGCAATTTGCAGCGTCTGTGCGACTATGTGGCCCAAGGCCTCACTTTCAATCAGGCCATGGAGCTGGTGCGCGCGTCGTCTCTTTACACCGTGCACACTCCTGTTCCTGCCGGGCACGACTACTTCGACGAGCAGCTCTTCGGCAAGTATATGGGCGGATATCCCCAGATGCTGGGCATTACATGGGATGAGTTTATCGGCATGGGCCGCACGAATCCCGACGACAAGGGCGAGAAGTTCTGCATGTCTACCTTTGCCTGCAACACCTGCCAGGAGGTCAACGGCGTGAGCAAACTTCACGGCTGGGTGTCGCAAAAGATGTTTGCAGACTACTGGAAGGGCTATTATCCCGAGGAAAATCATGTGGGCTATGTTACCAACGGTGTGCATTTCCCCTCATGGGCAGCTACGGAATGGCGCAAGCTCTATGATAAGTATTTCGATCCCTCGTTCATGAACGACCAGAGCAATGAGAAAATCTGGCACGCCATCTATGATGTTCCAGACACTGAGATATGGAGCACCCGCATGGCTTTGAAGAAGAAACTCATCGACTATATCCGTGAGAAGTTCACGGAGACATGGCTTCGCAATCAGGGCGACCCTGCCCGTGTGGTATCGCTCTTGGAGCGCATCAACCCCAATGCGTTGATGATAGGCTTTTGCCGCCGCTTCGCCACTTACAAGCGGGCGCACCTGCTCTTCACCGACCTGGAGCGGCTCTCCAAGATCGTGAACGATCCCGAACACCCCGTGCTGTTCTTCTTCTCGGGCAAGGCACATCCTGCCGACGGTGCCGGTCAGGGTCTGATCAAGCGCATCTATGAGATAAGCCAGCGTCCGGAGTTCCTCGGCAAGATTATCTTCCTTGAAGACTACGACATGCAACTGGCGCGCCGACTGGTGTCGGGAGTGGACATCTGGATGAATACCCCGACCCGTCCGCTGGAGGCATCGGGCACATCGGGCGAAAAGGCCGAGATGAACGGCGTCGTAAACCTTTCCGTCCTCGACGGCTGGTGGGTGGAAGGCTATCGCAAGGGAGCCGGCTGGGCTCTCAAGCAGGAGCGCACCTATCAGAATCAGGAGTGGCAAGACAAGCTCGACGCGGCCACCATCTACGGTCTGCTTGAGAACGAAATCATACCTCTCTATTACAATAAAGGCAAGAAGGCGTATAGCGAGAACTGGGTGAAGGTGATCAAGAACAGCATCGCTACCATAGCTCCTCACTACACGATGAAGCGCCAGCTTGACGACTATTACGACAAGTTCTATATCAAGGAGGCTGCCCGCTCCAGAAAGTTGCAGGAGAATGACAGCCGGCTGGCTAAGGAAATTGCGCAGTGGAAGGAGACCGTTGCCGAGCGTTGGGACGCCATCCGTGTCGTGTCGAAGGACGACAAGGTTCTCACGGAGGGTGGAGAGACCGGCGTTCAGTTCAAGATTCAGTATGTGATCGACGAGCAGGGGCTTGACGATGCGATAGGTCTTGAGCTCGTAACGCTGAAGCCTGAGCAGGGCACCAGCGACCGGAAGATCTACAGCGTGCATCCTTTCAAGATGGTAGGACACGAGGGAAACAACTACACCTTTGAGGTGGTTGTGGAGCCGGATATAGCCGGATCTTACCGTTCTTGCGTCCGCATGTATCCCAAAAACGAGAACCTGCCTCACCGTCAGGACTTCTGCTATGTGAAGTGGCTTGACTAAAGGCAGCGGCAAATAGATTTGAAGCAAGGCATCGGGATGATTTCCGATGCCTTGCTTTATTTCTATAAAGAAGGGGAACTGTCGCCGGCGTGTAGTCGGAAGACTGTTGTCAGGCTGACAAAATCGGCGATTTTGTCGCATGATTTCGGCGATTTTGTCGGTCAATCTCGCCGATTTTGTCGCGCTGACAGCGGCAGGGAGAAAACAAGAACGGCATCTGGCCGCTATCTGCGCAGATGCCGTTTGTATTGTGTGCAGTTCCTGATGCCTACACGAGATACTGCGAGGAGATGCTCTCGTTGTGCACCACGCGACGGATGGTCTCGGCAAACATGTCCTTCACGGAGAGCTGTTTCACCTTCGAGCAGCGGTTGGTGTAGGGGATGGAGTCGGTGAACACGATTTCCTCTATCGACGAGTTCTGCACTCGCTCGCTGGCAGGACCGCTCATTACGCAGTGGGACGCACAGGCTCTCACGCTCAGTGCGCCGGACTCGATCATGATGTCGGCGGCCTTCGTAATGGTTCCTGCGGTGTCTACCATGTCGTCTACGATGATGACATTCTTGCCTTTCACATCACCGATAATCTGCAAACTCTCCACCACATTGGCGCGGGCACGGGTCTTGTTGCAGAGCACCAGCGGGCATCCCAGATACTTGGCATAGGTGTTGGCACGCTTGCTGCCGCCCACATCAGGCGACGCGATGACCATGTCTTTCAGTTTGAGCCCCTGGAGATAAGGGAGGATAACCCCCGAGGCGTAAAGGTGATCGACGGGAACATTGAAGAATCCCTGAATCTGATCGGCGTGAAGATCCATGGTGATGACGCGGTCGATGCCCGCTACGCTCAGCATGTCGGCCACGAGTTTGGCGCCGATGCTCACCCTGGGCTTGTCCTTCCGGTCTTGCCGTGCCCATCCGAAATAGGGTATCACGGCGATGATGTGGCGGGCTGAAGCGCGCTTGGCCGCATCAATCATCAGCAGGAGCTCCATCAGATTGTCAGAGTTGGGGAATGTGCTCTGTACCAGGAATACATCCCGGCCTCGGATGGACTCCTCGTAGGAAACAGAGAATTCGCCGTCGGAAAATCTCGTAACGAGGAGATTTCCCAGCGGGCAACCTAAGCTTTGGCAGATTTTCTCTGCGAGGTATCTCGTATTCGTTCCCGAGAAAACCAAAAAAGAGTTTTGTTCACTCATGTTCTTAGCGTTTATTTTATTTGTAGAAGTGTTTCCGGTTGCTTTGTCAGTTGGCAGCTTTGCGCAGTTTCTCGAAGTGCAGGATGACCTCTTTGAAGTCGGTCTGGCTTTGTATGTCGAACCTGTTCCATAGGTCATCGCGGATTACGATGCCCCCGAATCCCAGTTCCTTTGCCGTGCGGATATTTTCAATGTTCATGCCCCCGAGGGCATACACATGGCGGTCTATGAGCCCTTTCTTGGCAGCCTCTTCCAGTTTCGGGAGCGTAAAGACGGGCTCGTCGCCCCCGGGGTCTAAGTTTCCGAATACATTCTTGAGGAATACATATTCCGATTTCTTGCGCAGCTCCTTAAGTCGGGTCAGGTCGGTACAGGTTCGTGAGATGTGCCCCTTGTATCCAGAGGGAGGCAGCATGTCGGGATTGTCAAGGTGAATGCCCGCCAGGCTGTATTCGTTTTTCAGATAGAAATGGTCGTGAACCGTAATTTTCCGATAGCATTCTTCAGGCAGAAGGGTGAGCAGCCGCTCCGAATAGAGGGGGGAGGAATCGGGTTTGTACAAATGCAAGTTATCCATTCCCTCGTCAAAGAGCGCGGCGAGAATTTTGTCCTCTTCCACAAAGAATGTGGATTTAGTCATGATTACTAACTTCATGCTTCTGTCTGTAATTTCATTGCAAATGTATGAAATTTATGCGAGACTTGCAATTATATCTGAAATAAAAAGCTAACTTTGCAAAAGTTTTTCACGATTATCCGATAAAGAAGTAATGAAAGTCAATCCGAATACATTCAAGGAGCTGGATACACCTTATTATATATTGGAGGAGGAGAGGCTTCGCGCCAATCTGGAATTAATCAGCCGGGTGGCCCGCGAGGCAGGTGTGGAGATCATCCTGGCCTTCAAGGCCTATGCGCTCTGGCGCACATTCCCCATTTTCAGGGAGTATATCGGTGCCACCACGGCAAGTTCCCTCTACGAGGCACGGCTCGGATACGAGGAGTTTGGTTCAAAGACCCATACCTTTACACCCGCCCTGACCTCGTATGAGGCAGCCGAAATTGCCCGTTACTCAAGCCACTTGAGCTTTAATTCGCTGACCCAGTTCGCACGGTTTAAGGATGTCATGAGGCGGGAGAACCCGGGAATAAGCCTCGGCCTGCGTGTCAACCCGGAGTATTCAGAGGTCGGGACGGCACTCTATAATCCTTGCGGGCGCGGCACGCGGTTTGGCATCACGGCCGAGAAACTGCCCGAAAGATTGCCCGATGGCATCGATGGCTTCCATTGCCATTGCCATTGCGAGAGCGGGGCAGATGTCTTTGAACGGACGCTGGTGCATATCGAAGAGCGCTTCTCGCGGTGGTTCCCACGGCTCAAGTGGATTAATTTCGGAGGCGGACACTTGATGACGCGGGATGATTATGATGTAAACCTCCTGATAGAGATACTGAGAGGCTTCCGCCGGCGTTATCCTAATCTCAAGATAATCTTGGAGCCGGGGAGTGCTTTTGGCTGGCAGATAGGTCCCTTGGTGTCGCAGGTAGTGGATGTGGTAGAGGATCACGGCATCCGCACGGCTATCTTGAATGTGAGCTTCACCTGCCATATGCCTGACTGTCTGGAAATGCCTTATCAGCCAGTGGTCCGCAATGCGCGCTCGCTGCCCTTGGAAGCAGCGGACGGATGTGCCGTCTCCGAGCACATTTACAGGCTCGGCGGCAACTCTTGTCTGGCTGGCGACTTCATGGGCTCATGGCAGTTCGACCATGAATTGCAGGTCGGAGAGAATGTGGTCTTCGAGGATATGCTGCACTATACGACGGTGAAGACGACAATGTTCAACGGCATCACCCATCCCTCGCTCGGTCTGCTTCATTGCAACGGGGAACTGGAGACGCTGCGCGAATTCGGTTATGAAGATTATAAAAACCGCATGGATTAACAACTCCCGTAATCTTTTTAACAAAAAAAATATAGGAAAAGTTTGTAAAGTCGGAAAAAAGCATTACCTTTGCAACCGCGTTTAGGGAAATGCGCCTTGTGAAAACAAGGGTAGAATGCGGCAATAGCTCAGTTGGTAGAGCACGACCTTGCCAAGGTCGGGGTCGCGAGTTCGAGTCTCGTTTGCCGCTCCACATTCTGGATAAAGCCAATCAAAGAGGTTTCCTCTGCATGCCCAGGTGGCGGAATTGGTAGACGCGCACGTTTCAGGTGCGTGTGTTTCACGACGTGCAGGTTCGAGTCCTGTTCTGGGCACAAGGGCTCTTATCCGGAATGAATTTGTTGGAGAGGTGGCGGAATTGGTAGACGCGCTACTTTGAGGGGGTAGTATCAATTGCGATGTGGGAGTTCGAGTCTCCTCCTCTTCACAAATGTTTTTTTTCGTTGCGGCAATAGCTCAGTTGGTAGAGCACGACCTTGCCAAGGTCGGGGTCGCGAGTTCGAGTCTCGTTTGCCGCTCTTTTTTACTTTCTTAGAGAAACATGTTTTGCCAATGAATTTATATTTAAGATATTTTGATAAGGAAGCATTAGTACATAATGTAGATGAGGCTATTGAGTTTCTTTGCAGTATTCCGGAAATCGGGATGAATGCAGAGATGGAGGCGGACATCCGCGACTATGCGGCAAGTGAGGTTTTCTACCCCAAGCGTTACAAGGTGCGTCCGCGCGTATATTTCATCATTATCAAGACCACAGCCGACACAATGCTCGACTTCAAGCAGAAGAAGGCGGTCCATCCTGTGATAAATTCACTCTCTGACCGTCGTGAGCCGGCCTCTTCTACGGTGGCTCGGCTTCCGGAGCAACGCCCTGGATGGTATGAGGGAATATTGGATTTTAAGCGGGTGGTAACGATTCCAGCAACTGGCAAACATGAGTATCGCGATACCCATTTTGAAGTACATTGCAAGGCAAACTCTGGTCAAGACTGCTACAATCGTATCGTGGAGCACCTTCGCGGACGGGTGGATAGCCGGAGCCAGTTCCCCTCTGCGAGGGGCAAGAACTTCCAGTTCAGGTATCTTGGAATGTGGAAATAGGGAGGAAACATGAATAAAGTAATGCTCATCGGTAATGTAGGTGCCGATCCGGAGGTTCGGTATTACGAAGTCGACCAGGCTGTTGCCCAGGTGAGGCTTGCCACTACGGAGCGGGGCTACACCTTGCAGAACGGGACGCAGGTGCCTGACCACACCGACTGGCACAACCTCGTGTTGTATCGCAAGTTGGCCAAGGTGGTGGAGAAATATGTCCATAAGGGCGACAAGCTCTATGTAGAGGGCAGAATCCGCTATCGCTCCTACGATGATCAGAGAGGAATCCGCAAGTTTGTTACAGAAATATTGGTCGACAACATGGAGATGCTCTCGCCTAAAGCAACCGCAAATGCCACGGGCACAAATGCTCCGGAGCCTGTCTCACAGCCGGCGCAACCGCGACAGGAAGAGAAATCTGACGGCGAGGTTCTCCCATTCTAAAGACACCCACAGCCTTGGATATATCAACTCTGACAGAATCCTTTTCGGATGTTTACTTACAGGCGCCTACATTAGGCGTGGTGATAGCAGTCGTTCTGGCTGCTATACTGCTTTTTGTATCGGGATTTGCGAGTGGATCGGAGATTGCGTTTTTCAGCCTTTCTCCTACAGATTTGGCCGACCTGAATCCTGAGAAAAGCCAAGGGGACAGGAATGTTCAGATGCTCCGGGACGATAGTGAGCGCACTTTGGCAACCATTCTGATTCTCAATAATTTCGTGAATGTTACCATTATCATGCTCTGTAATTACATTTTCGGGCAGCTGGTTCATTTCGGCGAAAAGGCCTATTGGCTGGAATTCTTGTGCCTCACGGTGCTCCTGACATTTCTTTTGCTTCTCTTCGGAGAGATTATGCCGAAGGTCTACAGTCGCCAGAATCCCTTAAGATTCTGCCGGATGAGCGTGAATGGCATCATGATATTCCGCAAGGTCTTCTGGCCTTTGGAAACCGTTCTCATACGGAGCGGGGTACTGGCGGAAAAGGTTATGCAGAGGGAAAGCCATGTGTTGAGCGTCGACGACCTGGAGCAAGCCCTTGAGTTGACTGACAAGGAGGACATCAAGGACGAGCAGAGCATGCTCAAGGGAATCATCCGTTTCGGCGACGAGACCGCCAAGGAGGTGATGACGAGCCGGCAGGACATCGTGGATATAGACATTCGGAGCTCGTTTACCGAGGTGTTGAAGTGTATCGTAGACAACAACTATAGCCGCATTCCGGTATATCAGGACAGCGAGGACAATATTCGCGGTATCCTTTACATCAAGGATTTGCTGCCCCATTTGTCGAAGACGGCCAACTTCAGGTGGCAGAGTCTGATCCGTCCTCCTTACTTCGTGCCTGAGACAAAGAAGATAGACGACCTGCTCCGGGAGTTTCAGGAGAACAAGGTTCACATCGCCATCGTGGTCGACGAGTTTGGAGGAACGAGCGGACTGGTAACCCTTGAGGATATTCTCGAGGAGATAGTGGGCGAGATAAACGATGAGTATGACGAGGAAGAGAAGACCTATTCCAAGCTCAACTACAACACTTATGTCTTTGAGGGGAAGACGCTGCTGAGTGATTTCTGTAAGATTCTGAACATAGACGATGACGAATTCTCCGAGGTTGAGGGTGATGCCGACACCATAGCAGGCCTGCTTCTTGAAATTAAGGGCGACTTCCCGACCCTCCAGGAGCGCATAGACTACAAGAACTACACCTTTGAAATCATGGAAATCGAGGAGCGCCGGATTAGCAAGGTGAAGGTTATCGTGCATAATCCAGCCTATCATACACCCGCATAATGGCACTCATTGGCATTGAGAATATTGAGGAAGATGTGCGGCTCGGCCTTTGGAAGATGGAGGAAACGCCCGAGGAGATGCTGCTGAGGGATGCCTCGCTGAAGGCAGTCTGCGACACGGCGTCTTCCTGTCATTCGGAAGTCAGGAAGATGGAGCGCCTTTGCATTCACGAGCTTCTCTATCAGATGACGGGCCTGAAAGGCACGGTAATTGATCATGACCCTTCATCCAAGCCCGTTTTGGAGGGCTTCAATCTCAGCATCAGTCATACGCGGGGCTATGCGGCACTCATTCTTTCGCCGCGGCGAAATGTCGCCGTAGACATCGAGTACATGAGCGAAAGGGTAAACCGGATAGTGGGCAAGTTCATCCGCGACGACGAGGTGGCTCCCGACACGGTGGCCCGCCTGGTAAACTGGAGTGCCAAGGAAACCATCTACAAGCTGTTCTCCGATGAAGACCTGCAGTATTTTGAAATGAGGCTCCTGCCTTTTCTTCCCGAAAATAGTGGCTCGCTGCTGGTGGAAGACCTGAAAGCAGAGAAACGGGAGAGGGTGTTTTATCGGGTGAACGAGGAGTATATCTTGACCTACGCTTACCTGCCCTCCGACTAAGGCACCGTGATGAACTATTCCGCCCATACGCTTCTGTACGCCAGCCAGCAACCCCCTTCTTGACAAAATCGCCGAAATCGTCGCACAAAATCGCCGATTTTGTCGGACAAAGTCGCCGAGATTGTCAATCAGTTTGCCGCATTTTGCAAATCAAGTAAAAACCAATGAAAATGAAACGAATCGTTTATTCTACACTTTGCCTCCTTCTTCTGGCAATCCCTCTGTATGCCCGCAGAGACTCCGTGGTCGTAGTTCGTGCTCACGAACAGAAGACTTTTCAGGCGCAGATACCTCCCGGAAACTATAGCGGAATCACCCATCTGGGCGGAAACGAGTATGCCGTGGTCAGCGACAAGTCGCCGCAAGACGGCTTCTATGTCTTTGCGATAGACATAGACAGCGTTTCCGGTGAGATTCTGAATGTAGAGAACAGGGGATTCTGGAGTGCCGGGGCTGCCAACAGGGACGGCGAGGGCATCGTCTACCTGCCGTCGACGAAGACGATTCTGATCAGCGGCGAGACTGACGGCAAGATTCTTGAATACGACCTGGACGGGCACCGGACGATTCGCGAGGCTGTCATTCCGGAGGTTTTCGGCAAGGTAAGAACCAACCAGGGCTTTGAGGCCCTGACCTATTCGCCGACCACCCATCGGGTCTGGACCTGTAACGAGTCTACACTCCAAGGCGACGGAGAGGTGGCGTCTCCGACAAACGGCGTTGCAAATGTGGTAAGGCTCCAGTCGTTCGACGAAGCCCTGCAGCCTCTCCGACAGTATGCCTACAGAATGGATGCTCCTACAGCCTCGGCTCCGGCCGAACTCTATGCCATGGGCGTGCCGGAACTGGCAGCTCTGGAGGACGGTTCGTTGTTGGTCTTGGAGCGCGAATTCTACACTCCTTCGTCAAAGCTCGGTGCCTTCGTGAACTGCAAACTCTTTCAGGCATGGCCTTCTGAGGAGGTTGACCGGGATAAACCCATCGACGGGAAAACGACCTTTATGGACAAGAACCTTGTCTATGAGTGGAAGACGAGCTTAGGACTTTTCAGCTATGAGATTGCGAATTATGAGGGAATGTGCCTGGGCCCGGTCTTGCGGGACGGCTCCCGGGTATTGCTTCTGGTGTCAGACTCGCAGAATCAATACGGCGGAGTGCTGAAAGACTGGTTTAAGACGATTGTGTTCAAGTAAGAAACCTGACATAGGCACGGTCGTCAAAAGAAACATTACCCGCCATGAGACCTTTTGTGGCCTTGAACGAATGGATGCACAGAGGGTCGTCGCTTAATTGCCCTTGTAATAGTTTTTCGCTTTCTTCCAGCGTGGCTGCGAGTAGGGGATAGCCGTCGCTGGCCAGTACAATCTCGCCTTCTGCCCGGAGTGTCTTTATCCTGTCCATGGGTATCTCGAAGCCGTCGATGACGGCATAGGTAATGTTTTGTTCATCGCACGAGGCCTTCAGCTCGGGCAATATATATTCCCTTCCTTTGTCAACAGTTTGGAAGTCAGTGATTTTATATCCTTTGCTCAAGGCTTTCTTGATATAATCTGCGCGTTTGTCTGCCAGCAATTCCTCCGCCGGTTTGCCGTTGGTGTAGAGCCTTTCGTTAATCAGACATTGGCAGTCGCCTATCATCCAGATTTCCTTTCGGCGGGGACTATAGACAACGGCACTTGCCGTCAGCCTTTCTGTCGGACATTTTTCAAGCCTCTTCAAGTCGATTTTTCTCTCCCTGTAGATATTCAGGAGCAGTTCCGAAACGCCTCTGCAGAATTCTTCGCAGCTGCTTGCGGCATCCATTTTCCGGATGAAGTCGGCTACCAAGAGCATGGCGTAACGCCCGTTGCGCATGTCCCGGTGAATCTGAACGGGGCTCTTGCTGGTGCTCCCGTCTATCACCGCGATGAAGTCTTGGCTACTTACGATTCCGTCTTCGCATGTCTCCTGGCTGTGCTTGCCTATGATTAGCTGTTCTATAATTTGCATGATTGAAGTTTGGATTATAGCTCTTGGCCCTCCTTTTCTCCGATTTCTTTTTCCCGGGATAGGGCTCCGGGGTGCTCCCGATGGCCTTGGAATCATATCTTACCCGCGCTCCGCCTCGTCCGTCATAGAGCTTGCTTATCAGGTCCGGGCGGCCGATTCTCTTCAATTCTTGTTCTATCTTCCTCCTTTCCTCCGACTTATACCAGAAGAAGAACTGGCGCTGAGCCAGCTTTTCCCTTGGTGTCTTGGCGCTGAATACCGGTTCCAGGGTGTAGGGGTCGTAGCCGGTATACCAGGCCTCGGTGCTCACCGTCATCGGCGTGGGGGTGAAGTCCTGCACCTGTTCGAGGTGGAAGTCAAGGTTCTTCGTGATGACAGCCAGCTCGGCCATGTCCTCTTCCCGGCAGCCGGGATGGCTGCTGATGAAATAGGGTATGATTTGTTGTCGCAGTCCTTCTTCCTGATTGATTTTGTCGAAGATGCGCTTGAACTCATAGAACTGGCTGAACGATGGCTTCCGCATGAGCTTGAGCACTTTGTCCGAGGTGTGTTCCGGAGCCACTTTGAGCCGTCCGCTGACATGCTTGCATATCAGTTCGCGGGTGTATTGGCGGGCAGCCTCGTTGTTTTTCTCATCCTTGCTCTTGTGGAGCAGCAGGTCGTATCTGACGCCGCTGCCGATAAAGCTTTTCTTCACCTGCGGCAATGCGTCTACGGCATGATAGATGTCCAGCAGTTTGCTGTGGTCGACATTGAGGTTGGGGCATATCTCCGGATTGATGCACGAGGGTCGTTTGCAGTGCTCGCAGGCCTTCTTGTTCTTGCCCGCCATGCCATACATGTTGGCCGAAGGCCCGCCGAGGTCGGAGATATATCCCTTGAAATCGGGCATCTCGACCACCTGCCTCACCTCTCGCAGGATGCTCTCCTCGGAGCGGCAGGTGATGAACTTGCCCTGATGGGCTGATATGGTGCAGAAGGCACACCCTCCGAAGCATCCCCGGTGGATGTTTACGGAGAACTTGATCATCTCATAGGCCGGGATGGTCTTTCCCTTGTATTTGGGGTGGGGGAGGCGCGTGTAGGGCAGATCGAACGACGCGTCGAGCTCTTCCGTCGTCATCGGGGGATAAGGGGGATTGACAACGGCATAGACATCGTCCACGGCCTGCAGGAGCCTTTGCGCGTGCATCTTGTTGGATTCCTCCTCGATGTGGCGGAAATTCTCGGCCTCCGCCTTCTTGTTTCGCAGGCATTCTTCGTGGCTGTGCAGGACGATGTCATCCCCGGAGATGCCTCCGGGAATTTCGTTTTCCTTGCTTAGATAAGTCGTTTGGGGGATATCCCGGATCTCGCTGATGCCTTTCCCGTCCTCCAGTTCCCTGCAGAGCTGGAGTATGGGCTTCTCGCCCATGCCATAGATGATGATGTCGCCGCCGGAATCGCACAAGATGCACCGCTTCAGCTGGTCTTGCCAATAGTCGTAATGCGTGAGCCGCCTGAGCGAGGCCTCTATCCCTCCTAGGACTACTGGGACATCGGGAAACAGCTTTTTCAATATCCGCGTGTAGACAATGGTCGGATAGTCGGGGCGCATGTCGTGCCTTCCGTCAGGGCTGTAGGCATCGTCATGGCGGAGTCTTCGGTTCGCGGTGTAGTGGTTTACCATGGAGTCCATGGCTCCGGGGGCTATTCCGAAGAAGAGCCTGGGGCGGCCTAATTTCTTGAAGTCGCGGTAATCGCCGTGCCAGTCGGGCTGCGGCACGATGGCCACTTTATATCCGTTGGCCTCGAGAGTGCGGCCTATGACGGCCGTTCCGAATGCCGGATGGTCGATATAGGCATCCCCGGAGAACAGGATTACATCAAGCTGGTCCCATCCCCTGAGTTCACATTCCTTCTTGGTTGTCGGCAGAAAATCTGTAAGTCTGTATTCTTTCAAGTCTTGATTTCCTTACTCTTCGGTTTCTTTTTCAGGTGTTTCCGCGTCCTGTTTCTGTTTCCAGTCGATGTAGAGCAATACCAGCTGGTGAAGTCCGAACGCCTTCATGTTGCTGTTGTAGATTACATCGAGGCACAAATCGAGCAGTTCCTTGTCTTTCCCGGCTTCTGATTCGAGCATGGAGCGCACATTGAATTTCAGCTTGTCGAGTACCATCTCGTCGATAAAACCATTGCTGTCGACGAGATTCTTGAGGAGGGCGTATTTGTCGAGGGTAGCGAGATGGCGCTCTGAAACCTCTATACTCCTGGTGCCTGATTGGTTGGCTTGAATTTTATACATAGTCGTCAGTTTTATGTTATTTCATTAAAAAGTTCATGATTCCTTGCATGATAAGCTTCCTCTGGCTCTCCGACTTGATGCATTCAAAGGGAAATCCCATCACGAAAGTGCGGCTCTTGCTCCCCTCACAGGCCACAGCCGCAGAGTTTCCATCGGCATATTGCATGGCGCAGTAGGCCGAGCCGACGGGATTTAAGACTTCCGGATGAGGGGTGGAATAATGGTATTTGTTGAAGTCCCGATAGATATCGAAGCTTGTCCCCAGCCCTTTTATGAGAGGCTCTGCGGTCAGGCTGTCGCTGGGCGTATATTTCACATTCAGCACATTGCCAAGGAATGTCTGCTCGCCGGCGGTCAGCATATCGGAGCCTATATAGGAACCGCTCACGAGCAAGTTGCCTCCGGCGGCCGTATAGGTACGCAACGCGCTCTGCATCTGCGTCGGAAAGGTCTTGTAGCTTACAAGTGCCGCGGGGGAGAATCTCTCCAGTCCCAGTATCAGGTCTACGCAAGGATATTGCTGAAGGCTGACCTTGCCGCTTTCCACAGCCTTGCTGGAGCAGCTCACAACATTGTATTTCCTTCCGCTGGCGATGGCCTCCGCATGCGAAACCACATAGTTGAAGTCGTTCCCGGCAATGAATTTTCCGGCCAGTTCGTCGCCTCCGTAGCCCAATCCTCCCGGTCCTTCAATGCCCATCTTGCTCCTGTTGAAGTCGGTCTGGCGGCCGTTCCATCCGGCTGTAAGCCCGTAGGAAACCCCGGGGTCACGGTCTAAATCAAATCCCTGCAGGGTGTCGTTGTCTATCACCGCAGGTGCTGAAAGCCGGTGGAAGCCGTTGACGACCAGCACGGTCTGGGTTGCTCCGGGATGATATACTGCCGAGAGGACTTCCGTAGGGAAGCTTTCACCCCCGGCGTTGACGGCCGTAACCTTGAAGTTATATTGCCTGTCGGGAGCCAGTTCAAATTCGCAAGCAGTAGACGAGGTGTTGATTCCGTTGTTGAAGCCTTCTTCCCCAATTGCCGTATAGACATTGTAGGAAGTCGGACGGGCGCTCCCTTCTTGCGCATCAGATTGGAAATCCCAGGTCAGTCTGACCTTATTGGGTGTGCCCTTGACGAACTCTATGGAGAAGTTAGTGGGCTGCAAGGGCTCCACGACATAGCCGGTACCGTGCTGGAGGGCCTCAAACTTGAGGATAGACTTATAGATTGACCTCGCCACCGTGAACTTGAAGTTAGGATCCTGAGCCTTTATCATGTCAGGAAAGTTCTGGTGTGAGAGCATTTCCAAGATGGCAGAAGGCACCTCGGGATTCCTTGTCTCGGAGTAATTCCTATCCCATAGATACCTCTTAGACCATTTCCCGAACTTATATTCTATGTCGTTCGTAAGGTTGTCCAGCAATGTTTTTGCCAGCGTCTTCGATGCCTGTCGGGAGATTCCGGCGTTTAGCTTGCCGTCGTTGAAGTCTGTCGTGCAGATGGAGAGCGTTCCCACGAGATCCTTGCCGTTAGGAGCGAATCCCGCATCGCTATGCAATGCCAGGGATAAATCCAGGGGCACGCCCAGTCCTTCGGCAGCGGGAACATACACGCTGCCGCCTGCCAGCCAGTTGGTCATGTACGGGCGGGCATTGATGTCGTCGCCATAATCGTTCAAGCCACCCTTGCTCCCATAGACGGAATAGGGCGCTCCCGACCATTGGGCGAAATATCTTGCACCCTCCAGGGCTCTTGGGTATCCGCTGATGTAGCTCCCGCGTTGTATGTTCCCCATGCCTCCGCCGAAACGGACGGCATCCGCCGTTACCACGCCTTTCCCCGAGGAATGGTTGGTGAGGATAACGCGGTTGAGGTCGCTGATGCCTTTGTCAAACTCAAAAGTTCCCAAATAGACCCAGGTTCCGCCGCCCATTTGCTGGTTAACCCTGAAGTGTGTCTCCCCTCCTTTGTGGTATACGATGTACTCTGCGTCGTCCACACTCTTGGGAAGGGTCTGGTAACTTACATAGACGGCATATCTCCCTTCTTCCGGGAAGCTGGGTTTATAGGATATAAAACTTGTCTTCGCATATTTCTTGGTGGTCTTGATTTGCCGGGCAGAACCGGCCTCAAAGGGATTCTCATTGTCCAGATAGGCCCCATAATGGAAGCGAAAGCCTTTGTACTGGGTGGTTTTCCACGAGCCGGAATATGTATATTCCTGATAGGAAGAACCGGCAGGAGTGCCATCGTTGTCCACTATGATCTCGTTAGTTTGCCAGTCTCTCTCCCGGGGGGTGTAGACAATGGCCCCGGCGTTTTCCAGCATCGGGATGAGGAACGGTACTACGATGGTCTGGGTGAACAGGTCTTCCGTTGTGCCGAAAAGGTTAGGGCGTTGCCATTTCCATATGCCTTTGTCTTGGTCGTAGTAGCGGCCGTGAGACGGATAGACTGTCATATGGCGGTTTTGAAGTCCTTGGGTAACCTGGTGGGGCTTGTCTATGTTTTGCACCCAAGGTGTTCCCTTGTATTCAATTTTTCCCCAGACCTGACGAACTGCACCGGAAATTGGTGATTGCCTCGCAATGAGTTGCTCTATGGTCATCCCGTTAGTAACCACCTTGATGCGATAGTCTTTGAACTGGGAAGGAAGCTCCTTCCTGATTTTCTTGTATATTTTCTTTACGAGTTTGTCGTCAAAGTTCTGGTTGGCAAAGTATTCATTGGTATAAATCGTTATGATTCTGGCCCTGTTGTCAATATCATATTTGCTCATGCGAGCCTGATGCGACTGGGCATAGTCTTTGAAACGATAGTTAAGAAAATAGTTATTCAGCTTTCTTTCCGTTTTCTCGTCTAATGTGTTAGTTTGCGAGAAAGCTGCAAGAGAGCTGAATAATAGCAGGTTTATAATTGAAAAAACAATCTTTATGCGCATTCTTATTTGATATCTCCTATGATGAAGTTCTCGGGATTCTTTCCCTTGAAGTCTTTGTAATAAAGCTTTATTTCTTTCATTTCTTTGTCGAAATCTCCTGTAGGAATAAGGCTTTGCGTACATTGGATGCATTTTTTCTCATAGTCGATTCCATATAGGAGTATGGGAATCTTTGCCTTCAAGGCAATGTAATAGAAGCCTTTCTTCCAGTCGGCATTCGGCGACCGCGTTCCTTCCGGCGTGATACACAGTCGGAAGGCGTCGCTCTTAATGGCCTCGTTGGCAAGATTGTCGGTCATGCTTGTGTGCTTGTCCCGCCATACGGGGATGCCTCCCATGGATTTGAACAGGGCTCCTAACGGCCAGAAAAACCATTCCCGCTTCATCAGGAAGTTGATTCTGACGCCTTCAGAGCGGGTGTATAGCTGTCCGATGAGGAAGTCCCAGTTGCTGGTGTGGGGGGCAAGACTGATTATAAATTTATCGGGGAGGGGCACTGTTACTTCCTTGTGCCATCCCATTTTGGTGTATAGTATCCAGCTACAGAGCTTTTTTAGCATATCAAGATTATTGCATTGCATTGATTTGATCAATCACTTCGCTGACATCTTTGTTGAAGTTCTTGATGAGATTCTTAAAATAAAGTTTCTTTTCCACTCCTGGTTCAGGATGGGAAATGCGGCAGATGTAATTCGTGTGGATGTTGAGGATTGAGGCAAGCAAGGCTTTCACATTCTCCTGATCGGGCTCCCCGGAATAGAGGGAAGCCGCTATGCATTCCGCAAACAAATCACTGCAGATGTAGTTGATGGTCCGTTTTAAATCTCTTTTATTACTCATGACAATGTTAAATAGTAATTTTTTCCAAAGTTAGGAAAAAATCGGGAAAAACAATGCTAACATCGAAAAAAATGTTCGAAGACTTTGTTTTCTCCTGCAAATCTTTCCCCATATCATGGAAAATGAGTATCTTTGCGGTGATTTATTAAGGTTTAGTAGTAGAAGATAGGTTATATATAACAAAATAAATTAAGGTAAAAATGAAAAAAAGTCTTTTGCAGAGAGAGAGAGCTGCGTATCAGCCAAAACTGCCAAAGGGTCTTCAGGGTGCTGTAAAAGTACAGGAAGGCACTCCTACTCAGAGTGTAGGCGACCAGGAGGAGATCAAGAAATTATTCCCTAACACTTATGGAATGCCTCTCGTTGAGTTTGTTCCGGGCGAGGAAGAACACTCACAGAAGTTGAATGTCGGCATCATCCTTTCGGGCGGTCAGGCTCCTGGCGGCCACAATGTAATCAGTGGAATCTTTGACGCTGTCAAGAAACTGAATCCGGAAAACAAGCTCTATGGTTTCCTCATGGGGCCCGGCGGCTTGGTAGACCACGACTACATGGAGCTCACATCAGAGATTATTGACGAATATCGGAATACGGGCGGGTTCGACATGATTGGCTCCGGGCGTACCAAGCTGGAGAAAGAAGACCAGTTTGAGAAAGGCCTGGAGATTATCCGCAAGCTTGATATCAAGGCTATTGTCATCATCGGAGGCGACGACTCGAATACGAATGCCTGCGTGCTGGCCGAGTATTATGCCGCCAAGAACTATGGCGTGCAGGTAATCGGAGCGCCCAAGACCATCGACGGCGACCTGAAGAACGACCAGATTGAGGCTTCTTTCGGTTTCGATACGGCTACCAAGACCTATTCCGAGGTTATCGGCAATATAGAGCGTGATGCTAACTCTGCCCGCAAATACTGGCACTTCATCAAGCTGATGGGACGCTCCGCTTCGCACATCGCCCTGGAGTGCGCGCTCCAGACGCAGCCCAACATCTGCCTGATTTCGGAGGAAATTGAGAAGAACGACCTTACTTTGAATCAGATTGTGGAGCAGATTGCCACGGCCGTTGCCCAGCGTGCCGCCGACGGCAACAACTTCGGCGTAGTCCTCATACCCGAGGGGCTTATCGAGTTCATTCCTTCCATCGGGCGTCTCATCGACGAATTGAACGACCTTCTGGCCGCCCATGGCGACGACTACAAGAATCTTGAGGCCGAGGAGCAGAAGAAATACATCGTTGCGCACCTCTCCAAGGAGAATGCGGAGACATTCGGGACGCTGCCGGCAGATGTGGCCCGCCAGCTCTCCCTCGACCGCGACCCTCACGGAAATGTGCAGGTATCGCTCATAGAGACCGAGAAGCTGATTTCCGACATGGTGGCAGATAAGCTCGCCCAGTGGAAGAAGGAAGGCCGATTCGTAGGTTCCTTTGCGGCATTGCATCATTTCTTCGGCTATGAGGGCCGTTGCGCGGCTCCGTCGAACTTCGATGCCGACTATTGCTACGCCCTCGGCGTGAGCGCCGTCCAGCTGATTGCCAATGGCAAGACTGGCTATATGGCCATCGTGAAGAACCTCAGCGAGCCTACGGACGAGTGGCGTGCAGGAGGCGTGCCCATCACTATGATGATGAACATGGAGCGTCGCAACGGGGAGATGAAGCCGGTTATCCGCAAGGCGCTGGTAGACCTCGACGGTGCACCTTTCAAGAAGTTTGCCCAGAAGCGTGCGCAGTGGGCCAAGGAGACCTGCTATGTATATCCGGGTCCTATCCAGTATTGGGGGCCTGCTTCCGTGTCAGACCGCACCACCCGTACGCTCGCATTGGAGCAGGGCAAGAAGTAATCATGGCTACAGGCATAGCCCTCCTTCGCGGCGGGCATGCCTCTACCTATAAATATTTATGAGCGTGGCTACTCGCAAGACGAATACAGGAAAGAAAGATTCTTCATCGACCAAGAGGCGTCGTCGGGCGAATAGCCATGCCCATTCTCATCTTCCCAGGTTCTTCACCCGATATCCCCGCTGGGCTTATGTGGTAGGGGCCGTGGCTATAGTCATCCTCTATATCTGGGCTTTCTATTATTTTTTCGTCGGGCCGACGGGATTCCGCTGGCGGGCTCTTTATGGCGATGCCAATTATCCGGAAGGATATGAGATTCACGGAATCGACATCTCGCATTATCAAGGCACCATAGACTGGGACGAATTGAAGGGCGCGCAGATTGACGGATGTCCTCTCCGCTTCATCTTTATCAAGAGCACGGAGGGCAGTTCGCGCATAGACGAGAACTTCAATGACAATTTCTATCAGGCGCGGGAGTACGGATTCGTGCGCGGGGCGTATCATTTCTGGAGCAACAAGTCCACTGCCCGCGAGCAGGCTTACTATTTCCTGAAGCAGGTGCATCTGGAAGAGGGCGACCTGCCGCCGGTGCTCGACATAGAGCATGCGCCTAAGAATGTGGACATCGAGGACTTCCAGCGCGATGTGCTTGCGTGGCTGCACATCGTGGAGGACAGGTATCATGTGAAGCCAATCCTCTATACCTATTACACTTTCAAGCAGAAATATCTCTCGGCTCCGGTATTCGACGACTATCCTTACTGGATTGCCCACTATTATGTGCCGAAAGTGGCCTACAAGGGGGCATGGAAGTTCTGGCAGCACACCGATGCCGGGCGTCTGCCGGGCATAAAAGGATATGTGGACTTCAATATCTATAATGGTTCTTTCTATGACCTGAAGAGGCTGACTATCGGGTCGGAGGAAGAGGTGCAATAGGCTTCCCCAACCTTGCAAACCCTTCTGTTTTCAGCGTGGAAATTATATCCAGTTTTCTGAGTGAAACTGTATAATTATTCAGAAAGAGGCTCCTGATGGGGTAGATAGCCGCCTTTTACATGCCTTTTTGCCGTTAAAAGCCTTGTCGGAGACGGCCTTTTACCTTCCTTTTAGCCGCTAAAAGCCGGCCTAAATGCGGCAAACAGTCCGATAAACTGCCAGATTTGGGGATTTTGAGGGCAACCTTAAATGTTAATGAATATTAAACGCGCCTTTTAAACGCGCCACATTCGATTTTCGCGAGTCGGGCTTCCCGGAGTGAAAGGAGCCGACCGGAAGAGCCTCATGGGCAATATGAATAAATATTCGCTTTTGTGAATATCCGGAAAGGGGAAAATCGATTAGAGTTTTCTGTTTTGCAAGAGCAGGCACGCCCAGTTGTCGTCGGTCTTTCGGCCTGTTTCCTCGAGTCCTAACGAGGCGGCTTTCTCAGTAAGGAGCGGGATGTCTTCTTCATAGAATCCGCTGAGGATGAGGGTGGCCGAGGAGCGCATCACCTCCTTGAACTTGTCCATGTCGGCCAGCAGAATGTTGCGGTTGATGTTTGCCATCACGATGTCGAAGACTCCGTTGATGTGCGAGATGACACGCCCGTCGCCATGGAATACCGTCAGGTTGGTAACCTGGTTGATTTCGGCATTGTGCCGGGTGTTCTCCACGCTCCATTCGTCGATGTCGTAGGCAATACATTCCCTGGCTCCAAGCTTTGAGGCTGCGAGGGAGAGGATGCCGGTTCCGCACCCGCAGTCGAGCACCCGCTTGCCCTCCAGGTCAAGCTCCAGAAGCGTCGAGACTATCATTTGGGTGGTCTGGTGAGTGCCGGTTCCGAAGGCCAGCTTGGCATCGATGGCGATGGGAATCGTCGATTTGCGGATGTGAAAGTTTCCCAAAGGCTGCTTGGCGTCAAAGATGAGTATCTTGTCCTGTATGTTGATGGGGTCGAATCCGCCCTCCTCCCATGAGGCGTTCCAGTCTTTGTCTTCCACATCTTCCAGCGCATAGCTGATTTCCACCTGCTTGATGGGGAAGTCCTTGATGGCCTCGTCTAATGCGTGGCGATAGAAAAGGTCTTTCTGCGCATAGCCTTTCAGATGGTTGTCTTCGGTCTCCTCGAACGATTCGAAACCGGCGTTGGCGGCTGCGCCGGCGAGCAGGTCCTTGCAAGTCTGCAGCAGGCTGGCATCGCAGCGAATATCAAAATCAGCAACTATATATTTCATGACGCTTAATCTTTCTTGTTCGACCTAAAGTTAAAAATCCACTGCAAATATACAAAAAATAGGGAAAAACCTATCACGGTTTAGGGTTTTTCCGTATATTTGTATAGGTTTTGGTATTATTTTTGTATCGTAAATAAATAGATATAATAAAAAGGAGTAGTGCAAATGAAAAAGATGATTCTTCTCTCAGTCCTCGTTGGAGCGATGCCATTATCACTGATGGCTCAGGACGATGACCTTTACTTCACACCGAAGAAGACGGCCGAGACAGTCAGCTCCGCTCAAGATAAGGTTACGGAAAAGCCTACTTACTATGCAGGCAGCAACCGTGATGTCGACGAATATAATCGCCGGGGTAAGTATTGGAGCCATTATCAGAAGATTGGAACCGATGAAAAGGGCAACGATATTATTGAGTTTAAGAAAGGTCAGGGTGTCTATCCAGACTCCGTCTATGTCGATACCACCTTCGTCGGGAAGTATTATGACACGATTGTCGACGGCGACGACTATGCCTATTCCCGCTACATGAACCGCTGGGACGGGTTCTACGACCCGTGGCTCTACAGTTATCGCTGGGGCTTCGGCCCTTATTGGCGCTATGGCTGGTATGATCCCTGGTATTATGGCTATGCCGGCTGGTACGATCCTTGGTATGATCCTTGGTATTATGGCTATGGTTATTATGGTTGGGGGCATCCTTACTATGGTTACTACGGCTGGGGCTACCCTTACTATGGCGGATATTACGGCTGGGGCTATCCCGGCTATTGGGGCGGCGGCTACATTGCCCATCACTACACGGGAGCAGGAGGATATACCGGGGCGCGTACCTGGAATGGTCCGGGAAGAAACTTTGGCGGCAGCTCGAGCGGAGCCTATGCCGGAAGAACCAATACCTATACGGGTCGCAGCAGCAGAAACCGTTCGTTCGGCGGACGGGTGGGTACTGCTTCCCGAAGTGCGAGCAGCCCTTCCAACCGCTCTTTCGGCGGTACCCGCTCCTATACTCCGTCAAGTCCGAGCACCTCTCCGTCCTATAGCGGAAGTCGTTCAACGGGCAGCTTCGGAGGCGGTTTCTCCAGCGGAAGCTTCGGTGGAGGCAGCCGTGGAGGCGGTGGCGGTGGCGGCCATTTCGGTGGCGGTCGCAGATAACAAACAGCATTGTGTACTATAGAAACTTATAAGAAATATGAAAACTAAATATTTATTGATTGCAGCATTGGCGTTCTCAGTAATGCCAATGGCTGCCCAAGAAACTTATCAGGATGCCAAACTTATCGGTAACGACTTGAATGGAACGGCTCGATATGTGGGTATGGGCGGAGCCATGGAAGCCCTGGGGGCAGACATCTCGACCACGAGCACCAACCCGGGCGGCATCGGCCTCTTCCGCTCCAGTCAGATTAGTCTGTCCGGAGGGCTTGTTGCCCAGACCGGAGAAGATACCAATATATCGGGAAATGGCATCAATGCGAAGATAAACGGAGATAAGACCAATGCCAGTTTTGACCAGATCGGCCTTGTCTGGGTTAATCGTACGAGTGGCAAATCGTTCCTGAACCTCGGGTTCAATTACCACAAGAGCCGCAACTTCGATCAGATTCTCACGGCCACGGGAGCGTTGAAGAATGCATCTCAGAACAAGCTCTCGTCGATGAAGTATCCGATGGCTAACGAAGGAATGTGGAACGGCGTGGATGCCAGCTACGAAAAGATACTGGCTGGTAAGAATCAGGATGGCACTACTTTCATGAATTATTATGATGCCACGGCTTATGCTTTCGGGCAATATCAGAAAGGATATATCGGAGAATATGACTTCACGGTCAGCGGCAACATCAAGGACCGCTGGTATCTGGGACTTACCTTTGGCCAGCATGATGTGCACTATCGCAGCAACAGCTACTACACGGAGAATCTTGCACAGGTTCCAGGGGCCACGGTGCAGCCTGTCTCGGCTGAGTCTTGGGAAGATCTGAAGATTACCGGTACGGGCTTTGATGTCAAGGCCGGCGTCATCTTCCGTCCGGTGGAAGAGTCTCCGTTTCGCATCGGCTTGTATGTAAATACTCCGGTATTCTATGACCTGAAGATGACGGGCTACAACGATATTACGATGACTGACGCACAAAATTCTTTCGATCAGGGCAATTCCGCTACTTACGACTATAAGGTTTACACCCCTTGGAAGTTTGGTTTGAGCCTCGGGCATACGGTCGGAAGCAGCCTTGCCTTTGGTGCAACCTATGAATATTCAGATTACGGCACCATCGATAATCGTATCAACGACGGCGGCTATTATGATGCTTGGTATGGTACATATTATGAGGAAAGCAGCAGCGACGGCGACATGAACGACCACACGGAGGCAACCCTTAAGGGCGTGCATACCCTGAAACTCGGTATGGAATACAAGCCCATCCAGTCGCTGTCGTTCCGTCTGGGCTACAACTTCGTGTCTGCGGTATTCAATGAGGATGGTTTCCGCGACGGTTCAATCGCATCGCCGGGTACAGCCTATGCGACCTCTACTGATTATACGAACTGGAAGTCTACCAACCGCTTTACGCTGGGCGTGGGCTATCAGATTAAGAAATTCAGCGTCGACCTTGCCTATCAGTATAGCCAGACGGATGGAGAATTCTTCCCGTTCATGAGCTATTATGCACAAAATGCCAGCGAAAGCAATGTGGCAGAAGTATCACATGTAAGCTTCAAGCGCAACCAATTGTTGCTGACTCTTGGCTACAGGTTCTGAAGTAACACTTCTTTAAATATATCTTGTCTGGCTGGTTCTTCTATAGGAATCAGCCAGATTTTCTTATAATTTCGTTTATTTATAGATAAAAAAGTTTCAAAATAGTTTGTTTCTTGATATCTTTATTGTATATTTGCATTGTTGCGTTAGCAACATGCTATAACTTGAGATAAGATTAGTTTTTTTTAGTGGTTAATTTAGTTTTAGTAAAATCAGTGGGATTTGTCGTGAGACAAGTCCCATTTTAGCTTGTTGTATCAGCTCAATGTCTGACCGTTTTCTTCCCGTCCTGAATGTAGACTCCTTGCGGAAGGCGGCTCCGGTCGTCTCCAATCTTGATGCCCTGCAGGGTATAGATCGCCGACCTGCCTTGAGGCAAGGCTCCATGCAGGTTCCGGATACCCAGGGTCTCTCCGTCAATTTGCAACAGGGTCAGCTTGCCCCCGTTGTCTTGGCGGCAGGTCAGATACCATTTATAGGGCTCTATGGTCATCGATTTGAGGCTTGTGCAGACATAGAATCCTTTCTGATAAAGTATGAAGGCTCTGCTTCCACCTACCCTCTGGAGCTTGTAGACGCCGTGGATGGTGATGGGCCCGAGGGCTGTGTCGACCACGGAGTCAGCCTCCTGATGCAGGAAATCGATGTTGTAGAAAGTGTAGGGAGCTCCCGAGAAGGTACCGTATATTAAATAAGGAGTATTGGCTTTCAGGCTTTCGTTTACACTCATCTTCGTGAAAGTAACCGTGCTGTCCGTGGATGCGGAGGGCTTATAGCAGGAGGTGCCGGAGCCGAATACATCCTGTGGATAGTCAATATCGAATGGCAGGAAGAGCGTGTTGTAGTATCCATTCTCGAAAGTGCGCTCGAGTTTCACGGTTCCGACAAAGTCCTGGTCGCCTAAATCCCTGTTCTGGCTTAGGGTCAAGGTCTCTGCCGGCTTGCTTCCCGATACGCTGTAGAGTTCCGCGTAGGCCATGGAGGTATTGCTCTTGGCCATCAGCCGGAAGCTTTCGGCGTCCGTATTGTATCTCAGGCTCTTGTTGCCTATCAGAATCTGGATGCCTTTCTGGTTCTTAGAGAAGCCGAGAAGAAACTTGCTGTCGGCAGTCTTGCTGTGCAGGAAGAGATTCATGTATTGCTGTTGCTGGATAACCGTGGCGTCGACTTCGCCTACGAATCGCTCGTTCTCCGTGTTCTGCAAGAGCCAGTGCCCGTCCTTGCGGATTATTCGGAAGAGCAGGGTGTGGTCCTTCAGTTCCGGCAGCGAGGCATAGGCGGCGGTGCTCTCAAACATGAGGATGCTGTCTATCCGGCTGTTCGGATAGCGTTGCCATTTCAGATTCCGGTATCCTGTTTCGTCCTTGCAGGTGATCAGATAGACTGCACTGTCCGTGAGCTGGCTCTCGGAAGTGATTCTCACGAACTCGTCTCCGGCCTCTGATGAGAGGCTCGGCGTCAACAGGAAGAAGAGGTATAGGAGTCTTTTCAGTCGTTTCATGATACTTGTTTTGTTTTTTCAAAGTTATAAATTATTTTGCAAACTACATCGATTCTCGAAGAAAAAAGTTACCTTTGTATCTAAAACAAGTGAAGATGGACGAGTTTTCTCAGAATGTTTCGCAAGAAGAGGTGTTGCCCATTCCTAATTGGGGAGGCAGGGTAGAGGAAGACGGCAAGAACTGGTATGCCGCCCGTCTCTTCACGACGCGGCAGCATGAAATCGTCGATCTGTTGACGGCAAAGGGCCTCTCCTGTTTCGTTCCGATGGAATATCGGGATGTCATGAGGTCGGAAAAACTCGTGAAGCATGCCCTGATGCCCGTGGTCAGAAATCTGATTTTCATCCGAAAGGACTATTCCGAGCCGGAAACCCGCAGGATTCTGGCAGATGTTCCCTACAAGTTGAGCATCCTGCGCAAGGCAAAGGACAATCCGGAATACTACGAGATTCCCCACCGGCAGATGCTGGAGTTCCAGATAATGTGCAATCCCGAGCTCGAGATGCGCAAGTATCTTTCCGGCGACGAGGCCCGTCTGAAGGCCGGAACGCCGGTGTCCGTGGAGCACGGCCCGCTGAAAGGGCTTTCCGGAAAGCTCGTGCGTTCGAGCAAAAAGTATTATCTGCTGAAGGAAGTGCCGGGCATGGCCGTCATGATCAAGGTGTCGCGCTGGTGTTGCAAGCCGCTTGAGCTAAAGTAGCTGATGGGTTCTTGACTGCCCAGCTTTTGTTTCCTGTTTTCTGGAAGGTGGCTTCCAGTTTGACAAAATCGCCGAGATTGACTAACAATCTCGGCGATTTTGTGCGACGATTTCGGCGATTTTGTTGCGCAGAAAGCCGCTTCCTGTATGTTGAGTGATTATCAGAACTCGCTCGTGAAGTGGAATTTGATGTGCTTGAAGTCCTGCTGCGCCATGCTCAGCACATAGCCGCTGTCGGCAAGGAACACATCGCGGCCTTCCAGATCCTTGGCCATATACTGATATTTGCGCTTCTTGAAGTTGTCGTATTCGGCCGCGTCGTCGCTCTCAATCCAGCACGCCTTGTAGAGGTGCACCGGCTCCCAGCGGCACTTGGCGTTGTATTCGTTCTCCAGTCTGTACTGTATCACCTCAAACTGCAACTGCCCCACGGTGCCCACGATGCGGCGGTTGTTAAACTGGTTGACGAACAGCTGGGCCACGCCTTCATTCATCAACTGTTCCAGACCCTTGCTGAACTGCTTTGACTTCATGGGGTCGTCGTTCTCAATATACTTGAAGAGTTCGGGCGAGAAGCTGGGGAGCCCGCGGAAATGGAGAGCTTCACCCTCGGTAAGCGTGTCTCCAATCTTGAAGATTCCGTTGTCGGGAAGTCCCACGATGTCGCCTGGGTAGGCCTCGTCTATCGTCGATTTGCGTTGCGCCATGAACTGCGTAGGACTGCTGAACCTCACCGTTTTGCCCAGCCGGATGTGCTGATAAGGCTGGTTGCGCTGGAATTTTCCGGAGCAAACCTTGCAGAACGCGATGCAAGAACGATGGTTCGGGTCGATGTTGGCGGTAATCTTGAAGATAAAGCCGGTGAACTTTTCCTCCGTCGGATTCACCATGCGCTCCTCGGCCTTGGTGGGTCTCGGGCTGGGGGCAATCTCCACGAAGCAGTCGAGCAGCTCCTGCACGCCGAAGTTGTTGAGGGCGCTGCCGAAGAAAACGGGGGCTACCTCGGCCGTCCGATAGGTGTCGACATCAAACTCGGGATAGACTCCGTCCACCAGTTCAAGGTCTTCCCGCAGTTGTCGGGCTTCCCTTTCGCCCACATGCCGGTCGAGTTCCTTCGACTGTACATCCACGGCCACCTTCTCCGTAACGCGCTGCTTGTTCGGGGTAAACAAGTTCAGCTGCTGCTCGTAGATGTTATATACGCCCTTGAACCTCAAGCCTTGGCCGATGGGCCACGACAGGGGGCGGACATGGATGCTGAGTTCCTGCTCCAGTTCATCCAGCAGGTCGAACGGGTCTCGGCCCTCGCGATCCATCTTGTTGACGAATATAATAACGGGCGTGTTCCTCATTCGGCACACCTCCATCAGCTTCCGGGTCTGCGTTTCGACGCCCTTGGCGGAGTCGACCACGATGATGGCCGAGTCTACGGCCGTCAATGTGCGGTAGGTGTCCTCGGCAAAGTCCTGGTGGCCAGGGGTGTCGAGTATGTTCACCTTATAGTCTCGGTAGTCGAACTCCATGACGGAGGTCGATACGGAGATACCGCGCTGTTTCTCTATATCCATCCAGTCGGAGGTCGCCGTCTTGCGAATCTTATTGCTCTTTACGGCTCCCGCCACTTGGATTTGTCCTCCGAAGAGCAGGAATTTCTCGGTGAGGGTGGTCTTGCCGGCATCCGGGTGAGAGATGATGGCGAAGGTTCTTCTTCTTTCTATTTCGTTCATGAGGTTATTTCATGTTGGATATGCACTTCTTCAGGGAGTCTGTCCAGTAGGGAATCTTGATGCCGAAGGTTTCCTTTACCTTGGTCTTGTCGAGCACGCTGTAGGCCGGACGCTTCACGGGCGAGGGGTATTCGCTGCTGTGGCAGGGCTGGATGTCGCAGTCGGTATGGCCCGCAATCTCGGCAATCTGCTTCGTGAAGTCATACCAGCTGCACACTCCTTCGTTGGAATAATGGTAGATGCCGCTGTTTCCGACGAACTTTCGGTTCTCGACAATGTATAGGATGGCTTCGGCGAGGTCGCCTGCATAGGTGGGGGTGCCCGTCTGGTCGAAGACCACTTTCAGCTGGGGTTTCGTGGAAGTGAGGTTCAGCATGGTCTTCAGGAAGTTATGCCCGAACTCACTATACAGCCAAGCCGTGCGGAAAATGAGGTAGTCAGCACCCGTGGCGATGATTTTCTGCTCTCCGTGAAGCTTCGTCAGGCCGTACACGCCGGTGGGATTACCCTGCTGATTTTCGTTGCAAGGCGTGTTATAGGCGTCTGCCCCGAAGACATAGTCCGTGGAGATGTGTACCAGCAAGCCGCCCGCTTCCTTCATAGCCTTGGCCAGATTCTCCGGTGCCTTGGCGTTCAGTGTCTCCACAATGTCGCCGGCGGTCTCGGCCTTGTCTACATTTGTCCATGCCGCGCAGTTGATGATGCACTTGATGTCGTTGTCCCTGACCTCCTTGCGGACGGCCTCAAGGTCGGTGATGTCAAGTTTTCGATACCCGTCGCAGACATCCGTGAAGATATAGTTGTCTCTTGAATTCTTGCTGGCCAGCTGCATCTCGTTCCCGAGCTGCCCGTTGGCACCTGTAACCAAAATGTTCATATTCAGTCGTCCTCGAATTTTAAACCTTCGTTCCTGTCCTTTATATAATAGTCGGAGAGCAAGCCGATGAAGGTGGAAATCTCGTTGATGGCATGCTCCGTATCAGCCGTTATCTCCTTCTTCTGCAGCCGCAGCAGCATCACACCGTAAAGGGCGTCGAGGCAGGTCTCTATCTCGTTGACCTCCTTGTCTCCCTTGTTGCGCAGCTCGACGATGAAAGGCAGCACCTTATAGTAGGCTGCGTTGTAGAAAGGAAACTTGCTTGACTGCAGGAGCAGGCGGTGCAGGTCGATGACATCCTTCAGGAGCACCTCGTTGATCTGCAGGTGCCCGTATTCACGCTTGCCTTCCTCGTTCATCATGCGGATGAGGTTACCGTACCAGTCGCGCAGCTCCTCCTTCTGCTCTTCATCATAGTCGAACCGGCTGATATACTCCCGGTTGAGTACGACCAGCGAGCATCCGTAGGCGCGGATGATATCTTCCACCTGCCACATATAGAGCAGGTATTCGGCAATGCTTTTCTTGCGTAGTTCCTGAGCGATGAACATTAGTAGGATGTTAATGAGTAAAGGTTGAATACCGTGCCGACGAGTATGATTAGGGAGACTAATATCACGACACAGCCAATCACCTTATTAATAATGAGTATACCGTTGTTATCGAATTTTCCTCTTATCTTGTCTACGAGCCAAGTCAACCCGAACCACCACAGCAGGGCACCGCCTACGATGCTCAAATAGCCCAGGGTCATCTCTATTGGCTTGTGGGGAATGACAAAAGTGAACTGGGCGAAAGTTGCTATGAATAGGAATATGATCAGCGGATTGGAGAAAGTAATCAGGAATGCGGTGATTCCGTTGTGCCAGAGTGTACCTTTGTTATTGCTGCTTGCATGTATCTTGCGGGTGGGATTGCTGCGGTAGCAGTAGATGCCGAATACCAGCAGCACGACGCTTCCAATGATCTTGAGCCAGAAAAGGTTGGTCGGGTCGTTGATGAGGTTCATCATGAAGCTCATCCCGAGACCAGTGAACAGCGCGTAGATGATGTCGCTGACAGCCGCTCCCACTCCCGTAACGAACCCGTACCAGCGGCCTTTGTTCAAGGTGCGCTGTATGCAAAGCACCCCTACGGGTCCCATCGGAGCAGAGGCAATGATACCTATCAAGATCCCTTTGAATATGAGATCCAAGATGTCTATTTGAAACGGGAACGGCATATCGGGTGCAAAATTACAAATTATTATTGAAAAAAGAAAGGCGGAGAACGAAAAAACCACTCCCTCGGATAAAATAATCTTAAATATTCTTTGTTTAGTCTGGCTTTTTCTTTACCTTTGCGTATGAGGAAATGAATAACTAAAAAACAAACAAAATATTAGAAATGGAAGGTAACAATGAATTGAAACCGTATGTTATCGGTTTGGATCTGGGGGGTACGAACTCAGTATTCGGTATTGTAGACAGCCGTGGCGACATCAAGGCCACTACGGCTATTAAGACTCAGGCCTATGAGAAAGTGGAGGATTATGTGGCAGCCTCAGTAGAGGCCATTCATGTAATCGTAGACCAGGTGGGGGGCCTTGACAAGATCAAGGCGATGGGCATCGGTGCCCCTAACGGCAATTACTATACGGGAACCATAGAGTTTGCTCCCAATCTGAAGTGGGGCCATACGGGTATTGTTCCTTTGGCCGACCTCTTCTCGAAGGCCCTGGGCATTCCGGTTGCCCTGACCAATGACGCCAATGCGGCCGCCATCGGCGAGATGACCTATGGCGTGGCCCGCGGAATGAAGAACTTCATCATGCTGACTCTTGGCACCGGAGTGGGTTCGGGCATAGTCATCAACGGGCAGGTGGTCTATGGATGCGACGGCTTTGCCGGCGAGCTGGGCCATGTCATCATGCGTCGCGACAACGGGCGCCCGTGTGGCTGTGGGCGCTGCGGCTGCCTGGAGGCCTATTGCTCGGCAACGGGAGTTGCCCGTACGGCAAGGGAATTCCTTGCTACGCGCGATGACGCGTCTCTGCTGCGTGAATATAAGCCGGAAGACATTACCTCTCTCGAGGTGTCGATTGCTGCCGGCAAGGGCGATGCCTTGGCAAAGGAAGTATATGAGTTTACCGGTAAGATGCTGGGCGAGGCCTGTGCCGACTTCGCGGCATTCTCGTCTCCCGAGGCATTTATCTTCTTCGGCGGACTGACGAAGGCCGGCGACCTGCTGATGGAGCCGCTCGTAAAGAGCTATAAGGAGCACTCTCTGACCATCTTCCGCGATAAGCCGAAGTTCCTGATCAGCGTGCTGGACGGCTCGTCGGCAGCGGTGCTCGGTGCAAGTGCCGTGGGCTGGGATATTAATCCGGATTGATATTCGGGGAGATAAAATAATTCCTGAAGGCCTGATGCTTGCAGCGTCGGGCCTTCTTTTGTGCCGTGGCTCCACAAGTGAAAGGCGGCAAAGAGAGATGTTACACGCCGTGTGTAATGTGATTACACGCTATGTGTAACATCCTTACAAACGGTGTGTAATCTTCTCGTTTATATCATTCGGCCGAGAAGTCGGCCACGAGCTTGCGATACATGGAATACATGCGGGTGCGGGAGATGTAGCCTACGAGAATGTTGTTGACATCCGCGACGGGCAGATAATTGGCATTCGTGGTGTCGAATTTCCGCATTACATCCTCCATGGGGTCGTTCATTCCGAGGGTGGCAGGTGCCTTTGTCATCAGCTGTCCTACCGTCATGCGGTTGTAAAGCTCGGTGCGGAAGACGATGTGGCGGATCTTGGTAATGTCTATCTCACCCAGCAGGGTGCCCGCCTTGTCGATGACGGGGAGGAATTCAGAGTCGTTCTCGCTGATGACCCTTACCAGTTTCGACAAGGGGAGGTCGGGGTTTACGGAAGTAAAGTCTTTCTCGATGACGCTGTCGAGGTTCATCAATATGAGAATCGACTTGTCGATATGATGGGTGAGCAGCTTTCCCTCCCGGGCCAGCCGCATGGCATAGATGCTGTGAGGCTCGAAGATGTTGATCGTGAGGACGGAAACCACGCACACGATAATCAGCGGCATGAAGAGCTGGTAGCCGCCCGTGATTTCCGCAATCAGGAAGATGCCCGTAAGCGGCGCATGCATCACTCCGGCTATGAGGCCGGCCATGCCCATGAGGGTGAGGTTTTTCTCGGGGAGGTAGACTCCCACTTGATACATGTTCCAGATGCGGGAAAAGAAGAAGCCGCCGAAGGCTCCGATGAACAGTGAGGGTGCGAAGGTTCCACCGCAGCCGCCGCTCCCGTTGGTGGCACTCGTGGCGAACACCTTGGTGAGCAATACCAGGCCGATGTAGAGCACGAGCAAGTTGCCGTGGCCATAGAAGAGAGAGTTGTTCATGATGTGCATCCAGTCGGCCTCGCTGTTGCCGTTCAGCAGCACTTCGATGGCTCCGTAGCCCTCGCCGTACAGCGACGGGAAGAGGAAAATGAGGGAACTCAGGATGAGGCCGCCGAAGATGAGCCTTGCATAAGTGTGTTTCTTCATCTTCGCAAACACATTCTCACAGGCAGTCATGGTGCGCATGAAGTAGAGGCTTACCAGCCCGCAGAACAGTCCGAAGAGGGTGTAGGCGGGCAGGCGCTCGAGTGTCCATGCGTTGTCAAGGTGGAAATTGAAGAGCGCGGTGTCGCCCACGAAGATGTAGGAGAAGCAGGTTGCCGTAACGCAGGATATCAGGATGGGCAGCAGCGAGGCCATGCTCAGGTCGACCATGAGCACTTCGAGCGTGAAGACCAGTCCTGCTATCGGGGCCTTGAAGATACCGGCGATGGCAGCAGAAGCTCCGCATCCGACCAGCAACATCAGGTTTTTCTTTTCCAGATGGAACAGCTGACCGAGGTTGCTGCCGATGGCCGATCCGGTAAGCACAATCGGCGCCTCAGCTCCTACGGAACCGCCGAACCCGATGGTGATGGCCGACGCGATGACCGACGACCAGCAGTTGTGCCGTTTCAGATGGCTGTTTTTCGTGGAAATGGCATAGAGCACCCGGGTAATACCATGCGAGATGTTGTCCTTTACCACATATTTAATAAACATCGAGGTAATCCAGATGCCGATGATGGGGAACAGGAGGTAGAGCCAGTTGTAACTGGTGATGGTGAATCCCGTAGTGAGCAGTATCTGGATCTGCCGGATAATCCAATGGAGGAAAAGGGCGGCGACGGAGGCAAAGAAGCCCACGAAGAAGGAGAGTATGAGCGTCATCTGGCGGTCGGGGATATGCTGGTTCCGCCAATTGACGATTCTCTCCATCGTGGTCTCTCTCTTTTCTATCGCTGCTTCCATGTGAAAACTATTTCCTTATGATCTTGATTTCTCCGCCCTGGCCTACTTTTATGATGCTCGAAGGTGTGTGTGGCTTGTGTTCCTGCCTACGGGAAGTGCAGACATAGTCTACAGCCTCCAAAAGTTCAGGCGATATATCGCTGAAATTCTGGGCTGCCGGCGCTCCGCTGATGTTGGCACTCGTGCTTACGATGGCTTTCTGGAATCTGTAGCACAGCTCCTTGGAAAAGGGCTCTTTGGTGATGCGGAGCGCAATGGAACCATCCTCGGCGATGAGATTCGGGGCAAGGTTGATGGCGTTGTCCAATATCACCGTCATCGGTTTGTCAGCCACATCCAGTAGCTGCCAGGCAATTTCCGGCACATTGCGGACATACCTTTGCAGCCTTCCGTCCGAGTCTACGAGGCAGATTAAAGCCTTGGAATCATCCCGGTGCTTTATCTCATACACCTTGGCTACGGCCTCGGCATTGGTGGCGTCGCAGCCGATTCCCCACACGGTATCGGTGGGATAGAGGATTACGCCTCCCTTTCTCAATACCTCGACGGCGTTTTTGATGTCTTCTGCTTGTGTCATTTGTCGTGTAATCTTTATCGGCCTGCCTTGAAAACATTGATGTCGCGCATGCCGTTCAGGAAGTCCTTTGCCTGCATGCGCTTCTTGCCCGAGGCCTGCAACTTGTCTATCTGGAGCCAGAAGTCGGTGCAGGCGATATAGAGCTTCTTGTTTTCTGTCGTGATGGAACCTACTTCCATATCGGCTGACAGGTTTGTTTTCGTTGTCTTGAATATCTTTAAAGTGAAGGTTTCGCATCCCTCGTTGTCGGCGGGAAACAGGGTGGTCCAAGCTCCGGGATAGGGACTGAGGCCGCGGATGAAGTCGTAGACTTTCTTGGCAGGCAGATTCCAGTTAATCTGGCAGGTCTCCTTGAAAATCTTCGGGGCAACCTTTAGGTCGGCAGATTCCTCTTGCGGGATGCTTGGCACTTGGCCGTCGGTGGCAATCACCTTGTCTACAGTTTCTACGCACAGTTGTGCGCCAAGGTGCATCAGTCCGTCGTAGACATATTCCACATCGGCCTCGTCGGGAATCTCGAATGTCTTCCGGTCGATGATGCGACCCGTGTCGATGTCCTTGTCAAGGAAAAATGTGGTAACTCCCGTCTGCGTCTCACCGTTGATGACGGCCCAGTTGATGGGTGCGGCACCGCGATATTGGGGCAGCAGGGCGGCATGTACATTAAAGGTTCCGTATCGCGGCATGGCCCATACCACTTCGGGAAGCATCCGAAAGGCTACTACGATTTGCAAATCGGCATGGTAGCTTCTCAGCTCCTCGACGAAAGCCTCGTCCTTCATCTTGACGGGTTGCAATACGGGAAGTCCCTGCGACAGGGCATATTTCTTGACTTCCGAGGGTTGCAGGGTGTCCTGGTGTCGGCCAACGGGCTTGTCGGGCTGCGTTATGACGGCAACCACTTGGTAGCCGCCCTCGACAAGCTGCCGCAGCGACTCTACCGCAAACTCGGGCGTTCCCATAAAGATAATCCTTAAATCTTTCTTTTCCATTTATTTTACTACATATTTCTTATGCTGATAGATGTAGATTCCTTTTGGAAGACCGGAAAGGTTTGTCCCGACATATCGTCCGTCAAGGGTGTATATCTTGTCGTCCTTAGGCTTGCCTGTGGCCTTAATATCTTGTATTCCTGTCGGTGTAGGCTCTTTCAGGAAGTTGAAAGATATGGTTCCGTCAGTACTTTCCGTAATCTGATAGATAGGTTTTTTGATGGTTCCCCCGTTTACGGCGACGCTCTCAATCCGGGTTACATTGGATGTGCCGGGATAGGGGTCGCCCCGATGGCTGTTGTTGTATTCTTCCCTGCTGTACGGCTTTGTTGCGGTAGGTCCCGTCTCTGGATCATATACCCGGTAAGAAGTTATGAGCAGACCGTCGGCCGGAACGATGGTCAGACCGGGCTTGCCTGCGGTATTGTTGGGGTAATCGCCGATGTTGATGCTCCCTTTTTGATAGTCAACTCGATACACGAGCATCCCCTTTCCCAGCATTTTTGACCACCAGCCATTATTCTGGATGTTCTGCAGGATGAGGTATTCGGAGTTGTTCTCGATGCCGCTTGTAATCTTGTAGGCCTTGTGCTCTTCGTCGAAGGGCTGTAGCGAGTAATTCCCGGCGTCGCTTAACTCCGTGAGATTCATCCACCCCATGACCTCCATCTCCCACGGAGTATAGGGTGTGGGAGTATATCCGTTGTCTACATATTCACCTCCGTCCATCAGGTCCCAATACTCCAAAGCCTGGTTGTCTATCTGCGCAGCAGAGTTGCTTGGATAGAAATCGGGGAGCCCCAGGGTGTGAGAAAACTCGTGGCAGAATAGTCCGATGCCGTTGATTCGGTATCTCGGGCTTCCGGAGGGCACATAGTTTGCCCGATAGTTCAATTCGTTGTTGATGCCGTATCGTGCAACTTTTACCCCATCGTAGGTGCCGAATGAACCCGCGCCGGACTTTGGCCAGAGGTCGTTATCATCTCCTGAGACGCTTGCCCCGTAGCCAGCGTAGATGATATAGACCAAGTCTGCCAGGCCGTCATGGTTCTGATCATACTGCGAGAAGTCAACTCCCGCTGCGTCCGCTTGTGCACATGCATTGGCAATCATCTCTTGATAGTGTTGGTCGTCATGGCCTTTTCCATAATAGACGGAGGTCTCCGGCATGGTAAATACCCCCTTCACATCAAACTGGGGGGTAAACAAACCTTGGCTCATTTCATGGAAGTATTGCCTTACGCTTCCGTGGAGTCTGCTTTGGTTGATGTCGTTGTTTGCAGGGACGGGGTCCCCCGGCTGTGCGTTCAGATAGTACTTGAATGTCGCAATGGGGTCGGAAGTCGTGAATTTCACATCTTGGAACTCCACGAGCAGCACCAAGGCCTTGGGGCTTCCGGTATGAGGAAAATAGGGCGGGGTAGGTGTTCCGATGGGTATTGACCGGGTTTTTGCCTTGTTTTTGTTGCCTTCGACATTTCTGATAAAAAGACTTTTGTCTTGGGACGCTACCAAATCCTGCTCCGTGCGTTGCCGTATGTTCGCCTCGTGAGCAAGCTGTGAGGTGGCCGTTAGTGTTCCGTCCTTTGCGACGGAGGCAATGTAATAACCTTTTCCGACCTGTACCAGCAGCACTTCATCGGCTGTTGTTACCCAATTGAAGTATTCGTCTCCATGAAGGAAAATCGTCAATTGGGTTCCGTCTGCCTGCTGAACCTGAATCGGGGTGCTTATAGCCTTTGCACCCCAACTTGTTACCGTAATCAGGAGGAGTGTAAGGATTAGCAGCAAATTGTTTTTCCGTCTCATATTTTCTACATTGTCAATTTTAGTGGTACCTTACTTATGGATCCGCCCGAAGAAGTACTGGCCTTTCTTTCGAGTTCTGTTTCCGTATTCTATGGCATGGTGCGGACAGTGGTGATAGCAGGTGAAGCAACTCAGGCATGTCCCGTTGTGTTTCCATTGCGGTTCTTTTCCTAATCCTCCGATGATGTCATTTACCGGACAGACATCTGCACAGATTCCGCATTTCACGCATCTCTCGCTCTCTACATGGAAGGGTTTGTCGGTAATAAGGTGCTTCACGAAGAAGCCTCCTACGGGTCCGCTGAAGAATGCCGGGATAGGTCCTTTCACGGTTTTGGCGACTCCCTTTTCTTTTCCTTCTATGTCTTTTATAAAGTCGTTCAGGTTTTTCTCGGCCTTCTGCTTCTTTGCGATTTCCTTTTCTTGCGGGTCTACATCCATGAAGGGGAGGCCTACATACGCCTCGGGCATGATGAGCGAGAAGGCGGAATACAGTTCGATGCCTCTCTTCTGGAGGTCGCCGGTCAGAATTTCGGTAGCCTTTCCGATAGAGTCTCCTGCCGTCCAGAGCACATAGGTGTAATCTATGTCTCCCTCGATGACGAGCTCCTGGATAAACTTTCTCACCATCAAGGGAGGACGCCAGCCGTGGACAGGCAGTACAAAACCGAGTCTTTCGCCCTTCTCAAGGCTGAAACGGCAGTCTTTTTCCGTCATGTTGGGGATGTAGGTCAATTGCTCGCCGAGCTTATCAGCCAGAATCTTTGCAGCCCACCGAGTATTTCCCGTACCTGAAAAATAGAATATCATAATGCAAAGATACATATTTTTAGATACAATTCAAACAAATTCCCATAAAATCATGAAAAATATTTAACGGCGGGCTCTGTGATTTCACGAAAAGATTTGTACCTTTGCGTCTGTGGAGGTGAATGGCAAGATACAGCTCTACCCGATGATGCGAATTGTGGGTGCGCTCATTCTGGGGATTCTGATTGGCGACCGGTGGGGCGGTAGTCTGCCGTCGGTGGCATGGCTGGGCGTGATGATTGCCTTGCTGGTTATCGTGAATGTATCCCGTGAAAGGCCTGTTTCCCAAAGTATCACTTTGCTGCTTTCAACGATGATGTTTGGCATCTGGTCGCTGACGGAGGTGAGGAATGCCCGTGAAGTCGTGCTCCCCGAGCGAGAGATAGGATATGAGGCGGTGGTGATTAGCGAGCCCCAGATCAGGGGCAAGGTGCTTCGCTGCGATCTGCTGACCACTTCCACGCAAGAGCCCATCAAGGTGAAGGCCTCCATATTGCGAGATACCTTGACAAATGCGTGGGCAAAACTGAAGGTCGGCGATGGCATCATAGCCAAGTCGAAGTTAGAGGAGCCCTCCAATTTCTATTTCGATTCTAACTTTGACTATGCCCGCTGGCTGCGGGTGCATGGGTTTCAGGCACAGACTTTTATCTATTATGACAGTTGGGCACGCAGTCAGATTTCGCTTGCACGGCTATCTAATTTCCAGCGTGTGAAGATTGCCGCCTTGAAGTTCAGGCACAAGTTGACGGACAGACTGCGGCATTTGAATCTTGAAGAAGATAACCTCGCTTTGATATCCGCCATGGTTCTCGGTGATAAATCCATGATATCCAGTCGGATTAAGGAAGATTATTCAATTTCAGGAGGAAGTCATATCCTCGCTTTGAGCGGCCTCCATTTGGGCATTATATATGCTGTTTTGGTCTTGCTGATAACAAGCGTCGTGAAGTTGTTCCGTAAACCGACGGAGATTTATCAGCGATGGCCGGATGTGGTGGTGCAGTTGGTGTCGCTGACAGCCATATGGAGCTATGTGGTTTTGGTCGGCATGTCGGCAAGCGTGCTGCGGTCGGCAACGATGCTCACCATCTACGGCCTGATGAGCCTGCTCAATCGCGACAAGATGTCGCTGAATGCCTTGGCCACGGCAGCGGTCATCATGCTTGTCATTAATCCTTACATTTTGTGGGATGTGGGCTTCCAGATGTCGTTCATGGCCGTTCTGGGCATCCTGCTCATTTATCCCCGCCGGCACCTGAATTGGTTTGTCGGCATGATAGTAGTGTCTATTGCTGCCCAGATAGGGGTTGCACCGCTCATCATGCTCTATTTCGGCCGCTTCTCATGCTATTTCCTCCTGACCAATTTCATCGTCATTCCGTGTGCCACCTGTATTCTCTATGGTGCCGTCTTGCTGTTCGTCGCAACGCCGGTAGCCGCTGTCCAGACCTTTATAGCGAAGGGACTGGCACTGGTGGCAGGCTGGATGAACGCTGGGGTGGGGTGGATAGCCTCGCTGCCGGGAGCCTCGATAGACGGTATCCGCATCAACTGGGTGCAGGCATTGCTGATTTATGTGATGATGTTTTGCGCATATCGGATAATTTGTATAAATTTGCAGCGGAAATGATGCAACGCTATTTTATCTATCTTAGTTACGACGGCACTCGTTATCATGGCTGGCAGGTTCAGCCGAACGGGATTTCCGTGCAAGGGGAACTTCAGTCGTGTCTGTCTGTTTTGCTGCGTAAGCCGGTAGAGATAACGGGTGCCGGCCGTACGGATGCCGGCGTTCACGCCCGGATGATGGTGGCTCATTTCGATGTCGACGATGTTTTCGACGAGACCCAGCTTGTCTACAGGCTCAATCGGATGCTGCCCCGCGACATAGCGGTGGGCAGGATAGAGAAAGTGGCGTCCGACCTCCATGCCCGTTTCTCGGCCACCGCACGCACCTATTATTATTTCATCCATATCGGCCGCGACCCTTTTTTGCGCCACTATTCCTTGGAGATGCCCTATCAGCTTGACTTTGACAAGATGAGCGAGGCTGCCCGACAGCTGCTCACGGTGAAGGATTTCGGAGCCTTCTGCAAGGCAGGAGCCGATGTGAAGACCACCCTTTGCGATGTAACCAGGGCCCAATGGGAGTTGATGGAAGACGGCGATGTGAAGCGTTGGAGATTCGTAATAACGGCCAATCGGTTTCTTCGTAACATGGTGAGGGCTGTCGTGGGCACCCTTATAGATGTGGGCCGTGGGAAAATTTCGATAGGGGAATTCCGGCAGATCATTGCCTCGGGCAGTCGCTCCAGTGCGGGCGAGAGCATGCCAGGGCACGCCTTGTTCCTCTGGGATATAAAATATTGAGGATTACGAATATGTGGCTTGCCTTAGCTTTCGTCTCTGCGGCTTTGCTGGGTCTCTATGATGCCTGCAAGAAAAAATCGCTTAAGGGGAATGATGTGATTGCGGTTCTGTTTCTGAACACGCTCTTCTCGTCGTTGATATTCCTGCCTTTCATCCTGCTGTCGGCAAAAACGGGCGTGCTGGACCGCACGATTTTCCATGTCGGAAGCGGGGGATGGGAGATGCACAAGTACATTCTCCTGAAGAGCTGCATCGTGTTGAGCTCGTGGACCTTCGGCTATTTTGCCCTGAAGCATTTGCCGCTCACCATAGCCGGACCCATCAATGCCACCCGTCCCATGATGACTTTGGTGGGTGCCTTGCTGATTTTCGGCGAGGAGCTGAATGCCTGGCAGTGGGCAGGAGTCGTGCTCGCCATCCTCTCCTTCTATCTTCTAAGCCGGAGCGGAAAGAAGGAAGGCATCGACTTCAAGCACGATGTGTGGGTGTATTTCCTGCTGGCCGCCGCGGTTCTGGGAGCTTTGAGCGGACTTTATGACAAGTATCTGATGGCTTCGCCGGCAGACGGCGGGGTGGGATTGGACCGCATGGCCGTGCAAAGCTGGTATAATATCTATCAGATGGTGATGATGGGTGCGGTGCTGTTGGTCAGTCATAAGGGCCTCGGGCGCAAGTCTTCGGAGGTTCGGCAGTCGTGGGACGGATTTCATTGGGACTGGGCCATCGTGCTGATCAGCGTCTTTCTGAGTGCGGCCGACTTCGTTTATTTCTATGCGCTGAGCATTCCCGGCGCGATGATTTCCATCGTCTCGATGGTCAGGAGGTCGTCGGTGGTGGTCAGTTTCCTGATGGGGGCTCTCTTCTTTCACGAGAAGAACCTGCGCTCCAAGGCGTCCGACCTGGCCCTGGTGCTGCTCAGCATGCTCTTTCTCTGGATGGGAACCCGCTGAAAATAGATTCTATTAAATAATGTAGAAGTCTTGGAAGTCTTTCGGAAAATTTATATCTTTGCATGCAGAGACAGATAGAATGACTTTTTCATAAACATCACGATTATGGCACAGCATATATTCAAGGGACTTGGAATTGCACTGGTTACTCCATTCACATCCGATGGAGAAGTGGACTATGGAGCCTTGAAGCGGCTCGTAGAGTATCAGATTGACAACGGAGCCGACTTCTTCTGTATCCTTGCCACCACCGGAGAAGTGCCGTGTCTATCGAAGGAAGAAAAGGATAAGATTACGGAATTGGTGCGGGAAACCAACCAAGGGAGGCTCCCCATATTGAAATATTGCGGCGGAAACAACACTCGTGCCGTGATAGAGGAAATCCAGCAAACCGACTGGACGGGCATTGACGGTATCCTGAGTATCTGCCCGTACTATAACAAACCTTCCCAGGAGGGACTCTATCAGCATTTCAAGACTATAGCCGAGGTAAGTCCGCTTCCCCTCGTCCTCTATAATGTGCCGGGCCGGACGGGGGTGAACATGAAGCCGCAGACGCTTATCCGCCTTGCCAACGACTGCCCGAACATCGTCGGGGTGAAGGAAGCTTCCGGTTCTCTGGAGCAGGTGGATGAGATCATCAAGGGAAAGCCCGACCGCTTTGATGTCATCAGCGGCGACGACGCACTCACCTTCTCAATGGTGGCAAGCGGTGCCGTGGGCGTGATTTCGGTCATCGGCAACGCCCTTCCCAAGGAATTCTCGCGCATGATCCGACTGGAATTCAAGGGAGAATACGAGTCTGCCCGCAAGATTCACCACATGTTTACGGAGCTTTATAAGCTGCTGTTCGTCGACGGGAATCCCGCCGGCGTGAAGGCGTTGCTCAGCGATATGGGCTACATTGAGAATGTGCTTCGCCTGCCGTTGGTACCCACCCGAATAGAGATCAAGGACAAGATGGCCCGGATATTGAAAGATCTCCGCATATAGACGGCGGCCGTAGAGCTGCTGGTTTTCCCGAAAATGGAAATGCAAAGCTTGTAGTTTCTCATCTTGCCCCATAGATATTGTCTTCGTTTTCCTGTACCGTGTTCTGTATGGAGAATGCCGCCGGAGATGGCGCAGGGGATATTCCGGAATGGAAACAGCGGCACTTCGTTTGACAAAATCGCCGATTTTGTCCCGTGATTTCGCCGATTTTGTCGTTCAATCTCGCCGATTTTGTCAGCCTGTTTGCCGCTTACTGTTTTACCGGGAACGGCTGACGGTCGTCTTCCCGAACTTTCCGATGCAGCCTGCCAGGGGCCTCAAGCCATCCCGAAGAGAGTGGGCGTGAATAAAGCAAGGCAACAAAAAGGGCGGAACTCGTGGTTCCGCCCTAAATCTATGGCCGTAAAGTAATTAATAGTTTTCTGCACGGAGCTCGAAGAAACTCTGCGGGTGGAGGCATACGGGGCAAACCTTAGGTGCCTTGGGACCCACTACGATGTGTCCACAGTTGCGGCAAACCCAGATTCTGTCGCCGTCGCGAGAGAATACAACGCTGTCTTCGATGTTCTTCAAGAGCTTGCGATAGCGCTCCTCGTGATGCTTCTCGATGGCGGCTACGGCACGGAACTTGGCGGCAATTTCCTTGAAGCCTTCTTCCTCGGCGTCCTTGGCCATGCGGTCGTACATGTCGGTCCACTCGTAGTTCTCACCGTTGGCGGCAGCCTCGAGGTTGCTCATGGTGTCCTTGATTTCGCCGCCCTCGAGATACTTGAACCACAACTTGGCGTGCTCCTTCTCGTTGTTGGCAGTCTCTTCGAAGAGCGCAGCTATCTGCTCATAGCCGTCTTTCTTGGCCTTGCTTGCAAAATATGTGTACTTGTTTCGTGCCTGGCTCTCACCGGCAAAAGCCTCCTGGAGGTTCTTTTCAGTTTTTGTTCCTTTTAAATCTTTCATAATTTAGTTTGTTTATGTTTGGTATTTTGTATGCTGCAAAGTTATAAAGAATCTGTAAAAAATCCAAATATTTTATTGTAATAATTACAAATCAGGGCTAAATTGTGATTTCACCCGCCAGCGACATGGTCATCATCTTGCGGATGGTGGCATAGTCATCGTATCTGGCCTGGAGGTGCATCAGCTTGGCTATGGCGGCTTCTACGGTGCTGTCAAGCCCCGAAATGACCCCCGCATCCTGAAGTTGATAGCCAGTATCGTATCTCGACATCTCGACACTTCCCGATATGCACTGGCTGATATTGACGACGCACACGCCGCGGTTGCTTGCCTCCTTCAGCAGTTTGGTCATCCACGGAGCATGGGGGGCGTTGCCGCTGCCATAGGTTCTCATCACGATGCCTCGCAGTTCCGGCGCTTCGAGCACATGCTTCACGGCAGGCTCCTGTATCCCCGGGAACAAGGAGAACACGATGATGTTGCCGTCCATCTCGAAATGGGGAGTCATCGGCTTAGAGAAATCCGGTTTCAGAATGTGGTGCCTGTAGAAGGTGAAGTTTACGCCGGACTCGCACAAATGCGGATAGTTGAAGGAGTCGAAGGCGTCGAAGCCATCGGCATTCTGCTTGGTTGACCGATTCCCTCGGAGGAGTGCGCCGTTAAAATAGATGCACACTTCAGGGACGATTGGAGTTCCATCGGGGTTGTGCTGTGAGGCAAGCTCGATGCTGGTCAGGAGATTCTCCTTGCCGTCCGTGCGCAGCTGCCCTAACGGGAGTTGGCTTCCGGTGAGGATAACAGGCTTCGTCAGGTTCTCCAGCATGAACGAGAGAGCCGATGCCGTATAGGCCATCGTGTCGGTTCCATGGAGAATCACGAACCCGTCATAGAGCTCATATCGCTCCGAAATGATTCGTACGAGCTGTGCCCACAGTTCCGGATTCATATCACTCGAGTCGATGATGGGCTCAAACTGATAGACATCTATGCCGGTTCTGATGTAGTGGAATTCTGGTAGAAGCTTTACCAAATGGGTGAGATCCAATGGCTCTAATGCGCCGGTCTCGGGATTGCGCCCCATGCCAATGGTACCTCCCGTGTATATCAGAAGGACTTTCTCGGTTCTTTTCATATTAGCCTTTGTGTCGTATTTTGCCGCAAATATAGGCCAAAAAACTCACAAATCCAAAATTTTTAGTATATTTGCACACGAAAACGCTTAAAAAATCAAATACATCATGAAACAGTTTATGGATAAAGACTTCCTGTTAGATACGGAGACCGCCAGAGACCTCTATCACAACCATGCCGCAAAGATGCCGATTATCGACTACCATTGCCATCTGGATCCGCGGATGGTGGCCGAGGATCATCGCTTTAAGAACATCACGGAGCTTTGGCTTGGAGGCGATCATTACAAGTGGAGAGCCATGAGAAGTAATGGTGTTGACGAAAGATATATAACAGGGGAGGCGTCCGACTGGGAGAAATTTGAGAAGTGGGCAGAGACCGTTCCCTATTTATATAGGAACCCTTTATATCATTGGACGCACCTTGAGCTGCGCACCGCATTTGATATTCAGAAGTTGCTGATGCCGGAAACTGCCCGTGAAATCTATGATGAATGCAACGAGAAGCTGCAACTGCCAGAATTCTCGGCACGGGGATTGATGCGCAAATATAATGTGAAATGTGTCTGTACGACAGACGATCCCATAGATGACCTTCGTTGGCACAAGGCTACCCGGGACAGCGAATTTGAAATCAAGATGTTGCCGGCATGGCGTCCCGACAAGGCGATGGATATAGACAAAATAGGATTTAATGACTATATCAATAAACTTTCGGAGGCCTCTGATACTAACATTGTTACATTTAAAGACCTGATGGATGCTTTGCAGAAGAGGCACGACTTCTTCGGAGAGAATGGATGCAGACTCTCCGATCATGGCATAGAGATGTTCTACGATGAGTTTTATTCAGATTCACAGGTGGAGACCATTTTCTCCAAGGCCATGCGGGGCATGCAGTTGAGTGCCCAGGAGATACACCAATACAAGAAGAGCTTCCTTGCCCTGAATGCAGAAATGGATGCCGATGCAGACTGGACGCAGCAGTATCATTATGGTCCGATGCGTAACAATAACCAGAAAATGTTCAAGCAGCTTGGCCCGGACACGGGTTTTGACTCGATAGGAGAATACGAGACGGCCTTGGCGATGAGCCATTTCTTCAGCTATCTGAGTTCGGAAGGCAAACTGACCAGGACAATCATCTACACCTTAAATCCCAACGCCAATGAAATGGTGGCGTCCATGATCGGTAATTTCCAAGATGGAAGTGAACCCGGGAAGATGCAGTTTGGGGCGGGGTGGTGGTTTAACGACAACCTGGATGGCATGCGCAGGCAGATGGAGGCCCTTTCCAATCTTGGGCTGTTGTCTCGTTTCGTCGGTATGCTTACGGATTCCCGTTCGTTCCTAAGCTATCCCCGTCATGAGTATTTTAGGAGATTGTTGTGTAATATTCTTGGGAGTGATGTTGAAAATGGTCTGTTGCCTGCAGACGGGAAGCCACTTTATCGTATGGTTGAAGACATTAGTTATAATAATGCCTATCGCTATTTCAGATTTTTTGATTTCTGAGATTTTTATTAATTAATTAGCTAAATCTTTGCGACTTTCAAAAAATAGTATTAAATTTGCTTTGTTTTTATTGACACACGAAATTTTATAATATGAAAAAAATCCTAATCCCATTCATCGCATTGCTGATGATTGCGCTTGTCGGAAGTTGTGCAGGCAGTAAGAAAGTGGCTTATTTCCAGAATATTGACTCTATCAGTCTTGCTGCTTCGAGAGGCCTGTATGATGCAAAAATCATGCCAAAGGATATGCTTACCATCACGGTAAACACCTTGACTCCAGAAGCTGCGGCTCCGTTTAACCTGGCAGTATCTAATAGTATTGGCTCCAGGGGACAGCTGAACGGTGGCTCCGGTTCCCTCCAAGGTTACCTGGTTGATAATGACGGATATATTAATTTCCCGGTTGTGGGGAAGTTGCATGTTGCCGGTTTGACGAAGAACGAATGTCAAGACTTGGTTGCGAGCAAGATAGCACCTTATCTTGCAAAGACGGAAAACCCGATTGTTACGGTTCGTATGTCCAGTTATCATGTTACGGTCATGGGTGAGGTTGCATCACCTAAGGTTGTCCAGGTAGAGACGGAGAAAATGAGTGTTCTCGAGGCTATTGCCCAGGCTGGAGACTTGACCATCTATGGTAAGCGTAATAACATCATTCTGATTCGTGAGGATGCTAATGGTGAGAAGACCGCACACCGTCTGAACTTGAATGATGCGCATATCATAAATTCACCTTATTATTATTTACAGCAGAATGATGTGATATATGTGGAGCCAAACAAGGTTAAAGCCAAAAACTCAGGAATCGGGCAGTCGACGACCATCTGGTTCTCGCTTGTAAGTATCGTAATCTCGGTAGCCTCCTTTATAACGAACATCGTGAGGAACTAAAGAACCGGAAAATGAAGAATGATAATGACTCGAAACATTACATTCTTCATTTTTTTCTTTTGAGGGAAAGCGTAAATAATTTCGTAATCGTTAGTAGAAATAAAGGAAATAAGAATTGGAACCACTAAAACATGAATGTGGGATAGCACTTATAAGATTGCTTAAGCCATTGGAATATTACCATCAGAAGTATGGTACATGGATGTATGCGCTTAATAAACTCTATCTCATGATGGAGAAAGAACACAATCGCGGACAGGAGGGGGCAGGCATAGCCTGCGTGAAATTGGGGGCGCAGCCTGGTAATGAATATATGTTCCGGGAGCGTGCAGAAGGGAAGGACGCCATACAGAACATATTTTCCAGTGTCTATTCCCAGTATAAGGATTTCTCACAAGAGCGGTTGAATGATATCGAATATGTCAAAGAGAACCTGCCTTTTGCCGGAGAACTGTATATGGGGCACTTGAGATATTCTACGACGGGAAAGAAGGGTATACGATTTGTTCATCCTTTTCTCCGTCGAAATAATTGGAAAGCCAAGAATCTCTGCCTTTGCGGCAACTTCAATATGACTAATATTGAAGAGGTTTTTGAACGGCTTACCCGACAAGGACAATTTCCTCGCATCTATAGCGACAGCTATATTATGCTCGAATTAATGGGGCACAGGCTTGACAGGGAAGTAGAAAGAAACTTTGTTGAGGCGCAGGAGAGAGGATTAAAGGATACAGAGATCACACATTATATAGAAGACCATGTGGAAATGGCCAATGTCCTCAAGACATCTATGGAAAACTTTGATGGAGGATATGTGGTGTGTGGCCTTACCGGTTCGGGTGAGATGTTTTCCATCCGGGATCCGTGGGCAATTCGTCCGGCCTATTATTATAGGAATGATGAAATCGTTGTTGTTGCTTCCGAGAGACCGGTATTGCAGACTACATTCGAGCTGGAATGCGAAGATATACAGGAACTTCGCCCCGGCTGTGCCTTATTGGTAAAGCGTAGCGGGGAATGTGAGGTGAAACAGATTCTTGACCAGAAAGGGGATTCCGCATGTTCCTTTGAGCGGATTTACTTTTCTCGAGGTTCGGACAAAGATATTTATCTGGAGCGTAAAAAATTGGGTGAGCAACTAACCCAGCTGGTTTTGGCGTCTGTAGACAATGATACGGAGCACACGGTATTATCTTTCGTTCCCAATACGGCAGAGGTTGCCTTCTATGGGCTTTTAGAAGGTTTCCGTAAGTTTGTGCACGAAAAGAAGATTCAGGCGATTTTAGATTTAGGACATACTCCTACTCATGAGGAACTGGATAAAATACTAAGTCTCTCCGTGAGAAGTGAAAAGGTCGCATGGAAAGACATCAAGCTTCGCACCTTTATCACGGAAAGTAAATCGCGGAACGATCTCGCTTCCCATGTGTATGATATAACATATGGAAGCATAGAACCTTATATGGATAACCTTGTGATCATAGATGACAGTATTGTCCGCGGTACAACCTTGAAGGAGAGCATTATCCGCATTCTCGACAGGTTGCATCCTAAGAAGATTGTAGTAGTGAGTAGCGCTCCTCAGATTCGATATCCTGATTATTATGGAATCGATATGCCTCGGTTAGAGGAGTTTTGTGCATTCAGGGCAACTATGGAATTATTAAAGGAGAGGGGGCTATATCAGTTGATAGATGATACCTACCACAATTGTCAGCAAGAACTTTTGAAGCCAAAGAGCGAAATGCGCAATTGTGTACGGGATGTCTATAGACCATTTAGCATAGAAGATATTAATAAGAAAATTGTGGAGATGCTGCGACCCGCCGATGTAACGACACCAATAGACCTTGTCTTCCAGTCTGTTGAAGGCTTGCATAAGGCAATACCTGAACATAAGGGTGATTGGTATTTCACAGGGAAATATCCTACTCCCGGAGGAACAAAGCTTTGTAATCAAGCTTTTGTTAATTATATGGAGAGGGTTTATCAATACGAACAAAAATTCTGATTATAATGAGAAATGTAACTTTACTGTTATCGGATGGCACGAAATTTCATGGGAAATCATTTGGGTATGAAACCCCAGTAGCTGGAGAAGTGGTGTTTAATACAGCGATGATGGGCTATCCCGAAAGCCTTACCGATCCGTCTTATGCAGGCCAGTTGTTGACGCTGACATTCCCATTGGTGGGTAATTATGGAGTTCCCCCTTGCATGACAGAATCTAACGGACTTCCATCTTTTATGGAAAGTGATAAGATTTATGCATCGGCTCTTATAGTTTCAGATTATAGTGAGCAGTATTCTCATTGGAATGCGGTAGAAAGTCTTGCAGCCTGGTTGAAGCGTGAACATGTGCCAGGCATTACTGGTATTGATACCCGAGAGCTTACGAAGGTCCTTCGGGAACACGGTGTAATGATGGGACAAATCCTGTTTGATGACGATCCGGGTAATATTCCGCTAGCTGATTATGAAGGAGTGAACTTTGTCGATAGGGTGAGTTGTAAGTCTGTCATCAGATATAATGAAGGAGTAGGAAGGAAAGTTGTATTGGTAGATTGTGGTGTTAAGGCAAATATAATCCGTGAACTGGTTAATCGAAATATGGAAGTAATCAGGGTTCCTTGGAACTATGATTACACAGACATGGACTTCGATGGGCTTTTTCTGGCTAATGGGCCTGGTGATCCTGATACTTGTGAGGATGCGGTAAAGATTATACGAAAGCAGATGGGACTTTCCCGAAAGCCTATTTGTGGAATTTGCATGGGCAACCAATTGTTAGGGAAGGCATCGGGAGCCGTTATTTATAAATTGAAGTATGGCCATCGTTCTCATAATCAGCCAGTCCGTTTAGTAGGTACAGAAAAGTGCTATATAACTTCCCAGAATCATGGTTACGCTTTGGACGCAACTACTTTAGGACGGGACTGGCAAGAACTTTTCGTCAATATGAACGACGGCAGCAATGAGGGTATCCGCCATAAGAAATATCCGTGGTTTTCCAGCCAGTTTCATCCGGAAGCATGTTCCGGTCCATTAGATACGGAGTTTATGTTTGATAAGTTTGTGGAAGCATTAAAGTAAAACATCATGAGGAACGAAAATATAAAGAAGGTATTATTGCTTGGTTCGGGGGCGTTGAAGATTGGGGAAGCAGGCGAGTTCGACTACTCTGGCTCACAGGCTCTGAAAGCTTTGCGGGAAGAAGGCGTAATTACTGTGCTTATTAATCCGAATATTGCTACAGTACAGACCTCGGAAGGTGTTGCTGACCAGATATATTTCCTGCCGGTGCAGCCATACTTTGTTGAAAAGATTATCGAGAAAGAAAGGCCGGATGGTATATTACTTAGTTTTGGCGGTCAGACGGCACTTAATTGTGGGGTAGAGCTTTATAAGAGCGGTGTGCTTCAGAAATACAATGTGCAAGTTCTGGGAACTCCAGTTCAGGCCATAATCGATACCGAAGACCGAGAACTTTTTGTAAAGAAGCTGGACGAGATAGATGTAAAAACCATCAATAGTGAGGCTTGTGAGAGTATTGAGCAAACTCGTAAGGCGGCCTCGGAACTGGGTTATCCTGTCATTATTCGTGCCGCTTATGCCTTGGGTGGACTTGGAAGTGGATTTGCGGATAATGAAGAAGAACTTGATAAGCTTGCCGAGAAGGCATTCTCATTCTCGCCGCAAGTTCTAGTAGAGAAAAGCCTGAAGGGTTGGAAAGAGATAGAATATGAGGTTGTGCGGGACAGATATGATAATTGTATTACGGTATGTAACATGGAGAATTTCGATCCGCTTGGCATCCATACGGGCGAGTCGATAGTCGTAGCCCCGTCCCAGACACTTAGCAACAGCGAATACCATAAGCTGCGTGCGTTATCTATCAAGATTATCCGGCACATTGGGATTGTCGGTGAATGTAATGTGCAGTATGCTTTTGACCCAAAGAGCGAAGATTACCGCGTAATAGAGGTGAATGCCCGTTTGAGCCGTTCTTCCGCATTAGCATCGAAAGCTACGGGTTATCCATTGGCTTTTGTCGCGGCAAAGCTCGGTATGGGATATGGACTTTTTGAATTGAAGAATACCGTAACAAAGACAACGAGTGCATTCTTCGAGCCTGCCCTCGATTATGTTGTGTGCAAGATTCCGCGATGGGACCTTTCTAAGTTCCGTGGCGTAGACAAGGAATTGGGTTCAAGCATGAAGTCCGTGGGAGAGGTGATGGCTATTGGCCGCACTTTTGAGGAGGCCATACAGAAGGGGCTTCGTATGATAGGCCAAGGCATGCACGGCTTCGTTGAGAACAAGGAACTTGAGATAGATGATATAGACGCCGCTTTACAAGAACCTACGGACAAGCGTGTTTTCGTGATTTCCAAGGCAATGCACAGAGGTTATACCGTTGATCAGATACATGATTTGACCAAGATAGACAAGTGGTTCCTTGAGAAATTGAAGCGAATAATCGATATTGATGAAACTTTGAAGAGATATAATATCAACACGCTTGACAAGGAACTGTTGCGCAAGGCAAAGGTCTATGGTTTTACAGATTTCCAGATAGCCCGTGCCGTAGGACTGGAACATGAGATCGGAAACATGCACAAGGCTGCTTTGGTTGTCCGTAATCTGCGTAAGAACTATGCTATTCTGCCAGTCGTAAAGCAGATTGATACGCTCGCTGCGGAGTATCCGGCACAGACCAACTATCTCTATGTTACCTATTCTGGCGTTGCTTCGGACATTGATTTCTATAATGACAAACGCTCGGTCATCGTCTTGGGCTCTGGCGCTTACCGCATCGGGAGTTCCGTTGAATTTGACTGGTGCGGAGTTCAGGCTTTGAACACGATACGCAAAGAAGGCTATCGCTCCATCATGATCAACTATAATCCAGAGACGGTATCTACTGATTATGATATGTGCGACCGCCTTTACTTTGATGAACTCACCTTCGAGCGTGTCATGGATATTATAGATTTGGAGAATCCGCACGGTGTAATCGTATCTACGGGAGGGCAGATTCCCAACAATCTGGCATTGTGGCTTGATGCTGCAAATGTACCTATATTGGGTACGGCCGCCAAGGATATTGACCATGCAGAAGACCGGGCAAAATTCTCAGCCATGCTTACTGACCGCGGAATCAACCAACCGGAGTGGAGCGCCCTGATGAGCATGAGTGATATTGATGAGTTTGTCAATCGGGTAGGCTTCCCTGTTTTGGTGCGCCCATCGTATGTGCTCTCTGGTGCTGCCATGAATGTCTGCTCCAATGAGGATGAATTGCATCGTTTCTTGCAACTTGCAGCTAATGTGAGTGAAGACCATCCCGTCGTGGTATCGAAGTTTATTGAGAATGCGAAGGAGATAGAGATGGATGCCGTTGCGCGTAACGGGGAAATCCTGGCGTATGCGATTAGCGAGCATATTGAGTTTGCCGGAGTGCATTCCGGCGATGCCACGATTCAGTTCCCGCCACAGAAAATCTATGTGGAAACAGTAAGGCGCATCAAGCGCGTGAGCCGTGAGATAGCCTCTGCACTCCACATCAACGGACCTTTCAACATCCAGTTTATGGCTCGCGAGAACGATATTCTGGTGATAGAATGCAACTTGCGGGCGTCTCGCTCTTTCCCGTTTGTGAGCAAAGTGCTCAAGCTTAATCTCATTGAGCTTGCCACAAAGGTGATGTTAGGTATCCCTGTAACGAAACCTAACAAGAATCTTTTCGACCTTGACTATGTTGGAATCAAGGCAAGTCAGTTCTCTTTTAACCGCTTACAAAAGGCGGATCCGGTCTTAGGAGTAGACATGAGCTCTACAGGTGAAGTCGGATGCCTCGGTGATGATACAAACCAGGCATTGTTGAAGTCAATGCTAAGCGTCGGACATCGCATCCCTAAGCACACGGTACTTCTCTCTACGGGAGGGGCAAAGCAAAAGGCGGAAATGCTGGATGCTGCACGCAAGCTGAAACTTCAGGGGTATGAGCTTTATGCTACCGGAGGAACATCAAAGTATCTTGCGGAGAACGGGGTGGAGAACACTCGTGTTTATTGGCCTTCTGACGAAGGCTTGGAGCCGCAGGCACTTACCTTGATGCATGAGCACAAGATTGATATGGTGGTAAATATACCTAAGGATCTTACGCCACATGAGTTGACCAATGGCTACAAGATTCGCCGTACGGCCATAGATTTGAACATTCCATTGATAACCAATAGCCGTCTGGCCAGTGCTTTCATCAATGCTTTCTGCACCTTGAAGCCCGAAGACATCGATATCAAGGCTTGGGGAGAATACTAAAGGTTTTATAGTTTTACAAGCAATACCCCCTGAATGAATTGCTCATTCAGGGGGTATTGCATTCATGAATATTGAATCGTTGCAAATGAAAAACCGCTCAAGGCTAAGCCTCGAGCGGTCGTTTCTCTCATTTTTCAGTTCGAGCTTACTCAGCAACAGCTGCAGTATCAACAGCTGCGGTATCAGCAACAGTTGTATCAACTACTGCGGTATCAGAATCAGCTGTCTCTGTAGGAGCAGCGGTTTTGTTACCACAAGATGCGAAAGAGATAGCTGCAATAGCTACGAACATTAAAACCAATTTCTTCATTTTCTTTGCTTTTTAAATCTGTAAAACAACTATTATGTTTATTAAAACGATGCAAAGGTAACTATTTTTTTCATACGGCGTTCATTTTTTTGAGACTTTTTTTCCTGGTTTATGTAACTTTTTTGTAACGCATTGGTTATCAAAGAGTTCCAATCTGCTAATAAAAGTTAAACATTTTGTGCTCGTAAACAAAGGCTTGAATTTACTAAAAAACTGCTCCCTGTATGTTGGCATATCTAATCTTTTTACTACCTTTGCATCTGTAATTAAATAAGGTATGATAGATTCGTCTGCGTTTCAAGGAAAAACTGCAGCTTACTATACACTGGGGTGCAAGCTCAATTTCTCGGAAACATCCACATTTGGCAAGCTGCTCTCGGATATGGGGGTTCATACGGCCGGAAAAGGAGAAAGGGCAGATATATGCCTGATCAACACATGTTCGGTAACGGAAGTGGCCGACCGCAAGTGCCGTCAGGCCATCCGGCGGATGGCGAAGGAAAATCCGGGAGCCTTTGTTGTCGTAACAGGATGCTATGCTCAGCTGGAATCCGACAAGGTTGCTGCAATAGATGGGGTAGACTTGGTCCTTGGGAGTAATGAGAAGGCAAACCTGATACAGTATCTTTCTGATGCATGGACCTCTGGCAGACCTGTCGAGGAGCATCTCCATCGCTCTTATTCCGTGAAGACCAAGGATATCCGGACTTTCCAGCCCTCTTGCTCTCGGGGAAACCGGACCCGCTATTTCCTGAAGGTTCAGGACGGGTGCAGTTATTTCTGCACCTACTGCACGATCCCCTATGCGCGTGGATTCTCAAGGAATCCATCTATTGCGTCTTTGGTGGAGCAGGCCGAACAGGCCGCCCGAGAGGGAGGAAAGGAAGTTGTCCTTACGGGCGTGAACATCGGCGACTTCGGCAAAACGACTCACGAGCGATTCATCGACCTTGTCAAAGCCCTGGATGGGGTGGAGGGAATTCACCGCTTTCGTATCTCCAGTCTGGAGCCTGACCTGCTGGACGACGAGTTGATAGAATACTGTGCCCATAGCCGTGCTTTCATGCCGCACTTCCATATACCGTTGCAGAGCGGCTCAGACCATGTTCTGAAGCTTATGCATCGCCGTTATGACACGGCATTGTTTGCCCATAAAGTTCATCTTATCAAGCAGCTGATGCCCGATGCCTTCATAGGAGTCGATGTCATGGTAGGATGCAGGGGTGAGCATCAGGAGCATTTCGAGGAGTGCTATGAGTTTCTGAAAGGGCTGGATATAACCCAGTTGCATGTGTTTCCGTATTCCGAGCGGCCGGGCACATCGGCTCTCTCCATCCCCTATGTGGTCAGCGAGCAAGACAAGAAAGTGCGCTCTCATCGCCTTCTCGAGTTGAGCGACGAGAAGACGCATGCCTTTTATGCAACCCGCATCGGCCGGCAGGCGGAGGTGCTTTTTGAGAAGGCAGCAAGGGGAAAGGCCATGCATGGCTTTACGAAAAACTATATCCGCGTGGAGCTTTCGCCGCGAGATGCTCGCGAGGAATTTGATAATCAGTTGGTTGTGGTGCGTCTTGGCGACTTCAATCACGACAAGACTGCCTTGAAGGCGATATTGGAATGAAAGTTGCGATTGTCATATTGAATTGGAACGGGCAGAAGATGTTGGCCAGATATTTTGCCAATGTGCTTGAGTATTCCCGTGATGAGGCCACGGTCATCGTGGCCGATAATGCGTCTACGGATGACTCCATGAATTTCCTGAAAGAGCAATTCCCGCAGCTCCAGACCATTATTCTCGATAAGAACTATGGTTTTGCTGAGGGCTACAACAGGGCGTTAGCCCAAGTGGAGGCAGAGTATTATCTGCTTTTGAATTCCGATGTAGAAGTTACCCGTCATTGGCTGACCCCGCTTCTGGGGTTCATGGATGCCCATCCTGAGGCTGCCGCATGTCAGCCGAAGCTTCTCTCCATGGCCGACAGAGGCCGTTTTGAGTATGCCGGAGCTTGTGGAGGGTTTCTTGATAGGTTGGGTTATCCGTTCTGTAGAGGTCGAATCTTCGATACGGTGGAATCTGACAACGGGCAATATGACGGTTGCATGGAAATCATGTGGGCCACCGGTGCCTGCCTGATGATTCGCAGTAAGGATTATTGGGATGCCGGAGCGCTCGACGGGCGCTTCTTTGCCCACAACGAGGAGATAGACCTTTGCTGGCGGCTCCGTCTTTTGGGGCGGAAGATTTACTGCATTCCGGAAAGTGAGGTGTACCATGTAGGAGGAGGAACTTTGCCTAAGGGAAACCCTATGAAGACCTTCCTGAACTTTCGCAACAATCTGACAATGCTTTATAAGAATCTTCCCGATGACGAACTTCGCCCCGTGATGCGCTGGCGTTGGTTTCTTGATTATCTGGCAGCATTTGAGACGCTTGTCCTGAATCATAATTTCGCAGACTTCAAGGCCATATTCAAGGCAAGGCGGGCGTTCAAGAAATGGCTGCCCGACTTTAAGGCTGACAGGGAGCAGATCCAGCAGACAAGGGTGCCGGGGAATATCCGGGAGCGAAGGCCTTACAGCATTCTCTGGCAATATTATTGGAAGAAACGCAGGAGGTTTTCCGACTTGGAGACCACATGAAGATTAATTTTCGTGTTGCCTATGCAATATTTCCGAATAGAGACGGTTATATATTAGTAATTAATTTCAAACAAGACAAACAAATGAGAAAGGTAGTTTTATTCGCAGCAGCATGTGCATTGCTTGCTGCTTGTGGAAATGGAAAGACCGCGGGAAATGCGGACGGTGTTGATTCTTTAGACTCTGTAGCTGTTGATTCGGCTGTTTACACGGGTGTTACGCCGGCTGCCGACTGCTTCGGCATTCGTTATCGGGTGGCCTTGGCGCAGGATTCTACCAATGGATTCAGCCTCTCCGAGGAGTATCTGAAGTCTGAGAACGAGGTAGATACGGCTTTTACCTATTCGGGTACAGCCAAGGTTATGGAGAGCCAGGACAAGTCGGGGAAGACCTACTATGTGCTGCGCACAGGTAAGGGGAATGAGGCTTACAACTTCCTCCAGCTCAACGATTCCACCTTGCGCATGGTGAATGCGGAGTTGAAGGAGGCCGTAACAGGCGCTGAGAACTATGACCTGAAGCTCCAGAAATAAGTCTTTTTTGGGCGTGTCATGCCCGCGAGGGATGCATTGAGCTGTCTTTTCCGATAGCGGAAATGCATCTCCATTGAGCTTATAGCGGCCAACTGGTTGACAAAATCGGCGAGATTGTCAGGCAAAATCGCCGATTTTGAACAACGAAATCGCCGATTTTGTCATCCTCCTTGCCGCTGGTTGCAACGCAAGGAGTTTTTGCTCCTGTTGTAGCGGCTATTCTCCGTCAGTGATTTTTTTGTCAAGGCAGATAGTGGATATTAGAAAAGAAATCACTAACTTTGCGGATGTGTGCATGGGTTTGGGTTCCATGCCTGATGGATTTAGTGCTTATGAAGAAGATTGCATTCCTGCTTCTCATTCTTGTCGGCTGTTCCGAACCCCGTGGAATCATTCGGCCGCACGACCTCTTGGGCGACTGGCAGAGCGTAAGCCGTCGGCCGCTGAACATGTCGGCGACGCTCTCCTTTACCGATTCTGATGCCTACTACGACCCTGCCATAGGCGACACGAGCATGTGGTTCCAGTCATTCAAGGTCGTGGGCGATACGCTCCTGCTTGACTATCAGGGCATCCATACTTATCGCTGCCTCCTCCGGGAGTTGCACGACAGCGTTCTGGTGATTCAGGGACTTCCCTGGCGCGAGCGTCCCGAGAAGTTTATCCGTCATTCCGCAACCCGTTCTAAATAAAATTCCTATATTTGCAAACATGAAGACTTACGGCTTTTTACTTACTATGATGCTCCTTGCCGTTGTGCTCTCCGAATGTTCCGGGAAAGCCGGCCGACAGGGCAGGAATGCTCCACAACCGGCTATGGCGGGAGTAGAAAGGACTGATACGGGGAAATATCCTTTGGATTCCTTGGATGTGGTGATGCCGGATACCCTTGAGGAAGTGGCCTGGTTGATTGACAACCGTCATTCCCGGTTTCATGCGTTGACACCGAAGGAGGTTGCCCAGACCAGAAACCTTCTGAAAAAATATATTGACAGCGGACAATATGAGGCTGACCATCGGCAGCCTGGGGATGTCAGTTTCTCCGGGAGCAGACTGCCTCTTCCTCTGGAAAAGTATGCCCGCCAGTATGTCGGTTACGAGCAGGCGGGGCATGTGAAGGTGTTTGTTCAGCTGAATGCGGTGTGTACCTATGGGGCTTCCTTGCACAATCTTCATCATCGCTTGCTGTATGTTAAGGATGGGGGACACTACTTCGGTGATGCTACGGTTGACCTCACGGCGGACAGAGTGGAGCAGTTTGATTTAAACGGAGAGGGCTAACGGACTGAAGGAAACTATTCTATGGCAAGATATTTACTAAAGTGCGTCGCCACGCTGCTGATTGTCTTTGCCTTCATGTTTGGCACAATCTTCAGCTTTGATTCCCCTGCGTTGTGGCAGAATATTGTCTGTCTGGCGGGAAATTTTATCCTGTGGGGCGGGTCGCTCTATCTGTTATGGAGGAAATAAGTCGGAGATAGAAAGCTTAAAGAGTTTTGACGACAAAAGAGAAGACGATGATTCCTAAACGAAAAATTATCCTGATTGGTGTGCTCTGCAACCTGTTGGTGATTGCGGTAGTCCTTTTGCTTGTTTGGATTCGTCCCGAATGGAAAGTCATACTGCTGAATATCACATGGATGCTCCTTGTGCTGGAAATCGTCGTCTATACCAATTACTTCACGCGGGAGCGGAAGTTTAAGGATCTCTATAGGGCTGCTTTCCCCGATTGCGACAGCGACCCTTCCTTTCGCCAGCTGTGGTCTGCCCTCCCGGATTCGGGAATACCCCCTACATTCAGTCGGCGTTATGGTGATACCTCGATAACTTACACGCTGTTATCGCGCAAGATTTATATCCGGTTTATCCGTCGTTTCTGGATAGGAAGGCGGCTTTTCGTCCATCTCCATTTTACGGCTGCCCTGCCCGTAGACACCCCGGAGAAGGCATACAGGCAGGCCGAGCGCATTCTGAAAGCCGTCAAAGCGCGGTGGATAGACCCCATAAAAGGGGCGGAAACATCGTGGGAACATCACTGGAATGTAGCATTGCTCTATCATTATGCCATTCCCTTGGGACGGATAGACGGCTCCGTCCTTCGGCAGATAGACGCGGAACTAAAGACGCTGCTTACCTCCGCTCCGTTCGTAGACAACTGGAGATATGTCAAGGAGTCGTATGCCGACGGTGAATGGTGGTGCTGCGAATATCTGGGCCTCTATCAGAGGCGGTCTGTTTATTATCAGAAAGATGAAGGCTATACCATTTCCTCCGGGGAAGAAATCTGCGACGAGGGGCTGGATTATATAGGTCTGGCCGTAACTATGATAACAAAGGACGAATTTGAAAGCATCTATCGGCAGGCCTCGGCGGCACTTCAATCCTAAACAGAGATTACTTGGAAAGAAACTGAAAGTATGCGGAAAAAAGCTCTTATACCGTTCGCCATATTGGCGGGAGTGGTTATTATCACAACCATCATAGGCCTCTATACCTCGAGGGAGGCCGACAAGGCTCAGGAATCATATCTGACTGATACGACTTATACGGCTGAGAAGAAGCATTCTTACAGCGGGTTGACCGACAGCATTATGTCTTATGACATCCAAAGACTATACTCCGTGTACAGAGGGGTGCAACGGAACACGGAGGTTGTGCCGCAAGATTACTTAGGGGCACCCGACTCCCTGGGCTATGTGGAGAACTATTATCCCGGCAAGCGGATACATAGTCGGGGCTGGTTTGCTTTTTTCGATAATCGTGCAAGCGAAAGGATTCCCGTGGGGGAGTGGCGTTACTATGATGCGTCGGGCAGGGTATACAAGCGCTTTTATCCGTTCACCATCGGTAAAGACAGCGTGCCGGGGCAGATAGAGGTGGAAATCAATCAAGAAAACATCGACCATCTGTTCCGCTTGATAGCCCACGGATTACAGCATCCTTAAGTCTATTGGCATTTAAAGGATGACGGGGCAATCCCTCCGCAGGAGCTCTGCTCCTTATGGCAGGAGCAGAGTTTTCACGCAGACAGGCTTTTTGAGCACGATGTCCTGATGGGTATTCGTGAGCATTCCGGTCTCGCTGTCGATGCGATATACCTGGATGAGGTTGCTGTCTCGACACGCACATAGGAGGTATTTGCCGTTAGGAGTGATGCAGAAGTTGCGCGGGTGTATGCCCGTGAGCTGGTAACCCACCTTGGTGAGCAACCCGTTGACGGGATTCACCTTGAAGATTGAGATGCCGTCAGCTTTCAGTCGGTTGCTGGAATAGAGGAAACGACCGTCAGGGGAGAGATGAATGTCAGCGCCGCCCCCGCCGTTTACGGAGTCGGAAGCTACGGTCTGAAGATGCTTCAGGGTGCCGTGCTCGTTGGCAAAGACCGTTACCGTGCCCGCGAGTTCACTCATTACATAAACTCGCTTTTCGTCTTTTGACAGTTCTATATGCCGTGGACCGGAGTTCTTCTCTACCTTTCCGGCCACCCCTTCGTAGCTTACTTCCGAACCGTTAACCCCGAAACGGAGCACTTGATCTGCGCTGAAGTCGGTGGCAAGGATGCGTCCGTCGCTCAAGAAGCGTGCCATGTGGATATGGGCTGAGCTCTGCTGGGGACGCTCGCCACTCTGATGACCCCGACAGACGGCCGTTGCTTTGCCCAGTCGGCCTCCCTTCAAGATGGGGAAAACAGTCATGCTGCCTCCCGTATAGTTGGCCGTAAGGGCAAGCTCTCCATTCGTTTCCACATAGCAAGGATCCTCGCCGTGGGTGAGGACGGTATTCAGCAGCTTCATCTTACCCGTCTTGGGCTTGAAGCGGATGGCGTTCAAAGCTGCTGTGGCATCGCTGTTTTCGCTTACCGCATAGATATAACGGCCGCCCTGCGAGAGGTTCAGGTAAGAGGGATTCTTCACTTCGAGGGAGTCGAGGAGTGATGCCCTGCCGTTCTCTTGATTGAAGGAAAGGCTGTAGATGCCATGGCTTCCGCTGTCGGTATAGGTGCCTACGAGGAGTCGGATTTCGTCTCCTGCCCACGATCCCATAACTGTGAGGCCGAGTAATAGTGTGAGTGTGATTCGTTTCATGATATGTTTATTTCTTTAAAATGAAGATTATTTTCCGGATGCCGAAAGGCTCTGGCGGGTCTTTTCGTGGGTGTTGCTGGTAGAGATAGTCCTTCGGGATGCCGTATTCCTTGGTGAATGGATTGTATTTGATGTCTTCCTCGTCCAGGGTATTGAAGTATCCAGCTTTCCACATGAGCAGGTACATGGTGTGGTGAAGCTGCTTGTAGTCGGGCGATTGCTTGTCTATGTCATTGCCGAAATGGCTCATGGAGATCTCTGCCTCCCCTGATTTGAGGTAGAAGCGTGAGTCGTTGGGCACGAGATGACGGTCTGTGATAAAGCGGATGTAGTCCTTGAACAGCTGGTAATAGGTCGAATCCAACTCTATGGTGTCGTTCACGGCCTGCCTTTCAGACAGGCCTTTCAACTTCTCGAACGAGATGGAGATGTTAAATTCAGGGTAGCCCCTGAAATAGCTTACCACGATGGAATCGGTAAGAATCTGTGTCGTATCTTCTTTTTGGCGGCCACACGAGTAGCACAGAGCGACAAGGATGATAATAAAGAGTAGCTCCTTCTTCATCTGACTATGATTTTTTCTTTGTCCGGGCTATAGGTCAAGATACCGTTGCACCCTTTCAAGATAGTCGCTGAGGTTGCCCCCGTCTACGAAACAGTGGTCTACATAGATTCCTATCGGCATCACCCAGCGCCCCTCACGTTTGACCACCTTGCCCACATTCAGTAGCGGCCAGTCGCTGCCGAGGCCAGGCTTGTGGAAGGTATAGGTAATGCTCGTGAAATAGAGCTTGGGCGTCGCGGAGATGTTGATGACGCCTGTTTCTCCCGTTTCAATCAGCTTTCGGTTGACCCCGTATGGGTCGCCGTCCTCGGGAATATGACTGCTTATCTCCCTTACTGTATCATAGAAGGCAGCATAATCCTCTATATAGGGGACGAGGGCGGTATAGAATGTCTTGCCGGGAACGGCAAAGGGCACCGTCGCTTCGATTTTGTCGAACCACACCACGCCTTCTCCGTCGGGCCGGTAGCCGAATTCTTTCACCTCGTTGGCAGCCCGAAGCAGGGCATAGAGATACTTCGTGAAAAACGAGGTGTGGTTCACCTTTGCCTCTTCAAAGGCTTTCGTGCAGTCCACTTCGGATGTAATGCTATACCAGCTATTGGCAAAATCGCTCATGAAACGCCAGTTGTCGCGGCGCTCCCAAGTTTCAATTTCAACTTTATGCTTCATGTTTTTAATTCCTGAATATCATGGATGTAAACTCTTTCAGGTAGATTCTCCAGTTCCGCCAGATGTGTCCGCCGTCGGTCTCACGATAGTAATACGGGTAGTGGTTGGCATCAAGCTTCGCCCGCAGGTCTTTGTTGGCCTTGTAGAGGAAGTCTGTCTTGCCAATAGCGATATAGTAAAGCGCCGGCTTCTGCGTGAAGAGGGCTTTCAGTTTGCCGTCCATATCCTCGTAGACAGGCGAGCCTGCCTTCGGATTCCTGATTGCCGCGGAGAACAAACCCACATAATTGAACCAGTCGGGGTGGTTAGCCGAGAGCCAGAAAGAATGGAAACCTCCCATGGAAAGTCCTGCTACGGCACGATGCTTCTTGTCGGCCTGTACTCGATAATGGCTTTCCACAAACTGGATGATGTCGCCAAAGGAGCCCTCGTAGCTGCCTTCCATGGTTCGCGGAAGATTGAAGTTGGGCTGTTCCGGCAGTCCGGCCTTCTCCCCGGGAGCCGCTTCCTGCGAAATGTTACCATTGGGCATCACCACCAGCATGGGCTTGGCCTTCCCCTGGGCGATGAGATTATCGAGAACCTGTGTCGCCCTTCCGAGCATCGGCCAGGCTTCCTCGTCTCCGCCCATGCCGTGAAGCAGATAGAGTACGGGATATTTCTGCTTGCCGTCTTCATAGCCGGCCGGGGTGTAGACGGTCATCCTCCGCTGGGCTCCGGCCTGCTGATACCACACCTTGCTCACGGTTCCATGCCTGACATTGCCCACGATATAAGGATTCGTTTCAGCGTCTCCGATGAGGAAGATGTCCATATTGGTGTTTACATCCCGGATTCTGAAGATGTTCTGCGGGTCGTTCACCCTGACCCCGTCGACCAGGAACCAGTAAAAATAGAGTTCCGGATCAAGGGCGGGCGTAGTATAGCTCCACACGCCGAGGGAGTCTTTCTTCATTTTCACCGACCCCTGTACTTCCTGCCCGTTACGCACTTGGGCTGGCAGGCAGTCGCCTGTTATCTGAACCTCCTTTGCCATCGGGGCAAAGAGGCGGAAAGTTACGGTGCGGTCAGCATGTACCTGCGGGGATACGATGGGCGTTTTAGGCTCAAACAGAGATTGTTGGGCTCTGATGGGAATCACCACTATCAGAGCAGTCAATAGCAGCAAACATTTTTTCATACGACTTCCATTTTTTAAGATTTTATTTGTCGCAAAGATAGTTATTTTTATTGAAAACATGCGGAAATTAGGCGTTTTTTCAGAATATTTGTTATGTGTCCGTTTCCTGAAAAATGCCTTCGTACCTTGCCGTTTCTGATATTTTTCAGTATCTTTGCCCAATGATAAGGCAATCAGGCCTTATCGGTTAAAAATCAGACAGATGCAGAAAATACTTTTGTTGACGGTATTCCTATTGTTTTCATGGGATGCCGATGCTGAGAAAGGCTTGCCGGATTCCGTGGCGCATTGGACGCTTGCTCAGGCAGCAGCCTACTATCAGGCGCACGGAGAGCAGCGGGATGAACTTCGCCCGTTGCTGGTGCGGCAGTATATGAGCCGCAAGGACACGATGAGTTATGGCCAGCTGCGCTCCCTGCGGCGGGCTTTCTGGAATACCGACTTGCAGGATTCGGTCAATACCATGTATCTGAAGCGGCGTGAGGAGTTGCTGTCGCAGATACAGGCAGAGGCGCAGGGACATTGCGAGGCGGAGCTGGATTCGCTGGAAATGCTCAAGACGCGCTGCAAGCAACAGATGGACAATATGATAGGGAAGAGCATCGAGGGAGCCTTCAAGGGGTTGATGGGTGGATTTCTTCCCGACGGGAGGGCGGATGTGGAGCGTCTGTATAGAGGTCATTGTGAGGCAAACATTCTGGTGAAGGATATCAAAGCTTTTCTCGCTCCTTATATTTCCCGATTTGTAAGCCGTGTGAATGTGGCACGAAAAGACTATATCAACAGGGTTGCGGGCTATTATGCGGCATCGGGGAACTATAAGGTTCCGCCTTTCGGATATGCCATTAAGCGTGTGCCTGTCGATTGTCCGACAGACGACTTGATGCAGTTGGTGGCCTTGCAAGGCAAGGTAGACTGGTTCCGCATCGGCATCACGCCGTCGGCCCTGGCCGTTCCAGGTACGGGCGTGTCGTTGCTTCAGGGGCAGCCGTTGCTGACGGAGAGCCAGGCCAACAAGAACGGCGACTCGCGCAAGCTGGCTCCCATCGTGAACAGGATTGCCGCGGCAACGGCCACGAACATTCGTAAGTCGGTCTATCAGACCGTGGATGCTGTCTTTGCCACGGTTGCCCAGAAGATAAAAGCCAGTCAACCGTCATTTCAGGGGATGGTGGAAAGCAAGTATTAGGTCATGGATAAGCCTGCCGTCGGTTGCCGCCCTTGGGATAGCGGGTGATGAATCGTATGATTACACACGGCATGTAATGGCATTACAAGCCGTGTGTAATCGTGTTACACGCCGTTTGTAACAATGCGGGTAGCCGTCTTTCGTCCCTGGGGAGGCCGCCGTTGCGCCTCCTCCTGTCAGAATTCAAGCAGGATTCTTGCATTGATCTGCCGTCCTGTGAGATAGTTGGGCACGGCATACTGCTGGCTGGTTACATCGGTAATCCAGTAGTATGAGTTCACATTATTAATGCCGAAGAGATTCAGGCAGTCAACGCCCAGCCAGAGATTCTTCAATGCGATGCGCGAGTGGCGGTCTTCATTGTTCACGAGGCGGTAGCTCATACCGATGTCGGCACGCTTGTAGGCCGGTGCCCGGAACGAGTTGCGCTCCAGCTCACGATGGGGAGCGGAGAAGGGCAGGCCGTCTGCAAAAGCCAGCTTCAGGTTCATCTTCCATCGTGTGGTGCCCGGGAAATAGTCGGTGAAGAACAGGTTCACGGCCCATTTCTGGTCGGTGGGCAGCGGCAGGGAACGGCCGTTGAGGTTCATCTTCGTGTCCATCAGTGAGAGGGTTATCCACGAGTCTGTGCCCGGAACGAACTCTCCGTAGAGCTTGAGGTCGAGTCCCATGGCATGTCCGCTGCACGCATTGTCGCCGTAATAGACCACCTTCACATTGTTCACGGAATAAGGCACGAGGTTTTGCAATATCTTATAGTACGCTTCGGCAGAGAATCTGAAGGGTCGGTTCATCATTCGGAACCGATAGTCCAGCCCCGCAATGAAGTGCAGGGAGCGCTGGCTCTTGATGCTGCGGTTGAGCGTTGCCGCCGTGATATGCTCAACGGTGGCGGTGTCGCGGAGCTCTTTGAAGAATGGAGCCTGATAATAAAGGCCGGTCGCGAAGCGGAACATCAGATGGTCGTTGAAGGCAGGGATGATGCCCAGCGACAGTCGGGGGGAGACGATGGTCTCGCCGTTGAAGTTCCAATGGCTCATTCGGAGGCCGTAGTTCAGCGTGTAATGCGTCTGTGCTGAGTCGCTGCCGCTGCTGAAGCGCCAGGTGTCCTGCAGATAGGCTTCCATGCGCGTGGCGTTCAGTTCGTTACGGGCTTTCATGGAATAAATCATGTAGAGGTCTTTTCCCGTATGCGGGACGCTATAGCCGGCGGAGTCTCGCATCTCGTATTCTACGGAGTTTTCCTTGATGCGCTCACGCTTCAAGGTCAGCGCGGCTTCAATGGCATGCCTGCGGGTCCTATGGTTCAGCATCACTTTCCCGCTCATCACCGTCGCCTCAAGGTAGTTGCGGGCATGCTCAAAGTAAGTTCCCACTCCGAGGTTCTCGCTTGTCTCGGTCTGGGTGAGCCAGTATTGCCCCTGAATGTCGTATCTCTCTTGCTCCTTGGTGTGGTATGCCGAGGCCAGGAGCTTTAGTGAAGTCTTGTCGGATAAATGGTAGGTAAGACCGAGGGAACCGAAGAATGTGCGGAAAAGATCTTTCTCCTGACCGTCAAAATAGACGGTGAAGTTCTTCACATTCTCCATCGTTCCGAAGTTCGTGTTCCGGTTGGTGGGGAAGAAGTTGTAATGGCTGTCTGAGATGTTTCCGATGAAGTCTATCTCCCAGTACCTGTTCGGCCGATAGTTCAGGTAGGTTTGATAGTCGAGGAAGTTGGGGGCGTATTCCCCTTTTTCCTCCAGGGAGCCGAGCAGATACTTGGTGGTCTTGTAGCGGATGCCGTTCAACCATGACACTTTCTTGTTGGCAAGAGCCGCATAGGCACTTGCCCCTAACATGGAGGCAGACAGCGAGGCCTCGAATTTTTCGGGGCGTTTGTAGGTAATGTCAAGGGCTGACGACATCTTGTCTCCATACCGGGCCTCGAATCCACCGGTAGAGAAACCGATGCGCTCTACCATGTCAGGATTGATGATGGAGAGCCCTTCCTGCTGTCCGCTGCGGACAAGGAACGGACGATAGACCTCGATGTTGTTGATGTAGACGCTGTTCTCGTTGAAGGAGCCGCCGCGGACATTGTACTGGGAACTCAACTCGCTGTGCGTGCTTACCCCCGCCTGCGACTGCACCATGCCCTCCACGGCGTTGCCGGACGCATTGGCAGTCATCTTCATGTCTTTGGTCTTGAGCTCCTGCGTCTGGCCGCTCTGGATTCTTTCACCCTTTACCTGCACATCGCTCAGAGTGATGTTGTCGTCATAGAGGACGACTTGCAATGTCTGCCTGCCTTTCGGATGGCGGAGCACGCGCGTCTTGCTTCGGTATCCGATCATGGAGAATCTCACGACAACGGAGTCTGCCGACTGCAAGGTTAGCTGAAATTCGCCCTTGAGTGAAGTCATCGTAGCCTTGCCTTGTGCCAGACACGACACGGAGGCCAGTTCTATGGGGTTGTTCTTGTCGTCGGTTACCCGTCCCTGTAATGTGAATGACTGGGCAGCCGTTTGCAGAATGCAAGAGAAAAGGAATATGCAGAATGCTAATACTTTCTTCATCATAACTTTACTAACGCACGAAATGGGATATTATTGCGCCGGACCCCAGCGGCTCTTGATCGTAGTCTTTCCTATTCTCGATACCACCAGGAAAGCAGCCCGTTGAGCCAGCCTACGGAGAATCGGAACCACCGATATTTGGCGACGGGCTTTCCCCCGAAGCTGAGAATGAAGTCCCGGAACCTGTTTTTACGGAAGGGTAAGCCTACATCAAGGAAGTACATGTGGGCATAGTTATGCTCATAAGCGTGTCGGAGAGCCTTCCAGATGGTCATGCGGTCAGGGTGAATCAGCGGATGGCTTTTACGCTTGGACGCAAGATACCACATGTAGGCGTTGCCCTCGGAATAGGCACAGGCACACCCGCCAATGACCTTCTCCTTGTAAACCGTTATGAAAATCTTTGCGTTTTCGCTGTTATGGAGCTCTGCAAACTGGTCTTCCGGCGGGATGAGCCTTCGCATCTTCATGCGATAGAATCCACTGAGCATCTTGTAGAAGGCGTGAACATCCTCCTCGCTTTCCGCTTCACGCGTCTCAACGCCCATCTTATAGCTCTTCGTGATGCCTCTTATCATTCTGCCGGAGAGCCTTTCTTCCGGCGATTTGGAGTGCAGGGAGTTGTGGATTTCCTGCCAGTGTACGGGGAAATATTTATTCTGGCGGAAGTGCTTATACCCAAACATTTTCTGAGAGATGTCGCTTACTTCGATGAAAAAACAGAGTTTTCGGCGAAATTTGCGCGTGATGGACTTTAGAAGAAGCCCGAAAACCTCTTCCTTGCTTGCTTTTTCCGAATACTCTCCTTCGCCGTATATGCGCCCTTGCGTGAAGACATAGGGAGGAAACCAAGAGCCCCGCCGGCGGAGCATGGCAAGCATATGCCCGACAATCTTGCCGGACTCGTTGCTTGCAACGGCCATGTAGGGCGATTGCCCGGGCGTCTTCTCAATGATTTGGAAAAGTTCCGTGCTGTGGAAGAAATTGCTTGGAGAAAGTTCCGGCAGGTCTTCACTTCTCGTAAAAATTTTCACGGTCAGCATATGGATTCGGGTCGTCTTTGATTGTTTATACTGCAAAAATACGAAAAGTTTTGTAAAAGTGGATAGGTTTCGGTTTAAAATCGTATCTTTGCATAGATATAAGAAAGAGGAAAATATTATATTTGTCGCGAAAAAGTAAAGTAAAATGATAAACTTCGATCTTAAGGAAATTCGAGCCGTTATCTTTGATATTGACGGTGTGCTTTCCGCGAACACCATCAATATGGACGGTGAGGGACAGCCTTTACGCACGCTGAATATCAAAGACGGATATGCTATTCAGCTGGCTCAAAAAATGGGACTTCGGGTCGCAATACTTACCGGAGGGCATTCAGAAGCAATTGAAAAACGGTATCGTTATCTGGGCGTAGAGGATATTTACATGCATTGTTCCGTGAAGGTGAAAGCCTATCACGATTTCTTAGATAAGCATGGATTGAAGAATGAGGAGATTCTCTATATGGGAGACGATATTCCAGACTTCGAGGTAATGAGCCTTGTGGGCTGTCCGTGCTGCCCTCGGGATGCCGCACAGGAAATTAAAGATATTTCGTTGTATGTCAGTGATTTAAATGGTGGCTATGGATGTGGGCGTGATGTAATAGAGCAAGTGTTGAAGGCACAAGGCAAATGGCTGAATGACGCGAAGGCTTTCGGATGGTGATAGAAGCTGCTAAGGAAAGGAATCATGTTTGATGTTTCTTCTGACAGCTTCCGGAATATTCGGAAGCAACCGTAAATCGTGTGGAAAAGAGTTTGATATAATGGATTCATTAATGAAAAAGAAGAATGTTTGAGAACTATAAGATAATCTTAGCATCGAACTCCCCCAGGAGAAAGGAGCTCCTTGCAGGTCTGGACATAGCCTTCGAGGTAAAGGTCGTTCCAGGTATAGAAGAGGACTATCCGCAAAATCTTCCCGTGGAAGAGATACCGGAGTATATCTCCCGTGAAAAGGCCTCGGCATACCGTGCTGTAGGAAACGAGTTGATTATTACAGCGGATACCGTCGTAGTCTTAGGAAAGGAGGTGCTTGGAAAGCCTGCTGATGATGCTGGCGCCATCACGATGCTTCGCAAACTGAGCGGAAAGACCCATCGCGTGATAACGGGAGTAACGCTCACAACGGCGGCCAGACAGCGTTCTTTTCATGTAACGACCGAGGTAACCTTTAAGTCGTTTACGGAAGAGGAAATCTTGTATTATGTCAATCGCTATCATCCGTTGGACAAGGCTGGTGCCTATGGGATCCAGGAATGGATAGGCTATATCGGCGTAACGGGGCTGAAAGGAAGCTTCTTCAATGTAATGGGGCTTCCCGTCCAGAGAATCTACGAGGAGATAGCCAGGCTCTGAGACTAAAACAGGCGAAAGACACTCCCTCTCAAAGAAGTGGCAAGGACGGATTCCCCTAAGCATTTGAGACTTTTTCCGAGAAAACACTCAGGCATAGGCCTTTTTGCCATAAAGTTTCTTAAATAATAGGATTTGGGAAACTTTTTTAATATAATTTATTACCTTATTTTCTCTTCTATTCCCCAAATGTGCTACTTTTGCACTAAATTTTAATCATAGGATAAAAGAAAGACAATTATGGCAGAAGCTATTGATATCCGGGAATTGAATGTCCGGATAGAACAACAAAGCGGATTCGTTACCAATCTCGTAACTGGCATGGATCGCGTAATCGTGGGGCAAAAACATCTCATCGACTCACTTCTCATCTCCCTGTTGAGCGACGGACACATACTTCTGGAAGGTGTACCAGGCCTGGCAAAAACCCTTGCCATCAAGACCCTTTCACAACTTATTGATGCCGATTACAGCCGTATTCAGTTTACTCCGGATTTGTTACCGGCCGATGTTGTCGGTACTTTGATTTACAGTCAAAAGGACGAGAAGTTTCAGGTGAAGAAAGGACCGGTGTTTGCCAACTTCGTATTGGCTGATGAGATAAACCGTGCCCCGGCAAAGGTGCAGAGTGCCTTGCTCGAAGCCATGCAGGAGCATCAGGTTACTATAGGTGAGCAGACTTTCAACTTGCCGAAGCCGTTCCTCGTAATGGCTACGCAGAATCCTATTGAGCAAGAGGGCACCTATGAGTTGCCGGAGGCCCAAGTAGACCGTTTCATGCTGAAGGTTGTTATCGGGTATCCTACGATAGATGAAGAGAAGCTCATTATCCGTGAGAACCTGCAGGATAACCTCCCGACGGTAACGCCTGTAACTACCTCCGACGAGATTCTAAAGGCTCGTGAGGTTGTGAATCAGGTTTACATCGACGAGAAAATAGAACAGTATATTGCCGATATTGTCTTCGCGACGCGCTATCCCGAGCGTTATGGATTGGGTGAGCTGAAGGACATGATAACTTTTGGAGGAAGTCCGCGTGCCAGCATCAATCTTGCCAAGGCCTCCCGCGCCTATGCCTTTATCAAGCATCGTGGCTATGTGGTTCCGGAGGATGTGCGCGCGATAGCACATGATGTCTTACGCCATCGCATCGGACTGTCTTATGAGGCAGAGGCAAGCAATGTAACTTCTGAGGAGATTATAAGTAAGATTATTAATAAAGTAGAAGTGCCATAAGCATTCGGAAAAGAAATAGAGTCTGAAGATGGAAACATCTGAAATACTAAAGAAAGTCAGAAAAATCGAGATCAAGACCCGTGGACTGAGCCAGAATATCTTTGCAGGGCAATACCACTCTGCCTTTAAGGGGCGTGGTATGGCTTTCTCTGAGGTGCGTGAGTATCAGTTCGGCGATGATGTCCGTGATATCGACTGGAATGTTACGGCTCGTTTCCATCGCCCCTATGTAAAAATCTTTGAGGAAGAACGGGAACTTACGGTGATGCTCCTCATTGATGTTTCTGGCTCTCTCGACTTTGGAACAAACCGACAGATGAAGCGCGATATGGCCACGGAAATTGCTTCCACGCTGGCTTTCTCGGCTATCCAGAACAATGATAAAATTGGAGTCATCTTTTTCTCTGACCGTATAGAGAAGTATATTCCACCAAAGAAAGGACGCAAGCATATTCTTTACATTATCCGTGAGATGCTCGATTTTGAGCCCCAGAGCAAGAAGACTGATGTGGGAATGGCTATAGAGTACTTGACGAGAGTTATGAAGCGTCGCTGTACGGCTTTCATTTTGAGCGACTTCTATAGCCGTGAAGATTTTCTTCAGCGAGTTCAGATTGCGAACCAGAAACATGACCTGGTTGCTATTCAAGTGTATGATCCTTTGGCAAGGAGACTGCCTGATGTAGGCTTGATGAAAGTTCGCGATGCGGAGACCGGCCATGAGATGATAATCGATACATCCAGTAAGAAGCTTCGTCAGGCTCATACTCGCTACTGGGTGGAGCGTGAGGAGTCTCTTAATCAGATTTTTGCCAAGAGCAAAGTCGACTGGATCTCAATAGCGACGAATGAGGATTATGTCCGTTCAATGATGTTGTTATTTGCCCGGCGGGGAAACTAAGTAGGTTGGTGAAATGAGAATGTTACGAAATATAATCAGTTTGTTCTGTGTGGTATGTAGTCTTACGGCAACAGCCCAGATATCAGTAGAGCAGCAGATAGATTCTATAGGGATCCTTATCGGACAGCAGGCGCATCTCTCTGTAAAAGTTACCGCACCGAAAGGAGCCCGCATCCAATGGCCAGAGTTTAAGCCCTCTCAATATATTACGCCGGGAGTAGAGGTGTTGGAAGCCTCAAATGCCGATACAGCTAATCTTGACAATAATCTTATGGCTGTAACTAAGGCTTTCACCATAACCTCTTTCGACGAGAAGCTTTATCCGATTCCGGGAATAAAGGTTAAGGTGAATGGCAAAACCTATACGGGGAATACTTCGGCATTGAAGGTGATAACGGTGGATGTGGATACGCTACACCCTAACCAGTTCTTCCCTCCTAAGGATGTACAGGATAATCCCTTTATGTGGAATGAGTGGAGCTGTATTTTCTGGTTGAGCGTCTTTCTGCTGATCTTATGCGTGTTAGCTGTCTATCTCTTTGTGAGATTGAAACAGAACAAGCCTGTTATTGCAAAAGTCCGTATTGTGAAAAAAATCCTTCCACACCAAAAGGCCCTTAATGCAATCGATAGAATAAAGGCAGAACATTTGCAGCGTTCGGAAGATCAGAAGACTTATTACACGCAGCTGACGGATACCTTGCGCCGCTATATCAACGAGCGTTTTGGCTTCAATGCCATGGAGATGACCTCGTCTGAAATTATAGAGCATTTACAACAAAACGGCGACCAGACGATGATAAACGAATTGAGAGAGTTGTTCCAGACAGCGGACCTTGTGAAGTTTGCCAAATACCAGTCGCTGATTAACGAAAACGATCTCAACCTTGTGAATGCTATAAATTTCATTGACGGGACGAAACTCGAGGGACAGCCGACTGAAGAGCGCATTATTCCTCAAATTACCGAGGAAGCAAAGCGGAGTCGGAAATCCCGTATGGCTATTCTGGCAGCCATCTGCATTATTGCGGTCAGTGTCGTGGCATTACTGGTATATGTCATTTACAGTGCTTATCAATTAGTGAACTAAAATGGAATTTGCAAGTAAAGAATACTTTTTGCTATTGCTCTTGCTGATACCATATATACTATGGTATTTCCTCTATCGGAAAAAGAATGAGCCGACGATGCAGATGAGTGATACCTACACTTATCAGTATGCGCCAAAGAGTTGGCGTATGCGCATTATCGACCTCCCTATGATACTTCGATGCATTTGTTTCACGCTCGTGATTATTGTACTGGCTCGTCCTCAGACTCATAATGCATGGGATCAGCGGACAGCCGAGGGTATAGACATTATGCTTGCAATGGATGTATCGACCTCAATGCTTGCCGAGGATTTGAAGCCCAACCGTATGGAGGCTGCCAAGGATGTGGCATCTGAATTCATCTCTGACCGGCCTGACGATAATATTGGTTTAACGATTTTTGCTGGTGAATCGTTTACCCAGTGTCCCATGACCACTGACCATTCTTCACTGATCAATCTGCTTCGCAATGTCCGTACCGATATTGCCGCCCGAGGCTTGATTCAAGATGGAACGGCAGTAGGAATGGGACTGGCCAATGCCGTAAGTCGGCTAAAGGAGTCGAAGGCGAAGAGTAAGGTTGTCATCTTGCTTACCGATGGTTCAAACAACATGGGAGATATCTCGCCGATGACGGCTGCTCAGATTGCGAAAAGCCTTGGTATTCGTGTCTATACTATTGGAGTGGGCACGAACAAGGTCGCTCCGTATCCGATGCCCGTCGCTGGCGGGGTTCAATATGTGAACATTCCCGTGGAAATCGATACCAAGACACTCAGTAATATTGCTGCGACAACCGAGGGAAACTTTTATCGTGCAACTAACAATGCTGAGCTCAAGAAGATTTATAAGGACATAGACAAACTGGAAAAGAGCAAGATTGATGTAAAGAAATTCTCTAAATGGCATGAGGCCTATCAGCCTTTTGCCATTGCAGCTATCGTTGTTCTTTTACTAGAAATCTTATTGCGTACAACAATATTAAGAAGAATACCGTAATGTTCAGATTTGAAAATCCCATATATCTCTGGCTGTTGCTTATCATACCTATATTGGTATTGATTAGGTTTCTGGTCTGGCGACGCAGGAAGAGACAGTTTCGTTTGCTTGGCGACGCAGAGCTTCTTAAATTGTTGATGCCTGATGTGTCGAGAGTCCGTCCAATGGTTAAGTTTGGTCTGCTGCTTGCTGTTTTGGCTTTGCTTGTCCTCATGCTTGCCCGCCCACAGATGGGAAGTAAGATTTCTCACGAAAAGCGCAATGGCATAGAGACCATTATAGCCTTGGACATATCAAATTCTATGCGCGCGGAGGATGTGGTTCCGTCCCGTTTGGACAAGAGTAAACTGCTCGTTGAAAATCTCGTTGATAACTTCACTAATGATAAGATTGGTCTTGTGGTCTTTGCCGGGGATGCTTTTGTGCAGTTGCCGATTACTAGTGATTATGTTTCAGCGAAGATGTTTCTTCAGAATATCGATCCTTCGCTGATTGCAACCCAGGGTACGGACATTGCCCGTGCCATCAACCTCTCCATGAAGAGTTTCACACAGCAGGATAAAGTAGGGCGTGCTATTATTGTCATTACCGATGGGGAAGATCATGAGGGAGGCGGCGTTGAGGCTGCGAAAGAAGCCAAGAAGAAAGGCATCAATGTCTTTATTCTTGGAGTAGGCGATCCTAAAGGGAGCCCAATTCCCACGGGGAGTGGAGGATATATGAAAGATAGAGATGGGCAGACCGTTATGTCGGCCCTTAATGAACAGATGTGCCAAGAGGTGGCCAAGGCTGGGAGTGGAACTTATATTCATGTTGATAATACCTCCGACGCCCAGGAAAAGCTCAATGACCAACTTGCCAAGTTGCAAAAAGGAGATACCAGCAGCGTAGTCTACAGTGAATATAATGAGCAGTTTCAAGCCTTTGGAATCCTTGCCGTTCTGTTGCTCATTCTTGAAGTGCTGGTTTTGGAGTCAAAGAATCCGCTTCTGAAGAATATAAAATTGTTTAAGAAGAAATGAAGTTTTTGAGATATATAGTTTTGTCCTTTGCCTGCATGGCAGCACTCAGCGTCAATGCACAGAGCGATCGGGCGTTTGTCCGTCAGGGGAATCGCCTCTATCGCCAGCAAGCTTTTGACAAGGCAGAGGTGGAATACAGGAAAGCCCTGTCCAAAAACACTTCCAATCCCCAGGCGCTCTATAACCTCGGCTGCGCCCTTATGATGCAGAACAAGGACTCCGCAGCCATTGTACAATATGAAAACGCGGCGAAAATAGAACAGGGGAAAATACGCAAGGCAAAAATATATCATAATATGGGCGTAATTTGTCAACGGCACCAGATGTTTGCCGAAGCCATCAAGGCTTACGAGGAAAGTCTTCGCAACAATCCTGCTGACGATGAGACACGCTATAACCTTGCCCTCTGTAAACGCCAGCAGAAACAACAACAGCAAGAGGGTGGCGGACAGAGCAATAAAAATGATAAAAACAAGGACAAAAAGAAACAGCAGAAGCAACAGCAGGAAAAGCAAGAGCAAAGTTCTAAGCAGCAGTCCCCGAAGGAACAGATGAGCAAGGAGAATGCCGAGCAACTTCTGAATGCTGCCATGCAGGAGGAAAAAGCTACTCAACAGCGCATGAAAGAAAAGATGCGCCAGCCACAGAAAAGGCAACTTCAGAAGAACTGGTAGGCTTATGTATAGTAGATGCCGCATGGAGGCGGAATTGAAATTTAGAATATAGAAATCGATGAAAAATAGAAGATTGACAGATATACGGAATATGGCCTTACATCCTTCTCAGGGAAGGATGTACAGTCTTTCATTATTCCTCTTGTTGCTCCTCCCTTCTTTTATTAAGGCGCAGCAAGTCTTGGTGTCTGCTCCTTCGCGTGTTTCGGTAGGAGAGAATTTTCGAATATCTTATACCGTGAATACGCGGGATGTAGAGGATTTCCGCTCTGGGCTTAAAAGTACAGAAGAGGTGGAGGTGATAGCCGGGCCTTACACCTCTCAGCAATCGAGTTATCAGATGATTAATGGTCATACAAGTTCTTCTTCTTCTATCACTTACACTTATACTCTCTATGCCAACCAAAATGGAACATTCACCATTCCGCCAGCCCATGTGCGGATAGGAGGTAAGTCTATTTCTTCACAAGCGCGCAAGGTAGTCATTTCCGGTCATGCTCAGACAAGTGGCAATTCTGCTCCCCGCATGCACGAAGAAGATCGCCCACAGATGCGTAGCGCAGGTTCAAGGATCTCGGGCAACGATCTTTTTATTAAAGTAAGTGCCAATAAAAGACATGTCCATGAGCAGGAGCCAATCCTGCTTACCTATAAGGTGTATACCTTGTTGGACCTTACTCAGCTTGAAGGTAAGATGCCTGACCTTACAGGTTTTCATACTCAAGAGGTAAAGCTTCCCCAACAGAAGAGTTTCCATATAGAGAATGTGAATGGCCGGAATTACCGGTGTGTTACTTGGAGCCAATATGTGATGTATCCCCAGATGACGGGTAAGTTGGAAATTCCGAGCATTACTTTCCATGGCATCGTTGTTCAGGAGAACCGTGCGGTCGATCCGTTTGAAGCCTTTTTTAATGGAGGCTCGGGATATATAGAAGTGAAGCGCGACATTGTTGCACCCAGTATTACGGTTCAGGTTGATCCTCTTCCCGAGCGTCCTGCTGGATTTTCGGGTGGAGTGGGCAGATTTAATATCTCTGCCCAGATAGATAAGACCAGTGTCCAGGCTGGTGATCCAGTCAATTTGCGTATAGTAATTGGCGGAACCGGAAATCTAAAGCTTATCAAACAGCCTGTTGTCCAGTTCCCCAAAGACTTTGACAAGTATGACGCTAAGGTTACCGACAAGACCAAACTTACGGCAAATGGTGTTGAGGGAAATATGATTTACGACATTCTTGCCGTGCCTCGCAATCAGGGGAAATATGAAATTCCCCCTGTGGAGCTGAGCTATTATGATACATCGGCAAATGCTTATAAGACATTGAAGACGAAGCCGTTTACCATTGAGGTTGCCCCGGGTAATGGCAAGGCAGCCAATATGGCTGATTATGCAGATCAGCAGGATAAGGATATTCATGGAATCATGACGGGAAATAGTTCTCTGCATGCCGTGGATAGCTTTTTCTTTGGGAGTACGGCTTATTGGATAAGTTTGCTTATTCCACTGATTGCATTCATCGCCCTGCTTATTATTTTCCGCAAGCGTGCGATTGAAAATTCCGATATCGTGGCCGTGCGCGGCAAAAAAGCCAGCAAGGTGGCTACAAAACGCCTGAAGAAGGCCAACCAGCTTATGCTGCGAGGACAGCAGAGTGAGTTCTACGACGAGGTTCTTCGTGCCCTTTGGGGATATGTGGGAGATAAGTTGAATATGCCTGTCGAGAAACTTTCTCGTGATAATATCGCGGAAAATCTCTCAAGTCATCAAGTTGACGAACTTACTGTCGGCAAGTTTATCGATGCCCTTGATGAGTGTGAATTCATGCGCTATGCCCCAGGTGATGCATCAGGCAATATGAATAAGACTTTTGAGTTGGCCATGACAGCTATCATGGAGATAGAAAATGTGATGAAAAAGAAGAAGACATCAACGAAGTTGAATATGGTGATTCTGCTTTTTGGGGGGATGATGCTTTTCCCTGGTACGCTCTTTGGCAGTATTACGAAGCAGAGTGCCGACCAGCTTTACAAGACCGGCAATTACCAACAGGCAATCAAGGAGTATAGTGAATTGCTGAAGAAGGGTGTTTCACCAGAACTGTATTATAATCTTGGCAATGCTTATTTCCGTACGGACAACATTACTCAGGCCGTACTGGCCTATGAGCGGGCCCACATGCTTTCGCCAGGTAATGAGGATATAAACTTTAATTTACAGTTTGCCCGAAGCAAGACCATTGATAAGATAACACCGGAGAGTGAGATGTTCTTTGTAACCTGGTATCGCTCCGCGGTTAATTTCACGAGTGTAGACCATTGGGCGTATGTTGGTTTGGCTTGCATCATCCTGGCTCTTGTTCTCTTTTTATCCTATCTTTTTGCTTCACGGATGTTGCTCCGCAAGGTGGGTTTCTTCGGGTCAGTCATCTTTTTTCTCATTTTCATTCTAAGTAATATCTTCGCCTATCAGCAGAAGGCTGCCCTTGGAAATCGTAGTGGGGCTATCGTGATTGCTCCTGCGGTGAATGTAAAGAAAACCCCTTCTAAAGGCGGAACTGACGACTTTGTCATTCATGAAGGAACCCGGGTTGATATTACCGATAAGAGCATGCAGGAGTGGCGAGGCATTCATCTTGCCGATGGGCGTGAAGGCTGGATATTGACGAATCAGATAGAAGAGATTTAGCCAATGACGCATGCATTTCCCATAGGAATAGACCAGACCTTGCTGCAATTCTTCAATGGCAGCGACTCCCTTTTTCTGGATGGCATGATGGCTGCCCTTACCGATGGGCTTACCTGGATTCCGCTCTATCTGGCGTTGCTTTACATGGTGATAAAGAATAATGAGACGATGGAGCAGATATTCCTCACTATCGGCTGCTTGTTTTTGTGCATCTTGCTGGCCGACGGGATGGCTGATGGCATAGTGAAGCCTCTCTTTGCGCGCCTTCGTCCCTCATATGATCCGCTTGTCATGGACCATCTCGACTTACTCGATACTCGTGGTACGGGCTATTCGTTCTTCTCTGCCCATGCGGCCAACACAATGTCTTTGGCCGTGTTTCTCAGCCTTTTGGTCAGAGACAAGGTGTTTAATTTCTTTATTATCGCCTGGGCATTGCTAAACGGCTATACCCGTCTTTATCTCGGTGTGCATTATCCTTCGGATATCCTTGTCGGATTCCTGTGGGGGGCGGTGTCAGGCCTTATTGCTTATTTTGTTTGGCATAAGGTTTATTTCAAAATAAGTCCGGGACTCAACTATGTCTCGTCCCAATACACCCGTACGGGCTATGCGCTCTCTGATGCAGATGTTGTCATAACGGTAATGGCATTTACATTAATATGCAGCATGGTGTTTGCAATTGTGGGATAAGCTCTTCCATGGATTGTAATGAGTGAGAGATAAGATTCAAACAGTAAATGGATACAAAGCATATACAGATTTCTGATTATAACTATCCGCTTCCAGATGAGCGGATAGCCAAGTTCCCCATTGCCCGGCGCGACCATAGCAAGTTGCTGCTCTATAAGCATGGCGAGGTGGGCGAGGATGTCTTCTACAACCTTCCCAAGCATCTCCCGACGGGGGCATTGATGGTGATGAACAATACACGGGTCATTCAGGCGCGCATCCACTTCCGTAAAGATACGGGAGCCTTAATTGAAGTTTTCCTGATGGAACCTGCTGATCCTGTCGACTACGAGCAGATGTTTCAGATGCGCGGGCATTGCTCGTGGCTGTGCATGGTGGGTAATCTCAAGAAGTGGAAGGAGGGGGCGTTGCACCGCAGGTTCTCCATCAAGGGGCATGATTTCACTCTTTCTGCCCGGATGTCGCGCGGGCGTAGCACCCATAGTGCCACAGGCACGAATTATTGGGTGGACTTCGACTGGGACTCCACCGATGTCAGCTTTGCCGAAATACTTGAGGCCGTGGGCGAACTGCCTATCCCTCCTTACTTGAATCGCGAGACCCAGGAGAGCGATAAAACTTCTTACCAGACGGTCTACAGTAAGATCAAGGGCTCTGTTGCCGCCCCTACGGCGGGGCTTCACTTTACTGACGCCGTGCTTGCAGAACTCGACAAAAAGGGCATTGAGCGCGACGAGCTCACGCTCCATGTAGGGGCGGGCACCTTCAAGCCCGTGAAGAGCGTGGAGATAGAGGCTCATGAGATGCACAGCGAGTATATTGTCGTGCACAGGCACACTTTCGAGCGTCTGCTCAGCCACGACTGCCAGGCCATAGCCGTGGGTACTACCAGTGTACGGACACTGGAAAGCCTGTATTATATAGGTGTAAAGTTGCAGCTCCATCCCGCGGCTTCCGAGGAGGACCTGCATGTTACCCAATGGGAGGCTTACGACCTACCGCACGACGAAAAGGGGCTGGTGCTCGTGGAGGGCAGGGCTGTGAGCAGGCAGCAAGCCATTCAGAATATTCTGGACTATCTTGACGCTAACGGCTTGGAGGCCTTGCACGGCAGCACCCAGATTATCATCGCTCCCGGCTATACCTATAAGATAGTGAAGGCGCTCATTACTAATTTCCACCAGCCACAGAGCACGCTGCTTCTTCTGGTCAGCGCATTCGTGAAAGGCGACTGGCGCCGTATTTACGATTATGCGCTCAGCCACGATTTCCGCTTCCTCAGTTATGGCGACAGCTCCCTGCTCATTCCGTAGGCTTGGCAGCCCGGACAGAGGAGGAAAAATAAGCTTCGATTACCGGGCTTGTAATTCTCTGTCGGACTGCAAGCGGCAAACAGGCTGACAAATTCGGCGATTTTGTCCGACGAAATCGCCGAGATTGTCCATCCTTTTCGCCGATTTTGTCAAACACAAGGCCGCCTTTTACAAAACGCCTCGGAGCTGGGCTTTTGGCTCGAAGTTGTTGGAGAGGTCATAGAGAGCTTTCGGTAGAATTCTATATATTTGTGATAAGAATTAAAATTGCTGATTATGAAGAAGTTGATATTTGCATTGTGCTGCCTGTTGCTGGCGGTTTCCGGTATGGCTCAGACTCGTCGCTACTATTGTGAAATGATAGGCCGGCAAGTAGGATTCAGTAGAGAAAAGAAAATTGTTTTTGATTTCGGCACGACACCCCCGCGTGATATATGGGGTGATGTGGAGGGTAAGCTTGAGCTTGTAGACGCAAATGGGGAGGTGATAAGATTCAAGTCTATGATTGAAGCTTTGAATTTTATGAGTGATAAGAAATGGAATTTTCTGCAGGCATATTCTTCTGGCATAAAAGAATATGAGCTTTCTCATTTTCTGCTATACAAAGATGCCAGTTCTGTTGATGATGCGAAAGAAGGACTCATGACGAAAGAGGACTGGGATAAGATTCATAATTCTGAATCTAATAGACGCAAATAGTTGTGCAGGTCGTATTTTCTTTATACCTTTGCAGCATGAAGAAACATATGCTCACATTCATTGTGCTGATGCTCATTATGAGCGCAGGTGCAACGGCCGGAAACAAGAAGAGAGAGTTCCGTGGTGCCTGGATGCAATTTGTAAACGGAATGTATCTCGGCATGTCGACCTCCCAGATACAGCAAATGCTGCTCGGGCAGCTTGATGCCCTGCAGAAGGACGGGGCCAATGCCGTCATTTTTCAGGTGAGGGGGGAATGCGACGCGCTCTACCAAAGCAGCATTGAGCCTTGGAGCCGTTATCTGACGGGCGTGCAGGGACAGCCGCCTTCTCCTTACTGGGATCCTCTGCAGTGGATGATAGAGCAGTGCCATCAGCGCGGGATGGAGCTGCATGCCTGGATAAATCCTTACCGGGCTCGCATGAAGACCCCTACGGCGCTGGCTCCTAATCATATCTTGAGCACCCATCCCGAGCGTGCTTTCGAATATGGGGGACTCTATGTGCTCAATCCCGGCCTGAAAGAGAACAGGGAGTATATTCTGAGTGTGGTAGACGATATCGTGAAGCGCTATGATATTGACGGCATGCATATTGACGACTATTTCTATCCTTACCCCGAGGCAGGCAGGCCCATACCCGACGACCGGGAGTTTCAGCTCTACAATAACGGAATCTCGAACCGCGGAGATTGGAGAAGGTATAATGTGGATACCTTCGTGAAAGAGATGGGAGAGCACATTCATGCGCTTAAGCCATGGGTAAAGTTCGGCGTTTCTCCCTTTGGAATCTACCGTAACAAGAAGAGTGATCCCTTGAACGGGTCGGAAACAAGCGGGCTTCAAAACTATGACGACTTGTATGCAGATATCCTGAAGTGGGTGAACAACGGGTGGATAGACTACTGTGTGCCCCAGATTTACTGGGAGATAGGCAATAGGGCTGCTGATTATCAAACGCTGATTTACTGGTGGAATCGCTATGCGGGGGGGCGTCCGCTCTATATAGGAGAGGATGTGGAACGCACGGCAAAGAATACAGATCCCCAGAATCCGCTGAGTCATCAGCTCCCCGCAAAGCATGCTCTGCACGAGGCTTGTAAGAATGTGAAGGGTTCTGTGTTGTGGTATGCGAAGTCGGTTACACAGAATCCGGGCAACTATGAGACATTGCTTCGCACTGACTATTGGCGTTATCCCGCATTGCAACCACTGATGCCATTTCTTGACGATAAGGCTCCCAAGAAGCCGAGGAAAGTGAAACCGGTATGGACATCTGACGGTTATGTCCTGTTCTGGACCGCACCGAAGGCTAAGAAATGGGGAGATGAGGTTCGGAAGTATGTCGTCTATCGCTTTGCCAAGGGGGAGAAAATAGATATCGACAATCCCTCGAAGATACTAAAAATCACGGCGGACACGCATCTCATACTGCCCTATGACAAAGGGAATGAGCGATATACCTATGTGGTAACTTCGCTGGATAGGGTCGGCAATGAATCGAAAGCCGCAAAGAAAAAGGTGAAGCTATAGAAACAGGGAAGCCGGAGGCCGGACATGCGCCTTCGGCTCATGGCTTAGGAATGATAGTCCTTTAGCAAATCATCCAGAAAATTATCAAGGTCTTGATCAAGGCCTTTCATGAGGTCATCACCGACAATAATCGTGTCATCATCAGCTACATATAGTTCCGCAATAGACTCCTTGTCGTCATCTTCAAGAACAAAGCTGTATGGCTTCATGATTCCCATATTATCAACGATGTCGTGCAACTTGCGAAGCTCGTCTCGGAGAATGACTGTTACTTCTTTATAGAAGTTGTCATCCTTGTTCTCTATCCATTGCTCGACCACGCAACGCGTAATTTCTTCTTCTTCGTCATTGAATGCCAGAAACTCGCCGCTGTCCTGAAACACCCTTAAATGAATGTCGGTTATGATCGAGGTCTCTTCATCGCAGGAAAACTTCTGTGCTATCTTTCGGATGGCACGGTCGATTTGGAGCAGGGTTTGTTCTGTAGCTTTCATATTGCATCGTTAAATCCAATGCAAATATAACGGAATTTATGGAGATGGCAAATATTTTTTCAACTTTTTTGTTTGTCAAGTAGAATTATATTGTTAAATTTGCAGTTAGGAAGATAAATATAAAACTAAGCAATGAAACAAACTATTTTGGTAACGGGGGGAACAGGCTTCATAGGCTCTCATACGACAGTAGAGCTCATGGAAGCGGGCTATAAGGTTGTTGTGGTAGACAATCTCTCCAACTCAAAGATAGAGGTTCTTGATGGAATCGAGAAAATAACAGGCGCGCGTCCAGCCTTTGAGAATGTGGATCTTCGCGACAAAGAGGCTGTAAGGGGAGTCTTCAAGAAATATCCCGATATAGAGGGCATCATCCATTTCGCTGCCTCAAAGGCCGTGGGAGAAAGTGTGCAAAAACCTTTGATGTACTATCGTAACAATATCGTTTCGCTTGTAAACCTGCTTGAGCTCATGCCAGAATACAAAGTAAAGGGCATTATATTCTCTTCTTCATGTACTGTGTATGGTCAGCCCAAGGCAGAGAACCTTCCTGTAACAGAGGATGCCCCCCACCAGAAGGCCACTTCGCCCTATGGGAATACCAAGGAAATTAATGAGCAAATCATCTTTGATTATATCCATAGTGGTTCCCCTATTAAAAGTATTATATTGCGCTATTTCAATCCTATCGGTGCTCATCCGTCTGCATTGATAGGCGAATTGCCCAATGGGATTCCAAACAATCTGATTCCTTATGTAACTCAAACCGCTATCGGCATTCGCAAGGAACTTACCATCTTTGGTAATGACCATGATACTCCCGACGGGACTTGCATCCGAGATTATATATATGTGGTAGATCTTGCCAAGGCTCATGTTGCGGCTATGACCCGTGTCTTGGATAAAGAGACTGAACCAATAGAATATTTTAATATTGGTACGGGGAGGGGAAATTCAACGCTTGAGATAGTAGAAACTTTCGAGAAAGCCACAGGTGTTAAGCTTAATTGGAAATACGGGCCCCGCAGAGAAGGGGATATTGAGAAAATCTGGGGCGATTGCACCAAAGCCAATAACATACTTGGATGGAAAGCTGAAACCCCGCTTGCCGATGTGCTGGCAAGCGCATGGAAATGGCAACTCAAGCTACGGGAAGACGGGGTGATGTGAGGCTCTGCCAAGAGAATTTCTACAAGAAATTAAATGGGCTGATGCATTCAATGCATCAGCCCATTTAATAATATTTGCCTCTAAACGCCAGATTAGAAAGGAAGGTCGTCAGCACTTCCTTCGGCAGCAGGTTGCTGTGGTGGGAATGGATCCGTAGCAGGAGCGGCATCGCTGATAACGCTCGTCTGCGCAGCTGGCTGCGCACCTGCGACACCGATGCTGGCAGGGTCAACCAAGCGGACATCATAAGCGCGAATGCTATTAAACCAGCGTCCCTGATACTCATGGGCATCGATGTCGAATGACACCATGACCTCCTGTCCAACTTGTATGTTAAAACGAGCTAAGCGATCGCTTCCGAACACATCAAAAACCATCTTCTTGGGATAGGCATCATGTGTCTCGAGAACGAAACTCTGAGCCTTCCACTCTTGTCCCGAACGAGCAGAAATACCTCCTCGTTCTGGCATTGCGGCAATAATCTTACCTTGTAAATCCATAGTCGAAATATCTAATTATTATATAGTTCCTATTTGCAGACTCCGTCTTTCAGATTGCGAAATTAATAAAATAGTTCTAAAATACGAAACTTTTCTGCTTATTTTTTTGCTTTACCGAATGCTTTTTTGTATTTTTGTAGCTAATAAATGAAAAGTAACTAAAAATATAAATACTCATGAGATTTACCCTTTCAAGTACTGCATTGAGCAGTCGCTTACAAACTCTATCGAGAGTTATCAGCAGCAAGAATGCACTTCCAATCCTGGATTGCTTTCTTTTTGAAGTACGCAACAGCCAGCTCTCCATCACTGCTTCTGACAGCGAGAATGTAATGCAGACAACTCTTCCGCTTGACGAGTGTGATGGCAACGGGAGTTTCGCCGTACCTAATCGTACAATCCTTGATGCAGTGAAAGAATTAGCTGAACAGCCACTTGTGTTCGATGTGGATACAAACAACCTCACTATCAAGGTGGTTTATCAGAATGGACTTTATAATTTTACGGCGCAGAACGCAGCGGAATATCCTCGCTTTCAATCGATTCCAGATGGAGCCACGGTTGTTACCATTGGCTCGTCCGTACTTAATGACAATATCAATCGCTCTATCTTTGCGACTGCTCAGGATGAGCTCCGTCCCGTAATGAACGGAATCTATTTCGATCTCACGGCAGATTCTTTGGCAATAGTAGCAAGCGATGGACATAAGCTCGTCCGCAATAAGAACTTCACCATCAAGAGTGATGCACCGGCATCATTCATCCTTCCCAAGAAACCCGCACAGCTCTTGAAGAGTGTCTTGACGAAGGATGGGGGGGATGTTGTCATCAAGTTTGATGATCGTAACGCGGAGATTCATTTTGCGGGCGGCACTTTGAGTTGCAGGCTTATTGAGGGGAAATATCCTAATTACAATTCTGTGATTCCGCAAAACAATCCTAATCAGGTAACGATAGATCGCAAGGCTCTCCTGGGTGCCCTTCGTCGCGTATTGCCGTTTGCAAGTGAAAGCAGTCAGCTCATTCGCTTCCACCTCGAAATTGGTAAACTGGAGCTTTCTTCAGAAGACATAGACTTCGCAACAAGCGCAAAGGAAAGCATTACCTGTGATTATACCGGCCAGCCTATGAGTATAGGGTTTAAAGGCAGTTCACTCACAGAGATATTGACAAACCTTGAGAGCGAGGAAGTTATTATACAATTAGCAGACCCCTCTCGGGCAGGTATTATCCTTCCTTCAGTACAACCAGAGAACGAGGATGTGCTCATGCTCATCATGCCAATGCTGCTGAACGATTAAAATCAGAAGCTCAAATATGAAATTAAATCTCAAAAAGCCCCTCATCGTCTTCGACTTGGAGACGACGGGGCTTGATATCGTTAATGACCGCATCATTCAGTTGTCATATATAAAGGTATATCCGGATGGCAAGGAAGAGCGTGAGAGCCTCTTCATGAATCCGGAGAAACCGATTCCCGCAATGGTCTCTGACCTTACGGGAATTACAGACGAAATGGTCAAGAATGCCCCAACATTCAAGGAGCGTTCTTCATATTTGAATGAGAAATTCAAAGGTTGCGACTTCGCTGGTTATAATTCCAACCATTTTGATATTCCCGTGTTGGCAGAAGAGTTTTTCAGGGCTGGTATCGACTTTGACTTCTCCAAGTGTCGTCTCATTGATGCGCAGACCATTTTCCACAAAATGGAGCGCCGAAATCTTGCAGCTGCCTATAAGTTCTACTGTGGTCGGAAGATGGAAGAAGATTTTGAAGCACATCGTGCAGATCAGGACACCGAAGCGACCTATCGCGTTCTCCAGGGCGAATTGGATAAGTATAATCCAGCGACGGCAGAGGAACCGGATCGTGCCCTTCCCAACGACATGGATGTCTTGGCAGAGTTTTCGAAACTCAACGATAATGTAGATTTTGCCGGAAGAATAGTCTGGCAGGACATGAAAGGAAAGGATGGTAATGTGCTTTTGGATAGTGGGGGTAAGCCTCGCAGGCAGGAAGTATTCAATTTCGGCAAATATAAAGGTTGGGTAGTAAGTGATGTCTTGCATCGCGATCCCGGATACTATAGTTGGATGTTGGCTTCAGAATTCACGGCAGATACCAAGCAGGTGCTTACTCGCATCCGTCTTCGTGAATTCAATAAGAAATCGAATTAGTTTGTTATCGGTATTGGCAGGCAATATATTGATGGATACTATAAGAAGAATCATTTTCAGTATGCTGTATTTCCTCTTGGGCTTTGCAACGGTTTGTGAAGCTCAGGAGCTCAATGCCAGAATTACAATCAATCACTCTCAGGTGCAGGGAACTGACGAGAGTGTCTTTGAAAAACTCAAACAAACCCTTGAGTCGTTCGTCAACGAGCGGCAGTGGACCAACCTTCAGTTCCAGAAGAAAGAGCGTATCAACTGTAACTTTAACATTACGATAACGAAATATGATGCTTCCTCGAATCTCTTCACATGCAAGGCGCTGATTCAGGCGAATCGTCCCGTGTATAATTCTGCATACACCTCTACGCTATATAACAATCAGGATAATGATTTCAATTTCGAGTTTGGACAGTTTGACCAGATGAATTTTAATGAGGAGAATATAGATAACCAGCTTACCGCACTCTTTGCATATTATGCTTATTTGATTATTGGCCTTGACTTGGATAGTTTCTCTCCTTTGGGAGGTGAGGATATGCTGCAACGATGTATGAATCTTTCCAATAATGCACAGAGTCTTAATTTTACAGGATGGAAATCGTTTGATAGTGATAGGAATCGTTATGCAATCATCAGCGATTACCTTGATGCTGCAATGCGGCCTTTCCGTCAATTGCAATACGATTATTACCGTATGGGACTTGACGAGATGGCTAACAATGCAGAACGGGGCAGGACAAATATCTCCGCAGCCTTGGAACTTCTCAAGAAGGCTCATGAAGCTCGTCCAATGAGTATGCTTCCACAGATTTGGACAGATTATAAGCGAGATGAACTTGCTAATATCTATAAGGGGAAAGGTACTCAAAAGGAAAAAGAGGCTGTATACGACATCCTCTTTACTATTAACGCTAGTCAGAATACTGCTTGGAATAAGATAAAGGAATAGCTATGCTTCGACAACTATACATTCGAAACTTTACGCTTATCGATGAGTTGGATGTTACTTTCAATACTGGTTTTTCGGTAATTACAGGTGAAACCGGGGCAGGAAAGAGCATAATTCTGGGGGCCGTTGGCCTTTTGTTGGGTAGTCGTGCAGATGCCAAGCAGATAAAGACAGGTGCTGATAAATGTATCATCGAAGCTCATTTTGACCTTTCACAATACGACTTGCAATCTTTGTTCGATGAGAATGACATCGACTATGACGCTCACGACTGTATTATTCGCCGGGAAGTAAGTTCTAACGGAAAGAGTCGCGCCTTTGTGAATGACACACCTGTAGGCCTCAATATCTTGAAGGAACTGGGAGGGCATCTGGTTGATATTCATTCCCAGCACCAGAATCTTTTACTTCAAAAGGAAGATTTTCAGTTAGGCGTGCTTGATGTCATAGCAGCTGACGGAAACCTGAAAGACGAATATCAGTCGTCGTTCAAGGCATATAAAAAGGCGGAGAAACAGCTTCAGCAACTTCACGAGAAGATAGAAAGCACTAAAGAGAATGAGGATTTTCTTCGTTTTCAAGTAAATGAGATAGAACAGGCTCATCTTGAAGAGGGTATGCAAGAAGCGTTAGAGCAAGAAAGTGAGACAATAGCGCATGCTGAGGAAATCAAGTCTGGGCTTTATCTTGTCGATAATCTTTTGAATGGGGACGAAACTGGGATAGTTCAACAACTCAAGCAGGCTTCGCAGTCTCTTCATTCTATAGAAAAGGTGTACCCTAAAGTCAAAGGACTTTGCGACCGCATCAATTCTTCCTATATAGAATTGAAAGATATTTCCGAAGAAATTAGTGGTGGTATAGATGATATAGACTTTGATCCGGCTAAACAAGAGGAGATAAACGACAAGCTTGACACCTTGTATTCGCTTCAACAGAAATTCCATGCCAGTACCGTGAGAGGACTTTTGGATACCCTTGAGGACTTTAGGCAACAGTTACATGATATTGAATATGGCGAAGAAGAGCTGGCAGTACTTGAAAAGGAAAGAGACCGTCTCATGACTTATGCCGAGAGTTTGGCGACCAAGCTTACCATGTCAAGGAGGCATGCTGCCGGGCAGGTGGAACGCGAAATGCAGAATCGTCTCATTCCGTTAGGTATGCCTAATATCCGGTTCAAGGTTGAGCTCTTAGAGAAATCTCTTGCAGAAGATGGTGCCGACAAGGTTCAGTTTCTTTTCAGCGCCAACAAAAGTACGGCCTTGCAACCCGTTGCTCAGATTGCTTCTGGCGGTGAGATTTCTCGTGTAATGTTGTCTTTGAAGGCAATGATTAGTAATGCCGTGAAGTTGCCCACGATTATCTTTGATGAGATTGATACAGGCGTAAGTGGCCGGGTGGCAGAGCAAATGGCACAGATCATGTATGAAATGGGAGAAACCGGGCGGCAGGTTATCAGTATCACCCATCTTCCCCAGATTGCAGCTATGGGTACCACGCACTATCGTGTCAGCAAGCAGGAGACGCAGCAGGGGACGACAAGTCATATGGTGTCCCTCTCGCAGAAAGAGCGCATTATGGAAATTGCCCAGATGTTAAGCGGCAACGATATATCGGATGCCGCAATTGAGAATGCAAAATCATTATTGAAAATTAGTATATGAAAAGAGTTTTTTACATAGTAGTTGCACTCATATTATCACTTAACTGTAGTGCACAGATAGAGCGTGCGGCTCGTTCGGTATTCACTCTTACGACATTTAATAAAGACGGATCCATCCTCGCTTCTTCACATGGAGTTTTTGTAGGAACTGACGGTGAAGCTATTGCGACATGGACTCCTTTTGTAGGAGCTGACCATGCAACCGTTGTCGATGCTGGTGGCAACGAAATGCAAGTGATGTCTATTATTGGTGCCAACGAAATTTATGATGTTTGCAAGTTCCGCGTCAAGGGTAGCACTAAGGCTGCCCCCCTTGCTAAGATTCCTTCGGCAAGAGGCGAGAAAGTATGGGTTATGGGGTATTCATTGCGAAAACCTCAGATTGACCAGCGGAATGTGCAGAGTACCGAGAAATTCATGGATAAATATACTTATTATATTTTTTCTTCCACGGCTCCCGAAAATAGTGCGTCATGTCCCTTCGTCAACTCCAAAGGCGAAGTGATAGGATTGTTACAGCACAGTAAGTCTGGTGATCAAGTCTTTGCAACCGATGCCAATTATATCAACGATTTTTATGTTAAGAATGGTCTTGTCATCAATGAGCCTGTGCTCCGTCAGACGAGCATTCCAGTAGAGTTCCCTGCGAATCAGGATCAGGCCGCTGTAATGTTGGCTTTGGCGCAAAACCAGAACGATTCAGTAAAGTATCTCAAGTATATTGATGCCTATATACAACATTTCCCAGCGGCAATTGAAGGCTATACGGCAAAGGCAGAAAACCAGTTCCGGGCAAATGATTTTGTAGGAGCCGCATCTACAATGGAGACCGCATTGAGTAAGGCCAGCAAGAAAGACGAGGCTCATTCGGCCTATGCGAAGATCATCTATCAGAAAGAACTCTTCAAAAGAGATCGGCCTTTTGCGGCATGGAGCCTGGATAAAGCCTTGGATGAAGCAGAATCCGCCTATAAGCTTAATCCCCTTCCTTTCTATCAGCATCAGCAGGCACAGATTATTTTCTCGCAACAAGACTACCAGAGGGCTTATGACCTGTTCATGGGACTGACGAAGACCAATCTGCGTAACGGCGAGCTCTTTTATGAGGCTGCTCAATGTAAAACGCAGATGAAGGCGCCTCATACAGAGGTAATGGCGCTCCTTGACAGTGCCATCGCCGCTTCGCCGCAGCCATTGAATGCTGTCGGGGCTCCTTATGTCCTGGCTCGAGGCACCGAATACTTCAATGCAGGGGAGTTCCGTAAAGCCGTAACCGACTTTAATCAATATGATTCTTTGATGCAGGGGCGTCCTATCAGTAGTGAGTTTTACTATACCCGTGAGAAAGCAGAAATGCGGATCCGCCAGTATCAGCAGGCTTTGAACGATATCAATCGGGCTATTTTGCTCACTCGTGATAGTCCTACGCTCTGGGCCGAGAAGGCTTCACTTCACTTGCGCTTCAACCAATTGGAAGACGCAATCAAAAGTGCTACGGTCTGCACACAATTGGAACCGGATTATGCCGATGGATATATTTTGCTGGGAGTAGCCCAGATGGAAAAGAAGAACAAGCGCGAGGGTGAGAAGGCTTTGCTAAAAGCAAAGGAACTCGGCGATCCGCGTGCGGACGAATATTTGAAGAAATACAAGTAAAAATTTGGTATTATCACGCAAATTGTTTACTTTTGCACACGATTTTGCTGGTTCCGTAGCTCAGTTGGATTAGAGCAACAGCCTTCTAAGCTGTGGGTCTTGGGTTCGAATCCCAACGGAATCACAAATGTCGCGAACTGGGGATGTTGGAAACAGCATCCCCAGTTTCGTTTTATGTAGATATCGGGGATAACGGGAGACGCTTCTGATGGGAGCCACAGTCATGGAAAGAACTCATATAATTGCCCCTTATATTATGTCGGCAGTCTCGGTTGTGTAATACCAATTATCTTTCAAATGTGTATACTGTCCGATTTGCTGTTTACTAAGCTTCCTCAACCTGGTATCCGTAAATCTATACAAGCGATAAGTCCTATAGGGCCATTTGCTAATTCCCATGGTTATGTTTCCCGTGGAGTCCATTTGGATGGAAACATAATCATAGAGATACCTATGATAGAATGCAAGGCATTTCGCAATCCGATTTCGTTCATCCTTCGTCAAGACGACTTCCGTCGTGTCTGATTTGATAAAGTTGGAAATAGAGTCGACTCTATTTGTGGTATCATTCCATAGTACCTGATAGGGATGTGGATGGCCTTTTAATAAGACCATTTCCCCTTCTCCCCGAGGCGATACCAATATCTCTTTGAAGGGGCTGTAGTCAAGGCGTTTGATTCCCTGAAAGAATTCCATGAACTCGGAGTGGTCATTACCGGAGCACCCTGTTAGGATTATGGCGGATAGGACAGCAAATAGAAGTTGTTTCATCATGATGCTTAATAATAAAATTTACGCTTAATTGTTTTTCCGTCATCCTTAATTATGGAATATTCTATGAGCCGGTTTTCTCTGTCGAGTCTGGAATCAACGGCATAGTTCGAAGAGGGAAACTTCTTCTCGTAAAGCAGCCGTCTTCCCTGAGTCGTAATTTTAACCACTGGTGATTCGGGAATTTTCCCCATGTGTCCTGTCAGTAGATACACATTAGCGGTCGGACTCCAAAATAAGGAGGGTGCTGTTTCCATAAGAGCAGGGAGGCCGGCCATTGGGGCGTGTTTCGTCAAATCATACTCAACATGCGTAACGATGGAATCTTCCTTGTATCCACCCACAGCGACAATGTCTGTGAGCAAGTCTTCTTTCCAAATGAACTTATAGCGATAGGTGTCTGTCCATGAGGATATGGCTTCTATTAAACGGTTATGGTCATCATATCTGAAATCGTAATCTGTAAAGCGATTTGACTTGTTGTGCCATATTAGTCCGTGGCGTAGGATGCGCAAAGCGAAGGTCGTATCAATCCCTTGCCTATGTGTGAGTATATCGTCTATGGCAAACAGCGTGTCTGCAGACTTCTTTACATATAGGGGCTCATCGTTTATCATGTAGGGTATACCGTCTGAATCAAGATAGTAGCTGACCGTATCTTTTGCCGTGCCGGTGCTGTCAGTGTATTCGCTCACCATGGTCAAGCAGCGCGAGAGGATTTGCCCGTTGCATTCCACTTGGTTCTTCCATCGGCTGCACCCAGTCAACAGGAGGGTAAATAACAACAAACTTAGAAGAGGAACCTTCATAGTAGGTTGGAAAAAATCGCTCATATCATGCCGGATGATAGTAGCCTTGGCCGTTTCAAAAAGTTTTTCAATTTCCTTCATCTTGCATTCTGTGTTCAGAATCATAACAAGTGGATAGGGCTACATGGCTTCCTTCCTTTTGCAAAAATAAGTAATAATTCCGGCTTCTCAACTATTTAGCTGTAATTTTTTATGTTGAAATAATCTGTAAATCCCAGGGTTCATCAGGAGCTTAACCAGTTTAACGAATTATTCATACCGTTTTTTGTCTCTTTACCGGGGAAAAATCGTATCTTTGCATTATATAATTCATACTAATACAAGACAATAAATTATGAAAAGACTTTTCTTAAGCTTGCTGTTTTTCGGGACAATGCTCGCCATGAATGCACAAATTGAAAGGCCCAGACTCGTTGTGGGGCTTGTTGTTGACCAGATGCGTTGGGACTATCTGTATTATTATTACGATCAATTTGGCGAAGGTGGCTTGAGGCGTCTTGTCAAAGAGGGCTTTAGTTGTGAAAATACGATGATTAATTATGTGCCGACGGTTACGGCCATTGGCCATTCAAGTGTATATACGGGCTCCGTGCCAGCCCTCACAGGTATTGCCGGGAATGATTTCTTCATCGGCGGCAAGCAGGTGTATTGCTGTCAGGATGATGATGTGCAGAGCGTAGGCTCCAATGGAAAGGCGGGCAGGATGTCGCCGAGGAATCTGCTGGCTTCCGGTATTGGCGATGTGCTTAAGATAGCCACTGATTATAAGGCCAAGGTGATAGGGGTTGCCTTGAAAGATCGCGCGGCGATTCTTCCCGCCGGACATGGTGCAGATGCCGCCTACTGGTGGGATACTGAAGCCGGCCATTATGTTTCCAGTACCTATTATATGAAAGAACTCCCCAAATGGGCACAGAGGTTCAATAAGGAGAATCAGCAGACTCCCGGGAAGGATGTGAAGACAAGCAACGAAGGCATCAGTCTGACTTTCAATATGGCGAAAGCCGCTCTTGAAAACGAACGGATGGGCCAGGATGAAATCACCGACATGCTTGCTGTGAGCATATCTTCCACCGATGCCATCGGACATACATACGGCACGAGAGGCAAGGAGAACTATGAAGCCTATATGGAGCTTGATAGGGATCTCGCGGATTTTTTCAGATTTCTCGACCAGAAAGTAGGGAAAGACAACTATCTTTTCTTCCTCACGGCAGACCATGGGGCCATCCACAACTATAACTTGATGCGTCGGCACCATATCAAGGCAGATGCCTATGCGGCATGGGATGAGGTAAAGATATTCAATGAGCAGTATAGTGCAAAGCACGGGTTCAAGCCATTGCTTGCCGCTAACGCCGACCGCATCTATATAGACCGGATTGCCATCCAGAATGCAAATGCAGACTATGACAAGATAAAGCAGGAAGCCATGGACTTTTTCAGTAAGAATGAAAAGGTTTACCAGGTGGTAGACTATGAGAATGTGCTGAATACGACCTTGCCTCAGTTGATTCGTGAGCGTATCGTGAACGGCTATAACCCGGAGCGCAGCGGCGACTTCTATGTCATAACAAAGCCGGGAACCGTGGATGCTACTCCTGATCCAAACTATATCGGAACGGGACATAGTGTGTGGAATCCCTATGACAGTCATATTCCGCTTGTTTTCATGGGATGGCACATCGCCAAGGGGCAGACCTCGGTGCCGACGCGCATCGTAGATATTGCGCCCACAGTCTGTGAGCTGTTGCATATTCAGATGCCCAGTGCGTGTGTGGGCGATGCCATCAACGAGGTGATTCATCCTGCACGGAGATAGCATCTTCGGGGATGCCAAAAGAAAAGGCGGGTTCCAATTGGAACTCGCCTTTATGATATCTTTCAGAGAGAGGTCAGGCTTCTGCCGGAGCTTCTGTGGCTTCCTCTGCGGGAGCCTCCGTAGGCTCTTCTGCGGGAGCAGCCTCTGCCTCTGCCTTTGCGGCAGCTTCAGCAGCCTTTTTGTCGGCCACCTTTTTGGCAATGGCCTCGTTGACTTTCTTCTCTGCCTCTAATTTCAGTTCTTCGGCCTTTTTCTTGTCATTAGCCTGATTCGTAACGAGAGTGTTCACTTTCTGTTCCTTTCCAGACTTCCAAGTCTCAAACTTCTGCTGGAGAGCAGCCTCGTCGAAAGCTCCTTTCTTCACGCCACCTTTCAGGTGTTTCATCAAGTAGACGCCTTCGCCCTTGAGGATATTACGCACGGTATCTGTTGGCTGTGCCCCAACCTCAACCCAATAGAGTGCACGGTCGAAATTCAAATCTACGGTTGAAGGATTGGTGTTTGGATTATAATTACCAATCTTCTCAATAAATTTACCATCTCGTGGTGCTCTTGAGTCGGCGATCACAATTCTGTAAACTGCGTATCCTTTGTGGCCGCCGCGTTGCAATCTGATTTTTGTTGCCATTTCTAATAATTTTTTTAATTAGGTTTGAATTTTATGCGCTTAACTCGTAAACGCGGATGCAAAGGTAACTAAAATTTCAGGATTGAAGAAATAAAAAGGAGAAAAAGTGTTGTTAGCATGAGGAAAATCAGCATTTTCCGGTTCTTTTGCTTCCGAAAGGAGCCCTTTCTTATTTCTTTTTGTCGTATTCTGTATTGTTACAAGCTGTGTGTAATCGCATTACACGCCGCTTGTAACACGATTACACACGGCTTGTAATCCTGTAGCAGGCTGCCCGCAATTACTTCTTGCGCTCCCTTTCGGTCAGGAAACCGTGGCGATAAGCGAAGAGAAGTTCCTCTAAATCCTTAATCTGCTGCCTCAGTTCAATGCCTTTGTCGGTATCGGCTACGAGCATGCGGTGGGCGCTCATCTCCACGATCTGGATGGTGCTCTTGATGTCGGTGCCTTTCTCAATGGCCTCGATAGTAGAGGTGAAGGGGGCATGCTGCACCAGCTGGAATCCCCGGCTGTGATAGACCAGCGTGTATCCGGCAATTCCGGTTTCCTTATGGTAGGCCTCCGAGAAACCTCCGTCGATGACCATCAGCTTGCCGTTGGCCTTGATGGGATTTTCCCCGCTGGCCACATGCACGGGCACATGGCCATTGATGATATGGCGGTTGGCTCCTCTCACTTCGAATGCATCGAGTATGTGGTCAACGATTTTCTCGTCATTGCGCAGTTTGAAGTAGCATCCTTTCTCTTCCTTGTGCGTCTCTTTGTCGGTGATGAAGTAGCGTTCGAAGGTAGACATCTTCGACTTGTCGAACAGCAGACTGTCAGGTCCGCACCATAGATAGAGGAAATAGTCTCTTGCATATTGGCATATCTCGGAGGGGGCATCATTCTGAAAGGCCTGGCGAATCATCATCCCCGTGTGGTGCATCAAGTCTCTGCCGGAGTATTTCCGGCCGGGATAAATCTCTACTTCTTTCAGGGTACCGTCTTCGTTGAGCGGCACCGAGGCATGGAAGAGGAGGTTGTTATTGTAGATGGCATACATGCATCCGTGCCCGAGCAGCAGGTTGATGTGCTTGTGCAGTTTCTCGCTGACTTTGAAAGAGTGGTGGAGTTTTTGCATCAAGACTTTCTCTTCCTCGGTGAAAGCAATGGGGTCTGCGGAATCGATGGTGGGGAAGTGGCAGCTGGTCAGCTGATATTCCTTGCCCTCCAGCTTGATGGTGCCCCTCTGATAGTCAATGGCCTTGAGCAGTTCCCGATTCTGCATCTTCCATCCAGGATGACGCTCGAAGAGCTGGGCCTCGGCCTTGAACTGCATGACGGTAATGGCCTTGTGCATCTGGGCAGTAAGGATTTTCTGGCGTTCATCGATGTTTTCCGCCCCTTCGCTCAGCTTTGGCAGGAATTCCTCGCAGGAATCATCCTTATAGGTGTCCATCGCAAAAGTGGCAAGCGGCACGAGATTGATGCCGTATCCCTCCTCGAGCGTCGCGAGGTTGGCATATCGGAGCGAGAGCCGGATTACATTGCAGATGCACGCGTCGTTGCCGGCGCAGGCCCCCATCCATAGGATATCGTGGTTGCCCCACTGTATATCCCAGTTATGATAGTTGGCCAGGGTGTCCATGATGATGTGTGCGCCAGGTCCCCGGTCATAGATATCGCCGAGGATATGGAGCTGGTCGATGGCAAGGCGCTGTATCACATGGGCTATTGCCGTGATGAAGTCATTGGCGCGCCCGGTACTGATGATGGTGTCGATAATCACATTGACATACGCAATCTTATTGGCATCGTCGGTGCGTTCATGGAGAAGTTCCTGAATAATGTAGCTGAAGTCTTCGGGCAATGACTTCCGGACTTTCGACCGGGTGTATTTGCTTGAAACATCGCGGCATACTGCCACCAACTGGTGGATTGTGATATGATACCAGTCGTTGAGGTCTTTTTCCGTAGCCTCTACGAGTTCAAGTTTCTGCTCGGGATAGTAGATGAGCGTGCAGAGCTCGCGCTTCTCGTAGTCGCGGAGCGTGGTTCCGAAGAGTTCGTTTACCTTGCGTTTGATGTTGCCAGACGCGTTTTTCAGCACATGCAGGAATGCCTGATGCTCTCCGTGAATATCAGCAAGGAAATGCTCAGTGCCCTTGGGCAGGTTCAATATTGCCTGCAAGTTTATGATTTCGGTGCTGGCATCGGCAATCGTGGGGAAAGATTGTGATAGCAGCTGCAGGTAATGCAAGTCCCGTTCAATGTTATAGTCTTTGGATTTCATAATTTTCGTATTTTCGTAATGTTCTTAATGAGCTTGTCCGTTTCCCCGTCGTTGATGGGGGGGATGGGCATAAATCCTTCCGTGAGATTGAGAATCTCGGCCATAGTGCCTAATATTCTGGCGACAAATTTTTCCTGCCTGCCTTTCCTGATTATATTTTCGAATTCGTTTTCATCATAATTTACGAATCTTAGTATCTGGTATAGGTCTGCGAGATGGCTGAGAGGCATTGAGTCATGATGAACTTCGCTGTATAGCATTCTGAACACTTTGGCAAGTACTTTCTCCGGTTCCGCACCTACCATAGTGATGGATTGCCCCGTATATTGATGGGTGGGGGCAAACCTGTCGATCTCTTGAAGCGGAATGTCGGGTGCCGGGATCTTCAGATAGGCAATGCCCTGACGGAGACGATCGATGATGAGTTCGTCGGAGGCATACAGAAAAATATTCCGCCAATCCTCGTCTTTCAAATTCTGTGTGGCTTTCAGAAGCCTGGCTTTATGATCCTCGTTCAGAAAGGCATCTTTGTCTAAGCTGGCCTGCAGGAGGCTTCCAATAATGCCAAGCATGTTCCTGTCGAGCAGACTTGAGCTATTGGAATCGAGCACTTTCTGATAGAACGCGTGTACTTTCCGCAGCATTTCATCCTCTGAAATTTGATTTGTAACGAAGGGATTTCCAGTTTGTTGAACTCGCTCGTTCCATTTTGACTTCAGAATCTGCTCTGCTTCTAACTTGCTAAAGGCTAAGATGGCCCGGGCTTCCGCCGTCATCCTTTTCTGGAAAGACAACATCTTCAGTTGCCGGTCATATTTCTGCTCTTTCAACTTCCAGGGCATCAAGCCTCCCAAAGGTGAATAGACCGTGGGTATATCTCTTCTGCGAGCCTTGAAAATCATGGCTGCTGCCGTGCGATTCCAACATCCAAAGACATGGACAAGGGTAGGGGGAGTGCCTTTCAAAGATGCTTCATGCCGGAGCTCCGCATCTTCTCCGAACGCCCCGAGCAAAGCATCCATCAACAGACGGTTGACTTCCTCCTTGTAGTCGGTCTTTGACATGTATAGAATGAGCCTCATAGCTTATGGCTTGTGAAATCCAGTCTGTCTGCCCGCTTGTATCTGATGATGTTCGCCAGGTTATGCCAAACGATGCTAATCTCATAGGGATAGATTTTCCATGACGGCATATCTTCTTCAAATGCCCTTAGTGCTTTCCAGCCAGTTAGTGTTCTTGAAATGGCCATCGATAGTAAGCAGAGAACGCTGGTGCCGGCGAGTATCCATCTTTGTGTAATTACCGCGAAAGCAATTATTGAGATTATCAAGAGCAGGGATAGGTGAATCGTCCATTGATCCATATTATAGAGCAATCGGTAAGACCGTCTCCTCTGCATCTGACTCCTGCCCGCAAGATAATAGAAGTGCTTGTTTCTCCACTCCTTTGGGGTCGGCAGATCCTCAATCACCCAAGCGTCAGGGCTGGTTTCTATGGCGGTGGTGTGTTTTCCGGCATATTTATTGACGAGAAAGTCATATTCGCCCCTTTGCAAATCGAGGTTCCCGCTGAATCCGTTCTGTGCGAGGAAGTCGCTCTTGCGAAACATTAGGTTAGCACAATTCGTGCGATACGCCGTTCCCTTGGCAGCCTTGCGGAGAACATAATATAAGGTATGGATGTGTTCAAAGCTGTAGTAGGGCTTTGCCTCATCCGCATATTTGCTTACTCCCAGCACCAGATTCTTTTCCTTCCTTGCGTTGCGTGCCATTGTGCGGAGCCAGTTCTCTCCTGCGGGGCGGCACTCTATGTCAGTCAAGAGAATCCATTCGTTCTTGGCAGCCTTTACGCCCATGGTTATTGCCAGTTTCTTACGGCTTACATATCGCGAGCTGTTTGGAATAAAGGTGTGATAAAGATGCCTGTCGCCGGCGAATCTTTTCAGTATGTCATCGGTCTCGCTGTCGCCCTCTTCGGAAACGATGACGACCTGAAAGTCTGATGGATAGTTCTGGTTCAGGTACAAGGGGAGCCTCTCTTCCATCTCGCGGGCATTGTCGTGGAGCGTGATGATAACCGAGAGGGGCGGTAATGCGTCGCCTTCGGAATAGTCGTCCCTTGTCTCGTCAGGAGAAGCTTTCTTGAGGAAGGAGCGTCTGAAGAAGGGGTTGATGATTACAGAAAGTAAAGAAACAACCATAACGACGGCAGCTCCAATTATCGTAATATAGTCTAAAGTCATAAATCCTCCGTAATATAGCCTGCTGGAATCTTGCGGCAATTATACTGGCTTGCCATGATTTCACCATAGGCACCCGCGCTTCGGATGGCAATCAAGTCGCCTCTATGGCTCTTGTTGAGATCTATGGCCTTGGCAAAGACATCACTCGACTCGCATATCGGCCCGACCACATCGTATGTTTCCACAGGCTCGTTGCTGCAAATATTCTCAATCTTGTGATAGGCCTGATAGAGTGCAGGGCGGATTAAGTCGGTCATACCGGCATCCACGATGGCAAATTGCTTATGGGTGCCTTGCTTTATATATAATATGCGGGTAATCAAAGTGCCGCATTGGGCAACGACGGCCCTTCCCAGTTCAAAATGCAGTTTCTGTCCATTACGCAGTTTGAGGTGCCGGGCATAGGTGTCAAAATAGGCCTTGAAATCAGGAATGGGCATTCGGTTAGGATGTATGTAGTCAACACCGAGACCGCCTCCTACATTGATGTTTTCTACTTTTATGTGATGCTTTTCAAGATGATTCTGGATTTCGTTAATGCGATTGCAAAGTGCCACAAAGTCATTCATCTCAAGAATCTGGGAACCGATATGGAAGTGAAGCCCCAAGAACTGGATGTTTCTCATCTTGATCGCGGTCTCAATAATTTGATCCATATCGCTCATAGCGATACCAAACTTGTTTTCGGCAAGTCCGGTTGTTATGTTCGCATGAGTATGGGCTCCTACATCAGGATTGATTCGAAAGCATATTCTTGCAGTCTTACCTTTCCTTTCTGCCAACTCATTGATGACTTCCAGTTCAGCTTTGCTTTCAACATTAAAACAGAAAATGTCCTTATCCAGTCCAAGGTTGATTTCCCAATCACTTTTACCAACGCCTGCATATACAATCTTAGATGCCGGAAAGCCCGCAGACAAAGCGGCTCGTATCTCTCCACCGCTGACACAATCAGCTCCCATACCCGCCAGACTTATGATGTTCAAGACCTTTGGATTGGCATTGGCCTTTATGGCATAGTGCACGACAAAGTTCTCATGCCGCCCGGCCTCCTTATTAATGGCTTGAAGGGTGGAGCGCAAGAGTGCCGTGTCATAATAGTAGAATGGAGTCTCTATATGATTGAATTGCTCAATTGGAAAACTTCCCTTCATCCTTTTTTATTTGAAAAGTACATTACTAAGGTTCTGGAGAGCCCTCTTTTTGTCGGCTGTCTTAATGAGGAAAGATATATTATAGTTGCTTCCACCATAAGAAATCATGCGAACAGGAATATTCTTCATTGCGTCAGTAGCCAGTGTTTCGAAACCAAGATTGCTCCAGTCGAGGTCGCCAACTACACACACGATGCACATGTCGGTGTCGACGGTTACGGTGCCATACTTCTTTAATTCGTCCACTATCTCTGTCAGATGGGTAGAATTATCAATACTCATAGAGACGCCGACCTCGCTGGTTGCAATCATGTCTATAGGCGTCTGATAACTCTCAAAGATTTCAAATACCTTTCGCAAAAAACCTGTTGCAAGAAGCATTCTTGACGACTTGATTTTGATTGCCGTGATATTATCCTTTGCAGCAACAGCCTTAATCTTGCCTCGCATAATGACATTGTCGATAATTGTGCCGGGTGCGTCAGGTTCCATGGTGTTCTTTAGACGAACGGGAATACCCGCATATTTAGCAGGCTGGATACAGGTGGGATGGAGAATCTTTGCTCCAAAATATGCTAATTCTGCGGCTTCTTCGAAATTTAGCTGTGGAATGGCCTCCGTATCGTCCACAATCCGGGGATCATTATTGTGCATACCATCTATATCGGTCCAAATCTGAATCTCCTCGGCAGGTAGTGCGGCGCCAATCAAAGATGCCGTATAGTCAGACCCACCGCGTAGAAGGTTATCAACTTCGCCATATGCGTTGCGGCAGATGAAGCCCTGAGTGATGTAAATCTGGTAGCCGGGATTCAAATCCATGATGGCTTTCAGTTTTTCCTTGATATACGGGGAGTCGGGCTCGGCATTCTTATCAGTGCGCATGAAGTCGAGTGCATTCAGGAGCATTGCTTTCATTCCAGATTCCTGCAAATAGTTCACGACCATGTTTGTGCTTATGATTTCACCCTGGGCTACGATGGATTTCTCTTCAAAGGAGGTGAACAGATCCTTGGTGAAGGAGCGTAAATAGTCGAATTCGCCGCAAAGGAAGTCGCGCGTCTTGTCTTTGTATTCATCGGTAGTATACAGCTCTTCGATATGCTGCATATATTTTTGCTCAAGATGATTGATTATCTCGTTTGCACTCCCTGGATTTTTCTTGTACAGATAGTTGCTGATTTCGATAAGAGAGTTGGTCGTTCCACTCATTGCAGAAAGAACGACGAATGTGGGCTCTCCTGATTTGGTAACCAGAGTAGCAACTTCCTTCATGCGTTCGGGAGAGCCTACGGAAGTGCCGCCAAACTTCATTACTTTCATATGTTTATGCTTTTTTAGTTTTTATTCTTCCTCGCCATCTTCGGTCAAGTCCATTTTATTATACTCGTTGGTAACATCTGTGATGACGCCGTCTTTACAGCGGTATACGATGCCAGGATACATGTCAAGCATTGGTATGTTGTGCGTCGACATTACCACGGTGGTGCCTTGGCGGGTGATGTCTTTAAGCAACTTCACGATGTTGCTTGCCGTTTCAGGATCAAGATTCCCGGTGGGTTCATCCGCAACGATTATCTTTGGATGGTTGAGGAGGGCTCGTGCGATGGCTATTCGTTGCTGTTCGCCTCCGGAAAGCTCATGAGGCATTTTCTCCTTATGGTCAATCATATCGACAGAAGCGAGTACTTCATTGATGCGTTGATTGATTTCATTGCGATTCTTCCATCCCGTTGCTTCAAGCACGAACAAGAAGTTGCGATATACATTGCGATCGTGAAGCAGCTGGAAGTCTTGGAAGATGATACCCATTTCTTTCCTTAGGGCAGGCACTTCCTTACGACGGATGATATTGATTTTCCTCCCTAATACTTCGGCTTTTCCATCTTCTTCCATGTCAATGTCCAGCTCGCAATAGAAAGTTTTTAGTAGGGAGCTTTTCCCGGAACCGACCTTTCCGATAAGATAGATAAATTCTCCCTCGTCTGCATGGAAGGTTACATCCTTTAGAACAAGAGTGTCTTGTTGATAAATATTTACTTTTTGATAATCGATTAACATGCTTTATTTGATTTTATTCTGATTCTTTGTTGTCCTTGGATTTTTCTTCACGGCGTTTTTTGTCCCAGTTCGGGTTATGTCGCCTTTGCAATTCTGTCGCTATATCTTCAATGCGGAGATTCTTGCTGGTGAGTAGGACGATGAGGTGATACATCATGTCGGCTGCTTCATAGACAAGTTTTTCGTTACTGCCATTTGTCGCTTCGATAACAGCCTCCAACGCTTCTTCGCCCACTTTCTGTGCCATTCGGTTCACGCCTTTCTTAAACAGACTGGTTGTATAGCTTCCTTCTGGCATCTCTTCGTGGCGTTTCTCTATGAAGTCTTGAAGTTCTGTAAGAAAGAGCAGCGGGTTTTGTTCATTGTCTTCACCCCAGCATGTATCAGTACCTTTGTGGCATGTTGGCCCTGTGGGATGCACTCTTACGAGGAGTGTGTCCTCATCACAGTCGTCCTTGATTTCAACGAGATGCAAAAAATTCCCTGAAGTCTCTCCCTTAGTCCACAGACAGTTGCGAGAACGGCTCCAGAAAGTAACCTTGCCTGTATTGATGGTCTTTTCGTAAGCTTCCTTGTTCATGAAGCCAAGCATAAGGACATTTCTGGTCGTTGCATCTTGGATGATTGCCGGCACCAAGCCGCCCATCTTGTCGAAGTTGATATTCATATGTTCACTCATTATCGTTCGTTTTATGAAAGGTTGTCTTTTGTTCAGAGTCTTACATTGATGCCCTCTGCACGAAGGTATTTCTTCAATTCCGGTATTTTGATTTCACCGAAATGGAAAACGCTTGCAGCCAGTGCGGCATCAGCCCTTCCAAGTGTGAAAGCATCACGGAAGTGTTCCATCTTGCCCGCTCCGCCACTTGCAATTACCGGTATGGACAGCTCATCGGATAGCCGGGCTAATGCATCATAGGCAAAGCCAGTCTTCACCCCGTCGTGGTTCATGCTTGTAAAGAGAATCTCTCCGGCGCCACGATCTTGAACTTCTTTGGCCCATTCAAAGAGGTTGAGCTTGGTTTTTTCTCTTCCCCCCCTTACATAACAGTACCAGCCGTCATCATCAAGGCGGGCATCGATGGCACATACGCAGACCTGTGAGCCGAATTTCCCTGTAATCTCATTGATGAGATGAGGGTTGCGGATTGCTGCGGAGTTTACACTCACCTTGTCAGCTCCGGCATAGAGCAGGCGCTCAACATCGTCAAGTTCATTGATACCACCGCCGACCGTGAATGGAATATTTATCTTACGGGCCACCTGAGTTACCATATTGGTAAAGGTTTTGCGCCCTTCAACGCTGGCTGTGATGTCCAGAAACACGAGCTCATCTGCTCCTGCATCGCTATAGGCTTGACCCAATTCGACAGGGTCGCCTGCTTGGCGAAGATTCACAAAGTTGGTGCCTTTCACGGTCATGCCATCCTTTACATCCAGACAAGGAATGATTCTCTTTGCCAGTCCCATCTCTTTTTGAGGATAGGAAGCCAACAACTCTGCTGCATCAATCCGCCCCTCGTAGAAGGCTTTGCCGAATACGGCGGCAGGGATGCCGGCCCTCTCAAGCCTGTGGAGGTCTTCATTGCATGACACGCCGCCGCTTGCGATAAGGTGTAGATGGGAATATTCCTGCATAATCTGGCGGTACAGCTCGATGGCAGGGCCTTGCAAGGCTCCATCCCTGCTGATTTCCGTACAAAGCACATGTATCACTCCCCGATGAATATATTGGCTGAGGAAGGGTAGGAGCTCTTCCTCTGAATCATCTTTCCAGCCATTAATAGCAATTTTACCATTCCTCACATCGGCCCCAAGGATTAACCGATGGGCACCGTATTTATCCAGCCAGGAACAGAACAGCTCTGGATTCGTAACTGCAATGCTGCCAACCGTAACCATGGAGGCACCTGCGGCAAAAGCCTTCTCAATGTCTTCTTCTGACTTGATGCCGCCACCAAAATCTACGGTAAGGCTTGTGTTCTCTGTGATAGAATGCAAGACGGCGTCATTGACAATATGCTTTGACTGAGCACCGTCAAGGTCTACCACATGCAAACGCCGAAAGCCCATCTTTTCAAAGCTGCGAGCAACTTCGACAGGATTACTGTTGTAAACCTTCTTCTGGCTGTAATCGCCCATTGTGAGGCGGACGCATTGGCCGTTAATGATGTCTATAGCGGGTATAAGCTCTATCATAAGTCCAAGAAATTTTTAAGAATCTGTTCCCCGACTTTCCCGCTTTTCTCTGGATGAAACTGGGTAGAGTAGAAGTTTTCTTTATGAAGAGTAGCACTGTAAGGCAGAATATAGTCAGCTTCGGCAGTCGTCCACTCACAAAGAGGCACATAGAAGCTATGTACAAAATAGACATAGGGATTGGTGCCGAGATTCGTCAGGAGCCCTTTGCCTGCTTCGTCGTCCTCTTCCCTTATGTTCAGGCGGTTCCATCCCATGGCTGGCACCTTGTCTTCGTGTCGTCGGGGTTGAAAGCGTTTTACGGTTACCGGAAATACTCCGATGCACTCTGTGTCGCCCTCCTCTGAATGCTGGCATAGAAGTTGCTGTCCGATACAGATGCCAAGGACAGGTTGCCTGAGATTCCGGATAATCTCATCCAGCCGATGCTCATGGATGTAAGCCATAGTGGTGCTTGCCTCACCTTGTCCGGGGAAAAGGACTTTATCAGCAGACATGAGCTCCTCAGCCTTGTCGGTAAGGATCGGATTAACTCCAATTCTGCGGAGAGCATTCTCTACAGAGTATATATTTCCTGCATTGTATTTTACGATGGCGACTTTCAATTCTCATTTGTTTATGAACAAATGCAAAGATACGAATTTTCTATTAGAATCATCGCAGTTAGGAAAAACAATTTATCTAAAACATGGAAATAAACGCAAATTGATAGTAGAGATAGCGTTTAGTCTTCTTTGTTGCCTTTGATCTTGAGGATAACGCTGGTTGCTCCAATCGTAAAAAGGCTTCCGTCTTCAATGACTCTACGCTCTCGGTCGCCTAAAATTTCATTATCAACAAAGGTGCCCGTATTCGATGGGCCGTCTCTAAGAATATATTTCAGATTGTTGTTCTTGTCGTATGATACATTAATGCAGCAATGATTCATGTCGATACTCGGGTCTACGGTCTCAATAGGACAGTTGATACCAGAACCTTTCATGTATCTTCCTATTATGTTATCACCTAATTGCAAGGGGATGACCTGCTTGTAGTGGAACACATTCTCGATGACGACAATAGTTCCGTAGCCCTTGTCTTCAGCAGCTTCTTCGGTTTTTTCTTCCTTTTGGATATTATGAAGTTTGGAAACGCCCATCCGAACGCCAAATTGCTTATGGCATTGAGGGCATTCAAAAACAAGGGACTGCCCAGCCTGATAGTGGGTTTCGTCGAAAGTGATATAGTTATCACATTTGGGGCATCTGACTCGCTTCATATTGCTTTTACTTTCATAACCCAGCAATCTTTAAATTCTGAGCGGTTGTTAAGTTTGTTCAGAATGTTATACGCCTGGTTCTCGGTTGGGTATTTGCCGTAAATTACTTTTACACTTTTACCTTTCTGTAGAACCTCAGCTTTCGTATAACCGGTGTTATGAAGTGTGTTTTTATAATTTGTCGCATTCTTTAGAGATACCCGGCTACAGAGTACGATGGTATAGAATGGGGCTTGGGGCAACTCTATAGAGTCTTTAGAAGTGGAAGCGTGGCTTTTGGCAATAATGGCAATCTTCCGTATGACAACGGGCTTCGGCGTAACTTCAGAGGAGATAATGCGAGTAAGCATTCCCGTATCTATCTTGCTTATAAGCATAGAGTGGGAATCTCCGTTGCCGATATTTGCGGGGAATAGCAAGAATGCCAATGCGGCAACACATGCTGCGAGGAGATTGCGCACGATGCCAGGGTGAATGGTATAGGGCTCTTCGTCTTCATCATCCAGAAAGATATTAGAGCTGAACTTCTTGTGCACTTCAGCTTCAATGGATTCTTCTGCTTCCTCTTTAGCATTCGTAATAGGCTTGGTCTCGATGTTTATCGTTGAAACGAGACTTGTCAACTGCAGCCTCTCCATCTCGAAGGAGTTAAGGCCATAGAGGTCAGGAGTCAGGATGCCGGCTTCGCAAGGTGTGAATTCATATTTTCCCTCGTCGTTCATCCGGATGATTCCGAGGCCGTTGAATTCATATTCAGCCTTATGCTCAAGATGTTGCTTGAGCTCCCGAACCTCGTCTTCGATTCGTCTCAAGGCTTCCGGATAGCTGATGTCATAGGCCTCTATATAAGATTGTACGAGGAGAGAATCGTTCAGGGTCAATTGCGGATTGAATCCAAGAGTTCTCTGTGGCGGAAAGAAAATGTCTTCCTCCTTGTCATAACAAGCATCTACATGATGAGCCATGAATCCTCCGAAGTCAGGGACGATTACACAGTCGTTGCTCAGGAGTAGTATCTCTATATGTCTTTCCAGTTCAATCACGAATGCAAAAATAACACTTTTTGTCGAATCAGACAAGTAAATCTTTTTAAAAAATGAAAAAAGGAAAATAATCTTCTCAAACTGCTTTGTCTTCAGTTTTATTTTCTATCTTTGTAGCTAAATAGATAAACTCTGAGATGAAATGAAGTATATAGAAACGGAGATAGATGGTGTCTACATCATAGAACCTAAGGTATTCAATGATGCAAGAGGCTATTTCCTTGAAGCATGGAAGAAAGATGAGTTTGAGGCGCATGTAGGCAAGGTGGATTTTATGCAGGATAATGAGTCTAAGTCAAGCTATGGCGTGCTTCGCGGGCTTCATTATCAGAAAGGAAAATACTCCCAGGCCAAGCTTGTGAGGGTCATCAAAGGCAGGGTGCTTGATGTCGCCGTGGATATCCGTAAAAGTTCTCCTACATTCGGCAGGCATGTCATGGTGGAGTTAAGCGACGAAAACAAGCGCCAGCTCTTTATCCCCCGGGGATTTGCGCATGGTTTCCTTGTATTGTCAGAAGAAGCCGTCTTTACCTATAAAGTGGATAATATCTATGCCCCGCAATATGAAGCGGGCATCCGTTGGAACGACGAGTCGCTGGCTTTGAAGTGGCCTATAGCTCCCGAAGATGTACTCACCAGCGAAAAAGATTTACAGGCAAAAACATTAGCAGAAGCAGATTTATTCGAATAAGATGAATATAGCGATTGTTGGAACTGGATATGTAGGCCTTGTGTCAGGAGCATGTTTTGCGGATACGGGTGCCTCTGTTACTTGTGTGGATGTTGACGAGAAGAAGATACAACGCCTTCATCAAGGCGACATCCCGATCTATGAGCCTGGCCTTGACGAGCTCGTCAAGAAGAATGTCAAGGCGGGCAGACTGAAGTTTACCACCGATTTGGCTTCTGTCCTGAATGATCAGCAAATCGTTTTTTCCGCGGTCGGGACTCCTCCAGACGAGGATGGGAGTGCCGACTTGCAGTATGTTCTCCAAGTGGCACGGACCATAGGGCAGAACTTGAATAGATATATGGTTGTCGTAACGAAGAGTACGGTCCCCGTCGGGACGGCCCGCAAAGTGCGCGCCACCATTCAGGAAGAGCTTGACAAGCGAGGAGTCGATATACAGTTTGATGTGGCCAGCAATCCGGAATTTTTAAAGGAAGGCAATGCGATAAAGGACTTCATGAGCCCGGACCGCGTTGTCGTCGGGGTTGAAAGCAGTCGTGCCCAGGAGATTCTTACTCGACTTTACAAGCCTTTCCTGGTCAATAATTTCCGTGTTATCTTTATGGACATACCAAGTGCGGAAATGACCAAATATGCGGCAAACTCCATGCTTGCCACCCGTATCTCATTCATGAATGACATTGCGAACCTTTGTGAGAAGGTGGGCGCTGATGTCAACATGGTGCGTCAGGGCATAGGGAGTGATGTCCGTATTGGCAGGAAGTTTCTTTATGCAGGTTGTGGTTATGGAGGAAGCTGTTTCCCAAAGGATGTGAAAGCCATCATCAAGACTGCGGATGATCATGGCTATTCCATGGAAGTCTTGAAAGCTGTTGAGCGCGTAAATGCCCGACAAAAGGAAATCCTTTTTGAGAAATTGAAGCAAGTCTATGGCGAAGAATCTCTCAAGGGTAAGACCATTGCCCTTTGGGGATTGTCTTTCAAGCCTGAGACGGATGATATGCGTGAGTCGACGGCACTCGTGATGATAGGCCTTCTGCTCAAGGCCGGCTGCACCATTCGTGCCTATGACCCGGCTGCTATGGAGGAATGTAAACGGAGGGTGGGTGATAGCATTTCCTACTGCAAGGATATGTATGATGCCGTTTGGGATGCTGATGCACTACTCCTGCTTACTGAATGGAAAGAATTCCGCCTCCCCAATTGGGAAGTTGTTGGTAAGACCATGAAGCGAAAAGTTGTCATCGATGGCCGTAACATCTTTGACCCGAGGGAATTAGAGGATGTCGGCTTCATATATCATTGCATTGGAAGATGAATAAAAGTTTTGCTATAGCGGGCTCGGTTCTCTGCATATTCTTCTTTTCTGGCTGCAAGGGGAATAGTGCCCTGCAGGTCTCTCAGAACGAAGACAGGGCTGCCAAAGAGATGTTTCAAGGCCTTTGGATGAATGATGGAGGGGAAGATGTCGCCTTTCGGGTGAAGGGTGATACGGTTTACTATGCCGACTCGCTGAGTCTTCCTGCATATTTTCAGATATTCCATGACACCTTGGTGCTCCATGGAGTCAGCAATGTAAAGTATGCCATCGTGAAGCAAGCACCTCATCTGTTTGTCTTTGTTAATCAGAATGGCGACCAGGTGAAGCTCGTGAAGTCGGAGGATCCTAATGACCTGGCTCTTTTTGAGGCAACGGAAAGTCGTCGCCCGGTTGCCTTAAACCAGAATCGAACGATCAAGCGGGATACGGTTATCATTAGTAGTAATGAGAAATACCATTGCTATGTGCAGGTGAATCCTACAACATACAAGGTTATCAAGCCTTCCTACAATGACGACGGGGTGGAAGTGGGGAACGCCTATTATGACAATATCATCCATTTAAGCATCTACAAAGGAGCCCGGAGGCTGTTTTCCAAGGACTTCCGGAAGCAGGATTTTACAAGGGAAGTGCCGGCGCAATTCCTGAAAGTAAGCATCCTAAGCGATTTGCTGTTCTCAAAGACCGACGCGGAAGGCTTCCATTATACGGCTTCTATTGCCACTCCCGATGAGCCGAGCTCCTTTCAGGTGGATGTCTGTGTTACAAAAGATGGTAAATTAAAGATGCAAGTCAAATAACAACTTGCATCTTTAATTTATATTGAAGCGAATGCAGAACTTGTGCGTCTGTCTGCCGGATTAGCGTGTGCACATTGCCCACACACTGCCGCGGGTTTTCTTTCAGCTATCCTTCTTTATTTCAAATGACCGTCTGGAGGACGACAAAATCGCCGAAATCGTGGGACAAAATCGGCGATTTTGTCAGACAATCTCGCCGATTTTGTTACGCTTAGGCATGCCTCCGATGGAAGCACCCATTACATTTAGCCGCCACAGCAGAATAAAACGATGAGCTGGGCTGTCAGGATTCTCAGGAACATGCTCAGCGGATAGACCGTGGAATAGCCTACGGCAGGAGCTTCCTTAGAGCAGATTGAGTTAGCGTATGCCAGTGCGGGAGGGTCTGTATAGGTGCCGGCGATCATGCCCATGATTGTGAAATAATTGAATTTATACCGCAGCCTTGCCAATGTACCCATAATTAAAATAGGTATAATGGTTATCAAGAAGCCTGTATAGACATATTTCAGGCCGTCGCCTTGCACTACGGTCTCCCAGAAACCAGCGCCGGCCTTTATCCCTACAGAGGCAAGAAACAGTACCAGGCCGATTTCCCGAAGCATCATGTTTGCCGAGTTGGTTGTGTAGGTTACGAGGTGTATGCGGTAACCGAAGCGTCCTATCAGGATGGCGATAATCAGCGGGCCTCCTGCTATACCGAGCTTCAGGGGAACAGGCATGCCGGGAATAGCCAATGGGATGCTGCCGAACAGAATCCCGACAATAATCCCGATGAAGATAGTTGCTATGTTGGGAGCGTCCAAGCGTCTGACTGAATTCCCCATGATGTCGGCAATCCGGTTTACATTGTCTTCCGGACCCACGACCATGATCTTGTCGCCTACATGGAAGTGGTGGGAGCGCGACGCAAAGAGATCCATCCCCTGACGGCTGATGCGGGTTACATTCACACCATATACGCTTGAGAAGTGCATCTTTCCAAGCGACTTCCCGTTCATGGCAGGATTGGTTACTACGATTCTGCGCGATACCAGAGGTTGCTTTTCGTCATCTTCCGGGAACGGCTCGTCAACGGTGGGCCCAATAAAGGCTCTCACGGCTTCAGCGTCAGATTCAGCGCAGATGATGAGCAAGTCGTCTCCTATATTAAATAAGGAGTCCCTGTTTGGAATTGAAATCTCACCGTTATGAAGCATGCGGGAACACACAAAGTCTCGGTGGAGAAATTCTGAAACCTGTTGGAAGTTCTTACCCGCCAGGTATGAGTTCTCCACTTTCAAACGCATCTGATAGGGTTTTTCATGTGGATTCTCATTCTCTTGTGCCTGTAATTCAGACTCCTCATTTTCTAATTTGACCTTGCAAATATAGCGGACGAGAATGGTCGCGCCGATTATTCCGAGTACACCCAGAGGATAGGCGCAGGCATATCCGCTTGCGATTTGGGGAATGCTGCCTTCTTTGAATACGGAGCTTAGGGCCTCGTTCGCGGCACCAAGTCCCGGGGTATTGGTAACTGCACCAAATAAAGTACCTACCATCATGGGGAGGTTGTTCACATTGTCGGTATCAAAAAAAAGGTAATAGCAGGCAAACATAACCATGACATTCAGCAGAATCATCCCTGTTGCAAGCATGTTGAGGGTTATCCCCCCCTTGCGGAAACTCTCAAAGAATCCGGGGCCGACCTGAAGACCTATCATGAAAACGAATAGGATCAGCCCGAAGTCTTGCATGAATGTGAGGGTTGCAACGGGAGCCGTAAAGCCTATATGGCCGGCAAGAATGCCCATAAATAGTACGAAGGTTACTCCGAGGGCGATGCCGCCGAATTTGATTTTTCCTAAAAGTACGCCGATAGCAATTACTATGGAATAGAGTAAGGCAATGTGCGCAACTGAATCCTGATTTGTAAATAGATTAATTAACCAATCCATAAGTGTCTTCTAATTTTTCCAGGTGCAAAGGTAGGCATTATTTTTCGGATAAGCTCCTTCCATCTTTGATTTTAATTGCAAAATGATAATTTTCTGCCTCCATAAGCCAACAAACTCATGGAAGATGGTCTTTTGGGTCTTTTAATAACCTTTATCTTTATCTCCTGATCCTGAAGAAGCCCAGACGGTGGGTAATACCCTTGTTGTTGAGGCTTCTTAGCTGATACATTCCATCTTGCAAGCTACTTACTTCCAAGATGTCTTTGTTCCATAGATGACTGCTGATGCTCTTGCCTTTAAGGTCTTCTATGATGAGAATGTCGGCATCGTTTCGGGAATCCCGGGCGGGTAGCTTGAGTTGCCGGCCATTGCAGAAGAGCATCTGGGAGCGGATGGCCTTGGTGGATTCGGCAGGCGGATTCATTTGCAGCGGGATGCTTTCGTTGCCATATCTGTCAATAACGGTAACGGCATAATAGCGTGGTTCATCCTCTGCTGGAATTGTGAGGACAGTCTCCTTGGTTCTTATCTTCATGAGGTTATTGGCATCATTAATATCGACGGGATATGTCCTGCTGCTGTAGATATTAAACATTTCACCATCCTGGCTCCTCCAAATGAGTTTGTGGTTCTTGATTTCCAATGCGGAAGGAGGATTCGGCCTTGTGTTGTTTTGCCAACTCATCGGAGGAACGAGTGCGAGGCTATTATCAAACTGCTTTGCTGCAAAGTCATAAATGCCTTTTGTATTCTCAGTAAAGAATTTACTGCGGAAATAAGCGTGTCCCAAATTATATTGGCGGAGCACCTCCAATTCGCGGGTAATGGCATCCAAAGGCCAGTTCTTTTCTGCTGCGGAGAGGAAATAAATGCCTAACCCAGGGGCCACGATTCTTCCGAAAGTGTTCTCGCTCCAGTCAATGGCAAAAGGGAAGAATTGTTGTCCTTGAAAATACATCATGGGGAAGAGCTCGTCCATAAGCCCGTCTCTTAGCCAGCCTTGCGCATCTTGGCATACGCGGCTGTAGGCATTCCAGCCATGACTCCAGTAGCGGCTGAGATCGTCGGATTTGCCGATGGGCGAGCAACTCAGTTTCAGATAGGGTTTTATCGGCTTGATGCGGTCGTGAATAGCTTTAACGATGTTTGTGATATTGCGCCGTCCTTCACTTCTTGAAACCTTGATGTTCCAGGTTTCTGGATAGCGGATATAGTCAAGGTGGATTCCGTCGATATCGTAATTGCTGACAATCTCTTCACAGAGGTCGGCTAAATAGGCTGCAGTCTGTGCCTTTTCCGGATTCATGAATCCGTCTGGACCTATTTTTTTTATCAGGCCGGGATGCTTTTTTCGCAGTCGCGTACATCCCAGTGCATTCCATTTACCAACTGGCATTGTAACTACCCATGCATGGAGTTCCATTCCTCGTTTATGACATTCGTCAATGGCATATGCCAGAGCGTCATATCCGGGGCCTCTTCCCGGATTCCCGCTCAGGCAGCCGTCCCAAGGCTCATACTGGGAAGGATAGATGGTGGTGGCTCTTATCCGGGTTTGCAGTAATACCTGGTTGATACCCGCCTTTTGAAGTTTATCGAGAATCCCGGTCAATTCTTGTTTCTGCTTTCTTATGGAATGCTCGTCTTGCGCATAGGAGTGCGGCCAGTCAATGCCCCCGATTGTCGTGAGCCATACAGCCCTTGCCTCATATTTGGGCTTTCGGAAGCCATAATTAAGGCCTTGGGCGTGGATGCCGGTGGATATCAGTATAATATATAATAGGAGAAAAAAAGTTTGTCTCATTTTTTAATTTTCTACAAAGGTACTTATATTTTTTGTATTTCCAATAATTTGCCGTATCTTTGCATGAAAGAAATAAAAGCTTTTCGCACATGATTTCATTTTCAGTTGCTTTGGCAGCATTGGTTGTTGGCTACTTTATATATGGTAGGTTCATTGAACGGATTTTTGTTCCCGATGACCGTCCGACCCCAGCCGTTGCGATGGCAGATGGTATGGATTATATTGTGATGCCCAACTGGAAAGTCTTCATGATTCAGTTCCTGAATATTGCGGGTACGGGACCTATCTTCGGCGCTATTATGGGTGCATGGTATGGACCGTCGGCATATCTCTGGATTGTATTTGGATGTATTTTTGCGGGTGCCGTCCATGACTTCTTCTCGGGCATGTTAAGTGTCCGTCGTGGCGGGGCAAACCTCCCGGAGCTTGTAGGCGACTATCTGGGGAACACAGCCAAGAAGGTGATGCTGTTTTTCTCGGTATTCCTGCTTGTTATGGTGGGAGTCGTCTTTGTCTACAGTCCGGCTCTTATCCTGAAGGATTTTTGTTTCGATACGCTTATATGGGTGCTCATTATCTTTACCTATTATATCTTGGCAACGATGTTGCCGATTGATAAGATTATCGGAAAGTTCTATCCCATCTTTGCTTTTGCTTTATTATTTATGGCGGTTGCATTGATGGTAATGCTATTTATAAAGATGCCTGATTTGCCTGAATTGTGGGAAAATCTGGATACGGCAAACCACAATACACCAGCGGTTATATTGGGAACAGAAAGCTTTTTTGCGAAGAATCCTCTTTTCCCATGTCTGTTTATCACCATAGCCTGCGGGGCTATCAGTGGATTTCATGCTACCCAGAATCCTTTAATGGCACGCTGCATAAAGAGTGAGAAAATGGGACGCCCTATTTTCTACGGAGCCATGATAACAGAAGGACTCGTAGCATTGATATGGGCCACGGTGTCGGCGTATTTCTTCTATGACGGTGGCTGGAAGGAAGTTCTTGATGCCAATGCAGTAAATGATTTCCTTGCACAAGTTAATGCTCCTGACGGAAAGTCTCTGATTCAATATTTCTCGGCTCCGAATGTTGTGGAGAAAGTATGTACGGGGTGGCTTGGACTCTTTGGAGGTATCTTAGCTGTTTTCGGTGTTGTTGCAGCTCCTATTACCAGTGGAGATACGGCTTTTCGCAGTGCCCGTTTGATTATAGCAGAGGCTCTTGATTTTGATCAGAAGCCTCTTGTCAAGCGTTGTTATATAGCCATTCCGATGTTTGCGGCTGCAATTGGATTGCTTGTCTGGCAAATGCAAAGTCCAGATGGTTTTAATGTTATTTGGCAGTGGTTTGGATGGGCAAACCAGACACTGGCGGTATTCACTCTGTGGACTATCACGGTATATCTCGTCATAAGCAAGAAGAATTTCTGGGTAACGCTGATTCCCGCCCTTTTTATGACTACCGTGGTAAGTACTTATCTGTTTATTTCAAAACAGGCATTCGCCCTCGACCACACTTTGGCGTATGTATGTGGTATCATCTGTATGCTTGTGGCATGCGTGTGGTTTTTTATATGGTACAGAAAAATTAATAAATAATATTCACAAATTTGGTTTCTATGAAGAAAATTGTAACAATGCTCGCATTGCTGTTGATGACAATCACGGCAAGTGCACAGTTTCAAGAAGGAAAAGGTTATCTGGGGGCGTCGCTCACAGGCCTGAATCTGCATTATAATGGTGCTGATGGTTTCAACCTGGGTGTTGAGGCTAAGGCAGGATATTTGTTTCGGGACAACTGGATGTTGTTAGGTGAGGCATCTTTGAATCATAATGGCTCCGAAGCTGTTGCCGACCATATCACCGTCGGTGCGGGCCTTCGCTATTACATCATTCAAAACGGGTTGTTTCTGGGTGTTAATGGGAAGTACATCCATGCGAATCATGATTATAATGATGTCATGCCTGGCGTGGAAGTAGGCTATGCCTTTTTTATCAATCGTTCAGTCACCATTGAGCCTGCAGTCTATTATGACCACTCTTTTAACGATAGCGACTACTCTACGGTCGGACTGAAAATCGGCTTAGGCATTTATCTTTTCGACGATTAAGCATTTAAAGTGGACCAGCAATATCCATCTCAACTCTTGGAGAAGGCCGTTCAGGAATTCTCCAAATTACCGGGAATAGGGCGCAAAACAGGTTTGCGCCTTGTTCTTCATTTGCTTCGTCAGGACAATGAAGATGTCTCTGAGTTTGCTCGGTCGATAGAGCGAATGCGGAAGGAGGTAAAGTATTGTCGGGTCTGCCACAATATAAGTGATACTGAGATTTGTCCGATATGTTCCGATACACATAGGGATGTACATACAGTTTGTGTTGTGGAAAACATTCAGGATGTGATGGCTGTGGAGAATACGCAGCAATACCATGGCCTTTATCATGTGCTGGGAGGAATTATCTCTCCAATGGATGGTATCGGGCCTAATGACATCGAGATAGATTCATTGGTTCATAGGGTGGAAGAGGGAACTATCAACGAGGTTATTCTTGCGCTGAGTTCCACGATGGAAGGGGACACTACCAATTTCTACATTTCGCGCAAGTTGGCACATACGGAAGTAAAGTTAAGTGTAATTGCCCGTGGAATATCGGTAGGTGATGAATTGGAGTATACCGATGAGGTAACCCTAGGGCGATCGATTCTTAACAGAACCCCCTTCGGTAAGTAATCATCCTAAGTATTATGTCAGATGAAGAAAGTACAAAAAATATTGCAGCTTGAGTTTTGGATACCAATAGTTGTATCCCTTCTTTTGGTAGTACTTTTTGAAACGGATATTCTGGAGACAGGCTTGTTAAGTGAAGATAAAGGTTCAGAATTCGTTATGACCTCAGTTATGGAATTGGCTACAATCTGCTTTATTCCGCTTGCACTCTATCTGTTTCGGTTTAAGAAGATTCACGATCAGCTTTGTTCTGAAAAGGGGGAGCGCTATCTTCAGAAATGGGGTACATGCAGGCTGGCTCTGCTTTATGTCCCCATGGTGCTCAACACTTTATTATATTATCTCTTTATGCATGTGGCTTTTGCCTATCTCGCCATTATTCTGCTGTTAAGCCTGTGCTTTGTCTACCCCTCATCAGAGCGTTGTCTGGATGAAACTGACGGTCGTAATAGTTAGTTATAATGTCAAATATTATCTCGAGCAGTGTCTTGATTCTCTGAAGAAATCGCTTGAGGGTATAGAGGCGGAGGTCTTTGTGGTGGACAATCATTCACAAGATGGATCCGTAGAATATCTGCAGGCACGCTTCCCGGATGTCCACTTCATCGCCTTGCAGCATAATATCGGCTTTGCCCGTGCCAATAACATAGCGATAAAGTCTGCTAAGGGCAGCTATGTCTTGCTGTTGAATCCTGACACGATTGTTGCGGAGAACACCCTCCATGAAGCGCTCCAGTTCTTGGATGCCCATGAAGGGGCAGGGGCGGTAGGCGTGCGGATGATGAACCCTGACGGCACCGATGCCATGGAGAGCAGAAGGGGAATCCCGACACCGATGACGGCTTTCTATAAGATGAGCGGTCTCTGTGCCCGTTTTCCGGCAAGCCGTCGTTTTGCCCGTTATTATATGAGCTACCTTCCTTGGGATGAACCTTCCGAGATAGAGGTCGTCAGCGGCGCGTTCTTTCTTGTTCGCCGGAAGGTATTGGAAGAGGTCGGTCTTCTCGATACCGATTATTTCATGTATGGCGAAGATATTGATTTATCCTATCGCATTTGCAAAGCAGGCTGGGAAAACTGGTACTTGCCTTTGCGGATACTCCATTACAAGGGGCTGAGCACCCGCAAATCCTCTTTCCGCTATGTGCATGTCTTCTATAAGGCGATGCTCATTTTCTTCCGTAAGCATTTCGGATCGTTGAGCTTCTGGTTGAGTATTCCCATCAAGGGAGCCATCTATTTTAAAGCCTTGACAGCCCTGCTGTCTATGGCTGTAGGTACAGTTCGCAAGAGTCTGGGCTTTTTCCCGGGCAATGCTGACGGGCAAGAGTCTGTTTATGTCTTTGCTGGAAGCGAGGGAAACAGGAAAGAGTTTATGAGACTTATGCAGGAAAAAGGGCTGGAAGTTCTTTCCGCCGAAGACCGCCCTGCTGAAGGCTCTGCCAAAAGATCGGTATTTATGGTCTATGACACAGATACCTATAGCTATATGGAAATCTTCAACCAGCTTTCTTCCCATTCTTTAGGGAATGTCAAACTGGGAACTTATAGTCCGCATACAAGGGTAATTATTACAGAAAGTGAGGTAATTATATGAAAAAGGTAAATATCAGGGCGCTTGAGCCGGAAGACCTTGACATGCTCTATAAAATAGAGAATGACGATTCCCTCTGGCGTGTCGGCAATACCAATGTGCCCTATTCCCGATATGCGCTGCATGATTACATTGCCCATGCCTCTAATGACATATATACCGACAAGCAGGTTCGCCTGATGATAGAGGATACCGGGGGGCATCCCGTGGGCATCTTGGACTTCGTGGATTTCAATCCCCAGCATCTGCGAGCGGAAATCGGGATTGTCATCGAGAGTCGCTATCGCCGGCAGGGGCTGGCTACGGCAGCTCTCAAGGAAGCCATTGACTACAGTCGTCGGATTCTTCATCTTCATCAACTCTATGCGATCGTTGACCTGGAGAACGAGGAGGCTCTGTCTCTTTTCCGGAAGCAGAATTTCAAGGGGAATACCGTTTTGAGCCATTGGCTTTTTGATGGGAAGCAGTATCACGCCGCCCTTCTGATGCAATTTTTTTTATAAAAAAGTAGACCTAACATTTGGAGGAACAAAAAAATATCCTTACCTTTGCACACGCAATTGAGTTCTGTCATTGCCCTTTTGGTGCGTTAGTTCAGTTGGTTAGAATGCCTGCCTGTCACGCAGGAGGTCACGAGTCCGAGTCTCGTACGCACCGCCAACCTTCGATTTCTGTCGAAGGTTTTTTTGTTTTCCGCGTTGAAGTCTCATTTATTTTTCGTATTTTTGCATTCAAACTTAATAGATTATGATTGCTTTGATTACAGGCGCTACCAGCGGCATAGGCATGGGATGCGCGAAGAGATTTGCCAGGGGAGGATATGACCTCATCGTAACGGCGCGTAACGAACGGAAATTGGAACAACTTAAGGCCGAATTGGAGCAGCTTGGAGCCAAGGTGCTCACGCTGGCCTTCGATGTCAGAGACCGTGAAGCTGCCGCAAAGGCGGTAGGGACTATTCCTGCAGAATGGCGCAACATAGATGTGCTTATCAATAATGCCGGACTGGCTCGGGGGCTTGAACCCGAATACGCGGGCAGCTACGAGGACTGGGACGAGATGATAGACACCAACATCAAAGGCCTGCTCACCATGACCCGTCTTATCGTTCCGGGAATGGTGGAGCGCAATCGGGGGCATGTCATCAATATCGGCAGCGTGGCGGGCGATGCCGCTTATGCCGGCGGCAATGTGTATTGTGCCACGAAGGCGGCCGTGAAGTCTATTACGGACGGTCTCCGCATAGATGTGGCGCATACCCGCATCCGCGTTACAGACATTAAGCCCGGGCTGGTTGAAACCAACTTCTCGAATGTGCGTTTCCATGGCGATGCCGAGCGTGCCGGTCATGTTTACGACGGCATCAAACCCCTGTCGGGCGACGATATAGGCGATGTGGCGTTCTATGCGGCAAGTGCTCCGGAGCATGTGCAGATAGCCGAGGTGCTGGTACTGGCCACCCACCAGGCCAACGGGACCGTCATCCATAGGGAGAAATAACCGCACATCACAGACTGGAATGGCTCAGATATTCAAAGACTCAAAGCCTCACTATCAGTTGCTCGACGGCCTCCGTGGCGTTGCGGCACTCATGGTGATATGGTATCATGTAGGCGAGGCGTTCGCCACAAGTCCTGTTGACCAGCGTTTTAATCACGGCTATCTGGCAGTAGACTTCTTCTTCATCCTCTCGGGATTCGTCATCGGATATGCCTACGACGACCGTTGGGGCAGGATGTCAATGAAAGGCTTCTTCCGCCGAAGGCTCATCCGGCTCCATCCGATGGTGCTGATGGGAACCGTGATTGGGGTTATCACCTTTTGCATACAGGGCTGTGTGCGCTGGGACGGCACGCCCGTGGGTCTCTCATCCGTACTTCTCGCCCTGCTCTTGGGCATGTTTCTGTTGCCGGTCTATCCCGGGGCAGGCTGCGATGTGAGGGGCAACGGCGAGATGTTTCCCCTCAACGGACCGTCGTGGTCGCTCTTCTTCGAGTATATCGGAAACATCCTCTATGCGCTCGTGCTCCACCGTCTGCCCACCAAATGGCTGGCTGCCGTAGTCGGAGTCTCGGGCATCGGTCTTCTGGCTTTTGGAGTTTTCAATCTCAGCGGTTACGGACATTTGGGCGTGGGATGGTCTCTGGGTGAGTATAACTTCCTCGGAGGCATGCTGCGCATGCTGTTTTCTTATTCCATGGGCATGCTGATGGCGCGGAATTTCAAGCCGTTGCACATCCGCGGTAGCTTCTGGATAGGCACGATACTGCTGGGTGCCTTTCTCGCCGTTCCCCATATCGGGGGCATGGAACAGCCGTGGATGAACGGCCTCTACGACAGTTTCTGCATCCTCGTGGTCTTCCCCTGCATTGTCTATATGGCAGCATCTGAGCAGAAGAATGATAGGAACACCGTGAGGATAAGCCAGTTTCTGGGCGATATCTCTTATCCGGTCTACATGGTGCACTATCCGTTTATGTATCTGTTCTATGCCTGGGTGTGGGACAACCATGTCCCTTATATCGAGGCTCTGCCGGTGGCGTTCGGAGTTATCGTCGTGAGCATTGCCGTCGCCTACCTCTGCATGCGCTTCTACGACCTTCCCCTGCGTAGGTGGCTTGCTGTTTATTTTCAGAAGTCAAGGAGGTGATTCGGCATGGGAAAACGGAGAGAAGAGGAGCGGAAAACGGTGGCGCTCATGATAAGACTCTACTGCAAGCACCACTTAAGACAGAAAGTGCTATCCGAGGAATATCAACAACTTACTGAATACTGTGCCAACAGGCTTGCACATTGTCGCTGGGGCGATGAGAAGCCCACATGCCGAGACTGTCCCGTGCATTGCTACGCACCCGCCGAGAGGGAGAAAATCAGGACCCTCATGCGGTGGGTAGGCCCTCGGATGATGCTCTATGCGCCCTTGAGAACCATCAGGCATATTATGCGAGGAAAATATAAATCATAGTAAAATGAGTACAAACATTCACCTTAATTATCAAGATGTACCAGCGTCTTACAAGTTTTGTTTCAATTGCGAATGCCCTCTCCGCGACGATTGCCTGCATTATCTTGCGGGCACAGTCGTCCCGCCGGACAGGCAATGGGGGACGGCGGTTTTCCCGAATGCCCTCAACGGGGGCAAGTGTGGTTTTCATCGCCCTGCCGTAAAGGAGCGGATGGCCTATGGATTCAAGCGCCTGTTCATGGATGTGAAAGCCCGGGATATCGCGGGATTACGACAGAAAGTCCAAGAATACCTCGGAGGAAGAACCCCGTATTACCGCTTCAGCAAAGGCATCTACAAGCTTACTGAGGAGCAGCAGCGGGCTATTCTGGACATTTTTGCAGGATACGGCTACACCGAGAACCTCGCTTTTGACGAGTATCAAGAGAGTTATAGATTCTGAATAGTGGCATTCCAGAGCTCTGAAAACCGTCTTTCGGTGGCCGAAAGACAGTAAAGAAGAAGAGTTTCAGCCGTTGAAACACAGAGTTTCAATGGCTGAAACATTTTGATTCAATAACAGAAACACCTTGTTTCAGTCATTGATATTCGTGTAAAAGGATGCAATTTAGTGCGTGGCAAGCCACCAGTTGGTCTGCGTCTTGTATCCTTCCAGATAAGTGTTGTCCGTAGGGTCGGAGATGGTAATCCCCGAGAAGGTGTTTACGGGAACCGTGTTGAAGCCGCCGTTATACTCGTCCAAATCGGTATAGATTTGCGGAGTATAGCTGTAATAGGGCACCAACCGGTTGAGGGCTGCGGTGAATTCCGGAGGCACGGTGCCCCCGCAGAGGGCTTTCACATAGTCGGCAAAGTCGAAGAATGCCGTCTGTCCATATCCGTCCAGCTTCTGCAGGTCGCCCAGCTTGCCGGTGTCGAAGGTGTAATTGGCATTCAGGTTCTTCATGATGGCTGCCATGTTCTCCATCTCTGCGCACTTGATGGTCGACAAAGTACCGTAGGGATAGGTGTACGCCATGTAATGCTGATGGAATGTCTGACAGATTTTCTCATAGTCGGGGGTAGCCGGAGTGATGTATTTCCACACCTCGTCGTAGGGAATGCCGTCGGCAAGGACTTCGCTCGTCGACGCTATCAGGTAGTCGGCCACCTGCCTGAGGTCGTAGGCCACCTCAACCTGGGCCATGTAACAGTCGTCGAAGCAGATGAACTGCATGTGCATGCCCGCCCGTGAAATGCCCGCTGCCAAATCGGCAATGTTGGTCTGATAGCGTGAGGTGGACCCTCCGAAGGCGCGGGTGCGATAATAGTTGTCCATACCCTTGGGTATCCATCCGTTGGCGTGCGACCCGATAATCATGTCGTATTGGTGGGCTTCGGCGTTCGCCTTCACATCGTTCAGGATGGCCGCGATACCTTCAGGCGCCGTATAGTCGATTCTGCTATACCGCTTGAGGGTATCCCTGATGCACCGCCCGCCCGAATATTTAATCTCGAGAAGGGCGGAGTAGGTGGGAGAAGGGGATATGAACACCAGTACACGGTTCCGCCCCAGGCCGTTCTGGGAGCTGATGCCGTTCTCCACATTGTTGATGTTGGCGAGGAAATAGGAATACAGGCTCTGCCCGGTGGAGGTTTCGCTATCCGTCCACGGCATGTAGAAGAAAATCGTTTTCTCTGCCGTAGTGGGTGTTACGGGGCCGCCATTGTCATCCTTGCATGCGGCCATTGACAAGATGGAGAGGACTGCCAGGGCAATCCCGAAAAAACGATTTCTCATCTTTCTATTTCTTTTGAAGTTCTACTATCGACAGCTTCAGGGCTGCGATTTTCTCTTCCGAATCAGCCTGCTTCTTGCGCTCGCGTACCACCACGGCTTCAGGAGCATGGGCAACAAAGTTCTCATTGGCCAGCTTCTTCTTGATGCCGGCGAGGAAGCCTTCGAGGTGCTCCAGTTCCTTCTGCTGCTTCTGGAGTTCGGCCTCGACATCGATCAGGTCGCCCACGGGAACCGCATATTCGCAAGTGCCTACCATGAAGGCGCTGGCATCGGCAGTTTTCTCGCTGACGACTGCTATGGACTTGAGGTTCGCCATCTTGGTGATGATGCTCATGTAGGCCTCTACGGCATTCTCGCCGACGGCCTGTAGGGTGAGCGGCTCTTTCGGGCCGATGTTCTTCTGGTTGCGCACCATGCGCACGCCGCCCACCACCTGTTTGACCACTTCTATGTCCTGACAGAGATGCCGGCCGGCCTCCGTGGGCGCGTCGAGAGTCAGCGTGGCCCTCATGATGCTTTCGCCGCTCTTGCGGTCGTAGATGTGCTGCCACAGTTCCTCCGTGATGAACGGCATGAACGGGTGTAGCATCTTGAGCAATGCGTCGAAGAAGCGCAGCGTGGCATCGTAGGTCGGCCGGTCGATAGGCTTGCCGTATTCCGGCTTGATCATCTCGAGATACCAGCTGGAGAACTCGTCCCAGAAGAGCCGGTATACCGTCATGAGCGCCTCGGAGATGCGGTATTGCGCAAACTGCTCGTTCAATATCGCGTTGGCTTCCTTCAGTTTGGCCTCAAACCAGCTGACGGCAATCTGGTTGGCTGACGGCTGCTCGAGGGCTGCCGTCTGCCATCCCTTGACAAGGCGGAAGGCATTCCATATCTTGTTGTTGAAGTTTCGTCCTTGCTCGCACAGGCTCTCATCGAAGAGGATGTCGTTACCGGCAGGGGCGGAGAGCATCATTCCCATGCGCACGCCGTCGGCTCCGAACTTCTCGATGAGCTCGATAGGGTCGGGGGAGTTGCCCAGACTCTTGCTCATCTTGCGCCCGAGCTTGTCGCGCACGATACCTGTGAAGTAGACATGCTTGAACGGGAAGGTGCCTTTATACTCGTATCCGGCCATGATCATGCGGGCTACCCAGAAGAAGATGATGTCCGGACCGGTTACCAGGTCGGATGTAGGATAATAGTATTTGATGTCTGCGTTGTCGGGATTGTTGATGCCGTCGAAGACGGAAATCGGCCACAGCCACGACGAGAACCATGTGTCCAGGCAGTCGCTTTCCTGCTCCAGGTCTTCAGCCTTCAGCGCGGGGTTCTGCCGTTGTGCCTCTTTCAGGGCGTCCTCAGCCGTCTCTGCCACTACGCAGGCATTCTTTCCGTCGGCATCCTTGAAGTAGTAGGCAGGTATACGATGCCCCCACCAGAGCTGTCGGCTGATGCACCAGTCCTTGATGTTCTCCAGCCAATGGCGGTAAGTATTCTTGTATTTCCTAGGATAGAACTCGATGTCGTCGTTCATGACAGGTGCCAGCGCAATGTCGGCAAAGTGCTGCATCTTCAGGAACCACTGGGTGGAGAGCTTGGGCTCGATGGGCACATCGGTGCGCTCGGAGAATCCCACCTTGTTTTCGTAGTCCTCCACCTTCTCCATCAATCCGGCTGCCTCGAGGTCTCGGGATATCTGTTTGCGCACTTCCATGCGGTCTTGTCCGACATAAAGTCCTGCCGCCTTACTGATAGTGCCATTATCATTAAAGATATCAATGCTGGCCAATGCGTGCTTCAGACCTAAGGCATGGTCGTTGACATCGTGGGCGGGAGTAACCTTCAGGCAGCCTGTTCCGAACTCAATATCTACATAATCATCCTCAATAACGGGAATCTCACGGCCTACGAGGGGCACGATGACATGCTTTCCCTTGAGCCAGGTGTTCTTGATGTCGTTGGGATTGATGCACATGGCAGTATCCCCCATGATGGTCTCGGGGCGCGTGGTGGCGACGACGGCATAATAGCCCTTCTCGTCCTTGTGCATGATGTTGCCCTCGGCAACCTGCTTGCAGTCGTCCTCTACGACGCGGTATTTGAGATAAAAGAGCTTGGAGTGCTCCTCTTTATAGATTACCTCTTCGTCAGAGAGGGCGGTCTGAGCCATGGGATCCCAGTTTACCATGCGCACGCCGCGATAGATATATCCTTTATTATATAAGTCGCAGAACACCTTGATGACGCTCTTGCTGCGGGTTTCGTCCATGGTAAACGCCGTCCGGTCCCAGTCGCAGCTCGCCCCGAGCTTGCGCAACTGTTTCAGGATAATGCCTCCGTGCTCATGGGTCCAGTCCCATGCGTGGCTGAGAAATTCATCGCGCGTAAGGTCGGTCTTCTTGATTCCTTGTTCCGCAAGTTTGTTCACGACCTTGGCCTCGGTAGCAATGGAGGCATGGTCGGTGCCCGGCACCCAGCACGCATTCTTACCTTCCATGCGGGCGCGGCGTACAAGGATGTCCTGAATGGTATTGTTGAGCATATGTCCCATGTGTAGGACACCGGTTACATTTGGGGGCGGAATCACCACCGTATACGGTTCACGGCCATCAGGCTTGCTGCTGAAAAGCTTATTGTCAAGCCAATATTGATACCATTTTGACTCTACCTCCTTGGGATCATATTTACTCGCTAACTCCATATATGTAAAAATCTGTTGTCTACCTTGTTAAGTTTCTATTTTATAAAAAACAGTGCAAAGTTACTAATTTTTCGTGGAAAATGATTATTTTTGCAATAAATAAAATGCTGTTATGCACACAAGAGAGGAAAAACTGGCAGCTTTCGGCCGCCTGCTCGATGTCCAGCATCGATTGCGCAAGGAGTGCCCTTGGGACAGGAAGCAGACTTTCGAGAGTCTTCGCCCGAACACGATAGAAGAGGTTTTTGAGTTGGCAGACGCCCTGATGAAGCATGATCTGCATGATGTGATGAAGGAATTGGGGGATGTGATGGAGCATGTGGTGTTCTATTCTATCCTCGGAAGCGAAGAAAAAGAGTTCGATATAGCCGATGTCTGTAATCAGGAAGCCCGGAAGCTCATGTTCCGCCATCCTTTCATAGACTGGACAGGATGGCCTGACGACCCAAAGGCAGACCTGCAGGAGACACCTGACGATGCGGCTGGCGTTGAGGTTACATGGGAACAAATCAAGCAGAAAGAAAAGGATGGGAACAGGACCGTTCTCTCCGGTGTCCCTGATTCACTGCCTTCTCTGATAAAAGCTTATCGTATCCAAGATAAAGCCCGTAATGTGGGTTTTGACTGGGAGAAGAAAGAAGATGTGTGGGACAAGGTGAGGGAAGAGCTTGCGGAACTGGAAGCTGAGCTGAAGAAGGAAGATAAAGAAAATTCAACAAGAGAATTGGGAGACTTCATCTTCAGCGTCATTAATGCCGCAAGGTTGTATCATCTGAACCCAGATAATGCGCTGGAGCATACGAATCAGAAGTTCATCCGTCGTTTCAATTATGTAGAAGAGAAATCAAAAGAAATGGGTAAAGCTTTGAAAGATATGACATTAGGCGATATGGATGAACTTTGGAATGAAGCAAAGAATTTAGAAAAGAAATAAATTTTAGTTATGAAAAAGGTTGGATATATAGCTGTCTTTATGGCAGTCATAATGGTGTTTGCAAGCTGTTTTGGTAATAAGACCAGTAATCAGGTGGCAGAAACGGACAGCGTTGCCATGGAAGAAGAGGTTCTTCCCGACAGTACGGTCTATGGAGTGTGCGGTGAGGGCACATCTATGCATTCTCTGGAGTTAGTTACTGATGGCGGTGATACTCTCACTTATGAGGTGATGGATGAAGGTTCGGAAGAAAACCTCGTGGTCGGCGGTCTGCTTGCCGGCGACCGGCTTGCCGTTGTCGGGTATGTAAATGGAGAGAAAGAGCACATTGCCAGTAAGGTGATCAATCTCACCACGCTGCAGGGCAAGTGGATGAGTATAGACAAGAACTTTGAAATTCAAGAGGGAGGAGTCGTTAAATCTAACATTAAGGCAGAAACGAATCCATGGGCCTCCTGGAAGATTTATAATGGTCAATTATTACTGAATAAAGACACTTTCCTGATAGATGAATTGGGTGCAGACAGTCTTTATTTGGAGAACAAACAGGGTATCTTTGCATTCAAACGACAGAAGTAGAATACTCGAACTCTGATAATGGAACCGTTTAAAGTACATATCCTCGGCTGCGGAAGCGCCTTGCCGACTTTAAAACATTTCTCTTCCTCACAGGTTGTGGAGGTTCGGGAAAAGCTCTTTATGGTGGATTGTGGAGAAGGGACTCAAATCCAGTTGCGCAAAACACGGCTTCGTTTTACCAAAATCGGCTGTGTATTTATTTCCCACCTTCATGGCGATCATTGCTTCGGACTGATAGGTTTGATTTCCACATTTGGCATGTTGGGACGCACCGTTCCTCTCCATGTCTATGCACCGAAGGAGTTAGAACCTATGCTGCATGCACAGATGGAAATGTTTTGTCGTGGCCTTGAATTCGAAGTGGTGTTTCACGCTGTTGATACAACTAAGAATCAGGTGATTTTCGACGACAAAAGCCTCGCCGTGGAAACGATTCCCCTTCAGCACAGGGTGCCGTGTTGCGGCTTTCTCTTTCGTGAAAAGCCGGGCAGGAGGCATATCCTTCGTGATATGATAGACTGCTATGAGATTCCTGTTAGCCAGATAGACAATATAAAAAGCGGAATGGATTGGACGACTTCCGACGGTCAGGTTATACCCAATAGCCGGTTGACTGCCGACCCGAGCCCGGTGCGCAGTTATGCCTATTGTAGCGATACTCGCTATATTCCATCCCTGCATAAGTTAGTGGAGGGCGTAAACTTGCTCTATCATGAGAGCACCTATGACAAGACTTGTGCGGAAAGAGCCAAGCTTTATTATCATAGTACCGCCGAACAAGCGGCAATGGTTGCACGGGATGCCCGTGCCGGACAGTTGCTGTTAGGGCATTTTAGTGCAAGATACAATGACGAGGAGCAGATCCTGAATGAGGCTAAAGTTCTGTTCCCCAATACTTATTTGGCTTGTGAGGGGAAGACTTTTGATGTTAAATAACTCTAAAAATGCAATAAAACGCATATCTCGGGGAACCTCTTTTGAAATTATTCCTTATTTTTGCAATATTAATATTGTGCGCATATGACAAGATATATACTTTCTATTCTTTTCTCTGTAGCATTCCTAATGGGGCTTCCCACAGAAGTATATGCCAGCCAGTCCATTGAGATAGTTGACAATGATTTTAACACCATTGCGATAACTTTGTCAGGTTCTGTGTTGAAAGTCAGTGGCGCCAATGGTCAGACGCTTCAGATTTATAATGTTGCAGGAATCAGGGTGATGAGTGTAAAGGTCGACGGCGACGAGAGGAATTATGACTTGAATCTGCCTAAGGGTTGTTACATCGTGAAGGTAGGCAAGATGGTTCGTAAGGTGTCTATCCGCTAATACCTTGAAATTACCAAAGTTCTTTCTGCCCATGGTTGTCGTGGCAGCCGTTTTTGCCTCATGCCGCGATCATGCCGGCCATCCTTATCAGAGTCTCACGCTTGACAGTTATTCTGATATTAAGGTGTCGGAATATAAATTGAATTCCACAAAGATTCAAGAGGAAATCAACCGGCAGATTCGTTCCGATGTGGATAGTCTTACTGCCGATTTCAGGGCTCGAAGCTATTATCTTCGCAAAAAACCATGGCTGTGGATCAATCGTATGGGCGTAGACCACAGGGCTGACACTTTGCTCTCCTTTCTCGACAGGGTAGATGAATTAGGATTTTCCAAGTCAAAGTTCAGGGTTCAGAAGATATCGGCTGACTTACAGCGGTTTCGCAATCTGGATTTTGACACCATGGATAATGAGATCAATAAAGTTTTGGGGCGCTTGGAATACAATCTGACGAAGGCATATCTCCGTTATGCCACGGGACAAAGATTCGGTTTCATCAATCCCAAGTATATTTTCAACAAGTTGGATGTGCACGACAGCGACAGCGTCCATGTCTCTTATCGCGGTCTGTTTGCCATTCCCATGCAACATCCGAAGGCTTCTTTCTTTGACGGTGCCCTTAGAAAGGTCTATAATGACAGCATTTCGGAGTTCCTGCATGCCGTTCAGCCTCGGAGTCCATTGTATAAAAGGCTTCTTGCAAGGCTCAATAATCCAGAGACCAATATGGCGGAGAAACCTAAGATCATGGTGAATATGGAGCGTTGCAGATGGCGACTGAACGAATATCCGCAGCAATATGCCAAGTATGTTTTGGTAAATGTGCCCTCGTTCAGGCTTAGGGCGATAGACGGGGATTCCGTTTTGAGCATGAGGATAGGTTGTGGTACCCTGGAAACAAAGACTCCTCTGTTGAGCAGCCGCATCAAACGGATGGATATCAATCCACAATGGATTATTCCGAGGAGCATCATTGAAAAAAGTATTCTTAACCATGCCGGCGACAGTAGTTATTTTGCCCGTCATCGTTATTTTGTCAGAGACAGGCGCACGGGCAAGACCGTATCGCCAAATCGAATATCGCGGGCCGTTCTGGAAGACCGTAATTTTCTGGTTATTCAAGAAGGGGGAGAAGGCAATTCGTTGGGACGAATCATCTTCCGCTTCGATAACGGTTTCTCCATATATCTTCATGACACATCCTCCAGAGGAGTGTTCTCCCGTGAAGACAGAGGGGTTTCGCATGGTTGTGTCCGGGTAGAGCGGCCGTTTGATTTAGCCGTATTCCTTCTTGAAGATAAGGATCCAAATATTATCAAACGCATCCATTATTCGATGCATGCGGATGTTAGCGGCTTAGGCATGAACGGGCGAAAGGATAAAGTTCAGCCCGACACGCTGGACAGGCGCAAAGTCATAGGTTCTGTCTCTGTAGAACCTCAGGTTCCAGTTTTCATTACATACTACACGCTCTATCCGAACAAGGATGGAGAGATTGAGGAATTCAGTGATGTATATGGCTATGACAAAGTGATTTATCGATATTTCGCAAATTACAGATGAGCACGGGCGACGACCAAATAATGTTACTGCTGAAAGATCCTGCGACTTCGCGCCGGGGATTTGAGATGCTGGTGCGCCAATATAGCGAGCCTCTGTATTGGAAAATTCGTCATTTCGTGCTTACCCATGAAGATGCAAATGATGTTCTTCAGAACACTTTTGTCAAGGCATGGGTTAATTTGGGAGGCTTTAAAGGTGATGCGAAGATTTCCACATGGCTTTATCGAATAGCCATCAACGAGTCTCTGGATTTTCTCAGGAAGCAGAAGGCCGTTAATAAAATCAGTACCGATGCAGAACAAGGAGTTTCCACCCTCCTGATGGCGGATGAATATTTTGACGGAGACGAGATGCAGGCACAGTTGCAGGAGGCCATAGCGCATCTTCCTGATGTACAGCGCACAGTCTTCAATTTGAGATATTATGAGGGAATGAAGTATTCCGAGATAAGCAGGATTCTTAATACTTCGGAAGGCTCGCTGAAGGCAAGTTACCATATTGCGGTACAGAAGATTTCTGACTATTTTAAGCATAAGAATTAAACCTTTTTGCATTGATAGCGTCAAATAGATAAAATGGAACGGATGAACACATACAAGGAGGAACAAATTTTGAAGCAAGACTTCGGCAACAAAGCACCCTTTCGGGTGCCGGAAGGCTATTTTGAAGACTTCGCAGAACGGATGATGGCCCAGTTGCCGGCGCAGGAAACCAAGGTGGTCTCCATGCGTCCATGGTGGCATCGCTATCGGGCATCAATGTTTGCTGCCGCCTGTGTCTGTGCCGTAGTTTTCAGTATAGGTGTCTATCTCGGGTCTTCGGATTCCCGACAGGCATCACTTGCCAGTGCTCCCGTTGAGAGTGTTGACAATACCATGGATGAGATGGCGGATTATGTCATGATGGACAATGAGGCTATCTATGCGTCTCTTTCAGATAATCAATAATAATTAAGGTATAGGAAATTGAAGAAAGGTGTAACCATATTGATGCTTTTGGTGTTCACTCTTAGTCTAAGTGCACAGCAGAGAAGCAGACATCATTTTGACCCGAAGAAGTTTGAGGCCGAGATGGAACAGTATATCACCCGGCAGGCTGCGCTTACTCCAGTTGAGGCAAGCAAGTTTTTCCCTCTCTATCGGGAGATGCAGAAGAAGCAAAGAGTGTATTTCCAGGAGATGAGGCGGTGCCGCCATATTGACGCGAACGATGTCGAAGCTTGTAGTAAGGCCGTGAAACGCATGGATGAAATTGACATTCAGATGAAAATGATTCAGCAGGAATACCATCTTAAGTTCATGAATGTGATTCCGGCAAACAAGGTCCTTGAGATCATCAAGGCTGAGAACAGATTCCATCGGCAGGCCTTCAAGAAGGCTGCAGGCCGACCAGCCTCTCCACAGGGAAATTGAATTGAATGCAGAAAGGCCGTTAGAGACTGTGTTTCTAATGGCCTTTTTTCTTGCCCACAGTTGCCTTGGCTTTCTCGAAGGTTGTTTTTCAAATCGTCAGGGCTTTATTTCACCTCTACACGCGACTTGAACAGGTTGTCAAGATTGATATCTTTCGTCTCTTTGCCTTTTAGGGTATCTCTTACTGCAGAAAACTTTACCACTGACTTTGTCTTGATACTATCCATCTTTATGGAGAACCTTGGGATTGCCATTGCGGGTATCGGGGCTTTCTGAACGGTAAGGATTTGGGGCGAGAGGGCCGCTCTTGTATTGTCCGCCATTGACTTTGGTTTCGGCAGGTGCTCCTTGATACCTACCATCATGTTCTCTATCTGCGCAATTCGTGGTTTCTGGTCTTCCTGCCTGTACTTGCGATAGAGAGCCAGGGCTCCGTTGAAACAATCGTATGCTGGTTGCCAAGCCTTCTGAAACATGTGGCAGAATCCCAGCCTGTATAGGGCATCGGGCTTCTCGTTCTCATGGCAAACTTTCAGCATATCGCCATATAAGGGTATTGCCGCTGCGAATTGCTTCATGTTGAAATGGCTCTCAGCACAGGCCCAGTAGTAGACGGAACGCTCATGGGGGGCGAAGTTCCTGAGCTCGGAAATCAACGCATCAAGCAGCTTGTAAGCCTTTTCGTAGTCCCATTCATAGTAGTAGCACACCCCTAAATAGGCCCTGAAGCGGGGATTCAGGCGATATTGCTTGTCGAGTTTTTCAAGGAGGAGCATACATTCGTGATACTTCCCGGTCTGGAAGTATTCAAGTGCCATTCCCAGTTTCTCGCTGTCTGATGTCTGGGCTTGCGGCTTCCCAAGTGCAGCACAAAGAATGATGACTATGAGCAGAGCCTTTTTCAACCTTATTTCGTATAAAAGTCGATGAGCCTTTGGATGGCTTGTCGGCAGGCCGGACAGAAATCCGGATGCTGATTGGTGCGCATCCTGCAGTCGGGATAGGCTCTGTAGACACCTTTCAGGGAATATCCCGCACCTTCATAAAGCCCTACTTTTTTGTCTTTCTTGCCAATCAGATTCTCCCATTTACCGATAAAGTCTACCTTTGTGGTCAGGTTCGGTTCCCACGGCTCGATATCCGTCGGATACATGGGAATCTGCTCGTTCTCATAGGCATACTCGTCGCCGAGCCCGGCGAAGCTATGCCCGAATTCATGTACTACTACCGGACGGTAGGCCGGATGGTGCGTCATGGAGAGGTTGTAGCTGTTCAGGATTCCTCCTCCGCCATAGTTTTCTGTGTTCACAAGTACGATAATGTGTTCGTATGGGGTGCCTGCAAGCCAGTCGTGCATGTCTTTCAGGTGCAGTGTCGTGAGGTATCTTTCACTATAGAATGTGTCGAAGTGGGAATGAAGGGCGGTGTTCTTCCATATTCCTTTCGACGGTTCGCTGGTTCCGCTGTCCTTTGAGGGTGCTTCAACGGCAATGATATTGAACTTTTCACGGTTGTTTTTGAAAGGCTCATGACTGAAGAGAGCCTCGACGGCGATGTTCGCGTCTTGTATGAATGTTTGCATCTCGTCCTTCCGGTAGCCCTCTGCGAGGAATGCAATGTGGATGCAGCGGGCGGTATCCCTGGCTTGCTGCAGCGTTACATAGGGCGTTACATCCTGCTCGCCGATGTGGCGGATCAGAATGTCGGTGGGCACGACCTGGTGGGTGAGCGAGGCCATGACCTCACGGCGGTTGTTCCTCAGATTGAGGGTAATGTCAACGGTGTCTTTCGGGAACGGCACGAGAAACACATTCTCAAACGACTTGCGGATGCCGGAGGCTGCTTCCGGATAGGAGAGCCATTCTTGGAAGAGGGTGGAGAAGGAGTTGCGATAAATCACCTTCTGCGTCTTATGATCGCGCACGGTTATCTGCCCGTTGCCCTCAACTGGAAGGGAGGCAAGGTTTCGGGTCTTTCCATACCATCGCGGCGACACATTCAGCTGGTCTACCGAGATAGCCTGCTCCTGCTTGTTTCCCGCGAAGTTATAGTCGATTCGCAGGGTCTTGTCCACGAAATAGTCTTCGAATTTCTGTGCATTTGCCGCTCCGCATGCCAGACAGAACAGCATCAGGATCATTTTTTTCATAGCCTTTACCTTATTATATTCCGGGGTTAGCGAACTTTAAGCTGGTCTCCCACCTTGATTTCATAGTCTTCCGGGAGCTTGTTCATCCTGTAGAGGTTGCTCAGACGGATGCCGTATTTCTGGGCGATGAGATACATGCTCTCTCCCGGTTGCACGGTGTGAGGACGGTTCTTGAATTCTTTCAGTGCCTTCTTCTGCTTCTTTTTCAGATAGATGATTTCTCCCTCGTGGAGCACATCCTTATGGTCGCGCTCATTATATTTGGCTATTGAGCGATAGCTGATTCCTATTTCTTTTCCTATGGCCTTAAAAGTGTCGCCTTCGCGGGCATAGATATAGTAGTTCTGGTTATACAGATAGATGGGGTGCAGGCCCAGGACCTTGGAGACGGGATTGTCCTCCGTGTGCTTTGCCATGAACTTATCGTAGCTCCTTGCGTAGTCATATTCATGCAGGCGATAGAGTTCAATGAGCTGGATCAGCTTGCTCGCATACTGCGGATTGGTGGCGTAGCCACACTCCTTGAGACCTCGCGCCCAGCCCTGATAGTCCGTCCTCTTCAGCGAGAAGAGGCGGCGATAGCGGATGTTGTTGGCAAGAAACCGGCTGTGATCTGTGTAGCTTTCCCGTGCGTTATTGTATACGCGGAAGCATTCGCCCCTCGCGTCGTCGTCGTGATACATCGTCGCTCCTGTCCAGTCATGGCATTTGATGCCGAAATGGTTATTGCCCCTGACGGCCAAATCACTCTTTCCGGCACCGCTTTCGAAGACTCCCTGCGCAAGGGTGATGCTTGCCGGTATGCCATACCTCAGCATTTCCTCGATGGCAAGGTCTTTATATTGGTCGATATAGGTCTGGTAAGCCTGGTTCCATTTCATCTGGGCATGCGCTTGGATGCTTATGCAGATAGCCAGGAAGGCGATAGATAGTTCTTTCTTCATGAATTAAGCTTCTTATCGCAAATTTACTTAATAATGTTGAAAAGCCATGGTTCACCTCGTTACTTTTAACTCATAATAACAATCTATATGGAATCTTCTCTGATTAGCACCATGCCCATACTCCGATAGTTTTTGCTGATAGTGACCATACAAACAGCGGTTCCCAGGATGAAATGCTATATTCTTATTATGAAAAGGTGCTATTTTAAATTTGAGACAGTAGTCATCTGGGAGACTCTCTGTCGCTGAAAAACTTTGTTTCAGTAATAGAAACACCTTGCTTCAACTATTGAAACATTCTGTTTCAGTCGTTGAAACACCTCCAAAATCTTGCCTTTACACTTAAAAAATGTGAATAAAAGTATCATAATTGGATGTTTTTGCTAAATTTGCCAAAAGCACATACTGTCATGGCTATGAAACAACATAAATTGATTATAGCTCTTGGAGCTAATACGGATGCTGGCGCGAATATCGACTTGGCTAAGATTCATTTGGTCAAATTGTTTCCCGGAATGACCTTTTCGACAGTCATCTCCACTGAGCCGATTGGCATAGAGTCGGACGACTTTCTTAATTGCATCGCGGTGGGAACCTGTGTCCATAACTATGTTCAGGTACACCGGGCGTTGCGGCACATAGAGAAAACGATGGGAAGCGGTAAGGGCGAGCGCGGCAAAGGAATAGTGCGCATAGACCTCGACATACTCTATTTCGACGACAAGAAGTATCACGAGGATGACTGGAGGCGGAGTTATGTTCGCCGGCTTCTGACCGAGATAGGTGAGGAAGCCCTCATCTGGAAGCCCTGAAGGACTCCATATTGGCATAGCGGCGCTTCATCAGGCGATTGTAGATGTTGCGCAACCATAGTCCACTGGTCGCAATGAAGATCAGGCCAATCATGAACATGATGAAATAAGACATGTTCTTGGAGAGCAGACTCTGGAGGATGCTGATCAGCATCATGGGTATGGCGAATGCGGAAATGGATGCAGCTATGGCAAAATAGTTATTGTCTACATTACCTTTGGCAATGAATTTCTCGTTCAGGGGCATCGTCTGCTTGTTGTAGACGGCCATCTGGAAGAGGATGAAGAACTGGAATCCAGCCGTGAAAGCCCCGTAGGAAAACAGCATGGCGATATCCCATTTCCCGGCAAAGACCGTCGGAAGCATCAGTAGGAACGGGAATATCAGCATGGCACTGTTGAAAATGTATTTGGCCTTCAGCAGGCTCAGGATGTTTTCTTTATGCACCATGAGGCCGTCGATGTAGTTGCCCTCGTTGCACATCACCTTGATGATGTTCGTGGTTCCTAAGATGACGAAGCAGTAAATGCACCAGACATTGGAAAAGGTGTCGCCGTCATACATATCTGTAAATGCTATCAGCAAGACGAAAAAGAGAACGACGGCTGCATTGGAGATAAAGGTTTTCCGCGGATTCTTGTTCCTGAGGATGGTCTTGATCTCAAGTTTCAGGTACTCGCCGATTTCTCCATATTTATCAAGGAACGAGAATCGGGTAACGCTGTGCAGCTTGGTGGTTTCGACCTTTGCCAGTTCTTTCCATACATGGGAATACTGAAGCTTCCTGTTGACGGCGAGAAGGGCGGCAAGCAGGGCGATGACCCCGAGGAGGGGAAGCGGGTTGCCCCGTTCCATGAGGGTGCCGATGCCGGCATAAAGTTCAAAGAAGTTTTCCCATCCTTTGTCTTTGCCAAGTTCCAGGAGAATGGGTGCAGCCATGATGGCATATACCGCGACGGGCAGCAGCCACCATAGCAGGCTGTCGGTTATCTTGGTCCGGCAGATCAGATACCATTGACTGTCGGCAACAATGAGCAGCCACCAGAAGAGCAGGAACATGAGGACTGTCCAGATAGGGTAGCTGAAAATGAGCGACATCAGTGCGTATGGAATCAGCAAGGTAAACCAGATGAGGTTGCTGGTGTTGAGCATGGATGTGCCTAAGAAGGTGTCGACACAGGCAAATTTATGGATGGGCAGCAAAATATAGGGCTTCACCAGCTGTGCCGGCGTTTGCTGTGCCATGAATCGGAAACTGAAGTCAATGAGGAGGATGAAAGGTGCCTGACCGAAGATGAACTCCAGCGGCGTAACGCTGGTGCTGTCGTTTGCAGCGAGAGAGAACATGATCGCGATGAAAATCAGATACAGGAATACGAGGGAAGAGGAAATGTAAATCATCACCTTTGCCGCCTTGTTCTGCTGATAGCTTAGCGCTCTCTTCTCCGCAAGCTTGCGGTGTCTGCGCAATTCCTTGAATAATGCCAGCCTCTTCATGGATAAGTAAGGGTTGCGTTTACCTCAAGTCGATTACTTCCGCGGTAGGAAAGTCCTTGGCATTGAATGTGAACAGGCTGTTCGACAGTTTCTTCGTCTTGAAATTAGAGATGCTTATATCCGTCCAGTCAGAACCTTGCCGCATGCGGATCTGGCTTGGCTTATAGCTTTTCTTATTGACGAGGATGTAGAGTTCTTGTACCGTTCTCGACTTGTTTTGTGCAATCAGGTGCACCCAGTAGTTGCTTCCCTTATCGGTGATACCCATGTTATAGCCTGTCTTATACATGGTAATGAACTTATAGGGGTTCATCCTCATCTGCTGAGCTTCGGTGGGATTGTTTACATTCACCTCGTTGGTTTTCTTCATATAGCTCCATTGGGTCTTGCCGTTATACCATACGATGGCTTCGGGCGTCGTCGCATGAAACATGTTGCCCTTAATGGCGATGGTACCGGTAACGCTTCCATATTTCTTGCTTGTCAGGGAGAAGTTGGCGCTTGCACCGTTCTTACTGCCGACGACAGCGGCCGTCTTGTCAAGCACCTTTCGTGCCAGGGTGGCATTTTGTGCTCCCGAGGTGAGACATGCCATCATCAGGAGCAGGCATATACTTAATTTTTTCATCATGATTTCAATTTTGCTAATATATCATTCAATGTGTTCTCATCTTGTACAAGTACATCACGCGGCTTGCTGCCCATGGCAGATCCTACGATTCCTGCGGCCTCTAATTGATCCATCAGGCGGCCGGCACGGTTGTAGCCGATTGCGAGGCGGCGCTGAATCATGCTGGTAGAGCCCTGTTGGGTAAGCACGATTGCCCGGGCGGCTTCCTCAAAATAAGGATCCACATTATTCATGTTGGCTCCACCGCCGCCATTGCCGCCAGCCCCTTCTTCCGACGGTTCCGGAAGTTCCATTGGTTCGATTGGTCCGGGCTGGTCGGCCACGAAGTTGTTAATTCTCGCTATCTCGGGAGTGTCTACGAATGCACACTGCACACGGACGGGCTCTCCGCCGTTCAGGAAGAGCATGTCGCCTCGGCCTATCAGCTGGTCGGCGCCCTTTGTGTCGAGGATAGTACGGGAGTCGATTTGTGCCATAACCCGGAAGGCCATACGGCCGGGGAAGTTGGCCTTGATATTACCCGTGATGATCGTGGTCGTCGGACGCTGAGTGGCTATTACCATGTGGATGCCCACGGCGCGTGCCAGCTGGGCAATACGGGCAATAGGAAGCTCAACCTCCTTTCCTGCAGTCATGATCAGGTCGCCGAACTCATCGATGACGACGACTATGTATGGCATGTATTCATGGCCTTTGGTGAGATCGAGCTGATGGTTCAGGAACTTTTCGTTATAGTCCTTTATCTTGTTTACCCCAGCCATCTTAAGGAGGTCGTAGCGATAGTCCATCAGCTTGCATAGTGAGTTCAGGGTGCGCACTACTTTCTGCACATCCGTAATAATGGGTTCCTCCTCGTTCTCTGGAAGTGATGCCATGAAGTGGGGAGCTATCTTGTTGTATACGGAGAACTCAACCTTCTTAGGGTCGATGAGGACGAACTTCAGCTCATTCGGATGTTTCTTGTAGAGGAGTGAGGTGATAATGGCATTCAGGCCGACAGACTTACCCTGACCCGTTGCACCCGCCACGAGTAGATGAGGAATCTTCGCAAGATCGACCATGAAAACCTCATTGGTGATAGTCTTGCCCAAGGCGAGCGGCAGATCCATTTTGGTATCCTTGAATTTCTTGGTGCCAAGAACACTCTCCATCGACACGATGTTCTTCTTCTTGTTAGGAACCTCGATACCAATAGTGCCTTTCCCCGGGATGGGAGCTATGATGCGAATGCCAAGAGCCGAGAGACTTAGGGCGATATCATCCTCCAGATTGCGGATTTTGGAGATTCTCATACCTTCTCCCGGGGTAATCTCATAGAGGGTGATGGTGGGGCCGACGGTCGCTTTTATTTCTTTGATAGTAACCCCGAAGCTGTTCAGGACTTGCACGATATGGGCATTGTTATCCTTGATTTCTTCCATATCAACCTGTGTCTTGCCGTCAGCCTCATATTTCTTGAGCAAGTCAAGAGTGGGAAATTTATATCTTAGGAAAGGCTCACGAGGGTCGATGGGGGTGCTGAGGTCTATGCCCGAGACCACTTGGTTTCCCGTTACGCCTTCTTCGTTCTTGGCAACTTCCACGGTAAGCTTATCGTCGCTTTCCGCCTGTGGCTCCTTGGGTGTTGGCACAGGGCTTGCCTTTGTGCCTGCCGCATCCTCTTTTTGTATGACAGGATTCGGTGTAAGGTCTATCACAGAAGAAGCCGGTTCTGGCTCGGCGACTTTTTCCACGGTGCTGTCTACATATTCCGGTTCGTTGTTTTGGTTGCCGTGGTTGTTGGTAACCGTAAACTTAATCTTGGAGGTAATGTATCCGATGGGATTCAAGGCCTTGCGAATGACCTCTATGGTTTCTGCACTCAGATAGGTGAGGAACGCTATGGCAACGATAAGGAGCAATGCCGTAAGTCCCGGGGGACCAATCATATCCTCAAGCCGCTGTACGCAGAATAGCCCGTGATTGCCACCAGGATTGAAGACCTGGTCGCCCATGAGCGGAGTAAGAAACTTGGCAAATGTGATAGAGCACCAAATCATTACGAGCATGGTGCCGAAGAACCACTTCCATAGGTTTATCTTCTGATAGGCCTTGATAAGCTTCAGGGATACCAGAATGGCAAATGCCGGAATCATAAATGCCGACAAGCCGAAGTTCACGGTGATAAGATAGTAGGCAATGATAGCTCCTATTGACCCGCAATAATTCGTAAAAGTCTTGTCCGTATTCATCCATTCCCCCGGGCGAAGGCTTTCCAACAGGCTTTGATCTGCTTGTCCGGTGGAGAAGTAGGAAATCATGGCAATGATGGCATAGATTGCCAATGCCATGAGCAAAAGCCCTAAAATAAAGTCAGTTTTCTCGTTGCTGAATATATTGCTAAAGCCGACCGCTTCACCTACATTTTTCGGCTTACGCTCAGTTTTCTTTCTTGCCATGTGTTTGATGTTATTCTTTTTACTTGCAAAAATAGTGGAAAAAAGTTAGAATCGTTCATAATTTCGTAACTTTTTTCTAATTTTGCACATTGTTATAGATGAGTGATGAGAAAGATAATATATAATAAGTTTGACAAGAAAGCCATTACAGAGATGCCCACGGTGGTATTTCCCGGCCGTATAATCACAATCATAAGTCCGGGCGAGACCCAGAAGGCGGTGGATTATCTCTTGTCTAAAGACATTCTGGGGGTTGATACGGAGACGCGTCCCTCCTTTAAGAAAGGAGATAATTTCAAGGTATCGCTCCTGCAGGTTTCCACAAGAGACACTTGTTTCCTTTTCCGCTTAAACCGTACGGGACTGACTCCCGCCATGATAAAGCTACTTGAGAATACCGATGTCCCTATGATAGGGCTCTCCTGGCACGATGATTTGCTGGCCTTGTATAAAAGGGCGAAGTTTACGCCTGGATACTTCATAGACCTTCAGAGCATAGTGGGCGAACTTGGAATAGAAGACTTGTCCTTACAGAAACTTTACGCTAACCTTTTCCATCAGAAGATAAACAAGCGCCAACGACTTTCTAACTGGGAGGCGGATGTGCTGAGCGACAAGCAGAAACAGTATGCCGCCACAGATGCGTGGACCTGTATCAATCTCTATGAAGAGATTCTCCGATTGAAAAGAACGGGAGACTACGAACTCGTAAAAGTCCCTGAATCAGTTGCAACACTAAAAGTATAGCGAAATGACCATATACAAGACCATTCTATTGAAGAAAGGTAAGGAAGAGAGTTTGTTGCGTTTCCATCCTTGGATCTTTTCCGGTGCAATCCAGAGAATGGATGAAGGAATAGAGGAAGGTGAACCCGTTAGAATCTTTACTCATCGTGGCGACTTTGTCGCAGTAGGGCATTACCAAGTCGGTTCTATTGCCGTACGCGTCTTATCTTTCCGTGATATTGAAATCAATCAGGACTTCTGGGAAAGCCGGCTAAAGTCTGCTCTTCGGATGAGAGTCGGCATCGGTATTGCCGATAACCCGTCGAACAATACCTATCGACTGGTTCACGGTGAAGGCGATAACCTGCCGGGACTGGTGATAGACTGCTATGGAGAGACGGCGGTAATGCAGGCTCATAGTGTGGGAATGCATGTCTGTCGTCAGCAAATATGCAATGCCTTGACGCAAGTGATGGGCGAAAGAATTCAGAATGTTTATTATAAGAGTGAGACAACGCTGCCATATAAGGCCGAGTTAGGACAGGAGAACGGCTTTATTTACGGCGGTAGCAATAATGATGTGGCCGTGGAAAACGGACTTAAGTTCCATGTGGATTGGCTGAAAGGACAGAAGACGGGATTCTTTGTAGACCAAAGGGAAAACCGGGCATTGCTCGAAAGATATGCCAAAAACCGCTCTGTTCTTAACATGTTCTGCTATACCGGCGGGTTCTCGGTCTATGCGATGCGTGGAGGTGCTACTCTCGTGCACTCCGTAGACAGTAGTGCAAAGGCAATAGAACTCACCAAACAAAATATAGCCTTGAACTTTCCGGACGACAAGCGACATCAGGCCTTCTGTGAGGATGCCTTCAAGTATCTCGATGCCAATGACGGCAAGTATGACTTGATGGTCTTGGATCCCCCGGCATTTGCCAAGCACCGAGGTGCATTACACAATGCCTTGAAGGGATACACGCGGCTCAATGTCAAAGGATTAGAACGCATCAAGCCGGGTGGAATCCTCTTCACCTTTAGCTGTTCGCAAGTGGTAACAAAGGATAATTTCCGTAATGCAGTCTTTACGGCTGCCGCTCAGGCAGGCAGGAAAGTGCGTATCTTGCACCAGTTGCATCAGCCTGCCGACCATCCTATTAATATTTATCATCCGGAGGGAGAGTATTTGAAAGGCTTAGTTCTTTATGTTGAATAGAATCATAGATAAATACATTCGTCAGAACGACCTTCTTCGGAAGGACGGGAGGTATCTCGTGGCTCTTTCGGGCGGTGCTGACAGCGTATCACTTCTGTTGATTTTAAAATCCTTAGGCTATCAGATTGAGGCCGTTCACTGTAACTTTCATCTCCGTGGAGAGGAGTCGGATAGGGACGAACGGTTCTGCATAGACCTCTGCGCAAAGGAGAGCATCCCGCTCCATCTTGTCCATTTTGATACCAAGACCTATGCAGAGGTACATAAAGTGAGTATTGAAATGGCCGCCCGGGAACTGCGATATAAGTATTTTGAGCAACTTCGTGCGGATATAAAGGCCGATGATATCTGTGTAGCCCATCATCGCGAAGATAGCGTGGAGACGATTCTACTGAATCTTGTGAGGGGCACGGGCATTCAAGGTCTTACCGGTATTGATCCCAGAAACGGGCATATTGTTCGTCCGTTACTTTGTGTCAGCCGTCTGGATCTGGAAGATTATCTTAACCAGAGAGGACAGAAATTCGTAACGGACAGTAGCAATCTTATAGATGATGTCCAGCGGAACAAGATTCGTTTAAAGGTGATTCCCCTCTTGAAAGAAATCAACCCAAAGGCTGTGGAGAATATCCATAAAAGTAGCTTATATTTAAGGGAGGTGGAGAAAGTGGCTCTCAGTACCGTGAGAAATGACCTTTTGGAAGGCAAGAAGTTGTCTTTTGACCGGCTTAAGACTATGCCTTCTCCCGAGTTTAGCCTTTGGTATATATTAAAGGACTATCGTTTCTCCGCATCTCAGATAAAAGAAATGCTTGAAGCCGTTGATTCCCAGAGTGGCAAGGAATGGCATTCCGACTCGCATATCGTGGTTACCGATAGAGACGGCTTTATCATCGATGAACTGAAAAAGCAAGATTCTTTGTCTATGAAGATAATCGAAGAGGGTTGTTATATCCTCCCAAACAGGGGTTTGAAACTGGAAATTCATTCCGTAGAGAAGGCCGCAGGCTTTGAAGTAGACAAACGGAAGAATGTAGCCATGCTGGATGCAGGACTCGTGAAGTTTCCTCTTATCGTGAGGGATACCATCGCCGGAGACCGTTTTATGCCCTTCGGGATGCAAGGAACGAAACTTGTGAGTGATTTCCTCACGGATCTAAAGAAAGATATTTTGTCGAAGCGGGAACAGCTGGTGGTAACAGATGTAAGTGGTAACATTCTCTGGGTGGTGAATGAAAGGCCGGACAACCGTTTCCGAATCACGGCAAAAACCCGGACGATACTTGTTCTTGAGTTGGCTTAGGTCCAGAATTCTTTCTCATTGGTAACCTTCATCTCGCCTCCACATTTCGGACATGTGTGCAGATTCCAGACCTTGATCTTGTCGCTTCCGCATCTCAGGCAGAGCCGGCCCGCCTCCGTTCTATACGACGGGGCGACATCTCCGATGACCCCGCCTACTACGATATTCTGGACAGTATGGCATTCCGGACAGGTCATGGGAGTGATATGCTGGCCGAAAAGGCCTTTCCCTTCATAGACTTCCGTTTCGTATCCGCATTGCTTACAGATATAAATCCTTTTCCAAGCCATAGGCCTTAATGTATTGTCTGGCCACCTTGATGTAGTCATGGTGTCGCCGGATGTACTCAACAGACTGCTTTTTCAGGGGAACGATGGATTCCGGGTGCAATACCAGTTGCTCCAGCTCATGGAAAACACTCTCGTAAGTAGGCTGTACATTAACAATCGGGCGGAGTTCTTTTTCATGTAGGATTTCATAGTTCTCCAGCTCTCCGCCACCCACCACGATGATACCTTTGCCCATCGCAGCCAAAGCATTCATGGCCGGAGTGTAGCTGTAGAGTTGGTCGAGAATGACATCCGACTCGTCCATCATGGCCTGATATTCGCTGAAAGGTATGCTTTCCGCTATCCTGAGGGTTGCTTTGTCGGGATATTTGGCAACAATATCTTTTGCGGCCTTCAGCATGATGTCCGTTCCCTTGTACTCCGAGCGCCCCTTGTTGATGCCGATGAATAGGTTCAGCTTGTCATGTTGGGTGAAGGACGGCATTTTCTCTAATCGTATCGGGTAGGGAATGAAGGTGGTCTTTGCCGGGAAATTGGGCTTATAACACACATAGTATTCGTATAGACCGGCGATGATGCCGTCGCAGTCGCTGGCTATATTCCGGTTCAGGGATTCCTTCGGAGTCCCGATCCAGTCTTCCTTCTCTTGCACGGCATCCGTATTCATGCGCAGTTCTTCTCCTATGTTGAAGTCGCTGTAGCGGAGAGGTTTCCGGGTGCAGCATTCGTTTACCCAGTAATAATCCATGCCGAATGCCCCCAGGAAGATTCTCTTGTTATGTCTGCGAAGATATTTGTAGACGGGGACTATTCGTTCTGCTTTCAACTCGAGAAACAAGGGATTGATAAGTTGGACCACATCAAATCCCCGCATCCGCGGCAGATACCGGAGTAGATGGTACAGATATTCTAATCCGCCTAACGGTGTGTGCCTCCGCTCAAGGTTCCAGTCGCGCGGATAGTTTTTCCAGAAATCGCCGTTTGAGAGAACGACGACTTCGTGCCCTAATGCTCGGAGTCCCTCGGCAAGGGTCCAGTGCACATTGCTGTATTCGCCTATGAGCAAGATTTTCATTTATCGGATGCCTATTAAAAGGAGTCGTCTCCCGACTCTGGAGTTTACCATTTTCCTGAAGGTATTATACTTCTTGGAGTATTTCTTGTCGGGCAGAGGGAAGAGATCCCTTTCCTGCAGTTTGGCGATAGCGTGCTCCAGCTGACTTGCGGAGTGGGTATTCCTTATCGTATTATACAGCAAATCCATTGACAACTGGTGAACTCTTCGTTCCAGGGCAATCCTTTCGCTCGAGGGCAGTCGTTCTGCCAACTCTTGAAGGCGGGCTATAATCAACATCGTGTCGTCAAGCCGTTTTTTCTTCACGGTAGGGTTTTGAGTGTTGGTCAGCGAGTCTTTTCGTATACGATAGAAGTATGCTTTCGCGTCCGCCTTGTAGAGTTTGTCAGCACGGAGGATGAGCTGAGGGGTGAATTCCTCATCCTCATGCAAGAGGTTCGGGGTAAAGCGAAGCCCGCCGAGAATGTCCTTTTTGAAGATATACCCCCATGTTGCCGCTTTCATGTTGTGGTTGTGGAGATAGGAGGTGCCCGTTACTGGTCCCTCGAAGGCAAACGGAAGTTCGGACAGCTCTTTGCTCGTCTCGTCGAAAAGAACGATGTCAGGATTGTGATATCTCACTATGTCCAGGCAATGTTCATAGGGGGTGCGGAGCAGATAGTCGTCTCCGTCAATGAATTGGATATACTTTCCGCAGGCTATCTTGAGTCCGACATTACGCGCGACAGAAAGCCCTTGGTTCTTCTGGCGTATATAGATTACCTCGTTTTTGTGGGCAGTCAGGTCCTCCAAGGTGGTCAGCGGCGAGATGTCCGACCCGTCGTCGACGAGGACCACCTCAATTTCAGAAGGACTTAAAGAGAGTCTGAAGATGCTTTGCAGGCATTCCTCGAGCATCTTGTCGGGTATGTTGTAATCGGTTATAATAAAGCTGATTAGCGGATTTTTTGAAATATTCTGTGGAGTCTGCATAGATTTTTTAATCCTATTAATTGTTTCAGTTTCAGTTTCAAGTTGCCGTGATACGGAAGAGAGACCATGTCGGGCACTTTTCCCGACAGCGCATAGACATCCAAGGCGATGTTGAGGACATGCGCATAATAGTCCTCGTCGTGCCATTGGGACAGTATCCGGTTGTGCGAAGCCAGGAGGGCTTCAAGGTCTTGGGGCGCAGCTTGTGCGGTGATGCCGTTTTCGTTATAGTAATAGTTGTAAAGCCCCACAGGGGTAGTCGCAACCAGTTTGCATTTCTTCAGCAGCAGGGGCAGGGTGGCCATATCCTCAAAGTTCCTGCCCTCGGGGAATCTCACCTCGTCAAACAGCGTCCTCCTGTATATTTTGTTGCAGGCGTAGGCATGGAGATAGGCTCTTCCCTTGAGCCAATAGGCTCCCATGTCGTTGTATTCCCGTTGGAGAAATCGGAGCAGGCGCTGTTTTTTCGGATGCCCAATGCGTTCTGCTATGGGAAACTCGAGCAGATCGTATTCCGGATGGGTGTCGATGATTTTCATTAATCCGGCAAGGGTTCCGGGGGCAAGGGCATCGTCGCTGTCGACAAAGGTGATATATTCCCCCCTAGCTAAGACAATCCCGGTATTTCTGGCGCATCCCAGTCCACCGTGGCGCTGGTGGACTACCCGAATCCCGGCGTTGGCTTCCGCGAGGTCATTACAAATCTGTGGGCAGGCGTCAGGAGACTCGTCGTCTACCAGAATCACCTCCATGCCGGGATAATTCTGCCCCAGAACACTCTCCACACAGCGGCGAAGAGTTTTCTCAGTATTGAAAACAGGTATGACGACAGTCAGCTTCATATATGCAAAGATAGTGAAAATCTTGGGAATATGGTGTGCACTTCGCGGTTTTTATAATAAAACATGCAATTCCTCGTTGATGTCTCAGATGGAGAATAAGGATACCAGCTATCACCATATACTCAAGTATACCGGCATCTTTGGCGGTGTAGAAGGAGTCAATATAATGGTCGGAATCATTCGTAACAAGCTTGTTGCAATGATTCTAGGACCAAACGGAATGGGGCTGGTCTCCCTTTTCAATTCCACGATTAAGCTCCTTTCCGATTCCACGAACTTTGGTATTGCCATGAGCGGAGTGAAGCAAATCTCGGAGAACTACGACCAGCAGGAGGAAAAGGCGCGGCTGGAGACCTCCGTGTCCCTGATTCGCTCGTGGGCTTTTCTCACCGCATTGCTTGGCATGGTGCTGTGTGTCGTGTTGAGTCCGCTGCTCAACGGATGGACTTTCAATTGGGGTGATCACACCTTGCACTTCGTGTTTCTCTCTCCGGTCGTGGCGCTGATGGCCGTAACGGGAGGCGAAGCCGCCATATTGAAAGGGCTTCGACAATTGAGAAGCCTTGCCAAGATTTCCGTGTATAATGTCATCGGGGCTTTGTTTACGAGCGTTCCCATCTATTATTTCTATGGAGAATCAGGAATAGTGCCTTCTCTTTTTATAATGGCATTGGTGCAGATGCTCCTTACCATAGGGGCCTCCTACAGGCTTTATCCGCCCCGTTTGTCGTTCAGCAGACAGTTTCTGCAGAAAGGCATGAATATGATTCGGTTGGGAGGAGCCTTTGTCCTGGCAGGGATTATGGGCAGCGGTGCGGAGTTCATTATCCGTTCGTTCCTCAATAATGCCGGTTCTCTTGAGACCGTGGGTCTTTATAATGCGGGGTATATGATTATCATGACCTATGCGGGAATGGTTTTCTCGGCGATGGAGACCGACTATTTTCCTCGTCTTTCCTCTATCCAGAGTGTGGGGGATTCGTTGAATGCCTGCGTAAACAGGCAGATAGAGGTGAGCGTCCTGCTGGTTTCTCCGCTGCTCGTGGCATTGATGATAGCCGTCCCCATACTCTTGCCGCTGCTTTACAGCGGAGAGTTTCTCTTCGCAAGGAATATGATACAGGTGGCAATCTTTGCCATGTATTTGCGGGCCATCACTCTCCCGATGGCCTATCTGCCATTGGCAAAAGGTGATTCGGTCTCTTATCTGCTGATGGAGGCGGTCTACGACATTTCCGTGGTCTTGCTTGTCATTTGTGGATTTAAGGCCTGGGGGCTCTGGGGAGCCGGCCTTGCACTCACCTTAGCGTCGGTTCTCGAGCTTATGGTGCTGTGTGCCTATATGCATTGGAAGTATGGTTATCGGTTGGGGAGTCTGGCGTTGAAGTATGCCTCCATACAGTTCTTGTTGGGGCTGATGTCGTATGTCGTCGTGTGTCAGGACAATCCGGTCGTATACTGGCTGTTCGGAGGGGCTTTGTTCGGCGCGAGCCTGTGCTATTCCGTCATAGTATTGAAAAGCAAGACACACTTGTGGGAATCGTTGAAGAGGAGGATAAAGCGATGAGCCGCCCCGTTTGCACCATACTCGTAGCGGCCTATAACGCAGAGAAATATATAGCGAAATGTCTTGACTCTTTGCTGAATCAGACATTGAAGGATATAGAGGTGATAGTCATTGATGACAAGTCTACCGACGGGACACGGGAAATCATCGCCCGATATGCTGCCGGAAACCGTTGCGTCCGCCCCTTGTTCCTGAGCGAAAACCGGGGGCAGGCGCATGCCCGGAATGCCGGGCTGCAAGTGGCGAAGGGCGAGTATATATGCTTCTTGGATTCTGATGACTGGCTGGCTGTGGACGCGCTTCAACAGGCTATTTATGTTCTCAAGTCTAACTTGCTGACAGACTGTGTGTTATTTAATGTAATTAATTATTATTCAGAGACCTGTCAGGAGGCTTATCCGATGCCTCCCTTCGAGATGATGACCGGACAGGAGGCCTTCGAGAAAAGCCTTTCGTGGAGCATCCACGGAGTCTATATGGTCCGGACGGATATCCACAGGCGGTATCCTTATGACGAAACATGCCGCAACTATAGTGATGACAACACGACGCGGCTGCACTATCTGGCCTCGAGAGAGGTGCGCCTGTGCGGAGGTAAATATTTTTACAGACAGCACTCGGATTCCTCCACTCATAAGATTGACATCAGCCGATATGACTATCTGAAAGCGAACGCCCACATGAAGACGATGCTGGAGGAGATGAACTGTGAGGAGCGCATCCTGAATCTTTATGAGAATGAGCGGTGGCTGAATGTAGTAGGAGTCTACATGTTTTATTTTAAGTATCGGAGCCAGTTGTCGCAGGCGGACAACGAGTATGGCCTTCAAGAAATAAAGCACGCGTGGAAGTCGATAGAGACACGGCGTCTCACTTGCAGAAACAGGGTTAAGTTTGGTTATATTCCCCTGCGCCATCCCGCTTGCTGGCCATTGTTCCGCCTGCAGGAGGAAGTCTATTTCACTCTTCGGAAACTCATCGGACATCTCTAAAAACCGCCGGCAGGATTGTTACAAGCCGTGTGTAATCCGATTACAAGCAGCGTGTAACAGGATTACACACGGCTTGTAACAGTCCGGTTTGGGGCGGTCGGAATCAGCAAAGCCCCGTTCGGTCAAACTTCTCTGCGTTAATCGTGTTTAAAAAAAGCGGCTTGCTCTTGCATATTAGAAGATAATTCAATATCTTTGTGAGCAAATTATAGAAAATGATAACACTCGTAATTACTGCAATCCTGATATTTGCGTTCGTGTTGATAGCCACGGAGAGGCTTACCAATATCAACAAGTCCGCCGTTGCCATCTTTGCGGGAACCGTGTGTTGGATGATATATATTGCCTACGGGACAGACTTCGTGATGGCCCGGCATGCTTCTGAATACTCAAGTTTCTTGGATGGTGCCGTTACCAGTAGCAGTGCTGTCAAAGAATATATAGCGCGGAATGTTTTCCTGAAGTATGTCGGAAAGGCTTCTGAAATCGTCCTCTTCCTGTTGGCGACGATGTCTATCGTCGAGATTCTGGACAACAACGGCTGTTTTGATTTTATCCGTCAGCTGTTGCGGACGCGAAAGAGCCGGAAGATGTTGTGGACGATCGCCATCGTTACCTTTGTCATTTCCGCGAACCTCGACAACCTTACCACAACCGTGATGATGCTCACCATCATGCATGGGATCATCCCGAATCGCAGGCAGAGGATGATCTACGGCTCGGCCATCGTGATTGCCGCCAACTATGGAGGAGCCCTGACGGTTATCGGCGATTCGACGGGATTGCTGCTGTGGAACTCCGGACTGGTCTCGGCGACCAACTTCTCGATGTCGCTCTTGCTGCCCTGCCTGATAGCATGGGCGTTGCCTACATGGTGGCTCGAGCGCAGTCTGCCGGAACGGGTGGAAACCGATTTTGCCACGATGCCTTATCGTGGGGACGACACAAGGCTGAATATCTGGCAGCGTCTGCTGATGCTCTTCGTGGGCATTGGCGGCCTGTGGTTCATTCCGTCGTTTCACAGCATCACCAAACTGAGTCCGTTTATCGGCGCCTTATGCGTGCTTTCGGTACTCTGGATAGTGAATGAAGTCGTCAACAGGAAGCTCCTCGCGGTTGATGCCAATATACAACGCAGGGTGCCGAGGGTCTTTCAGTATGGAATCATCCAGATGATGCTCTTCGTGATGGGCATCATGCTGGCCGTGGGGGCGGTGAATGAAACCGGTGCGGTTGACTGGCTTTGGGCGCAGCTTGAGACACAGATACATAACTCCTGGATATACGGCATCGCCGCAGGATGCATCTCGTCGGTCCTCGATAGTTTTGCGGCATCATTGAGCTTTATTACCCTGAATCCGTCTACGGAGATGAATGCGGACTACTGGAAAATCATAGCATATTGTTCGGCGATGGGTGGAAATGTGCTTTGCATCGGTTCGATAAGCGGCCTGGCATTATTGAAGGTAGAGCGTCTGCATGTGGGATGGTATTTCATGCATGTGGGGCAGAAGTGCCTCGTGGGAGGCCTGCTGGGGCTATTGGCAATGTACTTTATTTTATAAAACATAGATTAAGACATGGGAAAGATTAAAACGATAGGAGTTCTTACCTCTGGAGGCGATGCTCCCGGAATGAATGCTGCCATCAGGGCGGTAACAAGAGCCGGTATATGCAATGGCTTCAAGATCAAGGGAATCTATCGTGGCTATGATGGATTGATAAATGGCGAAGTGAAGGATTTTACCACGGAGAATGTAAGCGGCATTATCTTGTCGGGTGGTACGATTCTGAAAACAGCCCGGTCGAAGGAATTCATGACCGACGAGGGAAAGCAAAAGGCGTATGACACCATGCAGCGAGAGGGCATAGACGCTTTGATAGTTATCGGAGGAAACGGCTCGCTGACCGGTGCGATGGAATTCGCGGCAATGTTCGATGCCTGTTGCATCGGACTGCCGGGTACGATAGACAACGATCTCTATGGCACCGATTCGACCATAGGGTACGATACCACCTTGAATACAATCGTGGAATGCGTCGACCGCATTCGCGATACAGCCCAGAGCCATGAGCGTATTTTCTTCGTGGAAGTCATGGGGCGTGATGCCGGCTATCTGGCACAAAACAGTGCCATCGCGTCGGGAGCGGAGGCTGCGATTATCCCGGAGGATTCCACCGATGTCGACCAATTGGCACAATTCATGGAGCGCGGTATTCGTAAGAGTAAGCGTTCCTGTATCGTAATCGTGTCGGAAAGTCCCAAATGCGGGGCTCTTTATTATGCCGACCGCGTGAGAAAGGAATTCCCGGAATATGATGTTCGAGTTTCCATTCTCGGCCACTTGCAACGAGGCGGCCGTCCGTCTGCCCACGACCGCATACTCGCGTCCCGCACAGGAGTCGGCGCCATAGAGGCTATTCTCCAGGGACAGCGCAATATCATGGTAGGAGTGAGAAACAATGAGGTAGTATACATTCCTCTTTCAGAGGCCATCCGCTCCGACAAGCCGTTTGACAGAAAACTGATTAAGGTGCTTGATGAATTGAGTATTTAGAAAAAGTGGAGAAAGGTTTTGCTCACTTGGATTAATTTTTTTATCTTTGCAGGCAAGCCCACGAACGAATTATAGAAAAGACAAACATATTAACAATAAAGCTTATGGCACAAATTAACGGACGCATCTCTCAGATTATCGGTCCTGTCATCGATGTTTACTTCGATACGAAAGGGGAAGATCCAGAGAAGGTGCTCCCAAAGATTTATGAGGCCCTGAAGGTGAAACGCTCTGACGGCCGCGACTTGATTATTGAAGTGCAGCAGCACATAGGTGAAGACACGGTGCGTTGTGTGGCAATGGACAACACCGACGGTTTGCAGCGCGACCTGGAAGTCGTTCCGATGGGAAGTCCGATCACTATGCCGGCTGGAGAGCAAATCAAGGGGCGCATGATGAATGTCATCGGGGCACCGATAGATGGTATGTCGCCTTTAAATATGGAGGGGGCTTATCCCATCCACCGTGAAGCACCGAAGTTTGACGAGCTTTCCACGCATAAGGAGATGCTGGCCACGGGTATTAAAGTCATCGACCTGCTTGAGCCTTACATGAAAGGTGGCAAGATCGGGCTGTTTGGCGGAGCCGGAGTGGGGAAGACCGTGCTGATCATGGAGCTTATCAACAATATCGCCAAAGGCCACGAAGGATACTCGGTATTTGCCGGCGTGGGCGAACGCACCCGTGAAGGAAACGACTTGATTCGGGATATGCTTGAGTCAGGCGTCATTCGTTATGGTGAGAAATTCAGAAAAGCCATGGACGAGGGCAAGTGGGACCTTTCGCTGGTCGACCCGGAGGAATTGTCAAAGAGTCAGGCTACACTGGTCTATGGACAAATGAACGAACCTCCCGGGGCTCGTGCCTCAGTAGCCCTTTCCGGGCTTACCGTCGCAGAAGAGTTCCGCGATCATGGAGGCAAAAACGGCGAACCGGCCGATATCATGTTCTTTATCGATAATATCTTCCGCTTTACCCAGGCGGGTTCCGAGGTTTCTGCGCTGCTCGGCCGTATGCCTTCAGCCGTAGGTTATCAGCCTACCCTGGCATCAGAAATGGGTGCCATGCAGGAGCGAATCACATCGACAAAGCGAGGCTCCATTACCTCCGTGCAAGCAGTCTATGTGCCGGCAGATGACCTGACAGACCCAGCTCCTGCGACCACTTTCACTCATTTGGATGCGACCACAGAGCTTTCGCGTAAGATAACGGAACTTGGCATTTATCCAGCGGTAGACCCTCTGGGAAGCACTTCTCGTATTCTCGACCCGTTAATCGTAGGCAAAGAACATTATGATTGCGCCCAGCGTGTAAAGCAGTTGCTGCAGCGTTATGCGGAATTACAGGATATTATTGCCATTCTCGGTATGGACGAGCTTTCCGATGAGGACAAACTGACGGTGGCAAGAGCCCGCAGGGTGCAGCGTTTCCTCTCCCAACCGTTTGCCGTTGCGGAGCAATTTACAGGTGTTCCGGGTGTGATGGTAAGTATAGAAGACACCATCAAGGGCTTTAACATGATTATGGACGGAGAGGTCGACGACCTTCCTGAACAGGCGTTCTTGAATGTCGGGACGATTGATGACGCTATTGCCAAGGGCAAGAAGTTGTTAGAGGCCGCAAAGGGATAATCTCAAAGATTCCAAATTATGTTGAACTTAAAGATTATATCTCCTGAAAAGATACTCTTCAGCGGCGAGGTGGAAAGTGTGCTTGTGCCTGGCACGGTCGGAGAATTCGAGATTCTCAATGATCATGCGCCAATCATTTCAACCTTGGAAAAAGGCAGGGTGGTCTATGCAACTGCCAGCGGAAAGCAACAATTGAATATACTGGGTGGTTTCGTGGAAGTGAAACAGAACGAGATTTCCCTGTGTGTCGAAATGTAGGGAGTATTTGCCATGGTAACTCCAGAAAATGTAAACTCCATATACCGATTATATAATAAGGTATCGTTATGGCTCATTGCTGCGGCATTGTTGATCGGCTTACTGGCTATACAAGTCGTTTCGAGCTTCTGGCTGGTGAAGAGTTTGCTGTTTACTGCTGCTTATTCACTTGTGGTTACCATCGTTTACGGGAGATGCTGGAAATCCGTGGCTCTTCGTTCTCCGAATGTGCTGACGCGTTTCTATATGGCAGCATCGACCTTGAAGATGATATTGGCACTGGTTGTCATACTTGTCGGAATGGTCGTATTGCGTGCCTCCAAGCCGCAACTGTTGGGATTTGTAGGCATTTTCGCGGGTTTCTACTTGCTATTGCTCATCTTCGACAGCGTGTTTTTTGCAAGAGTTGAGAAAAATAAAAAGAATTATAAATAAGAGAAAGGTATGAAATCAATCAAACAATATCTCCTTGTGTTGCTCTTGGGCCTGGCGGCCTTGCCTTCGTTTGCAGGCAAACAGGACATAGACATGAAGGAAATTTTGTGGGGACATATCAAGGATTCTTATGAATGGCATATTACTGATATCGGGGGCGAACCCATTGTGATTCATCTTCCCGTCATCGTGAAAAGCTCCTCCGGGTGGCATCTGTTTTGCAGCAGTCAGTTTTCAGAAGAGAAGGATGCAAAGGGTAATCGCCCCGGCCCTTATGGTCTTTATATTAAGAATGCCGACGTACAAATTAATCCGAATAAGATTTGCGAATTGGTGAGTGGTCAGGAGGTTCGTCCGTTGGATATATCCATTACGAAGACGGTCGTGGTATTGTTTATCGACGCATTCATCTTACTTCTGTGCATCTTGCTGCCGGCTCGATGGTGCAGGCGGCACAAGGTAGACGATCCTGCCCCTAAGGGCTTTACAGGATTGATGCATATGTTCGTCATGTATGTCTATGATGATATTATTCAACCCGCTATGAAAGAGGATTCACCTAAGTATGCACCCTATTTGCTTACCTGTTTCTTCTTTATATTCGTGGCAAATATCATGGGCATAGTACCTTTCCCTCCTGGGGGAGGTAACCTGACGGGTAACATTGCTTGTACCACTTTCTTAGGAGTGTGCACTTTCTTGGTTACAAACCTTACGGGAACGAAAGAATACTGGAAAGAAATTTTCTGGCCGGATGTGCCGACATGGTTGAAAGTACCTGTTCCCTTGATGCCTGTCATTGAGATTGTCGGCATTTTCACGAAGCCCCTGGCATTGATTATCCGACTCTTTGCCAATATGATGGCTGGACATGCCATCGCCTTGGCTTTTGCAGGAATGATTTTCATTGCGTTTCATCTTACGGAAAGTGATGCCGTCAATAACCTGGCAGGCTCTGGAATGTCTGTAATAAGTGTTTCCCTAAGTGTGTTCATGATGCTGCTTGAGATTCTTGTCAGCTTCATTCAGGCTATGGTGTTCACCATGTTGAGTGCAATATTTATATCTATGGCTCATGCAAAGGAAGAGCCCCAAAAGGCATAGATTGATAAGGAAAGATAAAAAATAAATTATAAACAATTAAAATTTAAGATTATGTTATCATTGTTATTGGCAGCAGAAGTTGCGAAAATGGGTGGCGCTTTGGGCGCAGGTCTTGCAGTAATCGGTGCAGGTCTTGGTATCGGTCGTATTGGTGGTCAGGCTATGGATGCCATGGCTCGGCAGCCGGAGAAGATGGGCGACCTTCGTTCTTCCATGATCGTTGCAGCTGCGTTGGTTGAAGGTGTGGCTTTCTTGGCGGTTATTGTAGCACTCCTTGCTGTAGTAATTTAAACGATATTAACCGAAGAATATGGATTTGGTACTTCCAGATAGTGGCTTGTTGTTTTGGATGACTCTTGTCTTTATCCTGGTCTTCGTCATCTTGTGGAAGTGGGGATTTCCCGCTATTATCAAGATGGTGGATGAGCGCAAGGCTTATATAGACGATAGTCTCCAAAAGGCCCACGAGGCCCACGAGAGACTTGCCAATATACAAAAAGAAGGTGAATCCATTCTGCGCAAAGCACAGGAGCAGCAGTCTGAGGTTTTGAGGGAGGCTGCCGCAACTCGTGATATGATTGTTGCACAGGCCGAAGATAAGGCAAGGGCAGAAAGTGCCCGGCTGATATCAGAGGCTAAGGCACAAATCGAGATTGAGAAGCAAAATGCAATTCGTGATATTCGCTCGCAAGTTGCAGAACTCTCTGTTCTGATTGCTGAGAAAATTCTTAAGGGAAAACTCAACAACGATGCGGCGCAGATGGATTTAGTAAACCGATTGCTGGATGAAATTTCTGTTGACAAAGAGACTGAATATTAAAAGTTATGGATTTAGGTGTAATATCTGTCAGGTATGCACGGGCGCTCCTGAAAAGTGCCATGGTGCAGAAAAACGAAGGAAAGGTATATGCCGAGATGGAAATTCTTTCAGAGAGCTATCTTGACATACCCGAGTTTCGTACTACGATAGAGAATCCAATGCTCTCGAATGACAAGAAACAGAGGCTCTTGGAGACGGCTTGTGGCAATGATGTCAGCGATTTGACCAGGAAGTTTATTGCTTTGGTCCTGAAAGAGGGCAGGGAGAAAGCCTTGCAATTCATAGCCGCTTCTTATATAACTCTCTATAGGAAACAGAAGAATATCACTCGCGGTAAACTGACTACCGCTACACCCGTCTCTCGTGAAGTAGAGGTGAAAATGCAGCAGATGGTGGAAAGTAGGACTCAAGGGGTTGTGGAGTTTAATACCGAGGTCGCCCCTGAAATTATTGGAGGTTTTATCCTTGAGTATGATACTTATAGAATGGATGCCAGTGTGAAATCAAAATTGCACAGCATACTCGTAGAATTAAAAAAATAAAAAGAAAGAACAAATGTCAGATAAAATTAAACCAAGTGAGGTTTCAGAAGTTCTGTTACGACAACTTGAGGACATTAATTCGGGTGAAAAGTTTGACGAAGTAGGTACGGTGCTTACTGTTAGTGATGGTGTCGCCCGTATCTATGGACTTCGTAATGCCGAGGCTAACGAGTTGTTAGAATTCGAGAACGGCACAATGGCAATTGTCATGAATCTGGAGGAAGACAATGTGGGTTGTATCCTTCTTGGCTCTACGGCAGGAATCAAGGAAGGGCAGAAAGTCAAGCGCACGCATCGCATTGCTTCTATCCGCGTGAATGATAATTTCCTCGGGCGCGTAGTCAATCCTCTTGGACAGGCTATTGACGGTAGAGGGGATATAGACCTCTCTGACAGTTTTGAATTGCCGTTGGACAGAAAGGCTCCAGGAGTTATCTATCGTCAACCTGTAAAAGAACCGCTGCAAACGGGATTGAAAGCCGTTGACTCAATGATCCCTATCGGCCGTGGCCAGCGCGAGCTAATTATCGGAGACCGCCAGACCGGTAAAACGGCTATTGCTGTTGATACGATCATCAATCAAAAAAACTTCTACGAACAGGGAAATCCGGTATATTGTATTTATGTTGCAATTGGGCAAAAGGCAAGTACCGTCGCTACTCTTGTGCAGACCCTGAAAGAGCATGGGGCATTGCCATATACGGTTGTTGTTAGTGCTACGGCCGCAGACCCAGCAGCCATGCAGTATTATGCCCCCTTTGCAGGTGCCGCTATCGGCGAATATTTCCGCGATCGTGGCTATAGTGCGCTGGTTGTATACGATGATCTTTCCAAACAGGCCGTTGCCTATCGCGAGGTTTCGCTGATTCTTCGCCGTCCTTCTGGTCGTGAGGCATATCCCGGAGATGTATTCTATCTTCATAGCCGCCTTCTTGAACGTGCTGCGCGAATCAATGATCAGCAGGAAGTTGCAGAACAGATGAATGATCTTCCAGAATGCATGAAAGGACATGTGAAGGGAGGAGGCTCACTCACGGCACTCCCTATTATTGAGACTCAGGCCGGCGATGTTTCCGCATATATTCCGACGAATGTAATCTCCATTACTGACGGACAGATTTATCTTGAAAGTGATCTTTTCAATCAAGGTTTCCGCCCAGCTATCAATGTAGGTATATCCGTTTCTCGTGTAGGAGGAAGTGCCCAGATCAAGAGTATGAAAAAAGTGGCAGGTACCTTGAAGATAGATATGGCTCAATATCGCGAACTCGAAGCCTTCTCCAAATTTTCAAGCGACATGGATCCGGTAACTGCCATGACAATTGACCGTGGGCGCAAGAATAACCAGTTGCTTATCCAGCCGCAATATTCTCCGATGCCCGTAGACGAGCAGATTGCAATTCTCTATTGTGGAGTTCATGGCTTGATGCATGATGTGCCGGTAAGCGAGGTGCGTGGTTGCCAGGAATTATTCTTAGAACAGATGCGTTCGCAGCATGGCGACATCCTCGACATTCTCGCTTCTGGCAAGATAGATGAGAATTGCACGGCAGTTATAGAACAGGTAATGGGTAATATTGTCGGACAATATAAGAATTAAAAGCGTATGGCTTCTCTGAAAGAAATCAAGACTCGCATAGCCAGTGTAAATAGTACTCGTAAGATTACGAGTGCTATGAAAATGGTTGCGTCGTCTAAACTTCACCATGCTCAGGTGGCCATTCAGAACATGCTGCCCTATGAGAATCTTCTTGAGCATATACTTAAATCTTTTTTGGCCTCAACCCCCGAGGCGCAGACTATATTCGAGGAGTCTCATAAGGAAATACGCCGTGTTGCGCTCGTAGTATATTCCAGTAATTCATCTCTTTGTGGTGGATTTAATTCGAATATACTTAAGATGATGGAACAGGCTATTCATGAATATCAGGAAAAAGGTATTACGGAACTAATCGTTTACCCTATCGGCCGCAAGGTTGCGGAGAAAATCGCCAAGCTACAAATCCCGTCGGGCGGCGATTTCCTTGAGCTTGCGGAGAAGCCAAACGCTCATGAATGTGCTGAAATCTCAAAAAAGCTTACCGAAGCTTATGCCAGAGGAGAAATAGATAAGGTTGAACTCATCTACCATCATTTTAAAAGTGCCGGCAGCCAGGTTCTTACACGCCGTCAGTTTCTTCCTATTGACTTGTCTACCGAGAGTATTGGGGCGATGAATGATAGAGACCTTACATCGAACATTGCTACCGCCAAAGCGCAAGAGTATTTACGCAAAAAGGCAGAAAAGAAACAGCGGCAGCAAGAGGTTACTGTTCCGTTGAATGACAATTTCATAGTGGAACCGGATTTAGCTACGGTAATGGAAAGCTTGGTGCCGAAGTTACTGAACTTGATGATTTACACGGCTCTCCTTGATAGCAATGCTTCTGAACATGCTGCCCGGATGGTAGCTATGCAGACGGCTACTGATAATGCTGACGATTTATTGCGTGATCTCAGTCTGCAATATAATAAGAGTCGTCAGGCTGCGATAACCAGTGAATTGTTAGATATTATTGGCGGTACGGTGAATAATTAGAGGTCGCATTAATATATCCTTAATTAGTGATGGGGTGCATTTATGCATCCCATTATTAATTTATGTGAGCTCGCCGAGTTTAGAACAATGCGAGCTGTGGGCTAATGTCCTTTGTGCATTGATGCTCGGATTCTTTGGGAACAGACAATGGGCTGCAATAAAAGTCATTGGAGGAGATTTCGGCCTTTGATATTGCGAAATCATGGTGATATTTCCTCTTGTTACCGGTTTGGCATAAATTTTTCCATCAGTATATCAAAAAACTTCAGAAATCATCCGACATACAAAATATTTCAGTAACTTTGCTCTGGGTGATTATAGCGACCTTTTGTGATGATCCTTTGGAAGTCGGCATCTTAAGGTCGCAGTAATTTCCGCTTAGCACTAAATTTGCAAGCAATTATAATTCATAGAACTCACATTAATTAGAGAACACCAGCATTCTGACAATTGCCAAATTCCTTTTTTGATGATTGTCCTTCATTTGACAATAATAGATTTTTTAAGCAAGTCTCTGTCTTCTGATGAGCTGCCAATCATGATTTCAAACTCACCGGATTCAACAGTCCACTCCATTTTCTCGTTGTAATATGCAAGCTTCTCTGCAGGGATAACGAATGAAACGGTTTGGGATTCTCCTGGTTTCAGGAAAATTCTCCGGAAATCTTTCAATTCTTTTACAGGGCGGGAAACATTACTGTAGCAGTCGCGAATATATAATTGCACCACTTCTGTTCCTTCACGAGAGCCTGTGTTTGAAATATCTATAGAGGCCTCAATCTTTCCTGTCCTACTGGTTTCCGAGGTTGAAAGATGCATATTTGAATATTTGAACTTAGTATAAGAAAGTCCATAGCCGAAAGGATAGAGTGGGGAGTCGTCGGTCAAGGTAAAGGGATGGAAAGATGCAGAGGGCTTTTCGTTATACACTTTAACCGTTTGTCCAACATTACGAGGAATCGTAATTGCAAGTTTTGCACTTGGATTCACCTTGCCATAGAGAATTTCAGCAATAGCCCTTCCTCCTTGAATACCTGGTGCAAAAGCTTCGATGAGAGCTGGAATATGTTCAGAAATCCACTCTGTGCTTAATGGGCGACCATTGATCAATACCACTACGGTTGGCTTTCCTGTAGCATATAGCTTTTCTATCAACTCTTCCTGCAACCCTACGAGATTGAGATCAGAGCGGTCGAGATTCTCGCCGTCTGTGCGGTTGTTCCAATCGCTGCGAGGCATATATTCACCTGCAATAACGAGATTCAGGTCGCAATCTTTAGCAGCATTCACAGCCTTGGCCACATTCTCGTATTTCATGAAACGAGGGTTGGTACCTTGATCCACAAATATAAAATCTGTGTGGTTGGCAACTTCCTCCAAACCTTTGAGTACTGTAGATGTCTTATCACCCATCCAGTTACTCCAATCACCGAGGATATTCTGGCTGTTTGCATTCACTCCTGTTACCAGCACTTTTTTGTACTTCTGTTCAGAAAGCGGCAAAAGGTTGCCTTCGTTCTTCAACAGCACGATGCTGTTGCGAGCAGCTTCAAGAGCAGTCTGCATGTGTTGCTGACTCTGACACACCTTTCCACGGAGTTTTTCGTCAGTATATGGATGCTCAAAGAGTCCTAACTGGAACTTTGTGGTGAGGATGCGGCGTACTGATTGGTTGATGCGCTCCTCGCTAATTCTGCCTTCTAAGACAAGTTCCTTTACCATGTCTTGCCAATGAATTCCCTGCATGTGCATGTCAAGACCTGCATTGATGGCTTGACAGAATGCTTCTTTCATGCTTGATGCTGTCTTGTGGACCTCCCAGACATGTTCTAAATCCATCCAGTCGCTGACAATGAATCCTGCCCATTTCCACTCCCCACGGAGTACATCTTGCATTAACCATTGATTAGTATGGCAAGGAATTCCATTAACCTCATTATGTGCAACCATAAGGGTTGCAGCTCCTGCATCGGTACCCGCTTTGAAAGGTGGGAAGAATACTTCTCGAAGTGTGCGTTCTGAGATATCTGCTGGCGATACATTTTTACCGTTAAGAGGTTGACTTCCCGCAACAAAATGTTTGATACAGGCCAATACATCGGTCGGCTGATTAAGATTCCGTTGTAGGCCTCTCACAATTTGTTCTCCCATCACGCTTACCAAATAGGGATCTTCTCCGAAAGTTTCACCTACACGCCCCCAACGAGCATCACGAGCAATCTCCACATTGGGGTTGAAGGCCCATCTCATCCCGACGGTTACCATCTCCTCTGCTGTTTCTCTTGCAATCTTATAGGTCAATTCGGGATCAAAGGAACAACCAGCATTAATATTTGAAGGGTATGTGGTCATGTTATCGCACATTGCATTTCCATGTATGGCATCAATGCCGAAGAGCAGAGGAATTCCTAATCTGCTTTGCATGGCAAGCCGTTGTAAGTAGTTCGCTTCTTCGGCTGTAAAAACCATTAGATAGGAACCGATGATACCTTGTTTTGTCCAAGCCTCAATTTGGGAAATAGGAGTATGTGGATAGAAAACATTTTCATTTTTGTTTTTTGCATCTCCTTTGTCAAGATTTGCCCGATTGGTTTTTAGATATTCCAATCCCAGAAATTGGTTCATTTGCCCTATTTTCTCATCAAGCGTCATCCGTTTGAGCAGATCTTCTACCCGGTCTTTAACAGGAATGCTGGGATTTTTGTAGACTTGGGCACTCAATAGAGAAGAGAACATAAACCCAATAATAAGTATAAGTAGCTTTTTCATCATATTATAAATTATTAAGGGTACAAAGATAATTATATTTTTCGATACTTCCAAATTCAGTGGCAGATTTAAACATGTCGTCCCATGTGTTTGTCCATCAAATCCATACAATAATATAGTTTTCTGTTTTTTGCCCATTTCATCGATACTTTCTCATTTTTTTTTTATATCTTTGCCAAAAACAAAATAGGTATGGGGATTTTTGGATTATTTAATTCTAAGAAAAAGGAGACTCTTGACCATGGCTTGGAAAAAACCAAGCAAAGTGTTTTTGATAAGATTTCCCGTGCAGTTGCAGGAAAGTCAAAGGTAGATGACGAGGTCTTGGATGACTTAGAAGAAATTCTTATTACTTCTGATGTAGGGGTAGAGACTACCATCAAGATTATTGAGCGCATAGAGGAGCGTGTCGCTCGTGATAAATATGTATCTACAAGTGAATTGAATAGCATACTGCGGGAGGAAATAGCTTTTTTATTAGCAGAAAACAATACAGAAGATAACGATAACTGGGATCTTCCTACAGATCATAAACCCTATGTGATTCTCGTAGTGGGGGTAAATGGAGTGGGAAAGACTACGACCATAGGAAAGCTAGCCTATCAATTTAAGAGCGCTGGCAAAAAAGTCTATTTGGGTGCTGCAGATACCTTTCGTGCCGCTGCCGTAGAGCAGATATCCATATGGGGAGAACGAGCGGGGGTTCCCGTAATCAAACAGCAGATGGGTGCCGATCCGGCTTCTGTTGCTTTTGACACACTGCAAAGTGCCAAGGCTAATAATGCAGACATAGTGCTCATTGATACGGCTGGGCGCTTACATAATAAGGTCGGGTTGATGAATGAGCTGAAGAAAATAAAAGAAGTAATGAAAAAAGTTCTTCCTGAAGCGCCTGATGAGGTAATGCTGGTGCTTGACGGATCAACTGGGCAAAACGCATTTGAACAGGCCAAGCAGTTTTCCGCCGTTACGCAGATAACATCACTTGCCATTACAAAGCTTGACGGGACTGCAAAAGGAGGTGTGGTAATCGGTATCAGCGACCAGTTGAAGGTGCCCGTGAAATATATAGGACTCGGAGAGCAGATAGAAGATTTACAGCTCTTTAATCGTCGCGAGTTTGTAGACTCTCTTTTTAGCAATAAATAGTTCTAATCATTTTTAGTGAAATGAGAAAGAATCAAATAGATATCATTACAATGGGATGCTCTAAAAATCTGGTCGATTCAGAGCGGCTTGCAAAGCGATTTGAAGAAAAAGGCTACCGTTGTATCCCGGACTCTCAGCACCCAGAAGGTGAGATTGCGGTCATAAACACCTGTGGCTTTATAGAGGCTGCTAAAGAAGAGAGTATCAATACGATTCTTGAATTTGTTAGACGAAAAGAAAAAGGCCAGCTAAGCCGTCTTTATGTGATGGGATGCTTGTCGCAGCGCTATAAGGAAGAACTTGAGAATGAAATTCCTGAAGTGGACAAGTATTATGGCAAGTTCAATTTTAAAGATCTCCTTGAAGATATTCCTGATGCTAAGAGCAGTTTCATCGATGACCGAAAAAAGCGGTTCGCCGCACATGCCCGCTTTACACCTCGCCATTATGCTTATTTGAAAATTGCCGAAGGGTGCGACCGCCATTGTGCCTATTGTGCAATTCCGTTGATAACAGGGAGACATATATCCCGCCCAAAAGAAGAAATCTTGGCCGAAGTCCGTGAACAGGTAGCCAATGGGGTAAAGGAATTCCAGGTGATAGAGCAGGAACTTACCTATTATGGGATGGATTTTGACGGAAAGCCTCATATAGCAGAACTCATTGAAGAAATATCTAATATCCAAGGAGTGAAATGGGTTAGATTGCACTATGCCTATCCAAACCAGTTCCCAATAGAATTACTTGATGTAATGGCTCGTCATGACAATATCTGCAAATATTTGGATATAGCTTTGCAGCATATAAGCGACCACATGCTTAAGCGTATGCGGCGCCATGTCAGCAAACGGGAAACGCTTGATTTGATAGCCAAAATTCGCGAGAAGGTTCCAGGAATCCATCTGCGGACGACCTTGATGGTTGGCTTTCCCGGAGAAACAGATGAAGACTTTAATGAATTGATGGATTTCATTAGGCATGAGCGGTTTGAGCGGATGGGGGCTTTTGCTTACTCAGAGGAAGAAGGGACCTACAGTCAGCAGCATTACCCGGATGATGTACCGCAATATATCAAGCAAGAACGCCTTGACCGATTGATGGCACTTCAGCAGGAAATAAGTTCAGAAATAGAAGCTGCTAAAGTCGGCAAAATCATGAAAGTGATTATCGATCGCAAGGAAGATGACTATTATATCGGGCGTACGGAGTTTTGCTCGCCTGATGTCGACCCAGAGGTGCTTATTCCTGCGACACGCACCCTTCGTGTGGGTTCATTTTATAATATAAAAATAACGGATTCGGAAGAGTTCGACTTATATGGAGAAGTAGTATGAACAATAAGGAATTTATAGCCGACTTGTCTCAGAGAAGCGGTTATACGCAGGCAGATACGCAGAAACTGATTTCAACGATTATCGATGAGATGGGGAGAAATTTTGACGAAGGCAATTCTGTGTCATTTTCACAATTTGGAACATTTGAGGTAAGGAAGCGTCTTGAGAGGATAGTTGTCAATCCTTCAACAGGCAAACGGATGCTCGTGCCCCCAAAGTTAGTGCTGAATTTCAAGCCGAATACTTATATTAAGGATAAACTGAAACAAAAGGGGGGGAGTGATGAGTAAGGTTGGATTAAAAGACTTGGCTGCAGTCCTTGCACAGCGGCATAGTTTGAGTCAAGATGCGGCAGATCGGTTTCTCTCTCTGATGTTGGAGGTTCTTAATGACGGGCTCCGCTATGAGAAGCTCGTGAAGATTAAGGGACTGGGAACATTTAAGGTTCAGAGCGTAAGTGCCCGCAAGAGTGTAGATGTGAATACGGGAGAGCCAATAGAGATTGCAGGCCGCGAGAAGATTTCTTATACCCCGGATGCAGTAATGCGAGACCTGGTGAACAGGCCTTTTGCCTCATTCGAGACGATCGTATTAGACGATAAGGTCGACTTGTCTGATTTGGATGAAGCTGATGCGGGAATAATAGACTCTGTAGATGAAGTGGACGATGAGATCATAACGATAGACAATTTACCTGTCAATGCAGAAAAAGAAAGCACTATTATAGAATCAGAACCAGATGATACTCCTGATGGGCAAGTAGAAAAAGATGTTTCGCCAGCTGCTACTGTAAGTCCAACGGCAGATCCCGTCTTGGAAGAGAATAGGGAGGGCATGGAAGAAAGAGCTCTGGCTACTCCGCTATTAGATTTTGCCGATACTAACGATGCCGAAGAGCAAATGGAGCCACAAGAGCCAGAATCCAAAATCTATGAAAGGTGGACTGAAGATCGGGTGAATGCCGAGAACAAAGTGCTCTCATCTGCGAATGAATTGCTTAGAGAACAGGTCTCGCAGTTTAAGCATCTTACAAATATCTTTGGCATTGCGGCGGCTGTCCTGTTATTGTTGTTTATCGGTGCTTCTTTCTATGTATCTAATCAATTGAAGCAGCGAGACAATCGAATAGAGCATTTGCTGACCCAAATACATTTGAACTCTGTAAAGCCCCATGGCTCCGCTTGGACAGCTGAAAGGGAGAAAAAACAGTTAGAGTCTGCTGCTCCAACGAGTCAGTCTAAGGAAGTGCAGGCCTCTCACCAGTCTGTATCCCAGCCCCCTGTAGCAAGTACCGCATCCGCAAAGAAGCCTGCGGTAGTCAAGAATACTGCAGCAAAGAATCAAAAAAACTCCTTAAAACCTGTTGGGGAGAAGGAAGATGCTTTGGGGACTTCCCAATACAATCAAGATCCGCGCGTTCGTACGGGTGCCTATAATATTATAGGGATCGACCAGATAGTTACTGTTCGCAGGGGTCAGACCTTGAAGTCAATCAGTAGAAACTATCTTGGCCCGGGAATGGAATGCTATGTCGAGGCCGTGAATGGTGGTGCTAAGGAATTAAAAGAAGGAGAGAAAATAAAGATACCCAAACTGAAAATAAAGAAGAAATAATTTGGTCAGTTCTTGGAAAAGCCTTACCTTTGAGGCAAATGGAGGATGCCTATGATTACTCAGGAGAACTTTGACAAGGAGTTTGCGGATCCGATAGAGGAAGTGCAAATCGATAAATTCGTATGTAAGGAGATGAGCCGGCAAATCCATCGCTATATTAAAGGTATGTCGGGCTCAAAGCTTATCATGGAGCGCTTCGAGGAGCGTCTCAAAGACTTGTCGCTGCCAGAGAAAGAGCGTGCCATCGCTTTATATATAGACCTTAATCGCAAAGTGCTTGATGGACTGGATTTTAAAATCGTGCTTGCCAGAGCCATTGCCAATTATTGCGATACCTTCAGCTATATGTTAGCACTTATTAACGATAAGAAGCGCATGGTTTACTATCTCGGGCGTATTAAAGACAAGTATATTCGGTATCATGAGATATATGAAGAAAACGGCAAATTTGGCATGAAAGACCATGAGGGAAACATTCTTGTACATGCCCTTTACGACTTTCTTCGGACTCCCTATGTATATGTTGACGACCTCCAGTTGTTTCCGATTATAGCGGAAAAGAACGGAAAAATGGGGTTGATCATACCAGACGGGAAAGATACGGTGGTTGCGGACTTCATTTATGAAGACATCTCCCTTCGGGATGAGCCTCCTTATTTTGAGGCAAGGATAGGCGGCAAGGTTGAATTGCTTTGATATGCCCCTATACAAGAGCCTGTCCTCTTGTTTTTAAGGCTCGCTTCAGAAACTCCGGAGTATATCCCTTTTTGCTTTTGGCAACATCTTCAGGCGTGCCTGTGCTGAGTATCCGGCCACCTTCGCGCCCTCCTTCCGGTCCCATGTCAATGATATAATCTGCCAGTTTTATCACATCAAGATTGTGTTCTATGATGACAACGGTATTGCCTCTGTCTACAAGTTTCTGCAAGACATCCATCAAGATGCGGATGTCTTCAAAGTGAAGTCCTGTGGTCGGTTCGTCAAGAATATACAGCGTTTTGCCAGTATCTCTTTTTGCCAGTTCGGTAGCCAGTTTCACCCGCTGGCTCTCTCCGCCGGAAAGAGTCGTACTCGACTGTCCGAGTTTGATGTATCCCAAGCCAACATCTTGCAGGGTTTTTATCTTCTGAAGGATATTGGGTACATTCTCAAAGAATTCTACCGCCTGGTTGATGGTCATGTCAAGTACATCGGCAATGGATTTTCCCTTGAACCTGACCTCAAGGGTTTCCCGGTTATAGCGCTTGCCGTGGCAGACTTCGCAAGGTACCATCACATCAGGCAGGAAATTCATTTCTATTGTCTTGTACCCGTTTCCCCCACAGGCCTCACATCTTCCGCCTTTTACATTAAACGAGAAGCGGCCGGGCTTGTATCCGCGAATCTTTGCCTCCGGGAGATTCACATATAGGCTGCGGATGTCTGAGAATACTCCTGTATAGGTAGCCGGATTAGACCGGGGAGTGCGTCCAATCGGGGTTTGGTCTACATTCACTACCTTATCTATATTTTCGATACCTTCTATAGATTTATAGGGCATCGGCTTTTTGAGCGAGCGATAGAAATGATGGGAGAGTATGGGTTGGAGAGTCTCGTTGATCAAGGTGGATTTTCCCGATCCGGAAACTCCTGTAACTACGATTAGCTTACCAAGTGGAAACTCCACATCGACATTCTTGAGATTGTTGCCTTTGCATCCATAAAGTACAATCCTCTTTCCGTTCCCCTTTCTCCGTTCCGACGGAATAGCAATGTTCAACTCCCCATTGAGATACTGAGCGGTAATGGTAGAGGTCTCAAGCATGTCAGCCGGCTTCCCCTGGAATACGACTTGCCCGCCTTTGCGGCCGGCTTTCGGGCCAATGTCGACTATCCAGTCGGACGCCCGCATCATGTCTTCGTCGTGTTCTACAACGATTACGGTGTTGCCGATGTCGCGGAGTTCCTTCAGGGAATTTATCAGCCGCTCATTGTCTCGTTGATGTAAGCCTATGGAAGGCTCGTCAAGTATATAAAGCACATTCACGAGCTGGCTTCCGATTTGGGTAGCAAGGCGGATGCGCTGGCTCTCACCTCCGGAAAGCGAGGCGGACTGCCGGTTGAGTGCCAGATAATTCAGCCCGACCTGTAGGAGGAAGTCGACACGGGAACGAAGTTCTTTCACGATTTCCGCGGCGATTTTCCGTTGCTGCACTTCGAGGTGTTCCTCAACATGGTCGAGCCAGTCCTTAAGGTCGCTCATATCCAGATTGGCTACTTCTGATATATTCTTATCCCATATCCTGTAGGAAAGCGACTCCCGCTTAAGTCTTTTACCATGGCATTCCGGACACTCTGTCATGGCCAGAAACTGTTCTGCCCATTTCTGGCCTGACGCGGAGTCGTCGCTTTCCATTACATTGCGCAGATATTTTACAACACCGTCGAAAGTAACAAAATAGTCGCTGGAGGTTTTGATAAGGTCTTTTGAGATTCTCACATTCTCGAGCGAGCCATATAGGATTTCATCCATGGCGTCTTTCGGAATGTCCTTTACAGGGGTCTTGATGTCCAACTCATACTTATGGAGGATGGAGTCTATCTGCCAGAAAATCATCTGGTTCTTGTATTTTCCTAATGGCGTGATGGCTCCGTCGTAGATGCCAAGGCCATCGTTGGGAATCACTTTCTTAAGGTCTATTTCATTTACATAGCCCAGTCCCTTGCAGTACGGGCAGGCCCCTTCCGGCGAATTAAAGGAGAATATGTTAGGGGCGGGCTCGCCATAGGATATTCCCGTAGCGGGATCCATCAGCCGTTTTGAGAAATTCCTGATTTCGCCGGAGTCCTTGTCCATAATCATGAGAGCCCCGTCGCCTTGCTTCATGGCTATCTGTACACTCTTCTTCAGGCGCTCGTCATCCTTTCCCTGAACTTTAAGCTTATCGATTACAACCTCTATATTGTGGTTCTTGTAGCGATCAACTTTCATCCCCCGGGTGATTTCCAGGATTTCCCCATCCACCCGGATATAGAGATAACCCTTTCTGCGCATGGACTCAAAGAGCTCGCGATAGTGGCCTTTCCTCTGGCGGACAAGCGGTGCAAGAATATAGATTGCCTTTTCGGCATATTCGCTGAGAATCATTTCGAGGACTTTTTCCTCGGTATATTTCACCATTTTCTCACCCGACAGATAACTGTATGCCGTTCCGGCACGGGCATAGAGAAGGCGCAGATAGTCATAGATCTCCGTGGTCGTCCCCACGGTGGAGCGCGGATTCTTGTTCGTAGTCTTTTGCTCTATGCTGATGACTGGACTCAGTCCCGTGATTTTATCAACATCCGGGCGCTCCAAATTGCCAAGGAAGTTGCGGGCATAAGCCGAGAAAGTCTCTATATATCGCCGCTGCCCTTCGGCGAATATTGTGTCAAAAGCCAGCGAGGACTTGCCGGAACCCGACAGGCCGGTTATCACGGTAAGTGAGTTGCGGGGAATTTCTACATCTACATTTTTAAGGTTGTGCACACGGGCTCCCCATACATTTATCTTCTTGTCTTCTCTTTCCATTTTTCCTCTTGTCTTAACTGGAAAAGTAAAAGGCCGTCTTTTAGCGTCCTTCTAACGGCTATTTACTCTCCTTTTAACGGCTAAAAGCAAGGCTTTAAGCCGCCTTTTACAATTCAGTATTTTGTCGTGCTTCCTTCGGTGAATCCTCGGAGTAGGTTGACATCTCGTCTAATGTGAAATTCACGGCCGTCAGCCCCCTTGGCTTTGACCAGGCAGAAGTACACTCCTTGTTTCGCATCCTTTCCTTTATACTTGCCATCCCAGCCGCCGTTAATATCGGTCCATTCAAACAGTTTCTGCCCCCACCTGTTAAAGATATAGCCATGAAATTCGATAATACTCTGATATCCGTTTTTCGCCTTGTATATATCATTGATTCCGTCGCCGTTGGGGGAGAAGGCATTCGGCATTTCAAGCTTGCTTTCGGAAATGGAGACTTGAAACGGTTCCGTGTTTTGCCAATACTCCTGAGTGAAGGATATGGTGTCAGTTCCTTTCGTGAAGGTGGCATAGCAGATCACATAGTGCACTCCCGACAGGGTGAAAGTGTAGCTGGTGTTTTCCTCATAGCGGACAAGATAGGGGGCGTCAGCCTTTCCCTCTGTATAGAATCTCCACTCATAATGGGGAGTATAGTCTCCTACCTCAGATGGGTTTGCCGAGAAACGGGCCGTTACAGGTGCAGAACCGCTGAATCTGTTGTCGCTGCTCTCATTGCCTTCCGAATCGGTAAAGGTCGCTGAGGGGGCTATGCCTGGGGTTTGTGCGGCAATGCTTCCTATGGCGAAGAGACTGATCCAGAAAACCAATATTCGTTTCATTTCTATTTTTCTTTCAATATATTCATGCAAAGTTACTAAAAGAATGTTGATTATTGATGAGAGATTAGATATTTTTTTGTATTTTTGCAAGTGAATATATGTAATTCTATACGAAATGGTGATGCGATATATTAAATATATGTTATTGGGAGTAATGCTATTCATCGGTAGCATGGCTTATGCTCAGGTCAATCAATGGCAAGATTTATATAAGGTAAAGAAAAAAGATACGATGTACAGTATTGCCAAGAAATATGGCATTACGCTTGATGAATTGAAGAATGCGAATCCAGAAATGAAGAAGGAAGACTATAACCTAAAGAAAGGCGAAACCATCTTTATTCCATTCGCAAAGCCCCAGGTGCAGGAGTCCCAGAAGCCAATACCGGTTATAGCTGTGAAGCCTGATGTCCGTAATCGTGAGATTCGTGTGGGCATCATGCTCCCTTTACACGATGTAGACGGGGATGGCCGCCGTATGGTGGAGTATTATCGTGGTTTTCTTCTTGCCGTTGAAGACATGAAGGCACAGGGGATATCTGCGGAGATTCATACATGGAATGTGCCTGCTGATGCAGATATACGCCAGACTCTTCTGAATCCGGAGGCCAAGAATCTTGATATTATTTTTGGGCCTCTCTATACACCACAGGTAAAGGCATTGGGAGATTTTTGTGCTCAGAATGATATTAGAATGGTTATCCCATTTTCAATAGCAAGCGATGAGGTTACGCGTAACCCCAATATATTCCAGGTTTATCAGACAGGAAGCAAGCTGAATAATGATGCCATTCAGGCGTTTCTGGAACATTTTAAAAGTTGTCATCCTGTTTTCATAGATTGCAATGACAAGAATTCAACAAAAGGAGTTTTCACATTCAGTCTGCGTAATCAACTTGAACAAAAAGGAATAAAATACAGCATTACTAACCTTGAGTCTTCTGAAGAAATGTTTGCAAAGGCATTCTCTCGCACTCAGCCTAATGTCGTAGTGCTTAATACCAGCCGCTCTCCTGAGTTAAATATCGCATTTCAGAAATTAAATGGTTTCAAGGCTAATAATCCACAAGTCGGAATCTCGATGTTCGGATATACGGAATGGCTGATGTATACAAAGTATGACCTTGATAATTTCTATGCTTTCGATACTTATATTCCCACCACCTTCTATTATAACCCGATGTCATGGAAAACGCAGCAGCTGGAAAAGAAATTTTATCAATGGTTTGGTGTGGAAATGCAATATGCCATTCCTCGCTTTGCCCTTACGGGATATGACCAGGCTCAGTTTTTCCTTCAGGGGCTGCACAAATATGGCAAGGAGTTTAAGGGAGAAAAGGGCAGGGCTCCCTCAACGCCCGTGCAGACACAGTATTATTTTGTAAGGCAAGGAAACGGAGGCATGCAGAATGAGCTTTTTCAGCTTATCCATTATAAGCATAATAAAACTATAGAATCCCTCACTTATTAGATGAAAAGAGCATTACTATATATTTTGTTTTTGCTTCCTGTGGCAGTCAACGCTCAAATCGGCGAGCATCGGAATGATTTCTCCATAGGTGTCAACGGGGGATATGCGCTCAGCAATATCAGTTTCACCCCGGAAGTTCCTCAGAAAATGCATGGGGGAATCACGGGTGGTCTCTCTTTCCGTTATGTTTGCGAGAAATATTTTAAGACTATAGCGTCTGTATATGCAGAAGTGAACTATGCGTCTATAGGTTGGAAGGAGAATATCCTGACACGGGAAGACCAGCCCGTAATCAATGCGGCCACCGGAGTCGCAGAGAAATATAGCCGCACGATAAACTATATTCAGATACCTGTGATGGCTCATCTGGCATGGGGAAAAGAGGATAGAGGATTCAACTTCTTTCTCAACCTGGGTCCGCAGTTCGGCATGTATCTTAGCGAGAGTACCTCTATGAATTTCGACCTTGCCCAACGGAATATAGCAGATAGGGCAACCTCGGTAGTAGCCCAGGACACCATGGCCGTAGAAAACAAATTTGACTACGGTATAGCCCTTGGTATTGGTACGGAATACAGCATACCCAGAGCTGGCCACATTCTTCTTGAGGCACGCTACTACTATGGATTGGGAAACATTTATGGAGACACCAAGAAGGATTATTTCGGCAGTTCAAATTTCGGGAACATACTCGTCAAGTTGACTTATCTGTTTGACATCACGAGGACAAAGAAGAATAATCATTAACTAAAATCATAATATTATGTTTAAAAGTCATCCAAAAGGATTAATTCCTGCAGCCCTCAGTAATATGGGCGAGCGCTTCGGGTATTACATCATGAATGCCGTCTTGCTGCTTTTTCTTTGCTCAAAGTTTGGGTTGAGTGATGAAACCAGTGGTATTATCTACTCAGTGTTCTATGCACTCATCTATGTGTTAAGTCTTGTGGGAGGTATCATTGCCGACCGCACACAGAATTATAAGGGCACGATCATGGCGGGACTTCTCGTTATGGCTTCTGGTTATGTGTTGCTTTCTTTCCCCATTATGTCTACGGCTGCCAATATCACTTGGCTGCTGCCATTTACCTGTTTTGCATTGTTGCTTATCGCTTTCGGCAATGGTTTGTTCAAGGGAAATCTGCAGGCAATTGTCGGCCAGATGTACGACAACTTTGAAGCCGAGGCTGCGCAGAAAGGTCCGGAAGCCTTGAAGGCTGTTCAGGGAAAGCGCGATAGCGGTTTCCAGATTTTCTATGTATTTATTAATATTGGAGGTCTTGTCGCTCCATTCATAGCACCTTATCTCCGCCAGTGGTGGCTGGGAACCAAGGGCCTGCTTTATAATGCAGAGCTTCCTGCCTTGTGCCATAAGTTTATTGAAGGAAAGGTCATGAGCGGCGAGGAGGCGGCCAACCTGACGAAGCTGATGACTGATGTCGGCGGTAATGTGGGTGATATGGCTAATGCTTGTACCAGTTATCTGGAGGCCTTCAATACGGGCGTCCACTATTCGTTCATTGCTTCTGTAGTAGCTATGCTTATCTCGCTTGCGATCTTTATAAGCTATAAGAAAATATTCCCGACGCCTACAAAGAAGTCTGCGGCTGAAGCAGTCAATTATACCCCTGAAGAGAGAGTAGCCATGGCAAAGGAAATCAAGCAGCGTATGTATGCTTTGTTTGCCGTGCTTGGCATTGCCATCTTCTTCTGGTTCTCATTCCACCAGAACGGTCAGTCTCTTTCTGTTTTTGCCCGTGATTTTGTGAAGACAGACTCCATTGCTCCTGAAATATGGCAGGCCGTGAATCCATTCTTTGTAATAGTGCTTACGCCTATCATCATGTGGATTTTCTCTAAACTGACGGCGGCAGGGCATGCTATTTCCACACCGAGAAAGATTGCCTATGGCATGTTTATTGCAGGTCTGGCTTATCTGTTCCTGGCAATTTACTCTTCTGTCAGCGGCTATCCCTCTGGCGAGGAGTTCAAGGCCATGGATGTTACGGCTAAGGAGGCTCTCAAAGCAGGACCGTGGGTTCTTATTGTTACCTATTTCTTCCTTACCGTTGCGGAGCTCTTCATCTCCCCGCTTGGCCTGAGTTTTGTCTCCAAGGTGGCCCCCAAGCATTTACAAGGCGTATGCCAGGGGCTGTGGCTCGGGGCAACGGCTGTCGGGAACCTGCTTATCTGGATAGGTCCGTTGATGTATAACAAGATGCCGTTGTGGCAGTGCTGGAGCGTATTCCTTGTAGTATGCCTCATTTCAATGGGCATAATGCTTGGAATGGTGAAGTGGCTCGAACGGGTTACCCAGTAAGACTCTCTCAATATAGAAAACAGACTCCCTGATATCATCTGATATCAGGGAGTTGTGTTTACAGGAGCATTATTTCACGCTGATATTTGCCTTTTGTAACCCGTAATGCTTTTTCTTGTCCATAAATAACAGGAGAGCCGCAACAACGCATGCCGCAACTCCGAGCCCTGCAAAGACCAGCATGGGCATGAGATAGTCTACATATCCTGTAACGGGATCCGTATTCTCATTGATAATGTTTCCCACCCACATTGGGACAAGCATTAATCCAAGATTCTGGATATAGTAGATGATGCTATAGGCTGTCCCTAACTGCCTTAATGGAACGAGCTTGGGTAGACTGGGCCACATGATGCCGGGCACCATGGAGAAGGCTATGCCCACGAGAATCATGACTCCAAACGCAAACCAACTTGTGGTGATAACGGGTAATGCCAGACAGAAGTGTGAAACCGTGATGATGATACAGCCTGTGAGCATCAGCTTTGCGCCGTGTCCGATTTTGTCATAGATGCTTCCAAACAGAGGAGTTAGGATGATTGTGCTATATGGAATTGCGGCAACAATCCAGCCTGCAGAAGTAGCAGCGACTCCGAATTTGTTGATCAGCAGGTCTGTCGCAAACTTCATAAACGGGCGAATGGAACTATAGAAAAACACGCAGAGAATGGCTATCAGCCAAAAACCAGGGTTCTTCAGCACAATGACAAAGTCTCGGAACGAGAAGCTTTCGCTTCTTGTAATATCCTTTTTCTCATTGCCTTCGGCATATTCATAGAGGGAATTGTCAAATTTCTTATCAACAAAGGCATAGATACCGAAGAGGGAAAACCCGCACAACAGGAGAAGTGCTCCGCCTAAGACCGGCGCAGAAATCCCGAACGACTGTGCAATGAGCGGGCTGAAGCTTAAGGCCGAGGTAGTGCCAAGGCGGGCTAAAGCCACTTGTATGCCCATTGCCGACGCCAATTCGTGGCCCGTAAACCATTTGGTAACAATCTTGGATATGGTTATGCCCGTTATGTCGCATCCCATTCCGAAAAGTCCGAACCCCAAGGCAGAGACGAGCACCTGCACCTTAATATGTTCCGGAATCAATCCGAACAGCGTGAAGGACAGATTGGTGTATGTTTCCGGAGAAATCTTCGTCAGGGCATAGTAGTTGATCAGTGCTCCGAGGAGCATGATGCCGGTTGCGAGCAGGCCGGTAAGTCGGATGCCACACCTGTCAAGGATGATGCCGCCGAAGAACAGCATCAGCAGAAAGATGTTAAAGATGGAATAGCTGCCGGCATAGAATCCGTATTCGGCAGCCGTCCATCCCATGCCGCCTTCGCTGATGGAAGCCTTGAGCTGGGTGGATATTGGCGAGACAATATCCCAGAATACATACCCCATCATCATAACGATGGCCACGAGGATGAGTACGGCCCATCTCTTGATGGGGGAGTCGTTAGGCTTGGTCTTCATGCAAAAGTTAATCTGGATGGTAATAAAAAAGATGTGCCAGAAGGTCTATGAATGTTGTTACTCACGGCTTGTAATCCTGTTACAAGCCGTGAGTAATGGCATTACAAGCGGTTTGTAACCGTGTTACAAGCGGCTTGTAATTTTGCCAAAGACCCTTGACACATCCTCGTGTTGCTGTTTAAAAGAGCGTGTTCTGCCTTAATGCTGTGAATGAACTACTTGATATTCGGCTCTTCAAGACCAAGTTTCTTCTTCTTGTCTACGGCCTTGAGAATCAGTCCGATAATCAATGCGGCGACACCAAGGCTGGCAAGCATAATCAGGGGAGCCGTGTAGTTGAGCTGGGTGGCATCTGTTACGCCGGGGTTGGTCTTGTCTAAGACCTTGCCAATCAACAGCGGGAACAGCCACAGGCCGATATTCTGAATCCAGAAGATGAGAGCATAGGCCGACCCGATTACCTTCGCGTCGACAAGCTTGGGCACGCTTGGCCACAAGGAAGCGGGTACCAATGAGAATGATGCACCAAGTACCAAAATCGTCAGATAGGCGACGATTACCCCGCCAATCTGACTTCCCTTAAACGCAGGCGCAGGCAGGACAAAGGCGAAGGTGAGATGGCACGCAATCAGCAGCAGTGAGCCCAGCACGAGCATAGACGCAGCCTTTCCCTTATGATCGACATAGTTGCCCAGAATAGGAGTGATGCCCACGGCGAGCAATGGGAATACCGCAAAGATGGATTCTGCCGACTGGCGCATGTAGCCCATGTAGCAGTAAGTTACAAGAGCCAGAACCGAGAGGCAGAGTATACTGTACTTCGTCGCCTTGTTCTTCATGAAATTAAACATGAAGGCGGTTACCGCCACAATGAGCATGATTACATACTGAATAATGGTCACGGAGGTAGAGTTCCAGAATGAATCCGCGGGTAATTCCGTGAATGTGAGGTTGCACTGCAGCATGTTCACGGCATATTTCTGGAAGGGGAATATGGCGGAATAGTAAAGCACGCAGAGCAGGGAGACCAGCCAGAAGCCGCTGCTGGTGAGAATCTGACCGATATCACTGATTTTAAACGGATCGTCTTTCTCCTCTGCCTCACCAGTCTGTGAGTCCAGTTTCTTGTCCATGAAGAAGTAGACGACGAGCATAATCAGGGCAATACACAGCAATACCACGCCGAAAGCCACAGAACGGGAAACATCGATGTGCCCGCCCAGTTTTGCAAAGAAGGGTGAAAATATCATGCAAGTGGCTACGCCGAGACGAGCCAAGGCCATTTCTGAACCCATGGCCAAAGCCATCTCGCGCCCCTTGAACCACTTGACAATTCCTCGGGAAACCGTGATGCCTCCCATCTCTGCACCGCAGCCGAAAATCATGAAGCCACAGGCCGCAAGCTTGGCAGACGCCGGCATGCCTTCGTAGAACGGCGAGACTCCCAGCTGCTCAAATACGGGAATATGATTAAGATTGTTCGTAAACCAGGCTTCAAGCCCGCTGCCCATAAAGTTCTCGCTGATGGCATAATATTTAATGACAGCTCCCACAAGCATCACGACACCGGAAAGCACGGCCGTGAAGCGCACGCCCATCTTATCGAGGATAATACCCGCAAAAATCAGGAAGAACACGAAGACATTCAGGAAGGTCTCTGCCCCTTGCATCGTGCCAAACGCCGTGGAACTCCATCCGCGCTCACTGAGCATCAAGTCCTTGATAGGAGACAGTATATCCATAAAGATGTAGGCACAAAACATTGCCAGTGCCAGAAGGAGAAGGGCTGTCCAGCGCAAGGCTGCCGAGTCTCTCAGTGTTTTTTTAATTTGTTCTGTCATATTTAATATGTTTTATTCTCTCAAATGATAATTCGTTACATGCGCAATTTACTGTTTCAGCCAACGGTCGAGCCAGTTGAAGAAAGTGCGTTGCCACAAGATGCCGTTCTGGGGCTTCAATACCCAGTGGTTCTCATCAGGATAAATGAGAAGTTCGGCAGGAATACCTCTCATGCGTGCGGCATTAAAGGCTCCGAATCCCTGATTGGCATTGATGCGGTAATCCTTTTCCCCATGGATGCACAGGATAGGCGTATCCCACTTATCTACTGCCTTGTGAGGAGAGTTCTCGTAAGTGCGCCTTGCCGCCTCGGTCTGGTCTTTGTTCCAGTAGGCATCGTCATATTCCCAATTAGAGAACCATGCCTCTTCGGTATCGGTATACATCGACTCGAGGTTGAACGCTCCGTCATGGGCAATAAAGCACTTGAAGCGCTTGTCATGATGCCCGGCAAGATAATAAACCGAGAAACCGCCGAAAGAGGCTCCAACTGCCCCCAGGCGTTCCTTGTCAACGAACGGGAGATTCTCGGCAGCATCGTCAATGGCCGAGAGATAGTCATCCATGCACTGCCCGGTCCAGTCTTGGCTCACGGCTTCGTTCCATTCCATTCCGAATCCCGGAAGGCCTCTGCGGTTAGGGGCAACGACCACATAGCCGTGTGCTGCCATAATCGACATGTTCCAACGATAGCTCCAGAACTGTGAGACGGGGCTTTGCGGTCCGCCTTCACAGAAGAGCAAGGTTGGATATTTCTTATTTGCGTCAAAATGCGGAGGGAGAATTATCCAGACAAGTTCTTGCTTTCCGTCGGTTGTCTTGACCCAGCGTTGTTGGACAGTAGGAATTGCGAGCTGGTCGAAAATGTGCTTGTTCTCGTCTGTAATCTGACTCACTTCCGACTTCTTTTCCTTCTTGTTGGGAGTTAATACAAAGAGGTCGTCCGGGTGGAGGTATGAATGGCGGGTAACAAGCAGTTGCTTGGTATTTCCTAATAGTTGTACCGAGCCGTAGTCGTACCAGCCGTCGGTGAGTTGTTTTACTTCTCCGTTCAGGTTGGTTTGGTAGACCATTTCCACCGCATGCCATACACCAATGAAGTATAAAGACTTCGAATCGCTGTTCCAGCAATAGTCATCTACATTGGAATCGAAACTCTCCGTTACATACTTCTTTTCTCCCGTGGTCAGATTGTAGATACACAAGCGGTTTCGGTCGCTTTCATATCCGTTGCGGGCCATGCTCTGCCACGCGATGTATTGTCCGTCGGGAGAGAACTTGGGATTGACATCATAGCCCACATTCATATCGCCTGACTGATGGTTTACGGCCTGATTGCGCATGCTCTTGGTCGGGTCGATCTTTGGCTCTACATAGTTTCCCGGCTTGCAAAGGTTCTTTGTGACCTTGGTCTCTATATTATATAGGTAGATGTCTGCATCCGTGGAGACGGCATAGTCAACGCCAGTCTTCTTGCGGCAGGTGTAGGCCACCTCTTTGGAATCTCTGCTCCAGTCAAACTGTTCGATACCCCCGAAAGGAGCCGTGGGAGACTCATAGGGCTCTCCCTCCAGAAGATCAATTCCATCGTCGACCTTGTTTCCTGTAACCTCTGCGATAAATGGATGTGCCACCGATTCTACATAGTGGTCCCAATGCCGGTAGTTGAGGTCGGTAACGACCCTTCCCGTTGCCTTCGGGAGGTCTTCCGGATTCTTCTGGATGGATTGATGGGATTCCAGACTTTTGATGAGGAGTACCCGTTTTCCATCAGGAGAGAACTTGAATCCCTCAATGTCTATCTTGGAAGAAGTGAGCTTCACTCTGCCGGTTCCGTCAGGATTCATCTTCCAAAGCTGCCCTTCGCGGAGAAAGGCAATCTTTTCTCCTCCTTCAATCCATGCCGCATCTGTCTCGTTCTTTGCGTCTACAGTAAGCTGAGTAGGTTTGGAGATTTGCTTGCCAGCCTTTGTTGACTGAATGAAAAGCATGGTATGGCTCTTGTTTTCCTTTACGCTATAATAGGAAACTTGATAAACCACATGCTTCCCATCGGGCGAAACTTGTGCTCCGCCGATTCTCCCCATAGCCCACAATGCCTCCGGCGACATAAGGTCTGACGAGAGTTTAATATTGTTTTTGCCTATCATTGTCTGTGCTTGCATGCTGCTGCAGCCCAATAGGAGAGCCGCGAACAGCGTTATGATTTTATTTGCCATAAAGCTTGCTCTTTTTGCGTTCAAGTTCTTCTCTCTTTCTTTGCATGTCAAGTTGCTGCTGTTGCATGGCTTGCATTCTGGCTGCGAGTCCCTTCATTTTCTGCGGATTATTCTGGTTTTCCTTATATTTAGCTTCCAGGATAGCCAATAGTTTTTCATCATTGGTCGTTTTGCGCAGAATCCACATAATGGCAGCGCTGAAGAAGAGGCTTATGAAATAATAGAAGTTAAGTCCGGATGAATAATCGTTGAAGATGAAGAAAAACATCAGGGGCATTAAGTACATCATCCATTGCATCATCTTCATTTGGTCGGCCTGTGCCCCAACCATCTGGTCTTTTTGCTGCCGCATCGTCATCCAAGAGTACAGAATCTGGGCAATGCAGAAAAGGATGCAGGTAAGACTTAAGTGGTCTCCGATCAGCGGAATATTCTTTCCCCACTCAAAAATGGGGTCGTAAGTGCTCAGATCTTCCATCCACAGGAAGCTTTGTCCACGCAGTTGGATGGCATTCGGGACAAAATTGAACATGGCTATCCAGATTGGCATTTGAATGAGCATCGGCAAGCAACCGCTTAATGGCGAGACACCATACTTGGCATATTCACTCATCATGGCCTGTTGTTTTTGCATCTGATCCTCTGGTTTGTCATATTGTCTGGTCGCCTCGTCGAGTTTTGGCTTCAAGACACGCATTTTCGCGGAACTCATGTAGCTCTTTTTTACCATGGGGTAGGTGATGGCCTTGAGGAGCAGCGTGATAAGGATGAGCACCACGCCCATCGGGAAAATCTTGCTTAACCAGTCAAATACATAGATGGTGAACCACCGGTTGATGATGCGGAACAACGGCCAGCCGAGATAAACCAGGCGTTGCATCTGCAGATTTTTCCCAAATGTGCTTTCGTTTTCAACTTTCTGCAAGAGGCGGAAATCGTTAGGACCATAATAGAAATCAAATTCAGACGGGGTTTTGCCGGTCGGATCGAAGAAGGTGTTCATCTTGGCCCGATAGCTTTTTAAATACCCCGATTCCTTTTCTTGCGGGATTGAGGTCATAAGCGACTTTTCCGCAAAGTCGTTCTTGGCTATCATTACTGCCGAAAAGAATTGGTTCTTAAAGGCCACCCAGTCAATTTTATCATCAATCATCTCGTCAACTTTCTCCGAAGTCTCACTTAGATAATCCGTACCGCCGGAAGTCTGATGATAGGTGAGGGTGGCATAGCGGTTTTCAAATGTAAATCCTTTTTCCTGCTGCCGGCATTTGTCATACCAGTCTACAAACATCGTAGATGTGTTTGGGGCAAACAAATCACCCATATTCTTGACATTCATCTTCAGGTGAAGCATGTAGTCTTTGCCGAGCACATACTTTAGCTGGATGGTTTTATCAGCACCTGCCTGAGCAGTAAAGAGAACCGTTGTGTCGGTTACTTCTGATGGCTGGAAGAATAAATCTTGTGTGGATATGTTGGCTTCCTTTGTTGCAAAGGTATAATTCAGGGATTGATCTTTCTCCTCGAAAAGAGTAACATCCATCTTGTCATCATCATTACTTTTTGTTTTAATGGTTTTCTCATGGGAAATATAGTTTTTGATGATGACCTTTTCGACCGTAGCCCCTTTCGTACTTAGTGTAAGTTCTACTTTCCCATTCTTAAGAACGATGTCTTGAGCAGTGCCTTTCAGTGCATGATGAAAAAGCGAGGTGGTATCTTCTTCCACCTTTTGTCTGGTCTTTTGCTGTTGCTTTGCTTGGAGTTGCGCCGTTTTGGCGGCTTTGGCTTTTGCTGCTTTTTCTTTAGCCAACTGTTCCTGTTGAGCCTTGATCTCTTCTTCAGAAGGCTGATTCCACCAGCTGAAGCCTATCAATACTACGGCTATCAGGATGATGCCGATAATGGTATTCTTGTCCATTTGTTATTTGTGATTCTTTATAGCTGTTTCAATGAAGTTTACGAAAAGTGGGTGGGGCTTCAGCACCGTGCTCTGATATTCCGGATGGAACTGTGTTCCTATGTACCATTTTAGCCCGGGAATCTCAACGATTTCCACTAAATCACTTTCCGGATTACGGCCAACACACATCATACCATTGCGCTCGAACTCGTGCTCATAGTTACTATTGAATTCATAACGATGGCGGTGGCGTTCACGAACATTTTCTTTCTTATAAATCTCAAATACCCTTGCCCCTTGTTTTAATATACATTCATACTGGCCAAGGCGCATAGTCCCTCCCATATTTGTGATGTTTTTCTGTTCCTCCATGATGTCAATGACATTATGCGGAGTCTTTTCATCCATTTCCCGGGAGTTCGCATCCTTGTATCCAAGTACATTCCGCGCGAATTCAATAACCATCATTTGCATGCCGAGACATATTCCAAAAGTTGGAATATCATGGGTGCGGGTGTAGTGAGCGGCAACGATTTTGCCTTCTATACCTCGCTGTCCGAATCCAGGACATATGACAACTCCATCATGTCCCTTGAGCTTTTCCGCAACATTCTCTTCTGTTATCTCTTCAGAATTTACAAAAGTAATCTTCACTTTGTGGTCATTATAGGTTGCGGCATGTGAGAGGCTTTCCCGAATACTTTTGTAGGCGTCTTGCAAATCGTATTTCCCGACTAATGCGATGCATACAATCTCTGATGCCTTATTCCTCCTTTCAAGGAAGGCTTTCCAAGGTCCTAACTCAGGAGTAGGGCCTACGGGTTCTCCCATCTTTCTTAGGATGGCCGCATCGAGCCCTTGATCCTGCATGTTCACGGGTACCTCATAGATACTCGGGAGGTCTTCGCTCTGGATGACACAGTCAAAGTCCACATTACAGAATGCCGCAACTTTGCGGCGGACATTCTCCTCAAGATGCCTTTCCGTCCTGAGAATCAGTATGTCTGGTTGAATACCCACGCTTTGCAATTCCTTGACGCTATGCTGGGTGGGCTTTGTCTTCAGCTCGCCGGCAGCCTTGAGATAAGGTACATAAGTGAGGTGTACATTAACAGCGTTCTTTCCCAGTTCCCATTTCATCTGTCGGATGGCCTCCATGAAAGGTGCACTCTCAATATCTCCGATAGTGCCTCCAATCTCAGTAATCACAAAATCGTAATGATATTTCTGGCCGAGCAATTTGATGTTACGCTTGATTTCGTCTGTAATATGTGGAACCACTTGGATTGTTTTGCCGAGATAATCTCCACGACGCTCCTTGTCAATAACGCTTTTATAAATTCTTCCCGTCGTCATGGAATTTGCTTTAGTGGTCTGGATACCCGTAAAGCGCTCATAGTGTCCAAGGTCTAAGTCGGTCTCCATACCGTCCGCCGTAACATAGCACTCGCCGTGCTCATAAGGATTCAGCGTGCCCGGGTCGATATTGATATACGGGTCGAATTTCTGAATGGTAATATTATAACCCCTTGCCTGAAGCAACTTACCGATAGAAGAGGAAATGATTCCCTTGCCAAGAGACGAAACCACTCCGCCAGTAACGAAGATATACTTTGTTTCTGCCACAATATTTAAATATTTAATTCAGGTTGCAAAGATACTATAAAAATATGAAAAGAACAAGCTATTTCTGTTTTTTAATCCCCGCTTTTGCTCATTCTTCCATTTTTTTTCTTAACTTTGCAATCGTAATTTTGAGTTTACTGTATGAAGTTTAAATATTTACTATTTTTAAGTCTGTGTTTTGGAGTTTCTACGGTTTCTGCGCAATCCTCTTTTGGCAGGGAAAGGCATCATCTCCGTTTGCTCCAATACGAGGACTCCCTCAATATTTTCCGACAGAAATTAGACAGTCTGCTTGCAGATTCAGAGCTTTCAGGTGCTGCCAAACGGCGGCTTTTACGGGAAAGGCTGGGTGAATCCGAACCGGGCATAGAATATAATTCCATCTTCCTCCCACCTACTTTCTATAAGAGCGTTTCCCGTAAGAACTTCTCCTTGGACAAGACTCCGACCCTGCTCGACAAGGCCATGCTGAACCTTTATCTGAGTCGTCCGGACCTTGTTGTGAGGACTGAGACACAACTTGAAAGAATCGGGGGCACGGTCGATGCAGAGCCTATTCGCATAGACCATGCTCCGGAAATCGTAGATCAGGTAGCTCCCAAGGCTATTGAGCCTGATGTTGCGCCGGTAGATGTGGTAATCCTGAAGCCGAACTTCTGGGCATTCACAGGAGATTATTATCTGCAATTCCTGCAGAACTATGTCTCGTCGAACTGGTACCAAGGTGGTGAGAGCAACTATTCCATGGTGGGAGCAATCACTTTGAATGCCGACTATAACAACAAGCAGAAAGTGAAATGGGACAACCGGCTGGAAATGAAACTCGGCTTTCAGACATCGCGCGAGGACACCAGACACAGCTTCCGCACCAGTGAGAACTTGCTCCGACTTACCAGCAAGCTCGGGTTGCAGGCCTCAAAGAAATGGTATTATACTGCTCAGGTGATGGGGTATACCCAATTCATGAGACAGTGGAAGAGCAATTCCGACGAGCTTACCACTGAGTTCTTGGGACCCTTTGTGATGAACATCTCCCTCGGTATGGACTATAATGTGTTGTGGCTGAAAAAGCGGCTCACGGGAACCATTCACCTTGCCCCCATCGCTTATAACTTTAAGTATGTAAAAAGGACTATCCTTGCCACCCGCTATGGCATAGAGGAGAACAAGCACCAGCTGCACGATTTCGGTTCGCAGTTCACGATAGACCTAAACTGGAAGTTCAGCGACAACATCAGTTGGAAGACCCGCCTTTATGGATATACAACCTATGAGCGTGCGGAACTGGAATGGGAGAACACCTTTACCTTCCAGTTCAACAAGTGGATTTCGACCAAGCTGTTTGTCTATCCCCGCTTTGACGATGGCGTTGCCCGTATAGGCAACCATGGCTATTGGCAGCTGAAAGAGTATATGTCAATTGGATTCTCATACTCTTTCTAATCTCCTAATAACGGGCACACTAAGACAGTCATTTTGGGAGGTTGGGGTAGGATGGCCAATATCAATTACGGGCAGATCTATGGATGACTTTGCAACCGAGTTGCATCTTTTAGTTCGTATCTTTGCATCGGAAAAAGAATAAAACTAAAGGATATGAACAAAAAGCTATTACGAATTATTCTCACGGCCATACTCCTTTTCGGAGCTTGGCTTGTGGAGGAACATCTGAATTTTCCAATGTGGGGGATACTCATGGTTTATCTCGTCCCTTATTTGCTGATAAGCTACGATGTGCTGGCTGAGGCATGGGAGGGAATATGCAAGGGCGACCCTTTCGACGAAGACTTCCTGATGTCGATAGCCACTTTGGGAGCATTGCTGATTGGTTTTCTGCCCGGTGCAGAAAACCAGTTCCTCGAAGCGGTGTTTGTGATGTTGTTCTTCCAGGTGGGCGAACTGTTCGAAGACTATGCCGAAGACAAAAGCCGCGGTTCGATTTCCGACCTGATGGACATTCGCCCCGACACCGCCAATGTGGAGCGTAACGGCGAGGTATTGTCGGTTTCTCCGGAGACGGTTGGGGTGGGAGAGTGCATCATCGTCCGTCCAGGGGAGCGTATTCCATTGGACGGAGTTGTCATAGAGGGTCGTTCGAGTCTGAATACGGTTGCCTTGACGGGTGAGAGCTTGCCGCGAGATGTCAGCGTGGGAGATGAGGTTGTGTCCGGGTGCGTGAACATTTCGGGAGTGCTTAAAGTCCAGACTACCAAGGTCTTCAATGAGTCCACGGCCTCTAAAATCATCTCCCTTGTGGAGAATGCAGGAAAAAACAAATCGAAGAGCGAAAGCTTTATCACTCGCTTTGCCCGTGTCTATACACCCATCGTAGTGTTTCTTGCCCTTGCGTTGGCATTCATTCCACCCTTCTTTGCCGACAGTTACACCGAGTCTTTCTCCGTCTGGCTATATCGGGCATTGACTTTCCTGGTCGTTTCCTGTCCGTGCGCCTTGGTCATTTCGGTGCCCCTCACCTTTTTCGGGGGAATTGGTGGGGCTGCCCGTCGCGGCATCTTGGTCAAAGGAGGCAATTATATGGATACGCTTGCCAAGGCCGGCATCGTGGTCTTTGACAAGACGGGAACGCTCACCAAGGGTGTTTTCTCGGTCAACGCCGTGCATCCCGAAAGAATCTCTGACACCGAACTCTTGCATATGGCAGCGCATGTAGAGCGATATTCCACTCATCCCATTGCCGCAGCATTGCGCCAGGCTTACCCGGACGAGCCAGACAACTGCTCGGTCGAGGATGTCGAGGAAGTTGCCGGAAACGGTATCCACGCCATGATTAACGGGAAGCTGGTAGGTGTGGGAAATGCGAAGCTGATGGCGGCTCAGGGCGTTCAAATCCACGAGTGTGAGCAGTGTAAGGAACAGACTGGGACGACGATTCATGTCTCTATTGACGGTGAATATGCCGGGCACATCGTAATATCCGACGAGATAAAGGCTGACTCCCGTGAGGTGATTTCCCGCCTGAAAGGCCTGGGGGTAGAGAAAGTGATTATGCTCACCGGCGACCGGCGAGAGGTGGGTGCCTCCGTTGCCGGCCAGCTCGGGCTCGATGAGTATCAGGCAGAGCTACTTCCTACGGAAAAGGTTTCCAAGGTTGAGGAAATCTTGCGTTCAAAGCCGGCCGGCCAAAGCCTTGTCTTTGTCGGCGACGGCATCAATGACGCCCCTGTCTTGGCGCGTGCGGATGTGGGAATAGCCATGGGAGGCTTAGGTTCTGATGCCGCGATCGAGGCTGCCGATGTGGTTTTGATGGATGACAAACCGTCCAAGTTGGCTACGGCGATAAAAATTGCGCGCCGGACAATTGGCATCGCGCGCCAGAATGTCGCGTTTGCCATCTCTGTAAAAGTGGCTGTACTCATCCTTGCCACTTTCGGACTGGCCACCATGGGCATGGCCGTGTTTGCCGATGTGGGGGTGATGGTTTTGGCGGTTCTCAATGCCATGCGTACATTGAGGGCATGAATAAAACAGGAATCCCCTTCTTCCAAAAGCGAAAAAGGGGATTTCTGCCGTTATAGCACCTTAGTCTTGAAGGCTTTATGAGCAGCTTTCTGGGCAGTCCGGGCTTCTTTCCTGTAGAAGGTTTCTGGGTGGTAAGGGTTTCCGACAACTGATTTTCCCGTAAGAAACTCACACCAAGTGCATGCCGCCGTGTATCTCCCCAGAGAGTAAGAAAGATGGAATCCATCCCGGTTTAGGTAGTCGCCTATCTTTTTGCGGGCGTTCTGAATGGCGATGCCCGACGGGATAAGGTGCCGGATTCCGGCTTTCGGAAGTTCCCGGCGTACCGCATTCAGAATGGCCTCATACATGTTTCGCTGGTTGCGGCCGTAACTCTTAAAGCCTTCATGTGTGGCATCATGGGCATAGGCCCATGTGAGATGCCATATGATTTCAGCCTTTGGATTGGTTGTAAACTTTAATACTTCTGCCTTTAGTCCTTGCAGATGTTCATAAGTCTGGGGCACTCCGGAGAAGTGGCTTGCCTGTTGTAAGGAGATGATTTCCCATGCTTCGTCCTCGATAATCTGTCTAAGTCCTGTCTTCTTGGTATTGGTTTTCTTGCCATCCACCACTTTCCGATACTCATATTCCTTCTTGTCGACAAGGATGTTATTATAGTGCCGCTCAATCGGACACCCCGGAATATAGGCGTTCCCGATGACGAGGGTATCACCTTGGGCGGCTGCCAGTTGCCAAAGATACTGCTCCACGGCATCTTCGGAGAAGCTGTTGCCAATGGCCAATACTTTTATTTGTCGGGCTTGTGTACACAAGGCGACGGTCAACAGCAATAAAAAAACAGTCTTCCTCATTTCTTTTTTCCTTTATTTTTTATTTCTCCAGCGAGAAAGGTTTGTCCTCCGGATTCAAGCCCCGGTCCTTGTTGGGCTTGCTCCCCATGGTGAATTCTATCGTACAGTCCTTTGTCAAGTCTTCATAAGTGATGTAGAGCTTGCTGTAAGGACGGCCGTTTAGCTTCACGCTCCTTACATAGCGATTCTTGTCGCTGACGCCTTTTGCAATGACGGTTATCGTCTTTCCGTTCTCCAGCGCAACCTTGGCATAGGGAAGGTAGGGAGCCCCGAGTACATACTGGCCGGTAGCCGGGCAGACTGGATAGAAGCCCATGGCTGAGAATATGTACCATGCCGACATCTGGCCACAGTCATCGTTGCCTCCCAGTCCTCGTATATCGTTCCTGTACATCTGGTTCATGATGGTGCGCATCCATTTCTGCGTCTTCCACGGAGCCGATGTCCATGCATATAAATAAGGTATGTGGTGGCTCGGCTCATTGCCGTGTACATAGCCTCCGACCAAGCATTCCGCCTCTATGTCCTCATTGTCTTCATAGTATTTGGCAGGAAGGTTCATCTCGAAGAGCTGGTCTAACTTCTTCTGGAAGGTCTTCTCGCCGCCGAATTCATTCATCAGGCCTTTGACATCTTGCGGTGCAGAGAAGGAGAAATTCCAGGAATTGCCTTCGATGAAACCTTCGTCATAGGTCTGATAGGGGTCCAGATTGTCCTTGAACTTGCCGTTCTCGTAACGGGGAGAGGCGAATCCGGCCTTGCGGTCAAATGTGTTCCGATAGAACAGGGCGCGCTTGGCATATTCGTCCGAGACGGTTTTATTGCCGAGCTTATGTGCCGCTGCGTAGATGGTAAAGTCGTCAAGTGAGTATTCAAGGGTATTGGAGGCTGCGGTAGCATCCTTGTCATAGGGGGCATAGCCCAGCTTGCGATACTTCTCAACACTTGGAAAATACTTGCAGTTAGAGGTTTCCACCATGGCCTTCAGGGCTTCTTCCGTGTCAAGGGCAGCCCCGTTGACCAGTGCGTCTGCTACTACGGTTACGGCATGATACCCCGTCATGCACCAGCCCTCGTTGCCCATGAGGCTCCATACGGGAAGCATGTGGAGCCGTTCCTGTTGCTGGTGCTTGATCATCGACTTGACCATATTGGTGTTGCGCGAGGTCTTCAGCAACCCGAGCAGCGGGTGTTCGGCGCGATAGGTGTCCCATACGGAGAAGATGGTATAGTTGTCGAAGTCTTCTGCCGTGTGTATATTGCCGTCCACGCCACGGTATTTGCGGTCGACATCCATGTAAATCGACGGATTGATCATGGTGTGATAGAGCGAGGTGTAGAGCATCGTCTTCTGGTCTGAGGTTCCCTTGCATTCCAATATGCTTAGCTCCCGTTCCCATGAATCATTGGTTTCTCTGACTATTTGCTCGAAAGGCTTTCCGGAAACTTCTGACTTCAAGTTCTTTAAAGCCCCGTCTGTGCTTACTCCGGAAAGCGCGACTTTCAGGATGAGAGGCTGTCCGTCGTTCTCAAAATTGAAGTAAGTTACGATGCTTTGCCCCGCCATTTCGGGGAAGTTGTGATGGGTGTCGAACTTCCTCCAGAAGCCTTTGTATTTCGGCTCTCTCATGTCTTTATACCCATAATCCCTAATCGGTTTTGAAAGGGAGATGGCAAAGTAGGTATAGTTGCCGCGCGACCATCCGTTAGTCAGGCGCATACCGGTGAGCAAGGTGTCGTTCTCCACCCGCAGGGAACTCCACAAAACCTTGCCGTCGTAGTTGTAGATTCCATGCAGGAGGTCGATGATAAGTCGTTCTTCCGTATCTTTCGGGAAGGTGTATTTGTGAATGCCTACTCGTGGAGTGGCCGTGAACTGGCAGCGCACCTGGTTGTCGCTTAGCGTTACTTCGTAGTAGCCGGGGAAAGCCTTCTCCGTGGAGTGTGAATAACGGCACCGATAGCCGCCATCGGGATTGTCTTTGGTGCCGGGGTTCAAAACCAGCTTCCCGGTCTGCGGCATCACCATGATATCGCCGAGGTCGCTGTGCCCCGTTCCGCTCAGGTGCGTGTGCGAGAAGCCTACGATAGAGGTGTCGTCATACTGATAGCCGGCGCAATAGGAATAGACCTTCGGCTGGTATTTGCCGTTTAGGTTCTGTGGAATGGTATCGGTCTCGGGACTTAGCTGTACGATGCCGAACGGTGCACAGGCTCCGGGGAAGGTATGTCCCATGCCTCCCGTGCCGATCATCGGGTTCACATAGGCCGACAGTCTTCCGGGTTGTTGAGCACAAAGGTTAAGGCTGTTGAGAACCAACAGGGTAGCAATGATAGTCTTCTTGTTCATAGGTATGCTTGTTTTTCGTTGTCGTATAGGAATCGGACTAAGACGAGTAGGGCGCAGCCCGCATCGTCTATGCCGATTGCCATTGGGAACACATTCATCTTTCCGGTATTTGGATTACGATGGCAAAGATACTACTTTTTTTTGACTTTCTCCTTATGCCCGTTTTATTTTATATAAAAAGTATGTATATCGTGCCTTTTAATAGGAATCGAATCGGCAGAGACGAGTTCTTGTTTGACAGCTACATATAATGACAAGTATAAAAAGCCGTTGCGAGCCTGACAAAATCGGCGAGATTATACTACAAAATCGCCGATTTTGTCCCACGATTTCGCCGATTTTGTCGTGCAGTAAGCGGCCTCTGCCTAAACTATCTATTAAAAAAGGTGGGCGAAGTAGTGATATATGCCCTAAAAACAGCTTGAAAAGTTTTCGCATGTCGATTTTTTTTTGTAATTTTGAACCTTGTTAGAAAACGCGAAAATCGATTCTGGGGCGTTTAAAGGGGCTCTGTGGCGATTTCGAGGTTTCTAAACTGCAGAGTAAACGATTATAATTAATCAGAAAAATAAATATTAAGAAAAATGGATGAAGATCTGACGATTGATCAGGACAGGATCAAAAAGATTAACATCGAGGAAGAGATGAAGAGCTCCTACATCGACTATAGTATGTCGGTAATCGTAGCTCGCGCCCTTCCGGATGTTCGTGATGGGTTCAAGCCGGTGCACCGCCGAATTCTCTACGGAATGCTTGGAATCGGAAACACCAGTAACACCCCTTATAAGAAATGCGCCCGCGTAGTAGGCGAGGTATTAGGTAAGTATCATCCTCATGGCGACAGTTCGGTGTACGGGGCGCTGGTGCGTATGGGACAGGACTGGAACATGCGCTACAAACTTGTCGACGGGCAGGGTAACTTCGGCTCCGTTGACGGAGACTCCCCTGCGGCCATGCGTTATACTGAGTGCCGCCTCTCCCGCATGGGCGAGCATATCATGGACGACCTGGAGAAGGATACCGTCGACATGACGAACAACTTCGACGACACGCTTCAGGAGCCCGTCGTAATGCCCACGAAGATTCCAAACCTGCTGGTAAACGGCGGCAATGGTATCGCAGTGGGTATGGCAACCAACATCCCGACCCATAACCTGGGTGAGGTCATTGACGGTTGCTGCGCCTATATTGATAATCCGGAGATTGACATAGACGGCCTGATGGAGTATATTCCTGCTCCGGATTTCCCCACGGGAGCGTATATCTATGGTCTGGAAGGTGTCCGGCAGGCTTATGAGACGGGTCGCGGTCGCATCGTAATGCGTGCGAAGGCAGAAATCGAGGCCGGCGACAACCACGACAAGATCGTCGTTACGGAGATTCCCTACGGCGTGAACAAGCAGCAGCTCATAGAGTATGTTGCCGACTTGGTGAAGGAAGGCAAGCTCGACGGTATCTCCAATGTCAACGACGAGACCGGCCGGCAAGGCATGCGTATCGTTGTCGATGTGAAGAGAGATGCCAATGCCAATGTGATTTTGAACAAGCTCTTCAAGATGACGGCACTTCAGAGTTCGTTCTCCGTCAACTGCATCGCCCTCGTAAAGGGCCGTCCTCGCTTGCTTAGCTTGCGGGAGTGCATCAAATACTTCGTAGAGCATCGCCATGATGTAACCATCCGCCGCACGAAATTCGACTTGAAGAAAGCCCAGGAGCGTGCTCATATCCTCGAGGGGCTGATTATTGCCTGCGACAACATTGACGAGGTGGTGCACATTATCCGTGCTTCCAAGACGCCGGCAGAAGCCCAGACAAACTTGGAGCAGCGTTTTGAACTCGACAGTTTGCAGAGTAAGGCCATTGTAGACATGCGCCTCTCGCAGCTTACAGGCCTGCGCATGGATCAGTTGCATGCAGAATTTGACGAGTTGCAGGCTCAGATTGTCTATCTGCAGTCTATTCTCGATGATCCGGAACTCTGCAAGAAGGTAATGAAGGACGAACTCAACGAGGTAAAGGAGAAATACGGCGACGCACGACGCACAGAGATTATCCCCGCCGAACACGAGTTTAACGCCGAGGATTTCTATCCGAACGATCCCGTGGTTATTACGGTGAGTCATTTGGGCTATATCAAACGCACTCCCTTGGCGGACTTCCGTGAGCAGGCCCGAGGCGGCGTCGGGAGTAAGGGAGCCCATACGCGGGACACCGACTTCACGGAGTATATCTATCCCGCGACCATGCACCAGACATTGCTTTTCTTCACGAAGAAGGGACGCTGCTACTGGCTCAAGTGCTACAATATCCCTGAGGGCGACAAGACTTCCAAGGGGCGTGCCATTCAGAACTTGCTGAACATAGAGGCCGATGATGCCGTAAACGCTTTCCTTCGTCTTCGCGGCCGTGGCTTGGAGGACGAGGAATTCGTGAATAGTCATTATGTAGTCTTTGCAACCAAGGACGGCACCGTCAAGAAAACCTCCCTGAAGGCTTATTCTAACCCACGCTCCAAGGGTGTGATTGCCATTAACATTGCCGAAGGCGACGAGGTGGTAGATGTTCGTCTGACCAATGGTGAGAACGAGTTGATTCTTGCCGACAAGCACGGTCGTGCCTGCCGCTTTGATGAGACAGAGGTGCGCACTATGGGGCGTACTGCCACCGGTGTTAAGGGAATGACCCTTGACGGCGCTGACGACGCCGTGATAGGAATGGTGGTTGTCAACAAACCGGATGAGGAAACCGTGATGGTAGTGAGTGAAGAAGGATATGGCAAGCGTTCTCAGGTAGTAGAGTATCGCAAGACTCACCGCGGCTCCAAAGGGGTGCGCACCTTGAATGTTACGGAAAAGACGGGCGAGCTCGTTGCCATCAAGATTGTTACGGATGAAAACGACCTGATGATTATCAACAAGAGTGGTATTGCAATCCGACTTGCCGTTGCCGATGTTCGTGTAATGGGCCGGAATACTCAGGGCGTCCGGCTCATCAACCTTGCCAAGAAGAATGATGTAATTGCAAGTGTTTGCAAGGTCATGAGTTCTGAACTCGAGGCTACGGTCGAAGAAGAAAGTCGTGCCGAGTGGGCAAAGAAGAGCGGGGAAATCAAGAGCGACAACACCTCTGCGACAGTACCTGACGACGAGATTGACGCCTTGGAAGACAATTCTTCTGATAACCAGGCTCCACTTGTAAGTTTTGATGATGCTGAGCCAATAGATGAATAAGCCCTTTCTGTTTTTCCTTAGGCGGAAAGAGTGAATTTGAAAAGTGAGGCCTCCTGAATTGGAGGCCTTTCTTTTTTTATTGGCTAAGCATTTAAATTATCTATCTTTCATCTCCATGAATAGGACATATGAAAAATAATCCTCTACAAATCACTTGCTGAGGATTATTAAATTGCTTTAAATGAAAGTATAATTTACATGGGTAAGTTGAATATAACCAGTTGGACAGTCAACTAAAAGGGAATACATAAATTTAGCAGAGAAACTCGTCATTCACATGAGAAGGAATCCACCAGACTGGACAGGCTGATCTTTTCTTACCCTAATACTATGTTGCAAATATACGACAAATATAGAAATCTCCAATCTTTTGGAGTTTTTTATTTTTAAAATGTACTAAATAGACTACTTTTTAAGTAAAAAAGACATGTTGATATATAGCTATAACTCTTTTTAATATAATGAGGTTATGCTATTTCAGTTTCTCTTAAAAGCCAAAATCTCCTGAAGTCCGTAGTCAAAGTAGAATGTATATGTATGCTTTTCGTTGTCTTGCTTGAATTTCACAGTCATGAAAAGCAGTTTCTCGGCAAGTTTGTCTTTTGCATTATATTGAATCTTCGGCCTGAAAGCCTTCATCGTGTCTGCCTGTTGATGCATGACTTGAATTATACTGTCGGTAATGTAGATTGTTGAATCAAGCTCACCATACGACATACTTCCGATATTCGGATCGTTCAGGTTTTTGTCAAGAAAGTCAGAGATAAGTTGTTTGGCATAATGTTTCTGTCCGCAGCCTGTAAAAATGGCTGCGGATAGAAACATGAGAATAACAAAACTGTGCTTCATTTATTTAGGTATATTCTTCAGAATTTCCAATAAATGATTCCACACCATTTGTACTGTGGGGATAAGAAGCTTCTCGTCCGGAGTATGCACATTACGAAGAGTTGGGCCGAAGCTTACCATGTCGAGGTTGGGATATTTTTCAGAGAAAAGTCCACATTCAAGCCCGGCATGGATTCCCAGGACTTTAGGTTCTTTGCCAAAAAGTTTTTTATAGGCCTCAATTGTGATTTCCTGAAGTTTAGAGTCGGTACGCATCTTCCAGGCTGGATAACCATCATTCTGGACAACATCTGCACCAGCTAACTGAAATGTAGCTTTGATGGTATTGGCCATATTGCGGAGGTTGCTCATAACATTAGAACGCTGGCTGGTTACGACAACAACTTTATCTTCTGAGCTCTGTACGCTTGCCACATTACTGGATGTCTCTACCATCCATGCAAGTGCTTCGTCCTGGCACATTGCAAACACACCGTTATCAAGTGCCTGAAGTGCAAGAATCAGTTTTTCGCTTGTTGTCTTGGGCATGACGGTTTGTACATCGGTACTTTCGAGAGTCCATACCATTGTTGCATCAGTAACATGGTATTCATCTTCAACCGCTACCGTAAACTGATTCCAATCGGCCTTGATTTCTTCTTTCTTGTCAAATGGGACAGCGAAGATAATCTTTCCGTCCCGGGGAATTGCATTATGCATTCGTCCAGAATTCCATTGTGCAAGGCGAAGGTCAGTTTTCTGGGATTCATTATACAGGAATCGAGACAGAATCTTGATGGCATTGGCCCGCTTCTTCTCAATGTCATCCCCCGAATGGCCGCCATTCAGCCCCTTTAGGGATGCGAGCATAAAGAAATAATTCTCTGGTGCAGATTCGCGTGTATATGTGAGTGTAGCTGCGGTATTGATACCTCCGGCACACGAGATGAAGATTTCACCTTCATCTTCCGAGTCAAGATTAATGAGATAGTCTCCACTCATGAATCCGGGCTTCATCCCAAAGGCTCCTGTAAGTCCTGTCTCTTCATCACGCGTGAACATACACTCTAAGGGACCATGCTCAATATCGTCAGAATCGAGTATGGCAAGTTCGATGGCAACACCAATGCCGTCATCAGCACCCAAGGTGGTGCCTTTAGCATGCATCCATTCTCCATCTATATAAGTCTGAATCGGGTCGGTTTCAAAGTTAAAATCAACATCTACCAGTTTATCGCACACCATATCCATATGGCTTTGAAGAATCGTGGTCTTGCAATTTTCATAACCTGGAGTTGCTGGCTTCTTTATAAGTACATTTCCCGTCTCGTCGACTTTTGTCTCAAGGCCATGACTTTTCCCAAAAGTTTTTAGATAGTCAATCATCTTTTCTTCGTGCTTCGAAGGACGGGGAATCTGATTAATTTTTGCGAATTGCTCAAAGACGCGAGCAGGTTTTAACTCTACATTACTCATTTTTGTGATATTTTATTTTGTCTTTTGATATTAAAATGTTACCTTTGTTCCGATAATCGTCATTGTTGACATTGCAAATTTAACAAAAATGATTGGAACATTGCTATTAAGCGTGTTAATAATTGCTATAGCAGTTGCTTTACTTTGCGTAAAGGTGATTGTTAGAAAGAATGGAAGATTCTCTTCGCAGCATGTTCACGATAATCCTGCGCTCCGTAAACTCGGTATTCATTGCGTAATTGATCAGGATCGAGAGGAGAGAGGGAAGAACCGGAATTTGAAAAAATAAAATATTAGATTATGAAAAAAATGATTTTCAAAGCAATGGCAGTCGCAACAATAGCTTGTGCCGTAGCATCATGTAACCAAAGTAATCCACAAGTAGATCAAAAGACTCCGGGACAGAGTGCTCCTTCAGATTTAAAGATTGCCTATGTAGAGGTGGACTCTATCATGACGCAATATGCCTTCTGTAAGGAATATGCCAAGATTCTCGAGAAGAAGGGTAACAATATACAAAATACACTAACTGCCAAGCAACAACAACTGCAAGCAGCTGCAGCCAATTTCCAGCAGAAGCTTCAGCAAAATGCCTATACTCGTGAACAAGCTGAGGGTATTCAGGCTAATCTTCAAAAGCAGGGTAATGACCTTCAGGCATTAAACCAGCGTCTTACTAATGAGTTTCAGGCAGAAACAGAAAAATATAACGAGGCTCTTAGGGATTCCATTCAACATTTCCTCGCAAAGTATAATGCAGACAAGAAATACAGTCTCATTCTGAGCAAGTCTGGAGATAACCTCCTTTATGCTGATAAGGCTTTTAATATTACCGACGAAGTTGTTACAGGTCTGAATAAGGCTTATAGAGGTGCTCCTGCTAAAAAGGAAACTTCTGTAGAAGAAAATAATGCTCCTGCAAAGAAAAAGTAGTATCTGTCGTGGCTTTGTAGATTTAAGTCCCTGCTCTTTCGAAAGGAAGACAGGGATTTTCCAGATATATTATTGTATGCGTACCTTAATCTTATTCTTATTCTTATATGACCCGTCAGCAACGCTATCAATACATACTTGAATACTTTCGTGAAAAGGAACCGATTGTAACTACGGAACTCCAGTTCTCCAATGCTTTCCAGTTGCTTTGTGCTACGGTGCTTAGTGCCCAGTGTACCGACAAGCGTATCAATCAGGTTACCCCAGAACTCTTTCGCCGCTATCCGACAGCAGAAGAGATGGCAAAGGCGGAACCGGAAGATGTTTTTGAATTTGTGCGGTCGGTAAGTTATCCCAACGCTAAGTCGCGTCATTTGGTTGAGATGTCCCGTATGATAGTAAATGATTTTGCAGGTGAGGTGCCTTCTGTAATGGAAGACCTGATTAAACTTCCTGGAGTTGGTCGCAAGACCGCGAATGTGCTTCAAGCCGTATGGTTTGGAAGGGCAGCCATGGCAGTTGATACTCATGTCTATCGGGTAAGCCATCGCTTAGGACTTGTCTCTCAGGCAGCCAATACTCCATTGAAAGTAGAACAGGAGTTAATGAAGAATATCCCAGAGAGTGATGTTCCCAGTGCGCATCACTGGCTTTTGCTACATGGTCGTTATATTTGCCAGAGCACTCGCCCCAAATGTGCAGCATGTCCTTTTGACGAAATTTGCCCGAAGCTATTGGAAAATTCCAAATTATAAAGATCAAAGATTATGGACATACAGAGAATATTGAAGTTTCTCTCAGATATTGCAGCTAATAATAATCGCCCATGGTTTCAAGAACATAAGGCTGAATACGAGGCGTGTAAGGCTGATTTTGAAGACGGGGTGGGGAGGCTGATAGCCGAAATATCCAAGTTTGATCCGGAGATATCCCATCTTACGGCCAAGGACTGCTGTTACCGATTTTATCGGGATATCCGTTTCTCAAAAGACAAGTCGCCTTATAAAAGACATTTTGGAGCCTTTATCTGCTCCCACGGGCGTAAGGCATTGCGTGGTGGTTATTATATTCATATCCAACCAGGCCAATGTTTCGTTTGCACTGGGAATTATTGGCTTCCAACAAACATCCTCACTTCATGCCGAAACGAGATAATGGGGAATATTGACGGATGGCGACACGCGGTAGAAAACGGGAAGTTCATAAAGCTCTATGGCTATCCAGGCAAAGGATATTGGGAAGAGGATGGGACTATTTCTGAAAAAGGATTCGGCATTTCTTTTCTCCGTACCGCGCCTAAGGGATTTCCCTCTGACTATGAATTTCTCGACTACCTGAAGATGAAAGACTATGCTGCATGGCATATAGTATCAGAGGAGTTCTTTGAAGGTGATGGCTGGATAAAGAAGATTACAGACTACTTCAAGATAGCTAAACCCATGATGGACATCATAAATTCAGTGATAGACGACTACGAATGATAAAAAATATTTAAATCCTGTACACTGTATAGGATTTTTTTGTATATTTACCGCAGATAATTTTTAACTTCTTAAATCATTCTATCATGAGAATTAGTATTCCAAAAGAGATCAAAGACAATGAGAATCGCGTGGGTATGACCCCGGCGGGAGTATCTGAATTGATCCGCCATGGCCATGAAGTGTATGTACAACATACGGCAGGAGAGGGGAGCGGCTTTACTGATGAAATGTACGAGAAGGTGGGAGCCAGAATACTCCCGAGCATAGAAGATGTATATGCTATAGCTGACATGGTTCTGAAAGTAAAGGAGCCTATTATGCCAGAATACTCACTGGTCCGTGATGGACAACTAATCTTTACTTACTTCCATTTCGCATGTGATCGTCCGCTGACAGATGCCATGCTAAAGAGTGGAGCCGTATGTTTAGCTTATGAGACGGTTCAGACTTCAGATGGCCGTTTGCCCCTTCTTGTCCCAATGAGCGAGGTTGCAGGACGAATGGGAGTTATGGAAGGTGCCTACTATCTGCAGAAAACGCATGGCGGTAAGGGCAAGCTTATTAGTGGTGTTCCCGGAGTGAAGCCGGCCAAGGTGCTTGTGCTTGGTGGTGGTACAGTAGGAGAGGCTGCAGCGCGTATGGCTGCCGGTATGGGAGCTGAAGTATATATCACGGACATCAACCTGTCCAGATTGCGCCAGTTGCAGCTGGAGTTGCCCGTGAATGTACATACGCTCTATTCCTCAGTTCATAATATACAGCGAGAGTTAAGTGATGTCGATATTGTTGTTGGCTCCGTACTTGTCCCGGGGGATAAAGCTCCCCATCTTATTACCCGAGATATGCTGAAACTCATGGAACCGGGAACGGTGTTAGTTGATGTAGCAATAGACCAAGGCGGGTGTTTCGAGACCTCGCATCCGACGACCCATAGCAATCCGATTTATACCGTGGATGGTATTGTTCATTATGCGGTTGCCAATATTCCAGGAGCTGTCCCGAACACCTCAACCATCGCTCTTACGAACGCCACGCTTCGTTATGCCCTGAAACTGGCAGATAAAGGATGGAAGCAAGCTTGCAAGGAAGATGCTGCTCTATATAAAGGTCTGAACATCGTTGGCGGAAAAGTTGTCTTTAAAGCCATAGCAGATGTGTTTGGCTTAACTTATGAGCCTTTGACATTGTAATAGCAGGAGCATGGTAGATTCTTGCCCCATATATCCTTGCGGGAAATTAATAGCACAATAGGCTTGACCAAACTATGTGCAACAGGCCTATTGTCTATTTTTTTGTGATGCAAAGAAGTTATTTTATCAGGGGATTTCCGAATTACATGTCTTTACTTGTCCTCATGCAGATCTGCATTATGAGTATATCTGAATACTTCATACCCAGTTAAGTCATGTTTGAAATATTTGAGATTATGTTTAGATAAAACATAGATTATTGTCCATTTGCGATTAAAATCCTTTTGGTTGCGGAGGACGGTGTCTGCTGTATTCTTATCATATTGTATGATCTCGCAATATTTTGACAGCAAAGACTTTATTCCGCAGGTCTGATATTCATGTATAATGATAGAATCGAGGGAAATGCTGAATTGTAAAACCAGCCGGTTCTTTCCCTTATCAGAGAAATATCTATTATAGACATGGACAGTATCATTATCAAGAACAAAGAAAAGTCCTTTCTTTTGATATCTTTCAGGGGATAAATTAAACTTGACCTGAATGAGAGAGTCATTGCAGGTCTCTGTTTTATCTTTGATGTAGTTATGTTGACAACTACAGAGAACGCATACACATAAAAACATCTTACCCCATTCTATATTTCCCAATGATAATGTCCAAACGCATGCAAATATAGCAAATTCATTTGCGGAATCCAAATTTTTCTTTGAGAAACTTCCTCCGAAGTTCTGCCATTCAAGATTTATTAATCAATTTTCTTCTTTCTCTCAAGCGAAGCATATAACAAAGCTTTTAATAAAAATTATATATAAAAACCCTGTCTTATTTGATATTATTTATTATTTTTGTAGACAAATCTAAAAATCGTCGGAATATATATTCTGAAAAGATAGTAGTAGATTAATTTTTTCTAATTATTAAAACAAGGACATCATGAAGAAGTATGTATGTAATGTTTGCGGATGGGTTTATGACCCGGAAGTAGGAGACCCGGATAACGGCATTCAGCCCGGAACAGCATTCGAGGACTTACCCGAAGACTGGGTATGCCCGGAATGCGGTGTCGGGAAAGAGGATTTCAGTCCTGAAGACTGATTCCCAATAGCCTTGATATAAAAGAGCTGCGTCCAATACATACTGATTGGCGCAGCTTTTTTCTTTTAGAATCTGAACAGTAATATAAAAACAGGTACTTACGCATAGAAAGGTGAAACTTCTGCTTTGTCTGATATCGATAGTAACTCTATAGAAAACAGCCCTTCGAGTTAAATGTAATATTCGAAGGGCATGGGGGTGTTTTACTGTGCATATACGACATACCCTGTTCCTTATCGTTTACCTGCTGTGAGTCGTTTGTTTTGCTTTCATTGATATTTATCTGTTGATTATTTTTTTTCCGTTGATAATGCTTATTCCATGATGAATACCGCCTATACGCACTCCGTCAATACCATATTGTACCTTATTAATCGACATGTTCCGATTCACTTGCTTTATACCCGAAGTTAAGACAGAAGCATATGCACCAGGAAGCGACTTGTTTGTGCGTACAGTGCCAGTCTGGTCAACCGTAATATCAACAGGAATATTCCATGTTGAGACAGCGTCGCCCAGTGTTTCCATGTTATATTTTCCTTCTGTTATTTGTGGTACGAGAAGGTAGTTTTCATTAATCTGAACATTGCCATAGATTTTGCTAAAATCGTTCTGCTCATCGGCATCATCGCTGAAAATCCATTCTTGAGTTGTATCACTAGTTAAGTTAAAACCACCAGAAAGAAAGTTCTTAACTGAAGCAAGGGTAAAAGCCGGAAATTTATCGCCTACGACAATGGAGTTCGCAATACTCAAATCAGCATTCGCGGCTATTTGTATTTGCGGACCACCTTGGTTTCCTGATATGGTGGAGCCTATGACTATCACCTTATTAGAATATGTTCCAGATCCATTAGAGTAAATTGCTCCAGACTGTGTTTTTGTACTATTTCCTGTTATGGTGGAATTGACAACATATAGAGCCTTGCCATGTTGTACGAGGATGGCACTCCCCACACCGTCTTCTACCTTATTATTATATATAGCACAACGGTTGATGATGCCTACCCCACGATTTTTATCGTTTGAGGAGAAGCGTAATGCTGCTCCTCGGCTTTTTGCTTCGTTATCAAAAAATTGACAGTTGGTTGCTACAAGATGACTATACTGTGAGGTGATGGCCATACCACCAAGCTTACCTTTACCAACATTGCCATAGAAACGGCAGTCCTTTATGTTAACAAAACCACAGTGTTTAAGCCATAAAGCTCCATGATTTTCTCCATCTGTAGCATCGTAAGCACAAGTAAATTCTAATCCGTGTAGTGTTACAGCTTTAAGCATAGATCCATCCTCGGTAGATGTTGAGAAATTGAGAATAGCTACAGCATCACCATTGTCAGCAATCTCATTGTTATTCTTGTCGCCTGAAAAAATCGTAGGGGTTGACGACGGATAAATTGGCAAGGTAGTATCCATTCCGGTAAGTTCTGGAGAAAATCCTCCAACAAAAGTATAACCTTTCGTAATCTCAGTAATTTGATTAGGCTTGTAAACTCCTCCGGTAAAGAAAAATTGGTCGCCATCGTCGAAACGGTTTACATCGGCGTAAAAATCGTCGAATGACATTGCGTCATCCCAACTGCTTCCATTTCTTTTACCTTTACCCTTTATATTGATAAAATACTTATGTGAATTTACCGAATTTTGTATGAAACTCAAGTCGGTGACTGTATAGGGATTTTTTACAGCCTCGTGTGCAGAAGTCTGGGTTGCGAGTTTCAGAGATTCATTCATGCCTTCAGGAGAATATGTATTACCTACTACATTAGTTTTGAATAAAGCTTCGTACCATGTGCAAGCAGCGGTATAGCGCCCATAAATGACATTAAGGTGATAACCATCACGATTCATATAGTCGCCAATAAATGTAGTTCGTGCATTCTGAATGGCTGTTCCACAAGGAACAAGTAAATCCATGGCATTTTCATTGAAGGCTTTGGTTGTAGCCTCAATGATGCTGTGATACATTTTTATCTGACTATTATCGTAGCGTTTGAAGTCACTGTGTGTGGAGTTCATAGAATATGCCCAAGTCTGGTGAAGAATAAGCTTTACAGATGGAAGCTTAGCCCTGATATATGCAATAAGTGCGGGTAGATAAGGGTTGTATGTGTTGTAGTCACCAGACAAACCGCTCACTTGCTGCAGACTGATATAATTCCATTGCTCATCGATGAGTGCATTATCAATTGTCATATTGACCGTCTCATGTTTCACTCCGTCAAGGCCTATTTTTCGGTATGCATAGTCTGCGGTGTTATTAAGCATATTGTTATAATGTCTCTCCAGTGAACAACCCCCGATATACATATTTCCAATAATTAGTTCCTTACCATCAGCTTGGGCAAGTTCATGAAGATATTGTTCTATTGCGTCTTGTGAGAAGCTGTTACCTAAGGCCAGAACTTTGAGAGGTTCACTTGCTACGGAAATTACCGTTGCAAGTGAAAAAGCCAATGTCAAGATTATAATTCTTATCATAACTTAAAAATATAGATTTATCTGTTGGTTGATTATTTTATTATCACTGCGACTCACGAAGCCCTTTATTATATCAGAGAAATGCAGGATATTGAGATAGTATATTGTATCTTTGTATTGTGGTAATACCAATAATTGTAACAGGGTAAGATCTTAAGATTCATACAATTGGTTCTTTAGTTAATGTATAAAATAAAGACGCTAATAATTAAAAAATATATAGGAAAAAATAAAAAATATTCGAGTTATTATGATATTTGTTTATAAAAATATAAAGGCGACCTTTAGATATATTGAAAGTGTTATCTATTCTTTCCAAATGATTAGTACTGCTCGTGGGAAAAAGGAGCCATCGAGAACATGAACGGTCTCATCAGGCAACACATTCCGAAGAAGACGGACTTCAGGGGTATATCAAGGCTGTATATCAGGAACATAATTGAAAAATTAAACAACAGGCCAAGAAAGAAAAACGGATTTTGCAAGCCAAAAAACATGATTAAAGAAAAAATAGCGTAACTTTGCACTTGCTTATGGAATCCGCCGTGCTCGAGAGAGATTAAAACAATTAAAACAAGTATAATAATGGAAAATCTTAAATACATATTTATATATTTTGTTCTAACAATGTTAGCTGTACCATGCTATGCACAGCGTGTTGAAACAGAATACCAGACAATAGAAGGACTCTTTGACATGGATAATCTTGCTGACAAGATGTCTATAGTTCATAAGACTATTTTCTACAGAGACGAAGAGAATCGTAATGACTGGCATGCATCAGAGGTCTATGTAAAAGGAAAGATACGATTGGGGAATAAGGTGGTTTTATCTTTCACAGACAATGCTGACCTTGATGAGTCAATGGGAGGAGAGCTAACCTATATATCTCCCCAACAAGGAATTATTATCAAATATTTACACATGACAACAGGGGGAACGGTTAAGGCTGTATATGATTTCTATTCTTATGATGTGAAACTGCAGAACTGGTATAGGTATAAGAGGGCAACCTATGACCAATCAACATGGGATGATTTTTCCGTAACCTTTGATTATTATGACAAAGTACAGAAGTCATTAGTCGGCTCTAAACAACGGACGATATTAGCTTCTTTCCATGACCCGATGAAACAAAAAGAGACATTAGAGAGCATTCTCCATGCATGCTCTAATGGTCGCTATCCCCAAACATATCTTGATTTTGTGTCTTATATTGAAATTCTCAATCATGTGGATATAACACATTGTCAAGTGGAAATACAAGAATTAGTAGCACTTTTAAAATTGCATAATGAATATTGGGCAAATTACATAAGTTCAACTTATCTGAGAGTTCACAGATGATCCCTTCTGTTTGTGCGGGATGGGAATTTCTAAAAAATATACAATTTCTATTATGTCCCACTACTTGAAAACATATATTAAAAGACTAATAGGTGGAAAAGGAGCAACTTCCGGTAAGCCCTTGGAGAATTACAAGGAAGTCGCATTTTGCCATGCTGCTTCCGCCCAGTAAGGTAAGAAGCCGTTGTCAGCGCGACAAAATCGCCGATTTTTGTCATTGACTGGGTATTCCCAATGTCCATGCGATATTCTATCTCAGGAGTATGCTTTTGGTTCCAAAAGATGACTTGAATTGTTAAAAATGCCTTGAATAACTATATTTATTGTTATAACATATCATAAAATAAAGTATTTGTTGTATCTTTATGCTCGTAAATATAAGTTGAGCAACAATATGAGCAAGACAACAATGGGCAATAAGTTGCCCCGAAAACTGGAACAGAAGATGCAGACGGTAGGTGAGCAAATAAAGCTGGCTCGCCTGCGTCGTAATCTTAGTGTAGTGCAGGTGGCAGAACGGGCTACTTGTTCTCCTCTGACCGTTTCGAGGATAGAAAAAGGAACTCCGACAGTAGCGATTGGTATCTATCTCCGTGTGCTCTATGCCCTCCAGCTTGATGATGACATCCTGTTGTTGGCGAAGAACGATGAAATGGGAAGGGCCTTACAGGATCTTGCACTGAAACATCGTGAACGTGCTTCAAAAAAGCAATAAGGTATGAAGACACTGTATGTATATGCGGATTTTGACTGGCTTGACGAACCAATGCTGGTCGGTGAACTTGGCTATGAATCCCTCCGTGGCTCAGACTCCTATTCGTTCAAGTATGATAACGACTGGCTCCGTCAGTATGGCAGCCTCTTTCTGAGTGCCGACATCAACAACTATCCTGGTCAGCAATATACCCAGCCGGACAGGGACATCTTCAGCTGCTTCAGCGATGCCTTGCCTGACCGTTGGGGAAGATTACTGCTTAACCGTCGCGAACAAATCCTTGCTACGGAAGAGAAACGCCCGGTACGTAAGCTTTCGTCGTTTGATTACCTCATGGGTATCGATGACTACTCCCGCATGGGTGGTTTCCGCTTTAAGGAAAAACAAGATGGAGAGTACATCAATTGTGAGGAATCGCTTCGTATTCCCCCTTTGACCGACATACGGGCATTGGTGGCAGCCAGTATGGAGATAGAGAAGAGTGAGGAGCAGAACCAGTTGCCTGAGAAGAAATGGCTCTTGCAACTCGTTCATCCTGGCACTTCGCTTGGCGGTGCCCGTCCCAAGGCTGGTGTGATTAATGATGAAGGCCGGCTTTGCGTAGCCAAGTTCCCGTCAAGGAACGATGACTATGATGTAGGTCTTTGGGAACACCACAGTCATCTGTTGGCGAAAGAGGCTGGAGTCATAGCTGCAGAGACTAGTGTCATTGAGACAGGTGGGAAATACCATGCCTTACTTTCCAGGCGTTTCGACAGGACAGCCGATGGTCGAAGAAAGCATTTCGCATCAGCCATGACCCTGCTGGGCTTGACTGATGGCTGTGATGCCAAAACGGGTAACGGCTATCTGGACATCGTGGACTTCATCCTCCAGAACTGTTGTGACGTGGAGCAGAACCTTCGTCAGCTCTATCGTCGAGTGGCATTCAATATAGCCATCGGCAATAGCGATGACCATTTCCGCAACCACGGATTCCTGCTGACTCCACGGGGCTGGACGCTATCACCGGCATACGATATGAATCCGACTCTGAATGAATACCAGTCTTTGCTCATCAACTCCACAACGAATCATGCGGACCTTCAGGTGTTGCTTGATTCCTCGGAGGAGTATATGATAGGCAAAGACGAAGCCGTGCGTATCATCGATGAAGTGAAGGCTGGTGTGAAGCATTGGAAGTCCATAGCCACTCGCCTGGGTATAGCCAAGCGAGAAGTGGATGTGTTTGAACAGGTATTCCAACGATCGCTTCAATAAAGGAAAACACATAGCATGATGTAGCGGGACTGATACACAACGACTAACATGCTATAACGACAATGATTCAATATAGCGAAAATGTAGCGGTATGTATCTTAATGTAGCAAAGAAGACATATAATAATTGAATAGTAATATATCATCTAAAATATGACAATACAGGAAGCCATAGAAGCCCGGCATAGTGTGAGGGCTTACAAAGACCAGCCATTGAGCGAGGAAATCGTCAAATTGCTTGAAGATGAAATTGTGAAGTTGAACAATGAGGGCCAACTTCACATTCAGTTGGTATGCAATGAGCCAAAGGCATTCCAAGGGACTATGGCCAAATACGGGAAGTTCCGCAATGCCAACAACTATCTTGTCATGGCTGGAAAGAAATCCGATGACTTAGACGAGCGTGTAGGCTACTACGGCGAGCATCTCGTCTTACTCGCCCAAACACTTGGTTTGAACACCTGCTGGGTTGGACTCAGCTACTCGAAAGTGCCAGGAACATATGTGCTTGAAGAGGGCGAAAAGATTGCCTGTTACATTGCCATCGGCTATGGTGAGACACAAGGTGTCGGGCATAAGATCAAGACCGTAGAGCAAGTGAGCAATGCGTCTGACATCACTCCGTCGTGGTTCAAGAAAGGAGTGGAGGCAGCATTATTTGCTCCTACAGCCGTGAACCAGCAAAAGTTCTCGTTTGAGTATGTCGACATGAGTAACAATCGTCATCGGGTACGAGCCAAGAAAGGATTTTCCCTGATTGGCTACACACAGATAGATTTAGGCATTGTCAAATACCACTTTGAGATTGGTTCAGGCAAAGTCAATTTTGAGTAGATATAAGTTAAACAAAATAATAGATACAATGATTAAGATGTTTGTAATGCAGACCTGCCCGTATTGTGAGTATATAGAGAAGCAGGTTGAAGGTAATCCTCATTTTGAGGTGATAGATATAAGTAAACATGTGCGTAATCTGAAACAGTTCCTTGATTTGAGAGATAATCATCCTGCTTTCGACGAAGCTAAAAAGATTGGTGATGTGGGTATTCCTTGCTATGTACTGGAGGATGGAACGGTAACCCTGTCTTCCAAAGATGCAGGCTTGGAGCCGATGCCTGACGAAAACATCGGTGCCTCTTGCAGTATTGATGGAAGTGGGTGTTAGGTTACCTTTATAAAAGTAGAATCACTTATAAAAAAAGAAGCCATGACAAAGAAGAAGATTGACATCCGCGACTATGCGGGCGAGATTATCAAGGCCATGAGACCAGGAATCCTACTTACCACAAAGGTTGGTGACAAGGTTAATTCAATGACCATCGGCTGGGGAACACTTGGCATCATTTGGGAGCGACCTATATTTGTGGCATATGTGAGACATCAGCGTTATACTAGGGAGATGCTTGACAAGTGCCGCGAATTTACTATTAATGTGCCTGTTGGTGAATATCGAAGGAAAATTTTGGGCATATGCGGCTCAAAGAGCGGTCGGGATATGGATAAGATTGAAGTGGCAGGGCTTACGCCTGTGGACCCCGAGGTCATCAACACGCCAGGCATCAAGGAACTGCCCCTGACATTGGAGTGCCGTGTGCTCTATAGCCAAGAGCAGGAATCATACAAGTTCAACGACGAGATTACCCGCCAGTTCTATACGATGGAAACAGGCGACCACTTCTGCTATTACGGAGAAATTGTTTCTGCATACATTATTGAAGATTAAATACGATGAAAAAGATTATGATTATCGACGGAGGCCCAAGAAAGACATTCAATACGGCCTCTATGCTGAAGAAGTTCGCCGAAGGTGCTACTTCAGTAAGTGACCAAATCGAAGTAAAGACCGTGCGCTTGTATGGCCTTGACTACAAGGGCTGCATGTCGTGTATGGTCTGTAAGATCAGAGGCAAGGTTTCGAATGTTTGCAAGTTCAAGGATGCCCTAACTCCTGTGCTGCAGGAAGTGGCAGAAGCCGACGGACTGGTGCTGGGGTCACCCAACTATTTCGGAGAGATCACGGCACAGATGCGTGCATTCCTGGAACGGCTGGCCTTTGCCTGGCTCTCTTACAACGACCACAGTTTGACAGCACCGAAACGCATGCCGGTGGTGCTTGTAGAGACACAGAACGGCACAAAGGAGTTCAATAACTGCAACGGCTACGGCACGATGGAATACAGCATCACCCAAGCCCTCGGAGAACCTGAGAAGCTGATTGCCTACAACACCTATCAGGTGAAGAACTACGACAACTACGAGTTGCGCGGTTTCTCAGAACCAGACAAGCGGAAGTATCGTGAGGAACATTGGGAGGAGGACTTGCAGAAGGCATTCGATGCAGGAAAGAGAATGGCAGAGTGTATTAAAGACAAATAGTCGTAAACAAGAAGCGGTTCATGACATTATAGTTTCCCTATCAATAGGAGAAGATGTAAGTGCTATTATTGAATTCTGTTGAGAATGACAATACAAGAGTTTCGTGATTACATGGCATCGGGTAAGCCCGTCTTTGGAGGCTCCAGAACATAGCGTAAGGTCAGAACTCATCCCTGTATCCTTTATTAAGTAAATTCCAATTTAGCGAACATCAGAAATATGAACAAGAGAGCATATATACAAGAAAATAAGGATTGGCTGGTAGTCAAATCACACAGGAGGAAGGCATAAAGGCTCTTCCAAAGGGAATTTACTATAAGGTGTTGGCAGAGGGTAATGCCCAGAGTGCGACACCCAGTGTAAGAAGTATTGTGACGGCTCACTATACGGGCAAGACTATCGACGGCAAAATGTTTGACAGCAGTCGTGGTGGTGTGCCATTAGTTTGCAGGCTCTGTGACCTCATAGAGGGCTGGATCATCGCCATGCAGCAGATGTACATTGGCGACAAATGGGAAGTCTATATCCCAGCCGACATGGGCTATGGAAAATTCTCCCAGCCAGGCATCCCCGGTGGTTCGACATTGATATTTGAAATTGAGTTGTTGGGAATAGCATGACTAAAGACAATATATTGATTCGTAGGGCAGAACGGCAGGATGTGCCGCTGTTACTGGATTTCATACGAGGTATAGCCCGGTATGAGAAGATGGAGAACGAGGTGATTGCTTCGCGAGAAGTGCTGGATCGTGAAATGTTCGATGAACACAGGGCGGAGGCTGTGTTTGCCGTAGTGGATGGCCGGGAAGTGGGCTTCGCACTCTACTTCTACAATTTCTCGACATTCATCGGACACTCCGGGCTGTATCTGGAAGACCTGTTCGTATGGCCGGAAGAGCGAGGAAAGGGTTATGGCAAGGCTCTCCTGCTGCATCTGGTCAGGATAGCGCGCGAGCATCATTGCGGACGCATGGAATGGACATGTCTCAACTGGAACCAGCTCAGCATCGACTTCTATCTCTCACTTTGAGCCGTGCCCATGAAGGAATGGACAATTTACCGACTTGACGCTACGGCATTGGAGCGATTAAGCAAATAAAAGAACGGAATGAACATAGAAGACTATCGTGAGTATTGTCTTTCTTTGGGCGAAGATGTGGAAGAGAAGCTGCCTTTCACAGCGTTTCATCATGCCAGTAGCGTGTTGGTCTTCTACATTCATGACCACATGTTTTCATTCTTCGATTGCGATGATTTCTGCATCATTATACTGAAATGTCAACCAGACCGCATCGAAGAACTCTGTGCAAATCATAGTTGCATCGGCAAACCATATAACATGGCACCTAAGCATTGGATTGGTATAGATCCAGGCAATGCTCCAGATGAACTCCTACAGGAACTGACTCGAAACTCATATGAGATAGTAAAAGCCAAATATAAGAAGAAATAATGCAAACCATCCAGATAACATCAGCCAATGCTGATGAAAAGATAAAACAGCTCTATGAAACGGCATTCCCCGAAGGAGAGCAGATTCCATGGGTAGATCTGATGCGCCTTGTTGGGGAAATGCCGCTGGATTTCACCGCCTACTACGATGGTCAAACCTTCATCGGCTTCACCATCGTCTATCCATGTAAGAAATTCAACTGGTTTTGGTACTTCGCTGTCAGTAAGGAACTGCGAGGGAAAGACTATGGCCAGCAGATTCTCACTCAGCTGATTGAACGATATAAGGGTCAACCTTTCATTTTGGACATGGAGAGTACCACCCAAGTTTGCGATAACCTGGAGCAACGAAAACAACGCCAAGCGTTCTACATCCGTAATGGATTTAGGGACACAAAACTCTATCGCACTTATAACGACATCACCATGACAATCATGATGAGAGGCGAAGGTATGTTCACCATGAAAGATTGGGATGACATCATCCACGAACTGCAACAGTTCTGGTGGCCTGACGACATCCAGGAAGGATGACATGATAGAATAGGGCAGTGGGATTAACTAAAATTGTAAGCAGCCCCTTCGAGTCATTTTCGATGCTCGAAGGGCTTTTGCATCAGCTTATGCTGACTCCTTCCCATGCAAAATCTATTTTCCCACGCAAAAGTGTTTGAAAATGTTACCGAGGACTTCATTAGGTGTAATTGGCGTACCGGTAATTTCTGCAAGTTGCTCAATGCAAATGCGGAGATCTTCTGAAATGAGGTCGCCACTCACTCCCATTTGCATAGATTCAATGACTCTCAGAATACTTTCGCGGGCCTTAGTCAGGGCTTCATAATGTCGCACATTGGTAACAATAACGCTGTTCTCATTGATTTCCGGGATATCGGCACTATTGACCAATGCCGTTTCTAAATCTGCAATACCTTGGCCGTATTTTGCACTAATCTCAACAAGGGGGTTATAGTCGATGGGATCCATGTGTTCTTGTTCTAAGTCTATCTTGTTGCGCACAAGGATAAGTTTCTTGTTTTTGCACTTTTTCTTCATCTCGTTAACTTCAGCGTCCGTTGTGCTTCTGTCTATAATCCATAAAACGATGATGGCTTCATCCAATTTCTGGTAAGTTCGCTCTATACCGAGCTGTTCAACCTTATCCTGCGTGTTGCGTATACCAGCCGTGTCGATGAAACGGAAAGTTATTCCGTCTATTTCCGTGGTGTCCTCGATGACATCCCGCGTCGTACCATGGATATCGCTCACAATGGCCTTTTCTTCGTGAAGGAGCTTGTTCAGCAGTGTGCTCTTACCAACATTGGTCTTACCGATAATAGCAACCGGTATGCCGTTCTTCAGGGCGTTCCCGGTCTCAAAGGAATGAATTAGCGCATTGATGTGATTTAGAATTTTATCCGTCAGTTCTAACAGTTCTGTGCGGTCGGCAAATTCCAACTCTTCATGATCACTGAAGTCGAGCTCTAATTCCAAGAGTGAAGTTATCTTTAGTAACTGTTCTCGAAGTTGACCAAGCTCACTACTGAAGTGCCCGCGAAGTTGGCTTAGTGCTAATTTATGTGAGGCACGATTGGTCGAAGATACCAAATCTGCTATAGCTTCCGCCTGACTTAAATCCATTTTGTTGTTTAGGTAAGCGCGCTCTGTATATTCGCCCGGCATAGCTTGCCGACATCCGGCATCAACAAGAGATTGAAGAATTCTCTGCATAATATACCGAGAGCCATGGCAGCTAATTTCCGTTGCATCTTCTCCAGTATAAGAGTGAGGCGCACGATAGACGCTTATTATAACATCATCCAGTAACTCGCCCTGTAGGGTGTGAAAGTTTCCATAATGGAGACTATTGGCCTTTGAGGCGGCAAGGTTTTTACTGAAAAGTTTAGAGGTAATAGTAATTGCTTCAGAGCCGGAGACTCTAATAACACCAATGGCGCCACCCGCAGGTGTCGCCATTGCTGCAATAGTATCTTGAGGATTTTGTATCATTAAATCAGTTTAAATTCTTTCAAGGACTAATTTGATTAGTCCATCAATACTGTTTTTGTAGCCTGTATTGGCCTCGAGAATACGGCGATTAGCAATTACCATACAGCATGTCATCGCCTTGTGTCCCATCAACTTGGCAAGGCCGGCAAGGGCACTGCTTTCCATTTCAAAGTTTGTGATTCTCAAACCTTTGTATTCAAAGCTCTCAATCTTCTCATTAAGATTAGGATCTGCTAATGGAACACGAAGCACACGCCCCTGTGGACCATAGAAGCCACCGCATGCAATTGTAACACCATATACCATTTCCTCGCCTGCAATACGCTTAATGAGTTCCTTGTCTGCATCTACGACATACGGATTCCCAAGTTGGTCATTCCATTTGACTTGGTTTCTGAATTCGTGTTCGAAATCCAAGTCGCAGATTCCATTGCGATTCGCATAAAAGTTAATGAGGCCGTCAAAGCCTATACTCTTTACACTGGCAATATATGTGCCGACAGGGGTGTTAGGCTGCAGACCGCCACAAGTCCCTATGCGGCAGACAGATAGTGTACGGTGCTTAGCTTTCTCCGTACGGGTCTTGAAATCAATATTGGCAAGGGCATCTAACTCATTCATCACAATATCAATGTTGTCGCACCCTATACCTGTACTTTGCGCCGTGATGCGCTTACCCTTATATGTCCCAGTAACAGAATGAAACTCGCGGCTCTGAACAGTGTTTTCAATGTTCTCAAAATGAGAGGCAATCAGAGATACTCTGTCAGGATCACCGACTAAGATTACCTTGTCAGCCAATTGTTCTGGCTTCAAATGGAGATGGAAGCAGCTTCCGTCCTCATTAATAATCAACTCTGATGGAGCAAAATACTTGTTCATATGGCATCTGGTTTTAGTTATTTTAGTATGCTAATTTCATTATTCCTGATTTTCTTCTCCATTTGATGGAGGGATTGCCTTAGCTGTCCAATATTCTCTTCTGTACGGATGATTTCTTGTTGAAGTTGTTGCCGTATAGACTCACTCCCTTTGGCATAGGCTTCCCGCAGCTTATGAAGTTTTTCTTCCTCACTTGTCATCAAGCCCTTCTGGCCTTTCCACTCGAGGAACAGTTGCCGATTGCTCGCAGACTTGAAGTCATGGATGTCATGATATACCGTATCATCATTTATGGCGAAGTCAATTGCGTTTGCATTATGCTTTTTCCCTTCTCGAGCCTTCATGCTCTCAAGTCTGGCAATGGCCGTCTTGTGGTTGCCAAACTCCCAGGTATCATCAATGGCATTCAGGTTCGCATATTTAGAGATTTCTTCATTTGTAATGTCTTCGTCCTCAAAGCTCTGCCGTGGGGTGGTGGGGACAAAGGTATAGATGCAGACTTTTCCTTCGGGTTGGAAGCGATCGCTGACAAGCCAGCCAAGGGTATCTACTTCATCAATGGCAAGCAGATAGTCGTTGGCACGGGAATTGAAAGGAAGGCCGTAGTTCTGCGGCTCATAGAATTGGCCGGACTGGCTGTCAAACATAGTGGTGAAGATGTCGTATCCTCCCAAACTATATTTTCCCTTGGCTGCAAAGAACAGAGTGATACCATCTGACATAAGGAAGGGAAAGTCCTGCGTGCTATAATCGTCTCCAATGCCATCAAGCATGGTTCCCTTTCCCCAGTCTTTCCCTAATTTGTCGGCAGAGTAGAGATAGCGTGCTGAATCTTTCTCCGCAGAGTAATAGGTGCGATTCTCAAACTCATTTGTATAGCCATTGATACCGTCTTTGGTTGCATAAAGGTAACCGGACTCCCGATTAAGAGGAATCCTTGTCAGGAAGGAGTCCTTGTCAACAACAAGGCTGTCAATAAACATCACCTTTGCCGTTGATGGCAGCATCGACTTATATAGCTTATCCTGTGGAGACTCTTGCTTCACAACAGGCTTAGGCATTACCCTTGCCTTTCTCCTTTGCGCCGACGCACTGATTAGGAAAAATACAAGCAATAGTAAAACGATGTTCACTTTTTTCATATTCGGCAAAGATAGCAATAATATCTTATATTACAAAATCTGGGATGTGAAAAGTCTATTTCATGAAAACCAAATATACTGCGCAGATGAGTAGAAAGAAGGCCAGAACATGGTTCCAATGCAGGCTCTGCCCTTGAAACATGATATTCGTGATAATGGCAAATATGGCGAGACTTGCACACTCCTGGATCACTTTTAATTGCACCAATGAGAATGGACCGCCGTTACCGGAGAATCCGATTCTGTTTGCAGGAACCTGACAGCAGTATTCAAAAAAAGCTATTCCCATGAAAACAGGATAATGCCGAGGATTGGCCAGTCTCGGGAAAGTCCCGCCTGCTGGAGGCGCAAGTGTCCATACCATGCAAATGTCATAAAGACATTGCTAAGCAAAAGCAGTAATATGGTATACAATCCATTCATGAGTGCAGGAGTTTTTTTGCCATGTTGGTTGCCGCGCGTCGCCCGTCTCCCATGGCAAGGATTACTGTTGCGCCACCGCGGACAATGTCTCCTCCTGCAAAGATATTGGCCTGTGAACTTTGCATTTCGTCATTGACAACGATCGTGTTCTTTCGTCCGAGTTCCAGGCCAGGAATTGACTTTGGAACCAATGGGTTAGGACTGACCCCGACTGCAACGATCACTTGGTCGCATTCCACAGTAAGCGTCTGTCCGGTAACTTCTGGTCTGCGACGCCCACTTGCGTCAGGCTCTCCAAGCTTCATTACATCGAGAACTGCTGCAGCAACCCTGCCGTCTTTGTCAGAGATATATTCCTTGGGATTGTGCAAGGTTAGGAACTTGATGCCTTCCTCTTTTGCATGCTTGACTTCCTCCAGACGAGCGGGCATCTCTGCCTCTGAGCGACGATAGACCAAAGTAACATCGGCGCCGAGGCGCTTGGCTGTGCGGCAAGAGTCCATGGCCGTGTTGCCACCACCTACTACTAAGACTTTTTTCCCAAGTATGATGGGAGTGTCGGTTTTCGGATTTGCAGCATCCATGAGATTCACACGAGTGAGATACTCGTTGGAACTCATGATGTTGATGAGATTCTCGCCGGGAATGTTCATGAAGTTTGGAAGTCCTGCTCCCGAACCAACGAAGATGCCCTTAAACCCTTTTTGCTCAAGTTCATCAATGGTAATGGTCTTTCCGACAATGCAATCGGTCTGGAAATGAACTCCCATCTTCTTCAGGTTTTCTATCTCGACATCAACAATATAGTTGGGAAGACGGAATTCGGGAATGCCATATTTCAAGACTCCACCAATTTCATGCAAAGCCTCAAAAACATAAACATCGAATCCGTGTTTTGCCATATCGCCGGCAAAGCTTAGCCCAGCTGGCCCAGAACCTATAGCGGCAACCTTGATGCGATTAGCAGGTTCCATTTCTGGCAGCGAAATGCTTCCACTTTCTCGTTCATAATCAGCAGCAAATCTTTCAAGGTGCCCAATAGCAACCGCAGGCTCATTCATCTTAAGGTGAATACATTGGCTTTCACATTGTTTTTCCTGCGGACAGACACGGCCGCATACAGCCGGAAGGGCAGAGGTGCTCTTCAAGACCTTGGCAGCGGCCAGAAAATCCCCACGCTCAATGTTCTTAATGAACGAAGGTATATTGATGTTCACGGGACAACCCTCTACACAGGTTGGCTTTGCACAGTCGAGACAGCGCTTCGCTTCCATAACGGCCATTTCCTCCGTGAGTCCTTTGTTTACTTCTTCCAGCCGTGTAGTTGCACGATAGGCTGGATCGAGCTCGGGCATCTTAACGCGCTCAATGGCCATCCGTTCCTTTGGTTTCATGGAAGTCCGCAAGTTTTTGCGCCACTGAGCGTTACGATCCGTTAATTGTGCAATAGAATCTGTTACTTTTATCTTTCCTTCTGCATCCTTTTGAGGCTTTGAAGCTTCAGAACTTATCTTCGCTGTGTGTTCCGCATAATGTTCCATCTCGTTGCGCTCTACACTTTTGAATGTACCCATGCGCTTGAACATCTCGTCCCAATCAACCAAGTCTCCGTCAAATTCCGGACCGTCAATGCACACAAACTTGGTCTTTCCACCGATGGTGAGCCTGCATGCCCCGCACATGCCGGTACCGTCTACCATGATGGTATTTAAGGATACATCATTAGGGATATTGTATTTCTTGGCAAGTAAAGAACAGAATTTCATCATGATAGGAGGCCCGATGGCAAGTACCTTGTCTATATGCTCCCGATTAATCACTTTCTCCATGCCAACCGTAATGACACCCTTTTCTCCCCAAGAACCGTCGTCTGTCATAATGACAACCTCATCGGAATACCTTCTTACACCATCTACCATGATGACAAGTTCTTTCGTGCGGCCGGCAAGAATGGAAATGATGCGGTTGCCCGCTTGTTTCAGAGCCGTTAGAATAGGGAGGATGGCGGCAATTCCGATACCGCCGCCGGCACATAGAACCGTTCCATAGTTCTCAATTCTTGAGGGATTGCCCAGAGGTCCCACAATGTCCTTTACCTCGTCGCCGACATTCAGACTGCAGAATTTAGTAGAAGAAAGTCCTACTTCTTGAATTACCAGACTGAGTGTACCTTTCTCCGCATCAGACTTGGCAATGGTATAGGGAACTCGTTCACTATTGTGGTCAACACGGACGATGATAAAGTTGCCTGGCTTGCAACTCTTAGCTATCAGCGGTGCCTCAACCTCTATATTGAAAACTTTCTCTGAATATTGCTTTTTGGAAACGATTCTATACATGATATAAAGATTAATGTCTTTGTAAAATATAATAAGCTCTCTTCACCTTATATAAAAGAGTGAAGAGAGCTTATCGAAATACTCAAGAATTCTTGTCGTCAAGAATCTCAAAACCGCAATACGGAACGAGCACCTTGGGCACGCGGATTCCTTCCGGCGTCTGATTGTTCTCGATGATGGTAGCGACGATACGGGGGAGCGCCAGTGCCGATCCGTTCAAGGTATGGCAGAGTTCTATCTTCTTGTCGTCTGTATGGCGATAGCGACAATGCAACCGGTTGGCCTGATAGCTTTCGAAATTACTTACAGAGGAAACCTCTAACCAACGCTTCTGGGCGGCACTATAAGTTTCGAAATCATAGCAGATTGCCGAGGTAAAGCTCATGTCTCCTCCGCAAAGCTTCAGAATGTGATAGGGTAGTTCAAGTTTCTGAAGCAATCCCTCCACATGTACGAGCATTTCCCGCAGGCTTTCATAGGAATGTTCCGGTTTGTCGATGCGCACAATTTCAACCTTGTCGAACTGGTGGAGACGGTTCAGTCCTCTTACATCCTTGCCATAGCTGCCGGCCTCGCGACGAAAACATGCAGAATAGGCGCATCGCTTGATCGGCAGGTCTTTTTCGTCGAGGATTACATCGCGGAATATATTTGTAACAGGAACTTCTGCCGTCGGGATGAGGTAGAGGTCGTCAAGATTAGCGTGATACATCTGTCCCTCCTTGTCTGGAAGCTGCCCCGTGCCCAGTCCTGAGGCCTGGTTTACTACATAGGGAGGCTGAATTTCGAGATATCCCGACTTGCGAGCCTCCTCTAAGAAGAACGCTTCTAAGGCACGCTGGAAGCGCGCCATCTTACCGATATAGACCGGAAATCCCGCACCTGTGATCTTAACGCCAAGGTCGAAGTCTACCAGATTATACTTTTTCAGGAGATCCCAGTGGCAGAGAGGTTCAGGACCAAGGTCGGGAATCGCGCCTCCTTCTTTTACAACCACATTATCCGTCGCGTCTTTCCCCTCAGGAACATCCTCATTGGGAATATTCGGGATGGTGAGCAGTACTTCTGTCATATCCTGTTGCGCCTTCTCCATGATTTCCTGAAGGGCTTTGTCGGCCGACTTCAGGTCTGCCACTTGATTCTTTATCTCGTTTGCTTCATCTTTTTTACCATCCTTCATCAAGCTGCCAATCTGCCGTGAGAGTTGATTCTGCTGTTGCTTATTGGCATCCAGCTTCTGCTGCGTCAGGCGGCGGAGCTTGTCATATTCCAAGACTTTTTCTACGGCACCACGGGCATCGTCGAAGTGTTTCTTTTCCAGACCTTGGATAACGCGTTCAGTTTCCTCACTGATGAGTTTCAATGTAAGCATGTCGCTATATTTTATAAGATTCTTTTTATTTTTGCAAAGATACAAAATATATTTCAAACAAAATAACAAATAATATTTAAAACCATAATGAATATTTTTTGTTTCCTTTAAAGTTTCTTGGGGGAATATCTATCAATGAAGGATGCCAATCCTCGAGTCGAAGATTGGCATCCTATTCGTTTGTTTGGAATAAATTTTGTTTGTTGTGTTAAGCTTCAGCTTTCTTGGTTTTCTCGGCGTAAGCCTCCGGTGAGAGAACTGAAACCGTGCTCTTGTTTCTGCGACCTCTGTGGAAGTAAACCACACCATCGGCAAGAGCATAGAGGGTATCATCTTTGCCCTGGGCTACATTTTCTCCCGGGAAGTGCTTGTTGCCGCGCTGGCGAACGATAATGTTGCCAGCCACGATCTTCTGACCACCCCAAATCTTAACGCCTAATCTCTGAGAAGCTGACTCGCGTCCGTTCTTAGAACTACCTACACCTTTTTTATGTGCCATTTCTAATCCTCCTTGATTTAAGCGATTACTTGTTTAACTTCAACTTCAGTGAACTGAGCGCGATGACCGTTCTTCTTGCGATAGTCCTTGCGACGCTTCATCTTGAAGACGATAACCTTGTCTCCCTTGACGAGAGGGTTCACCACTTCTACTACAACTTTTGCGCCTTCTACTGTGGGGGCGCCTACTTTGACAGTTCCCTCATTGTCCAAGAGGAGAACTTTGTCAAATTCAACAGTCTTGCCAGCCTCAACATCTTTAATGTGATGCACGAAGAGCTTCTTGCCTTCCTCAGCCTTGAACTGCTGACCGTTAATTTCTACAATTGCGTACATTTTAATTTTATAAACGGGTTTTTCCGCAAGGCGTCCGACCTTATGTCGGCACTTGTTCGAGCCCAAACGGACTAAATCGGATGCAAAATTAATAATAAAAGTTGAAAGTAGGATGAGACGGCTAATCAGAATTCTTAATTTTAAGACAGATTAACATATCGATTTCGTCTCTGATTTGTGATGATTCTCGGGGGTAAGGAAATCAGGCAGTCATGTAAAAGGCCGTTTAAAGTGCGACAAAATCGGCGAAGTTGTCGAACAAAATCGGCGATTTTGTCGAATGATTTCGGCGATTTTGTAAAAGGGAATGTACTTAATGACGAATGCGTTAGTTGTCGTAACATCAGAAGACAGCCGATAGAGCTGAAACCGAAGAGGTTCAGACATTTCGCAGATTCATGAAAATGGGGGAAAACAAAAAAGCGATGAACTTCACAGTCAATCGCTCCACATTCAATAGGTATTAGCTTTCTTTAAGGTAAAAAGATTGTTTTCAGGATAACGAGAACAAAAGTAATATGTTTTTCTGAAAATTCCAAATTTTTAAAGAAACTTTTTTGAAAATTCAAGCTGTGTGCCCGCACAACAGCTTTTTGTTTGTGCAATTCTTCATGGAAGTAATAATAATCGTTATTTTTTTTATATTTTTGTCGCTATATAGATATTTTGAGAAGAATGAAGAAGATTTTTAAAGTTGGAGTACTTGGTTTTTGCCTTGCCGTTTCCAGGCTCACGGTTTCAGCCCAGGTAAGGTGGAATGCAAATCTTGCGGACTGGGAATTCTCCCGCGACAGTCTGCATTGGGAATCAGTGAAAGTGCCCCATGACTGGGCAATCAACGGCCCGTTTGACAAGAAATGGGACTTGCAGAAGGTGGCGATAACCCAGAATGGAGAGTCGGTGGCCACGGAGAAGAGCGGCCGTTCGGGGGCTCTTCCCTGGATAGGAGAAGGCTGGTATAGGACCTCGGTAGTCATTCCACCGGCAGATGACGATGTCTATGATTTCAGAGCACACACGGAGCTTTGGTTCGATGGTGCCATGTCCGAGCCCATAGTTTATGTGAACGGCATGCGCGCGGGATATTGGCCTTATGGATATAATGCTTTCCGCATTGACATCTCACCTTATTTAAATAAGCCGGGGGAAAAGAACGAGGTGCTCGTGCATTTGCGGAACATGGAGGAAAGCAGTCGCTGGTATCCCGGAGCCGGACTCTATCGCCCCGTGCAGCTGGTCAGCTCGAGTAATTGTCGTCTGGATGACTGGTCCGTTTATTTCCGTACCGTAAGCCAGAATGCCAGCGAGGCGGTCGTGGCAGTCGATATACAGGCCGTCAATGCCTTGCAGTTTGAAGACATGCCCGCGTTTGTCAGGTTCATGCTTTTAGACGAGAAGGGGCGGGAGGTGGCTTTGCAGGATGTACCATTAGACAAGAAAGACAAGGCTGGTACACGGATAAAGTTGCCAAGCCCACGGCTATGGTCTCCAGAGACTCCTAACCTGTATACCCTTGTCTGCCAGCTCTATTGTGATAATACCCTGTTTGACGAGCTGGTGAAGAAAGTGGGCGTGCGCACCGTGAAGATTGACCGGGAGCGGGAATTCCAATTGAACGGGGTGCCGCGGAAGCTCCAGGGCGTCTGCCTGCACCATGATTTGGGACCCTTGGGGGCGGCTGTCAATAAGGACGCACTCATTCGGCAGGTGAAGATTCTAAAGGAGATGGGTTGCGATGCCATACGAACAGCGCACAACATGCCCTCTACGATGCAGATGGAAGTCTATGATTCGCTGGGTATGATGGTCATGGCCGAGAGCTTCGACATGTGGATCTATCCGAAGTGCAAGAACGGCTACGCACGCTTTTTCAAGGATTGGGCTGATAAGGACATTACCAACCTCGTGCTGAATCATCGCAATCATGCCTCCCTGATAATGTACAGTATCGGAAACGAGATACCGGAACAAGGGAGCGAAGAAGGTGTGAAGTATGCACGGCATTTGCAGGAACTCTGCCACAAGCTGGATTCCGCGCACATGGTAACCCAGGGATTAGACCAGGTGGACAACGCCTTGAAGTCGGGATTTGCACAAGTGATGGATGTGCCCGGCTTCAACTATCGGGTACACCGATACGGCAAAGGGCATGAAATGCTGCCGCAAGGATTCCTCCTTGGCTCCGAAACTGCCTCTACGATCAGCAGTCGGGGAGTATACAAGTTCCCCGTTGCGGTAAACGCTGATGTAACCTATCCTGACGGACAGGTGAACGGATATGACAATCAGTATTGTCCGTGGAGCAATCTGCCGGAGACCGACTTCATGATGCAGGACGATTATCCATGGACGATAGGGCAGTTTGTGTGGACGGGATTCGACTATCTGGGAGAGCCTACCCCCTACGACAAGTATTGGCCGTCGCGTTCCAGCTATTTCGGAATCTGCGATTTGGCAGGGATTCCCAAGGACAGGTATTACCTCTATCGCTCGCAATGGAACAAGAAGAGCCATACCGTCCACCTGCTTCCCCATTGGACATGGCCGGGAAGGGAAGGAAAGGTTACGCCGGTATATTGCTATACGGATGGGGTAGAGGGCGAATTGTTCATCAACGGCAAGTCGCAGGGACGGGTCAAGAAAGACTTTTCCAAGCACGCATGGGACATAGAGCCTGACAGCGTGAATGTCCAGCCGTTGCTGGACAGGTATCGCCTGCGTTGGAACAATGTGCGCTATGAGCCCGGCGAACTGCGCGTCGTGGTCTATGACTCTGATGGGAACAAGATTGGCGAGGATGTGCGCCGCACCGCAGGCACCGTCGCAGGGTATCGCATAGATGCTTCCCGAGAGCTTTCGTCATACAATGGCAGCGACCTGATATATCTTACGGTCAGTGCAATAGACAAGAATGGTATTGAAGTACCTGAAGCCGACAATGACTTAAGCTTCCTTGTGAGTGGCAACGCAGAGTTCAAGGCCGTATGCAACGGCGATGCCACGAGTCTGGAATCCTTCACGAAGCCACGGATGAAGCTGTTTAAGGGGAAACTCGTCATCACTTTGAAGAGAACCAAGCCTAACGGGCAGTATAAGCTGAAGGTAACGGACGGATGCATCGGGGCTACCTACAGTAGCAAATGAAGAAAGCTTGAGGAGAAAGAACGAATGCCCGCGGCGCAATTACAAACGGCTTGTAACAGAATTACCAGCCGCTGGTAACGGTGTTACAAGCTGCTTGTAATACCATTGCCAACGACTGGTAATCTATTTAGAAATATCCCGTAACTATACTTGAAACGACAGCTTACTTGAAGGTAAGCTCTTCCTTGTTGGGATTCTTGCCGATGGATATCGTGTCCCCGGGCTTGAGCTCGCCTGAGAGGATGAGTTCCGAGAGTCCGTCTTCGATATAGTTCTGAATGGCTCTCTTCAACGGACGGGCTCCAAACTGCACATCATAGCCCTTTGAGGCCACGAATTCCTTCGCCTTGTCAGTAATCTGGAGATGATAGCCCATTTCCTCAACTCGCTTGAAGAGATCCCTCAAGTCGACATCTATAATCTGCTTGATGGCATTGATATCCAGCTGGTCGAAGGTAATAATCTCATCGAGACGATTGAGAAACTCCGGTGCAAACTGCTTACTCAGGCTCTTCTGGATGATGGAGCGGGCATATTGCTTGTCCTCCTCGTTGACACTAAGACCGGTGGAACCGCTCGCATTGAATCCGATTCCATGCCCGAATTCTTTCAGTTGGCGGGTTCCTGCGTTTGAGGTCATGATGATAACCGTGTTGCGGAAGTCAATTAAACGACCGTTTCCGTCGGTGAGACGACCTTCGTCGAGCACCTGCAGCAAGAGGTTGAACACATTTCCGTGTGCTTTCTCAATCTCATCAAGGAGCACGATGGAGTAGGGATGGCGGCGAACTCTTTCCGTAAGCTGGCCTCCCTCTTCATATCCGACATATCCCGGAGGTGCTCCGATGAGCCTCGAGACATTGAAGCTCTCTGTATACTCGCTCATATCAATGCGGATGAGAGCGTCAGGAGAACCGAACATGAACTCTGCAAGCTTTTTTGCGAGGTAGGTTTTTCCGACTCCCGTGGGGCCCAGAAACATGAAAGCGCCGATGGGATGATTCGGTTCTTTCAGTCCCACACGATTGCGCTGAATAGCCTTAACCATCTTGTCGATGGCCGTGTCTTGAGCTATCACGGCTTTCTTAAGCTCATCGGCCATGCCCTTCAGACGGATTCCTTCGGCTTGTGCCATTTTCTGAACAGGCACGCCGGTCATCATCGAGACGACATCAGCAACTTCCTTGTCCGTGATTTCAACACGATTAGCCGTATCTCCGTTTTTCCATTGCTGCTGCAGTTCGGCCAATTCGGCCTCGGATTCAAGCTGTTTGTCGCGGAAGCCCGCCGCAAGTTCGAAGTTCTGATTCTTTACAGCTTGCTGCTTTTTCTGTTTCAAATCCTCTATTTGCTTCTCCTTCTCCGTAATTTCCGGTGGAATAACGGCATTCTGGAGGTGTATCCTGGAGCCGACCTCGTCCATTGCGTCGATGGCCTTATCGGGGAAGAAGCGGTCGTTGACATATCGGTCTGTAAGCTTCACGCAGGCTTGCAACGCCTCGTCCGTATAGCTCACATGATGATGACCCTCATAGCGGTCTTTGATGTTGCGGAGTATCTGTAAGGTTTCTTCGGCCGTAGCAGGCTCTACGAGCACCTTTTGAAACCGCCTCTCCAGAGCTCCGTCTCTCTCTATGGAATTGCGGTATTCGTCCAAAGTAGTCGCGCCGATGCATTGGATGGTTCCCCGTGCCAATGCCGGCTTCATGATGTTGGCGGCATCCATGCTGCCCGGAGTGCTTCCCGCACCGATCAAAGTGTGAATCTCGTCGATAAAGATGATAATGTCAGGATTCTGTTCCAGCTCTTTGAGCAGGGCACGAATGCGCTCTTCGAACTGGCCACGATACTTGGTTCCCGCAACGATGGCGGTCATGTCGAGGCTGACCAACCGCTTATTGAACAAGGCTGGAGAAGTCTTCTTCTTGGCTATAAGCTGAGCCAGTCCCTCTACGATGGCACTCTTGCCGACTCCTGGCTCACCAATGAGAATCGGATTGTTCTTCTTCCGACGGCCGATAATCTCAATGACCCGTTGAATCTCTTTCTCGCGGCCCACCACAGGGTCGAGTTTATCTTGCTCGGCAGCCAGCGTGAGATCGGTAGAAAAGTTGTCCAATACAGGGGTCTTGCCATTTTGTCGGCCTGTTTGTGTGACAGTTTGTCGCTGTTGGGTCTTGCCGTTATCGGCAGATCTATCGTCTTCGTCCATCTCGTCATCGTCCGGCAAGCCAATTCCGTCATGAGTGCTCGTCTGCTTTTGCAGATACGCAAGGGTGTCCTCGTAGTTTATATTGTTGAACTCAAGTATTTCCTTTGCACCGTTATTTACCTGATCATGCAGGATTGCAAGGAGAAGGTGGTGGACATCCACCATCTGGGTATGCTGTACCCGGGCCTCCAAGACGGCCAGTTTAAGAATGTTGCTGGCCTTTTCGTTAAGCACAAGCTCCGCTGTAACAATAGGCTCGTTAATCTCGTCCTCGCGCACGCGCAACTCGAGCTCTGTCTTGACCGACTGAACATTTACATTCATGCAGGCGAAGAGGCCGGGGATGATACCTGTTCTTTCTCTCAGAATTCCGAGCAGCAGATGTTCCGGCCCGACTGACCGACTGGCCAATCTTGTTGCCTCTTCACGCGAAAACGCAAGGATTTCGGAAACTTTAGGTGAAAATTGACTGGTCATATCTCTCTTTTATCCTTTCTTTTTATGATATCGTTATTGCAAATATAATTATTTCCTGAATAATATAGGCAAAAGTTGTGCCAAAAATAACTAAAAAGCAAAGGCAACCGGGATATCCCGATTGCCTTTGCCTGTGTACACCCTTAGGGATTCGAACCCTAGACCCACTGATTAAGAGTCAGTTGCTCTACCAACTGAGCTAAGGGTGCTCGTAATGGTCTTGTGTCTTGACAGTTGTGGTACACCCTTAGGGATTCGAACCCTAGACCCACTGATTAAGAGTCAGTTGCTCTACCAACTGAGCTAAGGGTGCATTCTGTCGTTGTTCCTCGAAACGCAGTTTCCGAATTGCGTGTGCAAAGGTACTACTATTTGAGAGAACTACCAAATATTTCCCCGTTTTTTTTGAATTTATTTTTTATCGTAAAATGTTCTTCTGATAGTTGCTACATTATATTATATAGACGCATGAATCATGCTGTGAGATAGGTGGAACCTTGTTGAATGAGAATGGAAAAATTCCATAAAAGAATGGCGGGAAAGAAAAAAATATCTGGTTTTGTTTTTTACTACAGAAAAAAATAGCTATCTTTGCAACCGCATTCGCCGATATGGCTCAGTTGGTAGAGCAACGCATTCGTAATGCGTAGGTCCCGGGTTCGAGTCCCGGTATCGGCTCTGAAGGTCGGCTTAAACACACGGCATATTCGCGGAATTAGCACATCGGTAGTGCACGGGCTTCCCAAGCCTGGGAGGCGGGTTCGACTCCCGTATTCCGCTCAACACCCTGAAACCACGATAAACAAAGGGACTACAGAAAACCACGACAACCGACAGGTACAAACAAAACAACCAATACACTTTGCACACATACGCATTATTGCCGCTTTTCGGCACTTATTAGTATGCAAAAATGCAAGTAAAAACGCAAGCAGCTCATGAAAATGCAAGTATATGTGGACGGCTCGAGAAAGAACGGACACGGAGAATACGGCGTATACATATCCGTCAACCACAACGGCAAGCGGTTCTATGTCAATACGGGACTGTCGTCGCCGACGAAGTTCAGCGGTACCGCCTTCCCGAATAGCATACCGAACAGTCAGGCGAAGACATCACGCCTGATGGCGATATGGCTGAAGATTGAGGAGATAGGACTGCGGAACCCTGACCTGCCACCGCACATGATGAAGGAATACATCCTCGCCGAGATACACGGAAGGCCGCGCACGAAGAGGCTAACGGACTATATACAGGAGTTCGGGAATACACGCACGGCACCAGGTACGCGAGACCTGTACAAGCAGACGGCACGGAAGGTAGGGAGGTTCGACGCGACGGCGACATTCAATAGCGTGGATGCCGACTGGCTCGCACGGCTAGAACAGTACTGCCGGACGACAGGCATGCACACGAACGGCATATCAATAGTGCTGCGGAACATACGGGCGGTATTCAACTGGGCGATAGACAAGGAACTGACGACACGGTACCCGTTCCGACACTATCGCATAAAGACGGAGACAACACGGAAGAGGGCACTTACGCCGGAACAGTTTGCCACGCTGCGCGACTACCCGTGCGAGCCGTGGCAGGTACAGTACCGCGACATCTTCGTGCTGATGGTGTACCTCATCGGCATCAACGGGGCAGACCTGCTACAGCTCAGGGGACTGACGGACGGACGCTGCGTATACCACCGACAGAAGACGGGACGCCTCTATGACATCGCCGTACAGCCGGAAGCAAAGGAGATAATAGACAGATACAAGGGACGGCACTGGCTGCTGGCATGCCTCGACGACGGAAGACAGTACCGCACATACATGCACCAGATGGACGAAGCCCTGAAGAAAATCGGACCGGCACGGATAATCAAGGACAAGTGCGGGAAGATGAGGAAGGTGGAAAGGTCGCCGCTGTTCCCGGAGCTCACGACATACTGGGCACGGCATACATGGGCGACGACGGCGGCAAAGCTGGACATACCGCGGGATACCATAGCAAAGGCTCTCGGACACGCGGACAGCATGACCGCGGACATCTATATCGACTTCGACAACAAAAAAATCGACGAGGCCAACAGGAAGGTGATAGACTATCTCAACGGCGTGAGGGGACAGACCCCATAGGCCCAGGATTCTGCGGGCGGCACGCCCGAAACCGCGTGGAACTGTTGCTTTCGCGCACGGGGCTATTTTGGGGGTGGATTTTGTTAACGGACACGGCTATCCCTGCCCGCCCTGACTGGAGATGTCGTCCTCGTCCTGGTTGTTGCTGCCGTTCACGGTGTTGCCCGGCTGCTGCTGCGCCTGCGTGGCTCCGAGCGGCCGGTCTATGGGCACGAGGTTGGACTGGATGAATGCCTGATTACCGGCCTCGACTGGCTCGAGGTCGAGCTGGCGGCGTATGTCGTTCGTGGTGAACACGCCGAGCTGGAAGAGCTTCGTGTAATATTCCGCGAGGGCGTTCTTGTCCGTCCTGATGAGGGACGAGGTATCGAAGCGCACATCATAGAGGAACCGTTCGGAAGGGACGAAGACCTTGCGCTCGAACTCGAGCTCTATCTTCTCGAGAAGGGGCTGCAGGGTGTCGGTGAGAAACGCCAGCTGCGTGGCCTCGATGGTGGAATAGCTCGACTTGCTGAGGTCGTAGGCCTTCACGGGCGACACGCCGAAGAAGCGGCAGATGTCTTCTACATTGTACTTGCGCGTCTCGAGGAGCTGCGCGTCGGCGGGGTTCACGGTGATGGGCTTGAAGTCCATGTCCGCCTCCATGATGGCGACGCCGTTCGGGTGTCCGGTGTTCGGGTCGAAGTTCTGATACCACGAGGCGAGGAAGTCCTTCTTCTGCTTCTGCGTCAGCACGCTGTTCACGGTAACGACGCCGGAGAGGTTCGCACCGCCCTTGAAGAACCCCTTCGCATGGTTCTCGGAATCGACTGCAAGCTCTATGGCCTGCGCGGCATAGCTGATGGTGCTCATGCCATGCTCGCCGTCGGTGCTGAAGTTGATCAGGTGAATCATGTTGTCGGGCTCTATCCACCCGTAGGCGGGATGGCCGTACGCCATGATGTGCCCGTGCTCGTCGTCGATGACGGTAACCGTCCCGGGCTTCAGGAACTCGAGACCTATAGCGTTGCCCGCATCGTCCCTGCTGATATAGATATACGCGTTGCCCTTGAGTATCATCGCCGACACGGCAGCCTTCATCATCATGTACCGGGACATGCGGCGGTTCGGCTCCTTGGCGATGAGGTAGTAGGCCGGGTGGTCGTAGGCGTTACGCTTGTATCCGTTACTGTTTACCCTCATAATCTCTATAGGCAGCTGTGCCACCGCATCGCTGATGCAGTCCACGCACCTGTATACCGTTGACAGCTGGAGGCTCCTGTTCTCGGTGAACGCCCCCAGCATTCCGTTCGTGAAGGACACCGTGGTGGTGCCGTCGCTGCTCCTGTTCTCTGACTTGCGGCTGAATAGCCTCTTGAAAATATTCGGCATGGTCTTTTTCTATAATACACGATTCGCTATATTATGATTTTCTGTTTTCTTTACACCGTCGCCCTTACCATATCTACCCCCCTATATATATATTAAGCTGCCCCCCTCTATCTATTTATAGATAGATAGAGGGGGGCGATAAGTATAGTATATATATATATAGGGGGGGGGTGGTAAGATGGTAGTTTTCCATGGTTAAAAATATTTTACAAATGGAAAATAGGTTTTTTTGGTGTCCCCAAATTGTCCCAAAAGGAAAATTATAGGGTAAGAGGCTGACCGTAGCCTCTTTGTCTCGAAAAAAGAAATACCTGTGAGTGCGGATGTACATCGCTGCCATGGGGCGCACCCGTCATGTCGTCAGCAGCGGCCCGACATGGCGCGGGTTGAGGAGCATGCAGCCGAGTGCCTCGATAATGGCGATGACACCGTCAATCTTCTTCTTGTTGACATCCTTTATCGGCTTGACATTGCCGTTCCAGTCGCTCTTGAGCTCCACATTGCGGAAGCAGAAGCGGTTGATTTCGTTGTCGTCGAGGATGATGTCGCCCTTCAGCATCAGCCTCTCGAGCTCCCGCGTCGGCCTGTTGAAGTTGCCGAGGGTCTGGGGATACTCCTCGAGCGGCATGCCGAGGTTCGTGCAGTCTATCGCCCACTGGGTGGCGTTCCACTTGTCATAGCCTATCTTCACGATCGTTACGAACTGATTGTGGCGGATGATGTCCTGCGTGATGTAGTCGTAGTCGGTAACATTGCCGGGTGTAACATGCAGCTCGTGGAGCTGGTGCCACAGCCGGTACTTGTCCTTGTCGGTCTTGGTCTCGAGGGCTTCCTGCGGACAGTAGTAGTCGACATACACATAGTACTTCCCGTCGTGGATGATGAGGTATGCGACGGCGGTGAGGTCGCTGACGGCGGAGAGGTCTACGCCGACATAGCACAGGTCTTCGTCCGGATTGAATTCCGTCCAGTCTATGGGACGGGAGCACTTTATAATCTTCGACTCAGGTATCCAGACCTTCGCGGTGTCGCACCAGATGTTCAGGTTCTTGGTCTTGACATTGACCTCCTCGCGCGGCGAGTTCACGGCGGTGTTGACCTCGGCGCGCAGCCACTCCCTGGTAACGGTAACATCGAGGTTGGGCGCGCACTTTATCCAGTTCGCCTCGTCGCGCCAGTCGTCGTCCTCGTCCATCTCGTAGATGGCGACGAAGAAGTCGTCGTCATTCTTCAGTCTGTTGAGCACCTCCACGCCGTATGTCCGCAGCTCGTAGCACGGCAGCGACTTGTCGAATCCCGCCGTGGTGATGGTGCACAGGTGCGGGTTCGTGCGCATGCCCATGGACGACTTGATGACATCGCGCACCGAGGAGTCCGGCGCGGAGTGGTATTCGTCGATGACGCCGAACGAGGCGTTGTATCCGTCGAGGGTGGAGTCGTCTGAGGCGAAGACATTCATGATGCTGTCGGTGGAGTCGAAGCGGATGGTGTCGCGGTAGGGGAGCAGCATCTTCTTCTCCGGGTCTATGCTCTTGCAGAACATCTTGGAGTGGCGAAAGGCTATCTTCGCCTGTTCTTTTGAATTTGCGGCGAGGTCTACCTCCGCGGCATCCTCGCCGTCGGCGATGAGAAAGTACAGCGACAGGGCGGCGAGCATGGCGGTCTTCCCCTGTTTCCTGCACATCTCGATATACGACTGCGTGTACTTCCGCGTCCCCGTGGATTTTTTATACAGCCCAACGATGTTCGCCACGACCCACTGCTGCCACGGCTGCATGACGAACGGCTTCCCCGAGAACTTGCCCGTGGTGTGCCTGAGCAGGCCGATGAAGGCGATGCACCTGTCCACCTCGCTCCGCCTGAAGACGAGGTCTTTCCGCTTCATGTCGTCGAGGAACCGCCGGCACGCCAGCTTGATGAGCGTCCCGGCGGGCTGTTTCCCCGAGACGACATCCCTTGCGTATGCTATGTACGGACGCGCCTTCGCCATTACTTGTCCATGAACTGCTCGAGGGGCGACTTCTTCATGCTCGCCGCCATGCCGCCGAGCTCCTTGCGCGCCTTAGCCATCAGGCCGTATTCCTTCATCACCTTCACGCACATCGTCTCCGCCTGGTTCATGATGAATATCTTCGGATTGGCGATGAGCTTCTGCTTGTCGTCGTATACCATCAGCCCCTCGACATTGACGGCGGCGGCCGCACAATAGAACACATCGAGCTGCCGTGCCAGCATGTGCAGGCTGGCATCGTCGATTCTTGAGTACTTTCCGTTGGCTTCGAGATAGCCCACCACATCCGTCATGTATGCTATGACCGGCTCGCTGAGGCCGCGTGGCATATCAAACAGCGTCTTTTTCTTTTGCATGTAAATGTATTTTCGTGTGGCACTCCTTACAGAGCGCCACGAGGTTATCCGGATTATAGGCGACGGCGAGCATCTGCATGCCGTCGAAAGCGGTGAAGGACACCCTGTGGTGCACATCGACGGCGGGGACGGTAAGCCCCCGCTGCATGCACTGCTCGCACAGGGGATGGCGCAGCAGGTAGGCCGCGCTCATCCGCCTCCACCGCGCCGAGGCGTACACCTTCCGTCTCTTCCGCCGCTTAATGTCGGCGAGCTCCCTTTCTCTTCGCCCTTCTCTTGGCGTGTGTCTCCTGATATACGGCATCCTTTATTTTTTTTATGAAATCCTCTTCCATCTCTCCTGAACACTCTTCTGCGTACGGCTCTTGGTCGTCTGGGATGTCCGGCGTGCCGGTGCAGAAGGCACCGTGCGCGGCACTCCTCCTGAGGAAGTGGAAGCGCATGCGGAACTCCCGCACGAAGTCGCGGGTATGACTGGGATGGGCGGCCATCCACAGGTAGGTGTCCTGAAAGATGTCCGCGTCCATGTCCGCCAGATAGGCGAGCTCCCTGTAGTGCTGCGTCATCAGTTCGGCGCATCGCTCATCTCCTCGTCTTGTCATACCGGTCGCACAAGTCCTTGGCGGCATACCTGATGACGGCGGAGGCCGAGCACCCCGTCTTCCGGCTAATCTCTTCCACGAGCCGCGCCTCGTGCGGGTCGAGCATGGTCTGATAGGTCTTCTTCATATCCGCGTATTTTTCGTATCCTACTGCAAATATAGTAAAATTATTTAGATTCTGTCTAAATAAGGATAAAAATTTTATCGTAAATCTTTTATTTCAAGCGATTTATGGGAAATATATGCGGTTTCCTAATATAGACGACCGTGTATTATAAGAAAAGGCATATGGAAACTACGAAGATAGAGAAGAGATACTGCGGCGTCCCCCTTGAGGTACGCGCCGCCGAGGGCTCCGAGGAGAGCCGTACCATCACCGGATATGCCGCCGTCTTCGACAGCGACTCCGTAGACATGGGATTTACCGAGCGGCTTGCGAGCGGCTGTTTCGACGGCGTGATAGAGCGGTCGGATGTGGTCGCGCTGTACAACCACAGCGAGGAACCGGGCGTGCTGGCACGGTCGGTGAACGGCGACGGGACGCTGCGGCTCACCGTCGACGACAAAGGCCTGCGCTGTGAGTTCGACGCCCCGCACACCCGTCTCGGCGACGACATGCTGGAATCCGTGCGCCGCGGCGACATCCGCGGGATGTCCTTTGCGTTTACGGTGTCCAAGGATACCTGGGAACATACCGACGACGACCGCTATGTCCGCACCATCGACCAAGTGGAGCAGCTGTATGATGTATCGCTGGTGGTAACACCGGCATACGACGCCACCTCGGTGGAGGTGAACAAGCTGGAAGGTCTGAAGGCGGTGAACCCGCCCGCCGCCCCTGACGAGGCATACTACGAGAATTTGAAAAAAAATATTTACTAATCAATCACGAAAAAAAATGACTACACTTGAAATGAAAGAAAAGCGCGCAGCCGCCCAGAAGAAGATGGAGGAGCTGCTTAATGGCGCGAAGAAGGAAAGCAGGGCCCTGAACGCCGACGAGACCGCCGAGTTCGAGAGCCTGAAGGAAGAGGTCCGCATGTGGACCGACAGGATAGACCAGCTCGAGGACTTCCTCTCGAAGCAGAAGCCTCAGAAGAAGACCTCCCGCAAGTTCTCTTATGTGCAGGCCATCCGCTCGCTCGTCGAGAACCGTGAGTTCGAAGCCCCGGAGGCAGAGGTCTCCAAGGTCGGCGCACGGTCTTCCGTACGCACCGGCGAGGGTCGCTCGCTGTTCATTCCCATGGAGAAGCGCGCCGCCCTTCAGGCCACGCTCGCGGAGCAGGGCATCGAGGATGTTGCAACCGACCTTCTCGACCTCGTAACTCCGCTGGAGAACGAGCTCATCGCAGCCCGTGCGGGTGCTACATTCCTCGCCGGCCTTCAGGGCAACATCGACATCCCGTTCTACACCGGCACCACCGCCGGATGGGCAGGCGAGGTGGAGGCTGCTGCCGACGGCTCGGGCAAGTTCAAGAAGAAGACCCTGTCGCCGAAACGCATCACGGGGTATGTAGACCTCAGTCGCCAGCTGCTCATCCAGAGCAACGACAGCATAGAGGCGTACATCCAGAGCTCCCTCGTGGAGGCCGTACGGCAGACCCTCGAGGGTACCATGTTCAGCGCGGACGACGCTGCGGACAACAAGCCCGCCGGTCTGCTCAACGGCGTGGTGGCACAGACGGCAGCACCTACCTACGGGCTGCTCGTGGACGCAGAGACCGTGCTCTACAAGAACAACTTCAGGAGCCTGAATTGGGTCGGTGCCTATGACGCCCTCGGCATCCTGAAGAAAACCGAGAAGGTGGCCGGACAACCCGTATACCTCTACGAGGGCGGCCTCATCGACGGCAGACCCGTCTACGGCAGCAACAATGTCGCATCGAAAGGTCTCATCCTCGGCGACTTTTCCGAGCTGACCATCGGCCAGTGGGGCGGCATAGAGGTTACCGTCGACCCGTACACTCAGGCTTTGAACGGCACAGTACGCCTCATCGTCAACGCCTACTTCGACTACTTCGTACGCCGCGGCTACGACAAGAAGGGCGACGGCATCGTACCTTTCGAGAAAATCATCCTGAAATGACTCTGAACCTCTCGATACTGAAGAAGCATCTCAACATCCCAGCGGACTACGCGGAGGATGACGAGTACCTGGTCCACCTCGGAGCGGTGGCGGAGGCATACGCCGCCACCCTCCTTGAGCTGGACGGTACGGATGCCGCCACGGTCGCGAGGAGGGAGGAGATACTGGAGAAGCCTCAGGTGAAGGAGGGGCTCCTGCTGCTCGTCGGCACGCTTTACAACAACAGGGAGAGCGAGGTCTACGCGAACACACAGGAGACCAAGGCCTTCCGGAGGCTGATATACCAATACAAGCCCTGGTCAGTATGAACAGCGGAGAATTGCGTGAGGAGGTCGTCCTGCTGCGTGCCGTCAGCACGCGGAACGAGTTCGGCGAGGAGGAGCATGACTACGAAGAGGTCATGCGCCTGCGCATGAAGGTCGACGCCCTGCGCGGCGCGAAGAGCGAGGAACGGCATGAAATCGTGCAGACCTACGAGGCGACATTCTATTGCTACTACTTCATGAGGCCGAGGATAGACGAGACCTTCCTGCTGCGGTGGGACGGTCATCTGTACGCCATCACATCCATCGCGGGGAACCCGCGGCGGAACGAGCTTGCAATCAATGTCAGAAGAGTGAACGAATAATGGCACAGGAGAACAGGATTACCGTCAACAACCATGCAGTGAAGGTCGAGATTAAGGACACCATCTCGCCCACGCTCCGGCAGATAGGATACCTCGACATCAAGGCCGACATAGCCCCCGCCATGCGCGGCGCGATGACCTTCGTCGAGAACGCCGTGCGGCGCAATGTCGCTGACCGGGACCCGTACAACGGGAGCCTCACGCGTCTCGCCGTCCGCGGCGTGAAGTCGAAACCGTTTTCCTACGGCGTGGGCTTCACGACCTACCTCGACTCGCACATATGGCTGTATATCTTCAACGCCGGGAGCAAGGAGCGCAAGACCAAGGAAGGCCTGTACCGCGGCCGCATCTCCGGCCTGTTCTTCATGCAGGCCGCCAAGGCGGAGGTAGAGCCCGTCGTCTTCGACATGCTGCGTAACGCCATCTTCGAGCAGTTCGGTAAAAAGCTTGGACAATGAGAGTACAGAACATAGACATCGGGAAGGCCGTCCGCCGGCTGCTTGCAGACAGCACGGCGGTCAGCGAGGCCGTGAACGGGCGCATATACCCCATCATAGCCCCGGAGAACACGGAATTCCCGTACATCACATACACCTGCATGTCCCTAACCTCCGCCAGCGACAAGGACTCGTACTTCTACAGCCAGCGCGCCCAGATGGGCGTGGTGGTGTGCACGGACAAGTATGCGGGCGGAATCACCCTCGCCACGGATGTTCTCCGTGCGCTGGCGAAGCCCGACGGCGCGAGCGTCGAGGGCATCGACATCGACTCCATCGAGTTCGACTCGAAGACGGAGGACTACATCAACGGCACCTATGCACAGGCCTTGGTTTTTAATTTAAAAATAAGATAAAAAATGAGTTACAAGAAAGGAAAGAACCTGATGCTTTTTATCAATGGTAAGAGCATCGCAGCAGCTACCACCTGTACGAATTCGTTCAGCGCGAACACCACGGAGGTTACGAACAAGGATACGGCGGACGGGATGACGGACATCGAGGTAACGACGATTTCCGGAACCCTGCACACCGAGAACATGTTCACGGTCGGGGACTCCGTGAAGGGTCTCGGGTACTTCGACCTCTTCGACCTGATGAAGGCGAAGACGCCCATCGACTTCACCTATCAGGACGCGACGCCCACCGAGGACGGCGTGGCTCCCGCGAACGGGTGGGAGGAGAGCGCCGCCATAGACGACTACCTCTCCGGAAAGTGCTTCCTGACCTCGCTCGACACGAACGCCCCGAACGGCGAGACGGCGACCTTCACGGCCGACTTCACCATCACAGGGGATGTGAAGCACATCAAGAAGACGGGCGCGTAAGCCCGGAAACCATACCGGCATCCCCACGGGGTGCCGGTAACCTAAAGCCACGAAAGTATGAAAAAGACCATCAAGATAGACGGAAAGGAATACACCCTGAAGCACTGCATCCGCGCCCGAATCATCTTCGAGTCCATCACGGGGAAGATGTGGAACCTGAACACCATCACCGACCAGACCGTATACTTCTACAGCATGCTGATTGCCGGTTCCGGCGACGGCGTGCCCGGCTACGACCGCTTCCTTGACTGCCTTGACGAGGAGCCCGGGCTGTTCGTGCAGTACACGGAGTTCATGCAGTCGGCCATCGACGCGGAGCGCAGCCTCCTCGGCGACAAGAAGACGGAGGATTCCGGAAAAAACTAAGCTGGACTGAGGCCTATCAGGTGCTTGTCTGCGAGCTCGGCCTCAGTCCTGGATATGTCCTTGACGAGATGCAGGTCTACGAGATGCAGCCGCTCATAGACAAGGCGTATCTCCGGGACAGGGAGAGCTGGGAGCAGACCCGGCTCGTGTGCAACTACATACACAACGCCCTCTTCAAGGGCACCTTCAGGATGCGGTTCCCGTGGGACGAGGATGCAGACACCAGCGTGAGTGCTGACGAACGCCGCCGCCTGACGGAGGCCGCGAGGAACATGGAAAAGACTATATCTGGCAATGGATAAGGATGCAAGATTGAACATCAGCGCGAACGCGTCGGGCTTCAAGAAGGAGGTCAGCGACGCGGCGAGCCTCGCGGAGAGAAGCGCGCGGCAGGTCGCCGATGCCGTGAAGAGAACCGGCATGCCCGTGCGCCGCGAGCTCCGCCAGATACAGAACGCGATGTCGTCGATGCTCGCGAACGGCGTGAGCCCCACGGCGGACGAGTACCGCAAGCTGGCTGCGCGTGCCGGCCAGCTCCGCGACGCGATGGCGGATGTCGACGAGGAGATACGGGCACAGGCGAACGACACTCGCAATATGACGCTCGCCTTCGGAGCCTTCGGCGACGGCATCAGCCTTCTACAGGGCTACCAGAGCGCGATGAGCCTCTTCGGGGGCAGTAACGAGACGGCCGCCAAGGCCATCCAGAAGATGATGGCGGCGCAGCAGCTGCTCAATGTGGTGCAGAAGCTCGGCACCGACATCACCTCGAAATCGACGATTATCGGAAAGGGCTACCTGCTCGTCAAGAACGCCATCGCCGGTGCGGCGCATGCACAGGCGGCGGGGGAGGTGGTCGCCACGGTGGCCACGAACGGCCTCGCCAAGGCCACCAAGGGTGCCACGGCGGCACAGGTGGCACTCCGTGCGGTCTCCAAGGGCGGCGTCTGGGGCATCGCCGCGGCAGGCATCGCCGCCGTCGGCGTGGCCATATACAAGGCGTATCAGAGATACAAGACCGCGGAGGAGGAGGCCGCGAAGCATGCGGAGGCCATGCGGTCGCGTCTGGACAGCCTCAGCGAGGAGGTCGGCAAGGTTACCGGCAAGTACTTCGCCCTTCAGGCGCAGTACCGCGTCCTCCGGGACGAGCACTCCAAGACCGCTTGGATAAAGGAGAACCAGTCCGCCTTCAAGGAGCTGGGCATCCGCATCAACGACATCGCGGACGCCGAGCGCCTCTTCGTGAGCAACTCCGGGGCGGTCGTGAAAGCCCTCATAGACCGCTCCGTGGCAGCCGCCAAGGCCGCCCTTGCGCAGCAGAAGTACATGGACGCCCTGAAGGGAAAATCCGTGATTGCCGGGCAGGAGATAGGCGAGGAGTTTACCAAAGAGCAGCGTCGCGAGCTGTACGGCAAGGGCTACATCGGCCGCGAGCGCGGCAGTGAGACCGTGCACTGGACGGAAGAGGGTGCGCGTGCCCGCAACGCCTACCTGCTGGGCAAGGCTGAGCGCGACCTGCGCAAGGAGCTGCTGTCCATCACACGGGACCAGGTGGACGCGCAGAACCGCCTCGACAGCCTCTCCGGCAAGGAAATCAAGGCCGAAAAGAAGAAAACCAAGAAGGAAAAGGCGTCCGGGACGAAGAAGGACGCCACCGACAGTATACGCACCCTCGCCGAGGCCGACGCCCTCATAGAGAGCCTCAACGCGGCGATAGCCAAGACGCCCGACATCCACAAGAAGCTGAGCCTCGACAAGGAACTGAAGGAGGTGGAGGCGTTCCGCAAGCAGGTGCAGGGCATCATCGACGACAGCGCGTGGAAGCAGCGGCAGTCCGTCCTGAAGGATATGGGCGGCCTGCAGCCGTCCGACATCGGCACGCTCTCCGTGCCCGCTTTTGACCTGGGAAAGCTCAACGACATCACGGACGCCATCCGCGAGGAGACGAACCGGCAGGCGGAGGCATGGAACGACCTTCAGGAGTCCATCCGCGGCTTCAAGGACAACCTCGGCGGCGACGCCACGGCCATCACCGGCACATGGATAGCACTCGCCAAGACGATGAAGAGTAGCAGGGACACGCTGACGAACGCGGCATCCGGCCTCGTGGTGCTCGGCGACTCGCTGCGCCAGCTCGGGAGCAACGGCGCGATAGCCAAGGCGGGTGCCGTGATGGCTGCCATCGGCCAGATAATCCTCGGTTTTGCCTCGGCGTCGGCACAGGCCGCAGCTCATAACCCGTATGCTTGGCTGGCATTTCTCGGTGCAGGCCTTGCGGCGGCATCCGTCGCCATTTCCACCATCGAGAGCTTCAACACGGGCGGCGTCGTGCAGGGGTCGTCGTATACGGGCGACCATGTCCCGGCGATGCTCAACTCCGGCGAGATGGTGCTGACGACGGCGCAGTCGGCGAACCTGTTCCGCGCCATCAAGAGCAATGCCCTCGGCGGCGGCATCAACGGCGATGTGCGCTTCGAGATAGAGGGAACGAAGCTCGTCGGCGTGCTCAGGAACCAGAACTCTAAGACAGGAAAGATAAGATGATATACACCGGAGAATTCAGCGACATCCACGGCCGCTCGCGCTACAGGGTGGTGATTACCACGGAGACGGGCGACGGCATACAGGAGGTTACCCTCGGCGCGTCGCCGTTCTGTACGCGCATGGACGACGGCAAGGACACCATCTACGCGCCATGCAAGTGTACCGGTGCGACGGTGGAGATACGCGTCGGCGGCTACGCCTTTGATGTGTACTCCAAGCGGGCACAGGGCACGCGGGTGGAGCTCCTCCGCGGCGACGATGTCGTGTGGACGGGCTACGCCACGCCGAACCTGTACAGCATGCCGTATGTCCACGACCGGGAGACGATACAGGTGGAGTGCATAGACGGCCTCGCCACGCTGTCCTACATCAAGTACGAGTGCGAGGAGAAGCGCGTCGTGTCGTTTCTCGAGGTGCTCAACAGGGTGCTCTCGGCGTGCGGGTGCTACACCCGCTTCTACTTCCCCGACAACACGCAGCTGACGGGGAAGGATGCCACGGAACCCGTGCTGGAGCGGCTGTTCCTGTCGGAAAAGCTGTTTTTCAAAAAGAAAGAGGCCGGTAATGTCGACACCGATGTGGCGTGGACAGACCGCGAGGTTCTCGACGAGATATGCCGGTACATGGGCGTGTCGTGCACCGCCGTCGGGGACGAGGTGTACTTTCTCGATTACGACGCCATCGGGGCCGGGCAGAACACATATTACAGGTACGACATAGGCGCATTGTCAGGGCAGCGCGTTGAGGCGGCATTCAAGAAGGCCGTCTCCGGCACCGACTACTCGGGCACCGGGGCTACGCTCTCCATGACGGAGGTCTACAACAAGATTACCGTCAAGGACGACCTGTACACTTTCGAGGATGTCTTTCCGGACATGTTCGACAAGTCGCTCCTCGAGAACATTACGGCAGGCAGCGACACGCACCCCGACAGAGCCGTGGGGACGCGCGGCGACATCACCTACAAGGAGTTCGTGGAGTCGGACATCAGTCAGGGCGCGAACCGGGATAATGTGCACATGGAGTGCATGCTGGGACAGGAGGACGCGTTCGTGTTCTCCGTGTTCATGAAGTACTTCCGCAACCCGCTCATACGGACATACCTGTACCGATACGACACGACGCAGCGGAAGTTCGTCGAGTACTCCACGGACAGCCTCGACTACGGAAAATCCCAGGATGTCGTCGGCGCGTCGCTGATAATGTGCGAGTGCAAGAACATCGGGGCGGGTATCCTGTCCCTGTTTTCATTCCCGAAGATAAAGGAGATGTTCGAGAAGGCATACGGGCGCACGCTGACCTCTGCGGAGGTCTTCGACCTGATGCTCTCCGACTTTGGGCAGGGCAGCCCTAAGTCGTCGGTGTCCCTGTCCAACTTCATGATGCTCTCGCAGGTGGACTACGACGGGCACCTCGTCCGCGACGCCGTCAACGAGGACGGCGGCGGCCGCCTGAAGATGTTCTCGACGAACTACGACGCGGACAACACCGCCCTCTTCGGTGGCGAGAACGCGTACCTGGTCATCTCCGGGGATGTCATCGTCCACGAGGAGCACAAGGCGTTCTATCCCATCCCGGAGGGCGACTACGGCAAGCACTTCATCGCCTCCAACGACGACAAGTCGTATGCCTCCGAGGCCTATCTCGAGGCCGAGCTGAAATGGGGCGGGAAGTACTGGGACGGCGCACGGTGGTCGACCGCGCAGTCCACCTTCCGCATACCGTTCCTCCTTCAGGACGACCTCGTCCGCAATGTGTACTTCAAGGCGCACCAGATACCGAATACGGTTTCATGGCGGCTCGGTGCCGACGACGCGGGATATATGATACCGCTACCTGCCGACGGTCCCGTGATGAGCGGCATGCCGGAATTCACCCTGTACCACCTGCACAGGTTCTCACACGACTACAATGCCGAACATGTGTTTATCAAGGACTTCGCCATCAAGGCGGGCATCGCCGACCCCACCTACAGCAGGGACATGGACAGCGACACCGCCTATACCAACATCATCGCCGCCGATAATGTCGTGGAGCTGGAGGACATCTCCTTCAAGATATGCACATGGGACGACAAGAGCCCGAACTACTCGTGCGTGGCGTACTCTGACGGCTCGGATATGTATTTTCTTGACAAAACCTATAACAGGGCGTGCTATCAGGGTGAGCAGGAGTGGAGCGGCTCCGACGACGACGCGCCGGAAGCCTCATCGGGTCTCCGTCAGGAGGAGCACCTCGTATATCGGCTCAGCAACCAGTATGCCACGCCGTCCGTCAAGCTCTGCCTGTCCCTGCGTAACGACAACAAGCCGTACGGCCTGTATACCGACCCGCATCTGCCGGGGAGGAAGTTCATCGTCGACACCTATAGCGTCGACTACAAGAGGGATGTTCAGGACATCGTATTAATCGAGAAGAAATGAAGATAAGGAAGATAGACATACCGAAGGGCGCGACCTCGTCAATATCCGGGGTCTTCGTACAGGGTTCCGGCGGTGAGGTCGGTACGGTATCCACGGCGGAGTATGCCAAGGAGGCCGGTCGCGCCGCCACCGCCGACAGGGCGGACAAGGCGCGCAACCTCACGCAGGACTCGTCGGACTGGGACACCATCGATGGCAAGGATGCGGCGACGCTGGACGCTGCCGAGACCTATACCAACGACCATGCACTCCGCAAGGACATCCCCGACACGGCCCAGAGGCTGATAACCTTCCTGGAGGGCATCGCCCTCGGCAGCGAGGACGGGAAATACTACCTCGACGCGGACGGCTTCGCACGGCTCTTCCGTGTTGTGGCAAGCTCCGTAACGAGCAGCCGCTACACGGCTGGCGACGAGGGTCTGGGCTACTCCCTCTACGAGAGCGAGGACGGCACGGGCACGCTCGAGGTCGACAACCTCAAGGTACGCAGGCAGATGAGCATCGCCGAGCTCGAGGTCAGGAAGAAGACCTACACCTCCGGTAACCTCTCCCTGGGCAAGGCCGGCAACACGATATTCGCCGTGAAGTCCTTCAGGCAGGACGGCA
>NZ_FOOW01000022.1 GCF_900113305.1 Prevotella sp. KH2C16 | reverse complement strand
AATACCATCTGCCCGACACACCGGGGGGAAAATCCGTCATTTATGTCCGCGGAACCTATAAGAACGGCCAGACGCACGGCTCCGAATATGTTTATGACTCTGCTGGGCACATCACCAACCGCCGCCGGTTTGAAAACGGAATCCTGATGACCGATACTGCGATGGAGGCCGAGGGCATCTACTATAAGTCGCTTCAGCGCATCCCAGACCCCGCATTCGGTGGCTATCGCTATAAGGAGGTCGTCGACTTCCGGCCCTATCCCCCCAAGCCGAAGACTGTCCGGTCAGAGTCGAGAAAGCCGGTGGCAAAGACAAATAAGGCAGGTCGTAAAGCTGCCCAGACAAGGCAGAAGACCACGCCTCAGCCGCGGCCGAAGCTCAGAGTGAACGACAAGGGCGTGATAGAATATAAGTAGTCCGGGCACGGATATTTTTAGCATGTAAACGGCTGTACAGTTTCTTGGTATATTTTCCTTGGGAAAATGAAGGCAAAAGCCGTGCTTTCAGAAAAACAGCCCTTTCAAGATAAGGACAACACGAATGTTCTCTAACTTGGCAAGCTCTCTTTTCTTTTATGGGTAAACCCAGAAACCAGTATATGGTCAAGTCCGATATGCCAGACTTTTGGCCCTGTTCCTTAGGCCTCGTCCTACTGTAGATAGGCTTTTGCCGTCATTTTCATCCATAGTGGGAAAGCAGTAATAAAATTTAATTGTTATTTGATTGTTTTTAAAAAAAATCTTTTATCTTTGTAAAGATAAAAGATTTTAAGTTTAAATCTTATGTGGCATGCGAGAATTTTAACTATTATCTATATGGGAATCTGTGAAATAACGGCATCAGCGCAGATCCCTAAGGATGTCATCCCACAAGATTCCACTATCAGAACAGGATGTTTGGAGAATGGACTTACCTATTATGTTAAGCATCATGGTGGGATGAAGCAACATGCCAACTTTTATATCGTTCAGAAAGTAGGTGCCATTCAGGAGAATGACAACCAGCAGGGGCTGGCTCATTTTCTGGAGCACATGTGCTTTAAAGGTACTGAACATTTCAGGGGTAACAGCTTGATTTCTTATTGCGAATCCCTCGGCATGCAGTTTGGAACCGACCTTAATGCCACGACCCGGGTGGATGAGACTTTCTATCAACTTTGTAATGTTCCCGTAAGACGGCAGTCAACGATAGACTCCTGTCTGTTGATTCTCCGTGATTGGGGCAACGCCCTTTTGTTGCAACCACAGGCCATTGACGAGGAACGCAGCGTCATTCAGGAAGAATGGAAGTTGCGTACCCGAGCGTCCAACCTCCTTATTGAGCGCAATCTTTCTTCACTCTTTCCCAATAGCAAGTATGGTCGTCGAACCACGCTTGGTTCGATGGATATTGTCCGTTCGTTTTCTCCTAAGGCTTTGATGGATTATTACCATACATGGTATCACCCGTCGAATCAGGCGGTCATTATCGTAGGCGACATAGATCCCGACGAGATGGTGGCGGCCATTCGTCAGCAGTTTGGCGCTTTGCGCAATCCCGTCGGCGTTCGTCCCGTTGTGGCAGAACCAGTGCCCGACAATGACCAGCCTATCATTATCATTGACCACGATAAGGAGCTGAAGTTAGGCTATGTGAAACTCTTCATCAAGCGCGGCGCTGTTGCGGATTCTGTCCGCTATAGTGTGTCGGGGCTGGTCGACGACTATGCCACGCAGGCCTTTTGTGCCATGCTCAATGACAGGTTGGCGCAGTGTGCCCGGCAGGGCGATTGCCCTTTTGTGAAGGCAACGATGAAAGAAGGCAACTATGTGTATGCCTCTGTGCGGAAAGCATTGGAACTTTCAGTTGTGCCCAAAGACATCCGGTCTACGGCCGAAGCCTTGCGCAGAGCGGTGGCCGAAGTGTTGCGGGCTTCCAAGGATGGCTTTAGTTTGGAAGAAGCTGCAATGTTCAAGCATTCGGCCGATGAGGCGCTGGGGCAGAGTGTTACTGCGGTAGAAGTTTTCGAAGCCTGCAAGGATCATTTCCTACATGGTGGCGCACTACCATCCTCTGTGTTTGTGGGCCAGACGCTGCGTCGTTTTTCATCTACCCAATTACAAGCCATGGCTCAAGAACGGCTGCGGCAGCTGTTCTCATGCTCGGGCAAGAATATGGTTATCGTGAACTTTAACCGTGAGGAAGCTGGCCAACAAGAGGCAACGGCGCAGGAGTTGCTGGCTGCCGTGGCCTCGGCGGAGGAATTAAGGCTTGGATCTTACAAGCCGGCAACCCATGACGGACAACTGTTGATAAATCTTCCCGCCGCGGGAAATATTATCAAAGAAAGCCGAAATGAGACTTTGGGTTATACCGAATGGCAACTCTCCAATGGGGCCCGCGTCATTTTGAAGAAGACAGATATGCTTAACCAGCCCGTCATCCTGCGGGCAGAAGGCAAGGGTGGCAGTGCCCGCTTTGGCAGGGATGACCTTCCACAGGTGAAACTCTTCAACAATGCCATCGGCATCAGCGGTCTTGGCAATCTCTCGGCTGTGCAGTTGGCACAGTATCTGGCCGACCGCCAACTGCAGATAAGCATGGGCATGGACAACCGCTATACGGGCATCAGTGGCAAGGCACCCATCCTGCAGCTGGAGCCGTTGCTACAGTTGACGCATCTTTACTTGACAGCCATCAAGCCCGATCTGCCGTCGTTCAATATGCTGAAGCAGCAGCTAAAGGCAATGGTGGAGTCGAACCACAACAATGTGGAAGCCGTAATGGCCGATAGCATTAATGCTACGCTCTATGGGCACCATCCTTGGATGGAAGCTATTAGCGAAACGGATATTGACAAGGCCGACTATAATCGCATCTTGCAGATGGCCCATTTTTGTACGGCTGATATGCGCGACTGGACTTTTTATCTGACAGGTAATTTGGATGAAGATGTCGTGTACCAGTTAGTATGCCGTTATCTGGCTTCCGTCCCAACGGAGAAGGTCGGGAGACGGACAGGCAGATCCGCCGTATTGGCTCAAGGCAAGGTGAAGAATATTTTCATCCGGCCGATGAAGGTTCCAAATTCGAGGGCTTATGTCATGTGGCACAATGAGCGCATAGTCTATTCGCCCGAAAATGTCATCAAGATGGACATGGCCGGACAGTTGCTGTCAGAAGCCTTGCTGGGCAAGGTCAGGCTGAAAATGCAGGCAGCTTATACCTGTAATGCAAAGGGTGAGGCGTCGCTCGGCATGGATGAACCGATATTTACACTGACGGTGATGTGCCCGATGACGCCTGGAAGGGAGACAGAAGTGATGAAAGCCATCAATGAGACGGTCGATGATATGACACGGCAGATTGATGAGTCTATATTAAATAAAGTGAAAGCACAGATGCAGAAAAGATTCGCCGCAGGCACCCAAGGTAATGGCTATTGGGACGATGTGGTGTATAAATATGTTCATTATGGCGTGGATAGTCGCGCCGACTACTCTTTAATCATATCAGCCCTAACACCAAAATATATGCAACAGTTTATGAAAGAATTCATGAAGCATGTGGGCAAGGTCACTGTGGTGATGTTGCCGGAAGATTTGGGCAAAGATTTGTTTCATCGCATGAAGGATCTTGCCTTTGTAAGAAAGAACATAAAGACGCCGATGAAACGCATGGCCAACTAGAAAACAGAGAATTTAATATGCAATACTAAAACATTTAAATAGCTAAAAAGAGACTATATGAATAAGCTAAAAATATTCGTAGGCATTGCCTTGCTGTGTGGCGCTGGTAGTGTTTACGCGCAGAAGAAGACTACCTTGAGTACGGAAGTCTATGGCTACCAACAGGACATGGTGTATTATGATTGCTTGCAATCGCCGGCCATTACGGCAGAATTCCATAACAATCCCGGTGAAGAGTTCACCTATTCGTTTAAGCCCAGGTTCTCGCCGCTTGTAATATTGGTCAATGGGCGGACCGAAGTGCTGATGAGCGAAGGCGACAGCGTACATGTGGTCGTGCGTAAGGAGGGCAAGCAGATACAGCTTGTCTTCTCGGGCTCAGAGAGCGCCGTAGCTGCCAATCGCCTGCGCCAGGAGCTCCGCCAGATGCACCGGCAGTTGAATTTCAAGTCTCAGCTGCTTTCGTGCGCGGCCCTCGACATCAAGCCCCAAAAGCGAATCAACGATGCCCGGACGCTCTTGGGCAAGGTGAAGGAACTGGCGGCGAAATATAAAGATATAGCCAATCCGCAGCTGGTTGCCTACATAGAAGCGGAGCAGGAGGCCATGTCGTACCTCTCTTTCGTGGAATATCCGAAGATGTATGCCGAGGTTCGCCACCAGACTATCGAGGAACAAGAAATTGGAGACTACTGGAAATTGATGGACGGCGTGAAACTTCGTGACGACGCAGCGTCGCTGATGTGTCCCGATTATGTCAGTTTCCTGATGCGCTATTGCTTCTATGATCAGGAGAAAAAGGCGGTGGCTGTCGGCGGAGCCTATACCATGCCGGGCACGCTGGAAACGATGTTTGAGACCTTGAAGCAGTATTACCAAGGCCATCAGCGTGACGCCGTGCTTTATACATTGCTTTGTAATTTTATCCGCAACGGCAAGCAGATTGACCGTGTGTTGCCACTGATGAAGGAATACAAGGATCAATATAATCAAAACAAGGCATATGTAGAGGTGTTGGACAGCCTGCTGCAATAGCAGGAAGGTAGCTCCGACTGTCATGCCGGGGCGGCCGATAGGATTAAGTAAAAGAATGACCCTGATATAATCATTAGAATATGAAAATAACGAGAGGTTTCAAGAAGGGCTATGTCCTGTGGTTGCTGATAGGACTGACCCTTATGCCGTGTCTGGCTTTTGGCCAAGACACAAAAACTACCGTGTGGAAGGATACGCCCGTGACGCTCAGAAAGAGTAATGTAGCGCTGGGGAAAATGCTGGAGCTTGTAGCCCATTCCGTGGGAGCTACAGTTGAGTTCAGGAATGTGTCGTTGGTGGGCATTGACAAGCCTACGACCCTGAACATAACCAACCGCCCTCTGGACAAGGTTGTAGACGACTTGATCGGCGACCAGAATGTGCTGGTGACTTATGAAGAGGGTCGTCACATTATTATATCTGCTTATCAGACGGCACAGTCGGACAAGGCCTCGCATGAAGATGAATGCTTCCTGCAGGGTATTGTGCAGGATGGGAAGACGGCCGAGCCTCTTGTCGGCGCGACGATTATGATAACCAGTGCAAGCCAGACGGCAGAAGTGGCGCGCGGTAGTGTGACCGACGCCAATGGAAAGTTTGAAATCAAGGTGCCACGCAAGGCTTCCATCCGTATTTCCTATTTGGGCTACAAGACGCAGTCCATTGAGGTGCTGCGTTCGAATAACGATATGAAGATTAACCTGCAACCCGACGGCGCCATCAATATGGATGAAGTCGTGGTGACAGGTATCAGCAAGCGAAGCAAGACGAGCTTCACGGGAAACTATGTAGAGGTGTCGGGCGAGAAGCTGAGGCAACTCAATCCGAACAACTTCCTGAAAGGCTTGCAGTTCTTTGACCCAAGCTTCAAGGTGCTGGAAAACAATTCGTTAGGCTCCGATCCGAATGCTCAGCCCGAATTCAGGATGCGTGGTGACCAGAGCCTGGGCTCTTCATCAAATGCCAATACGATGGATCTGATGTTGGATAATGTGTCGAGCAAGCCAAATACGCCATTGTTTGTATTGGACGGCTTTGTCGTTTCCATGAGTAGGATCTTGCAGTTGGACCCGCAGCGAATAGCGAATGTAACCATTCTGAAAGATGCGGCGGCTACGGCAATCTATGGTTCGAGGGCTTCGAATGGTGTTATTGTGATTGAGACCAAGGTGGCGCCAGACGGCGCGTTGTCGGTTAGTTATAATGGCGGGCTGACAATCATGGCTCCAGATTTGACAGACTATAACCTGATGAATGCTGAAGAGAAGTTGAACTTTGAGTATATGGCAGGTGTCTATAACTCCGCCAATGCCACCTCCATGAACCGCTACAACCAGTTGCGGCGCAATGTGCTGGCTGGTGTTGATACCTATTGGCTCAGCCAACCTTTGCGTACTGCATGGCAGCAGCGCCACTCGCTGTCGGCAGCAGGCGGAACAGAGGTATTCAGATACAGCCTGGACTTGAACGCGACCTTCTCGCCGGGTGTGATGAAAGGATCTTCCAACAATACAAAGAGCGTGAACTTCAATATGACTTACCGCAAACAGAATGCTACGGTGGGCGCTTCTATCAATCTCGCAGAGACCGATGGGCACAATTCGCCTTATGGCTCATTCTCGGAATACACACGCGTCAATTCCTACTACCGCCCCTATGACGACCATGGAAAGCCGTTACAGGATCTTGACAGCTATGTCGGCGCAAGCAGTGTCTTGATAGCCAATCCGCTTTACAATGCGAATGTTGGAATAAAAGATGCCACCCACAACATGAATATATCTTCAAGCCTCAACCTGGAGTATCGCCTGTTGGAAAACTTGCGCATCACCGAGCAGCTGAACTACACCCGGGGTATTGCCAGGGCTGAACGGTTCCTGCCCGCCAGCCATACGAGTTTCATTAATGTGATGGACAAGACGCTGAAAGGTAGCTACTCGAAGAATACAGGAGAAATGACTTCGTGGGCGAGCAACTTCGGCTTGAACTATAACCAGTCGCTTGGCAAACATCTATTGAGCATGTTTGCCAACTGGAATGTGCACGAGGACCGAAGCAACTATGTGAATCTGAGTGCCACGGGTTATCCCGACCCACACATGGACGACTTTATCTTCGGTAACAAGATGTCGCAAAATCCGAGCGGAACGGAAAGCATTGTCCGTTCGATGGCGTTGATCGGGCAGCTTTCTTATAGCTACGACTCACGCTATTCGGCCGACTTCAACATCAGTGGCGAAGTAAATTCAAGTTATGCCCGCCATACGCTGACGCCTTTCTGGAGTGTCGGCGCGCGCTGGAATGCTTATCGGGAGAAGTTCCTGGAAGGGCGGGTGTCCAACCTGGTCTTGCGAGCTACATATGGCGTTACGGGTTCACAGAACTTCAGCCCGGCCGACGCTATAGAATATTATACATTCTCAGGCACGATGAAACCTTATGTCTCTTTCCCCATGCTGGGTGCCGTGATGTCTCGTCTCAACAACGCAGACCTGAAATGGGCCAAGACTTACAATCTGAGCCTTGGTATAGACTTGGGCTTCTGGAAGAATAGGGCCAACATGTCGTTCAATTACTATGACAACATCACACGACAGTTGTTGACCAATTACGACCTGGCGCCGTCAACGGGTTTCAGTTCGCAGATTATCAATGCGGGTGAATTGCAGAACAAAGGCTTTGACGCTACATTGAATGTAATCGTCTTGCAGAATATCAGAAAGCAGATTTACTGGACCATTGCAGGTGGAATCAATCATAACAGGAATAAGATCAGAAAGATATCCGACTATCTACGCAAGATGAACGAAGAGCAACTGGCTTCGGCGAGTGCGCCTCTGCCCGTTTATCAGGAGGGCCAGTCGACGACTACCTACTATGCCGTTCGCTCATTGGGAATCGATCCGATGACAGGGAAGGAAGTCTTCCTGACGCGCGATGATCAGAAGACTTTCGTATGGGATGCAGCTGACAAGGTGCCTGTGGGAGACACGAGCCCCGACGCAAGCGGCACATTCAGTACATCGTTGAACTGGAAAGACTTCTCCGCTTCTTTGGGGTTCACCTATAAGTGGGGAGGGGTCGTATATAACCAGACGCTGGTCGACAAGATAGAGAACAGCAATATTGCCTACAATCTGGATCGCCGGGCCGCAGAAGACCGTTGGCAGAAGCCGGGCGACATAGCGAAATACAAGAAGGTAGACCTCAACGGTTCAGAAACACCGGCTTCTACACGCTTCATCATGGATGACAATGAGGTGAGACTGGCCAGCCTGAATGTAGGCTATCGGTTTAATGCGGAGAAATACGGCTTCATGAAGACACTCAACTTGCAGGCATTGAATGTGAATTTCACGACAAATGACTTGTTTAGGATTTCCACGGTGCGCATGGAACGAGGTTTGAGCTATCCGTTTGCACGCTCGTTCACCTTCACGGTATCTGCAATCTTTAAATAATCTAAATCAAATGAATATGAATAAGAACTATATGATAATGAGTTTCTCCGTAGCAGTACTGAGTATGCTGATGCTTTCCTCTTGTTCGGACTGGTTTGATGTCAGTCCGAAGACAGACTTGGAAGCCGGTGAGCTGTTTGATACGGAGAACGGATTCCAGAGTGCTTTGACGGGTATTTACCTGACGATGGCAACAACGAATGCCTATGCGGGCAACATGTCGTTCGGTCTTCTGGATCAGTTAGCCCAGGAATACGATTACATTCCCAGTGGCGTGCAAGATATTTCTGCCATTTATAATTATGAGACGACGACATCAGACGGATACGGGATCAAGCAGAAGATAGCTTCCTCATGGCAGAATTTGTATAATATCATAGCCAACTGCAATAACCTGGTGAAGTGGCTGGACAAGAAAGGAAAGAGCGTTATCGGCGACAGTCAGGAGCAGCAGATGCTTCGTGGCGAAGCGTTGGCCATACGGGCATTCTGTCATTTCGACCTGCTGAGAGCATGGGGACCGTTCGATTACCGGCATAATCCGGAAGCTCCCGATATAGAGACCATTCCTTATCGCACGGTTGCGGATAACAGCAAGCAGCCCCGTCTGAAGGCAAAGGATGTCTTGGATCATGTGATTGGTGACCTGACACAGGCCAAAGCCTTGATGGACTTTGAACAGGACACATCGTTGAAGAACAATGAACGCCGCTTCCGGTTCAACTATCATGCCATCAATGCACTCCTGGCTCGTGTATATGCTTATATGGGCGATGGCATAAATGCGGTAGCTTGCGCCAATGAGGTGATTCAGAAGTGTGGTCTGGAACTCCAGACCAGCAACCAGAATGATCCTGCATTGTTTGATGAGTGTGTCTGCGGACTGAACATGTACGAGCTGGAAGACAATCTTTCATCCCATTGGGCTGCGGGAGATAAGTTTACTACCCAGTATGTCATTTCGCAGCAGAAGTTTGATAAACTGTTTGAAGTGGCGGGAAGCCGCCGCGACGACTTCCGTTCCAAGAGTTCGGCTTTCTATGTTTATGACACGCAGAATCTGAATTTATCCAAGAAGTATAGTACAAATGCCAACGAACTGATACCGTTGATCCGCTTGCCGGAGATGTATTACATCCTTTGTGAATACACGCAGGACTATACTCAGTCGAGAAACTACATCAATTATGTAAGGAATCGCCGAGGATATTCGGCTTCTCTCAATGAGAACTATACGACCGAAGAAGGCAAGATCCAGGCTTTGGATAAGGAATATCGTAAGGAGTTCTATGCAGAGGGGCAGTATTGGTTTTTCATGAAGAGCCATGGGCTTACAGAAATACCTTATGCCCTGGATGTTCAGCTGACCGAAGACAACTTCGTATTTCCATTGCCTGATGCGGAAATCCAGTATGGGTGGACGGTAGGTAATTGATTAAAGTACACCTTAATTTAAATTGTAGCTTATGAAATATTTAATTTCAAATATCATATTAACCATGGGGTTGGGACTGACCTTATGTGCTTGCAGCCATGAGGAAATAGAAGTCTATGGCGCAAATGGCGATGGCGTCTATTTTAACTATGACAATGTCTCCGCATTGCAGCAGACTATCAACTTTGCCGACTATGTACTTGGCAATCCTGCCTCCTTGCCCGTAACCTTGAAGCTCAAGGTGATGGGGCTGAAGGCCGGGACCGATCGCAAGGTTGTGCTGAAGTCGAAGGCGTTGGGCAATCATCCACAGTTGCAGGTAGAGTTCCCGGTAGTGGTGTTTGCCCCGGACACGATGGAGAAAGTCGTAACCGTCAATGTGATGCGTCCCGAAGTGCGTGATACGGATTATGTGGCTGTTGTTTACATTGCCAATGACGATCCTGAGTCACAGATTGGTGCCGGTGTGAAAGGCTTCCAAGAGTATGTGATCCATGCGACGGAGTCGTTCTCGAAGCCTAAGGAGTGGGATGCATGGGGCATGATTCAGATGTATTTGGGTGATTGGTCGGTTGACAAACATATTTTCTTGGTCAATTTAACTCAAAACAATACATTCTACAAAAGTAATGATTACTACAAAATCGTGCAGTGGAACCAGGAAAGCGTAGACAGTCTGCGCATTTGGAAGCAGAGTCATCTTGATGATCCTGTAACCGTCGATATCCCGTTTATCACGGAAGATGGCTTCAATTACCCCAAACCATGGTATTGGAATCAGCAAATCGAACAATATCTGGGCGCGTATCGCTCCTCTAATTTTGCCGCTATCTGTAATGCGCTCGGTGTAACCACTCGTAATGAATATGAAACATTCCATACAGATGTGGCCGGATTGAAGCAATTGAATAGTGTTGCAGTCAGTGAAATGATGGAAAAATACAATATGTTCTATTATGATGGCTGGCGTCCAGGTGATTCCTATAAAGGCTATTTTTATATTCCTATGTTTGCTGATGTTGACTACGATGTCGTGGAACCGGCAGCCTGGTCTGACTCGAGTGGTGGTTCTGATATGATAGAGCAGTATTATGGCCCTTATTCAGAAGCAAAATATAAGTTTATGATCAAGACTTGGCTGAAGGAAAAGGGTAGCAGTTTTGTGCTCAACCAGATGTTCCCCGTCATGAATGAGTGGGGAAGTGTATCGTGGGATATGTCGATTGGCGGTGAAGACGCTATCAAAGCCTGCAACGAGCTCTTCAGAAGTGCCATGGTAGGAGGCAGCTATGATTTTACATTCCCTGTTATAGAATAAGAACTGGAAAGGAAAACATTTATGAAAAAGATATTATTTCCATTGGGCCTCGTCCTACTGTTGGCTTCATGCTATGAGGATAAGGGAAACTACGATTACACCTTTGACAAGGTAAATGCCATCGACTCGGTGAAATTTACACCTGAAGCCGAACAGCAATTAAATGGATTGACCATAGAGTTTACGCAACCGTTGACGGCTGCCGATACACTTCAGCGAGTCTTTGTCAATTGCAAGCAGTCATTGGTCAGTAGTCTGGAGAATCTTGATTTCACCTGGATACGCAGTTATACGAAAAATGGCGTGAAAGTAAAAGATACGCTGACGACCAAAGGTTATATGGATGTAGTGCTTCCAGTGGGGAAGGCTACTGCATATAATGTGATGTTAGAAATTCACGATCAGATAACAGGCTTATCAAACTACACGCAATTCAATGTTGCTACACGCCCCATCTTCAAGAACAGTATATTTGTGTTGCACGGAATGTCCGGCAATATGCACTTGGGTAATATAGAAAAAGTAGGCACCAATGTCAATGTGCATACCGATGCTTACGCTTTGGTTCATCCGAACGGGGGAAATCCTTTTGCCAATACTTCTAAGTTGATGTATCAGGCCACCATGACATTTGTCAATTATACCCAACTTGTAGAGTCGGACAACCTCATAGCTTTCCAAAATGGTGCAGAAGCAAAGGTATTCAAACCTTTTGGTCTCGACCAGAAACTGGATAATTACAGGAATTATGTGCTGCCTTATTCCAGTCAGGGCGTTATTCCTGTGGAGAAAATCGGTATGGTGGGCGATCCTTCCAACCAGTCGGATTATTATTACATTATAGGTAAGGACGGTCGTTTCGTGACGGCCCGGGCCATGCTCTCTTTCAAATTCCCGTCTCAAGAAGGAAGTGAGAACAACTATCGGGTGACTGCCGGCGCCATTACCAGTGAGGAATTTGTCTTCTGGGATGGAAAGAATAATCGTTTCCTGCATGTCAACCGTGATGACAGCTATGGCATTTGGGGTGAGCAGGAAGCCTATTACGCCCAGCTCTCCAATCCGCTGCTTGATGCACAGGTAGACTTCTCCACCTTGCCCGAGGCCTTATCGCCCGTGGGCAAGACCGGCCTGTATGGCTTTATCCAGTATCGGGAGAACTATTCGAACGAACACCCGTTCTTCATCTTTAAAGATACGCAGAACCAATACTACCTTTACGAACTCATACCAACCCGTTCTGGAAAGGACGACAACGGTGGTTCAGGCGATGGCCCGAATGATTCTGACGGCCCGGCCTATACCGTCAAGGGCCAGGTGCTCGAAGGTTTCTCGCCCAGCGACATCAATTCAATTTGTTACAACACATGGTTCCCGACCAATTATGTGTTCTATATCGACGGCGCCAACATCATCCGCTACAATATAAGTAATGGGGATAAAGTCATTATCTACACTGCGCCTGTCGGTTATGATGTAGCTTGCATGAAGTTCCGGGAGAACAATACGCTACTTTACAGCGCGGATCTCGGCCGTTATCTGACAATCGGCCTGAACCAGGGCAGCAAGGGTGCTGTTACGGAAATCAAACTGACGACCGGAGGTGATGTTGATGAGTCTTACCAGATGCCGGTTTATTCGCAGGATAAAGACGGACAGGCATTCGGTAACATTGCTGATATTCAGTTCGTACATGAATATTCTTATCAAGTCCCTAACTTATAAACATGATGGAGCTGATGAAAAAAACTTTTATGTGTTCACTTTTGCTGGCCCTTATCCCATGCCTGGGATGGGCTGACCAAGGCGATGTCACTATTGCCGGTAAGATAGAAGGCATCGAGCAAGGCCGTCTGTTGATGGTCGTCCGCACCGGGGAATCCAGACAGGATACACTGGCATATGCTGACTTCAAGTCGCCCCGCTTCACATTGAAGGCTCATTTAGAGGAGCCTATCGTGGCCATGCTGGTTATCGCGGGTTATAATGGAGGCTTTCAACTTTTTGCTGAGCCCAATACGCGCTACGAGGCATTGCTTTCTAACGGCAACGATAGTTACATCCGAGGTGGGAAGATGCAGGCAGCCTATCTGTCTTATGGTGAGGACATTCAACGACAGAAGAAGAAAATCAACCAGTTGGAGGAACTTTACGATAGCCTGAAACGGGCCATGAAATATCGGAGTGCCAGTCTGGTGAATGATTCCATCGAGCAGTATCGGCACGGCTTGCAGGAGACTGCTGACCGTTTTCATGCTGATAACGACAACCTGCTGTCGGCCTACGATGCTTTGGCTACTGCGCAGAGCAAGAATCTGAACGCAACCGAGAGTATGCAACTCTTCGATAAGTTAGGTGCTGGTGCCCGGTCTTCGATATGTGGCCGGATCTTACAGCAGCGTATAGTTCGGTTGGGCAAACTCTCTAGTGGTAGGCTGGCGCCCGATTTTACCATGCCGACTATCGATAATAAGCCCTTTACTTTGAGTAAAATGCTTGGAAAGATTAAGATTGTTGACTTCTGGGCCAGCTGGTGTGGGCCTTGCCGCTTGAATAATCCTTCGCTGAAGCGTATTTATGCTGCTTATCACGCTAAGGGACTGGAAATAGTCAGCGTTTCGCTTGATGACAAACGGGCCTCTTGGGAAGACGCCGTCAGGAAAGACGCACTACCCTGGGCGCAGGTTTCTTCGCTCAAAGGATGGAACGACGAGGCTGCCCGTACTTATAATGTGACGGCTATTCCAGCAATCTTCATTCTCGACGCCGACAATCACATCATCGCCAGAGACCTCCGTGGCGATGCTCTTGAGGATTTTCTGGGCAATCATCTTAAGTAATTCAGACAAAAATTAATCTCTAATATTTTATGATTCAAATGCAAAAAAGATTTTTCCTGTACTTGCTGGCATTGCTGCTGGCCATGAACAGCTTAGCGCAGACACGAGGCAAGTTTGTCATACATGGAACGATGACGACTGACTCGCTGCGCAACACCAAGGCAAAGATTCAAAAGGTATATCTCAGTCATGACGAAGATGGCATGTTGGTAGTTGTCGATTCGGCCAAAGTCATAAACAGGCAGTTCTCTTTCCGTGGCACGGCGCCGGCCGTGCCGGAGTCCTATTCCATTACAGGATTCGACAATGGCGGCATAACTCTGTTTCTCGAACCAGGCAATATCATTATCGATCCGTTCGACGGCCGCTATCCCAATGCTGCCAAAGCCCACGGTACCCCCGCCAACAATGTGAACTCTGAGTATCAGCAGCTGTATGCCGAGGTGGTCGGCAAGTCGCGTGAGGCGATGGAAAGGCTGCGCCGCGAGCATGCTGAGATCGTGGACTCGGAGGCAAAGTTCCTGCCTTATCAGACCTCAGTATTCTACCGGAACACCTTGGCTTTCAAGACGGCTGCCATGAAGTTTGTTGCCCGCCACTATCAATCGCCTGTTTCGCTTTACATTATCCGCTATGATCTCATGTCGATGTTTGTTCCTAAGTTCGTGGAGCGTGAACTGCTCCGGGCTTTGGATCCATCGCTGAAGTCGCATCCGATGTATAAGGAAATTGTCAATTCGCTGAAAGCAGCCAACTTGAAGGTTGGCAGCGAAGGTCCCGACTTCACGGCAATGACGCCGGAAGGCAAGAATCTGTCGCTGTCCGAGCTGAAAGGCAAGTATGTCCTGCTTGATTTCTGGGCCAGTTGGTGCGGCCCGTGCCGCCGTGAATTCCCCCACTTGCGTGAAGCCTTGAGGCTGTCGGAGGGTCATGATAACTTTGTCATCCTGAGTTATTCGATTGACACCAAGAAAAACGACTGGCTAAACTGCATAGGGGCAAATGCGCTCACGCATCCCCATTGGCTTCATGTGTCGACATTGAAGGGCTGGGGATCCGATGCTGCCAAGCTCTACAAGGTTGAAGCCGTGCCCCGTACGGTGCTGTTGAACCCCAAGGGGCAGATTGTAGCTTTCGATTTGCGAGGTGAAGAGATGGTCAATAAAATCAAAAACATTTTGGAAGGAGTGGAAACCTATGAATAAGAAACGGCTTGTTCGCTTGTGCTGTGTCATGAGCGTAATATTAATGTCAGTCCTGGATGTGGATGCGCAAGGCGTATGTAGCATCGTGGGCCATATGGATAAGGATTCACTATGCTACACCCGTGATGTGGTGCGTAAGGTATATCTGAGCCGGTTGGACGAGTTCGACCAGTTTGTGCATATAGATTCCTGTGCGGTGAGCCAGGGCAATTTCAAGTTTACCCGTCATTTGCAGCAGGATGAGCCCGTCATGGTGTATTTCATCACGGGCTTTGACAATGGGAACATACCGCTTTGGGTGGAGTCTGGAACGGTGAAAGTCAGTATCCGGGAGGCGGCCTATGCCAGTGGCGCTATAGTGGAGGGCACACCTACCAACAATCTGAATGTGGAATACAAGGCTATTTCGCAGCGATGCGTGGCCGTGCAGCAAGACTCTCTCAAGCAGTTGATCAAGCAGCGGGGCGAGGCTTACATAGACTCACCCGCCGGATGGGAAAGGGTGTTGCGTTTGGGAGCGGCCGAATTGCTCCTGTGCGACGCCGACCGCATCCAGTTCTTGCTCGACCATGGTGATTCGCCTTTAGCCCCTTTCATGTTGGAACACGAACTAAGCTACAACTTCGACCAGAGCTATGCCGAGAAGTTGCTGAAGGCCTTGGCGCCAGAATTACATCAGCATCCTTACTACCGGTCTTTTTCCAACTATATTAAATCACAGAATCTGAAGGTCGGATCTGAACTCCCGGATATTAAACTGCCGCTTGCCGATGGTACGACACGATATCTGAGTGATTTCCGAGGCAAGTTTGTCATCATCGACTTCTGGGCCAGTTGGTGTGCGCCTTGCCTGCGCGAACTGCCATTTGTACGCTCGGTCTATGACCTGGTCAAGGGCAAGAGCGACAAGTTTGCCCTCATCAGTTTCTCACTCGACAACAAGGCGGCCAATTGGAAGGCGGCTATGACGCAGAATAATCTGGCCCAGCCTCACTGGATTCATGCTTCCGACCTGTTTGGGTGGGGTTCCCCGGCAGCCAAGATGTTAGGGATAGAGGCCATCCCAAAGATAGTATTGGTTGATCCGGACGGCAAGGCCATTGCCCTCAATCTGCGCGGAGAGGAGCTTGTGAATAAAGTAAAGGAATTGATGCAATAACGGCATTGTCCATGGGCAGATAGGATTAAATCTGAAGATTTGCTGGATGGGCTTGCTTTTATAAGCAACATAAAGCGCAAGGGGCACCTTGATAGCGTGTGGACTAATCCCCAATCGTTCATTAAGAATTCTAACTCTTAATGATTGATTGGGGTTTTTTTGGCAGCTTTGTCAGAAGCATTTAACCCTGGACGGAAACGGGTCGGAGGGTCTCTGACAGACCTCCAACGCCGTGAGCACACACACAGACATGAGATTATCTCCGAACTTTTCAGCAAGTACTGATGCCTACACGAGGTGATGATAGCTGTTGATTGTCAGGAGTTTATCTCTCCATTTGCCCCCTGATGGACCATAACTGTATCGCTATGTTTTCCCTTTACTCAGGCTATATATTTACTGTTAACGGCTAAAAGGAGAGTAAAAGGCGGCTAAAAGGAGAATAAAAGACCGCTAAAAGGAGAGTAAAAGACCGCTAAAAGGAAAGCAGGGTGAAGCTCCATGCTCACGGGCGGAACTCGATGTCGGCCATGCGGTTTATCTCCTCGTAGCGGAAACAGCAGCGTTGGTGGTCGTTGATGATGCCGATGGCCTGCAGGTGGGAGTAGGTTATCACAGTGCCCACATACTTGAACCCTCGCCGCCGGAGGTCTTTTGCCACGCGGTCGGAGAGCTCGTTCCTCACGGGAACCTCGATCTGGTGAGACTTGTAGACCAGCGTTTTGCCCTGGCTGAACGACCAGATATATCGGTCGAAGCTGCCGAACTCGTGCCTGACCTTGATGAAGCAGGCGGCATTCGAAATCATTGCCTCCACTTTCCGGCGGGAGCGGATCATGCCTTCGGTGTTTAGGATGCGCTCGATGTCGGTCTCGCTGAAGTGCGCCACCTGCTCGAAGTCGAAGTCGGCGAAGCACTTGCGGAACACCTCCTGCTTTCGGAGCATGAGCTCGAAGCTGAGGCCGCACGAGAGGCATTCCATCAAGAGAAACTCATAATGCCGCCAGTCGTCGTGCACGGGGATGCCCCATGCGTGGTCGTGGTAGTCCTGATAAATTCCCGGTTTGAGGCTCCACGCCCAGTTGCATCTTTCTTTTTCCATATTTTGGTAGGTTTTTCAGAGACCCCGTGCCTTGTAGATGCGCTCTTTGGCGTCGTTGATTTCCTGGAATTTCCTTTCCGCCGCCTTCTTTACATCTTCCCCGAGGGTGGCCACGCGGTCAGGATGATGGCGCAAGGCCATCTTCCGGTAGGCGTCCTTCACCTCGGCGTCGGTGGCAGTGGGGGCGATGCCGAGCACGCGGTAGGCCGACTCGAGGTCTTTCTTTTCGAGATTGAGCATGGAGTCGAGGTCGGCCGCGGAGAGGCCGAGCTGCTGTGCCACCTCCTTGAGTGCGTCGACTTCTGAGTCGGCGACATGGCCGTCGGCCTTGGCAATCATGAGCAGGAAGTCGAGCAATTGCAGCCGCTGTTCGTAGGCCATGTTGGCTGCGATCTGCTGGCAGCATTTGCGGATGGTATCGCCGTATTCGTAGGATCCCATCCTCTTCGCCTCTTCGAAGAGTCGGAGGAGTATCTGCTCGCCCTGCCTTACGGCCGCCTCGCCGAAGTTCTGGCGGAGGAACTGTCTCACAAGCTCCATCTCGGAGTGCATGATCCTGCCGTCGGCGCGAATAATGTAGGAGGCCAGCACGAGCAAGGAGAAGAGGAAGCTGTTGCGTTCGCCCTCGTAGGCTCTGTGCTGCTGGTAGGTGTCTTGCCTGTTTCCGGAATATCCGTCGTGGGCGTTATGGGTTGAATAGGTGTTGTCGGCGGTATTAACGGAGTCGAGTCCTGCGTCGAAAAGTGCGCCGAGCACGAAGCCCGCCAGCGCGCCGAGCGGACCTCCGCCCATGATGAATCCCAAGAAGCCGCCGATCCATTTGCCTGCTGCCATGTCTTGATGTCTTTATGCGAGGGGCCTGGAAAGCCTTCGCTGGTTGTGTCTGTAAAATGTAACTGCCTGCAAAGCTACTGCTTTTTTCGCAAATCCGGACAGGCGATAAGGAAGATTAACGATTGTCGCCGTTGCCGTGGAGGAAGCTCCGCTCGTGGCGCGACTGGATTTTTTCGATGTTGAGTCGTGCGATGTCGTCGAGCCGGTAGCCCATGTCGGCGGCGATGGCGGAGAGATACCACAGCACATCTCCCAGCTCCTTGGCAATCTCGAGTTTCTCGCTCTCGTCGAAGATGCCGTCGTTGTCGCGGATGATTTTCTTCACTTTCTCGGCCACTTCGCCAGTTTCTCCGGCAAGGCCAATGAGCGGATAGACGATGCTCAGCTTCCGGGGATAGATGGCAGTCTTGCCGGCAGCTTCCTGATATTCGTTGAATGTCATGGTTGTTGTATATTTTGGTAGTTTGGAATTTCTTCTAAATATAAATATTCTTGACGGTCATAGTCCATCTTGCAGCAGTAGCTCTGCATGCCGTTGCTTACCACGAGATAATCTACATGCAGCAACAGGTTGTATATGCTGGCTTGGTCGAACACCTTCTGTGTGAGCGGAATGTCGGGAGCTTTATATTCTATGATCATGCGGGGGTGGAGCCCGGTGTCATAGAGCACGGTGTCGGCGCGGAGCTTCTTGCCGTTGTCGACCTGTAGATTTACCTCGTTTGCGAGTAGGGAAGCAGGGTAGCCCCGGTGCTCGATGAGGTAGTGGACGAAGTGCTGCCTTACCCATTCCTCGGGGGTCAGCGCGACATATCTTCGGCGCAGGATATCCCAGACGGCGGGTTTTTCCGCCGTGCCCGATAATTTTATTTGGAAATCAGGTAGGTTTAATCGAATCATTTTATTATCTTTGCATATACCTTACAAAGGTAGGAAAAATAATCGATAATCTGCGATAATGGCTGAAAGAAAGAGCACAGCGGCTACATATGACTCCGTCATGAGGGACCTGAAGGCCCGCAAATTCTCTCCTATTTATATATTAATGGGCGAGGAGTCGTATTATATCGACAAGATTTCGGACTATATAGCAGAGCATGTACTCCCGCCGGAAGAGCGCGACTTCAACCAGAGCATTCTTTTCGGAGCGGATGTGTCGTCTTCACAACTGGTAGACCTTGCCAAGGGCTATCCCATGATGGCTCAATATCGCGTGATTATCGTGAAGGAATCCCAGAATCTGAAGGCAACGGAGCCTCTTGAAAAGTATCTCGACAACCCCGTTCCGTCGACAATTCTCGTCCTTTGCCATAAGAATGGCAGCATCGACAAGCGCAAAAAGTTGGTTCCGAAGGCCGCTTCCGTGGGGGTGGTGTTCGAAAGCAACAAGATGCGCGAGGCCGATCTTCCCCGATTTGTGGAAGACTATCTGAAGCAGCACGGAGCCTCCATCGACCAGAAAGCGGCATTCATGGTTGCTGATCATATAGGCACAGATTTAAGCAGGTTGATTTCCGAACTCGACAAAGTCTTGATTTCTCTGCCGGCGGACAAGCGAGTTACCCCGGACATCGTGGAGAAGCAAATCGGAGTAAGCAAGGAATTCAATCCGTTTGAACTGCGAAACGCCATCGTAAACAGAAATATCTACAAGGCAAATCAGATAATCAAATACTTTGACAAAAATCCAAAAGCAGGATCCCTGTATGCATTCCTGCCTCTGCTCTTCAATTATTTCCAAAACCTGATGATAGCTTACTATGCCCCACAGAAAACCAGCCGGGATTCTGTTGCCCAGTTTCTGGATTTGCGATCGGGGTGGGCGGCCACTGATTACATGACCGGCATGAGAAATTATTCCGGCATGAAGACCATGCAGATTATTAATAAGTTTAGGGAGATTGATGCCAAAAGTAAGGGCTTGGATAACCCAAATACTCCTCCCGGAGACCTAATGAAGGAGCTAATTTTCTTCATTTTGCACTAAAAATGCCGTTTTTCACTCTATTTTGAGCTAGAATTGCAACTTTCCATAGCCTCTTTTTTAACCTTAACCCCTTTGTTTTTAAGGGAGTTAAGCCGTTTTCACCCTTAAAATTAGGGCCGTTTCCCCATCTACTTGAGGAGTGATCCTGAAACTCGCCAAAATTTCCAGAAAGCTTCTATCTGGCAAGGAGGAAATTTAGAATTAACATTCTTTGGCATTCCCCTTTGTGCATTTTGCGTTCGTAAACATAAAACATTAGGTGCCGATATTAACAACAAATATAGTAATCGTTTGTGTCAGTTGCTAAATTTATAGTTGTTCAATTTGTATTTAGTAATCCGAATATCCAGTTTGAATAGTTTAATTACAAGAATATCCAGTTTTTCTATTCAATTATTAAGTTAATGATAACCACTTGTTTAACGAAAAATCATGCAAAAATATGCAGTTATTAGAGAATGCGGAATGGGTAAAAATGAATATTCCCAGCAGATATGAGTAACTTTTCTATAAGTAATTGATTTATAGCCAATATACTTACTTGAATCCTTTCCTCCTCTTCTTTGTAAAGGATTCTTTGCTTAAATTCAACTTTGTATATCCAAACCAGATACATACAGGTTTGAAATTTAAAAGTTCAAAGTTGTTGATTTATAAATCAAACATTTAGAATATCAAATAATTTGTAATTTTGTTGTCCGTCTCAAAAAAATGGTTTATCTTTGTAAAGTTAAGGAAAAGTCGGCTTTTGGGCCTATTTTTATAGCAGGTTTAGGAAAATGAAGGATAGAATTTTAGAACTTATGAAGAGTCAGCACATGACTCAACAGACTTTTGCTAATTTTCTCGGCATTGCCCCGGCAACACTGAGCAGCATCTTTAATGGTCGGACGAAGCCGACATTAAATATTGTGGAGGCAGTGAAGAGCAAGCTCCCCGGGGTGTCAACAGACTGGTTGATGTTTGGGGCAGGCTCTATGTATCAAGGTGAAGAAAACTCATCCTCAGGTGAGAACCCAGCGGGAGGAGCTTCTCCCCTTGAGCCCGTTCTCGACTTCGGGGTGTCCTCTGCCACCCCATCGATGGATTCCGGGCAGAAAAACATTCCCAAGGAGATAGTGAAAATAGTTGACAAACCACAGCGAAAGATAACCGAAATCAGGATTTTCTTTGACGACCAGACTTGGGAATCTTTTGTTCCCAAGAAGTAGATTCTCCGAAATATTCGTTACCTTTGCAATATAAATCCTTGCAAAACGAATATATGAAGAAATCGTGTATTGACTTGAGGGTTGTTGGCGTTGAGCATTTAAATGAGAAATATGTTCTTTTGAAGCTTACCGACAGCACCCCTTTGCCGGCAATGATGCCGGGTCAGTTTGTTGAGGTCAGGGTTGATGACTCTCCTCAGACCTTCCTCCGTCGACCTATTTCCATTAACTTTTTCGATGAGGCGCGCAACGAATTGTGGCTCTTGGTGGCGGCTATTGGTGAGGGAACACGCCGCATGGCTCGGCTGAAAGTCGGCGACATGCTGAACTGCGTGCTGCCGTTAGGCAACGGATTTACGATGCCCGCGACCCCCGGCGAGCGCCTTTTGCTCGTCGGCGGAGGGGTCGGTGTAGCCCCTCTGCTCTATTTCGGGAAGAAAATCCGGGACCTCGGAGCCTGTCCCACCTTTCTTCTGGGTGCCCGTTCTGCCAGGGATTTACTGGAGTTGGACTACTTCGCCAAGTATGGTGAGGTATGTGTTACCACGGAGGACGGTTCTTTGGGTGAGAAAGGGTTTGTAACCAATCACTCCGTGCTTGACTCTCGGCGGTTCGACAGGATTGCCACTTGCGGCCCTAAGCCGATGATGCTTGCCGTGGCAGGGTATGCCCGGCAGTCGGGCATCGAATGTGAAGCCTCGCTGGAGAACATGATGGCTTGCGGTCTGGGTGCCTGCCTGTGTTGCGTAGAGAAGACCACGGAGGGAAATCTCTGCGTATGCAAGGAGGGGCCGGTGTTTAATATTCGGAGGTTGCTATGGTAGACTTACATGTAAAGATAAATGATTTGGAGCTGAAGAATCCTGTGCTGACAGCCTCGGGTACTTTTGGCTATGGCCTGGAGTTTGCCGACTTCGTGCCTTTGGACGCGTTGGGAGGCATCATCGTAAAAGGTACTACGCTGCATGCGCGTGAGGGCAACGACTATCCCCGCATGGCAGAAACCGCCTCGGGAATGCTGAACTGCGTGGGACTTCAGAACAGGGGAGTGGACTATTTCTGCACGCAGATCTATCCCCAGATTAAGAATATCGGCACGCACATGATTGTGAATGTGAGCGGAAACTCGCCAGAAGACTATGCCGAGTGTGCCGCCCGCATTGGGGAGCTTGACAAGATTCCTGCCATCGAACTGAACATTTCCTGCCCGAATGTACGCCAGGGCGGTATGGCCTTCGGCGTTACTCCGGAGGGAGCGTCGTCAGTGGTCAGGGCTGTCAGGACTCGCTATCGCAAGACCCTTATCGTGAAGCTCTCGCCTAATGTTACGGATATTGCAGAGATTGCTAAGGCCTGTGAAGCCGAGGGTGCCGACAGCGTGTCGCTTATCAACACGCTGATGGGCATGTCGATAGACATTGAGAGGCGTAAGCCCGTGCTGAGCATCAAAACCGGCGGACTGAGCGGGCCAGCCGTGAAGCCTGTGGCTCTCCGCATGGTCTATCAGGTGGCGCAGGCCGTCAAGATTCCTGTCATTGGTCTCGGGGGCATCTGCACGGCCGAGGATGCTGTCGAGTTCCTTATGGCAGGAGCCACCGCCATCGAGATCGGGACGGCCAATTTCCTCGATCCTGCCGTTACAATCAAGGTTATAGACGGGCTCGGTGCATGGCTTGAGGCGCATGGCTGCCACTCTGTCCGGGAAATCATAGGATGTTTGGATTAGCGGACTGTGGCTTCCGTCGTTGATGGCCTGAAGCCCACACCTTTTCTATATATAAAATATGCTGCGAACCTTAATACGCCAAGTGGGACAATACCGGACGGCCTCGTTGCTCACTCCGCTCTTCACGGCCCTGGAGGTCGTGATGGATGTCCTGATACCGTATGTTACGGCGTGGCTCATCGACCGCGGAATCAATGCCGGCGACATGCGGAATGTCTATCTTTATGGTATCATGATGATCGGGATGGCTTTCCTCAGTCTGCTCTTCGGCATCCTGGCCGGCCGCTATGCCGCCTACGCCTCCTCCGGCTTTGCCTGCAACCTGCGCGACGCCATGTATCGAAACATACAAACTTTCGCCTTCTCCAACATTGACAGGTTCTCCACCTCGGGGCTCGTTACCCGCATGACCACCGATGTCAGCAATTTGCAGAATGCTTTCCAGCAGATACTGCGCGTTTCGGTGCGAGCTCCCTTCCGTCTGGTGTTGAGCGTCATCATGTGTCTGGTCATCAATCCTGGCATGAGCCTGATTTTCCTCGTGGCACTTGTCGTCCTTGCCATGGCGTTAGGTTGCATCGTGTCGCGTGTAGGCAGGCTGTTCGGGCAGGTGTTCCAGCAATACGATGTGCTGAACAACAGCGTTCAGGAGAATATCTCGGCTATCCGGCTGATCAAGGCCTTCGTCCGCGAGGACTATGAGGTTCTCAAGTTCAGTAAGGCCGCGCAGGGACTTTATCGGCTCTTTGTCAGGGCTGAGGCCAATATGGCGTTGATGAGTCCTGTCATGAACATGGTGGTCTATGGCTGTATCATCGCCCTTTCCTGGTTCGGGGCCCATTTTGTCGTAGGCGGATCGCTCACGATGGGCGAGCTGACCTCCCTTTTCACCTATGTCATGTCTATCCTGATGTCGCTCATGATGCTCTCCCATATCTTCGTGATGCTTACCATGAGCGAGGCCAGCGGCCGCCGTGTGGCAGAGGTAATCGACGAGCGTCCTGACATCGTCAACCCTCCTGCTGCCATTGCCAGAAGACCCGGAGGCGATGTGGAGTTCTTCCGCGTCGACTTCTCCTACCACGACGGCTCGGGCGAATATGTACTTCAGGACATCAATTTCAGGGTCAGGGCCGGCGAGACCATCGGTATTATCGGCGGGACGGGATCTGGAAAGTCCACCCTCGTCAGCCTCATCGACCGCCTTTACGATGTTACACAGGGCGGCGTGCTGGTCGGTGGACGCGATGTGCGCACCTATGATTTGAAGACGCTGCGCGATGCAGTGGCTGTCGTGTTGCAGCAAAATGTCCTCTTTTCCGGCACCATTCTCGATAACCTGAGGTGGGGGAATCCCGCCGCGACGCTTGAGGACTGCCGTCGTGCCTGCCGCCTGGCCTGTGCCGATGAGTTCATCGAGAGGATGCCCGAGGGCTACGATACCCGTATCGAACAGGGCGGTGTGAATGTCTCAGGCGGACAGCGGCAGCGTCTTTGCATTGCCCGCGCCCTTCTCCGGAATCCCAGCATCTTGATTCTCGACGACTCTACGAGTGCGTGCGATACGGCCACCGACGCGAGGATTCAGAAGGCTTTTCGCGAGGAGATGCCCGAGGTTACCAAGTTCATCATTGCTCAGCGCGTCTCCAGCGTGCAGGAGTGCGACCGCATCATGGTGATGGACCACGGTCGGATTACGGGCTTCGACACCCACCGCCGCCTTTTGGAGACTAATCAGCTCTATCGCGAGATATTCGATATACAGACAGACGACGATGGCGACTTTGATAATTGGGAGGACTGGAAATGACGGGCATGTACGGAATGGGAATGGGCAGGCACCGCGTGGATGGGTTTGACCGGCGTGAAAGCACGGCGAGCCGCAAGGCCACGCTTTGGCGCGTCGGCAGGTATGTCTTTGGCCACTATCGCTTCTCGCTGCTTGTCGTCGTGGCCTGCATCGTCGTTTCGAGTGCGGCCACCTTGGTTTCCTCCTTGTTTACGAAGACGCTGTTCGACGACTATATCGTTCCGCTCACCCGCATGGACAACCCTGAGTATGGTTCGCTGGCGCAGGCGCTCTTCGGGCTGGCTGTCGTCCTGTTTGTCGGTGTCGTCTGTTCCTACGCTTACAACCGCATGATGATTCATGTGTCGCAGGGCACGATGCTGCGTCTGCGCAAGGATTTGTTTTCCCACATGCAGTCATTGCCGGTCGGCTTTTTCGACACCCACGCCCACGGCGATGTCATGTCGCACTTCACGAATGATGTCGACACGCTCCGCCAGCTGATTGGCCAGAGCCTGCCGAGCCTCCTCAGTTCCCTCATCACCCTCACAATCACCTTTGCCTCCATGGTTGTCTTGAGCGTTCCGCTCACCATCGTGGCCGTCATCATGTCGGTTGTCATGGCGTTGGCTACCATGAAGCTGGGCCGTCTCTCGCGTAGTCATTTCAGGGAGCAGCAGGTGAACATCGGCAGGGTGAACGGCTTCATCGAGGAAATGATGACCGGGCAGAAGGTGGTCAAGGTGTTCAACCACGAGGCGCAGGCCGTCAGCGACTTCGGGAAAATCAATGAAGAGCTGCGTAGCAGTGCCTATAACGCCAACAAGATTGCCAATATCGTGATGCCGGTCAACGGCAACCTGGGCAACCTGGGCTATGTGCTCATCGCCGTCGTGGGTGCCGCATGGGCACTCACGCCTTCCACCTCGCAGCTGGCTCCGCTGTCGTTGGGAACCCTCGTTGCGTTTCTCACGCTCAACAAGAACTTTTCCCGTCCTGTCTCCTCCATCTCGCAGGAGATTAACAGCATACTCAACGCCAGCGTGGGAGCCGAGCGCATCTTCGAGATGCTCGACGAGCAGCCCGAGGACGAGGGCGGGGCGCTGACGCTGGACAGTCCGCTGGGCGGCGTGGAGTTCCGCGATGTAGACTTCTCCTATGTGCCGGACAGGCAGGTTCTCTTCGATATCAACATTAAGGCCATGCCCGGCAAGAAGATAGCCTTCGTGGGAGGAACGGGGGCAGGGAAGACAACCCTCACCAATCTCATCAACCGTTTCTATGACATACAGGACGGAACGATACTCTACGACGGTGTCAACATCTATGAACTCAACAAGAAGAGCCTCCGCCGGAGTCTGGGCATCGTGCTGCAGGAGACTCGTCTCTTCACGGGGTCGGTGCTTGACAACATCCGCTTCGGCAGGCTTGACGCCAACGACCACGACTGCGTGAGGGCGGCAAAACTCGTCGGTGCAGATGCCTTTATCCGTCGTTTGAGCGACGGATATCACACGGTCTTGAGCGGCGACGGAGGCAATCTCAGCCAAGGGGAGCGTCAGTTGCTGGCCATTGCGCGCGCGGCCATTGCCGATCCGCCCGTTTTGATTCTCGACGAGGCCACCTCTTCCATCGACACGCGCACGGAGCGGCTCGTCCAGCAGGGCATGGATCAGCTGATGAAAGGCCGCACCACTTTCATCATCGCCCATCGGCTCTCCACCGTGCGTAATGCCGACTGCATTATCGTTCTTGAACGGGGGCGCATCATAGAGCAGGGCACGCATGACGAACTTCTTGCCTTGCGGGGCAAGTATTACCAGCTATATACCGGCAGCGGGATAGCAAGTTGAGGGCAGAAGGTTTTTCTCGGTCGTATGGCAACTGGACTGCGGCAGAAGTGAGAGAAGTCATGCTGCCGGTTACGGATCGGCGGCAGGGGCGTGATTCATCACGCTCCTTTCCGTTCTGGATGGCCATAACAAAGGCCAGGAGCATGAAGGATAACGCCCTTATACCCCTCGGACTGTAGTCTGAGGATTCTTTTTCAGGGATTTTGGCTCGGTTTCGTTCCTTTTCATGAAGCTGTTGAACTCCTTCCGGTAGCCGTTGAAGACATTGATGTCCACATCTCCGTGGATGCCGTTCACTCTGCCGTCGGGGCTCAGCTGCCAGTAGACGAGCCTCACATCGGGCTTGTATTCGCCGTAGCGGGCTATCCAAACGGGATAGTCGCGCTTGATGTCGGGAGCGTAGGGGAGGTAGTTGTTCACGAACATCTGGCTGATGTAGAGCACGGGCTTGCGCCCCGTGGCCTCCTCCACGGCCTTGAGCCAGGTTCTGACGGCGGTCCACAAGGCCTCTTCGCCTCCCATCTTGCGAATCTGCGAGGGCAGGGGCTCCACGTCCAGCACAGGCGGGAAGTCGCCTTTCAGCACCTTCGAGTTCTTCAGGAACCAGCTGGCCTGCTTCTTGGCGGACGAGGTAGTAGAGAAAAAGTGATAGGTTCCCACGGGAATGCCCCGCTTGCGCGCCTGCCGGTAGTCGTCGGCATAGTATTTGTTGAGCACCGTGGTGCCTTCGGTCGACTTGATGTAGAGGAACGAGACGGGATAGTCCACCTTGCCCCTGACGCGCTTGCGGCTGAGGGTTCCCAGCTGGGTGATGCGCAGCTTGTCCCATTCGATGGGGTAGTGCTTCTTTCCGATGTCGTGCTGGAACCGCGATATGTCGATGCCGTAGATGCGTTCCGAGGTGTAGACGAGCCGTTCTCCCCGGTAAATGTCGCGCTCCCATTCTCCCGCGCGCAGCAGGGAGGCCGGGCCGATGGCGAATCCGAATCCGCTGCGCTGCCCTTCCGTCCATTTACCCTCGTAGCGTACGCCGCTCGGGCTGACGAAGGTGCCGTGCCCCGTAGGCATGCCGTGGCGGTTCATGTCGCCGTTGTAGGTGCCCTCTGCGTCTGTCCAGATACCGGAATACAGAGTGTCGGCGGCAAAGAGCCCGTGGATTCTCCTGCCGAGTGGGGTGATGAGGAGCCCCGCTCCGCTGCGCCTGCCGTTCCTGAACTGTCCGGCATATTCGATGTCGCCTTTGGCATAGATGACCCCATAGCCCGTATATGAGTTCTGCAGGAAGCCGTTGGAAGCATCGCTCTTAACGGTCAGGAGGCTTGTAATCTGCGGCTTCCGGCAGGCCTTGAAGCCGTTTTCGGCATAGCGCTCGAGGAAATATTGCTCCCTGACCGACTTCATCCATGGCCACAGGCTGACGGCCGCGGCGGTGAGGGGCTTACGCTTCGAGCGGGTGCGGAACCTCATGTAGGAGTCGTTCTCGCCTTGGTTGGTCCAGTCCACGGCCTCGCGGCGCAGTTTTCCCCTTGTCCGGTAGACCACGGTGTAATGCGTTGTGAGTCTTACCTCGGCGTCGCGCCTCTTGAGTGCTTTCTGAAGGAGCGAGTCCACATGGCGCAGGGAGTCGATGCCGGCGTTTATTCTCTGTGTGTATCGGTATATCTCGGCGTAGCCCTCGTCCTGTACTCCGTGTACGCGGAGGTAGTATCGCAGCTCCCCCCGCTGCCGTCTCAGGCCGCGCAGGATGGAGTCGTTGGCGGCGAGTTCGCGGGTCAGCCAGTCCTTCAGCCGCGGCGAGAAATCGTCCTGGGGGATGCTGGTCCTGCGCTCGTAGGGCGTGCTTGCCAGCCGGCCCAGGCACGAAGGGAGAAGCCACAGGCGGTTTATCCATACGGCGGGCGTATAGGTGGTGTCGGGGGCGAACGACAGGGCGGAGTCGCCGTCGATGTCCAGTTGATAGGCGGTGGCATGCTCGATGAGGGCGGTACTCCGCCTCATGACGCTCTCGGAGGGCAGCCAGAGCCGCCATACGACCAGTCCCGCAATGACGAGGAGCGCTATGCCGCCGACCTTCCGGCGCGTGTTTCGGTTGGTTTTCATATCTGGTTTCATGAATCCGGATGCGAAGTTATAAAGAATTTCCGAATTAACGGCCGTCCGGCGCGACTTTCAGAGAATCTTTTCCACCCGTTACAGATAGCCGACGGCATAGCCCGTCAGGATGGCGATGGTGGTTTCGGGAAATAACAATCTCTTCCGTTTGCTTTTCGGGAAACAACTCAATTGGCCTGTGTTGTTGGTTTCGATGCGGTCTTTCAATGATATTGGTGAGGGTGTATATTTGTCTGCCGGAGCTTCCTGGCAGGTCTTAGGCAGAGTTGCCGGTATCTCTCAGGCTGACAAAATCGGCGAGATTGTTGGACAAAATCGCCGAAATCGTCGCACAAAATCGCCGATTTTGTCAGCCGAAAGGTGGCCTTTAGGATTCCGATAAGCGGATGCCGGTCTTGCGGAGGGCTGTCTCGCCCGTCCGGAAAAGCGGTTCTGCGGGGCGGCTTCAGTCAAGTCTCGTGGTGCGGCTCATCAGGCAGGCGTCGAGGATTACCATTGCCGCCATGGCCTCCACGACGGGCACGGCACGCGGAACGACGCACGGGTCGTGCCTTCCCCTCGCCTTCAGCGTAACGGCGTTGCCGTCTGTGTCCACGGTTTGCTGCTCCCGGAGCAGGGTGGCCACGGGCTTGAAGGCCACGCGGAAGTAGATGTCCTCGCCGTTGCTGATGCCTCCCTGTATGCCTCCGGAGTGGTTGGTGGCGGTGTGGATGCGGCCGTCGGTGCTGACGAAGGGGTCGTTCATCTCGCTTCCCCGCAGGGCGGCGCTGCGGAATCCCTCGCCGTATTCGAATCCCTTGGCGGCGTTGATGCTCAGCATTGCGGCTCCCAGGCGGGCGTGGAGCTTGTCGAACTCGGGCTCGCCGAGCCCTGCCGGACAGCCTTTCACCACGCAGGTAACGGTGCCGCCTACGGTGTCGCCGTCGGCTTTCACCTTCAGGATGAGGGCTTCCATCTGCCGCGCCTTGTCGGGGTCGGGGCAGCGCGTGATGCTCGCCTCGGTCTTCGTGAGGTCGTAGCGGCGGTAGTCAGGGTCGAGGTCGATGTCGCCCACCTGCGAGGTGTAGGCCTTTATGCTGATGCCGAGCTGTGTCAGGGCGAGCTTGGCGAGGGCTCCCGCCACGCAGCGGCTCACGGTGATGCGCGCCGAGGAGCGTCCTCCACCCCGGTGGTCGCGGATGCCGTACTTGGCCGTGTAGGTGAAGTCGGCGTGCGAGGGGCGGAATGCGGTGTACATCTCCTCGTAGTCCTGCGAGTGGGGGTCGGTGTTCGGGACGACGAAGCCTATCGGCGCGCCCGTGGACCTGCCCTCGAAGATGCCGCTCAGAAACCTCACTCGGTCAGCTTCCTGCCGGCCGGTGGTGATGCGGCTCTGGCCGGGGCGCCGCCGGTCGAGCTCCTGCTGCACGAAGGCTTCATCTATCTCGATGCCCGCAGGATAGCCGTCTATCACGCCTCCGATGGCCTCTCCGTGGCTCTCTCCGAAGGTGGTGAGTCTGAATATATTACCCAGCGTGTTGCTCATATTGCTTAGTTCTTGTGGCAATGGCAGCCTTCGCCGTGGCCATGACCATCCCCGTGGCAGCCTTTGCCTTCTTCATGGCAGCACTTTCCGTGCTCGTGGCCGTCGTGGTCGCCGTCGCAATGCCCCTCACAGCCTCCCTCGCAGTCGCCGCCACAGCCTCCTTCGCCGCTCAGCATCTTGGCAAACTGCTCGATTTCCTGGTTCGTCGCCTCGCGGTTGTCGACGATGTGGCCCTTGAAGTTGAGCGTTTTTCCGGCCAGTGGATGGTTCAAGTCCATCTTCACGGTGCTGTCGCCGATGGCCAGCACACGCCCCATGAAGCGGTTTCCGTCCTCGTTCTGCAGGGGCACCACGGCGTCTACGAAGATGTGCTCGTCGTCAAACTTGTCGTCGACCACGAACATCTGTCGGTCGAGGTCGAGCACATGCTCCTGCATGTATTCGCCGTAGGCCTGCGAAGGGGTGAGGGTGAAGTCGAACTCCTCGCCCTCGCCGAGGTCCTGCACGGCTTTCTCGAAATCTTCGAGGGTGATTCCGAATCCGGTCAGGAATACGAATGGCTTGTCGCCGGAGGTCTCTTCCACGAGGTGGCTGCCGCCGTCGGTTACATCATAGAGCCTGTAGGCTACGCTGATCAGTTTGTTGGTTTTCTTGTCCATGTATCTTATACATTATTTATAATTATGCCGCAAAGATACTAAAAAATGCCGTAATATTTGCGGAAAGCAGGAAGTTTTAACGCCCGGAAGCTGTTTGTATGGTCTGTAGCGCCCTGCTTTGATGGCCGGTCGGCATTCTCCGTTGTCTAAATTTAATACTTCAACAGAATCTGGCTCATGAAGTTGCGGTACTCGTTGGGCGTATATAGTTTCTTTTTCTTAAACATTCGGATGAAATTCGACATGTTGTTGAACCCGCAGTTGTAGCAAATCTCGGCCACGGTCTGATTAGTCTCCGTCAGAAGCTGGCAGGCTTTGGCAATGCGGAGGTTGTTGAGATAATCAATGAAGGTGGAATTGGTCTTGCTTTTGAAGAAATGGCTAAAGGCAGAGCCTGACATGCCGATGAGTGCGGCTACTTCCGTCAGCCCGACGGTGTCGGAATAGTGCTCTTCAATATACTCACACACTTTGGCAATGCGCCGGCTTTTAGTCGTCATCACCGTTTCTTTTGTGTCATAACGATTGCTGATGAGGGTATAACGGTCGGAAATGGCCAGTTCGTATAACAAAGACAAGAATACTAATACTGTCTGGAAGCCCTGCATATGCGTCAGGTCAATAATTCTGTCTTTCATCTTCAACAGAACATCCTGCGGGAAACAGACGCCGCATCGTGCGTCGACTAATAGTTTCTTTATCGGAGCGAAGAGCCGCTTGTTGAGGATTGGCAAATCAAAAAACTGCTCCGAAAACTGAATTGTGATGACATGATTGCCTTTCACGACTTCGCCGCACCATTTGTGAGCTATGTTGGGACCTATCATCACGAGATCTATGTCTTTAAAGGGCTCTACGGAGTCACCCACGATTCGCTCGCCGTAGGTGTTCATCACTAGGGTAATTTCATATTCCGGGTGATAATGTACCGAATAATCGAAATCAGCATCAGGATGATCCAGCACGATGAATAAGTCTTCGTTCACGATTGGAACAATTTCTTTTTGAACCTCTTTCATGATTTTGATATTTTGAAACTTTTGTTGCAAATCTATGAAATAAAATTGGAAGTACAATCGGTTTTTCAAAAAAGTACAATCATTCAACAGAAAATCGTATAATATTTTATGCATGTTTATTTAACTTTGCACCTGCAAACAAATCTAAAATGGAAAGTTTCTCTATCAGTACCTTCGACATATTGGTCGTCGTCATCTATATGGCTGCCATCATCTGGTGGGCCTTACGCAAAGGGAAAAGCAGCGATTCACAGTCTTATTTCCTTGCAGGGCGAAGCATGCCTTGGTGGATTGTGGGGCTTTCGCTTTTTGCTGCCAGCATTTCAAGTACGACCCTTATCGGCCAGTCTGGTGATGCCTATCATACCGGCCTGGCAGTATTTAACTACAATCTTGCGGGCGGTATCCTGGTCATGGTGTTTTTTGCTCTATTCCTCTTACCTCTTTATATTAAGTCAAAGATATTCACCATCCCGGAATTTCTTGAGAAGCGGTTTGACAAGCGATCACGCTATTATTTCTCTGCCATCTGCATCATCGGCAATGTATTTCTCGATGCGGCGGGGGCACTCTATGCCGCAGCATTGATTATCAAACTCGTAATTCCTGAAGCCGACCTCCAGCTCATCATCCTCGTGTTTGCGTTGCTATGTGCATCATATACCATTCCCGGAGGACTCTCTTCTGCCATCAATGCCGAACTCATACAGGCCATCATCCTGATACTCGGGTCTTGCATGCTCAGCTATTTCTGTTTTCAGAAGGGTGGTGCCTATTTTGCAGATCTATGGAATCGCCATGACCTGCTGGTAAGCCTTATACGCCCCATAGACGACAAAGCCACTCCATGGCTCGGCCTCATCGTAGGCATGCCGATTACGGGTATGTACTTCTGGGCCAACAACCAGACTCTGGTCCAGCGCGTACTCAGCAGCAAGACCATCGATGAAGGTCGCAAGGGAGTGCTCTTTGCAGGCTTTCTCACGATGCTCACTCTGTTTATCATCGCTATTCCCGGTGTCATTGCACGAGACTTGTTCCCAGGACTTGCCAAGCCCGATATGGTTTACCCCAATATGGTGATGCGGCTTATCCCTACCGGACTGCTCGGCGTGATGCTGGCTGCCCTCCTTTCGGCACTTACCTCCACACTGAGTGCCATCCTGAATTCAACATCCACTTTGTTCACCATGGATTTCTATGCCAAGTTCCGCCCGTATGCCAGTTCAAGGAGGCTTGTTACCATTGGCAAACTTACCTCTTGCGTCATCATCATTATTGCAGCGTTATGGGCTCCCCAAATTGGAAAGTTCGGTTCACTTTTGAAGTATTACCAAGAGATGCTTTCCTATCTGGCTCCTCCCATCGTGGCCACATTCCTGCTGGGAGTGTTCTCCAAGCGGGTAAACGGACAGGGGGCATTCATCGGACTGATGGCCGGATTGATCATTGCTATAGTAGGCTACAGGTTCAAAGCTGAGATTTTCGGCAATCTGCATTTCTTGCTTATCGTTCCGTTCCTTTTCATCGGTAGCGGCATCGTTACCTGTCTGGCCAGCCTCTGTTTTGCCCGCCCGGCTGAGGAAAAGCTATTGACTACCACCTTCCGTTGGGCGGAGATGCGTCAGGAAGCAAAGCGCGCATACGCCCTGCCGTGGTATAAAAACTACTTTAACTATGCCGCCTTGCTTGTGCTGGGCTGTGTGGCCATCTATGTTATCTTCGGATAATCAGAAAAGTCTTTCCTCATCATAAGTCTGCATGCCCTTTGCATCATAGAATTAATAAATACAAACAGAAACTTGAATTCGCCCATGAAATTAAAGAAATTTGAAGGGAACCCAATTCTCCAGCCCAACGAGTCTAATGACTGGGAATCGCTCATCACTTGTAATCCCGGTGTCATCTACGATCACGGCACATTTTATATGTTGTATCGCTGTGCAGGAAAAGATGAGAAGCATGTCATCCGCTTCGGGCTCGCCGAGAGCCAAGATGGCTTCCACTTTGAACGACAAAGCGACCACCCGGCTTTTGGACCGAGTGAAGACGGGCCTGATAGTGGATGCGTAGAAGACCCCCGTATCGTGAAATTCGATAATGACTTCTATATTACTTATGCCTATCGCCCCTTTGCGCCTGGCCGTTACTGGACCTTTGCCCACGATGTGGTGCTTACTCCAGAATGTGGTACCCATGCACCGAGTGCTCTTCGGAATAATATGGGGAATACGGGACTTGCCGTAACACGAGACTTTCATGAATACCGTCGGTTGGGTAGGCTTACCAACTCTGTCCTTGACGACAGGGATGTGATGTTCTTCCCTGAGAAAATCAATGGTCGATATGTAATGATTCACCGTCCGAAGCAGTATGTTGGTGAGGCTTTTGGTGTGAACTATCCATCCATTTGGTTGAAGTATTCCGATGATTTGCTGAGCTGGGAGGACAAAGAAAGCCACCTCTTACTCACGGGGACAGAAGGTACATGGGAAGAGAAGGTGGGCGGCAGTGCACCCCCAATGAGGACCGCTGAAGGTTGGCTGATGCTTTATCACGGAGTAGAGAAAGGCGGCTCTGGCCACTATCGTGTCGGAGCCGTACTGCTCGACCCTGAAAACCCGGAGCACATTCTAAGCCGTACTCCGGAACCCATCCTGGAACCTTCTGAGGACTACGAACTCCACGGCCTCTATGACGGATGCGTTTTCCCGACAGGTAATGTCATCGTAGGTGATACACTCTATGTATATTATGGCGCAGCTGACAAATATGTAGGAGCAGCCACTTGTAGTGTCAATGAGCTCCTCCAATATCTTCTCCAGTTAAGGAAATGACCTTCAGAGAGGTCATTCTGCAAACTCCATAAAATCAGAAAACCAACTACTATCTTAAATAATCAATTATGAGCAATTTAAAAAGTTCTAATCGACAAGTATTATTATCTTTGCTGATAATGATGCTATGTCTCCTCAATGTTGGCTCTATCTATGCGCAATCCTCGAGGATTGATGTATCCGGCTATGTGAAAGATAATGCCGGCGAGCCTCTGATTGGTGTTACTGTCAATGAGATAGGAACCAAGAATACGACCGTCACGAATATAGACGGATTGTTCAAGCTTCAGAATGTAAGCCGCAATGCCCAACTGAAGTTCTCTTATGTGGGAATGGCCGACAAGACGGTGCCCGTAACGGGCTCCAGAATGGAGGTTGTAATGGCCGATGACGCTCAAACGCTCGACCAAGTTGTGGTCATCGGTTATGGTAGTGTCAAGAAGAGTGACTTGACAGGGTCTGTTACCTCTGTTAAGATGACAGACCTGAAGGCTACCCCCTCCAACTCCGTCGAAGGATTGCTGCAAGGGCGTGCCGCAGGTTTGCAGGTTGTAAACTCGTCGCAGGATCCCGGTGCAGCCTCCACGGTGAGAATCCGAGGAGGCAGTTCGCTCAACGGTTCTAACGCGCCTCTTGTCGTGGTCGACGGTTTCCCACTGGGTGATGCCGGTGATTTGAAGCAGATTAACCCCGCCGACATCGTAAATCTCGAGGTGCTGAAAGACGCTTCAGCCAGTGCCATCTATGGTTCGCGCGGAGCCAATGGTGTCATTATGGTAACGACCAAGCATGCCAAGACCGGCACCACTACCGTCAGTATCCACCATCAAACCACCTTGTCGCAATTCACCAGCAAGCTCAACATCTGGCGCGATCCTGTCCTGATGGCCCAGCTCAACAACGAAGGCAGGACCAATGCCGGGCTTGTCCCCCTCTATACTGGTAACTTCAACTCTTCTGGCGTTTACTATCCAAGCGTAGAGGAACTCATGACAACATGGACAACCCGAACCGATTGGGAGGATCTTGTATTCCGCGACATGCCGGTTTCGAACAATACCACGGCCACCATATCGAGCAGCAACGACCGCACAATGTTCAATCTGAGTGCCAACTATTACACCGACGAAGGCATGTATATCAAGGATAGCTATAAAAAAGGAGGGTACAACCTGAGTGTAGATCACAATGTTTTTGACAACTTTAAGGTGCGTTTTTCTAACATCCTTACGGCTGGATGGCGGAATGCCAACGGCGGTCTGAGCTATAATAGGAATCCAATCTTCCCGATTTACAACGAAGATGGCTCTTATTATCTTGTAAACGCCCAAGACTACTATCATCCGCTGGCAATCTCCAATCACCGACTCAACAAGTCGAAGAGCCTGGATGTAATATCGTCTCTTGCCTTGGAATGGCAGATTATTCCAGAATTGCGCTTGACTTCACAGGCAAACTACAAGTTTGGAAAATCTACCACCGATCGTTATTATCCAAAGACATATACAGAGGTAGGGACCATGAACAACGGTCAGGGCGAGATTTCCAACTGGGAAGGGCATAACCTAGTGTGGGATACCTTTGCCAATTTCAGCAAGACATTCGGCAAACACGAGGTAGGAGTCATGGCCGGATTCTCCTGGGAGTATTACAACAGCCGCAGCTCCGACCTCGTGGCGCGCGACTTTGTGAATGAGTCTTTGCTCAACGAGAACATGAGTGCCGGTTCTCCGGAGAAGAATACTGTCAGCAATGGATACTCAACCAACACTTTGCTTTCCGGGATGTTCCGCGCCAACTATACTTACAACAATCGCTATCTCTTCACTTTTACAGCTCGTGCTGACGGCAGCTCCAAGTTCGGAGACAACAACAAGTGGGCGTTCTTCCCGTCGGGTGCCGTCAGCTGGAAAGCTCATGAAGAGGAGTTTATAAAGAATCTTCACGCCTTCGACGAATTGAAGTTCCGACTCAGCTATGGCATCAGCGGCAATCAGGGCATCAGCCCTTATCAGACCTTGAGCCGCTATGGCACCGACAAGTATTACAACAATGGCCAGTGGGTAACCACCATCGGACCGGGTTATGTGTCTGGATGGACAGGCCCGGGATGGATCTATCGTGTATGGAGCGGCATTCCCAATCCTGATTTGAAATGGGAGACTACCGCGCAGACCGATTTCGGAATTGACATGGCTTTCTTCCGTCGTCGCTTGCGGCTGTCGCTCGATTTTTATGACAAGCAGACCCACGACTTGCTGCGGCAGCGTAATCTTGCCCTCTCGTCAAGCTATGACAAGATGTGGGTGAACGACGGAAAGATTCAAAACCGAGGCTTCGAGGTTACGGTAGATGCCGATGTTATCAATACTCATGACTGGCATCTGGGATCAACTTTCATTTTCTCTATGAATCGTAATAAGGTGAAGGATTTGGGGAATACCCTCGAGTCTGGCTTGATATCCGACCCGATGACCGGTATGCTCTTTGAGTATTCCGGCAATAGTCTGGAACAATATCGCGACTATACCAACATCTTAGCCATTGGCCAGCCTGTATATGCATTCTATGGCTATCGTGTGAATGGAATCATTCAAAGCATGAACGAAGGTATCGATGCTGGTCTTACCGGTGACTATGCCCAGCCGGGAGAGTTCAAGTATATGGACTTGAATGGTGATGGCAGCGTCAGCGAGGCGGACAAATGTATTATCGGCGACCCAAATCCGGACTTTACCGCCAGTCTGAATCTCAATCTCTCATGGAAAAACTGGGATTTCAATGTGTTCCTCAACGGTGTTTTCGGTAATGATGTGTTAAATACGAACCACTTCGGACAGTCCAGCAACAATCCGCTACGCTGGACCCCGGATAACCCGACCAATGAATATCCCCGCTTGAGAGACGGTCGCCAAACAATGATATCCGATTGGTGGATAGAAGATGGCTCATTCCTCCGTGTGCAGAATGTTACATTGGGTTATACCTTTGACTTCAAGGGGAAAAGTATCCTCGATAAACTGCACCTCTATATGAATATATCTAATCTCTATACTTTCACCAGCTTCAAGGGCTATGATCCTGAAGTGGGTCTGAATGGTGTCTATAGTGGTGGCTATCCACGCCTCCGCAAATGGACATTCGGCATTGACTTAACCTTCTAAATATACTTAAAGATGAAGACAAACAAAATATTATCAGCAGTCGCTGCCCTCATAATGCTGTCTGCCTGTAGTCTGAAAGAAGAGCCTTACGGTTTCTATTCAGAGGATAATTTCTATAAGACCGCTGCTGACGCAGAAGCAGCGTTGATGTATGCCTATGGCGATCTCACTTATCTGGAGTATTCCCGCGCCGTTTTCTTCCTTGGCGACATGCCAAGCGAAGAGCTCACGACCAAGAGTGACGCATCAGCAGAGAATCAGGATTTGAACCTTTGGAAAGTGGATAATTTCAAAACTAATATCACGCTTGAGAATTTCTTCAAGTATGCTTTCATTGGTATTAATAGAGCTAATGGCGTGATTCAGAATGTGGAAAATGCCACTTTTGACGAGGCTAAGCGTAAACAGTTCTTGGGCGAAGCCTATTTCCTGAGAGCCTGGAACTACTTCAATCTTGTGCGCAATTTCGGACTTGTACCCATGCACACGACGATGGTAGACCAGCTCGATGAGACTTCAGCCCCCTTGGCCAAGGATTTAGACGAGGTCTATGACCTTATCTTGGGCGACTGCCGCCGTGCCGCCGAACTGCTTCCCGTATACCCCAAGCCCGTCTTGGGCCGCACCGACTGCGTGGCAGCCCAGTCTTTGGCAGCCAAGGCCTATCTCTATGTGGCATCAGCCAAGGAAAACGGCGTGAAGCTCTATCGCGAGATGAAGCGTCAGACGGAAGAAATGTATGATAGTGCAGCCTACTTTGCGGGCGAGGTGGTTGATCATCAGACCACCTATGGATTCTCGGACAATCTGCTCGACATCTATGATGTGGAGAAGTCCAACGGACCGGAGCACATCTTCCTGATGTCCATGGATCGCTCCGGTGTGAGCGAGGGCCAGTATTCCAAGATATCCAAGATGTTCATCCCCTATGTTGACGGAGCCACTATCTATCTTATGCAGGGCAGCAGCAATACGCTCATTCCCTCACACGACGGATGGAGTGAATACCAGACCACGCCCGTATTCTACAACAGCTATGATCCGGCTGACAAGCGCAAGACCGAGCTGATTGTAACCAAGGTGTATCGTGCAGATGGAACCATAAGCGCCCAGTATCCCGGCAAGCTCACATATCCCTTCTGCAGAAAATACATCGACCCGAAGTTCGACGGCGACAAGACCAGCACGCGTCCATTCCTCATCCGCTTCTCCGACATCGCCCTGGTATATGCCGAGGCTGCCGGTCCGTCGGCCAGGTCCTATGAACTCGTGAATTTCATCCGCCAGCGTGCCGGCCTCGGCGCACTCTCGCCTAACCTGAGCAAGGCAGATTTCCGCAAGGCCGTGATAAATGAACGCAAGTTCGAGATGGCCTTCGAGGGGGATTACATGTATGATTTGCGGCGCACCAACCGCATACAGTCTATTCCCGAGGCGCAGAGCCTTGGCGAGGACCAGACCACTTTCTATCCTATTCCGCAGGCTGAAATCAATCTGAATGGAAGCCTGAGATAAACTCATCACATAAACAATGCGTTATGAAAACAATCATCAAATATGCATCTTTGCTGGCTGGCATCATTTTGATGCAGTCGTGCGTGAAAGATTTTCAGGACGATATCAACGACGGGGGCTGGAATCATGAACGCTCCGTCATCAATATAGCCTTTGAAAACCAGATTGGCAATGCCGCCATTGATAATGTGGATGGCACAAGCGGCAATATAGAGCTTTCTATCAATGTAGGCGCACAGCCCGATATGTCGAGCGTTAAGCTCACGAATCTCGAGCTCTCCTATCAGGCGCAGTCGTCTGTCAAGGTGGGCGATCAGATGGATTTCAGTTCAGGCAAGGCCTCGTTCACAGTAACATCTGCCCTTGGCGAGACGCGCACCTATACAATCAAGGCCAATTCGTTCCTCGAGGAGCTTGTGGGAACATGGGCCGTTCAGACTCTGACCATCTATGGCGGCACCGGTCCGGAATATGGAGGAGGTGCTGTGATGAAGCTTTCCGACAAGCCTTGGTGCTGGAACAGTGCCACCGATCCCGACAAGGAATGCGACAATAAGCTTACTTTCACCCTTGAGGGAGTGTCTGCCGCAGGTAATCCCATGGGTAAATGCGTCAACGACGCCGGTTCCGACAACACCTTTGCTGACTTCATCTTCCTGGCTTCGATGAACAAGGAAGGCACCGGTGATATAGATTTGAAGAAGTTCTATCGTCAGATTCCCGAAGGCGAAAGCACCTGGGAGCGCGACTACGGCAAGGGAACCATCACCTTCACGGACAAAGACGGCCGTCAGACCACGGGCTCCTTCATCGGAGCAGGTGATGTAAGCTGTGGCAACGGCAAGACTTTCACCGTGCAGGACAATGCCTTCCAGTTTACGCTCAACGGCACCGACGACTGGACCAATATCTATAGTGATTACGACAAGTTCGTGAAGAGGCCTCGGCTCTACTGGATTTCGGTGAAGAAGGTCGAATAGGATTACTCAAGATTCCCCTTACGATTAAGCTATGATACGAAAAATTCTGTTCGCGATGATGATGCTGTGGGGTGGCACTGCCACTTCACAGACCATCGTCGACTATGATTTCACGACCTGCGTCAATGCCGGCTATATCGGCAATGGTGCCCAGTGGGACCCCTATCAGTTGGACTATGGCCACGGTAAACTATCCTTTACGGAGGCCGAATGGCAGAAGATTTACCGCCGTCTCGACTTCATGAGGCCACAGCTTATGCGGGTGGTTCACAATACGGCCGAGCTGATGCAGGGAGGCCGGCTTGACCCCATGGGCAATTTCGACCAGGTGAGACACATCCTCGATTACTGCCAGAAGCGCAATGTGAGCGTTATCTTCGGCGACTGGGGATGGGGATTGGCCGACGCCAAGACCAAGACCTTTAGTCGCAGGAAAGTGGAGATGGCCGCCGACTATGTTACTTGGCTCGTTAAAGACAAGGGATACACCTGTATCAAATACTATAATATGATAAACGAGCCCAACGGATACTGGTCCACCACCGAAGGCGACTACGAGCTTTGGCGCGATCTCACTCGTTGTTTCTACCAGCGCATGAAGCACAATCGCATGCTCCAGAGCGTAAAGCTCGTGGGAGCCGACCTTGCAATCTGGACTCCGGCTGAGGTTAACTGGCAGCGAAAGGCAGCGCAGGAAATTGATTTCGGCCTGTATGACATCCATACCTATCCGTCTAAGACAACGGTGAACAGCGGGGAGTATTCCCGCATCATACACGCTTACAAGGAAGCCGTGCCGCAGGGACATAAGATTGTCATGGGCGAGGTGGGGCTCAAGTTCGTGGAACCGGCCGACTCGCTCTATCAGCAGGAGAATCTGAGGCGGGCGGCAGCCCTCCCGTATGCTTCCATGGACGACAGTCAGATGTTCATCTTCGATTACATGTATGGCACGGATATGGCCGATGTGCTCATGCAGACGGCCAACAGTGGCTATTCGGGCTGTGTGGCGTGGATGCTCGACGATGCCATGCACAGTGCCGAACGCCCCGACAAACTCAAGATGTGGGGCTTCTGGAACATCTTCGGAGAGGAGTTCTTCGGCGGGGGACAGGAGAAAATCCGCCCTTGGTTCTATGCCTGGAGCCTGCTTACGAGATACATGCCGGCGGGTTCGGATATCTATCGGACTACCGTCAGGGGCAGTGCCTCGGTCAAGGGGTTGGCCGTAGAGAAGGATGGCCGCCGGATGGTGGCCGTACTCAATGTGTCGAAGAAGCCCCAGCAAGTTATCCTGAAGGGACAGATGGTCCTGTCCGACTGCAAGCGCTTTGACTATGCGGAGGGACGCCTGTGCCTTTCCGACGCACGGATTCTCTTGCCCAATGCCGAGCATCTGACCCTCAACTTGCGTGAAGGACATACGATTGACATGCCCGGAGAGTCTTTAATTATATTTAATGATTTTAATGAATGATAAAAATGAGTATGCATAAATACCAAATAACGCGGTTAGGCGTTATAGCTACATTAATGATGACAATGGCGGCTTGCTCTGATGTAGACCTGATAGAGCCGGCTCCTTCAACGATAGAAGTGCCTTCGGCCGATGTGAAAGACCTGAACATCGTCGACAAGAGCGCGACGCCCGAGACCAAGGCTCTCTATGCCAATCTGTGGAAAATCCAGCAGACTGGGTTCATGTTCGGCCATCACGACGACCTCACTTACGGCCGTTACTGGCAGTATGAGGAAGGACAGTCAGACACGAAGGCCGTCTGTGGGGATTATCCCGGCGTCTATGGAGTCGACCTGGCAGAGGTTATGGACGATCGTTCCGACAGTCAGAAGGAGGTGAATGCCATACGAAGGCGTTGTATCATCGACGCCCGCCGTCGTGGCATGGTAGTGCTGGTTTGTGCCCATCTCGACAATCCCCTTACTGGGGGCGATGCTTGGGACAACACGAGCAATCAGGTGGCAAAGGAAATTCTCACGGATGGCAGTGCCACCCAGAAGAAGTTTAACGGCTGGCTTGACCGGTTCGCTGCATTCTTGGAGGATTTGAGAGACGATCAGGGTCAACCCATCCCGATGGTCTTCCGACCCTTCCACGAGCACACGCAGAGTTGGGCGTGGTGGGGCAATCAGTGCACCACGGAGCAAGAGTTCATAGCTCTCTGGCGCTATACGGTCGACTATCTGCGCAACGCGGGAGTTCACCAGCTCATCTATGCCATCTCGCCGCAGATGGATTCCCCCAAGGCGGAGGAAGATTTCCTCTATCGCTGGCCGGGCGACGACTATGTGGACTTCATCGGGATGGACTGTTACAACGGCGGTGTGGCAGCCACCCTGTCGGTCAACCTGCGCATGATGCAGAGCGTGGCAGCCAAGAAGCATAAGCCTTGCGGCGTTACGGAGATGGGCGTGGAGTCGTTTACCGATGCGAAATACTGGACGCAACAGGTGCTCGCTCCGGCCGAAGGGCGCAAGGTGAGCATGATTGTTACCTGGCGCAACAAGTTTGTCAATGGCGACGAAACCGACAAACACTATTTCTCGGTCTATCCGGGGCACCCGTCAGAGGCCGATTTCGTGCGCTTCTATAATGACGGACAGACTCTGTTCAGCCAGGATTTGCCCGACATGTATAAGCTGCCGGCAGACATGAAAGTAGAATGAAATATTATATTTATGGCTTTTTTACGGTTACAGGTTATATTGTTAGTTATAATGATGTTAGTCAAAAGATACCCGTCGGCAGCACGACGGGTATCTGCATGGAGTAGATTTTGGGTATTGGCAGGCATGGTTATGCTGAATACGACGGTTATGGCACAGGTGGAATATACGCGTGGAATAGGGCAATATCCCGGCAGGAAGGCCGATTTCAAGGGGCCGCACATGGTGAAGGACGACGCTTATCGCAATGTCGCGCTCAACAGGATGGCCTACGCGTCGTCGTCCGTAGACTATAATCTGACGGCACAGCTGGCCACCGACGGCATCGTCAGCCACGAGGAACCGCCCCGGCTCACGGTGTCGACACCAGAGGGCGTGCTCTCGCTGCGCGACAAGGAGAAGACCTTCGACGGGAATGTGCACTCGAGCAACTATGTCTTGGGCGAGAACACATTCATCCAGTTCGACTGGCAGGGCATGCAGGTGGCATTGTCCAAGTTGAATCTTCTTGCCGAGGTAGCCTATGAGCCGGAGAAGGCCACGGGAGGCTACGCCATCCGGGTGATGGGTTCTGCCGACGGCCGGCGCTGGTCGCTCATCGGCCGGCAGGCTGCAACCGCGCTGCCCGGCAAGGCCACCAAGCAGATGGTGAGCTCCGACCCCAACAAGCGTGAGGCCAAGGTGAGGCTTCCCCTGCGCATCGTGCAGACCGAGATAACCCTCGACAAGCCCGGCCGCTATCAGCATGTGAGGCTGGAATTCGAGATGAAGGGCTGTGCCTACTGGCGCATCTACGAGCTGAACGAGGACTGGATGCCCTCGGCTCATTTCGTGAGTGCCTTCGCCGTGCGTGAACAGAAGGACAGTCCGTCTTGGCTCTATGTCGACCTGGGCACCGATGTGGCAATCGACCATGTGCGCCTGCATTGGATTCACAAGCCGCAGGCAGGCAGCATCCAGTTCTCCGACGACGCCCGGGCGTGGCGTGATGTGGCCACGCTGTCAGGCGGCGACAGGTCGGGCGGCGATGTGAAATGTCCGGGTCGCGCACGCTATGTCCGCCTGCTTATGAGCAAGGCCGACAAGAGCGGACTCTTCGTCTTGAGCGAGCTCGAGGTGTGGGGGCGTGGCGGACTTGTGGCCCGACAGGCCGACACGGGCGACATCAGCCACTGGGAATTGCGCCGCGACGGCGACTCGCAGTGGATTCCAGCCACGGTGCCGGGCACTGTGCTGACAAGTTACATGAACATCGGGGCCGTGCCCGACAATCGATATGCCAACAACATGCGCCAGATATCGGAAAGCTTCTTCATGTCCGACTTCTGGTATCGTGCTCATGTTCAGGCACCGTCCACGCAAGCCGGGCAGCATACTTACCTGAACTTCGACGGCATCAACTGGAAGGCGGAGGTCTATCTGAACCGTCAGCAGGTGGGGCGCATCGACGGAGCGTTCACCCGAGGCCGCTTCGATGTAACCCGACTGCTGCATCCCGGCGACAACCTGCTCGAGGTGAAGGTCGTCCGGAATGCGCATTTCGGTGCGGTGAAGGAGAAAAACAGGGAAAGCACCGACCTGAATGGGGGCGTGCTGGGGGCTGACAACCCCACTTTCCACGCATCCATCGGCTGGGATTGGATAACGAGCGTTCCCGGGCGGGAGGTCGGAATCTGGAACCGGGTCTACCTGAGCAGCGACGCCGGGTTGGGCGTCAGCGATCCAATGGTTACCACCGTGCTCAACCATCCGGACACTCTGGCCACGATGACGCCTTCCGTTATCGTGAGAAACGCCGACAATTTCGCCCGCCAGGCACTCGTAACGGGGTGGATAGGCGACATCAGGTTTTCCAAGACCGTCAGCCTCCAGCCTCTCGCAGAGCAGGAGGTGAGCTTCACGCCCGCGGAGTTCCCGCAGCTGAAAGACCAGCCGATGAGGCTCTGGTGGCCCAACGGCTACGGCACGCCCTATCTCTATGAGGCGGGCTTCGAGGTGCGCGATGCCGCCGGCAGACAGCCTTCGGCCATGCTCGGCTATAAGGCCGGCATACGGGAAATGAGCTATCGCGACCTTGACACCGAGACGAAGATCTATGTAAACGGCAAGCGCATAACGCCCCTGGGCGGCAACTGGGGCTTCTCGGAGATAAACCTTAACTATCGGGCAAGGGAATATGACATCGCCGTGGGCTATCACCGGCAGATGAACTACAACATGATACGCAACTGGGTGGGGCAGATAGGCGAGGAGGCCTTCTATGATGCCTGCGACAAGCACGGCATCATGGTGTGGCAGGACTTCTGGCTGGCCAACCCGTGGGACGGTTCCGATCCCTACGACGAGCCCCTCTTCCTGAGCAACAGCAAGGATTTGATTCGCAAGTTACGCCGCCATGCCAGCATGGCCATCTATGTGGGGCGCAACGAGGGATTCCCGCCGGCGAGCCTTGACGCTGCCCTGCGCCGGCAGATCAAGGACCTGCACCCGCAGCTGGGCTACATTCCCAGCTCGGCCGACGCGGGTGTGAGCGGTCATGGAGCCTATCGGCTGATGCCGCTGGAGTATTATTTCACCAACCAGTCTCATAAGCTTCACTCCGAACGCGGCGTGCCCTGCGTGCCCACAATCGAGAGTCTGCGGCGCATGCTGGAGCCCGACAGCCTGTGGCCGGTGGGTTTGGCATGGGCGCAGCACGACTTCACTATGGGCGGGGCACAGGGCGGACAGTCGTTTATGGACACCCTCCGCAAGCGTTTCGGCCAGCCTGCCGACGCCCGGGAGTTCGCTTCCTGGGCGCAATGGCTCAACTACGACGGCTATCGAGCCATGTATGAGGGCGCACAGCAGTATCGCATGGGATTGCTCATATGGATGAGCCACGCCTGCTGGCCGTCCATGGTGTGGCAGACCTATGATTATTATTTCGAGCCTACGGCGGCCTATTTCGCCGTGAAAAAGGCCTGCGAGCCGCTTCATGTGCAGTTCAATCCGGTAACCAAGGCCGTGCAGGTGGTCAACCTCGGCACGGGTCGGCATGAGAGTCTCAGGCTCACCGCCCGCACATTGAGCCTGGAGGGCAGGGAGATACGCCGCTGGACAGCGACCGTGAGCATCGACGAGGACACCACCTTGGCGCCGCTGATGCTGGAGATGCCGGCCGACGAGATGTGCTTCGTAAGCCTCAGGCTCGAGGAGGGAGACCGCACGCTGTCAGAGAACACCTATGTCCACAGCCGGGAGGCTGACGACTGGCAGGCTCTCAGGCGTCTGCCGAAAGCCCGGGTGGAGGTGAAGACCGCCTTCAGCCCTACTGCCGACGGGCGCAGGGCCCAGGTGGTGCTCAAGAATACATCGTCCACGCCGGCACTGATGATGAGGCTCAACCTGAAAGGCAGCGACGGGCGGCAGATATTGCCCGTGGTCTATTCCGACAATTATTTCCATCTCATGCCGGGCGAGAGCAAGACCGTGAGTGTGAGCTACCGTGAGGAAGACGGACGGGGCACGACTCCCGAAATCGAGGTAGAGGGATACAACTATTAGGCGGAGCGGCTGAAGCGGCGGGCGCAAGCCTGCCTGCCAGCCCTGACTTCATGCCTTAAGCAGCGGCGGCAGTCGTCTCTCCTATTGCGGGAGGCGGCTGCCGTTTTGTGTTTCTATGGCTGAAACATCAAGTTTCTACGGTCGAAACATCAAGTTTCTGCGGCCGAAACACCGTGTTTCAATGACTGAAACATCGATTACATACGGTGGGTATAAAGTCTGCCGACCGCCCGTAGGCAGTAGGAAAGCCGCCAGAAGGGGCAGGGACGGTCGGCAAGGGGAGCACGGGGCACGACGGGCGGCGGCACGGGGTGCGACGGGCGGCAGGATGTGCAATGGCAGGGGAGGGCACGGACCGGCGTTCAAGATTTCACGGTCAGAATTTGCAAATGTCATATTTTTTTGCTTACTTTGCGGCATGAAACGAATGGTTTTCACGCTTCTGACGGTTTTCTGCGTGCTGGGCATGGGTGCCCAGCGTCCTGACTATGCCAAGATGTCGACCTTGGTAAGGCAGCTCTCGCTGGCACAGGAGGGTCGGAAGACGCGTGCGGCCCAGCCCCGGAGCGGCAGGGAGCCGGCTGTCTGCGCCTTCGTGCGGATTGACGGCGACGGCGACGCGCTGCTTCGCTCGCAGGGATGTGAGCCGCTGATGAGCGAGGGCGACATCTGGATAGCCAGCATCCCGCTCTCACGGTTGGCACCGCTGTCGCATGCCAAGGGCGTGAGGCGCATCGAGGCCGGCCGCTCCAACAGCATCCAGACCGACACGATGGCCACCATCCTCAATGCCCGGAAGGCTTATGAGGGGGGCGGAAACCTGCCCCAGGCCTATACGGGAAAGGGCGTCGTGGTGGGCGTGATGGACATCGGCTTCGACCTGACGCACCCTAACTTCTACAATGCCGATGCCACCGAGTATCGCATCAAGGCGTTCTGGGACCAGCTGGCCACCGACAGCAACCGCTATGTGGGGCGCGACTACGAGGGTGAGGAGACGCTGCTGGCCCTGGCGCACTCCAGGGACGGCCTTGACCAGACCCACGGCACGCACACTCTGGGCATAGCCGCGGGGGGCGGATGGGATCCCGACGAGCCGGGTCGCTACCGTGGCATGGCCTATGAGAGCGACATCTGCCTCGTGGCGAACGCTTCCTCGGAAGACGCCGCGCTCATCGACTCGGCCGACTACTACAAGTATACCTATGCCACGGATGTGATGGGATTCAAGTATCTCTTCGACTATGCCGAGGCGCACGGGCAGCCCTGCGTGGCCTCGTTCAGCGAGGGCAGCCACGAGGACTTCCGCGGCGACGACCAGCTCTACTATGAGATGCTGGCCACGCTGGTGGGCAAAGGTAGGATACTGGTGGCCTCGGCGGGCAACGACGGCGGCCGCAAGACCTATTTCCGAAAGCCTGCGGGAGTGGGGCAGGCAGGCTGCTTCATCACGCCCGACAGGCAGCGGGTGGGCTTCACGCTGAAGTCGGCAGCCCCATTCACCATCACCCTGAAGGCATGGAACATCGAGGGGGGAGAGCAGGAGGTCTCCACCGCCGACATCCTGGCGCAGGCGGACTCCACGCTCCGTGCCTCCACGCCCCTCGGCGAGCTGGTGATAGCGGCCTACAGGTCGTGCTATGGTGCGGCGGAGGTGTGCTATGATGTGCTGTTGACGCAGGTGCCCGACCAGCCTTTCTCCCTGAAAGTGGCAGGAGCGGACGCCGATGTGGAGTACTATCAGTCGGTGGGCATCCCCACGACGAACCCCCTTGACGCCTCGCTCAATGCCGGAGAGAACACCCACAGCATCCATTCGCCGTCGAGTGCGCCGTGTGTCATCGCCGTGGGAGCCAACGGCTATCGTGAGGACATCTACACCTATCTGGGCGCGCACCGCACCTATGAGCCCGGACTGCACGGGCGGCGCTATTCGGCATCGTCAATCGGGCCTACCTTCGACGGCCGCGTGAAGCCCGATGTGGTGGCTCCGGGCGTGAACATCGTCTCCTCTTACAGCAGCTATTACCTTGAAAACCACCCGAATGCGTGGGATATAGAGAACTCGGACAAGAAGCACTTCGACTTCCGCGGGCGCACCTATGCCTGGAACTACAACTCGGGAACCTCGATGGCAACGCCCGCCGTGGCCGGTGCCATCGCCCTCTGGCTGCAGGCGAAGCCCGACCTGACGCCTGAGGAGGTGATGGAAGTGCTCAGCAAGACCAGCACCCACCCCGACGCCTCGTTGACCTATCCCAACAACGAGTACGGCTACGGGCAGATAGATGTCTATGCCGGACTGCTGGAGGTGCTGAACCTGACCCGCATACAGGACCTCTCCACCCATCAGCCTGCCGGCGTAACGATTCGACCGGCGCAGGGACGACGGGTGCAGATAGCCTTCGATACCGCTCCCGCCCGCGACTTCACGGTATCGGTCTATTCGGCCGACGGCCGCAAACTGCTCACCCGACGGCTCGCGGGAGGGAACCATACCTATGAGCTCGACCTGTCAGACTGCCCGGCGGGCGTATATGCCGTACAGGTGAGCGGCGGCTCCCGGGATACTACGGGCTCGTCGCTCGTGCGGCTGTGAGTTGCAGTTCCTCATTTTTAAGTATTTCGCAAAAATCACCATTTCTCGGTATTGCAACTTTCGAATTATGTCTTTATCTTTGCAGCAGGAAATTAATATTAAAATAGAAGCAAAGTGAAAAAGACAGTTGTAGTGTTTGGCTCTTCTACGGGCATGTGTGAGTCAGTCGCTCAGACAATAGGTGAGAAATTAGGAGCAGAGGTCATTAATGTATCCGACTTGGACGAGGCAAAGGTTCAGGAGGCAGAAAACCTGATCCTGGGAACTTCTACCTGGGGTGCCGGTGAGATGCAGGACGACTGGTATGACGGCGTGAAGGTGCTCAAGAGTGCCGGTCTGACTGGTAAGACGGTAGCCCTCTTCGGCGTCGGCGACTCCGAGTCGTACAGCGATACATTCTGCGGAGGCATGAAGGAACTCTACGATGCGTGCGTCGAGGCGGGTGCCACGGTGCTCGAGGGAGTGGACGCAAGCGCATACACATACGATGATTCGGAGGCCGTGGTTGACGGCAAGTTCCTCGGACTGGCCCTCGACGAGACCAACGAAGACGACAAGACCCCCGAGCGCATCGACGCCTGGGTGGCTCAGATTATGCCAAGTCTTTGATGAAGAAGCTTTTTAGTTAGTAATTGTTAGAATAGTTTTCTCATGAACGAGATAGTCCCTGTCGACATGAAAGTCCTGATGAATCATATCTATGAGTATCAGAAAGGTGTGCGCCAGATGGTGCTCTTCACCTTTAACAGGAAGTTTGAGGACTGGGCTTTGAGGCGACTGGACCGGCAGGGCATCGACTATCTCGTTCAGTCGGTAGGCAACGACTGCCTGAACCTCTTCTTCGGGAGCCGTGAATGCCTGGATGCCATCCGGCTTATAGTAACGAAACCGCTCAGCCAACTCACTCCGGAGGAAGACTTCATACTCGGCGCAATGCTGGGATATGACATCCGCGTGCAGTGCGAACGCTACTGCCACCGCAAGTGCCGGTCGTGTAAGCAGGCGCAATAGAATATAGACTTTGAAGATAAACTTTTAAATCTTGTTCGCTAAATAAAATTCATAATGTTTTTGTATAATAAACGGGCTTGTCGTGAGACAGGCTCGTTTATTATTTAAAGGGTTGCCCATTTATTTCTTTGAGGAATATGCCTCCACGATTTTGTCATAATCCCAAAGATTGGTATTTGATACTTTGTCCTTGTTCGTGAATGGATTGACTATGTAGAACTTTCTGCTGGAGGCTATCTTAAAGGCCTTGCCCTTGTCCACTTTCAGAGCCTCCGTCAAGGTCGGGTCGTCCGAGAGATACACCCCCCCCAACTGCTCAGGCGTTTTCTTTCCTCCGTTTCCGTTGAACTCGATGAGCATCGGGTACTCGTCCGTATCCTTCCAGAAATAGTTGCTGTTCTCCAATGAAGAGTAGACGATGTCGCACCCGTTTTTCGTAAATTCTATATTTCCGCTCACCCAATGGGAAACATTTGGACCCTTGTCAACCAGGATTATCCAGTATTGGCTGGAAATGAAGTCTGTGCCTTTCTTGGTATAGAAGCCGCACTTGGTGTATGCCATCTCCACAACATGTTCTGGATCGGCAGCATTCCATACAAACATTCTCTTTACATCTTCCGACTTGATGGTGCGCTTGGCTCCGTCCTTAATCTCAAACTTCTTGTCATTCCAGTATTTGGGAACTTTGACTTGAACATTCTCTAACTTGCTGCCGTCTTTCATGATAATGGTAGCCATTCCGTCTCTCTTGTCTGCCATGGCCGTTGTGCCGCAGAGCATCGTAAAGGCAATGGCGATTAGTCTGATGCTGTTTTTCATGTTCTTCGTTTTATCGTTTGACTTCGCAGGTATGTCCTGTGCCCCCAGCATGTCTGTAAACTCTTTTTTTTGTTTTCTGTGGTTTGTTTTCTGGTATGAAACGGACTTAAAGTCCAGCGGTAAATATATGGAAAAAATCTGACGAGGGCAAAGGTTTTCGCTGAAAAAATGTCATTTTTGCGATTCGTCCGATTCTTATTTTTCGGGAGTCCGGAGGAGCACGCCCTTTGTCCCTGTGGCAAGCTTGCGCATTCGTTTGCATGTAGTTTATATGCATTTTTCTTTCATTTTGCTTGTTTATCTTAAGAAGCTTATATACCTTTGCCACGGTTTCAACTAACGATATGTACAATAGAGGGTTAAATAAGTTCGGGATGTGCTTTTTCCGTCACGCAAAGATAGGTGTAAAGAGCAAGGAAACAGGCACAGTTGCAAATATCCGTGGCATAATTTTGTAGTATAGGCCGATATTTTCTTGTTTGATGCTTAAAAGTTCATGAGATGCATTAACTTTGCACCCATGAGTAAGCAAACAGCATTTGATTACAAGATTCTGGCCAGTTACCTTCTTCCCAAAGGTATACTTGAGTTCTTTGACGTGACAGACGTTCGTGAAGACCACACAGGCATTATTGAAGAGACTAGTGATGAGCGTGTCCTTCTCCATATCTATCTTGACGAGAATGACGCTCGTGAAGAAGAGTGGCATGACCTTAAGCCTAATGGTTTCACAGAAAGCC
>NZ_FOOW01000015.1 GCF_900113305.1 Prevotella sp. KH2C16 | reverse complement strand
ATTAACCTGACGGCTTTCTGTGAAACCATTAGGCTTAAGGTCATGCCACTCTTCTTCACGAGCGTCATTCTCGTCAAGATAGATATGGAGAAGGACACGCTCATCACTAGTCTCTTCAATAATGCCTGTGTGGTCTTCACGAACGTCTGTCACGTCAAAGAACTCAAGTATACCTTTGGGAAGAAGGTAACTGGCCAGAATCTTGTAATCAAATGCTGTTTGCTTACTCATGGGTGCAAAGTTAATGCATCTCATGAACTTTTAAGCATCAAACAAGAAAATATCGGCCTATACTACAAAATTATGCCACGGATATTTGCAACTGTGCCGAGAACTATATTAAAGAAGCTGAAAGTCATATTATAGAAGAGGTGTTGAATAATGTGAGTCTAACTATTCAATGTAATATTCGAGCAATAGATTAAAAGTATGAGCAGCCAATATATCCTCATGGGTACAAATATTGTTTGTACTAACATGACAAAACCAACTCCTTTAAAGATAGGAACTCCATCTAGAATATGCTCTGCTATATCACATGATGACAAACCTATATTGCGTATCGTTGATTGTAAAATCAGTGATTGCTTTTGTTGCAGAGTTCCGATGATGAAATGGGGAGGATTGATGACTTTCCTTGTCGGTGTGGCAATGGGTGCTGTTATTGTGGCTGGAGTTATTGCAGTCGCTGCAGCAACAGTTGCTACCGGAGGCTTGGCTGGAGGTATCGTTGCAGGAATCGGAGCAGCTATTGTTCCCGCAGCAGAAGGCGCACTTACAGCAGCTCTGGCAATTGGATGTGCCACTTTTGTTGGAAGCTCCATAAAATTAGGCTATGACACATCACACCTTTGTGATGTATCTATGGATTCTACGTGGAAGATAGCACAACCGGACACTATTATAGAAGGAGAGCAGGCTATTCTGTCGCATTCATTCTTCTCTTGTTCACAAGGAGGAGTTGTAACCCCTATCATTGATGACGGATTGGCATCACGAGCTGCTCGTATGATAGCTGATAATAATAGTAGCATCATTTCTGAGGAAATGAAAAATCAACTTATTCAAGGATGTATTGGAGGTTTGACAGGAGCTGCCAATCCTGTTTCATTGGCGATAACAGCGACATTGGCTATAGGCGATGGTATTAAAGGTTATGATGACTTCTATATAGACCAGTTTGATATGTTAAAAACCGATTCTGAATTCAAATATGATTATGAAGGTGAAACAGAAGAAATAGCAGAAACTACAGTATCGGGGGAAATCATTCAAGAAGGTGGACATCGGATTTCTCCTCAAAAAATGGATGGTGGAACCGTATCATCGACTATGGAGGCAGGGAATGGCATGAAAGAGACGCAAAAGATTTCTGAAGTTGCAAGTCGAGCAAGCCAGAAGGCGGAAGAAAATGCCGTAAGGAGGATGGAAAAACTTTCCAACAACTCCAGCAAAAAAATGAAAGGCCGTGCTACTGGTGCCAGACAGAAAGCCAATCATGCAAATAAAGTAGCAGGGCAAGCTGCACGAGATGCTCAATATGCTAAAGGAAAAATCGTTGGAGGCATCATCGGATTCGGCTTAAGTGTTGGCGGTTCTTTTGTTAGTATGTTTGTTGATAGTAAATATAAAAATAAAGAATTTAATATGGCGCAGGATGAAATTATCCCTATAATAAAAGAAACTCATACTCTTGATGTAAATAAATCCCAAATAATATCAGATGAAATTTGACAAACAAAGATGGTTGCTGTATTCTTTCCAGGCATTAGCTATATTCGTTATTGGTCCAGCATTGTTTCATCTTTGCCGACCAGTTTTTGAATACTTTAAAGGTAACCGTGAGGCTGTAGCGTATACGGACACTTATGTTCAAGGATGGGATAGCCTTATTATAAAACTCCCCGATAACATAGCAGAAGACTTTTTTAACGGAGATAACTTTCATACAGGTAAATCAATTGATTTCTATAAAAACCGGGCAACGATTTTCGCTGAAATGGAAGTGTTCTATATATCTCAATATAAGAAGTATTTTGGAATAGTGTGGATATACGGAATAGATTTCTTTTCAGGCTTACATGGACGCCATTACGATGCTGCAAAAACTCAACAGTCTTTGAGGAGAGACAGAATGGAACTTTCTATCTATGTAAATAAAAAGCAGTGGAGGGACAAGTCTTATGGTACAAAAGAGAAGCCTGTACCGGTTTTCTTACACCGTATTATTTCTGGAGATGACATAGAAGAAAGAAATAAACAGACATGGAAAAGAGACAGCCTTTATCCCAAAGGACATTTTGTTGAACATTATCTCCCTCCCCATGCCGTCAGGCGTATGCGTAATACACCCGATTCTATCAACCGTAAGTTTGCTATGTATTACCTCCGCTACCTCTTGCCCGAAGATGAGTTTGACAGATTATTTAAGGAAGAATAAGGGGAGATGAAATTTAAGGCTCATCCGTTAATAATACTATACGACTTGGTCTTTTGGAATAGTGAACAAGCCAATAAGGTGGAAAATCCACTCGAAACTGACCCAGTTGACCTACGCAAAGTGGCCGCCCAAGTTACTGCACATCTGATATGTTAAAATGTTCCTTATTCTTCCTTTGAACTGTTCTTTTTCCTACGCCATTGTCAGTAATTGTTTTTTGCAAATATAAATATTATTTTTGATGTGGCAAGCGTTTTAATTCTTTTTCACTTGCGTTTTTCTGAGAGATTCCCCTTCAAGGTGAAATTTCATAAGTTTTCATTTCGTAGCTTCTCTTTCGGAAAGTTCACCAAAAGTTCACCGATGGAAACAAAAAAGGAGTTACATCGCTGTAACTCCCTGATAATCAATGTAGCGGGGGTGGGACCCGAACCCACGACCTCCGGATTATGAATCCGACGCTCTAACCAGCTGAGCTATCCCGCCGTTACCCATCGGCTGATGGGATTGCGGGTGCAAAGGTAACATTTAATTTTTAAATCGCCAAAAAAAACAAGATGATTTTCTTTTTCGTCTACAGAAAAAGCTTCTTAGCACAAAATTCTCCACCCATCAGAAAATTAAAAATCTAAAAATCGGGGAGTTTCTTATATTTTTGTGCTACTTTTGCAACTGATAATCCGCATGGCAATACGATAAAGGATTGAAATGTTTCGAATAAAGAAATTAGACATCTTCATTCTCAGGCAGTTCCTGCTGCTCTTCATAGGTTCCTTCTTCATCAGTCTGTTCGTACTGATGATGCAATTCTTATGGCAGTATGTGGATCAACTTATCGGGAAAGGCCTCACGATAGACATTCTGGGACAGTTCTTCTGGTATATGAGCTTGATGATGGTGCCCCAAGCCCTTCCTTTGGCCTTGCTACTATCCTCATTGATTTCTTTTGGAAACCTCGGGGAGAGCAGTGAGTTGACGGCCATCAAGGCGGCGGGGATTTCATTGATGCAGACTTTCCGATCGCTTATCGTATTCTCCGTTTTTATTATGTTCGTATCATTTATCTTCCAAAACAATATCGGACCTAAAGCGAGCCAGAAGATAACACAGCTCTTGATTTCCATGAAACAGAAAAGTCCGGAACTCGAAATACCGGAAGGAATCTTCTATGACGGCATCCCAAACTGCAATATCTATGTACAGAAAAAGGATTTGCAAACTGGCAAGTTGTATGGAATCATGATTTACCGGATGACTGGAAGCTACGAGGATCAGGCCATCATTCTCGCAGATTCAGGAATGTTGCAGTCTACGGCAGAGAAGAAGCATCTCTTACTGAGTCTTTATAGTGGCGAATGGTTTGAAAATATGCAGTCGTCTGAATTTGGGAACAGTGCTGCCGTACCCTACCGCCGCGAGTCTTTCGTCGCAAAAAAAATCATACTTGACTTTGACGGAGACTTCAATATGACCGATGCTTCCAGCCTCTCAAACAACTGGCGGGGAAAGAACCTGAAACAACTGAGCAACGATATCGACTCGATGACCATCCATTACGACAGCATAGGGCAGTCATACATGGCAAGCGCAAGGATGTCTTATTATCGCAAGGACAGTATTTCGAAGAAAGACTCCTTGCAAGTCCTGAAAATCATAAAGAGCCAAAAGGTAAACTTTGACTCTCTTTTCGCCAGACAGACAGATACGGAAAAGCGAGCCACTTTCAATACTGCCCTATCCAAGGCACAACAGGAAGTCATGGACTTGGAATTCAAACAACTGATAACCAATGACGGAGACTGGCTAATCCGACGGCATAAGATAGAAGAATGGAGCAAGTTCACGCTTGCCTTATCTTGCTTGATATTCTTCTTTATCGGGGCACCTCTGGGCACGATTATCCGGAAGGGCGGACTTGGCGTGCCAATCATCGCTGCCGTACTCGTCTACATCGTCTTCTATATTCTCGACAACACAGGGTCCAAGATGGCACGAGACAGTATCTGGGCGATATGGTTCGGCAAGGCGCTTGCTCCAGCCGTGCTGATTCCCCTTGCAGTTTTCGTAACCTATAAGGCCAATAACGACTCCGTGGTCTTCAACTTTGACATCTGGAAAAACCTATTCATGCGCATGATGGGACTTCGCGTAAAGCGCCATGTCTACGGCAAGGAGGTCATCATACAAAATCCTGACTATGTTGAAGACGCCAAGAAACTACGCGATATCAGCTCCAGAATCGTAAGGTATTCGCAAAAGAAGAACCTCAAGGCTGCTCCAGACGCCATCAAGGTCTTCTTCAGATACAACCCTGACCATGAGATAGAACATATCGGGGAAGAGTTAGAGACTATCATAGAAGACCTCTCGAACACACGCGACAAGGTGATACTCACAGAACTAAACACCTACCCCATTATCGCAACTAAGGCCCATACCCGCCCATTCGAACGACAATGGATGAATGTGGTTGCGGCTATTTGCATACCTGCCGGCATTTTCTTCTATTTCAGGATGTGGCGATTTAGGCTAAGGCTTCTGAGAGATTTAAGAGTCATCCGGCAAACTAACGCGAATATTATTTCAAGGATTGGCACCATCATCCAAGGTGATTTATAATAATATATTAAGGTATATATCAAAAAGTAGAAATAAAAACTATGGGAGATTTCAAACTGAGTAGCATCGAAGACGCCATAAAAGACTTCAAGGAAGGCAAATTCGTAATCGTCGTTGACGACGAAGACCGTGAGAACGAGGGAGATCTCATCACGGCAGCTGAAATGATTACTCCTGAAAAAGTGAACTTCATGCTGAAAAACGCACGCGGCGTGCTCTGTGCGCCCATCACGCTCAGCCGTTGCGAGGAATTAGACTTGCCTCATCAGGTAGCAGACAACACCTCTGTCCTCGGTACACCTTTTACCATTACCATTGACAAACTTGAAGGCTGCACTACTGGTGTCTCCACTCATGACCGTGCAGAGACCATAAAGGCTCTTGCAGATCCAGACTCAACCCCGCAGACTTTTGGTAGACCAGGGCATATCAACCCCCTCTATGCACAAGACAATGGAGTACTGAGACGCAGTGGACATACCGAGGCGGCTATCGATCTTTGCAAGCTGGCCGGACTCTATCCTGCCGGTGCATTGATGGAGATTATGAATGAGGATGGAAGCATGGCCCGCATGCCCGAGCTACAAAAACTCGCACAGAAATGGAGACTGAAAATCATTACCATCAAGGACCTGATAGCCTACCGCTTAAAGAAAGAGTCTATCATTGAAGTGGGCGAAGAGGTTAACATGCCCACAGAATACGGACACTTCCACCTGATTCCCTTCCGCCAGCAGAGTAACGGCATGGAGCACATGGCACTCGTGAAAGGCTACTGGAAAGAAGACGAGCCCATCCTTGTGCGCGTACATTCCTCATGTGCCACCGGCGACATTCTGGGCAGCCGCCGTTGCGACTGTGGCGAACAGCTCCACAAGGCCATGCAAATGATAGAAAAAGAAGGAAAGGGCGTGGTTATCTATATGCAGCAAGAAGGGCGCGGAATCGGCTTGATGAACAAGATTGCCGCATATAAGCTCCAAGAGGAAGGCTACGACACCGTAGATGCAAATGTACATCTCGGCTTCAAGCCCGACGAGCGCGACTATGGCTGCGGTGCTCAGATGCTGCGCCACCTCGGCGTCCACAAGATGCGACTGATGACAAATAATCCCGTAAAGCGTGTAGGGCTTGAGGCTTATGGTCTTGAAATCGTAGAGAATGTGCCTATTGAAATCACACCTAATAAATATAATGAACACTATTTGAAAACCAAGCGCGACAGGATGGGGCATCTCCTTCATCTTGAATGATACAATTCTGTTAAAAATCCGGGCATTTTATCAAATTACCGTAAGTATCTTTCCATTTTTACGATAAAAATGGCTACATTTGCAAAAAATAGCAATCACACGACCATGCCCAAACTATCTGACAGACTGAATCGTCTCGCCTCCTCTGCAACTCTTGCGATGTCGCAGAAAAGCAACGAAATGAAAGCTAACGGCATTGATGTAATCAATATGAGCGTCGGCGAGCCAGATTTCAATACGCCTGATTACATCAAGGAAGCAGCTAAGGAGGCCATCGACAAAAACTATTCCAGATATTCTCCGGTAGCAGGGTATGCCACCTTAAGAGAGGCTATTGCGAGAAAGCTAAAGCGGGAGAACGACTTGGACTATACCCCCAGCGAGATTTTAGTTTCAAATGGGGCAAAGCAAAGCGTCTGCAATGCTATCTTTGCCTTGGTTAACGATGGAGACGAAGTCATCATCCCAGTTCCATATTGGGTAAGCTACCCACAAATGGTAAAACTTGCAGGGGGCATACCTGTATATGTGGATACTGGTTTCGAACAGAATTTCAAGATGTTGCCCAGACAGCTTGAGGCTGCCATCACTTCAAGGACAAAGATGGTAATTATCTGCTCACCCAGCAACCCTACCGGATCGGTCTATTCAAAAGAAGAATTGAAAGAACTGGCCAAGGTCATAGCAAGCCATCAAGGACTATTCGTACTTTCCGATGAAATTTACGAGCACATCAACTATATCGGGCATCACGAAAGCATCGCACAATTTCCGGGCATGAAAGAACGCTCGATAGTCGTCAACGGTGTTTCAAAAGCCTATGCCATGACAGGCTGGAGGATAGGCTATCTCGCAGCTCCGGAATGGATTGTAAAAGGCTGTGCCAAGCTTCAGGGACAGTACACCAGCGGCCCCAGTTCCATTAGCCAGAAAGCCGCGGAAGCCGCGTATACACTCGACCAGGGATGCGTAGAGGAAATGAGACAGGCTTTCCGACGCCGGCGCGATATCATTGTCAGCCTTGCAAAAGACATTCCCGGTCTTGAAGTCAATAAACCAGAAGGAGCTTTCTATCTGTTTCCTAAATGCAACAACTTTTACGGCAAGCACTTTGGCAGCAGGGAAATCAAGGACTCCAATGACCTTGCCATGCTCCTACTTGAAGTCGGACATGTTGCGATCGTAGGCGGCGAAGCCTTCGGAGACGATGACTGTTTCAGAATGAGCTATGCTACAAGCGACGAGAATATTTATAAAGCATTGAAAAGAATTAGAGAGACATTGGCAAAGCTTGAGTAATATACACTAAGGCTAACGAATAGATTTTTCCCAAATTTATCGTTAAAACAAGTTAATTGCGCACATTCTTTGCGTTTAATTATTATCTTTGCTTGCTGAATAGTGTCTTTCCGTTAAGTCGGGATACATTATGAGACGAATTTTTATAATCAAATTTATTTATAACTAAAAATTAAAATTTCAACAATTATGGCAACTAACACACAAACAGCCAGCCCTAAGAAAAAGTCTGAGGGTTTTCAGGGAGTAAGAGGTGCATTCTGGATTATCGTAGTCTGCGCTATCATCGCATTCGTATTGTTCTTCACATGGTTCGGAAGTCCTGTCCATTTCGCAGATGAGACCAAGACTTCTCCTATCGATGTTTGGGGAACAATCTTCAAGGGTGGTATCGTCGTTCCGGTTATCCACACCCTTTTGCTTACTGTCATCGCTATGGCCATCGAGCGCACGCTGGCTCTCCGCACAGCTTTCGGTAAGGGTGCACTTCCTAAGTTCGTAGCAAACATCAAAGCAGCTCTGAATGAAAATGATTTTGCAAAGGCACAGCAACTCTGCGACAAACAGAAAGGCTCTGTTGCAAATGTAGTTCAGGCTTCTCTGAATGCTTACAAGGACATGGAGTCTGGCGCAAATGCCGCTCTGAAAAAGGCTCAGAAAGTTGCCAAGATCCAGCAGGCTCACGAGGAAGCCACTCAGCTTGAGATGCCTACTCTGACCATGAACCTGCCAATCATCGCTACGATTGTTACACTGGGTACGCTGACCGGACTTCTGGGTACTGTGGTTGGTATGATCCGCTCCTTCTCTGCTTTGTCTGCAGGTGGTGGTGCTGACTCTGCCGCTCTTTCTCAGGGTATTTCAGAGGCCTTGATCAATACCGCCTTCGGTATCGCCACTTCTTGGTGCGCAGTTGTAGCTTACAACTACTTCACCAACAAGGTTGACAAGTTGACATATGCCCTCGACGAGGTTGGTTATTCAATTGCTCAGACATACGAAGCAAACCACACGGAAGAGGCTTAATTTTTGCTAACCCTTTAAAATTTTATCGCTATGGGTAAAGTAAAAATTAAGAAGAGTGATGTCTGGATCGACATGACGCCTATGTCGGATGTCATGACCCTGCTGCTTACCTTCTTCATGCTCACTTCTACATTTGTGAAGAATGAGCCAGTGAAGGTAAACACCCCGGGTTCTGTCTCCGAGATCAAGGTGCCTGAGAACGGCGTCCTCACGATATTGGTCAGTCCTGAAAAGGACGCTGCTGGCAAGCCTACGGGCGAAGGCCAGGTATTCATGCAGATCGACAACACCGATAACCTCGGTACTACACTACAGGGCATGACTTCACAGTTTGGCGTATCTCTCACCTCTAAGCAGGAAGAGGTGTTCAAGGCTGAGTCTACCTTCGGTGTGCCAATGACCGAGTTGAGCAGCTATCTTGCAATGTCCACACAGACTCGTCAGAAGACCCTTCCCACAAAGGGGATTCCACTCGATTCTATCAAAGGCGGCATGAGCGAGTTCCAACAGTGGGTCGACCAGGCTCGCAGAGCCAATACCGACATCAAGATTGCCCTCAAGGCAGATGCCGCTACCCCCTATAAGACCGTTAAGCGTGTAATGAACGAACTTCAAGACATGGATGAGTCTCATTATTATATGATTACTCAGTTAAAGCAGGAGAGCGAATAATATGGCAAAGAAAGAAAGCAAACAAAAGAAAATCACCGTTCGCGTAGACTTTACGCCTATGGTGGACATGCTGATGCTTCTTATCACATTCTTCATGCTCTGTACCACTCTGAGCAAGCCTCAGACAATGGAGCTGACCATGCCGAGTAATGATAAAAACATTCAGGACGACATGAAGAACGAGACCAAGGCCTCGGAAACCGTTACACTGTATGTTTGCGCTGATAACAAGCTTTATTATGGAGAGGGTATCCCTGACTATGATAATCCTGCATGGATCAAGGAAGCTACTTGGGGTAGTGCCAAGGATGGTCTCCGCACCAAACTCCGTGAGCACGCCACCGAGAACGGCACCCGTCCTGTAGAGCGCATCACCCTTGCCGTCAAGGAGTTACAAGCTGCAAAAGCAAAGAACCCAAAGATGTATCCTGACAGTATCTATCAGAAGGAACTCAACAAGTTGAAAGCTGGTGAACTGAAGGGAGGCGAGAAGATTCCTACGCTGACGATTGTCATCAAGGCTACAGACAATGCATCCTACGAGAATTTGGTAGATGCTCTTGATGAAATGCAGATTCTGAGTATTGGAACTTATGTCATTGATAAGATTAATCCTGATGACGAGAAGTTGCTCAAGTCAAGAAATATCAAGATGTAATCAGCGACTAAACTAAATAAGGAAAGAAATCATGGCAAAAATAGATCTTTACGATCCTAAATGGGTCGACATGGTGTTCGCCAGCAAGAACAAGGATTACGGAGCCTACAAGCTGCGTAAGAGTACTTCTGCCCGCAACATCAAGGCTTTAACGATTCTGGTCATTGCTGCTGCTATCATCGGTGGACTCTTGATTTGGAAAGTGCAGACCGACAAGGCTGCTGAGGAGCGTCAGGCTTATATGGAAGCGATGGAACTCTCTAAATTGCAGGAACAGGCAAAAAAGAGAGAGAAAGTCGAGGAAATCAAGCCTAAGGTTCCACCTAAGAAGGAGATTCCTGTTGCGCGTGAAACCCAGAAGTTCACCGCTCCTGTCATCAAAAAGGACGAACTGGTAAAGGACGACAACAAGCTGAAAGCCATGGACGACCTTGACAAGAAAGCAGCTGTTGGCGCAGAGACTCACGAAGGCTCTGACAGCCGTATCGTAGAAGCCGTCCGTACTGATGTCGCAGTTGCTACTCCCCCGCCAGCTCCAAAGGAGGAGGTTACGCAGAAGATATTTGATGTAGTAGAGCAGATGCCATCGTTCCCCGGTGGCAACGGTGCTCTCATGTCATACCTGCAGGGCCACCTTCAATATCCGGTGGTAGCTCAAGAAAATGGCGTGCAGGGACGTGTTGTTGTTTCATTCGTTGTTGAGCGTGATGGTTCTATCAGCGATGTGAAAATCGCCCGTTCCGTAGACCCGTCGCTCGATAAGGAAGCCATGCGTGTGGTAAGAAGCATGCCGAAGTGGAATCCTGGAAAGCAGAACGGCTCTGCAGTACGCGTAAAGTATAATGTTCCTGTATCGTTCAAGTTGCAGAACTAATCACTTTATGAAAAAAACCCCATCTTACATATTCGTAGGATTAACAATAGCTGCCCTCCTCTCTTGCTCCTCAAAGGACAAGAGAGGAGGCAGAACTGATACTCCCACCTCCGGTTCCATAAGTTTTTATGCCGATGAGAGTTTCAGTCCCATTATCGAGGAAGAGGTCGAGCAGTTTGAATTCAAATTTCCCAAGGTCGACCTCAAGCCGATATATACCGATGAGATAACAGGATTGCAGAAGATAAAGGATCTGCAGACCTGCCTGTTCATCACATCAAGAGGTCTGAAGCCAAGCGAAATCGCCTATCTGAAGACCAAGAGGCAAATTCCGGTTGTGTTTCCCATCGGATACGACGGCTTAGCCTTTATCGTTAACAAGAACAATAACGACACTTGCATCTCAGTAAAGGATGTAAAGCGTGTCCTGGGCGGAGAGGTTACCGACTGGAGTCAACTTTATCCGAAATCGAAGCGCGGGAAGATTGAAGTTGTCTTTGATAACAAGCAGTCAGCCACTTTGCATTATGTAGTTGACTCCATTTTGGACGGCAAGCCTATCAATAGTACCAACATCGTTGCTGCAAAAACCAGCAAAGATGTGATAGACTATATTGACCAGACCCCAAACGCCATCGGTGTGATTGGATCCAACTGGCTTAATGACCACCGCGACTCCACCAACACCACTTTTAAGAAGAATATCCATGTAATGTCTGTATCCCTGCGAGATAAAGCCAACGAGATGAACAGCTGGAAACCTTATCAGGCCTACCTGCTCGACGGGCGTTATCCGTTTGTACGAACATTATACTGCATAGTAGTAGACCCCCAGAAGGCACTTCCATGGAGTTTTGCCAACTACATCACAAGCCCGGTCGGACAACTCATCATCTTCAAGGCGGGTCTACTCCCATACCGTGGTGATATCACCATCAAGACGGTAGATGTGAAAAGAAACTAAAAACAGGGAAAAATATAACCCATACTGCTAAAAAATCCATTCGGTTTAAACCGGAGTGAGATTTCCAGCATCTAATGGGGAAAGAGTTAGTAAACTGATTGTGAAACGACTTTTAAAAACATGCGATTATGAAAAGTATCAAATATTTATTAGTAGGAGCGTTGCTGTTGGCATCGGCTTCTACATTTGCACAAGATGTTGATTACAAGACCATGTTGCAGCCTATTGCGAAAGAGTTGAAGGCAAACCCTGGCAATTCTCTTGCAGCAAAGGATCTCGTGAAGAAGTATGCAAAGACATTCAAGAAGAATCCCGAGGCTCTGGTCGCACTGGGGTATGAATTCTTCAATGCTAAAACCTATGACAAGGCCAACGAGTTCTCCGACCTCGCACTCGCCAGAAACAAGACTATGGGTTCGGCTTACATCCTCAAGGGTGATATCGCGGCCGTTCAGGATAATGGCGGTGATGCCTCCATGTGGTACGAGCAGGCCATGCGCATGGATCCGAAGAACGCCGAAGGCTATGTAAAGTTTGCCAGCGTAAACCGCAAGGCCAATCCCGTAGAAGCAGAGAATGCATGGAAAGAACTCAAGAGGCAGATTCCTGATTTCCCCGTTGAGGCAGAGGCTGCACACAACTTCTATCTGACGGGCAACATGGATAAAGCCATCGAATACTTCGACAAGTGCGACATCAACAAGCTCGAGAAGTATCGTCTCTCGGAGTTTGCCACGGCTGCTTACTATGCCGGAAACCAGAAAAAATCACTGGAAATCGCCAACTTCGCTGCCGGGAAATACCCTGCAGAGATGGGATTTCAGCGGCAGGCAATGCGTGCCAACAATGAGTTAGGCAATTATCAGGAGGCCCTCGCTAGTGCACAGAAGATTTTGAACGACACTTGCAAGAAGACCACCTTCGACTATAACAACTACGGACAAGCCCTCAAGGGCGTCGGACAATTCGACAAAGCCATCGAACAATACAACAAAGCACTGGAGCTCGACAGCAAGGACATCAAGCCGCTTCAGTATATCTCCGAGGCCTATCAGGCTGCCGGCAACGAGAATAAAGCCCTTGAATACAACCAGAAATACATGGACAAGAACGAGAACGCCACTCCATCTGACTATGCCAAACTGGCAAGCATCTATGTAGACAAGGCCAAGAAAGGCGAAGATGCTGCCGCAAGCATCGCACAGGCCAACAAGATCTACGAGACCATCGTCTCCAAGTTCCCCTCCATTGCGGGATGGGCTTATAACCAGGCGGGCAACGGTTCTTCAGATGCCGGCTTCGACGACCTCGGTGCATCTTATTATCAGAAGACCATCGACCTTTATGCCAACAAGGCCGACCGTGATGCCGACGAGACCAACTACCTCATTCAGGCATACCAGCTCATCGGCTATTATTACTGGGCTACCAAGCAGGACCTCGAGGCAGCAAAGCCTTACTACGAGAAACTACTCATTCTCTCCCCTGACGACAAGAACGCGAAAGCCGCCCTTGCGCCACCCCAAGAGACCCCTGAGGCCACAGGCAACGAATGAAGAAATATCATAAATACCAGATATCATCCCGGATCTTGTAATAAGGTTCGGGATTTTTTAATTTCTAATGATTAGGAATCTCGTAAAAAACGACTGACAGATGGGCTTCTAATAATATCCTGCCTTAATTTTAACAGCTTTCACCCATCTTCTAATGGTTTCTTACAAGACCAGCTTTCATAAAAAGCGGTAAAAAGATTTAGTATTACCGAAATTCTGGTAACCGTAAACCCAGATTTTATTTATATCTTTGTACCTATTAAATCAGACATCAAAAAGTATGAAGCATTTTATCCTGACACTCGCAACATTGCTCGCTATCAGCCTGAGTGCCTGCTCACAAAGCAATAAAACAAAAGAAAATAATATGGGAACCAAAACTTTAGTCGCCTATTTCTCTGCCACGGGAACCACGGCGGGAGCAGCCAAGGTGCTGGCATCGGCAGCCGGAGCCGACCTTTACGAGATTCAGCCAGAAAAGCCCTATACGGATGCCGACCTCGACTGGACCGACAAGCAGAGCCGCTCAACCCTCGAGATGAACGACAAGAGCTCGCGCCCGGCCATCAAGGGCACAGTACGCCATCTTGACGACTACGGAACCGTGTATATCGGATTCCCCATCTGGTGGTACACCGCACCCACCATCATCAATACTTTCATCGAAAAGAACTATTTGAAGGGCAAGAAGATATTCCTTTTTGCCACCAGTGGCGGCAGCAATGTGAAAAAAGCCGAGAAAGACCTGAAATCCGCATATCCCGAGCTCGATATCCGGGGCTCCAGGCTCCTCAACCATCCGACTGCCGGAGATGTGAAAAAATTCGTGGAGGAGGGCAAATGATGCTGAGACAACTATTTGCAGGAATCCTCCTGACTGCCTCCGCTGCCACCATGGCCGACGGCCGAATCGACACCACCACCTTCAAGCTCGACGATGTAGTCGTAACGGGCAGCCGCTATCAGACCGACATCCGCCACCTACCCATGACGATTTCCGTCATCAATAGGCAGAAGCTCACCGAGAACTATAACGACAATGTGCTCCCCAGCCTCACGCAGCAGGTGCCTGGACTTTTCACCACCTCGCGTGGAATGCTCGGCTACGGCGTGAGCACCGGGTCGGCCGGAGGCATCAAGGTGCGCGGCATCGGCAGTATGGCCAACCTGCTCGTGCTCATCGACGGACTGCCCCAGTATGCCGGCCTCTATGGCCATCCTGTGGCAGACGCTTATCAGGCCATGCTCGCCGAACGCGTGGAAGTGCTGCGCGGACCGGCTTCCACCATCTATGGTTCCAATGCCATGGGCGGCGTCGTGAACATCGTTACCCGGAAGATGGACGAATACGGCGTGAACACCAATGTCAATCTTCAGGGAGGCTCTTATGGAACTTTCGAGGCAAATGTTACCAACCGCCTTCGCAGCGGCAAGTTTTCAAGCATTGCCGGAGTCAACTACGGACGCACCGACGGCCATCGCCTGAACTCTGAATTCGAGCAGACAAGCGGATTCCTCAAACTCGGTTACGACTTCACGCCTAACTGGACGCTGAGCGGAGGCATAGACCTCACCTACTTCGAGTCGTCTAATCCCGGAGAGGCAGGCAATCCCTACATCGACAACGACATGATGATTACCCGGGGAACCTCGGCCGTCTCGCTCACCAATCACTATGAGAAGACCTCCGGTGCGCTGCGCGTCTACTACATCTGGGGCCACCACCACATCAACGACGGCTACCACGAGGGAGGCAGTCCGCGCACCGCCTACTATCTGCACAACGACAAGATGGGCGGCTTCTCACTCTATCAAAGCGCTTCACTATTCAAGAATAACACAACAACCGCAGGCATCGACTTCCAGCATTTTGGAGGGGAAGCCTGGAACAAGGCTATGAGCGACGGCAGCCGCACCGACATTGCCCACCGTAGTGTGAACGAGATCGCGGGCTATGTAGACTTCCGCCAGGACCTCGCTGCATGGCTCACGCTGAACGCAGCCTTGCGTCTCGACCACCACTCCGTGGCCGGCAACGAATGGATTCCCCAGGGAGGCCTCACCTTCCGACTGCCCCAAGACGCCACCTTGCGCGCCATGGTCAGCAAGGGATTCCGCAATGCCACGCTTCGCGAGCTCTACATGTTCCGCCCGGCAAACGCCGATCTCAAGCCAGAACGCATGATGAACTACGAGGTATCCTACAGGCAGCAGCTGCTGGAGGGACGGTTCAGCTATGGCGTCAACCTCTTCTATCTGAAGGCCGACAACCTGATCCAGACGCAGATGGTAGAAGGCAGACCGCTGAATGTAAACACCGGAGCCACCGAGAACACCGGACTGGAGCTAGAAGCCGACTTCCGCGTCAACGACCAGTGGGGGCTGAACGGCAACTACAGCTTCCTGCACATGAGCAATCCGCAGCTCTCCGCCCCCGAGCACAAGCTCTTCGTGGGAGCCAACTATCGCAGAAACCGATTCTCGGCCAATGGAGGACTGCAATATATAGCGGGTCTCTACACCGCCACGGGTGCCGACGAGCAGAAAGAGAACTTCTGGCTGCTCAACCTCACGGCACAATACCGTGTGGCCAAAGGCCTCCACCTCTTTGTCAAGGGCGAGAACCTGCTGGCACAACGGTATGAGACCGTGGCCGGATTCCCCATGCCGAGAGCCACCTTCATGGGCGGACTGAACTGGAATTTCTAATTCCTGCGTCCCCTTTCAGTAAAGTGCCGATAGACTCTCAAGGGCTATCGGCACTTTGCATATCTATCGCCAGAAAGTCATTTTGCCGCTCGTTTTCCTTGGATTATTCAAAAAAACAATTAACTTTGCAACAGAACGAATTGGAAAAAGAGTATGACAGAAAAAAATCTTGTCTCGTCTCATCACTTGAACAGAGGCTCCTATGAGGGCATCGGGAAGTGGAAAGGTGTCATACAGGGGTGGATTGTATTCCTCGCCATCTACCTCATTACCCGTATTCCGGCAGTACAAGGGGCAATGACAGGCTTTGCCGACTGGGCGGTGGCTGACTGGGTGAAGAGCGGAGTGCCATTCATTATCAATTACTGGTTGTGGCTGGGGCTGCCTATGCTCATCGGGACGGTCATGGTCTGGCGGAAGAAAATGCCCTTTACGGAGCTTCGCGTCTATCCCGACGGCATCGGATTCGTGATAAACGGGCGTGAGTCTTTCGTGCCTCACGAGCAAGTCTACTTTTCTTACGGTTCCATGCACGAGAGCCTATGGATAGGCTGTGGCGTGCTGGGCATATCCAGAGCCAGCCATCTTTGGCAAGACTTCTCCCAGCCGGATGTGCTTGAAAACAACCTTCAGCGTTATGCCAACTGGGATATAGCGAAGTATCAGAGCAAATAGAAGACATATATAATCATCAATCAACTAAAAACTAAGAACATGGAAGAACCTTGGATGTGGATTATGGGAGCCATTGTCGTTGCACTATTAGCTGCTGCTGCCATAGGAATATGGTACAATATCAATCACGGCAAGTTCAAACCTAAGTTCTACGAATTGTCCGACGGCAGCGTGCACATTGAGTTTGAAGGCGTGTCCGAGCGATATTCCCGGCAGATGGAGCGCTTCAATGCCATCTACGGAGTAGGCAAAACGGTTGAATGGAACAATCGCCGCTTCGTAGTGGAAGAAGTAAAGCCGAAGACCTCCATGAACTGGCAGGGAGAGGTAAAGGTGATGACGGTCTATCTCAAGGAGATTCATTGACGGGTCAAGAACTCTGTACTATGGCAAATTCAGGCGCACCCGCAAAGAGGGTTCGCCCCCTTTATTCGCTGCCTGAATAACCCGCCGTCAGGCTAACAAGTATTAACAGCCCGGCAAAATCGGCGAAATCGTAAGACAAAATCGGCGAGATTGACTGACAATCTCGCCGATTTTATCATGATGCAAGCCGCCTACTTCTTTGCCACTTGCAGCTCTATCTTGCCGACATAGATGCCGTGCTTGCCATTCTGGTCGATGGGCACGGGCTTTCCGTCCATGTTTTTCACATAGAGCAGCTGCTTCATGTAAGTATGGGAGTGGCCTCCCAGCACCAGGTCGATGTTTCTCGAACCTGCCACCACCTGCTCGTCGCCGTCCTCGAGCTGCCCCACGCCGAGATGGCTGATGCAGATTACGAGGTCGCATTTCTTCTTTTCCTTCAGCATCGTAGCCGTTTCGAGCGCCGTCTTCGTCGGGTCCAGATACTTCACGCCCTTGCATTTCGTAGCGTCCACGAGCCCGTCCATCTTCGGGTCGAGCGCAAAGACACCTATCTTCACGCCCTTCCGCCTCACGATGATATAGGGCTTCACGAGGCCTTCCATCACCGTTCCAGCGAAGTCGTAGTTGGTGCAGAGCACGGGGAAGCTGGCCTTCCGGAAGAGACGCGCCATGTTCTCGAGCCCGAAGTCGAACTCATGATTGCCGATGGTGGTGGCCACATAGCCCATCCTATTCATCAAGCCCACCTCTACATCGCCCTTGAAAAGGGTGTAGTAAGGCGACCCCTGCGAGAAGTCGCCGCTGTCGAAGAGCAGCAGGTCGGGGTCCTTGCGCCGCTCTTCCTTGAGCATGGCGATGCGACGGAGATAGCCTCCGCGCCCGGCCGTAAGCGTGTCGGCAAGGTTCGCGTTCAGCGGCATGATGCAGCTGTGGGTGTCGTTGGTATGCAGTATGGTGATGGTTTTCTGTGCCGTCATGCCCAGCGTACAGAGGCAGAAGAGCACTATCATGTTCAGTCTTTTCATCATTTCGTCCTCCTTCATTATTCTATTACGATACGGCCCTCCACTTTCGCGTTGACCACCTTTCCCTGCCTCTGCATCTCACGGAAGTAGTCCATGATGATGAAGCGCACATTGTTCTCCTCATCCTGCGGCGATACCAGGCCGGTCTTGTCCTTGAAGGCCGACAGACCGTCGTTGCCCTGAGCCAGATAGTCGAGCGTGGCGACGCGGTAAGGGGTCTTCGGGTCTATTTCCCTGCCGTTCAGGCGCGCCCGCTTCAGTATTCCGTCCCTGGTGATGACCAGTTCCACACCATGGCTCACGCCCTCGCCGCCCCTCCTGGCAATCTGCCGGAAGAGCTCCATCACCTTCTCGCCACTCAGCGTGAGCAGGCAGAGCTTGTTATCAAACGGAGCCACCTCGAGCACATCTCCATAGGTAATCTTGCCCTTGGCGAAGGCCGCGCGAATGCCTCCCATGTTATACACGGCGAAGTCCGGCGTCTCGTTGAACTTCTTCGAGCCCCACACCAGAATGTCGCTGAGCAGGTTGGAGAGGTCGCTCTCCGGCTGGCCGGCCGCCATATAGTGGTCGATTTCGCCCACCACCGGGCTCATGATCGAGTCCACCTCCTGCTTATAGGGGGCGAGAAAGGCCGCGGCCGCGGCATCGGGAGTTGCGTCATAGCGCTGGTCGATAAGTATTCTGGAACGCTCGACGCCTTTCAGCACATAGTGGGAGCGGCACGACGAGCATGCAAGGAGCACCCCGAGCACTGCCGCGAGAATGATATTTTTCTTCATATCAGAAATGTTTCTGTCCACAAAGATAGGCATAATCCGCCAATCCACAAAGCCCTTTCTTCCATAAAATATACATTTTTCCCCTAAAACATTTGGCAGGGAGCGAAAAATGTAGTAACTTTGCACCGCTTTTCGGCTTAACCGCTGGTTGATGGAAGAGTCATTACGCCATGTTGAGTTGGAACGACAAACAAATTTAATTTAAACTTACAATGGATTTAATTAAAGTTGCTGAAGAAGCATTTGCAACCGGCAAGCAGGTTCCGGAGTTCAAAGCCGGAGACACCGTAACTGTCGCTTACAAAATCGTCGAGGGTACCAAGGAGCGTATCCAGCTCTATCGTGGCGTGGTCATCAAGATTTGCGGCCACGGAGAGAAGAAGCGTTTCACTGTCCGCAAGATGTCAGGAACCGTAGGCGTAGAGCGCATCTTCCCTATGGAGTCGCCCAACATTGACCATATTGAGGTTAACAAGCGCGGTAAGGTTCGCCGTGCGAAGCTCTACTATCTGCGCAAGCTTACTGGTAAGGCTGCCCGCATCAAGGAGAAGAGAACCGCTTCAGCTGAATAGTTTCCTATCTTTTTTCAGAAAGAAATAGAGAGAGGTGTCCCCGTCAGGAGGCACCTCTCTTTAGTTTCCCTGCTGCCGCCGGAAACGGCAAAAGCCCGGTTTCACAGATGCGGCAACCGCCTCTTGGCTGCGCAGAAGCCCTCTTCCGCGAGTCGGTATACAGTCATCCGTGAGCACGAAAGCGATTTTCCGCCTTTGTTTCTACGGCTGAAACAAAGTGTTTCAACAGCTGAAACAAGATGTTTCAATGACTGAAACACGCCCTAAAAGCCATATATCATCCTGCTGAAGGCGACAAGTTTGCGCAACAAAAGCCGCCCTCAGGGGGCAAAAAGAGCGGGAAAGCTTGCACGGACAGCCGCTTTTGAGTATCTTTGCCGAAAACTAAAGTATCATGAAACATCTACTCAGAGACCTCTTCCTGACGGCCATGACGGTTTGTGCCACCGCAGCAAGCGGACAGGCCATCAAGGTAAACGATGTGTTCGAGCCGCTCGCCGACGGCCAGGTCCAGCTCACCAACTATTTCCAGAACGACATTCTGAACAGCATAGAGCACTGGAACAAGGGCGTGGTGCCCTACCGCAAGCTCATGGACTTCTATGTAAACGGCGCGCCGAAGTTCGCCCTCGGCGAGATGTGGGCCAAGGCCGTGCGCAGCGGTTCGATGCTTTATGGATACACGCACGACGCCGAGTTGAAAGCCATTCTCGAGCAGACGGTCGAGGAAGTGTTCGGAGTAGTGCGCAGCAACGGTACCATTGCCACCGTCCCCCCCGACAAGCAGCCCTACGGAAAGGGAGGCGACATGTGGGAGCGAAAGTATGTCTTGCTCGGCCTAAGCCGGTATTACACCCATGTAAAGCAGGATCCGCGCGTCCTGAAGCTCATGGTCGACGAGGCCAACAGCATTGTCGACCAGATAGGCTATGCCCCGAAGACCCGCATGACCACGCAGGGCTGGAGCCGCAACGGCATCGAGTCGTTCACCGTCATGGAACCCATGATGCGCATGTATCAACTCACCGGCGACAAGAAATACCTCGACTTCTGCACCTATCTCATCAAGGAGGGCGGATGCAAGGGTGCCGACCTGTTTCAGGAAGCCTTCGACAATGTGCTGCCGCGCAAGATGGGAGCCGGCTATCCCAAGGCCTACGAGATGCTTTCCCTCTTCGAGGGTGCCGTGGAATACTATCGCTGTACGGGCGACGAGCGCATCCGCACGGCCTTCATGAACCTCTTCGAGAACATCAAGAAGCGGGAAATCACCCTCATCGGAAACGGGGGAGCCGACCAGCCTTACTATCCGAAATGGAACGGCGAGGCATGGGACGACACCGCCTTGGAACAGACCAATCCCAACATCAAGCGGATGATGGAGACCTGCGCGGGCGTTACCTGGATGAAGCTCTGCAGCCAGATACTGCGCATCACGGGTGAGCCGTCGGCCGTGGACTATATCGAGAAATACATCTACAACGGCCTCCTTGGAGCCATGAAGCCGGGCGGCGACGGATTCAGCTATGTGAACCTGCTCAACGGACGCAAGGTTACCGACTCGGGATGGGGCACGAACATCGACGGACTGCCCGTTACCTGCTGCAACCTGAGCGGCCCCATGGGGCTGGCCTACATTCCCTTCGTGGCCTCCATGCAGAGCAAGGAGGGACCCGTGGTAAACCTCTACAATGCCGCCCACATCACTGCCAAGACCCGGAAAGGCAGGGAGATGAAGTTTCGCATCGACTCCGACTTCCCATATAATAGCAAGGTGTCGATAGAACTCACGGAGCTGAAGGGCGAGAAGTTCGTCTTCCGCCTCCATATTCCTGCCTGGAGCGAGAAGACGAGGGTGAGCGTAAACGGCCGTCCCATAGAGAATGCCGTGGCAGGAAAGTATCTCGCCATCGACCGCAAATGGAAGAAAGGCGACCGGATAGAGCTCACACTCGACATGAAGGCAAGGCTCATCCCGGCTCCTCACGGCAGCAATCCCGCCGGATGGAACTATGAAGCCGTAACCTATGGCCCCATCGTGCTGGCCCGGGACGAGAACATAGACCCTGACTACAATAAACCCGTGAAGATAAAAGCCGATGCCAACGGCGAGGTGAAGCTCACGCCCGTCAAGCCGCAGAAGTCCGGCACACGCATGGAGTTTCTTGTGCCCACAACCACGGGCAGCATCCACATGGTGGACTATTCGTCGGTAGACGGATGGCAGGGCAAGCAAATCTGCACCTGGATGCCCAAGGAATAAAAGAACAACCCCCTCACCCTACACGACTCTTTCCCCTTCCGTGCATCATCCGGCAGCAAGCCGCAGACACAGAAGGGGAAAAAAGTTTCGTCATACACAGCGCACAAAGAAATCGGAAGACATGAAAAAACGGGCGGGAATCCGTCAACCGGAAATCCTGCGCCCGGCAAAAGGCTTACACCTTTATGTATATCTTCTTCTTGTAGAGAATATACCCCACCATGCCGTTCAGCAACACGAACAACAGGGCATAGCCCACGCTGCCGCCATAATTGCCGAAGACGGGAGCCATAAGGCTCTGATAGAGCCAGTCGTGAATGCTGGGAGAACCGGCCACAGGCACATAGACAAAGGTGAACAGCACCGCCATCACGCCCGACAGGGCATAGAGGAAGAGTGGATTTACGCCAAACACCTGGAACGGGAAGCTCCACCGGTGCCACCCGCGCCCGTCGATCACCCAGGCCAACAATGCCAACAGGCTCGATGCCAGCCCGCAAGTGAAGAGAGAGAATGTGGGAGTCCATATCTTCTTGCTGATCGGACAGCCGTAACTCAGCAGCATGCCGGCCAGCAGAAGGACGGTGCCATAGACAAAAAGAACCTCGATGCGCTCTGCCAGACTGGCCTTCGTCATGGCCAGACGAGCCGCACAGAAGCCCAACAGCACATGAGCCACACTGGGAATGGTGCCTAACAGTCCTTCGGGGTCTATGATATCGCCGTCCCAAAGGTGATTGGCACCCATCACGGCCACATCAAAGCGATAGAGCACGCTTTCCTGCGAATTCACGAAGCCATTGCCCACAAGCAAGATGCAAAAGTAGACTGCAAACAGAGCGGCCGCTATCCAGAGCAGACGACGGGAGCGCATTGTCAGAATGATAAATGCCGAGAGGCCATAGGCCAAGGCCAGACGCTGTAACACACCCATGATGCGAAGGTGGGAAAAATCGAAGGCCGACTGAAACAGACGCTGGAAGAAGCCCAGCCCACTATCGGCCGAACCCACCCAGCCGTCGACGAATATCCACATCCAAGTGAGCAGAAGTCCGATAAGGAAGATGAGAATCGTGCGCCTGACAACCTTCCATGCCGACGACGGCGTCAGCCGGAAGTCGAACTTCCGCAACGACAGGAACATGGAAAAGCCCATGATAAACATGAAGAAAGGAAACACCATGTCGGTGGGCGTAACGCCTATCCACTCGGCATGCTCCAAGGGAGCGAAGATATATTGCCCGCTTCCCGGGTTGTTAACCAGTATCATACCTGCAATGGTGATGCCTCTCAGCACATCGAGCGCTAAGATGCGAGAGTTGGTTTCCTTTGTCATATCCAATGGTTTTTAGGGTTGGTTACAGTCTGGAAAAGGCTGTCGCAGAGGCATGGAATATTGTATTTCCCGGGCTTCAAACGCTCTGCTTGGAGCCTGAGGCCCCCCTCTCTTGCCAAAAAGGCGATGCGCATTCGTCGCAAATACCGATACCCGAGTCCTTATTTCTTTGCAGACACGGGGTCGTCCTCATAGTTGAGCGAGGCATCCCCTTCCCCGCGGAGGGCTTCCTGAAGGTCATCCCATGTCTGGAAGCCCGTAAGCAAAGCCAGCCGATCGAGTGTCTCGCCTGACAGATGCTTGTGATTTCTCACCCAATGCCAGAGTTTCCGGGTATCAAGATGCTGTCCAAAATCATGCCCCCATTTGTCAAGAAGTCTCTTCAATTCGTGCTCCATACCAACGAACCTTTCTTATTTGTCTGCAAAATTACATAAAATCTGATTATCCTCGGCAAATTTTCCTAATATTTTTTGCACCCTCTGCGCGAAAAATTGATTGACGGCCTGAAGCCCAGTAGCCGGAGAAAAAAGAAGCTCCGACCATAAATGGACGGAGCACGACAGTCGATCTCCAAAAGCAGAGATACCCTGTAGTCTTGATATGGTTATTCTTCGCCCGGCATAAAGCCGCCCTCCTTGGCACCGGAAACGCCTGGACCCCCTCCCGTGTCATCATGTATCGGACCAGTTTCCGGCCACTTAGAACCCTCGCCGCCAATGTCATAACCCGCAGATGTGTCGCCCGAGCCGGCAGCCAGCGCCTTCTCGAAGGCCACTTCAACCTCTTCGATTTTTGGTTTAAGATACTTTTGTTTCATTTCCTTTTGTTCTTTGTAAATACTAATTATTATTTTCATGGCGAGCTATGATGACATCGCCTATCCTGATAAGTCTCTTCCTGTAATCCTGTTTTTTACGGTGGAAGCATAAAGAATGCAGTTGCAAAGATAAGGGAAATCACTCTTACCCCCCATCCGTTAAGTTTTATTAACAAACATTATGTTCTTTTGTTTGCTCATCCGTTATCTTAATCTTTCCCGGAAGGTGCCGATTTCACTTTTTTTAGTATCTTTGCAGACACTAAAAGATAATTTTCGACTCACATGAAAGAACTTTCCCTTAAGTACGGGTGCAACCCGAATCAGAAGCCCTCACGCATTTTCATGGAAGAGGGCGAACTCCCCCTTGAAATTCTCAATGGCCGGCCGGGATACATCAACTTCCTCGACGCCCTCAACTCATGGCAACTGGTAAAGGAACTGAAGGCTGCCACGGGGCTTCCTGCAGCCGCCTCATTCAAGCATGTGAGCCCGGCAGGAGCCGCGGTAGGGCTTCCCCTGAACGACACGCTTAGGAAAATCTACTTCGTAGACGACATAGACTTTGAGCTTACACCCATCGCCAATGCCTATGCCCGCGCCCGAGGAGCCGACCGCATGTGCTCGTACGGCGATTTCGTGGCACTCTCCGACACCTGCGACAAGGCCACCGCCCTGCTCATCAAACGAGAGGTGAGCGACGGCGTGATAGCTCCGGACTTCACCTCCGAAGCCCTCGAAATCCTGAAGGAGAAGCGTAAGGGCACCTATAATGTCATCAAAATCGATCCGGAATACAGACCCTGTCCCGTGGAACGCAAGCAGGTGTTCGGCATAACCTTTGAGCAAGGGCGAAACGAAGTCCGCCTCGACGACGACGCCTTGTTCGAAGACATCCCTACGCAGAACAAGACCTTCACCCCGGAAGCCAAGCGCGACCTCATCATCAGCCTCATCACGCTGAAGTATACGCAGAGCAACTCCGTGTGTTATGTAAAGGACGGACAGGCCATCGGCATCGGTGCGGGACAGCAGAGCCGCATCCACTGCACCCGCCTGGCCGGCAACAAGGCCGACACATGGTGGCTGCGCCAGAATCCGAAGGTCATGACCCTGCCTTTCAAACCGGGTATCCGCCGCGCCGACAGAGACAATACCATCGACCTGTATATCGGCGACGAGAGCGAGGATGTGTTGCGCGAGGGTGCATGGCAGCAGTTCTTCACCGAGAAGCCGGAGCCCCTGACTCCGGAAGAGAAGAAGGCTTGGATAGCCCGGAACACGAATGTGGCCCTCGGCAGCGACGCTTTCTTCCCGTTCGGCGACAACATCGAGCGCGCTCACAAGAGTGGTGTGAAATACATCGCGCAGGCCGGAGGTTCCATCCGCGACGACCATGTCATCGACACTTGCGATAAATATGGCATCGCCATGGCATTCACCCATGTGCGGCTTTTCCATCATTAAGACAACTCCATACCATTCAATATGAGCGAGATTGACGATATTATCGAGGGCGGCATCGTCTTCAAGGGAGCACCGAAAGGAGGCCCCAAGGACGAAAAGGTGAAGACCAAGGCCAAGAAAAAGAAGTATATCACAGGTGCGCACGGCTCCGGTTCAGCACGGCAGAAGGCCAAATACCGTGAACAGCGCGCCAACCGGCATAAAGGGAAATAAGGAATGCTACTCCCGTCCATGGCCTCTCACCCTATAACGGGCGGGGAGAGGCGATAGTCCCAATTACTGTCCGCCACAAAAATAGCGGCTACCTGCATCACAGGTAGCCGCTATTTGTTTGACAGGTTGTATCCGAGGATTTCCCCAAAAGCCTACTTCTCTGCCTTGACTGCTCCTCCTTTAACAACCAAGGTGTGAGGACGGAGCTGCTTCGTAGCATGGTTAAAGAGCTGGGAAGGATTGAAACGCTTGCCACGGAAGACGGCCTCGAAATGCAGATGAGCTGTCGTGGCACGCCCCGTGCGCCCCGTCAGGCCGATGACTTCACCGGCTTTTACCTTCTGGCCCTTTCTCACATAATTGCGCGACTGATGACTATAGTGGGTCTCCAAACCGTTGGGATGCCTGATGATGATATAGTTTCCATACCCGTGATACAGGCAAGACATTGTTACCTCGCCGTCGAAAGCGGCATAAATCTTGTCGTTGGGCTTCGTCTTTAGGTCTACACCCGTATGCATGCGGCGACCCCGATAGCCGTAGTCGCTGATCACCTTGCATCCCGGCAACGGATAGGCCCACTCATGCTCCTTCAGTTTTCGGAGGTCGAGACGGTTTGTCGTGTTGGGATTCGATGCCGTATATCCCTTCTCCTCGGCCTTCTCCTTTCTGGAAACAGCCACGGCTATGCGGTTTCCCGACTTCCGGAAAATCACTTCCTGCTTGCGAAGCCGATGGCTGGCAAGCTCTATCAGTGTCTCCGGGTTGATGCGCCCGCCATTCACCATAATGGCAAATGTACAGAAGACACGGCCTTCCCTACCTCCCACAATGGCAATAGACTGCCCGGCCTTGACGCTCTGCCCTACCTTCACGAGATTCTCGGCATTATCTCCATAGACCGTTTCCAGTCCGTTGGAATGACGAATCACGATGACATTGCCAAACTTTCCGTCCTTACGGGAAAAACGGACAACTCCGTCGAACATCGCCTTTACGACATCTCCTTTCTTCGTGGTAATCCTCAAATTGGCATTTCCACCCTCAAGTTCAGCCTTCCCTACAGGAAGCGGAAAACTGTATTCATTGCTCCCGAGGGCACCGAAATCGACGCTGAAAGCATTGGAACGACTGAAGAGTCCCGGCGTTTCAATGCTAATCTGTTGTTGCTCTGCCGGTGTGAAAGTATCCTTTACTGGTGCAAACGACGACATCATCACGATGATTACGCCGCAGGCCATTAGGCTTCTTGTCTTGTTTCTTTTCTTCATTTCAGGTTCTGAGTTTGCGTCCTATCTAATCATAATCGCAGTGAAAATCCTCCCCGATGCGATGCCTAACCGACGGGCAGAGAAATAATCATCAACATGAGAGTATGTGCACACACCCGCCATCTGGATATTCTGTGAGCTCACGCCCATGTCTATCAACTGAATGCGACAGCATTCCGGCAGGTCAATGTGCCATTTTTCATATTTTCGGGCCACACGGGACATGTCAAATCCCGCACCGGCAAATTCTTCATATACTTCATCTCCCACCTCGAAGTTCTCGAGCGAGATACCCGGACCGATAACGGCCTTGAGATTATGGGCATCCACATGAAACTGGGCGCCCATCTCCCTGACGGCTTTCGCCACAATGCCCCTTACCGTTCCCCGCCATCCTGAATGCAACGCACCAACAGCATGGTGCTCTTCATCGTAAAGCAAGACGGGAATGCAATCGGCCGTTGACACCCCGATGCAGACTCCCTGCATATCGGTCAGTATACCGTCGACCCCGTCAAGCCACTCTTGCCTTTGCTCTATAGGCAGGGAAAAGAAGTCCGTATGAATCTTGCGAATCTCCGCTCCATGGGTTTGGTGCGGCAAGAGAATGCGGTCGGACTGGATTCCAAGCTCGACGACAAGGGCTTCCCTGTTCTCGCTGACGGCCTCAAGGGTGTCGCCGCAATAGGGATTGATGTTGAATTCACCATAGCTGTCCTTGCTCACGCCGCCATGCCGAGTCGTGGAAAACGCCGTTACGCCGTTACCTATATTATAAAAGGTGAGCCGGGGACTAATCATCGGCCTCGTTTTCCTCGTACTCGAAGTCGTCGAGGTCTTCTATATCTTCCTCGTCGACGAACTCAATCGCCCCGTCTTCACCCTCATCATGCAATTCCGCAGCAAAGTTCCCCATGTCCTTATCACGATGTACGAGCGTGTCTTCGGCCGTAATTTCCTGTAACTTATTACTCTCGCTATTCAGCTCTTTCCAAAGAATGTCCTTGAGTTCATTCAATCCCTTTCCGGTTACCGACGAGATGAAGACGACCGGCAAATCAGTCGGAAGGGTTTCCCGAAGCATCTCTATCAGTTCATCATCCAGCAAATCGCACTTCGTGACGGCAAGTACACGGTGCTTGTCAAGCATTTCCGGATTGAACTTCTTTAGTTCGTTGAGCAGGATTTCATATTCCTTCCTGATGTCATCCGTATCGCCCGGCACCATGAAGAGCAACAGCGAGTTGCGCTCTATGTGCCGTAGGAATCGAAGGCCAAGCCCCTTTCCCTCGCTCGCTCCTTCGATAATGCCCGGAATATCGGCCATGACAAACGACTGGCGATCGTGATATGCGACAATTCCCAGCGACGGTTCGAGCGTTGTAAAGGGATAATTGGCTATCTTGGGACGCGCACTCGACAGCGTCGAAAGCAGCGTCGACTTTCCCGCATTGGGGAATCCAACGAGTCCTACATCGGCCAGAAGCTTCAGCTCCAGTATGACGGTCATCTCCTCCATAGGTTCTCCGGGCTGCGCATAGCGGGGTGCCTGATTGGTTGCCGAGCGGAACTGGAAGTTGCCCAGGCCGCCGCGACCTCCCTTGAGGAGCACCACTTCCTGGCCGTCGTAGGTAACATCGCAGACATATTTGCCGGTCTCGGCATTATACACCACCGTCCCGCACGGCACATCAATATACTGATCCTTGCCGTCAGTGCCGTGGCGCTTGTCGCGGGCACCGTTCCCCCCGTGCTCCGCATACACATGACGCTGGTACTTCAGATGGAGCAGAGTCCAATAGTTATGATTGCCCCGGAGGATAATACTTCCCCCGTGGCCGCCGTCGCCGCCGTCAGGCCCGCCGTTCGGCTGATACTTTATATGGCGCAGATGCATCGAACCTCTGCCCCCCTTGCCGGATCGGCAGTAGATTTTCACATAGTCTACGAAATTGGATTCTGCCATTCTGCCCAGACGATTACAGATTATCGATTACATGGCAGATGTCGCCGAAGATGCGGTCGAGTTCTCCAAAACCGTCTATATGATAATGGATGCCCTCCTTCTCATACCACTCTATGAGGGGAGCGGTCTGGCTATGATAGACATTCAGACGCTTCTTGATGGTCTCCTCGTTATCGTCTGAGCGACCGCTCTGCTGCCCTCGGAGCACCAGTCGCTTCATCAGCTCCTCCTCGGGGACATCGAGCTCTATCATGGCTGCCACCTTGTGGCCGCGCTCAGCCAGCATCTTCTTCAGAGCCTCAGCCTGGGGAATCGTGCGGGGGAAGCCGTCGAAGATAACGCCTTCATGCTCCTTGCCGAACCCGTCGTAGACGCTTGCCAGAATGTCAATCATCAACTCGTCGGGAATGAGCTGCCCCTGATCGATATATCCCTTGGCCGTCTTACCGAGTTCCGTACCGTTCTTAATCTCACTGCGCAGCACATCTCCCGTGGAGATATGTCCGAAACCATATTGAGCAATCATCTTGTCGCTCTGTGTGCCCTTGCCTGAGCCCGGTGCACCGAAAATAACTATATTCTTCATCATCTTATTCTATAATCTTGTAAATATCCCTTAGATTGCGCCCCTGCTGGTCATAGTCGAGCCCATAGCCCACGATGAAGTCGTTGGGAATCTCCATGGCGGCATACTCTATATTCAAGGGCACCTGGAGCTTGTCGGGCTTGACGAGCAGCGAGCATATGTGCAACGAGGCCGGCTCACGCGTACCCAGCGTCTCCAGCATGCGTTTCATGGTCAAACCCGTATCCACAATATCCTCCACGATAACCACATGACGCCCGTGAAGCTCCTCGGTAACACCGAAAATCTCCTTTACTTCTCCCGTAGAAGCCGTCCCCTGATAAGAGGCGAGCTTGACAAACGAGATTTCCGAGGGAATCGTGATGTAGCGCATCAGGTCGGCTGCGAACACAAAGGAACCGTTCAGCACGGCAAGAAACAGAGGGGTTTTGCCGGCCATATCCCTGTTCAACTTCTCCGCAACGGCCTTGACGCGCTGCTGAATCTCGCTCTCGGGGATAAAAGTCTTAAAGGTTTTGTCCTTGATTTTAACGATGCTCATAAGGCTATTTTAAATACATTTGTTGCAAAATTACAAAAAATATGCCAAACAAGCATGATTGTTTAGCATTAATTTCGTATTTTTGCAGAGACATGAAGATTTTCACAGGCGCTCAAATACGCGAGCAGGACACATATACAATGGAACATGAGCCGATCCGGGGGATTGACTTGATGGAGCGTGCGGCAAAGGCCATCACCTTTGCCATCTGTTCTGAATGGACCAGCCGGACACCTGTCGTCGTCTTTGCCGGACCCGGAAACAACGGAGGCGACGCCCTTGCCGTTGCACGACAGCTGGCAGAGCAGGGATACAAGGTCTGCGTCTATCTCTTCAACATCCACGACCGCCTCTCGGAAGACTGCGAAACCAACCGGCAGAGACTCATCGACAACAAGAAGGTGAGCATCTTCAAGGAAATCAAGGTAGATTTCGACCCGCCGACGCTGGACGCCGACACGCTCGTCGTGGACGGCCTCTTCGGCTCCGGACTGAACAAGCCCCTGGCCGGAGGGTTTGCCTCTCTGGTGAAATACATCAACCAGAGCCCCTCGAAAGTCGTGAGCATCGACCTCCCGTCAGGGCTGATGACCGAAGACAACACCTACAACATCCGGGCAAACATCATCCGGGCCGACCTCACCCTGACGCTCCAGCAGAAAAAGCTGGCCATGCTCCTGGCCGATAACCAGGCCTATCTCGGCAAGGTAAAGGTGCTCGACATCCGACTTTCGGAAGAGTTTACCAGAAAAACCGATGCCCCCTATTGCATTCAGGAGGAAAACGAAATCCGCCCGATGCTGCTGCCCCGCGACGACTTCGCCCACAAGGGGACGATGGGCAGCGCCCTCATCATTGCCGGCAGCTACGGCATGTCGGGGGCTGCAGTCCTGGCCACGCGAGCTTGTCTGCGCTCCGGGGCGGGTAAGGCTACGGTGCATACACCCAAGAAAAACTACAACATCATGCAGATAGCCGTCCCCGAGGCGGTGATGCAGATGGACCGGGAGGAGACTTACTTCTCCGAACCCGTGGACACCGACGACTTCGACGCCCTCGCCATAGGGCCGGGACTTGGCCACCACGAGAACACCGCCATCGCCATGATTGCCCAGCTGCGACGCACGCAATGCCCGATCGTCGCCGACGCCGACGCGCTGAACATACTTGCCAACCACCGCGCGTGGATGCAGCAGTTGCCCAAAGGCATTATCCTGACGCCGCATCCCAAGGAGTTCGACCAGCTCTCCGGCAGCACGAGCAACGGATGCTACGAACGGCTGATGAAAGCACGCGACCTGGCAGAACATCTTCAGGGATACATCATCTTAAAGGGACACTTCTCAGCCTTGTGTCTGCCCGACGGAAAAATCATCTTCAATCCGACAGGCAACTCCGGCATGGCCACGGCCGGGAGCGGAGATGTGCTCACGGGCATCATCTGCGGACTGCTCGCCCGCGGCTACAAGCAGAAAGAGGCTTGCCAGATGGGCATGTACCTGCACGGCCTCGCCGGCGACCTGGCTGTCAGGGAGACCGGAAAGGAGAGCCTTGTGGCCAGCGACCTCATCACCTATCTGCCACAGGCTTTCAAACGACTGAACGACTAAACAAAACGACTGAAAATGAAAAAGATATTCCTCACCCTTACGGGATTGTTCTTCCTCTTGGGCCTGCAGGCGCAGCAGCCTATGGCAGGCACCACCTATTATCTTCCAAAGACCGTCCTGAGGTTTTCCCTCTTAGTAGAAAAGACCACCTACACACCCGGTCAGTTCGCCGCCTATGCCGGCAAATACCTCAAGAAGATGGATGTACGGCTGGAGCCCTCCACCACCTATCGCATCGCAGCCATCCGCATGACCCCCACGGCCATGCCGGATTCGGCCAAGCAATATTCCCTTGTGCTCGACAAGAAACTTAGCATCTCCGAGGTCGACAGAGACCCCAGCGGCATCCTGCTGGCCATCAACGCAAAGGGGAAAGGCACCGAGGAGCCGGAGCCTTTCAGTCCTGCGCCCCAGAAACCGCTGCCCAATCCGCGCGACTACATGAACGAAGACATCCTCACGGCGGGAAGCACGGCCAAGATGGCGCAACTCTGCGCCCAGGATATCTACGAGATTCGAGACAGCCGCGCACAGCTTTCCCGCGGACAGGCCGACTTCATGCCCAAGGACGGAGCACAGCTCAAGATCATGATGGACAACCTCGACACACAGGAGGCAGCCCTCCTGCAGACCTTCGAAGGCACCACGCGCAGGGACACGACGGAAACAATCCTCACCTTCATCCCTACCAGAACCGTGGACAAACAGCTCTTCTTCCGATTCTCGAAATGGACGGGCATCACCGATACCGACGACTTGGGCGGTGCTCCTTATTATATTAGCATCGCCGACGAGCAGAATATTCCAGAGAACGCCCCTGCCACGGGAGACGAGAAAAAGAGCAAGGACGACTTCGGACTGAATGTAAACATTCCCGACAAAATCAAGGTTAGCCTTTATAAAGACGGACAGCCGCTGGACAGCTATGAGGTATGGGCCGGCCAATTCGGCAAGACCGAGAACCTGAGCAGCGAGCTTTTCGGCAAGAAAACGACGACCCGACTGCTTCTGAACCCGCTTACGGGCAGTATCGAAAAAATAGAAAGCGAGATGCTGAAATAAGCAGCGACACCTGCCAGGACAAGGTTTCATGCCCTGCATGCTTCTTCGTGAGCACGCAGGGCATGATTATATTGCGCCAAGCCGAAGGCAGGATTCCCCACGAGAAGCAGAGAGACGAGGCAGCCACATCATCTGAAAGCCCGTTCCTCTGCAGCCTCCTGGATCGGCAGTGGCACTTTACCTCCACATTACCAGTAAGTGGTAATGCTGTTACCAGCCGTTGGTAATATTGTTACCAGCTGTTGGTAATGTCATTACCAGCCATTGGTAACAATTAGGCAAACCGTCCTGCCGACCGTCTTCCTTATCCTCCCAACATGCGGGAAGCCAAAGACAGAAGACGGGAAAGGCGGGAATCCGTCTTACGACAGTTCCCGCCTTTCTTCCATTCAGTTTATTATCTGCCTGACCCTAATGGCCTGATTAGTCCAGATTAGCCAACTTGTTGTCGCTCCCGAGCACATCGGTAATCTTGTGCTTGTAGAGGTCGATCATATAGTTGCGAGCCACCTTGCCATACTGGCGCGGGTCGAAGTAGTCAGGATGCTCAGCCAGAGTCTCACGGACACCTGCCGTGTAAGCCAGACGAGAGTCAGAGTCAATGTTGATCTTGCAAACAGCACTCTTGGAAGCCTCACGAAGCTGCTCCTCTGGAATGCCTACTGCGTTAGGCAGGTTGCCGCCGAACTTGTTGATGATGTCTACATACTCCTGTGGAACGGATGAAGAACCGTGGAGCACGATGGGGAATCCAGGGAGCTTCTTCTCGATCTCGTGGAGCACATCGAATGCCAATGGAGGAGGAACCAGACGCCCCGTCTTCGGATCGCGGGTGCACTGCTCCGGGGTAAACTTATATGCGCCGTGAGAGGTACCGATAGAGATAGCGAGCGAATCGCAGCCCGTACGGGTAGCGAAGTCGATCACTTCCTCCGGCTTCGTATAGTGAGACTCCTCGGCAACGACCTCGTCCTCAACACCTGCAAGCACGCCGAGCTCTGCCTCAACGGTTACATCATGCTGGTGAGCATACTCTACTACCTGCTTGGTCAGGGCGATATTCTCCTCGTAAGGAAGAGCTGAGCCGTCGATCATAACAGAAGAGAAGCCCATGTCTACGCAGCTCTTGCAGAGCTCGAAGCTGTCTCCGTGATCAAGATGGAGAACGATTTCAGGATGGTTACATCCCAGTTCCTTCGCATATTCCACAGCGCCTTCAGCCAAATAACGAAGAAGCGTAGCGTTTGCATAGTTACGCGCACCCTTGGAAACCTGCAGGATAACCGGCGACTTCAACTGAGAAGAAGCCGTAACGATAGCCTGAAGCTGCTCCAGGTTATTGAAGTTGAATGCCGGGATGGCGTAACCACCGTCTACGGCTCTCTTGAACATCTCGCGTGTATTTACGAGACCTAATTCTTTGTAACTAACTGCCATAATTCTAAAAATGATTTATTATTGAAACTTTCTTTTCTTACCTGATGCAAAATTACTACTTTTATTTCGTTTCTCAAAGCCCATGCGAGTTTAATAATGCTGCAAACAAGTTAAAAAGTTTTATATTCCTTGAATATCAGGAAATATCTTCGTTTTTTGCAAAACATAGTTTGCAATCCTGCACCCACTATCTTTCCCTTATGATCCTCACGGCATAAGCCATCACGACAAGAAACCCCAACAGCGGAACCAGGAAGGGAAGCAGCAGGCTGCCACCGTCGGCCATCCACCCCATCAGGAGGAATCCGCAGCCTCCTACCGGTGTCATCATCAGCAGGGAGGCCGCGCTCTTGGTGAGGTTTCCAAGTCCCTTGAGGGTAAGGGAGAAGATAGTGGGGAACATGATGGCCTCGAAGAGATAGACGGCAACCAGTGCAACCATGGAGAGCCGCCCCAAACCGGAAAGCACGAGACCCGTGCAGACCACCGTACCCGTGGCACACAGGAGGAGCATTCGTTCCGGACGGACAGTTTTCATGATCCAACTACCGAGGAAGCGACCTATCATGAAGAAAGCCAGAGCACAGGTCAGGACGACGGAAGCGAGGTTGTCGTCCATCCAATCCATCCCCGTTACGAAGTTGATAAAATAGCTGTTGATGGAAATTTCGGCCACCTCATAGGACAGCAGGGCTACCAGACCGAAGACGAAGAGCGGCCGACGGAAGAGCTCCGAGAGATTCCGAAATCCACCAGCAGGGGATTCTGCCTCATCGTACACGATTTCCGGCAGTTCCGCCCGCGAGAAGACCAAGGCTATCAGGAGGACAATCACTCCCAGGACCGTATAGGGCAGCGCCACATTTCCCGCCTCACTACCGCCCTGGAAGAAAAACTGCCCCACCACGAAGGTGGCAGACAAGGAGCCTAACCCATTGAACGACTGCGAAAGATTGAGGCGGCTCGCGGCGGTGGACTTCGGTCCCAGTTCCGTAACATACGGGTTGGCCGCCGTCTCAAGGAATACGAGACCGCAGCCGATGATGAACAGCGCAAGGAGAAAAGCCTGGAAACTGCCCATCCACGCACCGGGGATGAACAGCAGGGAACCAATCGCAAACAACAGCAGCCCCAGCACCACGCCTCGTCGATAGCCCCGCCGGTTAATAAAAAGCCCCGCCGGTATCGCCATCAGGAAATAACCCAGGAAGGTGGTTACCTGAATCAACGACGACTGGGTGATGGAGATGCCCATCTCGTTTTGCAGATGCTTGTTGAGCACATCGAGGATGGCGCGGGCAAATCCCCAAAGGAAAAAGAGGGCCGTAATCAGCACGAAAGGCAACAGGAAACGCCTCTCCGTCAGTCTGTTCTGGTCTTTTCTCATCTATAAAGACAAAATATGGGGGCATCTGTTACAATACCCCCATGTCTGAAAAACTTCTTGTATTTTACTTCTCAGCCTTCTCTGGATCGATGATCTTCCAGATAAGAGCGGCAAGGGCGCCGCCTACCAACGGACCTACGATGAAGATCCAGAGATTAGTGAGAGCCGTGCCACCCTGGAAGAGAGCCGGACCGATGGAGCGGGCAGGGTTCACAGAGGTGCCTGTATAGCGGATACATGCCAGGTGGACAAGCACTAAGGTAAGGCCGATAGCCAGTCCTGCGAAGTTGTTTGTCGCTCCGTTTGTCTTGGCTGTAGCACCGAGAACAACGAGAACGAATACGCAAGTGAAGAAAATCTCTGCCAGGAGACCGCCCAGCACACTGATGGTCTGAGCCTCGTTGATGGCCTGCAGGTCATTGGCACCTGTCCCCACGAGCCCCGCGCTTGATGTGATGAGATAGAGAACGGCTGCGCCGATGACACCGCCGATTACCTGGGAAATCATGTAACTGCAGGCTTCCTTCCAACTCATACGCCCACTCAACGCAACACCGAAAGTGATGGCGGGATTGATATGGCACCCGCTGATACCACCAATGGTATAAGCCATCGCAACAACCGACAGACCGAAGGCCAAAGCGGTAGCGATTACCGAAGCCTGATCTGCCACAGGATTACAACCTACAGACACGGCAACGCCGCATCCCATCAATACCAGCACCATCGTGCCGACCATTTCTGCTAAATACTTTTTCATTTTTTTATATATTAAAGTAACATAATTTCTGTTTTCCCGAGACGATTGCGCGCCCTTCATGTCAAGCATATAACGCGCCCGGAAAGATTTTATTGCGCTAAGAACCCATACTTGTATTTACAATTGCAAATATAATTAAAAAATGAATAGGCTGCAACATTTCGGACTAAAAAAATCAAACTTTCTGACAATTTATGGAATTCCGCACAAGCGAGGGCGGCCTGCAAGCTGACGGCAAGCCCCGCACCACAAAACCGGAAGCCGTCATTCTCCTGACAAAATCGGCGAATTTGTCCCACGAAATCGGCGAGATTGTCGCACAAAATCGGCGATTTTGTAAAACTCCTGACGGCCGGAAAGAAAACACAAGGCCACTTCCGGAAGCTTACGAGACGGCACTCTCGTCGAGCATCTGCCGCAACAGATAGGTGGCATTCTGGTTCCGGGCAACCCCTGGGGTAATCTTATAAGAATAGGTAACCGACTCGCCAAGGCCTATCTCGAAGCAAAAGTTATGGAAGCGCGCACTTTCCATCTTCGAAAGTTCCAGGTCGTGCGTGGCAATGATGCCGGAAACATGCCTGCGGGAGATGTATTCCAGAAAGAGACGCGACCCGTTGAGCTTGTCCAGGGAGTTGGTGCCCCTGAGGATTTCATCGAGTATCACGAGCGTGGCTCCCGTTGGCGGAAGGTTCTCTATCAGCTGCCTGAGGCGTAACAGCTCGGCATTGAAATAGCTGATGCCGTGTGCAAGGTTGTCGGTAGTGCGCATGCTGCTGAAAAGGCAGTAGCGCGACACCTTGAGCCGATCGGCAAACACCGGCATTCCATTCCGTGCCAGCACATAGTTGACGCCGACGGCACGCAGGAAAGTGCTCTTTCCCGCCATGTTGGCTCCTGTGATAATATAATAATGGTTGTCGCCTATCGTGAAATCGTTGCTGATGGCCTTCTCGCCCAAGAACGGATGGCGGAGCCCATGAGCCTCATAGACCAGCTCGTCGGAATCCAGCACCTCGGCATAGGAAGTTTGTGGATGATTATAACGGAAGGTGGCCATCGATACCAGGACGTCTATCTCGCTCATGGCGTCTATCCATTCTCCCATACGCCCCACATAGGCATCCTGCCACCTGATGAGCTTACGGACGAGGAAAATATCACTCAGGAACAGGGCATCCAGCAAGAAAAGCCCCAGCACATTGCCCCTGCGGTCGAGCATTCTCACGATCTTGTCGAGTTCGGCAAACGACCCCAAGGCCTCATCCAACTGCTGAAAGAACACACGGCTGCCGTCAGGGACCTCGGCAAGGGTACTGCTATGACGCATCAGAAGCAACAGCCGAGAGACGGAACGCTCCAGGACATCGGCCGATGAGCCGATACGCTTCAGCCATTTGGACGAAAGGAGGAAGACAAACAGGAATTGCACCGAGCCCCACAGGAACGGGACACCGGCTTCGACAACGCCGAAAACCGACAACGCTATCACTCCCCAGAAGGCAAGGACGAGAATACATGCTGACAGAAAAGCGGCCTTGGAGCCGAAAACAGGCGGCATGTCCACTTCCTGCATCCGATGCACCGACTCCAGAATTGTGCCTGTGTCAATCCGCCCTTGCTGACGGAAGGAGATGAACCGCGCCCTCCATGCTTCCTCCCTGCTGAGAGCTTCTATGGCTTCAGCCTGATAGCGTATGCGGGCAAACGACAGATAGTCTGCCAACCGGTTGCTCCCGCCGGTGGTAACACAGCGGCTCATGCGGTTGAAAAGCGACTCTTTCCCGAATATATCCAGGTCGTAGGTGAACGGATGACGGCTGTCGACATACCTTTCTCCCGCGTCGAAACACCCGAAGTGCCCCTGCCCTGCTTCCAACTCGTCGAGATAGACCTGACGCAAATCGGTCAGGGAGGAGATATTGGAATTGTTGCGGGCATCCGCATAGCGGACAAAGAAGTAAAGCAGAAGCGACAAAACCGACAAGGCAAGAAGCCACTCGCCAAGGTCTATGAGGGTATAAAGTACGAGGAATGCCACAAATGCAAAGAAGAGGAGCAGCTCACCCGTCAGCAGTCCCCGGCTCCTGCGGCGCAAAGACGCAATCTCAAGAGCCAACCGCTCTGCCTGCGTTGTATAATAAGCTTTATTTGCCATAATGTTAACTCTGTTTCCGAATCAGCCTGCCCGCAGCCTATCCTCTCGTGCCCTATGGCCAGGAAGATGCTCCGGGGACTTCATCGTGAATTGCAAAGGTAAACGATTTCTTCAGATTTCCTCGTATCAGATTTCACAAAAAAGCATAAAAAAAGGACTCCGCTGAGTCCCAATCTTTGTTAACCTTAAATCTAATACCATGAAAAACACGATGCAAAGATATACATTATTTATACAGACGCATCGCTTTTCATGGTCTTTTTCCTTACTTTAGACCATTTCTTGATTTAAATCAAGACAACGCCCTCCTGCTTCTTGCCGTCCATCAATATCTTGAGAGGCTTCCCGAAGCGCACATGGCGCACATGGCGAGTCTCCTCAACGGCGGGCATCGCATCGAGTATATCCTTGCGGAAGAGGCCGTTGCCGGCATTCGCGTCTACCGTGAAATAGCCCACCCCGAAGCTGGTAAGATTCTGAAAGAAGTGAGTTCCCTGACTCGGGTCCACGCGATAGTTCTTCAAAGCCACCTCTACGATAACGCGCGCGGCACTGATATTCGGCCAGCGCACGGGAATTCCGAGCCACGAATCGCTGGAGCCCCATCTCCCTGGTCCTACAAGGATATAGTTTCTGCCCTCCTCAAGAAAGTTGTGGTTAATCTGCTCTATATCTGCCGCAATGGCAGGATTGTTCGCCGCGGAGAAGTCGTTGCCAGCCTTCACATAGACCACATCCGCAACATCCTCCGAGATACCGTGCCCCAGGGAGTTGTGCGAGCGAATCAGACACTCCTCATCGGGTATCCCCGCAACATCCTCCTCCAGCATCTGCTTGCTGTCGACGATAGGACGAATCTGCAAGAGATAGAACTCCCCGGTCCTGTCGGCATTCAGATTGCAGGCAAACTCTATCTCCACGGGACGCTTCATCTCCTCCACACCGTATTTCATCGCCGTCTGCATGATTTCCGGCAGCGGGAACACTCCCTGCTGGAGCACGCCACTGAAGCTGATAATTTTCCTTCCCCCCTCATAAAGACCCGGCCGGATGACCTGATCATAGGGGTCGTAAGTCGACGCAATATAGTTCAGTGAGTTGTCTTTCTCCGCATCCCTGACTTTCAATTTGAGGATATTAAATCCCTCGTCGACCTTGAAGTCTTCGCCGATATGCTCCATGTCGAGGGCATAGAACTGCGTCTGGGTTTCCCGCAGGGCTATTTCCATTTCGCTGGTCTGGAGCACCTGATGGGGGTGATAGGGCGAAACGCGGAGCGTCTGGCCACCGTCCACGATATACTTGCCCAGCCCCAAAGCCAGCGAGGCGATGCCGTCTTCGGCCTTCTCGTCGCCTATCGGATAATAGTTGAGCGACCGGAGCACGCCGCTGATATTGGGATAGAAGCGGTTGCCATAACGCTTTCCGACCACTTCCTGCAGTATCACCGCCATCTTCTCCTGGTCGATGACATTGCTCGTCGCCGCCATATAGGCCTTGGAGTCTTTGTAATATACCGACGCATAGACGCTCTTTATCGCACAGGCCATCATGTGGAGCATCTCCTCGCGGTCTTCCAGATAGGGAATCATGTAGGTGGCGTAGATGCCGGCAAAGGGCTGATAGTGGGCATCTTCCAGCAGCGAGGAGGAACGGATGGCAATAGGACTCTGCGTAGCCTCGAAGAATGCGTAGAAGTCTTCTATGAAATCATCGGGCAACTGAGCCTTCAGGAAGGCCTGGAGAATGTCCTCGTTGCTCGCGTCGCTTAAGGCTATCGGGTAGAGATTGTTGTTCTCCATGAACTGGTCGAAGACATCCGTGCACAGGACAACGGTTCGCGGAATCTGTACCGACGCCCCCTCAAACTGGTTGAAGTCGGGATGGCGCTTGATGATGTTGTCCAGATAGGCGATGCCGCGCCCCTTTCCACCCATCGACCCCTCGCCTATCCGGGCAAAATGACTGAACTTGTCGAACTTCGTACGGTCGAAAACGGCCACCACTCCAAGGTTTTTCATGCGCCGATACTGTACGATGGCATCGTAGATAATCTGCCGGTGCAAGTTCACATCCTGCAGTTTGTGCCAGGTTACATCTTTCAGAAAGGCGCTCACGGGGAAGATTGCACGGGCGGAAAGCCAACGCGACATGTGGTTACGGGAGATATGATAGAGCATGGAGTCGTTGGGAATGGCGAAGATGTTGTCCTGCAGTTCCTTCAGATTATGCACCCTCATGATCTCTTCCTTCGTCTTAGGGTCGCGGAAAATGAAGTCGCCGAACCCCATATGCTCCTCTAAGAGGTGGCGCAAGTCGAGGCTTATCTTCTTGGAATTCTTGTCCACGAAGTGGAAGCCCTGTGCCTCGGCTTTCTCACGGTTGCCCGATTCGGAGCTCTCTATAATAAGAGGCACATACTCATTCTGCTTCCGGATGGCCTTCAGGAGCTTTAGTCCCGCCTCGGAATCTTTCTTTCCATGGATAGGGAAACGGACATCACTGATCACGCCAAGCACATTTTTCGAATATTTCCGATAGATATTCCACGCCTCCTCATAGTTCCGGGCCAGCACGACCTTTGGTCTTCCGCGCATGCGGAGGGTAGCAGCATGGGGATTCAGGGCCTCCGTCGAGAAGTGCTGGCTCTGCAGTAAGATATAGCTGTAGAGGTTTGGAAGGATGCTGCTATAGAACCTTATGCTGTCTTCCACCAATAAAATCAGCTGTACGCCGGCCTCCTTGATGTCATGCTCAAGGTTCATCTTGTCCTCTATCAGCTTGATGATGGACAGAATGAGGTTGGTGTTTCCCAGCCAACAGAACACATAATCGAAGATGCTCATGTCCTCGTTCTCGATGCGCTTCGTGATCCCATGGGAGAACGGAGTCAGCACAATGCAGTGGATTCTGGGGAACTTATCCTTGATGGCACGCGCCACCGCAAAGGCATCGTTGTCTGCATTGCCCGGCATACAGATGACGAGGTCTATATTCGTAGTAGCCAGAATCTGCTCGGCTTCCGGTATCGTGCTCACCTGGGTGAAGGTGGGCGGATAGCGAAGACCCAACTCCATGTATTCATTATATATCTTCTCCTCTACCCGGCCGTCGTCTTCAAGCATGAACTCATCGTAAGGATTGGCCACGATAAGCACATTATAGACCCGCCGCATCATGAGGTTTACGAAGTTTACATCCTTTAGATAGAACTTACTCCACTGTTGTGGCAACTGACTTTCCATATTCTCCGATTTGATGCAAAGATACATTAAATTTGCAACAAAAAGCTGTCGAACAGGAGATTTCCATCCTCTTTTGTTGCAAAATCCAAACTTTTTTACTTAACTTGTAATCAAGAAGCCTATATAGGAAATGTGTCTGGATAGTTTTAATTTTACACAATGCAAGCAAAAAAGCAAAAAATAATCCATTTTTATTTGGCAGTTACACCAGAAAAACTTATATTTGCCTTGTCTTAAATGACACATTGAAACCAATAACTAAAATTGTTAATAAGATATTACTATGGAAGTTAGCAAAATCATGCAGGAGCTGGAGCGCAAGCATCCAGGTGAGTCTGAGTTTCTTCAGGCAGTAAAAGAAGTTTTAATCTCTATCAAGGATGTCTACGACCAGCATCCCGAGTTCGAAAAGGCAAAGATTGTTGAGCGCATCGTAGAGCCCGAGCGTGTCCACATGTTCCGTGTTCCCTGGGTCGACGATCAGGGAAATGTACAGGTAAATATCGGTTATCGCGTACAGTTCAACGGCGCAATCGGCCCTTACAAGGGAGGCCTGCGTTTCCATCCGTCGGTCAATCTGAGCATCATGAAGTTCCTCGGCTTCGAGCAGACCTTCAAGAATGCGCTCACCACGCTGCCCATGGGTGGTGCCAAGGGCGGTTCTGACTTTGCCCCCCGCGGAAAGAGCGACGGAGAGATTATGCGCTTCTGTCAGGCGTTCATGGACGAGCTTTATCGCTATATAGGACCGGACGAGGATGTTCCTGCCGGTGATATCGGTGTCGGAGGCCGTGAAATAGGCTACCTCTTCGGAGAATACAAGAAGCTCACGCACCGCTATGAGGGTGTGCTCACGGGTAAGGGCATGGAATGGGGCGGCTCCATTCTCCGCCCAGAGGCAACGGGCTTCGGCGCGCTCTACTTTGTTCACCACATGATGGAGAGCCACGGACTCGACCTCAAGGGAAAGACCGTAGTCGTCTCGGGCTTTGGAAATGTTGCATGGGGAGCCGTCAAGAAGGCCAACCAGCTGGGCGCCAAAGTCATCACGATCAGCGGTCCCGACGGTTACATCTATGATCCGGAAGGCATCTGCGGAGAGAAGAATGAATACATGCTCGAGCTTCGTTCAAGCGGCAATGACATCTGTGCCCCCTATGCAGAGAAATACGCAGGCTCCAAGTTCGTTGCCGGCAAGAAGCCTTGGGAGGTCAAGGCAGATGTCTATCTGACCTGTGCTACCCAAAATGAGCTGAACGGCGAGGATGCCGACATGATTCTTGCCAACAAACCACTGTGCGTGGCAGAAGTCAGCAACATGGGCTGCACGGCCGAGGCGGTCGACAAGTTCATCGCTGCCAAGCAGCTCTTTGCTCCGGGAAAGGCTGTCAATGCCGGCGGCGTTGCAACCTCTGGCCTGGAAATGACGCAGAACTCTATCCGCCTGCACTGGAGCAAGGAAGAGGTAGACGAGAAGCTCCATTACATCATGAGCTCCATCCACGAGCAGTGCACCAAGTACGGCACGGAGGCTGACGGCTATGTGAACTATGTCAAGGGAGCAAACATCGCCGGATTCATGAAGGTGGCCAAGGCCATGCTCGACCAGGGCGTCGTATAACCAAAGTCCTTCCCCCCGCGTCTCCTTACGGAAGATGCGGGGGCGGACCATTATATATGACATATCGAAGAAGCGTTTTAATTACATTTATCACGATTTTAGGCTTTACCCCGCTGCCTGCACAGACGCAGAGGGGTAAGGCTACTTATTATTCCCGCCGTGCGACAGGTGCCCGTACGGCAAGTGGCGAAAGGCTTCACCATGACAGCCTCACCTGTGCACACCGCACCTACCCCTTCGGAACTTTGCTCAAGGTTACGAATCTAAGCAACGGAAAGGAGGTGGTCGTCAGGGTTACCGACCGCGGACCCTTTGTCCGAGGGAGAATCATAGACCTCTCCTGGAGAGCCGCCAAGCAGCTGGGCATTCTGGCACAGGGCGTGGCAACCGTAAAGGTAGAGGTATATAAAGAAACCCGAGGCATTCCCTACCGACAGGAAAAGACTATAAATCTGCCTGAAATAGACTTTGAAATCACCGAGGGCGACTATAAGCTCGTTGACAACTGGACGAGGGCAAATCCGCAAGGAAGCACGGAATCAACAAAACCATCTCGCAGAAAGATTGCGGAGAAGCCGCATGATGCCCGTCAGGCAACCTCGTCCAAGCCTCAGCTCAACCCTTCCAAGCTCCAGACCAACCCTCAGCACAAAAATAAAAAGGAAGGCAACATCTGGTCGAAAATCTTCGAAAAGCTGAAGCAACAGAAAGACGAGATCTTGAAATAACAGAATTCCACACGCACGAAAGCAAAAGCGCAACCTCATAGAGATTGCGCTTTCTGTTTTATTTCATGTCTACATTCGCCGCGGGAATCCGCTTCGGCCACAGATGAGTGGCATAGGTGAGGCGGTAGAGATCGTAGAGATCGAGCATACGCGACTGCCTTGTCTTCCATGCCTCAAAGTCTTTCTTTCCGTTCATCCACTGCACCTCGCTCAACGCCCCCATTCTCGGGAGCACCTGATATTCAACCAGCGACGGATAGGCAATATACTCTGTCCAGAGGTTTCCCTGCACCCCGACGATACGGGCAGCAACTTCAGGAGTCGCATCCGCGGGAATCGGCTCCAGGGAATAGGTCTTCTCTACTGGCAGATTACCACCGATCAGCAACGGCTCGTTCCATTGTTCCTTGTCGTTGTGCGTCTGATAATAGTCGAAATAGCAATAAGTGGTCGGCGACATGATGACATCGTGGCCCGCCTTGGCCGCCTTGGCACCAGGCTCCGTACCGCGCCAGCTCATGATCGTGGCACTCTGGTTGATGTCTCCCTCCAGGATTTCATCCCATCCGATGATGCTGCGCCCCTTGCTGTTGACAAACTTCTCGATGCGATTGGTGAAGTACCCTTGCAGTTTCTCCACGCCCAGACCCTCCTTTGCCATAAGCGCCTTACACTTAGGACACTCCTTCCAGCGGGTCCTCGGCGTCTCATCGCCGCCCAGGTGGATGTATTTCGACGGGAAGATATCCATGAGTTCCGAGAGCACATCCTCACAGAACCGATAGGTTTTCTCGTTCCCGAGGCAGAGCACATCATCCATCACGCCCCAGTAGCGACACACCTCATAAGGACCGCCGGTGCATCCCATATCGGGAATGGCCGTCAGTGCGGCAACCATATGCCCGGGCATGTCTATCTCTGGAATGATAGTGATATAGCGCTCGGCGGCATACCTGACGAGCTCGCGAGCCTCCTCCTGTGTGTAGAAGCCGCCGTAGGGTGTGCCGTCATATACCTTCGAGTTGCGCCCAATCACGGTGCTGGTGCGCACGGAGCCTATCTTCGTGAGCTCGGGATACTTCTTGATCTCGATGCGCCATCCCTGGTCTTCAGTAAGGTGCCAGTGGAACACATTCATGTTGTGCATCGCCATGAGGTCGATGAACTGCTTGACGAACTTCACGGGGAAGAAGTGGCGGGCACAGTCGAGCATCATACCGCGATAGCCGAACCGCGGTTCGTCTTTGATGACAACGCCCGGAAGGGTTACCGCTGTGAGGTTTTTGCCTACGGGAATCGACTTACGGAGCGTCTGCACGCCATAGAACACGCCGGCGGCAGTGCTCCCCTCGATGCTCACGCCCTTCTTGTTCACCGTGAGGGTATATCCCTCCTTGTTCTGAACCTTGGGGTTGAGTTTCAGGGTGATGGCATTCTTCACCTTTTCCGCCGTTACCGTAAGCTGCAACGAGGTGAGGTCGGCGATGTAATCACGCAGGAACTGCGCATCCTTCTTCAGCAGATCATTGCCTTCGGGATAAGCTATCCGGGTGTTTCCCGTAAGAACAAATTCCCCTGTCTTCGAGAGACTTATCTCCTGGGGCAGTGGAACTACATTGTAATCAGCTACTTTCCTCCCGTCGGCAGCCGAAGCTCCTCCCAGCGAAATGATGGTGGAAACAATCATAAGCAAAAACTTTTTCTTCATATTATCGGGTCTTTAGTTATATTTTGCCACAAAGATAAGTAAAAAATATGATATCTGAGCAATCTTTTCCCCAAACAGTTTATTTTTTTATCAGGAAATTCAGAAACCGCCCACAGACAAGGATGACGATGGTGCCGGCCACGACAGCCGGACTCTCGTGCCAGCGAGCCCTACCACCACGCCCGCTGCCTGCAATATCCGCGCTTTCAACCATTCTCCGGAGACACGACTTGTTTTCCTTGCAGGGCTCATGTCTCTTCCGCATAAAACCATCACATTGGCGCCATGCCGGTAAGCGACGGAAACCGGAAAGACGGTTCCCATAGAAATGAAACAGGCTAATCCGTCCGACAAAATCGGCGAGATTGTTCGACAAAATCGGCGATTTTGCGATGCAAAATAACTTATTTTATCATGTAAAATCACTTATTTTACTAAGTCGCCGACGGCTTAAAGGGAGGCCGGAGGCTATTTCACGCTGCCCGATTCGATGAGAAACTCGGCAATCTGGACGGCATTCAGCGCCGCCCCCTTGCGAATCTGGTCGCCCGTGAGCCAAAGGGTGAGCCCATTGTCGTCGGCCAGATCCTTGCGCACACGCCCCACATAGACATCATCCTTGCCGGCCGACTCGAGCGGCATGGGATAGACATAGTTCTGCGGATCGTCCTCCAACCGGATGCCCGGAGCCGCCTTCAAGGCCTCACGCACCTGCTCGACGGTGAGCGGCCGTTCGGTCTCGAGCCATACGGACTCCGAGTGGGAGCGCAGGGAAGACACGCGCACGCAGGTGGCGCTGGTGCGCACATCGGAGTGCATGATCTTGCGCGTCTCGTTAAACATCTTCATCTCCTCCTTCGTGTAGTCGTTGGGCGTCATCTTGTCTATCTGCGGAATCACATTGTAGGCCAGCTGATGGGGAAACTTCTCAACGGTCTTTACCTCGCCGGTCTCCACGAGCTCGCGATACTGCTGCTCCAATTCTTTCATCGCGGCGGCACCCGCGCCGCTGGCACTCTGATACGACGCCACATGCACCCGGCGTATATGACTCAGCTGCTCGATGGGTTTCAGCACCACAACCATCATGATCGTGGTGCAGTTGGGGTTGGCAATGATGCCGCGGGGACGCACAAGGGCGTCCGCGGCGTTCACTTCGGGCACCACGAGGGGCACATCCCCGTCCATGCGGAAGGCGCTCGAATTGTCGATCATCACGGCCCCGTGCCGGGTAATGGTCTCGGCAAACTCCTGGGAAGTGCCCGCGCCGGCAGAGGCAAAGGCTATGTCGATGTCCTTGAAGTCATCGTTGTGCTGCAGCAGCTTCACCTCATATTCCTTGCCGAGATAGGTGTATTTACGGCCCGCACTACGCTCCGAGCCGAACAAAACCAAGTCATCCATAGGGAATTTGCGCTCTGCGAGAATGCGCAGGAACTCCTGACCAACGGCACCACTGGCACCAACGATTGCAACTTTCATATCTTTTAAAAAATTAATAAACGATTCTTATGCTTGCAAAAGTACAACTTTTCGGCCGAAATATAGCTGCTTTGGCTTTTTTTTTGCTAATTTTGCAGACAAATACAAAGTACTCGTCCATGACCAGCCTGCTGCAATACTTTCCCATCACCGACCCCACCCTGGGATTCCTCGTGGTGCTGCTGATTATCCTCTTTGCCCCCATCATCATGGGCAAACTGCGCATTCCGCACATCATCGGAATGGTGATTGCCGGCGTGCTCATCGGCCAATACGGACTGAATATACTGGAGCGCGACGCCTCGTTCGAGCTCTTCGGCAAGGTGGGACTCTACTACATCATGTTCCTGGCCGCGCTGGAGATGGACATGGAGGGATTGAAGAAGAACAAATACAGAATGCTCACCTTCGGTCTGCTCACCTCGCTGATACCCTTCGCCATCACCTATTTCACGGGTAAGGACATGCTCGGATACTCCGTTACGGCGTCGCTCCTCCTGGGAAGCATCATGGCCTCCAACACGCTCGTAGCCTACCCCATCGTGGGAAAATACGGTCTGCAGCGTAAGCCCAGCGTCATCGTGAGCGTAGGCTCCACCATGATAGCACTCTTTCTGGCACTCGTGATGCTGGCTGCTATCGTGGCCTCCAATCAGGGCAGCAACGGCTGGGGATTCTGGCTCTGGTTCGCGGTGAAGTTCGTGGCTTTCTGCGCCGTCCTCATCTTCTTCATCCCGCGGCTCACGCGATGGTTCCTGCGCCGATACAGCGATGCCGTGATGCAGTTCATCTTCGTTCTCTCGATGCTGTTCATGAGTGCCTCGCTGTCAGAGGCCGTGGGCCTTGAGGGCATCTTCGGGGCATTCCTGTCGGGCCTGATACTGAACCGATACATCCCTCGCCTGTCTCCCCTGATGAACCGGATAGAGTTTATCGGCAACGCCATCTTCATTCCCTACTTCCTGATTGGCGTAGGCATGCTCATCAATGTGCGACTGCTCTTCCAGGGCGGGGGCATCATCTGGGTGGTGTTCTGCTTCGTGCTGTTCGGCACGCTGGGCAAGGCTCTGGCTGCCTATACAGCCTCCTTTCTCCTGAAGATGCCGCTCTCGTCAGGCCACATGATGTTCGGCCTCACCTCGGCGCATGCCGCGGGTGCCATCGCCATGGTGATGGTGGGATTGCGGCTGAAAGGTGCCGACGGGCAGCCAATCGTGGATGATGTAATGCTGAACGGCATCGTCATCATGATCTTGTTCACCTGCGTCATCTCGTCGCTCGTTACGGAGTATGCCGCCCAGCGCATCATCCTCCGCGACAAGGAAGTGGCAAGCGATGAATTACCCGAAAAAGACGATGAAAGAATGCTCATCCCGGTGAAGTATCCGGAATATGCGGAACGACTCACCACCCTCGCCATCCTGATGCGCAACCCCAGGCTGAACCGCCCGCTGGTAGGACTGAATGTGGTCTACGACGACGAAAACATGAGGGCGAACCAGGCACGGGGACGCGAACTGCTGGACAAGGTTACCAAATATGCCGCTGCCGCCGATGTGCCCATGAGCACGCAGGTGCGTGTGGCGGCAAACATCGCCAACGGAATCAAACATGCCTTCAAGGAGTTTCAGGCCTCGGAGGTGGTCATCGGGCTGCACATGCACTTCAATGTGAGCACCAAGTTCTGGGGACAATTCCACCAGAGCCTGTTCAACGGACTGAACCAACAGATTATCATGGCACGCCTGATGCAGCCTCTCAATACGCTCCGAAGGATTCAGGTGGCCGTTCCCTCGAGGGCTCAATACGAGCCGGGATTCTATCGCTGGCTGGAACGGCTCTCGCGGATGGCCGAGAGCCTGGAGTGCCGCATCACCTTCAACGGGCGGGACGACACGCTCGTGCTCATCAGGGAATACATCCAGAACCGGCATGCGAGCATCCGGGCTGACTATCAGGAGATGGAGCACTGGAACTCGATGCCACAACTGGCCAAGACCATTGCCGACGACCACCTCTTCGTGGTGATAACGGCACGCAAGGGCACGGTATCCTTCAAGAATGCCCTTGAACGCCTCCCGGAGGAAATCACCAGATACTTCAGCGGCAAGAATCTGATAATTATCTTCCCCGACCAGTTCGGCAGCACCATGGACGAGATGACATTTGCCCAGCCGCAGCACACGGAGGAGCTTAGTGCCTACGACATGCTGAACGAATGGCTGCACAAGAAAATACACCCATAAACGGAAAAAGATATGATAGACATAAAAGGTATCACCAAGAGTTTCGGCTCACTGCAGGTGCTAAAAGGCATTGACCTGCACATCGACAAAGGCAAGATCGTAAGCATCGTGGGACCGTCGGGAGCCGGGAAGACCACGCTCCTGCAGATTATCGGCACACTCGACAAGCCCGACAGCGGCCAGATACAGGTAGACGGAGTTGATGTGAGAAAGCTCTCCACCAACAAACTGAGCGACTTCCGCAACCGGCACATAGGATTCGTGTTCCAGTTTCACCAGCTGCTTCCCGAGTTCACCGCGCTCGAAAACATTATGATTCCGGCCTTCATAGCCGGGCAATCGCACGCAGAAGCCAAGAACCGGGCCATGGAACTGCTCGACTTCATGGGACTGGCCGACCGTGCTGCACACAAGCCCAACGAGCTATCAGGGGGCGAGAAGCAGCGCGTGGCCGTGGCAAGAGCCCTGGTCAACAATCCCGCGGTAATCCTGGCCGACGAGCCGAGCGGCTCGCTGGACTCCAAAAACAAGGCGGAACTGCACCAGCTCTTCTTCGACTTGAGAGACCGATTCGGCCAGACCTTCGTCATTGTAACGCACGACGAAAGCCTTGCGGCCACCACCGACCGCACCATTCACCTGAAGGACGGGCAGATCGTGATGCCCGAAGAAATCACGGAAATCCCAAAAACAGAGACCAATGAATAAAATTAAATTAGGCGACTATAACACGCTCGAGATTGTAAAGTCCGTTGACTTCGGAGTTTATCTTGACGGCGGCAGCGAAGGGGAGATTCTTCTGCCCAGGCGATATGTGCCGGAAGGCTGTCAGATTGGGGACGAAATCGAAGTATTCGTCTACCTTGACCAGGACGAAAGACCTGTTGCCACCACCGAAAAGCCCCTTGCCAAGGTAGGCGATTTTGCCTGCCTGAAATGCGTCTGGGTGAATGAATACGGGGCATTCCTGAACTGGGGACTAATGAAAGATGTGTTCTGTCCCTTCCATGAGCAGAAAAGGCGCATGGAAATCGGCAACTCCTACATCGTCTACCTCTATGTCGACGAGGAGAGCTACCGTATCGTGGCATCGGCGAAGGTGGAGAAATTCCTTGCGGAAGACTATCCCCCCTATGCACCGGGCGACGAGGTAGACCTGCTCATATGGCAGAAGACCGACCTGGGATTCAAGGTAATCATCGACAACGACTATCCCGGCTTGATATACGAGAACCAGATTTTCAGACCTGTACATACGGGCGACCGGATGAAAGGCTATATCGGCACCGTAAGGCAGGATGGGAAAATCGATGTCTTGCTACAGGCTGCGGGACGCAGGCAGACCCTCGACTTCTCCGAAATGCTCCTCAACTACCTCCATGAGAATGGCGGAAAGTGTGATCTGGGCGACAAGAGCGATGCCGAAGAGATAAAACGCCGCTTCCAGGTGAGCAAGAAGACATACAAGAAGGCCGTCGGCGACCTTTACAGGCGGCACCTTATTGTTATATTGGGAGAAGAAGGAATCAAACTGGCAGAATGAGATTTAGGAGTTTACTGATTTTACTTTTGGCCGCATTGTCGGTTACCGTAAGCGCACGGAACAAAGAGCAACAGCCTCCCGCCGTATTGATCAAGGCACTCAACATACTTCAGAACCCAGGCGGGGCAAGCCTGAACTACAAGATTGATGTGGCAGTATTCCACCGGCAGGGATATGTTATCTTCAAAGGGAACAAGTTCCAGCGAAGGAGCAAGCGAACCATCGACTGGTTTGACGGCAGCACCTACTGGACCATGAACCGGCAGACACAGGTGGTGAAGATATCAAATCCGAAGCGCAGCAGACGCAAGGACGAAGATGAGAACGCGTCGCTGACAGAGCAGATCAACAAGGTCAGGGACGACTGCCTGTACTCTATGGTCAGCGACGGGAGCGACTGGAAGATCACGGTAAGGGCCCAGGACAAGAGCGCAAAGATAAAGAATGCGGAGATCTGGATTGACAAAGCCAATAATAAGCCCACCCGCCTGCGTGTGAAACTGGGTCTGATATGGGCCAATATCAGGCTCTGGAATGTTACGACAGCCAACTATTCAGATGTCAACTTCAGCTTCTATCCCGCAAAATATCCTAACGCAAAGATCATAGACAAGCGCGAAAAGAATTCCAAATAACAATCCCGGCTTGGCACAACAAGCCAAGATAGCGGATTGGGGAGATGGCTATTGCCAAGGATGACACATTATTTCCTCAGCTCAATATCATTGTTGTCTGTGTCTTCAGCACCCCTGCGCCCACGGAACCACTTCCCGAAATTCCATGTGAGACTCAGATTTATGCTGTTCATATACATTTTCCGCCACGAACGCTGCTGCATATCGCGGAAGTTACTCGTGGCATGAGTACGGTTCAGATAGAGCAAAGAGTTATAGAAGTTTACGCCGACTTCGAGCCTGTCATTAAAGAACGCCTTCGTGATGCTTCCCATCAAGAACGGCTTCTGATAGTTTATGGTATTGAAGGAATAAGTCTGCGGACGATAGGAACACATAAGAGAGTATTGCCACTGCCTGGTAGTGAGATAGCTGAAGTTCAGGTTTGCCGACCATCCGAATCCTTTTTCAGGAACCATCAGCACTGCGTCGGCAAAGTTCCTTACTACATCGTAATTTGTATACAGCCCCGCCAAGGTGAAAGAGAGATTAAGCCTTCCCTTGCACAGGCGCTGCGTCCAGTTGGCAGAGAGCGAAGCCTCGTCCTTGCTTCCGATGTTCTCATAGGTGTAAGTATTGTAGTCTTGAGGGTCAAGATATGCCGGATTGATGATACCCTTCTGGCGATTATAGCCTGCGGCAATCGTAAGATAGGCCGACTTTATCTGCTTGCGGTAAGACAGCTCGAAGGCATCATTGTGTTGTGAGGCGAGACTCGGATTGCCCACCCATAGCTGGAATTCACTTACCCGCAAGGTGTCTGAGTTCAGGTAGTCGATACTTGGGCGGACGACATTACGCTGGTAATTTGCCGAAATGCTGCCGGCTTTTCCCATATTATAGTTCAGCCTTACCGACGGAAGGAACTCATAGGAGCGCTCATGGTTCAGATTGTCGGTTTCGCCCTTGAGTATCAAGTGCATGGAAAGCTTCTTGCTGAAGTTGTGAGACAGGGAGGCGTGCAGCTGCTGAATGCTATAGTTGCTTCTCTCTGCCGCATGGGAATCATTCCTACGCCACACGCTTTTCAGCCCGATGCGCACATTATCGTCCCAAAGCCAGCTTATCTTGTTGTTTTCAGAGACCAGTTCGGCGGTGAATTCGTCCATGGACGATCTGTAGAAATCATCATATCCCGTAATATATCGGGTCGTATATCTATATTTATGGTAATTCCCCTTCAGCAGCAGGCTGTTGTTTTCCCCGATTTTGAGAAACCCATTCAGCAACGCGAGGTAGTGCTCGATGTTCTCTTTTGCGCTTGTGTTAGAGAGTTCACTTTCAAAACCCCGGGTTTCATGGGTGATGTCGCTGGAATACTTATCGTGTGAGAGCTTGGCCGTGATGGAAGCATTGGAATTCGGATAATAGCCCACCTTCAGAGCCTGGGAAAACTGCGTAACATCAAAACGGCGGTCTTCATACAGCGACTCGATGCTGCCGGTGGCCGGATATTGCCTCTCCACTCCGTTCTCCATGCGCTGCTTGTTGGTAACATAGTTCATCCTTGCACCCAGATCCCACTTCTTGTTCTGGAACATAAAGGTGTCGAAGTTCCCGAAAAGAGGATGAAGCAGGTTGGTCCATGCCTGTGCCGACCCGTAGATTCGCGGCCGTTCGTGCCTTCTGCGAATAATGTTGATTTCGCCAGAAGACCCTGCCGTGTCGTCAGAACTGATGTTGTGTACCTCAACCTGCTTGATGTCCGTGGCCTTGAGCATCTTCAGTTCTTCGACAGATGCCGCAACCCCGTCGATTTTCAGTCGTGCATTGTTCGCTTTTCCCAATATCTTGTATGTATCATTTTCCGCTACCACCCCGGGAAGGAAGCGCAACGCTTCGTTGGCCTTGGCGTTTTTCAGCAGCCCACGGGTATCTATCGAGTAGATGGTTTTCTCCGCATCGCCCTTTAGCATAGGCCTGAAAGCTTTGACCTCTACATCTTCCAGGCCTATAATCTTATCTTTCAAGGCAATCTTGACATCGCCCCCTGCTGAATTTATGAGCGTGTCAACATCTTCATAAAACTTGTTTCCGATATGAATATTGATGCTTGCACAGTTTACATTGCTGAGCTTTACGGTTCCGTCTTCTTTCGTTTTCAGCTTGGAATCCTTGCCACACGCATTTATCCCAACAACGATTCCCTTCAGTGGTTTTCCCTGCGGGTCGACTATCTGAATGGATTTGATGGCGTCTTGCGCATGTCCCGCAATGCCCGTAAACCAAAGAATCAACAATATGACAAGCCTATCCATATTTGTTTTCATTGCCACTTTAATTATCAGGTTAAACTTATTATTCTATAAATATAGCGCTGTTTTTGCTTAGATGTCAACAAAAATAACATAGTTTAACTTTCTGCCTTGCAGGGTGAATTCCACAAGCAAGTGCAAGATGATGGCATTCCATGTTCACTCTATCAACGAGCTTTGAGACCCTTTCTAATGGGAAAGGACACAGGGCTGGGGAATAGGAAAAGTAAAAGGCCGCTAAAAGCTCGCCTTTTAACGGCTAAAAGGTGAGTAAAAGGCGGCTAAAAGCTTTCCTTTTAGCGGCTAAAAGGAAAACCACCCTGCAACTCCCTTCTTCAGAGGAAGGACTGACTTACCGTAAAGAAAGAAATGCGAATGTGTCCGACCCCCATGGTCCTACAATACAGGACCAGTCTTTAAGGGTCGGATACATTCGCAAAACAGCGTCAATAAACGGACTTCTTAGAACTCCGCGTTCTTCGGAGTGCGGGGGAACGGGATGACATCGCGGATGTTCTGCATGCCCGTAACGAAAAGTATGAGGCGCTCAAAGCCTAATCCGAAACCGCCGTGAGGACAGCTTCCGTACTTGCGGGTGTCGAGATACCAGCTGTAGGTGGACTCCTCCATGCCGCGGGCACGGATTTCCGCAATCAGCTTCTCGCCGTTCTCCTCACGCACGGAGCCTCCGATAATCTCGCCGATGCGGGGGAAGAGGACATCCGTTCCCTGCATGGTTCGCCCGTCAGGGTTCTTCTTCATGTAGAAGGCCTTGATCTCGCTGGGATAATCGGTCATGATGACCGGCCGCTTGAAGTGCTCCTCCACAAGGTAGCGCTCGTGCTCGCTGCTAAGGTCCATGCCCCATCCCGTTACCGGGAACTCGAACTTATGGCCGTTTGCAGCAGCCTCCTGAAGGATGTTGATTCCCTCGGTATAAGGCAGGCGGACAAAGTCCTCATTAACCACCGACTCGAGGGTGGCAAGGAGCGTCTTGTCAATCATCTTGTTCAAGAACTCCAGGTCGTCCTTACAGTTGTCCAAAGCCCAGCGCACGCAATACTTGATGAAGTCCTCCTCGAGGTCCATCAGGTCGTCCTTGTCGATGAAGGCAACCTCAGGCTCTATCATCCAGAACTCCGCAAGATGGCGGGGAGTGTTGCTGTTCTCGGCGCGGAAGGTAGGCCCGAAGGTATAGATGGCGCCCAAGGCTGTAGCCCCAAGCTCGCCTTCCAGCTGACCGCTGACCGTCAGGCTCGTCTTCTTTCCAAAGAAATCACGGTCGTAAACCACCTCGCCGCTCTTTGCAACACGGTTTAAATCAAGCGTAGTTACCTGAAACATCTCGCCCGCACCCTCGGCATCACTGGCGGTGATAAGGGGTGTGTGGAAGTAGTAGAACCCATGCTCGTGAAAGTATCTGTGGATGGCGATGGCCATGTTATGGCGTATCCGCATCACGGCACCAAAGGTATTGGTGCGCAGACGCAGGTGGGCATACTGGCGCATGTACTCAAAGCTCTGCCCCTTCTTCTGCATCGGATAGTCGCCGGGGCAAAGACCGTAGACCTCAATAGCCTCGCACTGCACCTCGACAGCCTGTCCTCCGCCCTGGCTTTCAACGAGCTTTCCCGTGGCACTGAGACATGCCCCGGTGGTAATACTCTTCAGCATTTCGGCGTCAAACTTAGCCGGATCTACCACGATTTGTATGTTCTTGATGGTAGAGCCGTCATTGAGGGCAATGAAGTCTACGACCTTACTACTTCGATGAGTGCGTACCCATCCCTTTACTGTTATATCTTTTCCAAAGTCGGTGCTGCAAAGAGCATCAACAACTTTAGTTCTCTTCATTTTCGCTAATGATTTATTAAATTACTCGAAAGCGCCCATGCGGAGCATATCAACCTCTTTCTCCGTGAGGAAACGCCAGTCGCCACGACGGAGATTCTTCTTCGTAAGGCCGGCAAACTGTACCCGGTCGAGCCTGACTACCCGATAGCCAAGATGCTCGAAGATGCGGCGAACGATGCGGTTCTTACCGCTGTGGATCTCTATGCCCACCTGGCTCTTGTCGCTCTCGTCGGCATACTCTATGGCGTCTGCGTGTACCTCGCCGTCTTCCAGCTCCACGCCTTCGGCAATCTGCTGGATGTCATGGGCGGTAACATTCTTGTCAAGGAAGACATGATATACCTTCTTCTTCAAGAACTTGGGGTGGGTGAGCTTGCTGGCAAGGTCGCCGTCGTTGGTGAGCAACAGCACACCCGTGGTGTTGCGGTCGAGCCGACCGACGGGATAGATGCGCTCCGGACAAGCATTCTTCACGAGGTCCATCACCGTCTTGCGCTGCTGGGGATCGTCGCTCGTGGTTACATAGTCTCTCGGCTTGTTCAGAAGAACATACACCTTCTTCTCCAAAGAGACCAGCTGGTCGTGGAACTTAACCTCGTCTGAACGCATAACCTTCGTTCCCAGCTCCTTCACAACTTCGCCATTCACGGTTACAGCACCTGCCTGGATAAACTCATCGGCCTCACGGCGAGAGCATACACCGGCATTGGCAAGATACTTGTTCAGGCGAATCGGCTCGTTGGGGTCGATATGCTCCTCCTTATACTCGATGCGCTTCTTCATGCTGTACTTTGCATTCGGGTCATAGTCAGGCGTATGCGGGCGGTAGCCACGGGGCTGATAACCGCCTTGCTGGTAACCGCCACGAGGCTGATAGCCGCCCTGCTGACGCGGTTGGTAGCCCCCGCGAGGCTGGTAACCGCCACGGGATTGATAGTCTCCGCCTTGCTGACGAGGCTGATAGCCACCCTCGCCGTCATTATTATAGCGCGGGCGATAGCCACCTTGCTGCGGACGGGGCTGATAGCCGCCACCCTCACCATTGTTGTTATAGCGCGGGCGATAGCCTCCTTGATATGGACGAGGCTGATAGCCGCCTTCGCCGTCGTTGTTATAGCGCGGCCGATAGCCACCCTGCTGCGAGCGGGGCTGATAGCCGCCACCCTCACCATTGTTGTTATAGCGCGGGCGATAGCCACCTTGCTGGCGAGGCTGATAGCCGCCCTCGCCAGCATTATTATTATAACGAGGACGATAGCCACCCTGCTGCGGACGAGGCTGATAGCCTCCGCGGGGACGCTGCGAAGCCGAACTCTGGAGGCCGGCCCCAAAGCCTTCGGGACGGAAACCGCCATCTTCGTTGTTTGCTGAATTGCCACGGTCGGAGCTGTATGCACGCTGAGTGTGGATACGAGGACGCTGTGGCCTTGATGTGTTACGATACTCTCCCTGATAACCTTCTGCGGATGGCTGATTGCCTTCACGGCTGTTGTCATTCTGTTCAGCAGAAGACTCCTGTGTCTTGTTTTCCAATTCTTCCATTTCTCTTTCCTTTTTTAGCCTCACGGCTTGATTAATACTACTGTTATTTAATACTGAATATTTAGATTGTTTTTATTAAATTCCTGTATAGTTGCCGGGCGTGACGGCCATCAGTTCAGCTTTCACACGCTCGTTTACATCCAGATTCTGTATAAATTCGTGTATGGTTTTCTCCGTCATCCTCTCGTTTGTCCGCGTGAGAGCCTTCAAGGCCTCGTATGGATGGGGGTAGCCCTCGCGGCGGAGGATGGTCTGAATGGCCTCTGCCACCACCGCCCAGTTGTTATCAAGGTCCTCCCGGAGCTTATCTTCATTAAGAATCAGCTTGCGGAGCCCTTTCAGTGTGCTCTCAATGGCGATGACGGCATGCCCGAGGGGGACGCCTATGTTGCGTAGTACCGTTGAGTCCGTGAGGTCGCGCTGTAGGCGGCTCACGGGCAGTTTCTGCGCCAGGAACTGCAAGATGGCATTCGCCATGCCCAGATTGCCCTCGCTATTCTCATAGTCAATGGGGTTTACCTTGTGGGGCATTGCACTCGAACCGACCTCCCCTGGGTTGATTTTCTGCTTGAAATACTCCATGGATATATACATCCAGAAGTCGCGGTCGAGGTCTATGATGATGGTGTTGATGCGGCGAATGGCATCAAACACCGCGCCGAGATTATCGTAATTACTGATCTGAGTGGTATACTGCTCGCGCTGCAAGCCGAGCTTCTCACTCACAAAACGGTTGGCAAAAGCCTTCCAGTCAACGGCCGGATAGGCCACATGATGGGCATTGAAGTTGCCCGTGGCACCGCCGAACTTCGCGCTCATCCTACAGGTTTTCAGGTTGTCCAACTGCTCCGTGAGGCGATAGACAAAGACCATTACCTCCTTGCCCAGCCGTGTCGGAGAGGCCGGCTGGCCATGAGTCTTGGCGAGCATGGGCACATCTGCCCAAGCCTCAGCATATTCCCGTAGCTGGGTGATGAGTTCTTCCACCAGCGGACAGAACACCTGCTCCAAGGCCTCCTTGACAGAAAGGGGGATGCTGGTATTGTTGATGTCCTGCGAGGTAAGGCCGAAGTGGATAAACTCCTTATAGGCTTCCAGATGACCGATGGCGTCGAATTTCTCCTTGATGAAGTATTCCACGGCCTTCACATCGTGGTTCGTTACCGCCTCAATTTCCTTGACGCGCCGGGCATCCTGCTCCGTGAAATCGCGATAAATGGCGCGAAGACGGTCGAAACAGGCGGCATCCAACGATGCCAGCTGCGGCAGCGGCAGCTCGCACAAGGCGATAAAATATTCTATCTCCACCCGTACCCGATACCTGATAAGGGCACATTCCGAAAAATAATCTGCCAAAGGCTCTGTCTTGCTCCTGTATCTGCCATCAATCGGCGATATAGCGGTCAACCTGTCCAACTCCATTCTTGTTTGAATTTATCCGCCTACAAAAGTACGAATTTAAATCGATACACCTGCAACTATCAGAGAAAAGAATTGTTAAAAACAAGAAAGTCCTGTAATCATTTCGATTAACAGGACTCTCGTGTGGGCGTTGACGGATTCGAACCGCCGACCCTCTGCTTGTAGGGCAGATGCTCTAAACCAGCTGAGCTAAACGCCCTTGGCTTCATCTGAAAAGCGAGTGCAAAGATAAGGCATTATTTCCGAACCACCAAATATTCCTCGAAGTTTTTTGCATATTTTAAGAAAAATATACTTCAGGACGGATTCCAGCCCCTCCGCGCCCGGTTCTTCCCATGCAAAGGAAATCATCCTGGGCCGGCCACAAGGAAAAGAAGATTGCGCTTTTTCTTGCAAATGTTGAAATTAAAAAGTATTTTTGTATGACTAATTATACAAAAACCATGGAACTAAGATATCAAGACATCCCCACGGGGTGGGCCATCTGCTTTCTCAGTGGATGCGCACGACAGGAAGAATGTCTGCGGCACAAGGCAGGACTTGCCGTGCCAGAAACGGTGCTCACGGCGCCGGCAGTAACCCCACAGGCAATGAAAGGCGGCACATGTCAACTCTTCAAGAAGGCCGAGATCGTGCACACAGCCGCAGGATTCGGCAACATCTTCAAAGAGGTAAAGCAGCGACATGCCGCCGCTATGCGCGCCGAACTGGTGAAATATCTGGGTGGAAACGGCACCTATTATCGCTACCAGCACGGCGAACGCACGCTCATGCCCGAACAGCAGGAATGGATTCGCCGGCTCTTTCGCCGCTATGGCTACATCGAAGAAGTGGAGTTCGACGCCTACTGCGACAAATTCCGATTTTACGACAAATAGCTTTCCGGAGAATTACCAGCGGTTGGTAACAATGTTACCAATAAGTACGCGAGTTCGGGATAAGATTACCATGCAAATAGCTCTAATTGTCTTGATTTCTCCACATGCACTGGCAGCGCCTCCGGCTTGTTGTCAAAGAAACAGTAGGCCGCGAGAGCCGAGCATAGGTTCATCATAAAGTTGTGTATGGACCGGTGTCGTGAATGCACGAGGTTGGCCTTGTTCTTGAGCAATTCGTTGATACACTCGATGATGTACCTTTTTCTGAGCATGATCTTGTCCCACATGGGCATGAGCTTATTCTTCATGTTGGCCTTGAGGCCATGCACGAGATGGATGCCCTGGTC
>NZ_FOOW01000053.1 GCF_900113305.1 Prevotella sp. KH2C16 | reverse complement strand
GGAACTCATATAGTCAAGTTCTACCGTGCCGTACTTGTTGAGCGATGCGCCCAATGCCTCCATCGGGTCTGCGGCAACGGACAGTTCGGTGGTGGCAAATGCCGTGGGATGGTCAAAGATGTCCGCCTTGATGTACCTGCCGTTCTCGGAGCGTTCCAAGAACAGCATTTCCATGCCCGTGGCATCCATTTTTATCACATCGGTGTTTGCCTTCTGGTTGAAATAGCCCCAGCGTAGGACATAGCCGTCATAAAGGCGGTTGAGCTTCTCACGTTCCTCCTTGTCCTCTGTTTGGTTATTCGCCTCATAGTCATATAGACGATGGTAGCACTCCCGTATCTCTACATACGATTTCAGCCGTGAGATTTGCGCATAGGGCAAGTCCATCGGATTGAAGGTGGGATGCCGTTTCAAGTCGGTGAGAAAACCGACCTGTCCCTTCTGCATGACGATGGAGCCGTCCCTCAGATGGACGTCCGGCGATGATAGAAAGGGGCGTGGCGAGGCATCGAACTCCTTTTTTACCTCCGCTATGGGCTGTGGGGTACGTTGCTCGGCTTCGTCCATAAAATCGAAGAGCGACGGCTCTCTCGGGGATGGAGAAGTGTTTTTACGAGGCGTGCGGGTGCGCCGGACGAGAGTTTTGTGAGCCGGAGGCGAAGCTGTCTTTTGCTGAGCGGTCTTGTTCTCGGAAATTTCTTTGTTCACCCTTGACACTTCCTGTGTCCACAGACTGTATTCCTCGGGGGCAAAGAGTGTCCCCTCTGCTTTTGTTTCGTTCTCGTTGATAATCGGATGATGGTCCTCATCGAAATAGACCGTCTGTCCGTTCATCTCCCGCGGGGCTTCCACGTCCGTGCGGATTTCCTTCGTTTCCTGTTCATACTGACGGTGAAGGGTCAATGTGGGCACTCCTTCGGGGGCGGGTTCATAGGGAACTTGCTCGGTTGCCTGCAAGGTTTGCCCATCCACCTCTTCCTTGACTGGCTCACTGACCTTTTCAACTTGAACTTCCTCTTGGAGTCCTTCGGTGGAAATATTATCATCCATTGGTCGATTGTGAACTATCGGCTCGGCTTTTTCCTTGATTACCTCGACAATCGGCTCCTTGGTATATCTCCCTTTTACGATTTCCTCCAGTTCTGCTATCTCGTGCAGCTTCTTGGGTGTAAAGTACAAATCGCGTTCGATGCCCAGCCCGTGTATCTTCACTTCCTCCATCTCATCGAGCGACATATTGCCCAGCTCCCAGCCGTAGCCCATCGTTACGGCGCCGAACCCTATGCGCTCCTTTGGGTCGTATTCCATAAGATAAGCCGTGTAAGCTCCCATCGGGAAGAAATAGCGTGCGTAGGCGACCTTATCGCCAATAAGTTCCTTTCCCTTGCTGTAAAGTTTGGGCAGTTGCTTCCTGAGGTTGTCGGGCATCAGGTTATAGGCATTCTCCGCCTCCTTATCCACTTTGGGCTCCTCTTCTGGCAAATCGACCGTTACCCCCAGCTTACGAAGCTGCCTCTCGGTTTCCTGCTGCCGTTCCTCCTCCGTCATCGGTATGCCTGTCTCATAAAGCTTGCGGTCAAAGTGTTTTCCTGCATCTTGCGAGAGTTGAATCCGAAGACTTTCCGCCATATCGTCCATACTGCCATCGAAGCGGTACTCCCACGCAGGCTTGCCGTAGGGGTCTGTACCCATCGTGCGCTCCGTGGCGATGGTGCGGTGAGATATGTCTTTCCATTCGCCCTCAAAGAGTGAGTTATGGTTAAAGGCAATGGGGAAGCCATCGCCCTTGGGAACGGAGGCGGTTTCTACAAACTGCTGCTCGGTGCCTTCGCCGATTTCCTTTCCCGACTG
>NZ_FOOW01000044.1 GCF_900113305.1 Prevotella sp. KH2C16 | reverse complement strand
AGTTCTGCATTCAAATTCTTGTCAAACTCATCGATAATACAGAAAATTTCTGTAACTTTGTCCTTGGTAATCATCGCTTGGTTGTTTTGTAACTTATTGATTTTCACCTATAAAGGTACAAAATGTTGGCGAGATTACCAACTTTTATAATGCTTTTCTTATCCCGAACTCGCGTATCAGTAGAAGATTGCAGACAGAGGCTGCCATTGTAACGCCAGTCTTCCTGTTGGACAATACCAAGAACTGATGAATATATTTCCTTTTTCTTTCACCGATTATATCTTACTACATTACTACAATAAGAGGTAAAGCGGTAAAAGAAAAAGGATTGGCGTGTAGTCGGGAAATAGCAATCCTCATTACTACGAAATGCCTACATACTACCTCAATGACATAAGAAGAATACATTTGCGATGTGGCAAATGTGCATTCGTTTGCACGCCATTTCCACATCTATTTCCGTTTTTCCTTGCAAGTTTCGGAAACTTTAACTATCTTTGCACCCGATTATAACTATCACTAAGTGAACGGATTAGAGAGCAACGGCTATCAGCGGCATCTTTCCTTATATAATAAAGGTGTATGCGTGGCGCAGGAAAAACAAGATTTTCCTGTGATTTTGTCGTCGGATTATTTGGCTGTTCCAAATAATTTGTTACTCTCTCTCTCTCTCTCTCTCTCTCTCTCTCTCTCTCATAGGCGCTACTGGCGTAACTTCTTACACAAACATCTTATTATACGCGCGCGTGAAAAACGGCGCAAAGCCTTTGGGCAAGGGACTCGCAAGAGATTCCGTTGCCTGTTTTGTCGTGCCCGTTGGTCAAGTCACAAGGATAGGTTTAAGGAAGTTTTAACCACAGCCTATTTACCCAAGAAAGAGTTATAAATCAAGAATCAATAATGAACTATAAACAAATGGAAAGAAAGAAATTTTACATTGCTCCCGAGATGGAAGTGATACACCTGCATGGCGAGTACTACCACAGGTTGCTGTTCTATGCAGGGGAATCCGGATACTTCATGTCCAGAACTGCTTATACAGGCACTCATTTCACGACATTAAAAGTATCGAATATGGGGGCAGGCATAGTCCGGCTGAACTGGACCAGCAACAACCTTGCTGCCGCAACTGTCTGGACAGCGGATTAAGTGAGGATTTACAAGGTTTTTTCAGAAACAGAACAGAGTTATAAATAACGAAATCAGAATTTTATTTTAATTATTATGAGACAAACAAAACTTTTATTGCTGTTGCTTTTGCTCATGGCAATACCAGCAACAATGCAAGCCTACACCAATTATGAGATTGTCAAGAAAGATGGTCTTATTTATCAGGTTATAGACTTGACAAACTTTAAGGTTTCCCTCGTAGGTACGGAATCTTCAGTATCGGGTGAAGTTAATGTGCCGGCAACTTTCGACGATGGAAAAGGAACAACATTCTATGTAACCAGAATGGGTGGCAACGAGAATTACAGCTGTGGTTCAGGCGTTACCAAGATCAACCTTCCCGAAGGAGTTACGGAAATCTATGGTGGTGCCCTGGGTGGTGCATCCTTTGCAGAAATGACAATTCCTTCAACGGTAAGTACCATCACTCATACTGCCTTTTACAGGTTTTCCAGTCTGCCTAAATTCACTGTGGCCTCTGGCAACGCAAATTTCTCTTCTGATGCAGATGGGTGTCTTTACTCTAAGAACATGGAAGACCTCTATGCTGTTCCAACGGGCGTAAATACCACTGGTGGAACATACACTGTAAACAGCAATGTCAAGAACATCTTCAAATGCGCTTTTACCAATGCTCAAGGAGTAAAGAAGATTGTCCTTCCTGCCAATCTCCAATCAGTGGAAACAGGATTCCCATCAATCATTCCTAATTCTTCTGAATTGGAGGAGTTCGAACTTGCTTCTGGCGGTTCTACTCCTTATAAAGTTATAGAAGGTGTTTTGTTCAAGGACAATACGCTGAGCAACTATCCGCCTGCCAAGCCGACGGCCAGCTATAAAGTTCCTGACGGCATCACCAGCATTGCAGAACGCGGTATAGAGGGCAGCCGTTATATGAAGACTATAGACTTGAACGATGTCGTTGAACTCTCCAAAAATGCGCTGTACACTTGTCACCAACTGAAAACCGTTACCCTGCCTGCACATCTCAAAGTAGATGGGGTGGCTGGTGGCATTTCCAACTGCTATAATCTATCCGAGTACAAGACTCCGTCTGATTGTGAGAACTTTGAAGCCATTGATGGTGTTGTCTATTCCAAGGGCGACCATTCCATACTTTATTTCTTTCCACCGGCAAAAGCTGTAACTGATGGAAAATATACTGTTGCCAATTGGGTCAAGACCATTGAGAAAAATGCGTTCCTCGGTACTACAACGATAAAGGAACTGACCATTCCTGCCAATGTCGAGGCTATCAATGACGATGCTTTTAGCAACATGAAGAACTTGTCAAAAGTCAGCTATGTAGAGCCTTCCAATGTACAAACTATTGGAACTGGTGCTTTCGGTCAGTGTCCTGCCTTGGTAGAAGCAACTTTACCTTCATCACTGACAGAGCTGAAGGCCATTTACTCCCTGTCCAAGAATCTGGAAACCATCAATGTACCTGACGGTTCCAAACTGACAACGATTAGTGCAAATGCGCTCCAAAGTAATACAAAACTCAAGAATTTCAACTTCCTCGGCGATTGCGACCTGACGACAATTAAATCGGGCGCATTCCAAAACCTTTCCCAGTTGCAGGAATTCCATTTCCCAAAGGGAGTTACAAGCATCGAAAACAATGCGTTCAACGGATGTACGGCCATGACAACGGCTAAGTTTGCCGATGATGCGGTGATTTCGACAATAGGCGCAGGTGCCTTTGCCGACTGCGGACTTACCTCTATCGACATTCCGAATAGCGTTACGAAGCTTGAACGCGAGGCATTCCGCAACTGCGCAGCACTGACCGTTGTAAATGTATCGGAGAATCTGACCGACATCAGCTCGGAGGCTTTCAAGTATTGCGAGAACCTCGTTGACATCAACGTGGATAAGAAGAACACTAAATATTCAAGCGTAGATGGTTACTTGCTTTCAAAGGACAAGAAAACACTGGTACTCTTCCCTCACGGAAAGGCTCATGACAAGTTTACACTTCTTCCTCCTTCCATTACCAAGATTGGCGACTATGCTTTCTACGAGTGCGAGAACCTGACCAGCGTAATGATACCTAACAAGGTGACTTCAATCGGCGACCGTGCTTTCAGTCTCTGCAAAAATCTGAAAGACATGGCTTTCCTCTGCGACGAGCCTATCAAACCAGCTAACATCGACCAGCGTGAGAATCACAAGAGCTTCGACGATGGAACGGCTGGAACGACAAATATGCCTGCCAACATCAATATATATGTTCGCAAGGACATCAAGGCGCAGTATGATGCCATTCCTTTCTATAAGAATAATTTCAAGAGCATCAATCCTTCGTTTGAAGAAAACGGCAACGAATACCTGCAAGTAGCTGCAAGTGTGGCTGACCTCCTCTCCGTCAAAAGCGAGAATCATACCTTTGTAGTGCCCGAGAAAACACAGACAGGGCTTGATGTTGCGCTTATTGGCGATTACGCATTCCAGACAGCAAGCAACAAGATTAAGGAAGTTGTCATTAAAAACCATATCGAATATGTAGGTGCAAAGGCATTTATGACGAATATCGCCAACAACAGCAGTACCATCGAGAATGTATTCTTCATTAGTAATGCCCCAAGCAAGAAGATGCTGAGCACTACACGCTTTGAACTTGACGAGACAGGCAATAACTACAAGGAGTTCGCAAGCACAACAAACATCTATGTCAAGAAGTCGGTAGTTGAAAAATACAAGAGCAAATGGAAGAAGCAGATGTGGGACACTTCTACGGGTGCAATGAAGGATAGTCCTGATGATTATCAGTTCTACAACCAGATAGACTATAAAATTAAAAGTACACCTGCGCTGACCAACAAGCTCTATTCAACTTTCTCACGTGAGTTCGACGTGGATTTCGGCGATATTGACGAGAGTGGCAACCGCCTTTTCTGGGACGCTGCCGAGAACTGCCCGAAGGTTATCGCCTTTACATCTGGTGAGAAGATTGGTAACAGCATTATCCGTATGCAGAGTATAAATCTCGGCGACGACATCGCCAAGGACGGTCTCTACGTGCCTGCCAACACGGGCGTAGTGCTGAAAGCCATCGACGGCTCGCTGCCAAGCGATTTCTACTATCGCATCGGCGAGGATGATGTATGGAGTTACGACGGAGAAAACATCTTGAAGCCCGTAACCGTGGATGCAAAGGATATTGTAGCAACAGAGGACGGCAACACCAACTTCTACATTTCGGGGGGCAAGGCTTTCCGCGTTTCACAGGCGCAGCAGTTCAAGAATGAGGGCAAACTCACCATCGGCGTACACAAGGCATATATCAATATCAACGTGCCAGCCGGAGCAAAACTCTCGCTACTGTTCGACGACGGCGAGACTACGGGTATAGAGAGCATCAATGCGACAGATGCTACAACTTCTGAGGGCGATGATGCCTACTACAACCTCAACGGTCAAAGAGTGACGAATCCTGCAAAGGGTGTATATATTCACAACGGTAAAAAAGTAATAGTAAAATGAAAACAGCATACAAGAAACCATATGAGGCTCCTGTAATGGAGATTATATCGACAAACCTGTCCCCGGTGATGTATCAGACTTCCATTCCACAGGCTGGCGAAGGTGAAGAAGGAGGCGCGGCAGATGCCAAGCAAGGATCTTTCTTCTTCGATGAGGAGGACAACTGGCCAGATACCCACAACAACTTGTGGGAAGACTGACGATGCTCTGCCGTGCCTTGCCAAGCATTTGGCGGGCACGGCAGACTCTTTATTAAAGACAAGATTTATATGAACCCGGGCGGAGGTCATCCTTCCCCGACAAACTACGACAAGGAAGATGCAAGACGCAAGGGAACATTTCCATCATGAGATGAGACGCAGGAGGTCGATGGGGCGGATAAGGAAAATCGTCTTTTGGCTGCTTTGCCTGATGGGGTTCGCCATTTGGGGATTCTGCGTCTATTTATATACACAGGACTAAAATTTCTTATCATTAACCAGCCGATGAGTGGTGTAGATTGAGATGACGACAAGTCCTACTTCAGTGGGGCACTACTTATACTTTAGTGCCCCACTGTTTATACTTTAATCGTTGTTAACATTTCAGCCGCTTCCGGAACAAAACAATCAAACCTATGGCATTCTACAAGAAAGTACAGATGAAAGTGAACGGCAAGTGGTATCCCAAGTCCGTTCTCGTAGGCTCTGCCATTACAACGGAGCAAGTGGCGAAGCGTGTGGCAGCCGAATCCACCGTAAGCCCAGCCGATGTGCGTGCCGTACTCACGGCACTCGGCGGCGTGATGGGCGACTACATGGCGCAGGGCCGCTCGGTGAAATTGGACGGCATCGGCTCTTTCTACTTCACGGCGGCGACGAACAAGAACGGTGTAGCAACTGAAAAGGAAGTAACCGCTGCGCTCATCAATGGCGTGCGCGTGCGCTTCATTCCCGAAACCCGATTCCGTGGTGGTGGCACAAGAGCCACAGGCGGCGGTCGCCGTGCGGTTCGCAGCCTGACGGATGTAGATATCGAGTGGGAAGAATGGAAAGGCAAGGTGGATACGGATAACCCAGACTCAACATCGGGCGATGACATAAAATGGGGGGCAAAACATGAAGGGAAAAGGTTCATTTCATATTGATAATTTCGACCCTCTTTAAAATAAAACAATCGCTATCATTGAGTTTTTAACTCTTTGATAGCGGTTGCTCTTTACAAATCATAGTTAGTTTTAGGGGAATGGAGTTTTACCCTCTGAATTTTATTGTTTCACTATCAGTTCTCCGTCCGTATCCTCTTTTAGGGTAAACATGTAAATATTAGAGTTCTCCTTTGGCTTTATTTTCTTCTTTTTACATCCAATGGAATCTATATAAATTACATTAGTTCCCAGAAAGTCTTTTTTCTCAGAAATTAGTTTATAGTAAAATCTTATCTTGATGTTTTTATTTTTAAAGGTAATTGTAACATCGGAATGTCCACACCCTTCAGTCTTCTCAGAATTATATTTCATTACGCGAGTTCGGGATAAGAAAAGCATTATAAAAGTTGGTAATCTCGCCAATATTTTGTACCTTTATAGGTGAAAATCAACAAGTTACAAAACAACCAAGCGATGATTACCAAGGACAAAGTTACAGAAATTTTCTGTATTATCGATGAGTTTGACAAGAATTTGAATGCAGAACTGGCCCAAAACCTCCCATTGCCCTCTCATGATGGCGATGGGAAGCGCTACCGTAACCGCAAGGGCAGGCTATCCGAGAGTGAGATTATGACAATCTTGGTATGCTACCATTTCGGTACTTACAGAAACTTCAAGGAGTACTACCTCTGCTGTATCCGTGGAC
>NZ_FOOW01000002.1 GCF_900113305.1 Prevotella sp. KH2C16 | reverse complement strand
TGTGATCACGGATAGGAAAGTCATTAACCTGACGGCTTTCTGTGAAACCATTAGGCTTAAGGTCATGCCACTCTTCTTCACGAGCGTCATTCTCGTCAAGATAGATATGGAGAAGGACACGCTCATCACTAGTCTCTTCAATAATGCCTGTGTGGTCTTCACGAACGTCTGTCACGTCAAAGAACTCAAGTATACCTTTGGGAAGAAGGTAACTGGCCAGAATCTTGTAATCAAATGCTGTTTGCTTACTCATGGGTGCAAAGTTAATGCATCTCATGAACTTTTAAGCATCAAACAAGAAAATATCGGCCTATACTACAAAATTATGCCACGGATATTTGCAACTGTGCCATAATAAGCCTTTGCGGGAGTTTGCGCCGACAGCCCTGTAGAGCAAAGCAACAACAGAGATGCCAGCATGAATCGTAAAACTTTTACCATAACAATATTGTTTAAATGAATATTAAGAAATCTTGTCGAAACATCTTCTTTTAAATAACATCGCAAATTTAATATAAATATCTGAAGATGTTAAGGAATTTTCTTAAAATCTGCATTTCCAACATAGGAAATAACAATATTTAACGGAAATTTTTGCGCAAATTGCAATTAATGCAAAAAATTAAATCTAAATTAAACCGTTATTACTCCATGGCATCTTGATAATAAGAAGCGACGACAAACAAGAGGTTCGACAGATGGATAAGACACAAAAAAGGCTGATTACTTTAGCAGAACATTATGAAACTACAGCATTTTTGAATGGTGATCCCAGCTGGTTCATGCATCAGGTTGAGGACACGAGGAATCAGGAGACGATTGCCTTGATAGCCTCATCGCTAAGTTATGGCAACAGAAAGCTCTTTATGCCCCGGATTCAATACCTGCTCGACTTGTCGGACGGACGGCCTTACGACTGGATCCTGAGCGGAGACTATCAGGCTGCAATCCCTGATGACAACGCCTGCTTCTATAGGCTTCAAACCCACCACCACATTCGTGAGCTGCTCCGTGGCATCCGGCAAATGCTCCGGGAGCATGGCTCTATCGGCGGATATGTGAGAATCCGCGCCTCCACAGGCCTTGAAGCCGTCGACGCCCTCACCCGCTATTTTCGGCATTACGATGTGGAGCATCTGATTCCCAAGGATTCAAAGTCGTGCTGCAAGCGGCTGTGTATGTATCTCCGGTGGATGGTGAGGACGGATTCGCCCGTCGATCTGGGCCTTTGGACATTCATCGACAAAAGCACCCTCATCATGCCTTTAGATACCCATGTGCTCGAAGAAGCCGCCAAGTTGAAACTCATGAACAGCAAGTCGGCCACCATGGCAGCGGCCATCAGGCTGACAGAGGAATTGCGGAAGACATTCAAGGACGACCCGCTGAGAGGCGACTTCGCCCTGTTCGGCCATGGCATGGAAATTTCAGGGAGATAGACTCTCAACTGACAGAAACGCTTAAACGGAAAAAGCATTGGGCAGTTGGAAGTCAATTGCCCAATGCTTCGTCTTTGTCGGGGCGACAGGATTCGAACCTGCGACCGCCTGGTCCCAAACCAGGAGCGCTACCGGACTGCGCTACACCCCGCTTTTTCAGATTGCGAGTGCAAAGGTAATATCTTTTTCCGACCCTTGCAAATTTTCCCATATGTTTTTTCTAAAATACTCATTCACGATTCTTAGGCTGAAAGACAGCCAATAGGACGGAAAGCCGCCGTCGCTCCACCGCTTTCCCGCTATTGCCGCAAGAAGGCAAAAGCCCTACGGGAATAGACCATGTAGGCCACAACCATAATCGTTCCCGTCAGAATCCAAGACACCGGATAGACAAGCATCAGGTTCTGGTAACCGGGCAATATCGGGCAGACGAAGAATATCCAGGTAAGCCGGAGCACACAGGTGCCGAGGATGGTGATGACGGCGGGCTGCATGGAATAGCCCATGCCCCGCAAGGCGGCGGCCGTTACCTCATACGAGACGACAAGCGTCTGGAAGAGAAGCACATAGTCCATGCGGAGCTTGGCATAATGGACCACCTCCGGATCATCCGTGAAAAGGGAGAGGAAAAAGTCGGCTCCGCCATAGAAGAGCATGTTGCCGAGAAAGCAGGATGCGGCCGCAAACGGCAGGCAAATCCAAAAAACGCGCTTACAGCGCTCAATGTTCCCTGCCCCGTAGTTCTGGCTGATAAAGGTCATGGCCGCCCCGCAGAAGGCTGACACCAGAAAATAGCAATAGCTGTCGAAGTTCTGAGCTACGGAAGCACCCGCAATCGCCGCCGCCCCATACCCGTTGATGGCTGTCTGCACGAAGATGTTGCTGAAGGAAAAGACGGTGGTCTGTATGCCCGCCGGTACTCCTATCTGAAGAATGCGGGTGAGTTCGCGACGCGACGGACGAAGCGCCCCCATCTCCAGGCGGAACGGTTCAGGCTCTCTCAGCAACAGCCACACGATGCAGCAGGCACTGAAGACATTGGCAATATCGGTAGAGACGGCAACTCCGGCAACTCCCCATTTCAGGCCGATAACGAAAATCAGGTTAAGAGCCACATTGATGACTCCCGCCACAAGGAGTATATACAGCGGCCGCTTGGTATCACCACAACTTCGCAGGATTGCCGCCCCGAAGTTATAGACCATGATGAAGGGGGCTCCGAGGAAATAGATTCGCAGATAGACCACCGCCAGGGGGAGTACATCTTCCGGCGTATTCATCCACTGGAGGATTTGGTGAGAGACACCTACACCTGCCACGAGCAGAACGATTCCACTGACAAAGGAGAGCAGCATGCTCGTAGAAACGGCATAGCGGATTCGCTCCTTGTCGTTTTGTCCTATATGATTGGCAATGACCACATTGGCTCCGAGGGAGATGCCGACGAAGAAATTGATCATCAGATTTATCAGAAAGGTGTTCGCACCCACGGCTGCAAGCGAGAGGGAGCCCGCGAACTGCCCCACCACAGCCACATCAGCAGTATTAAACAACTGCTGAAGCACGCTGCTTGCCGCAAAAGGCAGCGCAAAGACCAGCAGCTTGCGCAGCAACGGCCCGTGAAGCATATCCATCTCGTGAGTCTTCGACATATTCCTAATTGCCAATCGATTAGACGACTGCAAAATTACGAATAAAACCCCGACTGCGGGCATGCCGCATTCAAAATAAAGCTACAGGAAGCGGAATCATTAACCTATATCAAAACCGGCAACGGCAAACAGGCTGACAAAATCGGCGAAATTGTCTGGCAAAATCGCCGAGATTGTACGACAAAATCGGCGATTTTGTCGCATTGGCAGCCGCAACTCTCTACAACGCAAAAATCAAATTCCCGCCTCATGTTTTATTTTCTCACAAATTATATGTACCTTTGCAAGATATATGAAACAGAAACGACTTGTATCCCTCTTCCCTATAGGGCTCATCGCCCTTTGCTCCCTTGGACAGACAGGACATGCTCCAGGCCGCCTGACACTCGACGACAAGATGCAGGCTTTGGCCGAAAGGCTGCTCGAAGGCAAACAGGGAAGCATCGTGGCCATTGAGCCCTCAACGGGCGAAGTGAAGTGCCTGGTGTCCAAGTCGTTCCTCTCCGACACCATCAACCGCGCCATCGGAATGGCCTACTCCCCCGGCTCCACCTTCAAGACGGCGCAGACACTGGCACTCGTAAGTGAGGGCATCGTCAACAAAGACTCGAAATTCACTTGCAGCGAAGGATTCTGGAAAGACAACATACACATTGGATGCCATAAGCACAGTTCGCCCAAAGACCTCATCGGAGCCATCGCCCATTCGTGCAACTCATGGTTCTGCAAAGCCTTTATGAACATGATAAAGGACAGGGCAAAATATAAAAACAAGCTCGAGGCCATCAACAAATGGAAAGAATACATGTCGAGCCTCGGCCTCGGAAGGCCTCTGGGCATAGACATGGAGGGCGAAACCGGCGGCGAGATGCCGGATTCCGAAATTCTGGAAAGGCTCTACAACGGCCGTTGGAACGAGACCACCATCATGTGGGTGGGAATGGGGCAAGGAGAAGTGCTTGCCACCCCGCTCCAACTCTGCAACCTCGCCGCAATCATTGCGAACAAGGGATACTATTATATTCCCCATATCCGCAAGAATGTGGACACCACCTACACGACCCGCCACCTGTCAGCAGCCTCTCCGGAGGCATTCGACCTGGTACGGGAAGGCATGCGCAAGGCCGTTACAACAGGAACCGCAACGACCATCCGGCATCCGGACTGGCAGATTTGCGGCAAGACCGGGACAGCCGAGAATCCGGGAGAAGACCATTCGGTGTTCATCGGCTATGCACCCATGGACGCCCCGAAGATTGCCGTATGCGTATATGTAGAGAATGCGGGCTTCGGTGCCGACCTTGCCGCCCCACTCGCCCAGCTCATGACAGAGCAGTATCTCACGGGGAAGCTGTCGGAACGCTCAGAGCGGAAAGCCCGCCAATGGTATGACTTCATGGTAATGCCCTATGACCCCACCGAGCTTATGGAAGAAGAAACTCCAACCGGATCCCCGGCGGAAACACAGCCCGCTCCATCGGCAACACCTTCAAAGACAAATCCTGACAGGCCTTTCATGAAGCCTGTAGGCAACAAGCAAAAATAATCAAGATGGAAGATAAATATATAGAAATCAAAGGCGCAAGGGTTAACAACCTGAAAAATATCAGCCTGAAAATCCCTCGCGACAAGTTCATCGTCATTGCCGGAGTCAGCGGCTCGGGAAAGAGTTCGCTTGCCTTCGACACCCTCTATGCCGAAGGACAGCGTCGCTATGTGGAGTCGCTGTCAAGCTATGCCCGCCAGTTTCTCGGCCGAATGAGCAAGCCGGAGTGCGATTTCATCAAGGGACTGCCGCCTGCCATCGCCATTGAGCAAAAGGTAATCTCGCGCAATCCCCGTTCCACGGTAGGCACTTCCACGGAGATCTATGAATATCTGCGCCTCCTCTTCGCACGCATCGGCAAGACCTACTCGCCCGTCAGCGGACAAGAAGTGAAAAAGCATTCCACAGAAGACATCATACAATGCGCCCGGCAGTTCTCAAAAGGTACACGGTTTATGGTGCTCGCACCGTTGCGCATCGCAGAGGGGAGAAATCTGGAGAAACAACTGGAAATGGATTTCCAGCAGGGATACTCCCGTGTCTTCGTGAACGGAGAAGTGGTGCGCATAGACGATTTTCTGGCAGAGAAGCGCACGGAGACCGACCTCTTCCTCGTCATCGACCGCCTGAGCGTCTCCGAAGAGAAAGACGAGATAGCCCGGTTGGTGGATTCCGCAGAGACGGCCATGTATGAGGGAGACGGCATGTGCCGGCTCATCTTCCTGCCATCCAACCTCACCTTCGACTTCTCCGACCGGTTTGAAGCCGACGGAATGAAATTCGAGGAACCCAACGACAACATGTTTTCGTTCAACTCGCCCTTAGGAGCCTGTCCCACCTGTGAGGGCTTCGGCAGTATAATCGGCATCGATGAGAAGCTCGTGATACCCAATTCTACACTTAGCGTATATGACGGCTGTGTGCAGTGCTGGCACGGGGAAAAGATGGGCATGTGGCAGACAGAGTTCTGCAGAAAGGCGCAAGCTGATGATTTCCCTATCTTCAAACCCTATCTGGAATTGTCGCAGACGGAGAAAGACATGCTCTGGCACGGTCTCCCCTCTGAGGAACAGCTGGACTTGCGGGAAAAAGTATGTATTGATTCTTTCTTTCAAATGGTGAAGGAAAACCAGTATAAGATTCAGTATCGCGTAATGATGAGCCGCTACCGGGGCAAGACAACTTGTCCCGACTGCCATGGAACCCGGCTGAAGAAAGAAGCAACCTGGGTTAAGATTAACGGCCGGAGCATCAACGACTTAGTGCAGATGCCCGTCGTAAACCTTAAAGACTGGTTCGACCATCTCCAATTAGACGAGCATGACGCGGAAGTAAGCAAACGACTTCTTGCGGAAATCAAGAACCGACTTCTTTTTCTCTCTGAGGTCGGATTGGGATACCTGACGCTTAACAGGCAATCGAACACGCTTTCTGGAGGTGAAAGCCAGCGCATAAACCTGACAACCTCCCTGGGAAGTTCGCTTGTGGGCTCGCTCTACATTCTTGACGAGCCGAGCATCGGACTGCACAGCCGGGACACCAACCGACTCATCCATGTACTCAAGGAACTGCAAAGTCTTGGCAATACAGTCATAGTGGTTGAGCATGACGAAGAAATCATGCGCACCGCGGACTATCTGATAGATGTGGGTCCGGACGCCGGCCGGCTGGGCGGGGAAATCGTTTTCCAGGGAGATACCGACAAGCTTTCCAAGGCCACGGTCAAGGAGTTTCCGAATTCCTATACCGTAAAATACCTCACGGGAGAGGAAATGATAGAGACCCCAAAATCACGGCGTTCCTGGAACATGGCCATCAAGGTGAAGGGCGCAAGAATGAACAACCTCAAAGGCATTGATGTGGAAATACCGCTGAATGTGCTGACTGTGGTAACAGGAGTGTCCGGATCGGGCAAGAGCTCCTTGGTGAAAGGCATCCTATACCCTGCCCTGAAACGCCACCTCGATGAAGTGGCCGATACGCCGGGAGAACATCTCGGACTGGAGGGAGACTGGAAAGAGGTAAGGCATGTGGAGTTCGTAGACCAGAACCCTATCGGCAAATCAACCCGTTCCAATCCGGCCACCTATGTGAAGGCCTATGATGCCATCCGTCAGCTATTTGCCGAACAACCCCTCGCGAAGCAGTTGGGGTTCACCGCACAATACTTCTCCTTCAACGCAGAAGGCGGGCGATGCGAGGAATGCAACGGAGCCGGCGTCATCACGGTGGAGATGCAATTTATGGCAGACCTTGTCTTGGAATGTGAGGCTTGCCATGGACAGCGGTTCAAGAAAGACATCCTCGATGTGCGTTTCCACGAGAAGAATATCAACGATGTGCTGAACATGACCGTTTCCGAGGCCATTGAATTCTTTGGAAAATACAAACAAAGGCTCATTGTCAACCGACTGAAGCCCCTCGAAGAAGTTGGTCTGGGATACATTAAGCTGGGACAGAGTTCGTCTACCCTTTCCGGTGGTGAGAATCAACGGGTAAAACTGGCTTATTTCATAGGTCAGGAACAAACGGATACATCGCTCTTTATTTTTGACGAACCCACAACGGGACTGCATTTCCACGATATCAAACGACTGCTGCATGCCTTCAATGCCCTCATCGAAAGAGGACACAGTATCCTGATTATCGAACACAACATGGACATCATAAAATGCGCAGACTGGGTAATCGACCTGGGCCCTGAAGGCGGCGACAAGGGGGGCAGCCTGGTATGCGCAGGAACTCCGGAGACCGTGGCGGCATGCCCACAAAGCCTGACCGGGAAATACCTGAAAGCAAAACTGTAAGAACGAAATGAAAAAATCGCTGTCGATACTCATCCCGACCCGAAACGACCATTGCACAGAGCTCGTAAAGAGCCTGGTCGAGCAGGCTTCGTCCATAAAAAATTTGGACTATGAAGTCATCGTAGCGGATGACGGATCCACAGAAGGAGCCGTCATTGCCGGTAACAGAATGATCAGCAACATGAGCAACTGCAGATATATAATAAGGAGAGAAAATGTAGGCAGAGCTGCCATACGCAACTTCCTGGCACAAGAAGCCAAGAATGAATGGTTGCTCTTCATTGACAGCGACATGACGATTATCAACTCCCACTTCCTTATACAATATCTCAACACCAAGAATTACGAGGTGGTGGTATACGGCGGCTATAAAATCATTGGGGAAGAGATGCATAACCTCCGTTTCCAATACGAAAGGGCTTCAGAGAGAATGCATACCTGCAGGAAACGCAGGGAGCGCCCCAATCTTGACTTTCATACATCCAATTTCATGATTCTAAGGTCGCTCATGCTTGAGCATCCGTTAGATACCAATTATAGGGGATATGGATATGAAGATGTTGCATACGGCAAACAGCTCAAGGATGCCGGGATAAAGATTACACACATCAACAACTCCGTGGGGTTCTCAAAGTTTGAAAGAAACTGCGACTTCATTGCCAAAACTGAAGAGAGTCTCCGGACACTTAAGGCACACCAGAAAGAACTCCATGACTACTCCCACATTATCCTATTCACGGAAAGGTTAAGGAAATACCACATGAGAGGGGTTATCAACTCACTCTATAAGAAATCCCATAACAAATGGAGAAAGAGACTGTGCGAAGGGAAAGGGTCCCTGCTGCTGCTCAAACTATATAAGGCGGGATACTATATCAATTCCTGAATCTCTGAAGGAACTTTACGCTTCAAGACATCAAGCTTAAAATCAGCCCCCGCAATAATACCATAACCGCGAAGAACCTGCTCGATGGTCTTTCGTGCCAACTCCGGATGATTGTTCTCTTCGCTTAAATGACAAAGCCAGACATGCTTCAAATTAGGCGTCGCATTCTCTGCCAAAGCTACTCCACACTCCCTGTTGCTCAGATGGCCAATCTTACTCTTAATCCGACTCTTAAGATGTTCCGGATACGGGCCGTTCCTCAGCATTTCATCATCGTGGTTAGCCTCAAGGACCAAATAGTTTGCCGAACCGATAAGATTCTTCATCTCGTCAGTAACATGTCCGACATCTGTCATTAAAACAAATACGATACCTTCCGACTCAACTTGATATCCCACACAATCCTGACTGTCATGGGGAACATGAAAAGGCATGATCTTAAAATCACCAAGGACCAACGGCACATTGGGCTCTATTTCCTTCTTGTACTCCGGCAATATCTTACACCTTACACAACAGTTCTGCTCTATGCCTCTATGCACTTTTGAGGTCGCATAAACTGGCAACTTAAAATCCCGACTAAAACTTCCGACGGATTTCACATGATCAGCATGATCATGGGTGATAAGTATATGGTGCACATTCTGTGGTACTCCATAGTTATGGAAGCTCTTCTTGAGGAGTCTCACCCCAATCCCCACATCTATCAACAAACCGTCATTATCAGTATATAAATAATAACAATTGCCACTGCTACCACTTCCAAAAGAAATGAATCTCAGCATGCCGTTTTGAATTTTAAAACAAAAGTAACATAAAAAGGCGAGATTACAAAATTATTTCTTTACCTTTGTCCAAATTTAATGTTTAGAGATGAAAATTAATCTTTCTATAATAGCTGTTTGTCTAACACTCTTTGCCTCCTGCGGCAACAATCAAAATGAAAGCAAACTTGAAGCCGTCGTTGATTCTTTTGCCGTACACTATTTCAACTGCCAATACAAAGAGGCCATGCCTTTCGTAACCAACGATTCTCAGAAATGGCTTTACTATGCGGCCTCGCAAATGCATCAAGTGGATATAGACACCCTCCATGCGCAAACAGAAGGCGCCACCCACGAATTGGACAACATCACGATTGAAGAAAATGACTCATGTGCGCATATACGCCTTCTCGCGAAGAACTTCCTGCAACTGGACACCATCGGACAGGTGGGACACTTCATCGACCATGCAGCCTTTGAAATGAAAGCTGTCAGGGAGAATGGCAAATGGAAGATTAAAATGGAAGGCCTACCGCAAAGTGAAAAGAAAAATCACGACTGAACTTCGGATGGAATATCACATAATGTTCCCGTGAAGTCTCATAGGCAGGATTGATAGCTTTCATGCCGGCATCAAGCCGCAATATGAAATAGCCAAAGTTCAACCTTAGTCCAAAACCGTAAGCAACGGCAATCTGCTTGTAAAACTCATCCAGCTTAAACTGTCCGCCAGGCTGCTCTTCATAATTACGAAGCGTCCAGATATTTCCCGCATCAACAAAAACAGCACCGTTGAGCTTCCAAAACAGGAATGTGCGATATTCCAAGTTCAAGTCCAACTTCATATCGCCAGTCTGATTGATGAAGTCTATCCTACCGTCGGTTCCACGAAACTTGCCCGGACCCAACTCCCGGACTCCCCATCCTCTAACAGAATTTGCTCCCCCTGAGAAATACCGCTTCTCAAATGGCAGGACATCACTATTACCATAAGGATAGGCAATACCAAATCCCGCATGCATAGCCAAAGAGTTCCGTGAATCAAACTGCAGCAACCGAGTATAGTCGAGATCAAGTTTTACATATTGGGCATAGGCAATATTAAATAATGTATATTGCCCGTTTTCCTTCTTCTTAAATCCCACCACATGCGCCAGTCCTCCCAGTAGATTACCTGCCGTCTCAACATTTGCACGAAAAGCATTCTTGCTATCACTATAAGTGAGGCCAAAGCCAGCCTTCATAATAAATAAGTCTTCGTAATTATAGCGCAGAATGGCATTTCGATTACTTACACTATCCAGATAGTCATGCTTGAATGTCTCGCTAATCCATGGCATGTAGACATAATTAAGGTCTAACAGATCAAAGCGATAGGATGTATGCCGACGAGGATTAGACCATCTATAACGCCATCCCGCAGAAAAGACGCGACGATGAAATTCCGGTCGGTTCTGGAGGTTCCAGCTAAAGGAAAGCTCCGATACGGCCTGGCTACGACGACGGAAGTCCTTGCTTAAGAAAGGTGCGACAAAACGAGGGAAAGACAACTTTGTCTCTATGCCATATTCCTGATAGTCCTGGTCGGCATAGCCTTCCAATCCCGTGATGGCTTCAAAAGCTCCACGCAGCTCAATGGACAGTAATTCCGAACCGTGGAAAATATTCCGGTTGGTATAAGTGAGGGATGCCGCCGCTCCCAAATCTCCTGCAGTATTGGTACCCTCGGGCTGGAAAGAAATCGTCGAAGGCTTATTCATACTCAACTGTATATCACAGTCCAACAGATTGCTATCAGGAATCTCTGTGAAATTGATATTTGTATAGCGGACGGCTCCCAGCCTGCCGAAGTTATTATAAGTGCGTTGCAGGTCTGACGAGCGAAAAGCCCTTCCTTCTCTAAATGCCGTATTATACTCCAATACTGAATTGCGCAGATGCAGGCCAGTACTATCATTACCTCGGTAACGAATTCTACGAATCCGGTACTGGGGGTGATCTCTTAGCAGTGAGGTGTCATTTGCGCGATACTGCGCTAAATGCAAAGTAAGATTAATATCATTGCTATTCCTGGCACTGTCTGCACTATAGTGAATATAATCCTTATGGAATTTATAATAGCCATTATCCATCAGAATACCCGTGATACGGCTACGCTCTGCATCCAGTTTGTCAACCGTAAATTGAGATCCTGCCTTCAAACCTGCCCCCAGCCGATTGTCTATTTGCAAGATTCTCTCTATGTTTTTATCCTGAATATCGTATTTTATCGAATGGATATAATAGGGCTCGCCTGGATGAAGTGTATAGATTGCCGTAAGTTTCTTTCCCTTTATTTTCTTCTCCAGGTTTACAGACGAATGTATATAGCCCATGTTCTGTAGGGCTGTGTGCAGGTCGTGCAGCGTCAATGCAGCCTGTAAAGTATCAAAGATGACAGGTTCTTCTCCGATTTTCTGAAGCGTCCGGTTTATCCATTTAGTAGTGTCTCGCCCGGAAAGAGCATATGTCCCTAACGGAATCTTGAAAAGCGAAAACCATTTAGAATTTGCCTTTTGACGAATATATGGCTCTAACAATGCGGCGTCAAAACCTTTTTCATCTGATTTTATTTCTACTTTCTCCAGAAAATATTGCTTATCTGGAATAAATTTCGAGGTACTACATGCAACAAGAAGGAGCACCAATAAAAAGCATATATATGATTTAATAAATTTCAAAACACTCTAAATTATTGCACAAAGGTAAGGAAAAAATAAGAATTATTGCTATCTTTGCAAGAAAATAATGGATATGCTCAGCAAAGCCAAAATAAAATACATTCGTTCGTTGGGGCAGAAAAAAAACCGCCAACAAGAGCGAGTATTCGTAGCTGAAGGCCCCAAAGTCGTAGGCGAATTGTTGAAAAGCCGCCCTGCGAAGCTTATAGTGCATACCTCCGTCTGGAAAAAAACTGACTTTGCGGCTGACGAGCATCTGGAAGTTACCGAGGAGGAATTACGGAAAACCAGCTTCCTGCAACATCCTCAGGAAGTGCTGGCGATATTCCCGATGTTTGAAGGAGCTACCCCCGCACTTGCTGTCAACGATCTTTCTCTTGCCTTGGATGGCGTACAAGACCCGGGGAATCTCGGTACCATCATCCGAATAGCCGACTGGTTCGGCATCTCCCAGATATATTGCAGCACAGACACAGCCGATGTCTATAATCCTAAAGTTATACAAGCCACGATGGGAAGCATAGCGCGAGTACATGTGTCTTACACCGATTTAAAAGAACTCATCGATTCGCTCCCCGAAGATTTCCCCGTTTACGGGACCTTTCTTGGCGGAAACAACATCTACCACGAAGCTCTCTCTGAGAAAGGACTCGTTGTCATGGGGAACGAAGGGAACGGTATTTCTCCAGAAATCAGAGAGAAAATCAACCGCAAGCTACTCATTCCCAATTTCCCGGAAGGGCGCGAGACAGCCGAAAGCCTGAATGTAGCCATAGCGACGGCAATCACCTGCAGCGAATTCAGAAGAAACAAGTAAACCAATCATGGAAACAGAACTATACACCAACAAGAGCACTTCTGCCTGTATCAGGGCGGCCTACATGCTGCTTACCACGAATATCAAAACCATATTCAAGAGACTATGGCTGCCGGCATTGGCAAATGCCATCATGCTGACCTTGTCGTTCATGCTGTATATTCCCGACAAAGGTATCAACGACTGGGGGCACGCCCACCCGCTTGTCGCCACGATTCTGATATCAGCAAGCTACCTCCTTACCGTTATCGCAAGTATCTGGCTGACAGGCGCAATAGCTTCGATGCTCAACGGCTCCATACTGAAGAAGAACATCTTCAGGGCCATAATGGTGGTAGGAGCCGAACTCATTATAACGACTATCAGCATCTTTATCATCAACTTCGGCACTTCTTTCGTGGCAAGTATCCTCGCTTCGTCTAAGATTACCTCGCCGGAACACGCCCTCACCGCCGGACATATCTCGGCCTTCGCCATCTTCATACTTTTCTGCATATTCACATTGCCGTTCGTTTTCTCCACGGTGAGATACCAGATAGACCATAAGACCAGGTTCTCGGAGATATTCCGAAAGGGATACGGAACGGGCTTCCGCCATTGGGGATTTCAGTTCATCACCTATTTTGTCGGGGTGCTGCTCACCATTGTAGCATGCTTCATAGCTTTCATTCCCCTGATAATCATCTCATCCGCGCAAATCATGAATCAACTGGGCTTGCTTGCCGGAGACCCGAACGGGGCACCCGGATACTTCGTCTGGCTACTGATGGCAACCGTACTTATAACCATGTTTCTGTTGTGCTTCATTCTGGTATGGACATTCTTCATCGCCTATTATACCTATGGAAGCGTGGAAGCCAAAGACCTTGCCCTGAAGGCTGCCAAAGAAAAGGCCATCGCCAATAACAACAAAAACGAGAACGAAATCGAATAAGACATGAAACCCACAAGATGCCTGTTTATAGACCGTGACGGCACACTCATCGAAGAGCCCCAAGACGAGCAAATAGACTCCTTCGAAAAACTAAAGTTCGTGAAGGGGATGTTCCGCAACCTGAGCTTCCTACGAGAGCACCTTGACTTCAAGTTCGTGATGGTGAGCAATCAGGACGGGCTCGGAACCGCATCCTATCCGGAAGCAACCTTCTGGCCTGTTCATAACTTCCTGCTCCAGTCACTCGAAGGAGAAGGCATCACATTCGACGAAATCTTGATAGACCGCCATCGCCCGGAAGACAATTCTCCGATGCGGAAACCCGGAACGGGAATGCTGAAGGACTATATCGGAAACGAGGCCTATGATCTCAAAAACAGCTATGTCATAGGCGACAGGGATACCGATGCAGAATTGGCCAACAACCTTGGATGCAAGTCTTTGATATTAGGGAAAGAAGGCATGGACTGGGAAAGAATCGCGGAGATATTGTTTGCGGGAGAACGCATAGCCGAAGTCAGGAGAACGACCAAGGAAACTGATATCTCAGTAAGGCTCAATGTTGACGGAACGGGGAAATGCGACATCTCAACCGGACTTGGCTTTTTCGACCACATGTTGGAGCAAATAGGCAGGCACGGCATGATGGATCTCACCATCCGCTGCAAAGGCGATCTCTGTGTAGACGAACATCACACCATAGAAGACACCGCCTTGGCATTAGGAGAATGCCTGCTCAAGGCTCTCGGAGACAAACGAGGCATTGAGCGGTATGGCTACTGCCTTCCCATGGACGACAGCCTCTGCCAGGTTGCCCTGGATTTCGGAGGACGCCCATGGCTTGTGTGGGACGCGGAATTCCATCGTGAGAAAATCGGGGAAATGCCTACCGAAATGTTCCTCCATTTCTTCAAAAGCTTGAGCGACGCAGCCAGGATGAACCTCAATATCAAGGCTGAGGGAACCAATGAGCACCACAAGATAGAGGGCATCTTCAAAGCTCTGGCAAGGGCACTAAAGATGGCCGTCAGGAGAGACATCTACCACTTTGAGCTCCCGACAACCAAAGGAACCCTGTGAAAAGACATCCGATAAAATGTGAATCTTAAGGAATGAGAACGGTCAGACTTCTATTCAGTTTAATAGCCGTAAGTTGCCTTGCCTCCGCCTCGGCGCAGGAAGTGGTAAACGAGGCTCTTTTCAAGTTATTCTGCTACCACTCGGACAGCACCCGGATGGAAATTCCTGCCAATCCAGAGTACGATGACTTGATGACTGGCTTCATGCTGCACAAGGCAAAAATCGTATTCAAAGGCGGCCAGGCATCGACCGTCGTGCATGATGCCGACTTCATCTATGTGGAGATATTGGATACTCTGCAACTCAACTCTCACTACTTCAGGCTGGCAAAACTCACACCAAAGAAAGGAAAACGCAGTATGACGATATGGTCGGCCTCCCCATTTGGAATTACGCAAAAACCTAAGGAGGTAATAGATTTATGGCTGAAACCCGTGTCGGGCACCCTCTACCGATTTGATCTCAAAGGCTTACCGAAAGGCCAGTATTGCATTTACTATCAGCAAGAGATGTCTACCCTGATGGAATTCCACGACTTTGCCCTTCAATAGACATATCTTCCAATCTCCCATGAAGGATGCCGGTCAAGCATGGACAGCAAGAAGCATGGATGAGGTTTTTAGCAGAATCTCGAACGCAGAACACCTGTTTTGCAATCAACTGATAATCAATAATTTAGATTTTTACCGCAAACTATTGGGTAAAAGGCGGCTAAAAGGTGAGTAAAAGGCCGTTAAAAGGCGAGTAGATAACGGTCTTTTACTCACCTTTTAGCCGCCTTTTACTTTCGAGGATGCCATTCCTTGAAAATCAACGAGTTTACTTGTGCATGTTTTCGTCTACGAAACAGAGGGGCATCAAGTCCTTTATACTCTTCAAGGCATAGACTCCATGGGTTCCATAAAGCAGAATCTTGACCGGCTGCTGATAACGATCCTCTATTTCAAGCATCACCTGCCGGCATGACCCGCACGGCGTAACAGGCTCGCCCGTAAAACCATACTCATTCTTGGCGGCAATGGCCAGCGTCGTAATCGGCTGTTCCGGATAATTGGCCTGAGCAGCAAAGACAGCCGTTCGTTCCGCGCACAAACCAGAAGGGAATGCGGCATTCTCTTGATTGGCACCTTTTATAATCCGACCATCTCCTAATCGGATTGCCGCACCGACGCAGAAATGGCTATACTTTGCATAACTGTTCTGCGTGGCCTCCTTCGCCACCGTCACGAGCTCGCGGTCTTCTTCGCTCAGTTCATCAACCTGGCAATACTGAATATTGATTTCAAGTTTAATGTCCTTCATATCTCTTGGTTTTTAGTTTCCATATCATTTAGGGGCATCAAAGAGAATGCTACTCCCTTTCAAACGCACCTATGTCGGGCTTATCATCCCGTATACGCCCGTTGCGATCCGTAGGAAGCGATGTCGCGGCATTGCCCTTCCCTATGGCCGGCGATACTGCATCAAGTTGAAAATCATAGACGAGGTTCTCAATATCAAATCTCGTGAAATGTTTCTTCCCCGTCGCAACGGTATCCTTAGGATCTTCAAACAAAACATTGGAGAACCTCATGCTCTCCTCTCCCGTTATCTCCGGGGTACGGATTATACAGTTCTCAAACTGATAGTTGAACACCTCGCCCGGCTCTCCCAGCAACACATCGTCGGCATAGCCGGTAATGAGAGAGTTCTGACAGAGAAGGTTCTGCAAGGGAGCCCTGAACTTTATAGCCGCTCCCCGGTTGGTGTCGAACGGATAAAACTGGGCGAGCGTACAGCCGTTTACAGCCACATCGCCTCCGTTTACCTCAAGACAGGACTTCAATGTATTGGATATCTGGGTGTTCTCTATCCGTGCTTTACAGTGGTTTAACTGCACCCCCACCCCCTGACAATTGTGGATGGTCGAAGCAAAGACATGTAGCTTCTCGAGATCCACTTGCGAGGAATCGGCCACGATGCCGTCGAAAGCACCATGGAGATCGGTATATTTCAGTTCATTACCTTTGGAATCGGCACCAAAACGAATGCCTCTCCACTGCCCGGAAACCCGATCATAGGGCAGATAATCAAACATTCTGTCAATACGGTCGCCCCGCAAAATCACAGGACGCGCTGCCGTTCCTTCGGTTTTTAAAGTACCATTGACCTGTATACCCGCAGCATTGGCAAAATAAAGGGTTGTTCCCGAAGCTATGGTCAAAGTCGCGCCTTTATTGATCACAATACCTCCTTGGACAACAATTGGGGTTGCTGAAGAGATGAGCGAGTCTTCCGTAACCACCACATCCCGCCACAAAGCAGCGTCCCATGCCCATCCGGATAAGCAAAGTTTCTGTACGGCTCCGCTTTCCAGATTAAAGAGCAGATTCTCTTCGAGCTTCTGAGGGCCGTTTGCATGTTGCCGCGGAGCCGTTAGCTCTACATAGACACGGATGCTATCGCCAGCCCGAATTTCCACATCCTGCGATTGATAGCCGCTTGCCGAACTTAAATAAGTGCCGTCGACATTCACCCGAAATCCACTTTGATTTCCCTTTTCAAGCCGAATACTTGAACAGCGTATACCTGCGCTGGAATGATTAAAGACCCAAAAAGAGCGGGTGCTTGAGGGTATATTGCTGAAGACGGTGTCTATCCGAACCGTATCTACGGAAAACGAAAGTAAATCCGACTGCGAAGTCGTGAATGCGTCTTTGTCTTCGCATGCGGCCAGCAAGAGGATTGCAACCAAAATGTGGAAATATTTTTTCTGTCCCATTAAGCTAATAACGCGTTCTAACTCATTTTATTATAAAAGCTATGCCAATCCGTTATTGATGACATTTTCTGCCGTATTCAAGACACGGAAATGATATTTCCCATCATATGAAATCTGCATGAGCTTCTGAGCCTCTGTTGCCTTTACGCCAAACGACAAAGCCACGAAGCCCATCGTACGGCGAAGATTCAACTCTACGCACGGATGAACCTTCAGTTTTCCGTCATCATGCACCACCATCATGTCGATGCCGAAAGGCCCTCTATAGGAATCGTGGAAAGACTCCGTCAGGATTGCAGATATCCTTCCGACCAGGTTATCTATCAATTTTAAAGAAATATATTTACCAAGTATCATTCGTTTTTCTTCCTCGGACGCAAGGATATTACCCACATATGCACCATTGATTGTTTTGAAAAGTGATAGGCCCAAATACTGAACGCCGCTATTAGTAGACTCAAATTCAAGAGCAAAATCCTTCACTTTGTCATAGAAAGGCTCCCTCATTACGAATCCCTGCCTATTGATAATATTCAATGCCCAATTCTCTATTTGAGGGGTCAGCCGCTCCACATAGCGGATACCTCTGCCACTACTGCTCCAAGGAGATTTCAACACATACGGCAGGGAACTATTCCGAATTAGTTCTAAATCAGAAACTGAACGGGCTTCCCCTATCAGCGTATCAGGATCCGTCAGTAGTTTGGGGAGTAATCTCTTTGCCGCCCATTTGCGACTGCTTATCTCCCGCAACAATTCCAAGAGAAGAACGGAGGGGAGTCTGCCCTCTCCTATCCCTGCCTTCAACAACTGAAATCTCAAGGAGGAATCCCATCCCCACACCGAAAGTTCACATGGAGGAATATTAGGCAAGTCGTCAAGTGTTACAAAAACCACATCCCTGGTATATCTCCTGAGGCGTCGAACCGAGCCCAAAGCGGCGTCGACATCATCTACCAAGACGAAATCCCCGTCATCAGCCCATAAAGCAGGGATGAATCCCAGGTCTGCCCGAAGCGCCCGTCCCGCATGGGGAGGCGTGAATCGTTCGATATTTGCAGCCAAGGCAATATCATGCTCGGGATTGAATATATGTAGTTTCATCGTCAGATACAAATTATTTCCATTGCAAATATACAAAGAATTACAACTCCCTCACAACGCTATGTGCAAAAAAAAGCAAAAACACGAATATTTTGCAATCTTGACTTTGCATTCTTGAAAATAAATATTATCTTTGCAAATAAAATAACCAACTCGGTACAGAAACTTATGGAGGAAGCTTTTTTTCGCACTCACACCAATCTTGTTGAGCTCCAGAACGCGACCGTCCGCCGCACCCTCATGGATGAGATTGACTGGAACGACAGACTGATTGGCATCAAAGGTACCCGAGGTGTGGGAAAAACGACTTTCCTATTGCAGTATGCCAAAGAGAACTTCAACCCCACGGACAGGCAATGCCTCTATGTGAACATGAACAATTTCTATTTTCAGGGGAATGGAATCTTTGATTTTGCCGTCGACTTTGTCGGAAACGGCGGAAAGGTTTTGCTGATAGACCAGGTTTTCAAGCAGCCCAACTGGAGTAACGAACTGCGCCAATGCTATGACATGCTGCCAGAACTGAAGATTGTCTTCACAGGTTCGAGCGTCATGCGCCTGAAAGAAGAGAACCCAGAACTTAATGGCATCGTGAAGAGCTACAACCTAAGGGGATTCTCTTTTCGTGAGTTTATAAACCTGCAGGCTGGTACAAATATTCCTGCCTACTCACTCGATGAGATACTCAATGACCATGAGCATATCATCAAGCAGATTCTGCCCCAGGTTAGTCCTACTAAATATTTTCAGGATTACATCCATCATGGCTTCTACCCTTTCTTTCTTGAGCATCGGAATTTCTCAGAAAATCTCCTGAAGACAATGAACATGATGACAGAAGTCGACATCCTGCTCATTAAACAAATAGACTTGAAATATCTCACAAAGATAAAAAAACTATTTTACCTGTTGGCGCAAAACACGGGGAAGGGACCAAACATCAGTAATCTGGCAAAAGATATCGAGACCAGCCGAGCTACGGTTATGAACTATATCAAATATCTTGCCGATGCCCGACTTATCAATATGATATATCCTGTCGGAGAAGAGTTTCCCAAGAAACCGTCCAAGGTTATACTCCATAATCCGAACCTACTTTATGCCATATACCCCATTCAGGTAAACGAGCAAGAGCTGATGGAGACCTTTTTTGTGAATACAATGTGGAAAGACCACAGGGTGAACCAGGCAGCCAAAGACCACTTCTTTATTGTCGACGACACGAAGAAGTTTAGAATTTGCAATGCAAAGGGGGAACATAAGCTAAGGTATAATTCCGATACGATCTACGCGAGATATAATACAGAGATAGGAAAAGATAACCGCATACCTCTGTGGCTATTAGGATTTCTTTATTAAAATCATACAACAACATTCATTAATATTTATCAAAAACAAAATGGCAAAAGAAAAAAAGTTTATCACTTGTGATGGTAATACCGCTGCTGCACATGTAAGTTACATGTTTACTGAAGTGGCTGCCATCTATCCTATTACTCCGTCATCACCCATGGCAGAGCATGTAGACGAGTGGGCTGCAAAAGGCCGGAAGAATCTCTTTGGGCAGACCGTATCTGTCCAGGAAATGGAATCTGAAGGCGGAGCTGCCGGTGCGCTTCACGGATCGCTCCAGGCCGGTGCATTGACAACGACATTCACCGCTTCACAAGGCTTGCTGCTCATGATTCCGAACATGTACAAGATTGCCGGCGAACTGCTTCCATGCGTATTCGATGTCTCAGCCCGGACGCTGGCATCTCACTCTCTTTGCATCTTTGGCGACCATCAGGATGTAATGGCCTGCCGCCAGACGGGTTTCGCCATGTTTTGCTCTGGCTCCGTCCAAGAGGTCATGGACTTAACGGCCATTCCCCATATTGCTACATTCAAAACAAGTGTTCCTTTCATCAATTTCTTTGATGGCTTCCGCACTTCCCATGAATATCACAAAATTGAGGAAATGGACATGGAAGATATCCGTCCATTAGTAGACTTAGAAGACATCAAGAAGTTCCGCGACCGCGCGCTTTCTCCAGAGCGTCCTGTTACACGAGGCACCGCTGAGAACCCAGAGACCTTCTTCACCCATCGTGAGGCATCTAACTCATACTATGAGAATATCCCCCAGGTGGTAGAAGACCTTTGTGGCAAGATATCTGATATTACAGGGCGCGAGTATCATTGCTTTAACTATTATGGAGCCAAGGATGCCGAAAATGTAATCGTGCTGATGGGCTCTGCAACAGAACCTGCCCGCGAGGCTATTGACTATCTGCTAAAACAAGGCAAGAAAGTGGGTATGGTGGCAGTACATCTCTATCGTCCGTTCTCCGTAGACTTCTTGAAGAAGGCCTTGCCGGCAAGCGTAAAGCGTATTGCCGTCCTCGATCGCACGAAGGAGCCCGGAGCAGAGGGAGAGCCGTTGTACCTTGATGTAAAGTCTGCCCTCTACGACGATCCACGCAAGCCTTTGGTTGTCGGCGGTCGTTATGGTCTTGGCTCTGCAGACACCACACCTGCCAAGATTGTTGCCGTATTCAATAACCTTGAAATGCCAATGCCTAAGAACCACTTCACAGTAGGTATCGTAGACGATGTTACCTTCACTTCTCTTCCCGAAGTAGAAGAGATTCCAATGGGCGGCGACTCTCTCTTTGAGGCCAAGTTCTATGGTTTGGGTTCAGACGGTACTGTCGGTGCAAACAAGAATTCTGTACAGATTATCGGTAACAATACCAATAAGTACTGTCAGGCATATTTCTCCTATGACTCAAAGAAGTCTGGCGGTTTCACTTGCTCTCACCTTCGCTTTGGCGATGAGCCAATCCACTCTGCCTATCAAGTAAATACTCCCAACTTCGTTGCTTGCCATGTACAGGCCTACCTGCACATGTACGATGTAACTCGTGGATTGCGCGATAATGGTACATTCTTGTTGAACACTATCTTTGAAGGAGAGGAATTGATAAACTTCATTCCTAACAAAGTAAAGCGCCACTTCGCAAAGCACAACATTCGTGTTTATTATATCAATGCGACAAAGATTGGACAGGAGATCGGCCTGGGCAACCGCACTAACACCATACTCCAGAGCGCATTCTTCCGCATTACCGAGGTTATTCCTATAGACCTTGCCATAGAACAGATGAAGGCCTTCATCGTAAAGTCTTATGGCAAGAAAGGCGAAGATGTTGTAAAACTGAACTATGCAGCCGTTGACCGCGGCGGCGAGTATAAGCAGCTTGCCGTTGATCCGGCATGGGCAAACTTGGCTGACGAAGACAACAATAATGATGATGCACCGGCATTCATCAAGGAACTGGTTCGTCCTATCAATGCCCAGTCTGGCGACTTGCTCAAGGTCTCTGACTTTGTAAAGCATGGTACTGTGGACGGCACTTGGAAGAACGGAACATCTGCCTTTGAGAAGCGAGGCGTCGAGGCATTCGTACCCGAATGGAATCCAGAAAACTGTATTCAGTGTAACAAATGTGCATTCGCTTGTCCTCATGCTACCATCCGTCCATTTGTCCTCGATGAGAATGAATCCAAGAACAGCAATCTTCAGTCTATTGGCATTCTTGCTCCCAAGGAGCTGAAAGGAATGCAATTCCGTATCCAGGTAGCCGTCATGGACTGTCTTGGTTGCGGCAACTGCGCTGATGTATGCCCGGGCAAGAAGAATCGCGAGACAGGCGAGACAGAGAAGGCACTTAAGATGGTTCCATTCAATATAGACTCTCCTGCCATGCAACAAGAGGCTAAGAACTGGGAGTATCTGATTAAGAATGTAACTTCTAAGCAGGACTTGGTCAACATCAGTCAGAGCCCCAAGAACTCACAGTTCGCTCAGCCGCTGTTTGAGTTCTCCGGTGCATGTGCCGGTTGCGGTGAGACACCTTATGTCAAGCTTATTTCGCAGCTGTTCGGCGACCGAGAAATGATTGCCAACGCTACGGGTTGCTCTTCTATCTATAGTGCATCAATTCCTTCAACCCCATATACGACCAACGCACAAGGCCAAGGCCCGGCCTTCGACAATTCCCTGTTCGAGGACTTCTGTGAGTTCGGACTCGGTATGGCACTTGGAAACAAGAAGATGAAGGAGCGTATCACACTCCTTCTGAACGAACTGATTGCTGATGAAAAGACACCTGCCAATATGAAAGAGGCTGCACAGGAATGGATTGAGAACCAAAACAATGCCGACAGCTCAAAGGTTGCGGCAGCCAAGCTCAAACCGCTGATTGCAGAAGGCGTAGAACACGGATGCCCCATATGCGCAGAACTCAAGACACTCGACCACTATCTGGTGAAGCGGAGCCAATGGATTATCGGTGGCGACGGCGCTTCTTACGACATCGGCTACGGCGGTCTCGACCATGTGCTCGCTTCCGGAGAAGATGTAAACATCCTCGTGCTTGACACCGAGGTTTACTCCAACACCGGCGGCCAGAGCTCCAAGTCCACACCTCTCGGCGCGATTGCCCAGTTTGCCGCTCAAGGCAAGCGCATCCGCAAGAAAGATCTTGGACTGATGCAGACCACCTATGGCTATGTATATGTTGCCCAGATTGCAATGGGAGCCGACAACAACCAGACCCTCAAGGCTATCCGCGAGGCTGAGGCTTATCCAGGCCCATCACTGGTTATCGCCTATGCACCGTGTATCAACCATGGCATCAAGGGCACCAAGAAGATGAAGAGGAACATGGGTACGAGCCAGCGAGAGGAAGAGTTGGCTGTTGCTTGCGGTTACTGGCATCTATGGCGTTACAACCCGCAGCTCGCAGAAGAGGGCAAGAACCCGTTCACGCTTGACTCCAAGGAACCGAAGTGGGAAGATTTCCGCGACTTCCTGTTGGGCGAAGTGCGCTACTCTTCTGTTGCCAAGGCCTATCCTGCAGAGGCTGAAGAACTCTTCTCTGCCGCTGAGCGCATGGCCAAGCTGCGCTACCAGACCTATGTCCGCAAGAGCCAGGAGGACTGGAGCGAGGTTATCTAAGCACAAACAAATAGAATAGTCTCTTTATAGAAGATGGCTTGCAGGCTTCTGCAAACCATCTTTTTTTATTTAAAAAATCATAACAAAAAGAACAACTTACTTTAAAAGACGCTATATTTGTCCACAATTATCAATTTATTTAAAACCTAAAGAATATGAAGAAAATTATTTTCATGGTTATTGCAGCTGTTGCAATCACCTTTGCAAGTTGTGGTAACAAGACGGCAACTCCGGTGGAGACTGCTGATTCCGACAGTGTTGCAGCACTCAGCGAAGAGTCGCAGACAACATTCAACAATCTCACAGCTGAGCTGCAGAAGGCACTCAAAGCCAACAATAGTGAGGGCACCATTGCTTCACTTGCCACCTTGCAGACCATCTACAAGAACCTCGTAGACAGCGGCAAGCTCGACCAGGCCCTCAGTTATGGCACGGCAATCAAGAACTTCATCAACGAGAATGCTGAAACCATTAAGAATGTTGCCTCGGGCAATGCTACCATCGCCAGTTTGGTAGAAGGCATCAAGAAGCTCCCGACAACTGCTGCAACAACTGCAGAGGAAGCCAAGAACGCCGTTGCTGCCGATGTAGTAAACCTAGCTTCACCAGCCGTAGCAAAAGGCGCTACTGCCATTGCAACAGCAGAGGCTGCCGCAGAGGCCATCAAGAATGCCCCTGCCACAGTGAAAGAAGCTGCCGCAACAGCTGCAAACAATGCTGTTGAGAATGCTAAGACTAATGTCGAAAACAAAGTGAATGAAAAAGTTACCGAAGCTCAGACCAAGGCTAATGACGCAGTGAACAAGGCTGCAGAAAAAGCCAACGAGAATGTTAATAAAGCCAAGGAAAAGGCTTTGAAGGGCTTAGGTCTCTAATATTTCATACTCAGGAGTTGCTTTTTTAACCCCAGGAATAGTTTTCCAAAGGTCGAAAAGTAACTCTTAACAAACAAGGAAGCCGTCCTCTGTTGAACAGAGAGCGGCTTCCTTTGCACATAGCAGCATTTGCCCCACATGGCAGAATCTGTATCTATCAATATTACAAGCGGCTTGTAACGCCATTACCAACGATTGGTAATAGTATTACCAGCAACTGGTAATCATGTTACTAACTGCTGGTAATACTGCAGGAATCCATCAACGCCTCTCCCTGCCACGCCTGAAAGCTCTTTACCTGATTCTCTCAGAAGACTTGATCAATTCTTCGTCTTTCATGATTCCCCGATGCGCAAAAGCATATAAAGCCATTGCGACAAATGGCAGACAAACCGCAAAAGCGGGATGATATGTACCCATCTGCTGGAAATTATTCAATACCATGAATGCATAATAGACATACCATGCCAGGCAAAAGACGATATTCCAATAGCAGAGCTTTGCCTGCAGCCGGCGCTTTTTATAGGCCATGATGGCTGCTATTGCCAGCGGACATGTAATCAACAACAACGCGAACAGGGGCCATACGGAAAAACTCACGGTGCCCTGCCCTGCCGTTACGAAAAGATTGAAGACTTCCACCTCGACTCCCATCCCCTTAGGGGCAATGCTGCCAATCGGCAGACATAGGCAAATAATGGTCGCCAAAAGTGCCAGTAACAGATAGACGGTCTGTACACGCTGAATCATGCTCCGAATTCCTCTTTATCTTTCGCGGGATCGCGCCAATAAACATTTCCCTCCATAAACTCCTGCGTAGCCAGCAATGTCGGCTTGGGGAGCTTCTCATAATAACGAGAAATCTCTATTTGCTCACGATTCTCGAAGACTTCTTCCAAAGAGTCATTGTATGAGGCGAATTCAGCAAGCTTCTTGTTCAAGTCGGCCTTTATCTCCATCGCAATCTGATTGCTGCGCTTTCCGATGATTGCGACACTCTCATAAATGTTACCGGTCTCCTTGCAGAGATCCATAATGTTGCGGGTTACTGTGTTTACCGGTGCCTTTGACTTTTTGTAATCCATTTCAATTATTTATAGTTTAATTTTCTAATTTCTGTTCATATCCCTGATGGAGCCCATGTCCTCGACATCATGCTCATGTGCCGCAATGTAACTCTTGCACTTCTCGATGTATCGCTCGGCGGACACTCTCTCCTTAGAATCCGGGTATTCGTTGATAAACCCATAACATTCATCCTGTGCATCCTGATATCTGTCAAGCTTCTTTGACTCCACACTCATCTGCGCAAGTTCGTATTTACTTTTCATAATGAGTATTGAGAAGTTCTCGCGATACTTACTATAGGGATAGTCTTTGAGAGCATTCTGAGCTGTGATAACACAGGATTCGTAGTTATTACCCCCGCTTGAGCAATTGCCGAAGTATGTGCCAATATCATAATAAAGCCGCGCATTGTAGAGCTCTTTCTCTACAAGCTTGTCCTGAAGGGCAAAAAGGCGTTGCTGAGCAGTAGACTTCAATCCGGAATTCGGATACAGATCCAAGAACTCCTGAAAAGCGGAAATGGCCGCTACAGTCTGACTCTGGTCGAGGCGAGGCTCTGGCGTACTCATGTAAAGGCTCTGCCCCACATAATATCTCGCCTGTTCGGAATAGGCACCCCGCGGATAAGAATTAGAATATCGCCTGAATGTTTCTGAGGCATTGGTGTAGTCCTTGTCATTATATTGAGCCATCCCCAACATATAGAGGCATTCTTCCGCCTTGTCCGTGCCTTTCATAAGAGTTATCAGCTCCGAGAGCAATGTCGTTGCCCGAGTATACTTGCCATTTGCAAAACATTCCTTTGCATACTCATATTTATACTGGTAATCACTGCTCTTGTAAACATTGTTGAATTCTTTTGCACAACTCGTTACAAGCAACAGGCCCGAAAACATTATAATGGGAAGTTTCTTCATACATTTCAGTTTGAGTTGCAAAGTTACATATATTTCCTCTATTTACAAAGTAAAAACTATATTTTTTAGCAAAAAATCACGAATAACAACGCAGCAAACCATATAATTTTAGTAAATTTGCACTTATGGATTTTAAGCTTACATCAAAATACAAACCAACAGGCGACCAACCAGAGGCGATAAGAGAACTTACAGAAGGCATTAGGCGCGGAGATCCCGCCCAGGTCTTACTTGGGGTTACCGGATCAGGAAAAACCTTTACCATTGCCAATGTAATAGCCAATATCAACAAGCCAACATTAGTGTTAAGCCACAACAAGACATTGGCTGCCCAACTCTATCAGGAGATGAAAGGCTTCTTCCCTGAGAATGCGGTCGAATACTATGTTTCTTATTATGACTATTATCAACCGGAAGCATATCTTCCGGCATCAGACACTTATATAGAGAAAGATCTCGCAATCAATGAAGCTATAGATAAACTGAGGCTTGGGGCGGTAAGTTCCTTGTTGTCAGGGCGAAAAGATGTAGTCGTTGTATCTTCCGTTTCTTGCATCTACGGCATGGGCGGACCAACGGCAATGGCAAATAGTGTGATAGCCATAAGGAAAGGACAAACACTTGACAGAAATCAGTTTCTCAGAAAACTTGTTGATGCCCTTTATATCCGAAACGATATCGACCTGCAACGAGGCAATTTCCGGGTAAAAGGCGACACGGTAGATATTGCTATGGCCTACAGCGACAATGTTCTACGCGTTACCTGGTGGGACGACGAAATAGATTCTATTGAAGAAGTCGACTCCGTTACATTCCACCAATTGGCTTCATTCCAAGAATATCAGATTTATCCTGCAAACCTCTTTGTTACCTCCAAGGAACAAACGGAGCTGGCTATTCGCGAGATACAGGACGACTTGGTAAAACAGGTGGACTTCTTCACGGGGCTTGGCGACAATATCAAGGCACAGCGCATCAAAGAGCGGGTGGAATACGATATGGAGATGATAAAGGAATTGGGCCATTGCTCCGGCATAGAAAACTATTCCCGCTATTTCGACGGCCGTCAACCTGGGGAAAAACCATATTGTCTGCTTGACTTCTTCCCGGCAGACTACCTTATGGTAATTGACGAGAGTCATGTAAGCGTACCCCAGATCAATGCCATGTTTGGCGGCGACAGGGCACGCAAGCAGAACCTGGTTGAATACGGATTCCGATTGCCGGCAGCCTTCGACAACCGTCCGCTGCGATTCGAAGAATTCCATGAAATGATTAATCAGGTGATTTATGTGTCTGCCACTCCTGCCGATTACGAGTTAGAAGAATCTGGAGGTGCAGTCGTAGAACAATTGATTCGTCCCACGGGACTCCTTGATCCTGAGATTGAAGTTCGTCCGAGTGAGAACCAAATAGATGACTTACTCGATGAAATCCTGACCCGAAGCCACAGAAGGGAACGCGTGCTGGTTACCACTCTGACCAAGAGAATGGCAGAAGAACTTACAGAATATTTGCTGAATCATGATGTAAGGGCCAACTATATCCATAGCGATGTGGCCACTCTTGACCGCGTGAAGATAATGAACAATCTCCGTTCTGGTGTCTTTGATGTCCTTGTTGGCGTAAATCTCCTTCGTGAAGGGCTCGACTTACCCGAAGTTTCTCTTGTTGCCATCCTGGACGCAGACAAAGAAGGATTCCTCCGCAGCCATCGCTCTCTGACCCAGACTGCCGGACGCGCAGCCCGAAATGTGAATGGAAAGGTAATCATGTATGCGGACACCATCACAGAAAGCATGCAGAAAACCATTGATGAGACTTACCGCAGGCGCATGAAACAGCTGAAATATAACGAGGAGCACCACATTACGCCTAAGCAAATAGTCAAAGATATTACAAACGCCCTTCCTACGACCAAGGACTTTACTGCCCCTTCTGTTCAGGCTACCCCGAATGCGTATATTTATATAGAACCTGACAGTGCTGCCTTTGCTGCAGATCCTATTGTTGAGCGCATGTCAAAAGAGCAATTAGAGAAGAGCATTGCTGATACGACAGCCCTGATGAAACAGGCCGCAAAACATCTTGATTTTATCCAGGCTGCCCAGTATCGAGACGAAATCGTCAGGCTTAAAGAACAATTGGATTTGAAATAATTAATGTTAAACATCAGTTTAAGCCATCGCTAATTCAAGAGATTTGATTACTTTTGTAGAACAAATATAATAATTACAAGATTATGAAGAAGGTTCTGATTGCATTATTTGCCATTATGCCATTTGTAAGCTTTGCACAAAGTAATACAACCCTGACTCCTGAACAACAGTTAGAAAAAGCGCAGCAGCAATTGGAGGCAGCCCAGAAAGCAGTAGCCGAAGCCAAGGCCAAAGCGGAAAGAGCACAAAAAGCCGCTGCAGAAGCAAAGGCCAAAGCCAAAGCCGAGGCTGATAGAAAAGCAAAAGAAGATGCCGCCAAAAAGGCCAAGGAGATTGCAGCGAAACAAGCTGCCATTCAAGAACAAATAAGAAAAGCACAAGAAGAGGCTGCCAGGCTGAATGCAGAAGCAGAGCGACTTAACAAGGAAGCCCAACAGACTGGCGTATTCCCATCGGCGACTGTGCCTGAGACAAAGAAAGAGGCTATGGCTCCCAACGGCAAGAAAGAACCAGCAAAGACGACAGAACCTCTGAAAAACAAAGATCCAGAGGGCAAATATTCAATGACTACTTCCACTTCTAAAGGAGACTGGAGTTCGCCTGCCACAACAGCAAATAAGACCAAGAAATATGTTAAGAGCAGCAAAAAAGACGACAATGACATCTCCGAATATCTTGAAGGAGCAGTTCCCGTAGTCGATGGTTCCGTAATATTCACGCTCGACCTTGATGTTCCCGGCAAGAGTGCGGAAGACATTTACCAGATTACCTATGAGTATATGAGCGAGTTGACAGAGGACGACAATCAGAAAACAGACGAGGCTGCCAAGAGTACTATAGCCTTAGTAAACGAGACCCGGCACCAGATTGCAGCGCGCATGTGTGAATGGCTGGTCTTCAACAGCAACTTCATCTCGCTCGACCGGTCGGAATTCAACTATACACTTGTTGCAAATTGTACGGACAATCACCTGAACATGACCCTGTCTCGCATAAACTACAGCTACGAGGAAAACCGTGATAGCGGCTTCAAGACGAAGGCAGAGGACTGGATTGTCGATGAGTTTGCCCTCAATAAGAATAAAAACAAGCTGAGCCGCCCATCCGGCAAGTTCCGCCGCGCAACGATTGATCGTAAGAATGAAATCTTCAATGGCATTGAGGAAGCCTTAAGATAATTATGGAAATAGGAAGCAATAGGCCCAGACACCATCGGCAGACGGAAGAGTCTGAAGATAAATATCTTCAAATCCGCAATATCCTCAACATCATATTCATGCTGGGAGCTATTGTCGGTGTCGCCATCTATTTTCTTGCAAATACAACAGTTGGCACTATCATAATTCTGGCAGCAATGGTTTTCAAAATCGTTGAATGCTGCCTCCGATTTATTCATTAATGAAGAGATTACTTATTTTGATATCCTTGCTTTCTGCCATTGCCCTGGGCAGCAAAGCACAAATTGACACATCTTCTGATTATAATCAGATCAATGAAGATGGCACCTTTACAACAAATAGAAATCAGAGAAAACAGCAAGACACCCTGGGCACAGACAAAGAGATTCCTATAGGACTGAAAACTTGGACCATCAACCGATTCGGCGACCGGACCTTCGCTGAGCCTGATACCATCTCCCATATGTACATGAACAGCATATTCACTACGGGCATGCGTGGTGAATACAATACATTGGGAAATCTGGGCTCCCCGCGTATTGCCCGCATATTCGTTGATCGACAGCAGATGCCGGAATTTCTCTTTTCCGCCCCCTACGATTTCTTCCTCACCAATATTGAAGAATTCCACTTCACAAACACTCTTTCACCGTTTACGAACCTCTCATTCAATACTTGTGGCAACAGAACCAACGGCGAAGACCATTTCACGGCTAAGTTCGGGATTAATGCCGGCAAACGAATCGGCGTGGGATTCAAGTTTGATTACATCTATGGGCGCGGCTATTATTCGAACCAAAGCACCTCGCACTTCAACTATACCATGTACGGCTCGTATCTGGGCGACCACTATCAGGCGCATCTGCTCCTGTCAACCAATCACCAGAAAGTGGCTGAGAACGGTGGCATCACCAACGACGATTATGTGGCACGCCCCGAGATTTTCAATGAAAGCTTTGAAACCACCGAGATTCCCACGACTCTGGAATCCAACTGGAACCGCTATGACAATCACCATATATTCCTGACTCATCGCTACAGTCTCGGCTTCAAACGCAAGGTGAAGATGACCGAAGAGGAAATCAAGGCCCGTAAGTTTGCCATGGAAGCCAAGAAAGACCAGAAAGCCCGAGAGGAGAAAGAGGAGGCGATGAAAAAGGCCCGTATGAACGGCGAAGACCTGGACGAGGCAGAATATGATAAAAATGCGGCAAACACCCCAACCTTCGGGGGGCGTCCGGACGATGCCAAAATAGCAGGCATGGAACCTGCGGACACGGCAAAACTGGCAAACAACCGCATTTCAATCAGCAACAAGGAACAACTGGACAGCGTTCTTGCCGCAGAGAGAAAAGCTGCCGAAGACACGATGTGGCTGAAAAACGAATATGTTCCGGTTACCAGCTTTATCCATACGGTTGAGTTCAATACGAACCGACGCATCTATCAAGCCTACCAGACCCCTGACGGCTTCTATCAGAACACTTATGATGTGGCGGAAAGGCTTTTGCCCGACTCCATCTTTGACAAAACCCGCTTCTATAATATCAAGAACACCTTTGCTATATCCCTGTTAGAAGGATTTAACAAATGGGCAAAAGCTGGGCTTAAGGCTTTTGCCAGCCATGAGATGCGGCACTATACACTGCCCGGCCAGATGGGACCTGCTACCTATAGGGAGAATGGTATTTTTGTCGGCGGGCAGCTCTCAAAGACAGAGGGGAAGACCCTGCATTACGATGTCTTAGGTGAATTCGGCGTAGCCGGGGATGATGCGGGAGCCGTTCATATCGACGCTGCTGCCGACCTGAACTTCAAGCTTTTCGGCGATACCGTAACATTGGCTGCAAGCGGTTTTTTTTACCGGGATTCGCCAAGTTTTTACTATCGGCACTATCAGGGCCGGCATTACATGTGGAATTTAGATGCCGACAACTTCATCCATAGCCGCATACAGGGCATTCTAAGCTGGGCTAAGACCCGTACAAGTCTGCGGATTGCCATAGACGAGATCAAGAATTACACTTATCTCGGACAGAGTTATGAGATTAACGAAAACCATAACCGGCTCAACAATCAAGTGATGGCCCGTCAGTGCGATGATGCCATCAGCCTGATTACGGCGCAAATAGCCCAGAATTTCACTTTCGGCCCGTTGAATTGGGAGACCGTTCTCACCTATCAGAAATCCAGCAAGGAGGATATTCTTGCCGTGCCCCAATTCAATGTCTACACCAATCTGTTCCTGAGATTCAAGATTGCCAAGGTTCTGAAGTGCGACTTCGGAGCCGACATGAGATACTTCACCAAATACTATGCGCCCGACTATGCCCCCGGGCTCGGGCAATTCACCGTGCAGGAAGGCAATAGCCGGACCAAGGTGGGCAACTATCCGGTGGTGAATGTATATGCGAATTTCCATCTGAAGCACACCCGCTTCTTCGTGATGATGAGCCATGTGAACGAGGGACTGGGCACCGGCAACTATTTCTTCACCCCCCACTATCCCCTGAACGCCCGCATCCTGAGATTCGGACTGAGCTGGAACTTCTTCAACTAAACATCTCGAAACCTCCTTTCATAGGAGAGTTCAGGAATAGAATCTCATACATGAACGAGAACAACATTCGTACAAATTCACCCAAATCGTGGCTGCTAGCAGCACGCCCAAGGACCTTGACGGGAGCGGCTGTACCCGTAATGATCGGCACGGCACTTGCTCTGAAGGATGCCGGCCTTGCCGGATTCAGACCGGTTCCCGCCATCCTTTGCTTCCTTTTTGCGTTCGTCATGCAGATAGATGCCAACTTCGTGAACGATTACTTCGACTATAAGCACGGCAATGACGACCGGGCAACCCGCCTCGGCCCCAAACGCGCATGCACCGAAGGCTGGATTACGCCCCGCGCCATGAAGAAAGGACTCGCTGTAACCACACTTCTCGCATGTGTCATCGGCCTGCCCCTCATTGCCTACGGAGGACTGCAGATGCTGCTCGTGGGCGTTGCCTGCGTGCTCTTCTGCTTCCTCTATACCACCACCCTGTCCTATCTGGGTATGGGCGATGTACTCGTTCTTTTGTTTTTCGGAATCGTTCCGGTCTGCTGCACCTACTATGTCATCCTGCCGGAGCATTTGCAAGGCATCACCCTTGAGGTCTTCCTGGCCTCCGTTGCCTGCGGACTTGTCATCGACACCTTATTATTAATAAATAACTATCGCGACCGCGACAACGACAAGCGGGACCATAAGATTACCCTCGTCGTAAGAATCGGATACCGGAATGCCGAGCGCCTCTATCTCTGGGTAGGCTTCATCGCCGTGCTCATCATGGCCGGCATCTACCTCTATGAGTTCAATCTGCAAGGCCGTCCGTCGGCATTCGCCGCCATGGCGCTACTTCTGCCCTACCTCATCTGGCATCAAGGCACACAACGGCAGATGTGCGAAATCCACGAAGGTCGCGAACTTAACCGAATCTTGGGGCAGACTGCACGCAATATGTTCGTTTACGGCATAGGCACAGCCCTCGGCATCATACCACTCTCATAACGATATGCAACAACAAATAGACTTGGAATTGATGGAATTTGTAGAAAAGCAGATTCTCCCCCGCTATGCTGAATTCGGCAGAAGCCATGGGCTCGGGCATGTCCAGCGCGTCATCAAAAACAGCCTCGAACTGGCTCGCCTCACGGGGGCCGACATCAATATGTGCTATGCGATAGCGGCCTACCACGACCTCGGCATGAGCGGTCCTCGGGCTATCCATCACATCACGGGGGGAAAGATTCTCACCGCCGACGCCCGCCTGAAGAAGTGGTTCTCGCCCGAACAGATAAAGATCATGAAGGAGGCCATCGAGGATCACCGTGCCTCGGCCAGCCACTCTCCTCGTTCCCTGTATGGGAAAATCGTTGCCGAGGCCGACCGCGACCTCGACCCCGAGACGGTATTCCGTCGTGCGGTACAATACGGATTAGAGAAAGAGCCAGCCTTGGATCGGACGGGACAATGGAACCGGTTCCAGAACCATATGCAGGAAAAGTATTCGCGAGCCGGATACATCCGCCTCTGGGTACACAATTCCCCGAATCAGGAACGCCTCTCGGCCATCCAGTCCATCATCGAAGACGCAGAAGAACTTCACCGATGGTTCGACAGACTCTACAATGAAGAAACCGGAAATGCCTAAGGACGCACATTCCTTGCCGTTCTCCCGTATTCCTCCAAGCCTGGTCTCTTAAGGCTAAATGCCGTCAACACAATGACAAAATCGGCGATTTTGTCCCATGATTTCGGCGATTTTGTCGTATAATCTCGCCGATTTTGTCAACCGAAAGACCGCATCCTCCAGTAAAACATCTCACAAAAAGACAGGCGGCTTAATATTTTTTAGAACTATTCATTTGACAGTATTAATTTAAATTACTATCTTTGCAATCAGAAAAGGAGAACCATCTCGGGGGTTGCACAGATTCGATCGGGATAGTCATCAAAATTAAAATAAGAACCGAGACAGCTTCTTTTGCTAATGGCGGGCCATATAAAGTTCCTCGGAACCTAAGCCGCAAGGCCGGTGGATTACAAAGGCGGAGAGCTCTCAAATCATATATACTCGGACTTATCATCACATCATCGTGCAGCCCCTTTTTATTTTATCCAACCTTCACCAAGTCATATGTTTAGCGGTATCGTAGAAGAAATGGCCACCGTCGTGGCAATCAGCAAAGAGCAGGGCAACATCGATTTCACCCTGAAGTGTTCTTTTGTGGACGAACTGAAGATAGACCAGAGTATCTCTCACAACGGCGTATGCCTCACCGTGGTGAGAATCGCGGGCGGCACCTATACCGTTACAGCCATGAAAGAGACCCTCGACCGCTCTAACCTGGGACTCGTCCAGATAGGAGACGCCGTCAATGTAGAGCGCTCCATGCTGATGAACGGGCGGCTGGACGGGCATATCGTCCAAGGTCATGTTGACGAGACCGCCTGCTGCGTCGGCATGCGCGATGCCGACGGAAGCACCTACTTCAAGTTCGAATACAAGCTCGATCCCGACATGGCACGGCGCGGATACTTCACGGTGGACAAGGGGTCGGTAACCGTAAACGGCGTTTCGCTTACGGTCTGCAATCCCACCGACAACACTTTCGAGGTGGCCATCATCCCTTACACCCGTGCAAACACCAATTTCCGTGATATAAAAGTGGGCACGGTAGTCAACCTTGAGTTTGACATCCTCGGGAAATACATTGCCCGGCTACAAGATTTCAATTCCTAATCAGGAGGAAATGTTCCTCTGATAAGACGATGATAACTGCAGATTTAATTGGCCTCAAGACAGAAAGATAAGCTTATCTACTCAAACCAATACAAATCTGCAGGCTCCCTATAGCGTAACAAACTCTTTTCATAAGTATTGTTAAAATCCAGACCTACATGTAAACTTGAAGAAGTTTTTTTGCGTCTAACAAAGTAAAATATTCTAAAAGATCAGTATTACGATATGAGACATTTTTGGAAACTCTCGCTGATAGGATTAGCGTTCCTGTCTTTTTCACAACAGATGGAAGCCCGCCGGTGGACACTTAGAGACTGCATCGACTACGCACTGCAGAATAACATCTCACTCCAGAAGACCCGTGTCCAAAAGTTGAGCGCCGAAGAGGATGTCAAGCAGAGTCAGGCCGCCCTGCTGCCCTCATTGGATTTTAGCACCAATCACAATGTGAGCTACAGCCCCTGGCCGGAATCCAACCGTACGATAGTGGCCAACGACCAGATACAGACGAGCGTGGACAAGGTTTACTATAACGGCACCTATGGTCTGAATGCCAACTGGACCGTATGGAACGGCAACCAGAATCACAATCAAGTCAAACTGAACAAGCTTGCCTCACAGCAGGCGGAACTGGATTCTGCCGTTTCGGCCAACAATGTTCAAGAGCAGATAGCCCAACTCTATGTACAGATACTTTACTCCACCGAAGCCATCAAAGTGAGTAAGAACGCCCTTGAAACAAGCAAGACGAACGAGGAGCGTGGCAAGACATTCGTTGAAGTGGGCAAGATGAGCAAGGCCGACTTGGCTCAGCTGACCGCCCAGAGGGCACAGGACGAATATAACATCGTGCAGGCAGAGAGCAATCTGAAAAACTACAAGCGACAGTTGAAACAACTCCTGCAAATCACTGACGACGAAGAGTTTGACATTGCAGTTCCGGAAACGACCGATGCAATGGCACTACAGGACATCCCGGGAATGCAGGCCGTCTATGCCTCAGCCTTAGACAGTCGTCCGGAAATCAAGAATGCGCAGCTCGGGATCGAGTCAAGCGATGTGCAGGTGAAACTTGCAAAAGCCTATCGTTATCCCACCGTCAGTCTCAACGCCGGAGTGGCGACCAGCCATAATTCCATGAGTGACTATGAATGGGGAAGGCAGATGAAGAATAACTTCAACATAGGAGGGGGTATCTCATTAAGCATTCCTATCTTCGATCATCGCCAGACCAAGACGGCGGTAAACAAGGCTATGCTTCAACGACAAAGCTACATGCTCGACCTGCGCGACCGGCAGACGACCCTCTACTCTACTATTGAGAACTATTGGTTGCAAGCCGTTACCAATCAGAACATGTTCAAGGCCGCGAAGGTCAGCACGGAAAGCGCCCAGACCAGCTACGATCTCCTGAGCGAGCAGTTCCGTCTTGGACTGAAGAACATCGTAGAGCTGATGACCGGTCGCGACAACCTGCTTCTGGCACAGCAAAACGAACTGCAAAGCAAGTATCTCACCATCCTCAACATCGACATGCTCAACTTCTATAAGAATGGGGAATTGAAATAACAAACAGGAAAATCATGCTATTTGAACGCCATTACCACTTATGGATGATGGCGTTACTAACCGCAAACGAATTCACGAAAAAGCCTCTGCCTGTTTCCAGTCTATAGCCGCAGCAGCTCTTCGGGACTGCTTACGAACCGCTCGCCACCATGCTCCACAAGGAATTCCCGGCTCCGGAATCCCCACAGGACGCTGATGCACGGCATGCCGCTGTTCCTCGCCGTCATGATGTCCACATCGCTGTCGCCTATATATACGGCATTGTCTGCACCCGTCCCCAACTGCCGCAGAGCCTCCAGAACCGTGTCCGGGGCGGGCTTTCTGCGGATGTTCTCCCGCTCGCCGATGGCCACCGACACATAATCACCGAAGAAATGGCGGCAAAGACTCTGGGTTGCCGTATAGAACTTGTTGCTCACGATGGCCAGGTTCTTGCCCTGCGATTTGAGTTCCGCAAGCATTCGCAGGACGCCGGGATAAGGAGCTGTCGTATCAAGATTATGCACCAGATAATGCTCCCGGAATGTTGCGAAAGTCTCCTCGAATCTTGGATTTTCCAAACCTTTCGGGACAGCTCTCTCCATCAGCTTCTTAACCCCGTTGCCCACGAAGCACCGAATTTCATCCAAAGTCCTCTCCGGCATTTCGTGCTGACGCAGGGCGTAGTTCGTGCTGGAATACAAATCTCCTAGGGAATCAAGCAATGTCCCGTCTAAGTCAAATATATAGGTATCATATCTCATATCGCCGTCTTCTAAATACAACACAAAATTAAGAAAAATATTCCACAATATTGAACAGAAATCGAAATTTTACCGTATCTTTGTAATCGTTTTTGATATACATCATCATGAAGAAAAACCAAAAGAAAAAATACCTCATACCGGCAACAGTCTGCCTGTTTATAATCGCCGGGCTCGTCTATTATTATTTCTTTTCTGCCATCAGCACGAAGCCCGATACGCAATATATATATGTGGATGCCGACGACAATATCGACTCCGTATACAATCATCTCGAATCTGTTGCATCCGCACATGGAATGAGAGCTTTCCGCATTCTTTCTCGCCACAGTCAATACGAGGACCATATTCGTACAGGAAGATATGAGGTGTCGACCTCCACGGGGGCTTTCCAGCTTTTCCGCCACATGAAAAACGGCATGCAGAAACCCGTAAACCTGACCATACCCTCGGTGCGCACGATGGACAAGCTGGCCGCGGAGCTCTCGAAGAGGCTGATGCTGGACAGCACCACCCTGTATAAAGCCTTCACCGACGACACTCTCCTCCAACGGCTGGGGTATACGAAGGAAACCATTCCCGCACTCTTCATCCCCAATACTTACGACATTTACTGGAACATCTCGCTCGAAAAGTTCCTGGAGAGAATGCAGAACGAGAACCGGAAGTTCTGGGACGACGGCCGCACGGCAAAGGCAAAGCAGCTCAAGCTCTCGCCCGTAGAAGTAATCACGCTGGCAAGCATCGTCGATGAGGAAACCACGAACGACTCAGAAAAGCCCAAAGTGGCAGGAATGTACTACAACCGACTGAACTTCCGCGACCAGGAATACCCGCAAGGAATGCCCCTGCAGGCCGACCCCACGATCAAGTTTGCCCTGGGCGACTTCGAACTGAGGCGCATCTACCACAATATGCTCACCATCAACAGCCCGTACAACACCTATAAAAACACCGGCTTGCCTCCCGGTCCTATCCGCATACCGACCGTCGCCGGCATCGATGCCGTATTGAATCTTGAACACCATAACTATCTCTACATGTGTGCAAAGGAAGACTTCAGCGGAACGCACAACTTTGCGCGCACCTACCAAGAACACTTGCAGAATGCGGCAAGATACTCTAAGGCACTAAACAACCGGGGCATAAAATAAGTTCATGCAGGCCTTCGGATACGCCATAATCTAACAAATTGCCAAGCCTTTAAAAATAAAAAAGTCCTCCACTTCTCAGAGGAGGCTTTTTGTTTCAATGGGTATCAGCTTCTTAAGGCAAAAAGATTGTATTCAGGATAATATGAACAAATTTATATACTTTCTGCTAATGATGCAAATAAAAAGAGATGTTTTTCAACTTTTTTTTCATTAAAAGTCCTCAACACGCCTATTTCCCAGCACAAAATTGTGCAATTCTCTCCCGCCAACCCTGTACTGACTGTCCTGCGAATTAAATCCAATAGATTTATTTTTCTCCACGAAGCCATAAACTTCTCGCAAAAAATAGCTATATTTGCACAATACTAACAAACTGGGAAAAACCAACCGAAGAACATAAACAAACGATGGCAAAAAGGAAGAAAACACCTAAATACTTACGAGACGAACAGGGGTTAGTCGGGAAAAAGGCCTGTCAATCAAATACATTGGCTGAACCTGCTATTCAATACTTAGAGCCACAAAGACTGCTGTCTGCAACCTTATCTTCACTATTAAAGGAGAGATGGGAAGGCGAAACCCCGTCTCCTGAAGACTCTTACCCTGTAAGGCATCTGTATGCTTTATACAATACAAGGATTTCCGAATACACGATAGAAGACTTCCGATTCCTCATCAATCAGAACATAGCATTGGAACATATCATGCCATTGGCATTGGAAATATTGACCAAAAACATCTTCGCCTCCGGCGATTTCTATGACGGCGACTTGCTGAATGCCGCCCTCACGGTACCAGATAGCTTCTGGAAGGAAAACCCATTGATGTATGCCTCTATGAAAGAACTATTGGAAAGGCAAAAAGACAGTCTTGACAGCAACATGGAAATCAAATCAGTTAGAAGAACAATCAGCGATTTTCTAAACACGAATAAATAGTATAGTGAAATACAAAATCCCCTCCCTTGCGATAATGCGTTAAACTTTCCGGTTTCTGCAGTTATTAAAATGATTTTATGTATCTTTGCAACAGAATTAAAACTGGTGTTGAATATGACAACAAAAGAAGAAAACTCAAGCGAAGAGAAGAGAAGCCTCAGCTTTGTAGAACAATTCGTTGAAGAGGACTTGGCCGAAGGCAAGAACGGAGGACGCATACAAACACGCTTTCCGCCAGAACCTAATGGCTATCTTCATATCGGTCATGCCAAAGCCATCTGCATGGACTTCGGGGTTGCGGAAAAATACAATGGCGTCTGCAATCTTCGTTTTGATGATACCAATCCCAGCAAGGAGAACACGGAATATGTAGAGAATATCCTGGAGGATATCAAATGGTTAGGTTTCAAGTGGGGTAACATCTACTTTGCTTCCGACTATTTCCAGAAGCTCTGGGACTTTGCAATTTGGATGATAAAGCAGGGCAATGCCTATGTAGATGAGCAGACCTCAGAACAAATCGCCCAGCAAAAAGGAACTCCCACAACTCCCGGGACGGCTTCGCCCTACCGCGACCGCCCCATTGAAGAGAATCTGGAACTCTTCAAAAAGATGAATACACCCGAGGCAGTAGAAGGCAGCATGGTATTGAGAGCAAAACTTGATATGACCAATCCAAACATGCACTTTCGGGATCCTATCATATACCGCATCATCCAAACACCGCATCACCGCACGGGAACCCAATGGCACGCATACCCAATGTATGACTTCGCACATGGGCAGAGCGACTATTTCGAGGGAGTAACCCACTCGATCTGCACCCTCGAATTCGTCCCCCATCGTCCCCTCTACGATAAATTTATAGACTATCTGAAAGAGATGGACGGAACAGCTGATCAGCTACATGACAACCGTCCACGACAAATAGAGTTCAACCGCCTGAACCTTACTTATACGGTAATGTCCAAACGCAAGCTCCATACGCTTGTAGATGAGCATTTGGTAAACGGGTGGGACGACCCTCGTATGCCCACCTTGTGCGGCATGCGCCGTCGGGGATACTCACCAGAATCCATCCGTGCCTTCATCGACAGCATCGGCTATACCAAGTTCGACGCGCTGAACGATGTAGCATTGCTCGAGGCTGCGGTAAGAGACGACCTGAACAAGAAGGCCTGCCGGGTCTCCGCAGTACTCGATCCAGTAAAGTTAGTTATTACAAACTATCCTGAAAACAAGGCCGAAGAGATGGGGGCCGTTAATAATCCGGAAAACGAGGCTGACGGCACTCACACCATCACCTTCTCCAGAAACTTGTGGATTGAGCGGGCCGATTTCATGGAAGATGCTCCCAAGAAGTTCTTTCGCCTAACCCCGGGCAAGGAAGTGCGCCTGAAAAATGCATACATTATTATGTGTACGGGTTGCACAAAAGACACAGCCGGCAACATAACCGAGATACAGGCAACATACGACCCGCAAAGCAAGAGCGGTCTTGAAGGTGCAAACCGCAAGGTAAAGGGCACCTTGCATTGGGTTTCAGCCGACCATTGCGTAAAGGCTGAAGTCCGTGAATACGATCGGCTCTTCTTTGTAGAAAACCCATCCGCTGACGAAAGGGACTTCCATGAGCTTCTGAATCCCGACTCCCTGCACATACATACCAACTGCTATGTCGAAAAATATGCTGCAAACAAGGTGTCCGGAGAATATCTCCAGTTCCAGCGCATCGGATACTTTACGGCAGATCCGGACTCAACGGCAGAGCATCCTATATACAACAAAACGGTTGGACTGAAAGATACTTGGGCCAAGCAGAATAAAGAATAAATGGCGTATAACGACAATTACTTCGATAGTAAGCTTTTCAAGGATATCTTGAACAGATATGAATCATCAGCCCTCACTGGTGATTCTATCTATTTAGAACCAGATGAATTCACGCATATTGCAGAATATTATCAAGAAAATGGCAATACGGAAAAGGCGAAAGAAGTGATCGAACAGGCCCTACGGCTATTTCCCGGGGCACTCGCCCCACTCCTTCTGCGCTCGCGCATAGCGTTGATTACCGAGCAGGACATCGAAAAAGCCAAGGAATATGCTGCCCAAATTGACGACAAGAGCGATCTTGACTATTATTATCTGTACGCAGAAATCATGCTTGCTGATGACCAGATAGAAAAGGCCGACGAATATCTTGAGTCTAAATATGCCGACATAGACGAAGAAGACAAGGAAGACTATGTCTTGGATGTCGCTAATCTCTATGCTGACTACGGCTATGCCAATGAGATGGAAAAATGGTTAGAAAGGTCGGAGGACCGGAATTCTACCGACTATCTTGAACTCAAAGCCCGCTTGGTTTTATCAGAAGAAGACTTTGAAGAGGCAGAAAGAATTTATCAGGAACTGACAGAGAAGGAACCCTTCTCATCCTATTATTGGAACCAACTGGCTACCACACAATTCATGCGCGGGAACATTAGCGACTCCATACAAAGCAGCGAATTTGCCATTGCCATTAATCCCAACGATACCGATGCCATTGTAAACAAAGCAAACGGGCTCTTCAGCATCCATAATTTAGAAGGCGCTTTAGAATACTATCAACGCTATACCAAGCTGCATCCGCAAGACCCTATGGGCGAAATGTTTGTTGGAACGATTCTCTTAAACCTCGGAAAGCCGGAGGAAACAATACCCCATTTCCAGAAAGCCATAGAACTGACAGAGGGAGACAATGCCCGACAAGCCGATATGTACAAGCAGTTGGCATTTACATATTCCAATCTCAATGAAATGGATAAGGCTTTGGGAACAATAGACAAGGCACTGGAAAAAGACGGGCTCGACGCTAACGAAGCCATGGTCATCAAAGGATACATGGAACTACAACGGCAGAATGTGAAACAGGCTGTAAAATTCTTTACCAATGCAATCACTAATTCTAAAGAAGATCCGGAAATTATTTTTCGCATAGCGGTTTCTGTTTTTGAAAACGGTTACCATGTGCTGTGCTATAGGCTGCTCTCACATCTGTTCACGATGGTACCTGATGACTGGGAAGACGGCTATGCCTATATGGCCTATTGTTGCAAGTCTTTAGGAAAACAAGAGGAATATGAGCTGTATCTTAAGATTGCCTGTGATAGAAATCCGTATGAAATAAGTATTGCGTTTGAAGACTTCTTGCCTGAAGACTTAGATATAAAAGACTATTATAACTATTTAAGAGAAAAGAAATGAACTGGCTATCAACCCTCCTGGGAAATCTGAACTATGGAACCATCTTCTTTCTGATGTTATTGGAAAGTACGGTTATCCCCGTCCCTTCAGAGTTCGTAGTGTCGCCGGCAGCCTATCATGCCGCCGGTGGAAACCTCAATATTTTCCTTGTCATTTTATTTGCGACAATCGGTGCGGATTGTGGCGCGACAATCAACTATCTTGCCGGATATTATCTCGGGCGCCCTATCATCTATAAGTTTGCAAACAGCCGGTGGGGACATATGTGCCTGCTGAATCAGGAAAAGGTAGAGAAGAGCGAGAAATACTTCTATGATCATGGCATTGCAGCAACCATTACTGGCCGACTTATACCGGGAATCCGCCATTTGATTTCCATTCCTGCAGGCTTGGCAAAGATGAAATATTGGCAATTCCTGCTGTATACCACCTTGGGGGCAGGCGTCTGGAACTGCATTCTTGCTGCCCTTGGCTGGTATCTCCACGCCATAGTTCCAGAAGATCAGCTGACAGATAAGATTATGGAATACAGCGAATACATCAAGGTTATTATCATGTCCTTGGTGGCAATAGCGTTCCTTTATTTCCTTGCGAAATGGTATATCAAGCGCAAACGAAACATCCGTGGAGAAGAATAATCGTCAGCCTTCTCCACTAAACTGCTTAATTCGCTGTTCCTCCGACAGGCTACATATCAATAAGGTGCCGTCTTTCTCTGCGACAATATAATTGTCAAGCCCCTGTATAACCACATGACTCTCCTGGGTAGTATGCACGATGCAGTTATGGCTGTCATACATTTCTATATTCTCTCCTATAAGGCTATTGCCATATAAGTCTTTCTTGGTCTGCATCAAGAGGCTGCCCCAGGTACCGAGGTCGCTCCAGCCGAATTCCGCCGGGCACACGAAGATTTCCTCTGCCCGTTCCATAATGGCATAATCTACCGAGATGCTGGCACACTCTGGATATCTACGATTAATTTCCTCCTGCTCCTGAGGCGTCCCGTAAATGGGCCGCAGACTTTCAAACACCTTTGCTATAGAAGGGGCATAGACGCGGAAGGCATTCACAATGGTACTTGCACTCCAGATAAAAATCCCCGCATTCCAGAAATAGTCATTATTCTTGATATACTGAATAGCGGTTTGCAAATCGGGTTTTTCACGGAAACTGTCTACCCGGAAGATTTCTTTCTGGCGGGGAGAGCTCAAGGATAGGTCGGCTTTAATGTATCCATATCCCGTCTCCGGACGATTAGGCTTCATGCCCAAGGTTACAATGGCGTCAGTTTCCCGCGTAAAATTCAGGCACAACTGAATGATTCGCCTGAATTCATTTTCATCCATAACGATGTGATCGCTGGGGGAAACCACAATATTCGCCTTATTGTCTTGCGATTTGATTCGCCAACTGACATAGGCAATGCAGGGAGCCGTATTACGACGGCACGGCTCAAGGAGAATTTGGTTTTCGGGCACTTCTGGCAACTGTTCCTTGACTATATCAACATATCTGGCATTGGTTACCACCCACACATTTTGTGGATTACAGACACCTTGAAAGCGCTGATAGGTAAGTTGAAGCAATGACCTTCCCACCCCCAACACATCGATGAACTGCTTAGGCTTGTCCGTGGTGCTCATGGGCCAGAACCTGCTACCCACTCCACCTGCCATAATGACCAGATGACTGTTAGTATTCTCCATAACATTTCGTATTACTGGCACAAATATAGGCAAAAAAAACCAGATTCTGAAATATTCGCCTGAATATTTACTCAAACAAGGAAGGGGCACTACCATTATCAACGCCAGACTCCTCTTCCTCTCGCTGATCATCCATTGCAAAGTCCAGCATTAACTGCTGTGCCTTTCCCGATTTCATATTCAAGCGGTAGCGTCCCCTGATCTTTGCTCTTTCTATGAGCGAGTCAGGATTTTTCGAATATCTTGCAAGAAACTTTGCCACATCTTTATGGACAGTCTTAAAGTCTTCTGGCTCAAAGAGTGAATTACAAGCATTGAACACATGACGGGCAATCTTCATAATCGAGATTCCCTCATCATCAACTTCCTGCAATATGCGAATAATCTCCTTGTCGTAATTCACTTCCTTCTACTCATAAAAAAAGCCGCACTCTCATCGAATCAGAGCACGGCTTTCTTGAAATATCGTCGATTTAAGCAAGGACAACCTTTGCGCCCTCATCCTTAATCTTGCCCTCTTTAAACAACCAGCCCATGCCGAGGAGAACTTCCTCTGTGCTGATCTTTGCTGCCTTAGCGATTTCTGCTACAGTAAGAGCTTTTTCTGCCGTTGCAAGTGCCTGGTATACATCACCGGCCTTAAAACCTACATTCAAAGCGTTGAGTGCTACTGCTGCCTTTGCCACAACTGCCTTCTTGGGAGCCTCAGCCTTCTTTGCCGGAGCAGCCTTTACAGTTGCTTCCTTTTTTACGGGAGCTGCCTTCTTTACTGCTGCAGCTGCCTGTGTTGCTTTCTTTTCTGCCATAATAACTTTTAATTTTAATTTAACCGTCTCTCAAAAATAACCAACGGTTTTACCCTTAAACGCCACAAAGTTAGCTATTTATCTTCAATACCTCCAAGATATATGACTAAAAAATGCTGTTTTTATTTGTTTTTTGTCAACTATTCTTATCTTTCTTGATTCAAATCAACTTTTATCCGGAGTTCGTCAAGTTGTTTCGAATCTAATTCCGAAGGAGCGTCGAGCATTACATCGCGGCCAGAATTGTTTTTCGGGAAAGCGATGCAATCACGGATAGAGTCAAGACCTGCCATGATGGAGACGAAGCGATCAAGGCCGAAAGCCAGCCCTGCATGAGGAGGGGCACCATACTTGAAGGCGTTCATCAGGAATCCAAACTGGGCTTCTGCACGCTCTTCTGTGAAACCGAGAATCTTGAACATTTTCTCCTGAAGCTGTGTGTCGTGGATACGAATTGAGCCCCCGCCCACCTCGATGCCGTTGCAGACAAAGTCGTAAGCCTTGGCCCTTACCTGTTCCGGATGTTCTTCCAGCAACGGGATATCGTCAGGATTCGGCATGGTAAACGGATGATGAGTGGCCATCAGGCGCTGTTCCTCGTCGCTCCATTCAAAGAGTGGGAAGTCGACAATCCAGAGGCACTTGAAAATATTTTTATCGCGAAAGCCCAGACGGTCGCCCATCTCCAGACGGAGTGCGCAAAGCTGTATGCGGGTCTTATTGACATTGTCGCCGCTCAGGATAAGTACGAGGTCGCCGTCCTTGGCACCCATTGCCTGTTTGATTTCCTGAAGCACCTCCTGGGTATAGAATTTATCGACCGAGCTCTTGATGGTTCCGTCGGCATTATACTTGATATAGACAAGTCCCTTGGCACCCACCTGAGGCCGCTTTACGAAGTCCGTCAGTTGGTCGAGCTGCTTGCGGGTGTAGTCAGCACATCCAGGCACACAGATACCACCGATATACTTGGCCTCATTGAATACGGGGAAATCGCCTTTCCCGCTGAAGGCCTCCTTCAGCTCCACGAACTCCATGCCGAAGCGGAGGTCGGGTTTGTCAGACCCAAAGCGACGCATCGCCTCGTGCCAAGTCATCTGCTCGAGCTTTTCCGGCAGTTCCACGCCTCGGATTTCCTTGAACAGCATGCGTGCCATATCCTCAAAGATGTTAATGACATCGTCCTGATCCACATAGCTCATCTCACAGTCTATCTGCGTAAATTCCGGCTGTCGGTCGGCACGCAAATCCTCGTCGCGGAAGCACTTGGCTATCTGGAAATAGCGGTCGAAGCCTGCCACCATGAGCAATTGCTTCAAGGTCTGGGGACTTTGAGGCAATGCATAGAACTGTCCGGGATTCATGCGAGAGGGCACCACGAAGTCGCGAGCCCCTTCGGGAGTGCTGCCTATCAGAATCGGCGTCTCCACTTCTATGAAGTCCTTGTTGTCCAAGAAGTTGCGAATGAGGATGGTCATGCGGTGGCGCAGCTCCAGATTCTTGCGCACAGAGGGGCGGCGCAAGTCGAGGTAACGATACTTCATGCGGAGATCATCTCCTCCGTCGGTGTTATCCTCTATCGTAAAGGGGGGCGTAAGGCTGGGGCTCAGGATGTTCAGCTCCCTTGACAGTATCTCGATCTCTCCCGTATCCATCTTCGGATTCTTGCTCTGCCGTTCATTGACAACACCCTTCACCTGAATGCAATATTCGCGCCCAAGCTTGTTTGCGGCGTCGCAGAGGTCTTGATTGTCAGACTCATTGAAGACCAGCTGGGTAAGTCCATAACGGTCGCGGAGGTCAACAAAGGTCATGCCGCCCATCTTCCTCACGCGCTGAACCCATCCTGCAAGTACAACTTCCTTGCCGGCATCGGAGAGACGAAGCTCCCCACAAGTATTCGTTCTATACATATAACTCCGTATTTATTACTGACTTGCAAAATTACAATATTTTGATGAGAGTGCAAAATAAATCTTTCATTAAATCTTGGAAAAGCCCTCTTGGCAATAGGAATCATCATCTTGCACTATAAAAACGCAGAAACAGGCGAAGCAGAGACCTGATACTTTTTTATTACAAACATCTCCAAAATAAGCCCCTTGAAATCAACGAGCACACGAGTGGCTGCAAAAGCAGGCCTAAATTTCAACTTTTCACAACTCGTTAGATATCAGAATATTACGAGAATCCATGAACTTTAAAGTCCAAAAAACGGAAGCAAAAAAAGTAAAAGGCCGCCTTTTTGACCCTAAAAGGCGGCAAACTGCGTTGCTTTTAACGGCTTCCGACCCTGCAAAAGGCCGCCTCCTTGAACATAGAGAGCAACCTTTTAGCCGTTTTTGAGGAGAAAAGTATACCAGAAACCGATGTTTTCTGGCTAACCAACCGTATTTACGAGCCTAAAATGCAGATTTCGTAAGACTCTTTTTTCGTTATGTTTTCTTTACAAAACAAGCCTTTCCATGTTTGCTGGTTTCACATTTAGCCGTAAAAAGAAACCGCTCCTCAAGGATTAATATTATATAAAAAAAGGAGAGAAACGCAACATCTATAAAAAGTTTTATTATCTTTGCATCGTTTTTAAGACAACTGAATATGAAAAAGATTTTAATGATAGCTATGTTGCTCGTGGGTTGTCTCTCGATGCAGGCGCAAAACAAACAGGCAGAAATCAGGTTCGATAAGATTACGCATAACTTCGGAACCTTCAGCGAGAAGGATGCCGTACAGACCGCAACCTTCACTTTCACCAATGTGGGCAGCGCACCGCTGATTATCAATCAGGCTGTTGCGAGCTGCGGATGCACCGTACCCACATTTACCAAGCAGCCAATCAAACCGGGCGAGAAGGGTGAAATCAAGGTGAAATACAACGGTGCCGGCAAGTTTCCCGGCCATTTCAAGAAGTCTATCACCATTCGTTCCAACGGCAAGATAGAGATGACCCGCCTTTATGTGGAAGGCAACATGGAGGAGGCAAAGTAGGCCATTGCATGAAAGGGCCTGATTCCGAAATGAAAGGCAAAACATAGAAAGACCTCCCTTGAGTTATATTCTCACAGGAGGTCTTTATTTTTCCGTCGGCCAAGCCATGACTGCCCCAAGCCGCATGAGCCAAATCGGGAAATACGGTCAGAGACCGAAAAGGTGCCCAATTTCCGCTTTCCAATTTCCATAGTCTTTTATCACGATGTCGGAATAGCCGCGAATGGATTCCTCAGAATTGGTAGTTGCCAGCCCTATCGTGAGCATATTAGCCGCCCGAACGGCCTTCAAGCCGTTGAAGCTGTCCTCAAACCCGACACACTCTTGAGGCTCAAAGCCAAAATATTCTGCACCCTTGAGATAGCAGTCTGGGTCTGGTTTGCTCTTGCTGAAATCCTCTGCAGTCAACACCTTGTCGACCAGAGACCTGAATTCCGGATGCGCTTGATAGACTTTCTGCATCTTCGACAGATCGCTACTTGTAACAATAGCGATTCTCAACCCCACTCTCCTGAGTTCAGAGGCGAATTCCGGGAATCCCGGGACATATTCAAAGCGCATATGACTCTCAAACTCATTGATGTGGTCTATTAGTTGTGGAACCTCGGCTTTAAAGTCCTGAAAATAGAGGTCGATTATCTCCACGAGTGTCTGCCCTTTTATCTTATGCGCAAAATCCGGTTCATCAGGGAAATAGTGCTTGCTTTCCTCATCCCAGAATTTCGTATACTGTGGCTCCGTATCAAATACCACCCCGTCTAAATCGAAAAGAGCTGCTTTTATCATTTTTACCTTAAATAATACTATATAGATACAAAGTTACGAATTTTTATCGTAACTTTGCACGAAATATATTACTTTTGAATGAGATAAAGATATTCCGACATCAAGGTGCCGACGAAGATACAGCAACAAGGATGTCTCATGAATATAGGACGGAAATGAAGAGATTATGCAGATAATAGACAAATACTTCCCAAATCTTACCGATGTACAGAAGCAGCAATTTGAGCAATTGGGAACTTTATACGGTGATTGGAATAGCAAGATAAATGTCATCTCCCGAAAGGACATCGACAATCTCTATGAGCATCATGTGCTCCATTCGCTGGCAATTGCCGAAGCCATTCGCTTCAAGGCCGGCACCCGGGTTCTCGATATCGGGACAGGAGGAGGCTTTCCCGGTATTCCGCTTGCCATCATGTTTCCCGACTGCCAGTTCAAACTCATTGACGGAACAGGCAAGAAAGTCCGTGTCGCACAGGAAGTAGCCAATGCCATCGGCCTCAAGAATGTGGTGGCAGAACATCTGAGGGGTGAAGACGAGAAGGAAAAATTCGACTTTGTGGTCAGCCGTGCAGTAATGCCCCTGCCCGACCTCATAAAGATGGTGTGCAAGAATATCAGTAAGGAGCAACGCAACGCCCTGCCCAATGGCATCATCACCCTCAAGGGCGGTAATCTGGACGACGAACTGAAATCCTTCAGGAAAATTGCCGATGTAATGCCCATAGCGGAGTGGTTTGACGAGGAATGGTTTAAGGAAAAGAATGTCATCTATATTCCATGCTGAAAATAGAACGCTTTACATGCAACATGCTGCAGGAAAACTGCTATGTGGTAAATGACGAAAGCAATGAGTGCATCATCATCGACTGCGGAGCTTTCCTGGAAGAAGAGCGAAAGGACATCGTGGATTACATCCATGAAAACAAACTTACTCCCAAACACCTGATTGCCACCCATGGGCACATAGACCACAACTTTGGCAACAACATCATCTATCAGGAATTCGGATTAAGGCCTGAAGTGCACAAAAATGATAAATATCTGATGGAGGAACTTCCCGAACAGGCTCAGGCAATTACGGGCGTCGTCATTGAATATGACATGCCGACCGTGGGAAAATACCTGGACTCAACGGACAAAATATTATTCGGGAACCATGTCTTCACGATAATCGAGACTCCCGGACACTCTCGCGGCAGCGTGTTTTTCTATTGCAAGGAAGAAAATGTGGCCTTTTCCGGAGACACTCTCTTCAGAGGCTCTATTGGAAGAACCGACTTTGCCGGCGGCTCGATGTTCCAGATTATACAGAGCCTAAGAATCATCGGACAGCTTCCCGACGAAACCAAGATTTATCCCGGGCATGGAAATCCAACGACAATAGGACTGGAGCTTGCCACTAATCCATATATGGACAGATGATAAAAGCGGAGAAAATCATACTCGGAATCGACCCTGGAACCAATGTCATGGGATATGGAGTCATCAAGGCGATAGGCAACAAGGCGGAAATGGTGGCCATGGGCGTAATCGATATGCGGAGGATGAGCGACCCCTATCTCAGATTAGGTAAGGTTTTCGACCGCGTTACAGGCATTATAGACGAGTTCCTGCCAGACGAGATGGCCATTGAAGCTCCATTCTTTGGGAAGAATGTACAGTCTATGTTGAAATTAGGAAGGGCTCAGGGGGTTGCCATTGCGGCTGCCATACACCATGACATCCCTATCCATGAATACGCCCCTCTGAAAATCAAGATGGCCATCACTGGAAACGGAAGAGCAAGTAAGGAGCAAGTTGCGGGCATGCTGAAGCGACTCCTGAAACTCGAGGAAAAGGAAATGCCGAAGTTCATGGATGCCACCGATGCTCTGGGGGCTGCCTACTGCCATTTCCTGCAAAGCAACGCCCCTCAATCGGAACACCACTATGGCAGCTGGAAGGACTTTGCAAAAAAGAATTCCGACAGAATTAAGCAATAAATAATAAATTAGAAAAATATGAGTTATAAGAACATGAAGAAAATTATTTTATCACTGATGCTGATGTTTGCATTCACGCTCACGGCATCGTCGCAAGAGATTTACAAGGAAGTAAGGCGCATCATGCAGCAGGAGGAAGCCATCAAGAATGATGTTTCCAAGAGTCTTGACGCACGGAAGGTTGCCACTTTCAAGTGGGATGCCATCTATTACATCATCATGAAAGCGGCTGAAAGCTCCGACTTTACTGCCTATCAGCTGGGGCAGCAGACGGATGCCATGATAGACTTTGTAAACCGCTACATCAATCGTCTCTCCAACGAGAAGAAAAAATCACAGCGGGAGATTATCATGGCCAGATATAAAAGCGCCACTACCCACAACGCCCTCTTCCACGATATGGACAAGGACATTATCTATGGATATGTAGACAACGACAAGTTCCTCACTCAGTTCTCGCTTGATACCGACTGGGTGAGTGCATTACAAGAGGTGAAGGACAACAATTACTAACCTGGTTCCCTTACCGGAATCATATCACGAGCCCTTCTTTGCAAAAAACAAAGGAGGGCTCGCTGCCTTTATTTATTAAGATAATAATACCAATAAGTATTTCCAAAGGTTCTTTTAAGCGTTGCCAGCCTTGCCGCCGGCTGCTTTTCAGAACGCGAGAGCCGCACAAAGTCCTTATAGTCAGCCTCTACCACAGTATTGTGATACTCCACATAAGGATTGGAGCGCATATGATTATATAACACCAGAGCCTCACTATAATGTACGGGAAGCTCTTTCGACACATCATAATACTGGGTAATGGCATGGGCAAAATCATCCAGACGGCGGTCTAAGAGATAACCCGTAAGAAGATAGTCTGCGGCCATCCGCGTTCCTAAATGATGCTTGTTGACAAACTCAAGATAACCCATGGCAGCCTTCTTGGGCATAAGCACTACTCCAAGACTTTTATAGAACTTGTCCTCGGGATAAAGCAACAGCTTGGTAGTAACCCCGTCCGGAAGCAATACCTTTGATGTGCCTATCAGCGAGTATTTAAAAAAACGACTTCCTAACAGCCCCTGCCGACCTAACGCATAAGCACGAATCATGGTAAGCGAAGAGTCTGTGGCCTGGGATTTCTGTCCCACCGATGAGGCCTCCTTGAAATCATCATGTAACATGGCATTCTCCGCATGCATGCGATAATGGAACACATCGTTATGGTTACTGACCAATCCGACAAGGAAAAACATGAACGCCATGGCGAGAACATTTATCCACATCATTCGCGAGAACAGGCCTGAAGAATTAGTATCCGGCTCATAAGGCTGGAACCGCCTTGACAACCATATCCATACCGCGTATAAAACGAGGAGAAGGGGAAATACCCAGAGCCAGACTCCCAGAGAAAGTCCGCGATCAATATCCGTGTTAATATCCGTGATTGTGGCAAGGATGAGCAATGAGGGGAAATAGGTCAATGCGTGGGTACGGCGCTCAAACTTCGTAAAGGAGTAGACGCCCAACTGCAAGAGATACAGCACGATGGTAATGAGCACGGCACCTATCGTACGGTCGTAATGAGTCTGTCCCTCGGAGAGCACATGCTGTCCAACGGTAAGGATGTCTGCCTGATAACAATAAAGGAAGCAGAATGTGAAAATCAAAAACAGAATAGCACACACGATCTTCATGAGCATGGTGCTATTCTTCGCTATTTTTACCATTTAACTTAATTCTTTTTTAAAACCACGGCAGACCGTGCAGGGATATACAATTTTAGCCATTCCTTACGGTCCTCCACATAAAGGGGGTCAAAGTTGGTAAAATGAGTTATGCTGTCATCCGACAGGCCGTTCCCTCCAAATTCCCTGGCATCAGTATTTAAGACCACATCATACGATCCCGTAGGCACCAAAAAGCCGTAATCCGTGAATGAGCGAGTCGGCGAGAAGTTGAACACAAAAATCAGCTCACCTCGCATAAAGGCAAGGACCTGGTCACTATCATTATGCCAGATTTCCACAACCGGCGTCTTGTTGAAATTCTTTTCACCCTTAAGGACCTTCAGCATTGCACGGTCAAAATCACCAAGATATTGATAGTCCAGATCCTTATTATCTACAAGATGCCATTGCCGCCGGGCATACTTGTAACTCCAGCCATTGCCCTCACGGGGAAAGTCTATCCACTCTGGATGTCCGAATTCATTCCCCATAAAGTTCAAATAACCTCCATTGATGGCCGAAGCCGTTACGAGCCGTATCATTTTGTGTAATGCAATGCCACGGTTAGCCACATCATTCTCGTCTCCCTTCTTAAAATGCCAGTACATATCGGCATCTATCAGACGGAAAATAATGGTTTTATCACCCACAAGAGCCTGGTCGTGAGACTCGCAATAGGAAATGGTCTTCTCGTCTGCACGACGGTTCTTTACCTCCCAGAAGATGCTGCTCGGCTTCCAGTCTTCATCTCTCAATTCCTTAATGGTCTTAATCCAGAAGTCTGGGATATTCATGGCCATTCGATAGTTGAATCCGTAGCCTCCGTCTTCAAACTTGGCCGCAAGTCCCGGCATACCGCTCACTTCTTCCGCAATGGTAATGGCATCAGGATTTACTTCATGAATGAGCTTATTTGCAAGCGTCAGATAACAGATGGCATTGTCATCCTCACGCCCATTGAAATAATCACCATAGTTAGTGAAAGCCTCGCCAAGACCGTGACTATAATAGAGCATGGAAGTTACCCCGTCGAATCGGAAACCGTCGAAATGATACTCTTCAAGCCAGTATTTGCAATTGCTCAGGAGGAAATGCACAACCTCATTCTTCCCATAGTCAAAACAGAGAGAATCCCAGGCCGGATGCTCGCGGCGCTCTCCCGGATAGAAATACTGATTGGGATCACCCGCAAGATTTCCCAAGCCTTCTACCTCATTCTTCACTGCATGGGAATGCACAATATCCATAATGACGGCAATTCCATTCTGATGAGCCGTGTCGATGAGTTCCTTTAACTCCTCGGGAGTGCCGAAACGAGATGAAGGAGCGAAGAATGAACTCACATGATAGCCGAAACTACCATAATAAGGGTGCTCCTGAATAGCCATAATCTGAATGCAATTATAGCCGGCTTTGATAATCCTGGGTAATATATTGTCCTTGAATTCACGATAGGTTCCCACTTTCTCCGCATCTTGAGCCATGCCAATGTGGCATTCGTAGATGAACAGAGGATTCACCTTTGCCTTGAATTTATCTTTCTTCCACATATAGGGATGTAGCGGATTCCAGACCTGCGCAGAGAATATTTTTGTCTGTTCATCCTGGACGACGCGCTGTGCCCATGCAGGAATACGCTCTCCATTTCCACCATTCCAATACACATGCATTTTATAGAGGTCGCCATGTTTCATTGCCTTGGTCGGCAACTTAAGCTCCCAATTACCCGTACCTTGGATGCGCTTGCAACGATATGCCTCTTCTTCCTGCCAGTTATTGAAGTCTCCCATCAGATAAATATCCGTGGCATTGGGTGCCCACTCTCGAAAGACCCATCCCTTAGGTAAACGGTGCAGCCCATAGTAAGCATAGCCATTGGCAAACTCGGAGAGACTCTGCTTGCCATTCTGGGCAAACTCGTTTATCTTCCACATAGCATGCTCATACCGTCCACGGATGGCATCTTCGAACGGTTCAAGATAGGAATCGTTCTTCACCAGTCCTATATGCTTTGGAGCCTTCATAACCTGTTTGGTAACTTTGTGTGTAGCAACCATAATATTTATACTTTAATTTTGAATATTGCTTTCTTGATTTCCCTTGCTTCCGTAATCAGGGGAGCATGCACATCCTGAGGAGCAAATACGACAAACATCCCAGGTTTGCATCTTACATATTGCTGCGGCTTTATTGTCGGTGCAAAGCCAATATCACGAGCGGCGTCATAGTCCTCGTGCGGAACTTCCTCAATTGGGCTCCATCCATATTCTTCTTCGTCGAAAGGAATCTGAATATCCATCATCTTGTGATGGAACTCCAGAAATGCATCTGAACGGGTCTTGCCTTCACTCATATCTATATTTAGGAAAACCTCATCACCCTTCAGGACATAATGTCCTACCGCTAAATCTTTCAAGTCATGCGCCCTGACGAATTCCAGAACCTCTCCTATCAAAGGATTTACACCTATATACTTTTCCAGATTATCAAGCGTATCAATAATCATAGTATCTCCATCTTAATTAATCCAAAATCTTGCGCCCGCGCTCGTAATGACCACGAGCAGTAATCTGCCCATTACCATCTTTTTCTAGAAACTTGCCTACGCGCTCATCACGGTCATATGTGCCTTCGAAACGCTTACCGTCTTTATCTTCTTCAATGGCTGGTCCCTGACGCATCCCATTTCTATAAGAACCCTTGAACTTGCTGCCGTCAGCAAAATGAATAGTAACTTCACCATCTACTTTACCCGCCTTAAAGTTCCCTTCAAAGATATCGCCTGATTTCTTCACGAGCTTACCATGCCCATCCTGCATGTCTGCTTTCCAGCTGCCGGTATAGCTATCACCATTCCGCCATATATAAGTTCCCTCCCCATGTTTCTCTCCCTCAAGGAATTGTCCCTGATATTTGTCGCCGTTCGCATAGCGGAATATCCCAATCCCAGTTCGCTCGCCTTGCAGATAGTCGCCTTCATAGTAGTCGCCATTCTGGAACTTATAGATTCCCTTTCCATTTTGAATGTCATCCTTCCAGTCGCCTATATAAGTATCGCCATCGGCGTACTTAAATGTTCCTTTCCCAGAACGCTGATTGTTCGCCCACATCCCATCATAGGTAGTTCCATCTCCCCAATCAAAGAAACCTTTGCCCGATTTCTTGTCATCTTTCCACTGACCATTATAATATGCGCCATTGGCATAAGTATACTTTCCTTTACCCGAACGCTTATCATGGTCCCAGTTGCCATCATACTTGTCGCCATTATAATAATACATGACACCATGATCTTGCTGATAGTCGCGATACCAGAGACCAACATACTTATTGTTGTTCATAAAATAATAAGTACCACGCCCATGCTGTTGATCCTGATACCACTGACCCTCATATTTTTCTCCATCCGAAAAAGAGTAGACACCATATCCCTGTCGCCACCCTTTCACATATTCACCTTCGAAAGTATCACCGTTCTTAAAAACCGTAATACCCTTTCCATGAGGTTTTCCATTCATCAGCTCTCCTTTATAAGTGCCCCCGTCATGTGTAATACATGAGCCCAGGGTTATCTTCTGGGCATTGATGCCCAAAGGTAAAGAGAGAAGTATATATGCTAATATTCTAATTTTCACAAGTTCAAAATTTAATATTCAATGGTCAAAATTAGCAAAAAACATCGATAATTCAAAATGTATTAGTAAATTTTAGTATCTTTGCAGAAATTATTTATATCAAATCATGACAAAATTCATAGCAATTATTCCTGCGCGCTATGCATCGACACGCTTTCCCGGAAAACCTCTTGCCATACTTGGCGGCAAACCCGTAATACAAAGGGTTTACGAGCAAGTAATTGGCATGCTTGACGATGCGTATGTGGCTACTGACGATCAGAGAATATATGATACGGTAATGAACTTTAAAGGTAAGGCCGTCATGACGCGTTCTGACCATAAAAGCGGTACCGACCGCATAGAGGAAGCAATTGGAAAAATCAATGGGGATTTCGATGTCGTGGTAAATATCCAAGGCGATGAACCCTTCATCCAGCAAAGTCAGATAGAGGCTTTATGTGCATGCTTCAAAAATCCTGATACACAAATTGCTACCTTGGGAAAGCCGTTTTCCACGATAGAAGCCCTGGAGAATCCGAATTCCCCTAAAATAGTGGTGGATAACCATGGGTATGCAATGTACTTCAGCCGCTCAGTAATTCCTTTCGTCCGCGGCATAGACAAGTCTGAATGGCTGGAGAAATATCCTTTCCTAAAACACTTGGGAATTTACGCTTACCGCAGAGATGTGCTCCGCGAAATCACACAATTACCCCAATCATCCCTCGAAAAAGCAGAAAGCCTTGAGCAGCTCCGCTGGCTTCAGAATGGATACCGTATCAAAGTAGGTATTACCGATGTTGAGACCGTAGGCATTGACACGCCGGAAGACTTGCGAAAAGCAGAAGAATTCCTGAAAGGATTAGAATTGACACTTTGACGATTCAGAAGTTATCTTTAACCAACAGGGGAACCACTATTAGCTGGTTCCCTTATTGATATAATTCGTTTTGTTCCTAAACAAAAGCAATCTCTCCTCAAAGTGCATCTACCTCATTCTGCCATAATGTGTTAACAGCATCACTGGGCATACGCCAATCTCCACGAGGGCTCAGGCTCACACTTCCTACTTTCGGTCCATCCGGCAGGCAGGAACGCTTAAATTGCTGACTGAAGAATCTTCTACAGAATACTGACAGCCAATGCTTTATTACTTCGCCTTCATATTTTCCTTTAAATGCTTTCCGGGCTAATAAGAATATCTTTGCAGGCCGGAAACCATGACGCAGAAAATAATAAATGAAGAAGTCGTGAAGCTCGTATGGCCCCACAAGATCCTCCGTCTTTTGCTGAATCTGTCCATTTGCATCAGTCGGAATAAGTTCTGGAGATATCGGAGTATCCACAATATCAGACAGAGTTTTTGCAGTAGTCTCATCCGTAGTGGTTGCCACATAGCGGATGAGATGCTTTACAAGTGTCTTGGGCACACTCCCATTTACCCCATACATGCTCATATGATCTCCGTTATAAGTACACCAGCCCAAAGCCAGTTCAGAGAGGTCTCCCGTACCGATAACCAAAGCGTCTTCCTTATTGCTCAAGTCCATGAGAATCTGGGTACGCTCGCGTGCCTGTGAATTCTCGTAGGTTACATCATGGAGCGTCGGATCCTGTCCTATATCTTCAAAATGCTGCTGCACACTCTTCGCGATATTTACCTCACGAGCCGTAATACCGAGGCTTGTCATCAGGCTTATTGCATTGCTATGGGTGCGCCCCGTTGTCCCGAATCCCGGCATCGTTACGCCGATGATGCCCTTACGGCTGAGCTTCATCTTGTCGAAAGTACGAACACATACCAATAAAGCCAAGGTTGAATCCAGTCCTCCACTGATGCCTAAAACGACTTTCTTTACACGGGTATGCATCAGTCGCTTGGCAAGACCCATGACTTGGATATTAAAAATTTCTTCACAAGTAGCCTGCATCTGCGTGTCAGAAGGGATAAAAGGATGCGGATTTACATAGCGCTCCAAGACAAAGTCGCGCTCTTCAACGGAGCGTGCATGGATATGTTTCACCTCCTCTTTCAGCATACGGCGCTGTGCATTCACATAAGTGGTGTTGTTTACGCGCTCCGTACGAAGCCGCTCCACATCCACCTGATTAATCACCAATTGGCTATCCATAGAGAATCTGTCGCCTTCAGAGAGCAGCGTTCCATTCTCAAAGATAAGAGCCTTGCCGCTATAGACAAGATCCTGCGTGCTTTCCCCAAAGCCTGCACTGGAATATACATAGCCCGTAATGGTACGGGCACTCTGTTGGGCAAGCACCCCTTTAAGATAAGAGTGCTTGCCGATAAGTTCATCGCTTGCCGAGAGATTGAAGATGAGGTCGGCACCGGCCAGGGCCAAATGATTACTCGGGGGCGTCGGCGCCCACACATCCTCGCAGATTTCAATGCCGAACTTCACTCCTTGGAAGGTTTCAAATATCTGCGGAGAGGATGTGATATGCACTTGATTCCCGGCAAAATGAATGTCCTGCTCCTTCAAATCCTGACATGAAGCAAACCAACGCTTCTCGTAAAACTCACCATAGTTAGGCAAATATTCCTTGGCCACAATGCCGAGAATCTGACCTTTTTGAATCACGATGCCACAATTGAGCAAAAGGTCGCCTGCTATTACGGGAAGTCCGACGATGCTGATAATGCCCAGCGAACGGGTAAAATCGAGCAATTCCAGCACGGCATCTTCCGATGCGTCGAGCAGCAGCTTCTGCCGAAAGAGATCCTGGCAGGTATAACTGGTCAACGACAATTCCGGGAACACGACTATCTCGACACCCTTGCCTTCGGCGAGGACGATGAGTTTCTCTATTTCCTTTACATTATACTGGCAATCAGCCACCTTCACCGAAGGCACTGCCGCCGCTACCTTGATAAATCCGTACTTCATATTTTGGGCTTGTCTATATCATCTTATTACAACCTGTGTGGCTCCATAGCCGTATTCCTGAAACGAAGCATCCTGATACTGATAGCGTTTGTAGCGATAAGTGAGCTCATTGATGATGGCATGACGCAGCACTCCCTCGCCTTTTCCATGAATGAAAACTATCTTCTTGCCATGCTTGTCCTTGTTTTCCTCAAGCACTTCGCGGAACTTCTTTAACTGATACTGCAAAATATCCTGATGCGTCATGCCCGCAGTACTGTCCAAGAGTTGATCGATATGCAGGTCAACCACCGAAGTATCCTTGTTTTCGGGGTGCCTCTCAACGGGCTTTTTCTCCTCCTCCGGCTGCTTATACATCTCTTGTTTCAAGGCTTTAGCATCCACGAAGAGAGGACGAGCCTGACGATCATTCTCAACAATGGTACAAAGCAATGCCGGCGTGTCGAAGAACTGGTTGTCCTGGAAGGTATGCAGCTTATAGAACTTCACCGGATCCAGCCGCAACTGTACCCCGATGGGAGGTTTCTGGGCAAAGGGTTTATCCTTCTTATAGGCAAGCATCTGCACGGCGATGTGCATCATTTCGTTGAGGTCTTCGCGACCGATTTCCTCCATATAGAACTTGGTGTTCGGCTCCACCTCCGCCTGCGAGCGCAATGTCCACGAGGAACCTTCAGCTGTCATATAGGCATATTGCACAAAATAGTTGCTGTCATTCACGAAGTAGACCTCAAAGCGGGTGTTTGTTACCTCCTTGATATCTACGGGAACAAAGGCAAGAAAACAAGTCAGCTGGTTTCCGCCCTGCCGCTCTTCCACGGGTGGCGTAAAGGTAATGGGCTTTTCGAGGTCGACGGTATCTGCAACCGTCATGTCCACCTCCTCGTCCTGCCCCTGCTTCATCAGCTGCCGGATACTCGCACCCTTCTGCCCGCCAGGGGCATTCCCTTGCTTCTGAGCTACTATGCGACTCGTCTCATAGTCCTGACCTCCGGCTACTACTACAACCTCCGTAATGGGTGTAGGTATCTGAAATCCATCCTCGTCTTCCACGAGGACGATGTTCTTGCCCTGAAATCCGGCAATGATACCCCCACCCTTTTCTGATAGAAAACTTACTTTATCTCCAATTTTCATATTTCCGTTAATAATGTAGGCAAATTTACATAATATTTACGAGAACCACAAAGATTTCGAAACCTTTTTCGGGAAAGGGGAACATACATGGATTTCAGCCTACAGAAAGCCCTGCTACAAGGCATTTCTGCCTATAAGGCTGTCCCGGAAGATAATTGAAAGAAAAGGAGAATAGCCTTAAAACAAATTGGAAAGGCAGGAAATGAGACAAGCCAAAGGCTCTTCTACAAATGTTACAAGCTGCTTGTAATACGATTACCAGCCATTGGTAACACCATTACAAGCGGCTTGTAACATCGTTACCAACGGCTGGTAATTCTGCGAAGAGCTTCCGGCGTACTTTCTTCTATTGTACAATGGATAGAATAAGAACTACCTATACGACTGCTTCAGAATCTCCACAATTTCATCATGCCCAAGCGGTTGGCGATCGCAAGCCACCAATCCGCCCATCACTTCGAGGGCATTACTTGCCATGGTGTCAAATTCCGCCGGAGTAATGCCGTAGTCGCTCATCTTCAGACTGTCAACTCCGCAAGCCTGCTGCAGCTCTACAAGCACCGTGATAAAATCCTCCGGTCGCGTTGCATCGGCCTTGCCGAGCATCCTGGCCATGCTCACGAATCGGTCGTCGCACACATGCTTGTTCATCACGGCGGTAAAGTAAGCTTTCGAAATCATTATCAGGCCGGCTCCGTGAGGCAGCTGTTCGTGGTAAGCACTCAAGGCGTGTTCGATGCTATGCTCCGCCGTACACGAGCTTGTATCCATGGAATAGCCGCTCATGGTGTTGGCAAAAGCCACCCTGGCACGAGCCTCCATGTTCTTGCCATCCCGGCAGGCAATAGGCAGATACTTGCCGATATTGGTGATGGCAGCCTCCTGCACCATATCAGAATAGAGGTTTGAGCGATTGCTCACATAGCCCTCCAAGCTGTGAAAGAGTGCGTCAAAGCCTTGGTAGGCAGTAAATGAGGGAGGTACGCTCACCATGAGTTCCGGGTCTACGATGGCATAGACGGCAAAGGCGCGAGGATTGCCGATGGCCAACTTCTCATTGGTCTTCAGATTGGTGATGACCCCTCCGCTGTCTACTTCCGACCCCGTTCCGGCCGTGGTGGTAATGGCTATCCAGGGAAGAGGAGCATTTACGGCCGGCTTTCCCCTTCCGGTACGCCCCCGGGCATAATCCCAGAGATCGCCGGGATTGGTCGCATTGATAGCTATCACCTTGGCCGCATCCATGACAGAGCCGCCCCCAAGAGCCACGACAAAGTCGCAGCCATTATCGTTGGCTGCTTTTGCCCCCTCCTCCACGCTCTCCTTCACGGGGTTAGCCTGGATCTTATCAAACACCACAGCCTCCACGCCTGCCTCCTGTAGCTCGTTCAAGGTGCGGTCGAGATAACCGTTCACGCGTGTTGACTTGCCATTTGAAATTACGAGCAGGGCCTTCTTGCCCGGCATGGGCAGCGTATGCAGACGATTCAACTGTCCGGCACCAAACAACACCATTGTCTGTCCGGGAAATACGAAAGATAGTTTTGTCTCCATTACTATATCCTCTTTAAAGTTATGAATTGATTTTGGGTCAAAGATAACAAGTTTTCCAATATCTCATACTACCACTTTTACGGATTTTATCACCATCCTTGATTTTTCCAAAGGACATCCCCCGTGTAAGGGCTATCGGGCAATCAATGCTCACATTGACAGCCAATTCTTTATAATTTGGAAGCCTTGGGGAGTAAGCACGCTTTCCGGATGGAACTGAATCCCATGGATATCGTAGCTGCGATGGCGCAATGCCATCACCAGTCCCTCATCACTCTCGGCCGTAACCTCTAAACTTTCAGGGAGACTGTTGCGATCGACCACCCAGGAATGGTATCTGCCCATCATAAAGCGTCGGGGCAAACCTGCGAAAATGGGGTCGTTCTGAAGATTGGTTCCCTCTGTCGCCACCCCATGAAAAACCTCGGAGAGGTTAACCAGCTTAGCGCCGAACACTTCTCCGATGGCCTGATGGCCCAGGCAGATTCCCAATATCGGCTTCCTGCCGGCATAGCTGCGAACCACATCGAGCAGTAGCCCCGCCTCCTCCGGAATGCCCGGACCAGGAGAGAGCAGAATCTTGTCAAAAGACTCTAACTGCGGCAATGAGAACTGATCGTTGCGGTATACCGACACCTCTGCGCCGAGTTCACGGACGAGATGAGCCAGATTATAGGTAAAACTGTCGTAGTTGTCTATCAAAACAATATTCATATTCCCTCCGCTATTTTAATTGCCTTTACGAGAGCACCCAGTTTGTTGTCAACTTCCTGGAGTTCGTATTCATCATTACTCTTTGCAACCACTCCACTACCAGCCTGAAACCACAGTTCTCCATTGCGACTGACAAAGGTGCGGATGACAATAGCCTGATTGAGGTCGCCATTCAGCCCGATGAAACCGATGCAGCCGCCATAGGCACCTCGATTGTGGGGCTCGAGTTCTGAGATAATCTGCATGGCACGCACCTTAGGCGCCCCGGAGAGGGTCCCGGCGGGAAAAGTGTCGATAAACGCACGCAGCTTGTCGCCGACGCCCTGACCGACTAAGGTGCCCGATACACGGCTCACTAAGTGAATGACATGACTATAGAACTGCATGTCTTTATAGAAATCAACCCCCACATGCGTACAGTTCCGGGAGAGATCATTGCGGGCAAGGTCAACCAGCATGACATGTTCCGCATTCTCTTTCGGGTCATTTCGCAGATACTCGGCATTGGCCTTGTCCTCCGCAGGGTTACCGGTGCGCTTCGTCGTACCTGCTATGGGGTCTATCCAGGCCTTTGCTCCCTCTATGCGGCAATGGGTTTCGGGAGAAGAACCGAAGATGCGGAATCCGCCGAAGTCAAAGTAGAAAAGATAAGGACTCGGGTTGACACTACGCAAGGCACGGTAAAGATTGAAGTCGTCTCCATCATATTTCTGGCAGAATCGCCTCGACACAACCACCTGAAAGACATCGCCACGCAGGCAATGGGATACACACTTGCGTATGTTTTCCTTATGAGCCTCATCAGAAAGCATGCTAAACGGACTCCCCGCAGAATGAAAGTCGTAGCTCCGGGCTGGATGATTCAAGTTTTTCTCTATCTCGTCTAAGCTGCCGCCAAGCGTGATGAGCGTGATAGTATTGTTGAAATGGTCGAATACAATAAGGTCCCGATAAAGTATGTAGAGTATATCGGGGGCGTCATTTTCTTTCATCACGGAATCCTTAACATCGATGTCTTCGAAGTAACGCACCGCATTGAACGAGGCAAATCCGTATAAGCCACAATACTCACAGTCATCTCCCTTCACCTCAAAATGCTGAATGAAATCGGCAAGGGCATCTGCCAGCTGTAGCTTGGCATGTCCCTTCACACTCTGGTCAATCGCCTGAGTCTCGTGCCTTCCATCCGGATAGCTACTCTCTATGACCCCGTGATTCACTACTATCTTCGCCATCGGGTGAATTCCGATGAAAGAGCGCGCCGTATCGTGGCTGTGATAGTCGGAACTTTCCATAAGCACCGACTGCGGATAGAGGTCGCGCAAGCTCATATATACACCCACAGGAGTGTAAAGGTCGCCTAATAGTTTCTTGGTTTGTGTTGTATACTGATACATGTTTCAGAAGTTTGCATATTCTTTGGCCATGGCCTTATTCTTGAGATAAGTCTCTACATCCTTGTCCCCGCGACCACTCACGGTGAGCACTACGACATCTTCAGGATTGAAGCTGAGCTTCTTGAGTGCTGCAATGGCATGGGCACTCTCTATGGCGGGAACGATGCCCTCCATGCGGGTGAGCTCATAGCCGGCATAGATGGCCTCGTCGTCATTAATGGCAAAAACCTTTTCTCGCCCTTTCTCTGCAAGATCTGCATGCATGGGGCCGATGCCAGGATAGTCGAGTCCAGCACTGATTGTGAAGGCTTCCTTGATCTGGCCGTCGTCAGTCTGCATAACCAATGAGCGGGCTCCATGGATGATTCCCTCCGTCCCGCAATGAATCGTAGCGGCAGTATAGTCGCTGCCTATACCATGGCCGCCAGCCTCCGCCAATACAATCTTTACCCGCTCGTCATCAATATAGTGATAGATGGTGCCGGCAGCATTACTCCCACCACCTACGCAGGCAATGAGGCAGTCAGGATAATCACGGCCAATCTTCTCCTCAAGCTGCATCTTGATTTCCTCGGATATCACGCTCTGCATCTTTGCCACGATGTCCGGATAAGGATGAGGACCCATCGTCGACCCGACCAGATAGAAGGTATCACGAGGATGGCAGCACCAGTCGCGGATAGCCTCAGAGCATGCGTCGCTCAGAGTCATATTACCCGTGGTAACCGGATGCACGATTGCACCCAGCATTTTCATGCGCTCCACATTGATATGTTGCCGTTCGACATCCGTCTTGCCCATGAAAATCTCACAATGCATACCCATAAGAGCGCATACCGTTGCCGTCGCCACGCCATGCTGACCGGCTCCCGTCTCAGCGATGATGCGCGTCTTTCCCATCTTACGGGCAAGGAGAATCTGCCCGATGGTGTTATTTATCTTATGGGCACCAGTATGGTTTAGGTCTTCTCGCTTCAGATAGAGCCGACACCCATATTTCTCACTCATGCGTTTCGCGTGATAAAGCGGAGACGGACGCCCGACATAGTCTCTAAGCAACTGGCGGTACTCCGTCTTGAATTCCTCGCTCTCTATGATGGGATTATAGGCTTCCTGAAGTTCATGAACCACATTATATAATATCTCTGGCACATAAGTACCCCCATAATGCCCGAAAAAACCGTTTTCATCTACTTGATATTTCATTTCTGCAATGCTTCATAAAGTTGGTCCATGGCCTTATCTGGGTCATGGGTTTCATTCAATAAGGTTACGAATTTACTGCCGATAATGGCTCCAGCGGCGTTTTGCCATGCGCTGTCAAGCGTCTGTTTATTGCTGATGCCAAACCCAATCATGCGAGGATTCCGCAGATTCATGGAGTTGACACGCCTGAAGTATTCCTGCTTAGCTTCGTCAAAGTTATCCCGCGCGCCGGTAATGCTTGCACTCGACACCATATAGATGAAGCCGTCCGTATGCTCGTCTATAAAACGAATCCGGTCTTCGGATGTCTCCGGGGTAATCATCATGATAACACGGATGTCATATTTGTCGGCAACAGGCTTAACTCTATCGACATAGTCGGCAAAGGGAAGGTCGGGAATGATGCACCCGCTAACGCCACAGCGCACGCAGTCCATGAAGAACTTCTCGATGCCGTAGTGCATCACTACATTCAGATATCCCATCAGGACGAGCGGGATAGCAACATCATCTTTGACTGCCTCCAACTGGACAAAGAGCTTGCGGAGCGTCATGCCGTTCCCAAGTGCAACGGTGCCCGCACTCTGAATGACAGGACCATCAGCCAACGGGTCGCTAAAGGGAATGCCTACCTCTATCATATCAACACCGCGACGCTCAAGGATTCTGATAATATCACCCGTCATCTCCAATTCCGGACACCCGGCGCAGAAATACAAAGACAAAAGCTTACGATCCTTGCGATTTGCAAAGAGCTGGTTTATCTTATTCAAAATACTTGATTTTTTGTTGTAAATGATTTTATCCTTCTCTTACAGTCTGTATGAAATCTCGTAATTTCACCACATCTTTAACTCCCGGTTCAACTTCAAAACGACTGTTCAAATCAATGCCGGCGAACATCGGATGGCGTAAAGCCTTCACACGCGTAGCATCGTCAGGCCCCATTCCACCACTCAAAAGGAACGGGACTCCACCATCATATTGCCGGAGGATAGACCAATCAAACTGCTCACCACTTCCGCCTACGGTCTTACACCTGGTATCAAAGAGGAACATATCCACAGCACCGATATAAGCTGCACACTTCTTGAAGTCTTCGGCAGATGAGACACTAATAGCCTTGATAATCTTTATGCCGGGATGAATATCAGGGTCAAGGGTCAGACGCAGGTTTTCACATGTCTCCCGAGGCTCCTCGCCATGCAACTGGATATAATCGAGACTATAATTAAATACGCGTGTTACGATATTCTGGGGCATATCATCAACAAACACTCCTACCCGCTTAGGCTGACTCTCCAGGCTCCCTGTTACGACAGGGTTCCCCTGGCTCTGACGAAGGCGCTCTTCGCTATAATCTGGAATGATACCTGCCTGAGCACTGATCATCTGCACAAAGCGAGGACTCTGAGGCCAGAAAACAAACCCCATCATATCTACTCCTAATGCTGCTACCTCGCGGATATTCTCGGCTTCGCGCATGCCGCAAACTTTTATTAACATAGTTATATTCATTTATAATGTCCAAAGTTACGAAAAAAACATGATACTATCACGCAGATCAACTTGTTTTAAGTTGATGAATAAACCCTCCAAGTGCCATTCCCGGATTTTCTGCCTTCATAAGGTTTTCTCCCATCAAAAAGCCATGAAAGCCCGCCTCACGCAAAGCCTTTACCGTTTCTGCATCGTGAATACCACTCTCGCTGACCCTGCAGACATTTTCCGGAAGGTGCCCTATCAGGTTGAAACTATTTTCCACATTGGTTTCAAAGGTCCCAAGATTCCGATTATTGATGCCATACATGTCCGGCTTAAGCTCCGCATATGCAATATCCCGATCATTGTGCATTTCAAGAAGGACCTCCATGCCAAGGCTATGTGCCATCTTTAGGAGGCGCGCACACTCATCCATGGAGAGACAGGCGGCAATCAGCAACACCGCAGAGGCACCACAATAGCGGGCCTGGAGGAGCTGATACTCATCGATGATGAAGTTCTTGTATAGAATCGGAGTCTTCACTCCAGCTATACGAGCCATCCGGACGAACTCATCATAGCCTCCGAAAAAATGCTGATCAGTAAGAATGCTGAGGGCTGAAGCTCCATTCTCCTCATAAGCCTTCGTAACAACATCAGGGTCTGCAGCACGGTGAATCCAGCCCTTGGACGGGGAACGGCGCTTGAACTCCGCAATGATTCCGGTCTCAGAAGCCACCAACGCCTCCCGCATAGAGGGTACCGGAATCCGCAGAGCCTTCTCTACCATGCCGGCCAACTGCGTCTCCGGCACATACAGACGGAACTCTTCTATTTCCCTGCGCTTATAGGCCACGATCTCTTCCAGTATATCCATTGCCGATATTGTTAGCTGTTCAGTTCAACAAACTTCCTGAAAGCGGAAAGGGCCTTGCCGCTGTCAATGCTGTCGCGGGCAATCTCAATGCACTCTTCAATGCTCTTTTCGCCTCTTTCCATGACCTGAATACCAAAAGCCGCATTGGCCAGAACGATATTTTTCTGTGCAGGAAGGGCACGGTTCTCGAGTACGGAGTCGAAGATTTCAGCAGCCTCAAGCTCCGTGGCACCGGCAAGTAGCTCCTCTGGTTTGGCAGGCTCAAACCCGAGATCCTGCGGTTTGAAGACCCTCTCGTAGGTGTTGGTAGTTACCTTGAAATCACCCGTAAGCGATATCTCATCGTAGCCATCAATGCTGTTCACAATGCCGTAGTCGATGCCAATCTTCTGATAAACACTATTATAAAGCCGCATCTGGTCAAGATTGGCAACGCCCAGAAGCTGGCACTGCGGCTTTGAGGGATTGATGATTGGGCCAAGAAGATTGAAGAATGTCGGAAACGGAAGAGCCTTGCGAATAGGCCCTACAAACTTCATGGCCTTTGCGAAAAGCTGTGCATGCAAGTAGACTATGCCGGCCTCGTTGAGCGAACGATTCAACTTGTCTATATCATCCGTAAAAACCACGCCGTGCTCCTTGATGACATTCGAAGCTCCGCTCACCGATGTGGCTGCAAAATTACCATGCTTGGCCACCTTATAGCCAGCTCCTGCGATTACGAAACATGATGTTGTTGATATATTAAAAGTGTTTTTACGGTCTCCGCCCGTACCCACGACATCAATGTACCTATCGCAAGCCAAAGGAACCGGCACCCCCGTTTCGAGAATTCCTTCACGAAAACCGAGCAGTTCATCAACAGTTATCCCACGCATCTGGATGGATGCCAACAATGCGGTAATCTCTTCTGTATTAAATTCTCCCTTGGTAATGCCAATGAGAATCCGTCGGGTCTGATCAGCCGTAAGCTCTTCATGACCCAGAAGCTTGTCAAAAATCTCTTTTGCACTCATGATTCAATCTCCTATATTCCATTTTCATTGTTATTGTTCCTAATAACTAAAAGAGGCCTGTCGCAAGAACGACAGGCCTCTCAAATTCCTCTTATTTATTCTTTAGAGTATCTACATGGCTCCGTAACTCACGACCTTTTAAATCTTGAGCGACGCCACCACCACGATGTAGAAACAGTAAATCTCATAATTGACATCTATATTTTTTTCTTCTGCAAAGATAAGGTTTGTCTTTGAATTATCCAAAGTTTTGCCCCGAAAACTTTCAGAATGTCATGTTTTTAACATTTGCGCCTATCAAGGCGCACTACAAATCGAAGGGATTATCACTCCTCCACTCATAATCTAAAGACGGCGATTCCGCAATCCATGTCTTCAATCTTACTAAGGTCTATCCAGTCTACTTCCGATTCATGAAAAGAATGAAAAGTGAATACGCACGACTGTTGTTTTACGGATAATATAATCTCATATCTACAGCCGGCTTTTTGCAACGCTTTTTCTATCCGACTTACAAAAAGAAGTGCGTTGGAAACTATATTTTGACGGCAAAAGTCTTCAATATGAATACTGTTGAGAAAACATTCATACGCAGTTTTATCCTCAAACAGGCTTGGAGTTATATGAGGGTTACTGGCATAAAATCGTCTTAAGAAGAAACATTGTTCCTTCTCCATGATTCCCTCTGCCAGAAGATCCGCAAGTTTCCTGGCCAGCCTGGGCGACCCCTGCTCCCTTTTCAAGATGCGCATCATTCTCCTATTCAGTATTATCATACTCCAGAATGTTTTCTCCCGGGCAAATTTACAACAATTTTTCAATAAACCTGTCATTGGGAATTAAGAAATTGCGAAATCCTCTTAGCAGAAGGATTGACAACTTCAAAATTTGCTTTCAGGCACCTCCTTCCTGACAAAATCGCCGATTTTGTCCATCAATTTCGCCGATTTCGTCGCACAATATCGGCGATTTTGTCAGACGAATAACGGCTGTCTGTGAAATCGTTTCTATCCGGACGCTCCTCCTTTTGCCCTCTCCGTCTTCTCCTACCTCTACACCTATTATAATAAGTTATACAGTCCACAGATCCAGCTACTAAGCGATGTAGGGAGAAAAAAATGCAAGGTCTGATATAATAAAAGCCTAACATCTTCGTTTTCTAACTGTATACCAACCACAAAAGCAGATTAATTGCCTATGAAGTACTTTACCCCAGAAGAAATGGAACCGTCTGAAAAAACCTTGAGTTTTATCCGGCAGTTCGCAAGAAGCTATCATGCCCTCCATGAAAAAGGAAACAATATGCCAAGTTGCCTAAACTGAAATCTCTGCCAAAATGGAAACAATAATATCCCCCTCCCTGCTTTCCGCTGACTTTCTCAATTTACAAAAGGAGGTGGAAATGATCAACCAGAGTGATGCCGACTGGCTTCATATGGATGTAATGGACGGTGTCTTTGTCCCTAACATATCGTTTGGATTCCCCATCTTATCCGCAGTTTCAAAGATCTGCAAGAAGCCTCTTGACACTCATTTCATGATCGCACAGCCCGAAAAGTATATCAAAGAGGCCAAAGAATCCGGGGTCTACATGATGACAATTCATCAGGAAGCCTGCCTGCACCTCAATCGCACTATCCATGCCATACGCAATGCGGGCATGAAAGTGGGAGTGGCACTAAACCCCTCCACGCCAGTAAATACTCTGGAAGAGGTAATCAGCGATATCGACATGGTGCTGCTGATGAGCGTGAATCCCGGTTTCAGCGCACAGAAATTCATAGAGAACTCCCTCCATAAAATTGCCCGGCTGAAGAAACTTATCGCCGACAGCGGAAGCAAAGCTCTCATTGAGGTTGACGGCGGGGTGCAAAATGAAACAGCCCCACGCCTCATTAAGGCTGGAGTCGATGTGCTGGTGAGCGGGAGCTATGTCTTCAAATCAAGCAATCCAATAGCTACGATTCACGCCTTGAAGAATCTCTGACCCTAATCGGACATTAAGGTGATGTTGTTGGTCTTGGCCATTTTGCGAAGGTTCAGGAGAGCATAGCGCATGCGCCCAAGGGATGTGTTGATACTCACATTCGTTATTTCTGCAATCTCCTTGAAAGACAGTTCTTGATAGAAACGCATGAACACCACCTCGCGCTGTGTCTCGGGAAGCATTTCCATCATTTTCCGCACATCGCCGGAGACTTCTTCCCTGATATGCACATCCTCGATATTGCCGTCGAACAACTCCGTTCCGCGGACATTCGAAAGATCATTTTCTTCGTTGACCTCCACAACATGTCCGCTTCTCTGCGAACGGTAGAGATCCATTATCACATTATGGGCTATACGGATAAGCCATGCAGAAAACTTCCCGGTGGGTGAATATTTGCCTTCCTGCATCTTTATGATGGCCTTGACGAAAGTGTCCTGGAATATGTCATCGGCTTTTTCACGGTCTCTTACCACAAACAAAATGTATGAAAAGAGCTTCGCTTTATTGCGTTCCAACAATAAATCAAAAGCCTCGACGCTACCGCCAATATAAGAAAGAGCCAACTCTTCATCGGTCATCTTACTGAGATTATTCATTTCCTTTAACTTTTAAATTGGAGTAAAGGTTTTGCGATAGGCTTCTTTATATTTATTGTCTTAAGACTGTTAATATTAGTTGCAAATATAAAAGTTTTCTTTGATTTAGCCAAATTTTTTGTATAAAAAGTGGCATTCTTGGCAATAAAAGAGGTTGGCGCAGGATGCTACCAACCTCAAATTCAATGTTTCGAAAATGTCGAAACCCATGAAAAACATGCCTCAAATATAGATTTTAATTTTGACAAAAGCAAATTTTTAACATAAAAAGTTGCAAAAATCATAAAAAAAGCCCCGTCTTCAGATATGACGGGGCTGCTTTTCTGTGTCATTCACACGAAAATCATTCGGCTTTCTTCGGGGTTGACTTCTTGGTCGAAGCCTTCTTGGGAACGGGCTTCTTCTCTATCTGGGCACGGAGCTTGTCGCTCGCGGTTTCAATCTTCTCTATCTTCGCTTGCAAACGGGTTATTTCCTTATCTTTCATTGCAATCTCGTCGCCCTGATTTTTAATCGTGGTAAGCAAGCTTTCCAGTTCGTCGTTATCAATATCTTCCGGATAAAGATTGTTCACGCGGGTAACGAAATCGCCCAGGATATTCATGTAATTGGTGAATGCATCAAACGGAGATGTATAGATGCCACGGTCAATACCCACTCCCGAAGACTTTGTGGTCATGAACCGGAAATTGTTAGTAGCCTGCAGATAGTCCCAATCCTGATTGATACGGGAATCATTGGCGATACGAACACGGTCGGCTATGCCATAGAGTTTGTTGAATGCCTCCCGCTGCATGGGGTTGCCCAACCATGTGGAAACATCACGCTCCTCATCCATCCACGAAAGCGTATCCGGCACATCAAGCGCACCTGCGCTCTTCATTTTCAGGCAGATTTCCGTAGGAGTAGAAAATGTTATGCCCTTGGCCTTTGCACATGCCGGCAATGCCTTGAGGAATTCCAAGATGTTGCTCGACAAAGGCTGGGAGATTCCCAGCGCATACAAGTTCATGAAAATGCCATAGAACTGCTCCTCTTCCGGACAATCTGCAATCTTCTGAATATAATTGTCAGCAAACAGGGGATAGCCTTCCCAGTCGCTATTATTGAAGCGCAGTGAAATGTCATCACTCAAATTCACATCGCGAAGCAAGAGTTTGAGACTTGGAGCTAAAGCCGAATGATAGACATAATGCGGGGACTTCCACCCTAATACATGCTTTGCGCCTTCAGTAAGCATTCCCTTGAAACCCAACTGGGAAACCTGCAGGCCAATATCGTCGCTATAGATAAGACCCGAATTACGGAGAACTTTGGGAGTCTGGCCGAAATACTCCTTGACCTTTTCCATCTGACGCTTAACTTCCGTGGCAAAGCTTTCCTCGTTAATCAATGAAGCGAGCCCATGAGAATACGGCTCCGCGAGAAACTCCACACAGCCTGTGCCGTTCAGTTCCTGTAACTTCTCGAGCACCTGCGGAGCATGCATTTCCAACTGTTCCATGCCCACTCCCGAAAGCGAGAAGGCCACTTTGAATTCCTTCCCGTTTTCCTTGATCATTTCGCCGATAGCATTCAGGGCCGGCATATAGGAACGCTCTGCGATATCGGTTATGGAACGCTCATTCTCGTAATCATCATAATAATAGTGATCAGTACCGATATCAAAAAAACGATATCGCCTCAGATGAATAATCTGGTGTATCTCAAAATATAAACAAATCGTTTTCATTTTCTTATATTATAATTAATTGTTTTTTTTAAAATGACATCCTGCTCTCCTTTTCATGTGGTCTATCCGGAAAAGAAGACCTTCCATATGACTGCGTAATGCCCTTTGTCAGGACACTATGCCCAGCCGAGCGTGCGCTCATAAAGTTTGTAAATCCATGCACCCACTTTCTCCCATGTAATCTGGTCTACCTCTTTCTTTCCTTCGTCTTGCAAATAGTGGAAGAGACTCTCATTATGACAGATTGAATAGATGGCATCGGCCATTGCATGGATATCCCAGTAGTCCACCTTGATACAGTTGTTCAGGATTTCGGCGCATCCACTCTGCTTGGAGATAATAGAAGGAGTGCCGCATTGCATGGCCTCCAAAGGAGAGATACCGAAGGGCTCACTTACTGACGGCATTACATACACATCGGAGTCTTTCAGGCATTCGTAAACCTGCTTGCCGCGCATAAATCCGGGAAAATGAAACCTGTCGGCAATGCCCCGTTCGGCTGCAAGATAGATCATCTGATCCATCATATCGCCCGATCCCGCCATGCAGAAGCGGACATTGCGCGTGCGGTGAAGCACCATGTTTGCAGCCTCGACAAAATATTCCGGCCCCTTCTGCATCGTCAGGCGGCCAAGGAAGGTAACGACTTTCTCCTTTCCCGTATGATCCGGACGGGGAATATCCTGCAGTTCCTGACGGAGAGGATATACGGCATTATGTACCGTGAAGCACTTGCGCGGGTCTTGATGATACTGATTTATGACCGTCTGACGGGTCAATTCGCTCACGCACATAATGCAGTCAGCATTGTCCATTCCGTCTTTCTCTATGCTATAGACAGTCGGGTTTACATGTCCACGGCTACGATCGAAATCAGTAGCATGGACATGAATACACAGCGGCTTCCCTGAAACATGCTTGGCATGAATGCCTGCTGGATAAGTAAGCCAGTCATGGGCATGGATGATGTCATAATCAAAGGTACGCGCCACCACGCCGGCAATTACAGAGTAGTTGTTGATTTCTTCATGCAGGTTCTTTGGATAGCCGCCTGCAAACTCCATGGCACCAAGGTCATTGACATGCATATAGTTGAAATCACCATAGATATGGTCGCGAAGCCGATAGTAAAGCTCCGGCTCCATGACATTTCCTATACGGCTCCTTACATAGTCGTAGTCCACATCCCGATAGGCTACAGGCACACAGTTCATCGCCACCAGATTTGCTGCAGAGCGATCCTCATCGCCAAAGGGCCTCGGCAGACACAAAATCGTATCTACCTTGCCCAAGGCGTGCAACCCCTGTGAAATGCCATAGTTGGCTGTTGCCAGACCACCATATACATGAGGGGGATACTCCCATCCAAACATTAAAACTCTCATGGTTATGCCCTCCTTTTAATATGTATATTTTTCAAGTAGCTCGAGCGTACGAAGTACTTCAGCCACATTCATCGTATATGAGATTGCCCCACGCCCCCTGAACGGAGGATTACCATCAAAAAGCTCCGGCAAAGTGCCCAGACAATGATAGAACATCTCATCTTCGTATCCTACCATCTGACGCTCAAGGAAGCTCAGACGCGTACGCTTATAGAGTTTCAGGCAGGCTTCCATGTAGAAACCACCCAACCAAGGCCAGGCAGTACCCTGATGATAGGCAAGGTCGCGTTGATTCTGCGGCCCCACATACATGGGATTATAGCCGCCGCTCTTCGGGGAGAGCGAGCGCAGTCCCTTAGGAGTCAGTAATTCCCGAGTACAAATATCAATGATATTCTTTTTCTGTTGCTGATCCAAGGGTGAATAATCAAATGCGACAGGAAATATCATATTTGGCCGGACGCTCCAGTCTACCATCATCCCGTCTACATAATCATATAGATAGCCATATTCATTGAGGAATGTATCCACGAATGACTGCTTGCACTTTGCCGCAATTTTTTCCAGATGCTCAGCATGTTTATCGTCCTTGTGATCTCTGGCTATAGAAGCCGTAAACATCAAGGCATTATACCACAAGGCATTAAACTCGACAATGTAGCCGTTACGGGGAACAACTGGATGCCCATTTGATGCAGAGTTCATCCATGTGATCGGCGTTTCCTTGCCGCCCGAGGCATAAAGAAGTCCATTTTCCTGAAGTTCAAGATTGGGGTGCTTGCTGCTCTCTATATACTGCATGATATCCATGAGCAATCGCCCATACTTATCAAAACATTGCTGGCGACCACATTCGCGAGCATATTGTTGGATACACCATACTGCCCACAACGGCACATCGGGCTTGTCAATTTCATATATCTTCTTCGTAATAGGTTTCCCCTCCATGAATTCCCGCAGCGCAACCTCGGCTGTCTGCATGACTAATTCAAAGTAATCATCCTCTTCTATGGAGAGCGTAAGACCCGGAAGTGAAATAAAGGTATCACGGGCACGACTCTTGAACCACGGGTAACCGGCCAAGATATAGCGGTCATCATTCTTCTCATGAATACGAAATTGATGGGCCGCATTTACCAGACAATGAAAGAAGTTATCACGAGGAGTGCGCTCATCCACCTCCTCCTGAAAGAGCTTCTTTAAGCCCAGTGTCTTGATTTCCGAAATAGCAGCTGAGAAAACGATGCTTTCCCCTTTTCGGATGTGCATCTCGAAATATCCCGGAACATAAAGATCTTCGTTTGAAGCATAACCACGCTGCTGTTCCTTCGGATATTCCACGCCGCGATACCAGTCAGGCTGAAATACAAACTCGTTCTTTTTCGAGAACTGCATATACAAGTCAGGATAACCTGCATACATACAAGTCTTGATTCCATTATCAACTGGAGAATAGTTGCGCGACGCTACCGAATTCTCATGCGTAAACTGGCGAACGCTCCTAAATGCCAGGAACGGCCGGAAACGAAGTGTCGTTGCAGAATGTGCGTCCTCCAGCGTATAGCGGATGAGGATTCTGTCTTCGTAATGCTGGAACACTACTTCTTTTTTCAGAAGCACGCCTCCCACACGGTAAAGCGTAGTCGGGACTTTGTCGCAATCAAACTCCCGAATGTATTTATGTCCCTTAGGACTGAAGTTGTCGCCCTGATACTTATGAAGGCCGAGGTTGAACTCTGCTCCATGTTGGATAACGGTTACATCGAGCGAAGAAAGGAGTACATGGTTGTCATCATCCAGATTGGGTACAGGAACAACGAGCAGACCATGATATTTCCTCGTGTTGCAATCCACAATCGAAGAGCATGAGTAGGCTCCCGACCGATTGGTACGAAGCAGTTCCTTAGGCAAGGCTTCCTCCAAGTTGGTCATCAGGGCTTTTTCGAATTTAAGATAGCTCATAGGTTATATGTAAGGTTTAGTTATATAAGATAGCATTAGAATTGGTTGTATCGGCATGTTGTGCCGCTATCCCATTCTTGCTTCAAAATTACAAAAAAATAAATATAAAACAAAATAATTTCTAACTATTTTTCCCAAAATAAACATTTAATGCGGCACAGCAAAAGAATCTGCGATGGAATTGCGGTTATCAGAGACGCATTTGTAGATAGCACTTCACAGCCGGGATTCCGATGGAAACCCAGAATTATATCATTAAGAGAATTAGCAACCGAGAATGTCCCGAGCAACAGGGCGACGAGACGAACATGTAGGAGCTGAATCTCCCCTACGCCGGTATCAGAAAATTGATTACCTCCTGCTCCACCCTGATCGTGTACTCACCTAACGGAGAATTGAGGAGCCGTCCGTCAATACCGACCAAGGCCTTCTCCTCATTCCGCACCTGCACTTCTTTCGTGCGATAGGGATGCACGCTCTTGTGATTAAGGAACTTTCCTCTGACAAAAAGGTAAATTCCCTCTATCAGCTGTGCCATCTCCGGATGATAGACCACGCTCACATCAAGCAATCCGTTATAAGGGACGGCATTCGGCGTTTGTCCGTATCCGAGCGCATTTCCCACACACACCGTCATCACCTTGCGATTGATGCTCTCGCCGTTTATCTTCAGATGCATCTTGTATTCCAGCCGCTGGAATATCATCAGGATGAAAGAAATTACATAGCTGACCGTTCTCGATCCTACGATATGGCGTGTCTGCCGGCGCAGGTTCATAATCGTTGCTATCAGACCTATATTGATACAATTCAGGAAATAACGATGACAGGGCTCTCCGTGCTTGTTCTTATAGTTGATTCGCCCAAGGTCTATCTTCCTTACACGATGTTCTTTCAACCATTTGACCGACCTCTCAATTTCTCCTTCCTGAAATCCCCAGAAATGAGCAAAGTCGTTCATCATCCCATTGGGGATAACTCCCAGCGCTATCTGGTCGCGCACTTCCTTCTCCGTCTGCATCAGGCAGTTCACCGCATCATTCAACGCCGAGTCGCCACCTATTATTATCAGGGTGCGATAGCCGTTGTTAATCATCATCTTGACCAAGCGCTCCACGCTTCCCGTACTCTCGCTCTGTACATAGTCGAAATCGATGCGTTCACTGCGAAGCACCTTCTCGATGTTCTCCCATCGCTTTTGTGGGCGGAATGAATTCTTTGGGCAATACAGGATGCCCCATTTATTTTCGTTTACTGCCATAATGCTAATATTTGTTCTATCTTCGTTTCCATCGGGAGCACCGCGTCTATCCAATGAATGGTGAAGCCCCTGCGCTCCATGCCGCGGAACCATGTCATCTGCCGCTTCGCAAACTGATGGATGGCTGTCTCAAGGCTTCTGAACATTTCGTCGTAGGCGGTCTTTCCGATGACATACTCCGTAACATATTTATATTCAAGGCCGTAATATATCAAATCTTCTGCAGGTATTCCTCTGTCGAGTAAGCCCTTAACCTCTTCAACCATACCCGTTTCCAGCCTTTGCTTCAAGCGGTGGGTAATCTTATCCCGCCTTAAATCCCGGTTAATATTTACCCCGATGACAAGAGCGTCCACCGCAGGCATCTCACGCAAGGATATCGGATGCTCGAGGTTATAGGTCTCAATCTCGATGGCGCGGATTGCCCGCTGGCAGGAATCCACATCCGTCTTGTTGTGCATCTTGCTCCCGGTCTTCGCCTTCAGGTCTTTCAGCATCTCGGTCAATGCTTCCAGAGACAGTCCCTCCAAATCTTTTCTCAGAGTTGAGTTCTGGGGCACGGCCGAGAGTCGATACCCCTTCAGCACGGCTTCTATGTAAAGTCCCGTCCCGCCACACAGAATGGGGAGCTTTCCTCGTTTTCGAATATCCTCATAGACCGTATGAAAGTCCTTCTGATATTCATAAAGATTATATTTGGTTCCCGGTTCCGCGATGTCGATGAGGTGATAAGGGATATTCATTCCGCCCACCTTGTAATCATCAAGATCCTTTCCCGTGCCGATGTCCATGCCACGATAGACCTGCCTTGAGTCTGCGCTGATAATCTCTGCATCCCCTATCCGGGCAGCCAAAGCCGTGGCAAGCGAGGTCTTCCCGCTGGCAGTAGGACCGAGTATCGTTATCATCGCATTCATGTCGCAAATATAGACAAATTATCCCAAACTACCAAATCTGGAAACAGAATGAATGGGAATAAAGACATATACACCATAAAAAACCGCCCGGCAACAGCCGGACGGTCTCTATTGAACTTTTTGTTCGTCGGTCGTATTACTTCAACTCAGCGAGGTACTTGATAGTACGAACCATCTGAGAAGTGTAAGAATTCTCATTGTCATACCAAGAAACCACCTGTACCTGATAGGTATCGTCGTCCATCTTGCTCACCATTGTCTGGGTTGCATCGAAGAGAGAACCGAACTTCATACCGATGACATCGGAAGAAACAATCTGATCCTCGTTGTAGCCGAAGCTCTCGTTGGCAGCAGCCTTCATGGCAGCGTTGATGCCTTCTACAGTTACATCCTTGCCCTTAACGACAGCAATCAGGATCGTGGTAGAACCCGTAGGAGTCGGAACGCGCTGTGCAGAACCGATCAGCTTGCCGTTCAGCTCGGGGATAACCAGACCGATGGCCTTTGCTGCACCCGTTGAGTTAGGAACGATGTTGCAGGCACCTGCGCGTGAGCGACGAAGGTCTCCCTTGCGCTGCGGGCCGTCAAGAATCATCTGGTCGCCGGTGTAAGCGTGGATGGTAGACATGATACCTGACTGGATAGGAGCATACGCGTTCAGCGCAGCAGCCATGGGAGCCAGGCAGTTTGTGGTGCAAGATGCAGCAGAAATCACTGTATCAGCAGGGGTCAGGGTCTTATGGTTGGTGTTGTAGACGATGGTGGGAAGATCGTTGCCTGCAGGAGCAGAGATAACAACCTTCTTGGCACCTGCCTGAATGTGGGCGGAAGCCTTTGCCTTAGAGGTATAGAAACCTGTGCACTCGAGTACAACATCTACATTGAGCTCACCCCAAGGAAGCTCTGCAGCGTTTGGCTTTGCATAAATAGTAATCTCCTTCCCGTCAACGATGATAGAACCTGGAGTTACGACCGTCTTGCCATCCTCGGCAAGAACAGCGTCCTTATAGTCTACGGTGTGCTTACCCTCGCCGAACTTGCCGGCGAAACCACCCTGAGCGGTGTCATACTTCAAGAGGTGAGCAAGCATCTTTGGACTTGTCAGGTCGTTGATGGCAACAACCTCATAACCTTCAGCCTCGAACATCTGACGGAATGCGAGACGACCGATACGGCCAAAGCCGTTAATAGCTACATTTGTCATTTTACTTTTTTAATTTTATTAAAGGGTTAAAATATTTAATCGATTTGCTAATCTTTTTTCCTTTTGCCATGCAAAGTTACGAAAAAATTCCTATATTTGCAGTCGGTTTGAGTCTTAAATTATATAAAATGTGTGCCCTAACAACATTTTTTGCTGAAATCGGCCGCATTCTATTCCAAGTCTGATAACTCGATGTTGCAAAACTATATATTTTTAATTTTCAAATAAAAAAGACAAATGAAGAAATTTCTGAACGAATTCAAAGAATTCGCCATGCGTGGCAATGTCATGGACATGGCAGTAGGTGTAATCATCGGCGGTGCCTTCGGCAAAATCGTGAGTTCGCTGGTAGACGATGTACTGATGCCTGTCATCGGCATGCTCCTGCAGGGAGTAGACTTCAAGACGCTGGGAGTTACGCTGGGAGATGCAAAGATTACTTACGGCAACTTCCTGCAAAACATCCTTGACTTTGCGATTATCGCATTCTGCGTCTTCCTCATGGTCAAGGGCATTACCAAGCTCAACCGCAAGAAGGAAGAGCCTGAACAGCCCGCGGCAGCACCGGAACCCACGGCTGAAGAGAAGCTGCTCGCAGAAATCCGCGACTTGCTGAAAAACAAATAAGGTATATTTTTCCATACCGCTATATTAGGCGAAGAAGTCTTTTGACTTCTTCGCCTATATGGTTTAGATGTAAAATCCTTTCACGCCAACCACTTTTTGCATAATTTCGAGCGTTTTGCATATTATGCAAAAAATCATGGCCGTTTGGGTAAAAAGCGGCCTTTTGGACGGTAAACAGCGGTCTTCTACCCTCCTGTTTGCCGCTAAAAGGAGGGCCGCAAACGGCTTCCTTCTTGCCAAAAAGTGCATATTTACTCCCCGCAGAACCAGAAAATCCTATCTTTTTGCTTTTTCAGAAAATGGAGATTGCATCTAAGGCACCTTACGCCGGTTCTCAGGGACTTTCGCTTTTACCCTTCACAATTCCAGCGAAAGTAATTTTCAGGGCTCACACCCGATTTATGCAATATTCATTTCTGCAATACAACCATTGTCCTGTATTTTCATAATCCCAGTAATTCCCTTACATTAAAAAAGGCTCCAAGAAGTTTCCTCCTTGAAGCCTTGCCGCTCCGCTTTCGCGAAAACGCTATTTCTCAACGGGCTTCCCGGCATCTTTCCATGCCAGGATACCGCCATCAAGGTTCACCACCTTATATCCTTTCTTCGCCAATTGGCCAGCTGCCATGGCACTCCTGCGGCCTGAACGGCAATAGACTGCCACCGTCCGGTCTTTCCGCAACATCTGCTCACAGACCTGAATGAAGCCGGGCTTCGTAACATCAATGAGCTGCGCCTGGGCGATATGGCCTTCGAGATATTCCTCCATGCTGCGCACATCCACCAATTGAACCGTACTCTCCTGGATGATTTTCGCAAAAGTGTTCACATCGACGGTGTCAAAGGCCCTGCTCGCAGAGCAGCCCGTCAAGGCTGCTCCTGTCAGCAAACTTACCAAAAAGTTAAAAACGCCTCTCATTTACTCCCACTCTATGGTCGAAGGCGGCTTCGAAGAGATGTCATAGCAGACTCTGTTCACCCCCTTCACCTTATTAATAATCTCATTGGAAACCTTCGCCATGAAGTCGTAAGGCAGGTGAGCCCAGTCGGCGGTCATGGCATCCTGCGAGGTAACGGCACGCAAAGCCACCGGATGCTCGTAAGTGCGCTCGTCGCCCATCACGCCAACGGAGCGAATCGTTGAGAGCAGAACCGTTCCCGCCTGCCATACATGGTCGTAAAGGGAAGTGCCGTCGGACATGACATATTGGTGCATGTGCTCGATGTAGATGTCGTCGGCCTCCTGGAGGATACGGACTTTCTCCCGGGTGACATCCCCCAGAATCCTCACAGCCAGGCCCGGTCCCGGGAACGGATGACGCTTAATGAGCCGCTCGGGCATGCCCAGTTGGTAGCCCACGCGCCGCACCTCGTCCTTGAAGAGCCACTTCAAGGGCTCGCAAAGCCGCAACTGCATTTCCTTTGGAAGCCCTCCCACATTATGGTGGCTCTTGATGGTCATGCCCGTAATGCTAAGGCTCTCTATGCGGTCTGGATAGATAGTGCCTTGGGCGAGCCACTTGGCATCCGTGATTTTCCTGGCCTCCGCATTGAAGACTTCTACGAAGTCGCGCCCTATTATCTTGCGTTTCTGTTCCGGATCGCTCACACCCTCAAGGTCTTTGAAGAACTTGTCGGACGCGTCGATACCGATTACATTCAGGCCCAGACCCGCATAGGCATCCATCACCTTGCGGAACTCGTTCTTACGAAGCATGCCGTGGTCGACGAAGATGCAGGTAAGGTTCTTGCCGATGGCCTTGTTCAACAGGGTGGCACAGACGCTGGAGTCGACGCCGCCACTCAGTCCGAGGATGACGCGATCGTTGCCTAACTGCTCCTTCAGTTCCCTGACCGTGCTCTCCACAAACGATGCGGCACTCCATTCCTGTCTCGACTTGCAGATATCGACAACGAAGTTTCTCAAGAGCGTCGTACCCTGAAGAGTGTGAAAGACTTCCGGATGGAACTGCACGGCCCAGAGAGGAGCCACCGTAGAGGCATACGCCGCATTCCTTACAGTTGCCGTAGAGGCTATCACACGACAGTCGGCAGGAATGGCCGTAATGGTGTCGCCGTGGCTCATCCACACCTGCGATCCCTTCTCGAATCCCTTGAACAAGGGGTCTTCAAAGTCTATCTTCTCCAGGTTGGCCCGTCCGTACTCACGCGTTCCGGTGGGTTCCACCTTGCCTCCATTGGCATAACTGATGAACTGGGCACCGTAGCAGATGCCCAAAACGGGCACTTTGCCGACAAACTGCGCAAGGTCTACCTTGAAGGCTTCCTTGTCGTGAACGGAATAAGGACTGCCGCTCAGGATAACGCCAATGACGGACGGGTCGTCCTTGGGAAACTTGTTATACGGCAAAATCTCGCAGAAGGTGTCAAGTTCTCTCACCCTGCGCCCGATGAGCTGGGTGGTCTGGGAACCGAAATCGAGGATAATAATCTTCTGTTGCATGGGTCTATCTATTTAATTCTTTTATAAAATGCTCTGCTTCCTGCAGGGTGTCGAGCTTGCCGACATCCAGCATTTTCATCCCGTCTGCCACATATCCTTTGATAGGAGCCGAGTCGCAGTTGGCGAGATAGAAATCCATAATCGGGAAACGGGCAGGGAGGTCGGCCATACGGGGAAACAGCGAAGGCGAAAAACAATGGATGCCCGAAAAGGCGTAGGCCTTCAGAATCATCCGGCCATAGCCCAAAAGGCGATGCCTGACCTCAATATGCTCATGATGGTCGGGCAGTATCGTGAACTCTTCCGGATGCTCCTTGGCGAATTCACGGAGCCATTTGAACGGACTCTTCACCTCGCCGGTCTCAATGTTCGTCCAGCCTACGAGCCGCATCTGCTCATCGAAAAGCAGGTAACGCCTGGTTTTTCTCCAACTTACGAGCAGCGTTGCCGAGGCGTCGAGCCAGTCTCCGGAACCATAGTTGCGCATCTTGGGAGCCTCGGTATAGAATCTCTCCAGATCCACATTGCTCAGAATATCTACATTGTGAATCAGTATCTGACTGTCGGCATCAAAGAGAGGGGCGGCCTTTTTCATGCCTCCGCCCGTGTCAAGAAGTTCCACGCTCTCGTCGCTGACTACGATTTCCAGGCCGAAATCTTCGTTGGCTTTCAGGTAATCGATGATTTGCCGGGAGAAATGATGTACATTGACAACAATACGGATGAAGCCAGCCTCCTTCAATCGAAGAATCACATGCTTGAGCAGCGGCTCTCCCCCAACCTCGACCAAGGCCTTCGGAATTCTATCGGTCAACGGCTTCAGGCGGGTTCCAAGACCTGCCGCGAATATCATGGCTTGCTTCATAGCTGCAAAGTTAATAAAATTCCGTCATTCAGCAGGCAGAATCCGTGAAATATTTTGCTCGCGGTGGATGATGCGGACTTCTATCCCGAACTTCGCGTGAAGATGCTCACCGAGATGCTGGGCGGAATAGACGCTGCGGTGCTGACCGCCCGTGCAACCGAAACAGAACATCAGATGCGTGAATCCGCGCTGCATATAGCGTGCCACATGATGGTCGGCCAACTTGTAGACCTCGTCCAGAAAGGTCAGTATCTCCCCGTCATCTTCCAGAAAACGGATAACGGGTTCGTCAAGTCCGGTAAGTTTTTTGTAAGGTTCATATCGCCCCGGGTTGTGTGTGCTGCGGCAATCGAAGACATAGCCACCACCGTTTCCCGATTCGTCCTCGGGCATTCCCTTGCGATAAGAGAAACTGTAGACCGTAACGACAAGTGGTCCCTTGCCGTCATATTTCGAGAATGTGGCCGGTCCGTCAAGCGGATTGGCTTGATAGATGTCCCTGTCCGTAACCTTGTAACCATCTTCCCGTTTCACGACGGGCGTTTCCCGATGGGCGAACTGGGGCATCTCCGTAAGTCGGCGGAGCATGTCCATCATATAAGGATATGGAAATGTGCCCTCCCCCATCTTGAGAAGTTCACGGAGATTGTCCATTGCCGGAGGAATGGAATCCAGGAAGTGTTTCTTGCGCTCGAAGTATCCACGGAAGCCGTAGGCACCCAGCACCTGAAGCATGCGGAACAGGACGAAAAGTGCCAGACGGTTGACAAAGTGCCTTTCCGCGGGTACTTCCGTATAATTTTTCAACGAATTGTAATACTCGTAGACGAGATCACGACGCAACTTATTAGGATATTTTGCCGAGGCCTGCCACAGGAAAGATGCCAAGTCATAATAATAAGGCCCTTTCCGACCACCTTGAAAGTCAATGAAATAGGGATTTCCGCCGGTATCGAGCATGATGTTGCGAGCCTGAAAGTCGCGGTAAAGGAAACTCTCGCTGGGCTCTGAGGTCAAATCCTTGGCAAACATACGGAAATTGGCCTCAAGCTTGAGCTCGTGAAAATCCAGCTCCGTTGCCTTCAGAAAGCAGTATTTGAAATAGTTCAAGTCGAAGAGCACGCTGTCTACATCAAACTCCGGCTGAGGATAACAGTTGCTGAAATCTAATCCGCGGACTCCCCGAATCTGAATATCCGGCAGCTCCCGAATAGTCTTTTTAAGAAGTTCCCTTTCCCTCTGATTGTATCTTCCACCTGCCTCACGACCGCCCTTGATGGCATCGAAAAGAGAAACCTGCCCCAAATCCGTCTGCAAATAGCATAGCTCATCTTCGCTTACGGCAAGAATTCTCGGTACGGAAAGCTGGCGGAAAGTGAAGTGCCGGGCAAGATAGATGAAGGCATGATTTTCGTCGCGACTGGTTCCCACGACACCTATCACGCTTTCTCCTTGACTATTTTGCATGCGGTAATAGACACGATTGCTCCCTGCGCCAGGCAGTTTATCTACTCGCGCAGGTTCTTCACCATTCCAATGTCTGTACAACTCAACAAGCTGTTTCATTCCTGCCTGTGTTTTTTCTCCCACTCACCAAGTGCCCAGTCTATGAGCAACAGGAGCATGAAGATGCCCAAAGACATGAAGAATGACCTCGTCAAATAGATTAGCCCGGCAGCAACGATGAAGTAGACCAACCATTTTTTCCAATTAAACTCCACTTTCATGTTACAAAGATACAAAAAAGATAGGATTAACACATAGGCAAGCCACGGTTTTTTAAACAAAGAAAACCGATTAGACTCGATTGGGGTAATCCTGGCATGAAAATCTCCATGCCTTATATGAGAAAGCAAAAGGGGACAAGCTTTTATGGCTTGTCCCCTTCCTATTGCTCAACTTAGTAATTTCCAATTACATCATGCCTGGTTGTGGAGGCATTGCCGGAGCCTGCTCCTCAGGTTTGTCGACAATCAAGCATTCTGTTGTCAGGAACATGCCCGCAATAGAAGCGGCATTCTCAAGAGCCACGCGGGCAACCTTAGCCGGATCGATGACGCCTGCGGCACGAAGATCCTCATAGGAATCCGTACGGGCATTGTAGCCGTAGTCTCCTTGCCCTTCGCGCACCTTGTTTACAACGACGGCACCTTCACCACCAGCATTCTCTACTATCTGGCGAAGCGGCTCCTCTATGGCACGCTCTACGATGTTGATACCAGTCTGCTCGTCAGCGTTCTCGCCTTTGATGCCCTTCAATGCTTCCTGGGCACGGATATAGGTGATACCACCACCGACAACCACGCCTTCCTCGATAGCTGCACGGGTTGCGCAGAGAGCATCGTCAACGCGATCCTTCTTCTCCTTCATCTCTACCTCGGAATTAGCACCTACATAAAGTACGGCTACGCCGCCAGCGAGCTTGGCAAGACGCTCCTGAAGCTTCTCCTTGTCATACGAGCTCTTCGTGTTGGAAATCTCATTCTTGATCTGTGCGATACGCTCCTTGATGTTCTCCTTTGACCCGTTACCGTTCACAATTGTGGTATTATCCTTGGTAACGGTAACCTTCTCGGCCGTACCGAGCATCTCGAGAGTTGCCTGATCGAGCTTCAGACCCTTGTCCTCGCTGATAACCACACCGCCGGTAAGTACTGCGATGTCTTCCAGCATAGCCTTGCGGCGATCACCAAAGCCCGGTGCCTTAACGGCGCAAATCTTCAAGCCGCCACGCAGACGGTTAACGACGAGAGTCGTCAAAGCCTCCGAATCCACATCTTCTGCAATCACCAACAATGGGCGACCGCTCTCTGCAGCAGGCTGCAAGACAGGCAGGAAATCCTTCAGGTTTGATATCTTCTTGTCATAAATCAGGATATAAGGGCTCTCCATCACGCATTCCATCTTGTCGGCATCTGTCATAAAGTAAGGAGAGAGGTAGCCACGGTCAAACTGCATACCCTCTACGACACCGATTGATGTATCACGGCTCTTGCTCTCCTCAATGGTGATGACGCCATCCTTGGAAACCTTGCGCATGGCATCAGCCAGCAACTTACCGATTTCGGGGTCGTTATTGGCTGATACGGTAGCCACCTGCTCTATCTTATCGTAGTTGTCGCCTACCACTTCAGCATTCTCCTTGATATACTCAACAACCTTGTTGACGGCCTTGTCGATACCACGCTTCAAATCCATAGGATTGGCTCCCGCCGTTACATTCTTCAAGCCTTCGCTGACGATTGACTGGGCAAGAATGGTTGCGGTAGTCGTTCCGTCGCCGGCATCATCACCCGTTTTGCTGGCCACACTCTTAACGAGCTGGGCACCGGTATTCTCGAATTTGTCTTCAAGCTCCACCTCCTTGGCAACGGTAACACCGTCCTTGGTAATCTGGGGGGCACCGAACTTCTTCTCAAGAACTACATTGCGACCTTTCGGGCCGAGGGTTACCTTCACTGCGTTAGCCAACTGATCTACGCCCTGCTTCAGGAAGTCGCGGGCTTCTGTGTCGAATTTGATTATCTTTGCCATAATTCTTTATTTACTTTAAGATTTAACGGATTTAATTCATTCTGAACATTATTCAACCACTGCGAGTACATCGCTCTGGCGCATCATCAGGTATTTCTCGCCCTCATTCTCAATTTCCGTACCAGCATACTTGCCATAAAGCACGGTATCCCCCTCTTTCAGAACCATAGGATCATCCTTGGTCCCACCACCGACGGCAATTACCGTACCACGCTGCGGCTTTTCCTTTGCCGTATCCGGAATAATGATTCCACCTACTTTTTCTTCAGCTTGTGCCGGAAGTACCAGCACTCTGTCTGCTAATGGTTTAATTTTCATAATTCGTATGTTTTTAAGTTTGAGTTCTCTAAATTCCACCTTTCCATATGCGAAAAGTGTGCCAAAGACAGCAAGTGCCACATGTGTCAGTCTGATATGTGTCAAAAATGTCAGTAATTCATAAAAAAAATAACAGTCTAAAATTGCTATACTTGATAAAATATCGTACCTTTGACTGCATCAAAACAACTTTACGAGACAGGATATATGGACGAAAAGGATATTCTTCAAGATTTAAAAGCAAAGACCATCTTCCTTGCGGAATACGCGGCCACCCTTGAAGCTGTAGGTGCACAGTCATCAAGAATACAATACAACACGGTTCGAATTGCCAAGTCATGGGGACTATGGTGCAACCTGCTGATGCTCCCACAGACCATCAATGTAACATTGCATGATGAAGGCCGCGAACATTCTTACACCTATGTCAAGAAAACGCCGTCCCTGCCCTTGAACTTCAAAATCAACATGAAGCTCTCCCATCTTTCCTGGAGTGCCTTTGACAAGAAGCTCCCATTGGATACCCTTTGGGAAGAATTCCACAAGATCGGCAGCGAACCACGGGAAAACGCATGGACGGTGCTCATTCTCGTCGCTTTTGCCAATGCCTGTTTCTGCCGCCTTTTTGATGGGAACTACACATCGATGGTTATCGTATGGCTCGCTACCTTCGTTGGATTTTTTATCAAGCAACAACTACTCCGGCGCCAGATTAACGAGCTGGCCGTATTCGTCATCTGCTCCTTTGTGTCCACAGTGATCGGTGCGACAGACTTTCTCTACTTCCACGGGGGCACGGAAGACATGTCGCTGGCTACTTCCATGCTGTATCTTGTTCCCGGAGTACCTATTATCAATGGAGTAATGGACATCCTGGACCGACATGTGCTGAGTGGCATGGCGCGGCTCATCAACGCATGCATGCTGATTGTCTGCATCGCCGTAGGCCTCACACTCACCGTAGTGCTTTTCAAGGTAGATCCCAACAACTTCACAAAGGTGATTCGCCCGGACATCATATCGGCATCGATAGCCGACGGGCTATTCGCCGCCGTCGCAGGTACTGGCTTTGCCATTATTTCCAATCCACCGCGCAAGGCCTTGGCCATCACGGCCATCCTGGCCTGCATCGGCCATGCCGTGAGATATTTCCTCATGCACGAGCCCATGCTGATGCTCGACCAGGTTACGGCCTCTACCTGTGCAGGCCTCGCCATCGGACTGCTTGCCGTACCGGCTGCCATGACCATCCACTATCCTGCTGAAGGCTTCGCTTTCCCGGCCTTGCTGCCCATGGTACCCGGTATGTTTGCCTACAAGGCCGTGCGCGACCTCATCAATATCGTACAACTGCCTGGCTCCTACACGATGGAATATGTAGCAAAGTTCTTCCACAACTCCACCCTCACCATTCTGGTGATGTTCGGAATGGTGGCCGGATGCGTTATCCCCATCTTCATTTTTCACAAACAGTCATATCAGGTTACGCGGCGGGAGAAATAAAAAAGATGCCCGACCCGCAATGGCAAGCAGACCCGCCCTTACTTCCGGATGGCTTCTGCTACTTTTTGAGCCATGACAGTTGCGCCTTTCTTATTGGGATGGACGCCGTCGCTGCTCATAAGCTCTTTGTAATTCAGTTCTTCCCGGAAATCCAGCACCCGTAGTTTGTTCTTCTTAGCCACCTTATTAATAATAGGTATAATCTCTTTTTCAATGACTTCATTGTCTATAGACCACTCGTCTTTGACCTTACAAACCGCCACGAGGGGGCGTACAAGGTAAATCTCGGGATGTGCCGGGAGAGCCTTCAGCTGGTCGACCATAAACTGCAAATCGTTCTGGAATTTGTCTCTGTACTTCCAGTTTGCGGCCTTGGAGTCGTTGGTACCAAGCTTGATAACCACAATATTGGGATTGAATGCCAGGGCATCTTTCCAAGCCAACTCGTTTACATACGGCAAATTACCCTTCCTGAGAAGTGTCCGGGCACTTACTCCGTAGTTCTTCACATGGTATTTATCCCCCAGAATTTGCTGCAACTGGGCGGGGTAGCCATTACGGCCTCTCAGGTCGATGGTTATCCCGTCGGTGATGCTATTCCCTATACAGGCCACGCGCACGGCATCCACCCTGGGGCTTGGAAGCTGGTCGAGCCAGTCGTGCAGGTCGCGCAACATCTGTTCGTGATACTTGAACTTGGAATTGGATCCGAATCCATGCCCGCCGCTCGGATAGATGTGCATCGTACACTCATTACCCGCCCTACGCATGGCCGCATAATATGCCACGGCATTGGTTACCGGAGGCACGGCATCGTCATCGTTGGCAAGAAGCAGGATAGCCGGAGGCGTGAGATGTCCCTTCACATGTTTCTCATTAGAATATTCGTTTATAAGGGCTTCGTCCCTCTCCCCGTCTCGGCCGAGCAGATTGCGTGTGGAGCCAGCATGGCCCTTCCTGGGATCCATCGAGATTACGGGATAGAACAAGATGGAGAAATTCGGGCGATGCGCAAAGTCGGCATGTGTGGAAATCGTTGATGCCAGATGACCGCCGGCCGACGATCCCATGATACCCACATCATAGGGGTTCACATGCCACTGGACTGCACTGTCGCGCACCATCTTCATCGCCCGCTCGGCATCGGAAAATGGAATACTGCGGTTGCCATGGGGCATACGGTAGTTCAGTACAAAGCACGCAATGCCCTGTGAATTGAAAAACTCAGAGAAGCCCGTCCCCTCAAGTTCGGTTGCCACAATCCAATATGCACCTCCGGGACAAATGACGACTGCCCTACCCGTTGCCTTCTCTGCAGCAGGAAGGAAGCAAATCATATTGGCCTTCCCATCGTCGGAGACCGTAACCGTGAACTTTCTGGCTGTCGACTGAGCCATTGATGTCATGGCAAATATAGCCATTAGAAACATCAGAATTGTCTTTTTCATGCCTGTCTTTATTTTGTTTTTCTTTTATAGATATCTAATGGTTTTGTAAAAGGCGGCTAAAAGCTTTCCTTTTAACGGCTAAAAGCTCTCCTTCTAACGGCTAAAAGCCCGGCTTTTAACGGCCTTTTACTTTGTCAGTTTCAGCCTGCGCCATAACGCATTGGGAATCAGGCTCCAGAAGAATACCACTAAACGGTATTTCCAATCAATGATCTGGACATGCTTCCCGGCATAGACAGCCTTCACGATAGTCCGTGCCGTTTGCGTCTTGTCCAAAGTCAGGGGATAGGTAGAACCCTCGATGAGGGGAGTCTCCACAAATCCCGGCCGGATATCCGTAAAGCGGATGTTAAGTCTGCGCTTGTTGGCCAGCTGCTCCAAGGCCTGGATATAGATGCCCTGAAATGCCTTCGTGGCACTATAGGAAGGAGCCGGACCCAGCCCCTTAGTACCCGCTATTGACGAAATTACCGCAATCTGGCCGCCCTGGCTTGCAGCCATGTAATTGAAGGCAGCGTCAATCATGCGCGTAAATCCCAACACATTGGTAATCACCGTGTCATCCTCTACTTTAGAATCCAGGACTTCATTCCGCTTTCCGATTCCCGATGCATGAAAATAGAGGTCAATCCCGCCCAGCTTTTCTATCAGGCTTAGCAACTTCTCCGGGGCTGTCTCCTGCGTGATGTCGCAAGCCTCCACCTCCACCATTGCGGGGTTTCCCGCCTTCAATTCCAGCAAAGCCTCTTCCCGACGAGCCATAATGCCTATCCGCCAGCCGTCGGCAAGCAGAAGCCGGGCTACTTCCTTTCCCAATCCCGACGATGCACCAACTATTATTGCCTGTCTCATATTCAGCAAAATTAATGAAAATAGTTCATACAAAAAATAAAATCAAGATGAATATTTGTTTTTTTAAACGAATTATCTTATTTTTGCAAATGAAACTTTACATCTCAAACAAATGAAAGAATTTATCAAGTATGTCTTAGCCACCGTCGTGGGCTTGTTTCTGTTTGGTGTCATTATCGTTGCCATCGGCGCAATGAGCGTCGTAGGAATGGTCTCTGCAAGTCAGGCAACGAAGAATGTCGAAGAAAACTCCGTGCTGGTCATCGACCTTTCCGGCATGATGATCGAGCGGTCAGACGGCAGCATCATAACCGACCTGATGGGGTCGGGTGCGGGGACGGAAGGCCTTCAGGAAACCCTGAAAGCCGTCAAGAAAGCTAAGAGCAACAAGGATATAAAGGGCATTTACATAGAGGCTGGTGCATTCAGTACGGACTTTGCGAGTGCACAAGAGCTTCGCGAGACGCTCGCGGACTTCAAGAAGAGCGGAAAGTGGATTGTCGCCTACGCCGACAGCTATACCCAGGGCGCCTATTATCTGGCATCTGTTGCGAACAAGGTCTACATCAACCCGTCCGGTATGCTTGACTGGCATGGCCTCGGCGCGAGCCCGATTTTCGTGAAAGACTTGCTTGCCAAGTTCGGCGTTCAGATACAGGTAATCAAGGTGGGCAAGTATAAGAGTGCCACGGAAATGTTTACCGAAGATCGGATGAGCGACTTCAACCGTCAGCAGACACAGGCCTACATCGACGGAATATGGGCCAACATGTGCAAGGGAGTCTCTGAGAGCCGCAAGGTCTCGACGGCCCAGCTCAACCAGTATGCCGACAGCCTCGTAACCTTCAGCGACGCAAAGGACCTCGTCAAGAAGAAGCTCGTCGACGGACTGCTCTATACCGATCAGGTGAAAAAAGAGGTCAAGAAGCTCCTGAAACTGGAAGACGACGAGACCATCAACCAGATCAGCGTCGCCGACATGCAGCATGTAAAAGAGAAAACGACGGACGGAGAGGAGATTGCAGTATACTATGCCTACGGCGACATTGTCGACACGCCGATTGAAGGCGGGCTTTTCAATTCCAACCACATGATAGTGGGCAGCGAAGTCTGCAAGGACCTGGAAGGCTTGATGAACGATGATGATGTGAAAGCCGTGGTTCTCCGCATCAATTCCGGCGGCGGCAGCGCCTACGCATCAGAGCAGATGTGGCACCAGATATCCCTCCTGAAACAGAAGAAACCTGTCGTCGTATCAATGGGCGGAATGGCTGCTTCCGGCGGATATTACATGAGCTGTAACGCCAACTGGATTGTAGCAGAGCCCACGACGCTTACCGGAAGCATCGGCATCTTCGGCATGATTCCCGACCACAGCCAGCTGCTCACCCAGAAGCTCGGCATCAAATTCGATGAGATAAAGACCAACAAGAATGCCACAATGGGAACTCCCGCCCGGCCGATGAGCGCAGAGGAGCTCTCGTACCTCACTCAATATATCGGCCGAGGCTACAATTTGTTCCGCCAGCGTGTGGCTGACGGACGGAAACTGACCACCGCACAGGTTGAAGCCATCGCCCAGGGGCATGTGTTCTTGGGACAGGATGCGCTGAAAATTAAGCTTGTAGATGAACTTGGGGGGCTCGAAAAGGCCATTGCCAAGGCCGCAAAACTGGCAAAGCTCGACGAATACTATACCAGCGATTATCCTGGGAAATCTGACTTTCTTGATCAGTTGATGGCAGCAACGGAGAAAGACAACTATCTCGACGAGCAACTGCGACTGGGGCTGGGAGAATTTTATGAGCCCTTCCTTCTGCTCAAGTCGATGAACCAGCAGAACATGATGCAGGCCCGTTTGCCGTTCTTCCTGAATATAAAATAGATTAATGAGGACTGAAGGAGACTTCATACACATCGACGAATGGCTGATTCCGCTGAGCTGGCTCTATGGCATTGGAGTAAGGTTCAGGAACTGGCTCTTCGATGTCGGAATATTAAAGTCGAAAGCTTTTGATATTCCCGTTATTTCCGTGGGCAATATCACGGTTGGCGGTTCCGGGAAAACGCCTCATGTAGAATACCTCATCCGCCTGCTCCAAGACAAGATAAAAGTTGCCACCTTATCACGAGGTTACAAGCGCAAGACCCGGGGATATGTTCTTGCCGACGACAATTCCACGGTGCGGGAGATTGGGGACGAGCCTTATCAGATGAAGCAAAAGTTCTCCGGCATCTATGTTGCCGTTGACGAAAAGCGTACTCGGGGAATTGAGAACCTGACCACAGACAGCGCCACGAACGATGTGGATGTCATTTTATTGGACGATGCCTTCCAGCATCGGTATGTAAAACCGGGAATAAATATCCTTCTCGTAGACTATCACAGGCTCATCATGTTCGACAGACTCCTGCCGGCAGGAAGACTAAGAGAGCCTCAAAAAGGCAAGAACCGCGCAGACATCGTTATCATAACGAAGTGTCCGAAAGACTTAAAGCCTATGGAGTTCCGTGTCTTGACCAAGTCCATGGACCTTTATCCCTATCAGGATTTATTCTTCACGACCATTGACTACGACTATCTTGTCGGCATTTTCAACGGTGCAAAACTGCCGAAAGAAGGCATCGCAGACAGGAATGTGCTGTTACTGACGGGCATCGCCTCGCCCAAACAGATAGTCGTCGACCTGGAATCTCACTGCAAGTCAATAACTCCCATCACCCTCAAGGACCATCATCAGTTCTCTGGCAAGGACATCGCGAGGCTTACCGAGACCTACCAAGACCTGCCAGAGCCCCGCATTATACTGACGACCGAAAAGGATGCAACCCGACTTCAAGGAACAGAAGGCCTTGACGAAGACATCAGGCAGAATATATATGTCCTTCCGATTCACATCCGCTTCATGCTGGAAGAGGAGGAAAGGTTCAACAACAAAATATTAAGTTATGTACGAAAAAATTCAAGAAACAGCATCCTGGTTAAGACAAAGGATGACAACAAGCCCAGAAACGGCAATCATACTGGGGACAGGCCTGGGACAATTAGCTTCCGAGATAACTGACTCTTATAGTTTCCCATACTCCGAGATTCCCAATTTCCCCGTATCAACGGTGGAGGGCCACGCCGGAAAACTTATCTTCGGCAAGCTCGGGGGGAAGGATATCATGGCCATGGAAGGCCGTTTCCACTATTATGAAGGCTACAACATGAAGGAAGTTACATTTCCGGAACGCGTCATGTATGAACTGGGCATCAAGACTCTCTTCGTCTCGAACGCCGCAGGAGGAATGAATCCAGATTTCAAAATCGGCGACCTCATGGTCATCGACGACCATATCAACTTCTTCCCCGAGCATCCGCTGAGAGGCAAGAACTTCCCTACCGGTCCCCGCTTTCCCGACATGCACGAGGCCTACGACAAAGCCCTGCGCGATGAGGCAGACCTGATTGCCCGGGAAAAAGGCATCCGCATCGTCCACGGTACCTATGTGGGCGTTCAAGGCCCAACCTTCGAGACTCCGAAGGAATATCGAATGTATCACATTCTCGGAGGTGATGCCGTCGGCATGAGCACGGTTCCCGAGGTAATCGTAGCCCGCCATTGCGGTATCAAGGTGTTTGGTATCAGCGTGATTACCGACCTCGGCGGCTTCGACAATCCGGTTGAAGTGAGCCATGAGGAAGTACAGGAGGCAGCCAATGCTGCCCAGCCGCTGATGACGGAAATCATGCGCGAGATGATCAAACGCTCATAAAACGGACGCTTCAGAATGACAGACATATCGAAACTGGGTGAGTTCGGACTTATTCACCGGCTCACCAAGGACATCAAGACACAAAACGCCTCTACACATTATGGTGTAGGCGACGACTGCGCAGTACTTCACTATCCCGATAGTGAAGTACTTGTTACAAGCGACATGCTCATGGAAGGCGTGCATTTCGACCTTACTTATATTACCATGGAGCAACTTGGATATAAGGCCGCAATGGTGAACATCAGCGATATTTTCGCCATGAACGGCGACCCAAGGCAGCTGATCGTAAGCATCGCCGTCGACAAGCGCTTCAGCGTGGAGAACATCGACGAGTTCTATAAAGGGCTCCGTGAGGCCTGTGAGAAATGGGGCGTGGACATCGTCGGCGGCGACACGACCTCCACGCGGACAGGCCTGGCCATCAGTATCACCTGCATCGGCGAGGCTGCAAAGGATCACATTGTCTATCGCAACGGAGCCAAGGAAACCGACATCATCTGTGTGAGCGGCGACCTCGGTGCCGCATACATGGGTCTGCAGCTGCTTGAGCGCGAAAAAAACATCTACTACGAACAGTACGATGCCCTCACCGAGAAGGTGAAAGTGGCAAAGAAAGCGGGTAATCAGGAAAACCTGGCTGCCCTGAACAACGACCTCAAGGCGCTCAACGACTTCCAACCCGACTTTGCCGGACGCGAGTATCTGCTCGACAGACAAATCAAGCCAGAGGCTCGGGGGGATGTCATCCGGCAACTGAGAGACGCCAATATCCGCCCTACTGCCATGATGGATATCTCCGACGGGCTAAGTAGCGAGCTCCTGCACATCTGTCATCAAAGTCATTGCGGATGCCGCATCTACGAGAAAAACATCCCGATAGATTACCAAACGGCCGTAATGGCGGAAGAAATGAACCTGAATGTAACGACCTGTGCCCTGAACGGAGGCGAGGACTATGAGCTCCTCTTTACCGTTCCCATCGGCGACCACGACAAAATCGAGGGTATGGAGGGCATCAAGCAAATCGGCTATATCACTAAGGAAAGCCTGGGAGCGATGCTCATCACCCGCGATAACAACGAGTTTGAGATTACCGCCCAAGGATGGAATCCATTGAAGGAATAAACTGTTAAACAACAGATTCTTTCTGCATTTCCTAACAATATCTCTCTAAAAGATTTGTTAACGAACTTTAAACTATCATAGTTTTTTTGCTTTTCGTTCTTGATTCCCGAAAGAAAGTGCTACCTTTGCACCCGCAACTAAAGAAGCATGGTGCCTTAGCTCAGGTGGTAGAGCAATGGACTGAAAATCCATGTGTCCTTGGTTCAACTCCAAGAGGCACCACTCCTCCTTTCATTGGCCCGGTTCTCCTATGAGGCCGGGCTTTTTCATGGATAAACTTTCAGAAGTGTCTATGTTTTTCTAATCTTCTTGGTTTTTATCTGGAAAAGTTGTATATTTGCACCGATATAACAATTAACAACCATCAACAACAAAGGCAACTATGAATATCGGAGCTCCTGAAATCCTGCTTCTCGCACTGGTAATACTACTCTTCTTCGGAGGAAAGAAAATCCCTGAACTGATGAAAGGACTGGGAAAGGGTGTGAAAAGCTTCAAGGACGGCGTGAACGGCCTGGAGAACGACCTTAATCCTGACAAGAAGGAAGAGCAGACCAAGCAGGAAGAGGAAAAGAAAGACTAGACCTCCCTGACAAGACAATATGGGTAATCAACAGGACCTGAGTTTTTGGGAGCATCTGGATGTGCTGCGAGCCAGCATCATCAAGATGCTTGTGGTAACCGTCATATGCGGCATCGCGGCTTTCTGCCTGAAGGAAACGCTTTTCGACATCGTCCTTGCCCCCAAGGATGCCGACTTCATTACATACGGGATTCTGCGGCTTGACCCCTTTGAAATCCAGCTTGTCAATATCGGACTTACCGAACAATTCATGGTTCACATGAAGACTGCGCTGTTCTTCGGTATCCTCTGTGCCTCTCCTTATATCATCTATCTGCTCTACAAATTCATATCTCCTGCCCTCTATGAGAGAGAAAAATACTATGGCGTCCGCATCGTCGGAGGAGGATATGTCATGTTCTTGATAGGAGTGGCCGTCAACTATTTCCTCATATTTCCGCTCACGCTAAGATTCCTGGGAACCTATCAGGTCAGCAGCGATGTCCACACCATGCTCTCCCTGCAATCCTATATGGACACCCTGTTCATGATGAGCATCATCTTCGGAGTCGTCTTCGAGATACCCGTCATATCGTGGCTGCTGGCCCTCTTCGGCGTCCTGAAGGCTGACTGGATGCGCTGCTACCGCAGACACGCCATCGTAGTCATCCTGACGATTGCCGCCATCATCACCCCCACATCGGATGTCTTCACGCTGCTCATGGTGTCGCTTCCCATCTGGCTTCTATACGAGGCGAGCATCTGGATCGTACAAGTAACGGCCCCGGAAACGAGAACCGCCGAGGCCGATTAGCTCCCGTGTCAAGCTTTTCCAGGCTTTGGCCCGGCATTTTCTATGACTACCAGCCGTCCGTCCTTTACCTGAAAGCGGATGTCCCGCTTGCCGAAAGGCATCCCGTAGACCCTTTCCGGATCGTTCTGATAATGCGGACGGGGATCCAGTTCCAGCGTTTTCCGCAAAGCCTCGAGTTCTTTACGGGCAAACCCGGCTGCGATTTTGTCGGGAATCTCGACCTGCAACCGCTGTATCCGGTGCTCATCTACAAAGCCGCTCCGTGCATCCGGGTGGCTGTCCGCATAGACAATGTAAGGCTTGATGTCATAAATCGGAGTCCCGTCCATCAAGTCCGCCCCCAGTACCTTTATCACTGCGCCGTGCGGCGTGGCATAGTCTATCCCGCCTATCTTCACACACGAGAGCCCCAAAGGATTGGGGCGGAAAGGCGAACGAGTAGCAAAAACACCCAGCCTGGTATTTCCTCCCAGTAGCGGGGGGCGCACCACAGGACTCACTGCGCCATGCCTATTGGCAGAGAACTCCCAGATCAGCCAGAGATAATCAAAACCTTCGAGCCCCCGCAGGGCATCTGCCTGACGATAGGCAGGCTCAAAAACAATCTCCCCCTCCAGCTCTTCAACCAGGCCGCTTTGCTTGGGAATGCCGAACTTGGAGGTAAACGGAGATACAAAATGCGCTATCGGATGAATTTCCATATTGATATATTTGATGACAAAAATACTGAAAAATATCCAATATTTTTGTATCTTTGCATAAAATAACCTGCACTCGGCAGACGGAGAACAAGTTCTCTCTGCCCTCATTTGTGCTATTTTTGCATAAAATAACCTGCACTCGGCAGACGGAGAACAAGTTCTCTCTACCCTGGCGGGTGTTATTTTCGCTGAAAATCTCAGTCAAATGCCAATGATATACGATAATTCCGAGGTGCGCAGACAGGACAGGCTGTTGGACAAAAAACAAGCCCTGGAACTGCTTCAGAATAACGAATACGGTTTTCTCTCCATGATTTCCGAAGCAGGCGAACCGTACGGCATTCCCGTCAACTATGCCTGGGACGGGCGGGAAAGCATCTATATACACTGCGCTCCAGAAGGGAAAAAGCTGCGCGCCCTAAGAAACAACCCCAAGGTGAGTTTCTGCCTTGTCGGCAATGTACGCCTTATGCCCAGCATGTTTACTACGGAATACGAGAGCGTCATCTTCAAAGGGGCTGCCCAATTGGACCTGTCGGACGACGAGAAGATGGATGCCCTCCACCTGATGATAGACAAACTCTCGGCCGACTTCAAGGAGTTAGGGGACAAGTATGCCCATAAAAGCTTCCATAGAGTAGAGATTATCCGCATTGACCTGCTGACTTTCAGCGGCAAATGCAAGCGCATACATGCCACGAAACCCAATTATTAAGTCCCTATCCGGTTGCAGATAACACGGGGAATGACCACGGATGATTCCCTGCAGACCGGCCCTCCATACATCTATCGGCAGATAGCGGGATTCCTGTCTGCGGTCCCAATTAAAGTTACAAGCTGCGTGTAATCATGTTACAAGCCGTGTGTAACACCCTTACAAGCCGCGTGTAAAGAAAGCGTAGACGACTTTCGGGGATGCCAGAACTGGCTATTCTGATTTCCGCCAGCCCTCCCCTCTCCGGCAATCCCTTGCCACGAACAATACAAAAAGACAAATAAAAAAGGCCGGGCGCATCCCTGCGGCCGACCTTCAAAATTAGAGAGTTATAAAAAAACAAGTTATTTTTGTTCTGTAATTATCTTCATTCCTTCCTCTACGGCCTGCATATTCAGGGGAATCATGCCGTGATGACGCTCCGGTAAGCTCTTGAAAAGAGCCTTGTTAAGTCCGTCCGTACTGACCACAGGGCAGACTCTCAGCAAGCCGCCCAGGACAATCATGTTGAATACTTTCGCATTCTTCATCTCAGCAGCCTTGTCCATGGCATCGATGCGATAGACCGTAATGTCCTTGCGGGCAGGAGGATTGATGACGCCATAGCCATCATAAATCAGAATACCGCCCGGCTTTACCTTCGGCTCGAACTTGTCAAGCGAGGGCTGATTCAGGACGATAGCCACATCATACTTGCTCAAGATTGGTGAACTGATGCGCTTGTCGCTGACAATGACGGTAACATTAGCCGTACCGCCTCTCTGCTCCGGGCCGTATGCCGGCATCCAGGTAACCTCCTTGTCTTCCATCAAACCCGAGTAGGCAAGTATCTTTCCCATGGAGAGCACTCCCTGCCCACCGAAACCCGATATGATTATTTCTGTCTTCATAAGCTCGTCGTGTCTTTTAAATCACCCTTGGGATACTGTTTAAACATATTCTCTTCCATCCATTGATTTGCCTTGACGGGAGAGAGTTTCCAGCCACTGTTGCAAGTACTTACAATCTCAACGAGCGAGGAACCCTTGCCCGCCATGGATGCCTCGAAGGCTTTGCGGATGGCCTTCTTCGCCTTGTTGATGGCTCCGACGGTCTCCACGCTCTGCCGGGTAACATAACAGGTACCGGTAAGATGGGATGCCAGCTCCGTAATATTCAGCGGATACCCGTGAAGCTCCGGAACACGACCGTAAGGACAGGTTGCCGTCTTCTGGCCCAACAATGTGGTCGGTGCCATCTGCCCACCAGTCATTCCATAGATGGCATTGTTGATGAATATGATTGCGATATTCTCCCCGCGGTTGAGGGCGTGGATGGTCTCGGCCGTACCGATACATGCCAGGTCGCCGTCGCCCTGATAGGTGAAGACCAGACGGTCTGGCCACAGGCGCTTTACGGCAGTAGCCACCGCAGGAGCTCGCCCGTGGGCCGCTTCCTGCCAGTCGATGTCAAGATAGCGATAGGCAAAGACCGCACATCCTACAGGGCATACACCAACTGTCTTTTCCTCCATTCCCATATCGGCAATCACCTCTGCCACCAACTTGTGGACCACTCCATGCGAACAGCCCGGGCAGTAATGCATGGGAGTATCGTTCATCAAGGCCGGCTTCTCATATACCAAATTCTCCGGTGATATTATCTGATCATAGTCATTCATACCAATTCCTCCTTTAAAGCTTTAACGATTTCCTCCGGATCAGGAACGATGCCGCCTAAGCGCCCAAAATGCTCAACTCTCACAGCACCATTGACGGCAAGCCTTACATCTTCCACCATCTGACCCGCATTGATTTCGGCAACGAGTATGCCCTTTTTGTCTTTTGCGGCCTCGGCAATCTGCCTGCTCGGGAACGGCCACAATGTAATGGGACGGAAAAGACCCACCTTGATTCCTTCGCTGCGCGCTATCTCAAGAGCCTTTTCCGCTATACGGGAGGCACTGCCAAAGCTCACAATCATGTAATCGGCATCCTCCATTTGCTGAGTATCATATCTCACTTCGTTCTCTTCAATCTCCCTATACTTCTTCTGGAGATGGAGGTTTCGCTGTTCCATTATCTCCGATTTCAGCTCAAGAGATGTGAGGATGTTCGGATTCCTATCCTTGCTGCGCCCGGTAGTTGCCCATGGATACAGCCGTTTGATTTCTTCTTCAGTCTTACGGGGCTTCATCGGGGGAAGGATAACTTTCTCCATCATCTGACCGATAACGCCATCGCTCAATATCATGGCAGGATTCCTGTACTTAAAAGCCAGTTCAAAGGCCAGATCCACGAAGTCGGCCATCTCCTGAACAGAGTTTGGCGCCAAGACAATCACATAATAGTCGCCGTTGCCTCCGCCACGAGTAGCCTGGAAATAATCGCTCTGCGAAGGCTGGATCGTACCCAGACCGGGGCCTCCACGCTGTACATTCACGAATACTCCGGGAATCTCGGCACCGGCCATATACGCAATACCTTCCTGCATCAAGGCGATGCCCGGGCTCGAAGAAGAAGTCAGACAGCGCTTGCCGGCTCCCGCTCCGCCATAGATCATATTGATAGAAGCCACCTCACTCTCTGCCTGAAGCACCACCATACCCGTGGTTTCCCAGGGCTTCAGCAAGGCCAGAGTTTCAAGAACCTCGCTCTGCGGGGTTATCGGATAGCCAAAATAGCCATCAGTCCCACAACGAATGGCTGCATGAGCTATAGCCTCATTGCCCTTCATCAACATTACTTCTTGTTCTGCCATAGTGCTTAATCCTCCATTCTTTTTTTATAGACAGTAATACATCCGTCAGGACATACAATACCACATGACGCGCACCCGATACAGTCTTCCGGCCTTACGGGCTCCACATAGGGATACCCGTGTACATTGACCTTCTTTTGCGTCAGGGCTATCACATTCTTCGGACAGGCAACGACGCACAGCTGGCATCCCTTGCACCTATCTGTGTTCACTACGATAGCACCTCTAATCTTACTCATACTATAAAATTTATAATGTTTATTCCTTGTTCAAGGATTGTATGCGTCCTTATTATAGAAATTCAAGATGTCGTCAAGCATTTTCTTCGCCTCTGCCGCCGGGGATTCCGGATCTTGTTCTACGGCTTCCAGATAGCAGTCGATGGCATGCTTCCAATCACCTTTCCGGCGGTATTCATTGCCTTTTTGATAAAACTCTTCTGCGGTCATTGGTAATACTCTTTCTTAGCTGCGGCAAGTGTATTCTTCATCAAGGAGCAGATGGTCATCGGCCCTACTCCACCTGGAACGGGCGTAATATAAGAGCATTTAGGAGCCACTTCCCCGAACTTCACATCCCCGTTAAGGCGGAATCCGCTCTTGCGGGAGGAGTCGGGAATGCGAGTCGTACCCACATCTATCACCACAGCACCTTCTTTTACCATGCTCCCGGTTACAAAGTCCGGGCTCCCTATAGCCGCTATGATAATATCGGCTTTCTGACACTCTTCTTTCAGGTTTGCCGTATGAGAGTGGCATATCGTTACCGTTGCGTCGCCGTATTGCTTCTGCATCATGAGCTGTGCCATAGGCTTACCGACTATATTACTACGGCCAAGTACCACACACTTCTTTCCACTTGTCCTTATGCCATAATGCTGGAGCAAAGTAAGGATGCCAAGCGGGGTAGCCGAGACAAAAGAAGGCAGCCCGATGGCCATCCGACCGACATTGACAGGATGGAAACCGTCGACATCCTTGCGATAGTCTATGGCCATGATAATCTTCTGCTCATCAATATGTTTGGGCAGGGGAAGCTGAATAATGAAGCCGTCTATATCCTCATTCTTGTTTAACCGGTCTACACAAGCAAGCAATTCAGCCTCCGTTACATCAGCTTCATATCGAATCAAAGTCGACTTAAAGCCACACTCTTCGCAAGAGATAACCTTGTTTCTGACATAGGTTTCACTACCGCCGTCATGCCCTACGAGCACCGCCGCCAGGTGAGGTTGCTTCTCTCCGTCGGAAATAATCCGCCTCACTTCTTCTGCGATTTCTGCTTTAATTGCGGCCGCAGTAGCCTTACCGTCTATCAGTATCATGTCTTTTAAAAATTAGTGAGGCATATTCGGCATGTTCTTCATGTTCGCCATCATGCCTTTCATACCACTACCCGTAACCATCTTCATCATCTTGCGTGTCTGGTCGAACTGTTTGATAAGCCGATTCACTTCCTGGACATTCGTGCCGGAGCCCTTTGCGATGCGCAGTCTGCGACTCGTATTCAGCAGGGCGGGATTGCTTCTTTCGACCGGAGTCATACTATTGATGATGGCTTCAATACCTTTGAAGGCGTCGTCATCAATGTCCACTTCCCGAATGGCCTTGCCTACCCCCGGAATCATGGATGCCAAATCCTTCAGGTTACCCATCTTCTTGATTTGCTGAATCTGCTTCATGAAGTCGTTGAAATCAAACTGATTCTTCTGTATTTTCTTCTGAAGTTTCTTGGCTTCTTCCTCATCAAACTGCTCTTGCGCACGCTCCACGAGGCTGACCACATCGCCCATACCCAGAATACGGTCTGCCATACGAGATGGATGGAACACATCGATGGCCTCCATTTTCTCGCCCGTCCCGATAAACTTGATGGGCTTGGTAACAACCGTGCGGATGGAAAGAGCCGCTCCGCCACGGGTATCACCGTCGAGCTTTGTCAGGACAACGCCGTTAAAGTCCAACCGGTCGTTGAAGACCTTGGCAGTATTCACGGCATCCTGACCCGTCATTGAATCTACGACAAACAGCGTCTCGTCTGGATTGACATGGTTTTTGAGGCTCTCTATCTCGTCCATCATCTGCTCATCCACGGCCAGACGGCCGGCTGTATCGATGACCACCACATCATATCCCTTTGCCTTTGCTTCCTGAATGGCATGGTCTGCAATCTCGTTGACATTCTTGTTTTCCGGCTCTGCATACACCGTAACGCCCACTTGCTCACCGACCACCTTCAGCTGGTCGATGGCCGCGGGGCGATATACATCACATGCCACGAGCAGAGGCTTCTTGTTCTGCTTGGTCTTGAGCATGTTGGCCAGTTTGCCAGAGAAGGTGGTTTTACCGGAGCCCTGGAGGCCGGACATCAGGATGACGGCAGGCTTCTGCGTGAGGTTGAGCCCCACGGCCTCACCACCCATGAGCTCGGCGAGCTCGTCGTGGACGATTTTCACCATCAGCTGACCTGGCTTGACGGCCGTCAACACATTCATTCCCAAGGCCTTCTGCTTTACCGTATCAGTAAAAGACTTGGCCACTTTATAGTTCACATCGGCATCAAGCAGAGCCTTCCTGACATCCTTCAGGGTCTCTGCCACATTTATTTCGGTGATCTTTCCCTCACCCTTTAATATCTTAAAGGAACGCTCTAATCTGTCGCTTAGATTTTCAAACATTTCTCAGTACTTTTTATTCTTAATGCAAATTTAGTCAATTTCAAGGGAAATGAATCATTTTCCTTCATGTTTTAAAGTATTTTAAAACACCGCCGTATCATTTCTCCACGCAAAGCAACAAGGTAGCAGTGCAGCTAATGAGAAATTCACAAACATAGACAGGTATAACATTCAAGAAACAAATCATCCACCTTTATAAAACACTATCCGCTTTTTATCAATGGACAGACATACTATTTGAGACTGTATTACGCAATCCATACCACAAAGATCCTTGTCTCATTCGGAGGATAAATCGCTCAAAAGTCCTAATTAGATAAGGGCAACATGATAAAGAATGTGTCTATTATAAACATACTCCTAATTAGACATTAAAATTGAAGCGAGCTCTTATCATGAAAAACTACCTCGTGATTAGCAAATTCCATGATGATAGAATTGAATCTGCCTCCATCTTTGATATTACAAAACTTGTTTCATAATATAACCCTTTGATTTTCTCTGGGTGGTTGCTATATGCATTGGGTTTCATCTTTTTTGCAGTACAAAAAACATATTCCCATCTTTTGTCATTAAAATAATATGTGATACACAAAGATTCCCGAAGGTTCCCGTCTATTGTCATATATGTATTTTTTCCTAAATACTCATCTGTTTCCCATATGATTTTATTTTTCTCTATCAAATTGTGTTTTTTGAAATAGTAGGGAAGATTTTCTTCTTTTATGGGATTTATCCACATACCACCATCGGAGGTATATGATTTTGCATACTCCCATGTTGAGTCCAGCAAGACCAAACCTATATTTAGCCTTTGAGCATTGAACATAACACCATAGATGTTTTGCTTTTTATCACAATTACTTAATGTAACTGCGATAAAAAACAAAACAAAAAAGAAAGTTGTTATTTCTGTTTTATTGTTTCTTTCCTTCTCCATCCTTCTTTGATATTGCCACCTGATTTTACTTACCGGAAAGCTACTGCCAAGATTCCCGCTGGCCTTTAGGAGATCTCCCTCTGATGGATATTCTTCTTTTCTGCGACCGCACCCTGCACTTTAATCCTTCAGGGAATAGGTTACGGTCGTTACCACGCGCACCTTCTTGATATAAGGAGTGTTGGCGTCTCGGTTGTCGATTGAGAACTGTCCTTGGTCCGCACTTTCTATTTTGTTGAGCTTGGAGTGGCTATTCTCAGCAAACTGCCGTGCGGTCTTCTCTGCACTTTCAATGGCCTCCTGCATCATTTTAGGCTTCATATCCTTAAATGATACATACTCAAAGAGCGTGGGGTTCTCATAGTCGCCCTCAACGATAGCAATGCCTTGCTTCAACAATTCCCCCTGCCGAGCCATGATATTGCGCACCAACTTTACATTGTTTGAAGTTACAGTGATAATCGAAGTGATGTTATACCGATAGCGCTGGCTATTGTTGGAATACTGATTGGCTTCAAGGTCAATCACCTTCGGGGCGTTCGTGGATATCTCATTTGCCTTCACGCCGTACTTGAGGAGGAATCTCTTTATTTCCGCTTCCTTCACGGCTATCTGGCTGTAGAGCGCAGGGAGGTTGTTTCCCATTTCCTTCGTGGAAATCGGCCATGTTACCTTGTCCGCCTCCACTTCCCGTTCCGACAACCCTTTGACCGTAACCTTGCGGTCTTTGTTGGTGAAATCATCAATTCCCCACTTGATGCAAACACCTAAAACGATTACTCCAAAGGCGATAATGGCCGCCTCAATAATATGATTCTTCATAACTCTCATTTATTGGTTTCCACAAAGATAGGTAATTTTCCCGAAACCAACAACATTTATTGGCAAAATCTTGCAATCAAGGGAAGATGGTCGCTGAAGCCGTTCTTCCAATGCGCGCCATAGTAATTTCGCTTCGGACGGATACCGCCATACTTGTCGTCTGCCTCCAACAGGAAGGGAAAGTCTCCTATCCGGCACCTTAGAAGGCTGTCTTGAAGATTCTCAGAACACAGAATATGGTCGATGGAATCCCATTCCCCCTGATACCGATAGGTCGCCTTTGCCCCGTTCGTTCCCCTCGCCTCCCGGGAAACATCCACCAACTGATGTGAAAGAAGCAACTGGATGGACATATCGGAATAACTGTCATTAAAATCACCGGCTATCAGAATCCGAGCGGCAGGCGACAGCGCACGGAGGGAATCTACGGCCTCCAGGAGTCTTCGCGCCACCTGCATCCGATGCGGCTGCGTAGCCTTGACGCCGTCTGAACGGCTGGGAGCATGAACGACGAAGACATGCAGGGTATCACCAGTTATCACCAGTCCGCTCGCATACAGTATATCACGCGTCGGGCGCATGTTTTTCAAGGGAGTTACCTGGACGGAATGGTGGTTGATGAGCCGGAACGACATCGGAGAATACAGCAAGGCCACATCTATTCCGCGGACATCCGGAGAATTTGTCATGACATATTCATATCCAGCCTTCCGTAAGAGCGACTTCTTGGTAAGGTCTACTACCACGCTGTCGTTCTCCACTTCGCACAAAGCTACCATATCCGGCAACTGCCAACCGCCGTCCTGCTCCCCACAGGCAATAATCTCCTGCCCGATATGGTTCAGCTTCTGCCAGTAACGATAGTGGTTCCAATGCCGCCAACTGTCAGGCAGAAATTCCTGATCCTGCTTCAGCGAGTCGTGCTCACAATCGAAGAGATTCTCGCAATTGAGCTCTATGAATGTAAAGAAACTTACCAGTAATACCGCAAACGACATACTATTCCTCCCCCTTAATCCTTTACATGACTGCGAATCTTGGCAAGATATTGCTTCATGCCCTCGGCATCCTTGTGGTCGATAATCTCCAGAAGGTCTTTCAATTCGGTACGAATCTGAGCCACCTGATCATGCGTATAAGGATTGAACAGAATCTCCTGAAGCAGATAGTCGTCCTCGTTCAGTACGCCCTTTGCAATCTTCATATGCCGCTTGAAGGTGGTTCCCGGTGCATCCTGATGCTTCATCACCGCCGCAAACACAAAGGTCGACACAAAGGGGATGCTCAACGAGTAGGCCACGGTCTTGTCGTGCTCCTCAAAAGTGTACTCATAGATATTCAGTCCCAGCTTTGAATAGAGGTCCTTGAAGAAGATCCTACCCATGTAATCACCCTCTTTAATGATGATGGCATTTTCCTCGGAGAGCTGATTGAGGTTGGCAAAAGTAGGGCCGAACATCGGATGAGTGGACACATAACGACGACCACTCCGCTCATAAAAATCCTTCAATCCCGTCTTGACCGAGCTGATATCACTAATAATGCAGCCGTCTGACAGATAAGGCATAACCTCTTCGAAAGCCGGGATCGTATACTTCACGGTTACCGCATTGATAACCAGTTCAGGATTAAATTCAGCTATTTCATCTAAAGTCGTAAACCTCCGACAGTTATAAGTGAATCTCATCCGCTTCGGATTTTTCTCGAAAACGGCCATTTCATGCTCAAAACTGAGCAGGTCGAGGAAGAAGCTCCCCATCTTGCCTGCCCCTAAAACCAATATTCTCATCTTACTTATTGATTATCTCCATCTGTTGGCGTACGCTCTCTTCATGAACGCCTTCAAACACCTTAGCTATAAACTCCGCATCCATTCCCATCAAACTGCCTTGGGCACCGCGCTTTTCCAATATCTCATTATAGCGGTTTGCCTGGAAAACCGTCATGTTGTGCTCTTTCTTATACTGGCCTATTTCACGGCAGACTCGCATTCGCTTAGCCAGCAATTCCATCAAGTCGTTGTCTAATTCATCAATCTGCTTGCGCAGCTGGGTAATCCCCTCGGTCGTAGAATGCTCATCCCTGATGACCAAAAGACTCAGGATGTAATCCAACACATCTGGTGCTATCTGCTGCTTGGCATCGCTCCATGCCGCATCCGGATTGCAATGGCTCTCGATAATCAGGCCGTCGAAACCAAGATCCATCGCCTGTTGGCACAAGGGAGCTATCAGGTCTCGGCGCCCGCCGATGTGGCTCGGGTCGCAAATCAAAGGCAGATTGGGAATCCGCCGGTGCAGTTCCATTGGAATCTGCCACATGGGAAGATTCCGGTATATCTTCTGGTCATAGCTCGAGAAGCCCCTGTGAATGGCCGCCATACGCTTGATACCCGCCTGGTTGATACGCTCCATGGCACCAATCCATAGCTCCAAATCCGGGTTTACGGGGTTCTTGACAAAGACCGGGATGTCTACTCCCCGTAGGGAATCTGCCAAATCCTGCATGGCAAAGGGGTTTGCCGAGGTACGGGCCCCTATCCACAGGATGTCTATCCCATATTTCAGGCAAAGCTCTACATGCTCCGGTTTCGCCACCTCGGTAGTTACGAGCATGCCGGTTTCTTCCTTTACCTGCTTCATCCAGCCCAGAGCTTCCTCGCCCTTGCCTTCGAATCCGCCTGGTTTCGTACGCGGTTTCCACACACCGGCACGGAAATTATGACAGCCTTTCCGGGCTAATTCCCGGGCTGTAGACATCACTTGCTCCTCTGTTTCAGCAGCACAAGGTCCTGCTATCACAAACGGGCGTTCGTTATCACTCGGTAGATTTAAAGGTTGAAGATCTAATTCCATATGCTTATCTTTTATTTTTTTCCTTATCTGAACATTCCGTTTCTCCCTGTCCCTACCATTCCAAAGCCCTGATTCTGCGAAGGGCTTCCTGCATTTTCTCATCCTTGGCACAGAGTGAAATCCGTATGTAGCGATTTCCGTTGTTTCCAAAAATGAAGCCCGGGGTTATGAAAACCCGTGCCTCGTGCAGCACACGCTCCGTCAATTCTTCCGCATTTCCGTAACCGTCAGGTATCTTTCCCCACAGGAACATTCCCACCTGAGAGGGATCGAAACTGCATCCGAGAGTCTTCATTATCTCTTCCGCGATACGGCGGCGGTGCTTATAAACCTCTACATTATACTCATGATGCCACTCCGGGCTGTTGGTATTATAGGCTTCTGCGGCCGCAAGCTGTATTCCCCTGAAGGTTCCGGAGTCGATATTGCTCTTTATCTTCAGAATCCAGCTGATAAAGGTCGCGTTAGAGACGCACAGCCCGACGCGCCAGCCCGGCATATTGAAGCTCTTGGACATGGAATTGAACTCGATGCAACAGTCCTTTGCTCCCGGCACCTGCAGCAATGAGACGGGGTGCTCGTTGAGAATCAAGGAATAAGGATTATCGTTCACCACGACAATATGGTGTTTCCTGGCAAACTCCACCAGCCTCTCATAGGTTTCCATGCGGGCATTTCCACCCGTCGGCATGTTCGGATAATTGATCCACATGAGCCTTACCTCCGTCAGGTCCATCGTTTCGAGTTCGTCAAAGTCCGGCTGCCAGCCATTATCCTCACACAGGCTATAGTTCACAATCTCCGCCCCCAGAATCTTGCTGAGCGATGTATAGGTGGGATAACCCGGGTCAGGAACCAGCACCTTCTCACCCGGATTCACAAAGGCCAGCGTTACATGCAGTATGCCTTCCTTGCTTCCAATGAGAGGCTGAACCTCCGTCTTCGGGTCTAAATCCACCTGATACCACTTTCTGTAGAAACCAGCCATTGCCTCGCGCAGTTCCGGTATCCCGATTGTCGGCTGGTATCCGTGCGCGTCAGGGTCGCGAGCCACCTCACAGAGCTTTTCTATCGTCTGTCTTGAAGGCGGCATATCCGGACTGCCGATGGCCAGACTGACAATGTCTTGACCCGCTGCATTCAGCCGGGCAACCTCTTTCAACTTGCGAGAAAAATAGTATTCCTCAATGCACGATACGCGATCAGCCGGTCTAATATTGCTCATATTCTCCGATAATTTTAAGTTCTTTGGTCAATGGGGTTATCGCATCAATCGACTGGCGGTAGCGGGTCAGATCCTCAAAGGTTACATCCACATAGAACAGATACTCCCATTCGTGCCCGATAATGGGCAGGGATTGTATCTTCGTAAGATTGATGTCGTAGAAGGAAAGGATTGTCAACACCTTGGAAAGACTGCCTTCAGAATGAGGAAGAGAGAACACCAGGCTTGCCTTATTCGATTTATTCAACGGCCTGAGGAAGTCTGCTTTCCGGGGATTTGACACTACGAGGAAGCGCGTGAAATTATGTTTGTTGTCCTCGATGTGGTCTTCCAGCACCTTCAGGCCATACAGTCTGGCGGCATCTGGATGGCAGATGGCTGCCCAGCCTCTGCACTGATGCTTGCTGATATACTCCGCACTACCTGCCGTATCCTCGCTTTCCACAGCCTTCAGACCGGGATGCCCAGCCAGGAAAGAATGGCATTGCATCAAGGCGACGGGATGGGAATGAACCTCGCTGAGGGTAGCCCAGTCGTCGCCGGGCAGACAGCAGATGCAATGTTGTATATGAAGCTTATACTCGCCGACAATCGTCGTATCCGAAGCCCGCAGCAAATCGTAGTTGTGCAGCAGGCTTCCCGCAATGGTATTCTCTATGGCTACCAGGCCTATCACCGTGGGATCGCGCTTGATATTCTCAAAGACTTGCTCGAAAGTAGCACAGCAAATCAGCTGGACTTGTTCTTCCGGGAAGTACTGATGGGCCGCTATATCGTGGAAGGAGCCCCTGAATCCTTGGATGGCAATTCGCTTCATTTCGTCTTTAGTATGAAAAATCCCGCTCCAAATTACATGAAGCGGGACCTTTTTTGTTTCTTTATTCTGTCATAAGTTGAAATCTACACGCAACTTCCCGCTTCACAATTACTTGCAAAGTAAAAATAAAAGTAGTAAAAAGATGCGTATGACTTCATCATGATTTCTATCTTCTTCAGTTATTGATTGCAAAAATAGCACATTTATTTCACTTCTACAAGCATTTTGAAAGATTTCTTCATAAAAATCTTTCGATTGCCCTTCTTAGAGCCCAAAGGGATTGATATTCCTATAGGCATCTTCTGTCTTTTGCTGGATATCTTCCTTTTGAACAGCTTCCTCTTTGTCGGGATTGAGCTCAAGAACGGCCTTCAAATCTTCCTCCGCCCCGTTCTTATCGCCCAGGCTGAGCCTTATCGCGCCCCTTTCCTTAAATGCCGCAATACAGAACGGATTGAGTTCTATCACCTTATTATATATATTGACAGCCTCGTCGTGGCTCTTCTTTGCCTCAAGAACCCGTGCCTTGAGCAACAATACATCCTCATTCTCCGAGGCATGTTCCATCAAATAGTCCGCGTCCTGGGCAGCTCCCTCCACATCATTCACCTCCAAGAGGATTTCTCCCCGCAGCAGATGAGCGTCTCCGTAGTTTTCCTGCAGCGTGATAGCCTTTGTCAGCATGGCCAGGGCATTCGTCCGATCGCCCTGCCCCCTGCAGGCACGGGCATAGAGATAGAGTACCTGCGGATCGTCCTTGTTTATCAGAAGCGCCTTCTCACAGGCATCAGCCATGGCGCTATAGTCTTCCATCATGTAGGCCACATGCGCCATGCGAAGATAGATTCCCTCATTATCAGGCTGTGCCTCAGCCAGTTTCTGGAGTTGTTCGAATGCCGGAAGGAGTTCGTTGTTCTGGATGAAAGCCTGTGAGAGGTAGTCGCGGCACTCAAGGTCTTCCCTTATCTCGAGGGCATGCGAGAAGCATTTGATGGCCTGTTGCCACTGGTTCATGCGCAAGGCCTTCACTCCGTCATACTTCAGCACATCAAAGTTACGCGCCTGTTCCTCCTGTTTTTTCTCCTCGGAGGTTTCCTCCTTTCCTCCAAACAACGCCTTAAAAAAATTCATATATCCTCTTGTTTTTCTATTCCTGCTGTTTGTCAATAAGTTGTTTATATACTGCGTTGGGAATGGCATCCGTGCGTTCCCACGAGCCCCATTTGCCAGACACGGGAGCATAGCTGTCTCCCACCTTCTTATATCGCTGGAACACAAACTTCGCATTGATGTATCCATCGGTTCCGTCCTTGGCCAGGATATAGCAGTAGAGCGTCTCCGAATAGCCCACGACCACCTTGTTCTGCTTCACGGCATCCGTCAGCCAGCCTTCCTGAGGAATTGCGTTGGCCACTATAACGGCCTGAGGATAGCGTGCCTTGAAAGCTTTCTCGCATGCCTGCTTCAACTCCTGCCCCTCATCTTCCTTATAAAGATTGACACTATAGATGGGCATATAGTAGGTGCCGTCTATCTTGATTTCGTCCACATGGCGGTCTTCAAAGCCAAGGGCGCCCTTCACCTTCTGCGAGGCATCCGTGGCATCACTCTTCATTTGGTTCCAGATGCCGCTCACATTTTCTTTCAATGTCTTTTTCTTGGCCGTCTTACCGGTCTGCCCGGAGGCAGGGATTGCCACCATACACATGGCTGCAAATATTGCAAAAGCTATTCTTTTCATACCATAATAGTTTTAATTCACGACAAAAATAATATAAAAACATTAACGCACAAAATAAATTCCATTATTTTAAGTAACTTTGCTTGCATGAAACAAAAATTACTGATTGTAATATTTTCTTTACTTTGCTTAACGGCAAAGGCACAGGAAAACACCACCGGACTGTCGAGGCCGACTCGGCCTTATGCCTATGGCTGGGGATGGCACAAGGGCCTGAATGTGGACCTGAGCCTGTCGGTAATGACCCAGTTCGGCAAGAACCGCCGCCACGGTGCCGGCTTCGGGCAGCGTCTCAACGCCACCTACCTCACCCCGCTGACCGACAAACTATGGCTGGCAGCGGGCGCCACGGTCAGCAATATACTGTGGAGCGGCGACTCCTACAGGCAGGGAGCCGTCTATGCAGCCCTCGGATATAAGTTCAACGAGCATTGGGAAGCTTATGCGTGGGTACAGAAACAGGTGGCAAGCAACATGAACCACACTTTCTACTATCCGCGGATGGGATATTACTATGACCCCATGGACTACGACATGTATGGCTACGGAGACCGCATAGGAGGGGCGGTTAAGTATAATCTGAACCCCAATGTCTCGTTTCAAATCAGCGTCGAGGGTGTGAAGATGCCGAGCCGGGAACTTCAGTATTTCGACCAATACAACTATCCCGTACCCAAAGACTGACAAGGAAAGGGCGCCTCTGATTTTTTCAGAAACGGCCTTTCCTTTTATCGATAGCCACCTTCTTCTTGACAAAATCGGCGATTTTGTCGGACAATTTCGGCGATTTTATGGGACAAAATCGCCGAAATTATCAAACTGGAGACGGCCTCCGGGATTCAGAGGAACTTCAGGCGGAGACTGTTCAGAACCACGCTTACACTCGAGAAGGCCATCAACGCCGACGCCCACATGGGCGTAATCTGAAAGTCGAGGCCGAAAAGACGAAGCACGCCGGCCGCCAGCGGGATGCACACGAGGTTGTAGATGAACGCCCAGAAAAGGTTCTCCCAGATCATCCTGACGGTTTTCTTCGAAAGGCGCACGGCCTCCGGAATATTGCGGAGGTCGTCGCCCATCAAGGTAACCTGCGCTACATCCATGGCAACATCCGTCCCCCGCCCCATGGCAATGCTGGCATCAGCCAGCGCGAGAGCCTGCGTGTCGTTGATTCCATCGCCCACCATGGCCACCTTCCTGCCCTCGGCCTGGAGCTTGCGCACAAGGTTCTCCTTGTCCTGCGGCAGCACCTCGCTCTGATAATGGCTGATGCCGGCCTTGTCCGCCCAATATTTTGCCGCCGCTTCCCTGTCTCCGCTCATCATGTAAACCTCGATGCCGGCCTCCTGCAAGGCCGTCATGGCTTCCCGGGCATGCGGCTTCAGCGTCTCGCGCTCCTCAAGAGGCAGGTCGTCAGCCTTGGTGAAGTCGATGTTCTGGTTCGGTATCGTAAGGGTGCCGGTCTTGTCAATAACCATGGCATCCACGGTACGCAGACTTTCCAAAGCCGTCGCGTCCTTGATGAGCACCTGCTTCTCGGCAGCCTTCCCGATACCCACCATCAAGGCCGTCGGCGTGGCCAGCCCCATGGCACAAGGACACGCAATGACCAACACGGCGACCGCCGAGAGAATGGCGTGCGGCAGTTCGGCGTTGCCGCCGATGCCCCACCACAAAAAGAAAGTAACCAAAGCAATGACTGCCACTACCGGCACGAACACCAGGGCTACCCTGTCAACGGCACGCTGGACGGGAGCCTTGGAGCCCTGAGCCTGCTGCACCATCTGGATGATGTGTGCCAGGGCGGTATTCTCGCCTATCTGACGGGCACGGAAACGAAACCTACCCTGCGAAGGGATGGTGCCCGCCATGACCTTCGAGCCCCTGCGCTTCTCGGCAGGAGTAGGCTCGCCGGTTATCATGCTCTCGTCTACATAGGCGGCATCCTCGGTCATAAAGCTCGTTGCCCATATCACCTCGCCGTCTACGGGAACCTTCTCGCCCGGACTTACTTCAAGCACATCGCCGACTTCTATCGTTGAAATCGGCACCTCCTCCACCTTGTCGCCGTCCACGATATGCGCTGTTTTCGGCGCCAATCCCATCAGCTGGCGGATGGAAGAGGCCGTCCCGTTCTTGGCTTTCTCCTCTATCAGACGACCCGTCAGCACAAAGGTGATGATCATGACGCTGGCATCGAAGTAGGTGTGCCACTCTATTCCACGCGCACCCCATACCGCATCGCCGAGGAATGTGTTGAAAGCGCTGAAGAGAAAGGCTATCGCCGTAGACAGTGCAACCAAGGTGTCCATGTTGGCCGAACCGTGGCGAATCTGTCGCCAGGCAGAGAGATAGAAGCCCCGTCCGCAATAGACGAGGTTCGCAAGTGATAGAATGAGAGAGGTCTGGTTGGCAATATCCCTGCTGCCCAACCATATCCATCCCATCGAAATGCACATCACGAGGAGGGCAATCACCCATGAGAAAACCGTCTTTCGCTTCAGCTGCTGATACTCGCGGCGCTCTATCTCTACCGCAGAACGGTCGGACTCAATCACGAGGTCATATCCTATGCCGTTGATTTCCTTCTTCATAGTCTCGAGGGAAATCGCCGCCGGGTCATAGTCCACCAACGCCGAGCGGCCCGGAAGAGAAACCGAAGCCTCCCTGACGCCCTCCAGCGAATTGAGCTTCCGTTCCACATTAGCGGAACAGGAAGCACAGGCCATACCGATAACGGGAATCGTCTTCTTCATCTGCTATAGCTCCAATTCGTAACGACCACTCGCATCCACGGCACCCTTGATGGCTTCCGGGCCCACGGCCGAGGCGTCATATTCCACGGTTACACTCTTGTCATCGAGGCTTGCCGCTGCCGAAGCCACACCACTCAATGACTTTATCGCGCTTTCTACATTGGCCTTGCAATGCTCGCACTTCATTCCGTTTACTGTAAAAATCTTCTTTTCCATCATCTTTCTGTTTTAAAATCCTGATGCAAAGATAATGGAAAACCGGGAGAGACGCGTTACGGAATTCGGGATAAAGATTATAACTTTTTGGCGGGCGGCAGCCTTTCTAAACCTTGTCCAGCGGTTTCCGGGGCTTGTTCTTCAATGCCTTGAACTGAGAGGGAGTCATTCCCGTAACGCTCTTGAACTGACTTGACAGGTAGGCCACGCTCGAATAGTTCATCCGGTAGGCAATCTGAGTGAGTGAAAGCTCGTCGTAGAAGATGAGTTCCTTCACCCTTTCAATGCGCTGCTCGATATAATAACGTTCAATGGTCTTGCCTGCAAACTCGCTGAAAAGCCGGCTCAAGGCACTATAGTCGCTATGGAGTTCACGCGAAAGATAGTCGCTCAGATTTACCGAAGACTGATTGTCGCGATAATGCACAAGTCGGATAACGGCACTCCTGATTTGTTCTATTATCTGCTGATGCCTGTCATCGAGCAACTCAAAACCTATGGCAGCAAGGTCGGAGGCCAGCCGATCGTGCATGAGTGCATCGATTTTTCCCTCGATGCGAACCATTCCAAGCTCTATATCAACCGGCGTAAGACCCGCGTCGCGCAGTATCTTGCCGACCGCCATCTTGCATCGGTCGCACACCATATTCTTTATATACAGGGTAGTTTCCATCGTTTTCTACTGATTTTAAAATTTCACAGGATAACTTATCACTAACTCCGTGAAGTCGGCTTTCGTCAGATGGGCCTTTATATTGACGCCCACCGTCAGATTGCGAAGTGCCGGGAGAGTGTAATGAAGTCCGATATGCTCGTAATAAGGCTTCTCCAGAGCCTTTGCGCTCGTTCCCATCTCACGGTACAGATAATAGCCCAACGACATATCCAAAGAGAGATTATGATAGAAAACGGCATGCTTGGCCGACAGGCCGAACGACCAGGGACTGTGGCTGACGCCTGCGGCGGCATCCATTTCTGCGATATGACTGGAATAGGTTCCATAGAACAAGTCTGCCCCAACGCCGCTTGCCCATCTGCGGGCATACCTGTACATCAGGTCGGCACGCACGGAATAGGCCGTATAGACATGGAACCTGGAACGGCGATAATCCGGCTCCTGCGGCGAAGTCTGAAACTGGGTGCGCTGCCAGTCCTCATCCAAGGTCTTCGCTCCCATGCCCAGCGTGAGGTTCATATACCAATACCGCTGGAAGTACGGGTTATACTTTATTCTATTATCAAGCAACCTCTCGTAGTAGGGATAATACACCAAGGCTAACGACGGGCCGAGATAATTGGCTCCCTTATTCGGCCGGTTGAGCGCCCCGTTGCTATGATGAAAGAACTCCACGCCCGCCTTCAGTCCCCAATCCCGCGCCATTCGATAGGTGGCATGGAGGCCTGCCCCGAAATAGATAAGCCACCTCGACCCGATGAATTCATCGTCGGCATTATCGCCAAGGGCATACTTACGGTGTGCATAGGCCAGCCCGAGGGAGAGTGTATAGTCGGCCTCCCAGCGACGAGTCCGGAAAAACGGCCGTGCAAAAGAGCCGTAGATACTGAGGATATTGCCCAGACGAGACTCATTGTCTACTGGCTCCAGCATGCCCCATTCCTGGTTTTTCTCACGATGCATAGTAACTCGATTGATGCTATACTTCATTCCCAGGCCTAATGTCGGATAGCCGTAATCAGCCGCATAGGCGTCGCTGTCCACCGGAAGTGCGACATGCAGGAGCTGCCCTTCTAACGAGAAAGAGTGCTTCTGCTTAAGCCACATGCGCACATAATGGTCTAATCCCACCACGACGGTGGGCTGAATGCTCACGCTCCCACCCCACCAGGATACCGTATCCTTGTCTTTCGCAGATACTGGTAATTCCACGAAAAGAAGGAACAGAAGTGTAATGCGCATGCCGTAAGTATCTATAAATGTCCCGCAGAATGATTAAATTCCAACAGTATCTGAACGATGCGCTCGGCGGAACGCCCATCCCAACGGTCGGGAATGGCGCATTTCTTCCAATTATCAGCCACCATGTCGGCAACGGCAGCTCCCAATTTGTCGGCATCCTCGCCCACAAGAACATTCGAACCGACCTTCACCGTCTCTATATGCTCCGTGTAACTGTTCAGCGTAATACAGGGAACGGAATTAAAGGTTGCCTCTTCCGCCACATTTCCGGAATCCGTAATGATGCCCTTTGCATGGGCGGTCAGATAGCCAAACTCCAGATAACCAAGGGGCGCAATCAGATGGAAGTTCGGCACTTCAATATGAAGTGCCCGTATCGCAGCCTCCGCACGGCCCCGTAACGGAGCGACAATAGGCATGCCGTGAGCATTGGCTATCAGACTGCTCAGCATTCTCTGCAAGTTGTCTGTATCTTTAATCAACGCCTTTCGGTTTAAAGTAAAGACCAAATAGCCCCTTTCCTTCAGACGCAGGGCATCGAAAGCAAGGGGTTTCTTCAAGCGATTATAGTTGAAACGAAGGGTATCCATGAGGATATTACCCACAAGATAGATCTTGGAAAGCTCCGCCCCTTCACGGGTGGCGATGCTCTGGCTGCCCATCCCTGCCGTGAAGAGCAGATCGGAAAGTCCGTCTATCACCAGCCGGTTAATTTCCTTCGGCATCCTGATATCGAAACTTCTCGTCCCCGCAACCAAATGGGCAAGCAGGATTCCCTGCTTCTTGGTAACGATAGCCGCAGCCATCGTGGATGCCAAATCATCCACAACGATCACCACATCAGTAGGATTCTGCTGAAGATAGAGCTCAAACGCCGACATCACCTGCCCCGTGAGCTCATTCAGATTCTCGCAGCCAACTTCCAAGAAGACATCCGGCCTGCGAATCTGGAGATCTTCAAACAAAGAAGACTCAAGGGTGGAATCATCGGATGTACCGGCATATACCAGCTTGAAGTCTATATCTCTTCCCTGCTCCTTAGCCTTGTCAATAGCCCGGACAATGGGAGCCACCTTAATAAAATTAGGGCGTGCTCCCGCTACAATGCATATATTCATTCCCCTATAATCTACTCTCCCTTGAAGAGTTCCTTAATACCGCCAATTGAACCCATCAGGTTGCTGGCCTCATAAGGCAGGAATACGGTCTTCGTCTTATCGCCCTGGGCTACCTGATCCAGCATCTGGATATATTTCTGTGCCAACAAATAGTTAGCTGGGTTGGTACTCTCGCCGACAGCTTCCGTAATCTTCTGAATGGCAACAGCCTCAGCCTCGGCCTTACGGATACGGGCCGTGGCCTCACCTTCAGCCTTCAGAATAGCCTGCTGTTTGTTGGCTTCCGCACGATTGATTGTGGCGGCCTTATCTCCCTCTGACTGGAGAATCTGTGCCTGTTTCTCACCTTCACTGGTCAAGATGGTTGCACGCTTGTTTCGCTCTGCCTGCATCTGCTTCTCCATGGCGGTAAGGACACTCTCGGGCGGGATAATATCCTGGAGCTCGACACGATTGACCTTGATTCCCCACTTGTTGGTGGCATCGTCAAGAACGCCGCGAAGTTTCGTGTTAATGGTATCTCTGGAGGTCAGTGTCTGGTCCAGCTCCATTTCGCCGATGATGTTACGAAGGGTGGTCTGGGTTAGCTTCTCAATGGCATTCGGCAAGTTATTGATCTCATACACGGCCTTGAAAGGGTCTACAATCTGGAAATAAAGCAGCGCATTAATCTGCATTTGGATATTATCCTTGGTAATTACATTCTGGCGATCAAAGTCATAAACCTGCTCTCGAAGGTCTATGGAGTTGCTGTAAATATAGCGGCCACGGTTCAGGGTAACGATAGACTTTGCCTTATCCACAATCGGGATGATGATATTGATGCCCGGTTTCAGGGTCGCATAATACTTTCCCAGCCGCTCGATAATCTTGGTCTCTGACTGTGGAATAATAACTACGGCCATCTTGACAAAGATGATTGCCAAGACTACAATGGCCACTAAAGCATAAGTTGTAATCATGATTCTATATGGATTAAAGTTTTTCTACGGTCATAATAATGCTGTCGCGGGACACAACCCTCACCTTCTCGCCCTTGTCTATGCTATCCGCACCACGGGCAACAGCCTTCCACTCATCACCGTCTATACGGATATAGCCGCTCGAGCCAAGTTCTATTTTCTCTATGACAACCCCAACCTTGCCTATCAGGGCATCGGCATTGCTCGGGCGTTCCTTGGCCTTACCATGCAGATGTCTGACCAGCGAGGGTCTTACAAAGAAGATAGACAGCACCGAGAACACGGCGAAGACCAAGACCTGAGCCCAGAACGGTATCCCCAACAAGGTCGACACTACTGCAAAAAGGGCACCAATTGCAAAACAGGTAACGAAAAAATCACCGGAACTAAGTTCCAGAATCAGGCATATCATGGTAATAATAGTCCATAACAACCATAGGTTTTCCGACAGGTATTGTATCATATTCGTATATTTAATCCGTTACTTTTTGTCTGTAAAGATAAGTAAATTTTCCGAAACCACAAAGGATTACCTGCGAATTTTAAAATCTGCCGCCTCTTAACAAGACATCCATATCATAACCCAAAAAGCTTGCCGGCACCACAAGAACCCAGCGTATGCAACTCCATGAACAACGGCATTATTTATTCATATTTGCCACAGGGTTTGCATAGATGCCCAGGAAGACATCCTTGAGCACATCCGGCTCACTGATGTCATAGTCATTCAGCCGCTGCATATACTTTATGAAAGTCCGCTTTTCCTCCTCCGTATAAAAGTTCTTATATGTGGTCTGCCCATATCGGAGATCATGCGCGATGTAGTTAGTGGGGTAAAGCCTGTAGGCGGAGTTAATGCGTTCATCGAGTAATTGTGCCACCTGCTTATGATACTCATTGTTCGTACAACTGTCAAATTGCATCAAGTCTTCTTCCGTAACCTCCTTGCACAAGGTGAAATTCACATGGCCTTTATACTGGACGATACCTGTCAGGATGCTGTTCAGGTCTTCTCCCGGCTTCTTGATGTATTTTGCATATCGGCTTTCATACAGCTCAATAGCCTTCAATATATCACAGCTCTCACGCTCGTAGCTCACGCTCACCGGAACTATATGCAGCTCACTGAGTGCCCTGATTTTGTCTTCCGGCCTACTCATGCAGAACATCTTGATAATACCTTGATCCGTCTTGTCATTGCCATCTTTGGTCCGGCCATTCCTTTGAGCTATCCATACACTCTGCTTCTTATCAAGAAGGGTATAGCGGATATAGTCGCTAAGATGCCTTGAAGACATATAGAAATCCTTCATCTTCCCACCCCGCTCTACACGGAACATCTTGTTCGACCTACCAATATCCGTGATCAAGCCTGGAGTCATCAGGTTGGCACCAAATGTTATCTCGGTTGTGTCTCTCCCGTTTTCCACCAACAGATACTGCAAAATGGAGGCATCCAACATGATATCGCGATGATTGCTCACAAACAGATACTGCTTTTGAGGATCCAACTGCTCAAACCCACTATAAGTAAGCCGAGTTATTGAACGCTTTATGACCTGCTCGTTAACCGGAATCATCACTTTCATCTGAAACTCACGGATAGTCTTAAACGACAAGACCATCTGCTTTACATCGTCTAAATCACGATTGGGGAATATCCATGAAGCCAACAAAGGGAAGGCATCGCTCGCTACGATTCGCTGCATTGCCGCAGGAATCTCCTCGTCCCAATAAGGTCTTATATCGTCAAAATCCATCATATCCATGCACAAAAATAGGAATTCCCGAGGAGAAATACAAGCTAATTTCGTTTTTTAATGAATTATTTTCCTCAACCATTGTAAGAAAAATCCCTTCCAAGTGATAGCTTCTGCCGATGTCTTTCCCGCATTTACACCGAATCCATGCCCCCCTGTCTTAAACTGATGATAGAAATGAGGTTTGCTATTTACGGTGAGCGCACTATCCATCAGCTCCGAATTGTGCTCCTTGACAACAGGGTCGTCTTCGCAATTTATTAAGAACACCGGACATGTTATCCTGTCTGCATGCTGCTCCATGGATAAGGAATCGCATATTGTCCTATCCTTCCATCTCCTTTCTCCCAGCAAACCTCTACGGGAACGACAATGGACAGCCGGATGAGACAGGGTTACCACGGGATAGATAGCCGCTACGAAATCTGGTGCAATATCCTTGGAGGTGTATTCTGCAGCATTCAAAACCAGATGACCACCCGCAGAAAAGCCCATTGCCCCCACGCTCCGGTAGCCTTTAGAACGAACATCTGCTAATGTCTTCTCCAAAGCCCGTATCTGGTCCGGATACTGGTTTCCGTGAAGAATCCACCGTGTATGCCATGCATAAGCCACCCAACCTGCAGTAGGATAATAGAGTACATAGGCCGCAATGCCATTTCCCCTTAACCATTCTGCCACTTCTGTCCCCTCAACCTTCTTGCTTAGCCAGCAATAACTACCTCCAGGACAAATGATGACAGCCGTCTTTGTAGGCTTGTCTGGCAAAAATTCCAATACCTTCTGAGCCACAGTCCGTTCTGCCAGAAGAGAAAGAAATAACAGAACGAAGTATCTAATCTTCATGATTATAGCCATTAATCTTATCCACAATTGTATGAAGGCCCACGATAGCCTCTGCTGTATTAATTGCCGTCAGGGGAACTCCACAGAAGCCATGCAGGTTTACATTCTGGCCTGTCATATAGAGATTGTGCACTTTTGTGTATACGGACACCTGGCTTTCCGCGATGTTGTTGCAATCTTTATGAAGCCCATAGAGAGCCCCTTCGGGCTCATTATAAAAATCACGAATTGTCAAAGGGGAAGACGCAAAGACCATCTCACATTTATTCCGGAAGCCCGGATGCAACAATTCCATCTTGTCAAGGACTTTCTCTATATGCTCACGCTTCCATGTTTCATATTCTTTAGGACGATGACCCGTCGTCGTATCGGCCCATTTCTCGCACACGGAAAACGGCATGATGGAGTTAATTATCATCTTGCTGGCATAGGTTCCCTGACCGTTCTCACATGGAGTCATATACATGAAGCCCCGAGGAAAGGTATTGGAATCATACTTGTCATAATGCCAAACCATGCCATAGTTGTCCTGATAATAGCAAGTATGGTTTATATAAGGGAAGGCTTCGGGCTTGAAAATTACATAGACGCAAAATGAACTATAGCTGTTTGGAGCCTCGTTTATCCTATTCCTGTATGCTTTCGGGAATGCCTTCGAGTCGGTCAGCTCCAATAAGGCAGCAGGATGGATGGCCGCTACATATTTATCGGCCACATAGACCTCTCCCCGCTGCGTGTAAACGGCTTTCAACATTCGGTCTTCTATATTGATTCGCACAACAGGATCTCCCCCTATCACCTTTCCACCATTGGCCTCTATCAAGTTCTTTAAGGCCTCGGCCATCTGCTGACTATTGCCGACAAAGCGACTGGGACCATTAATATAAAGTACATTTATCAATGCGTGGATATATGTCGGTGTATGATCCTCATACCCTCCGAACATAGGATTCATATAGGAGAGGATGTCACGAAGCTTTTGATTGCGGATGTAATGAGCCACGAACTTGTCAGCAGGCCACATGAATTCCTCCCGATGGCTATAAACATGGGTGTCTTCTGACCGCAGATAGAAGAAATCTATTTCATCAACAATTCCATATAAAGCCTCAACATAGGCACGAATACCTTCTGCTTCTTCAGGAAACTCCTGCTGAAAATATGCAATAAAGTTTTCCTTTCCTTCCGGAACGCGATAAGTCTTGCTGTCCGAAAGATAGGTAATCTGGTCCATACAATCATGATCCACATCCCGAAGAGTTATCTTATCCATTATACCGAGATAATTGCACAATTTATAGATGGAGCCACCTTTACGGATTCCCCCTAAGAGATGCATGCCCGTTTCGAAGCCTATCCCCTTCCGATAGAAGGTCTGCAATCCTCCCCCTATTTGCTGATTCTTCTCCAAAACGGTAACTTTACAGCCTTCTTTTGAAAGCAGGGCGCCCGTAAAGAGGCCTCCCAAACCACCGCCTATGATTACGACCTTATCCATTCACAACCTGATTAAATAGTTCTTCACTCGTCAAAAGTTCTCCACAGGTAACCATCGTACCTACAAGAACACCCAATATCCCGTGAGAGTTTATATTCTGTCCAGTCAACAAGAGATTAGGTATTCTCGTGCGATGATGCACCCGTGCCGCAGGTCCAAGGGTTATGTCCTTAGCTATTCCATACATAGAACCACCTTCCGTACCCGTATAATTATAATAGGTGAGCGGCGTGCTTGTGTAATATTCATCTACAGAGCCCATCAGGTCAGGGAATTCCTTCTCTACATTCTGCATCAGTCGTAACGCATGATGCCGCTTGAAGTCTTCATAGTCCGCTCCCCTCTTTCCGACTTCCGTTCCCTTCCATCGCTCTACATCGGCCATGCGCATATAGGAAAGGATGACTCCACTCCGCGCATACCGCTGATTTTCCTCATCACAGAAATGCATGTAGAGATAACCTTTAGGCCAGTCTTGCGGAGTATAGTTCTCGCAACCCCATGGTGTCTTTTGGTTATAGCCATAGAAGTTATAATTCATATAGGGTACCGTATCTTTCTTGAAACGAAGATAAACGGAGAAACCTCCGATGGTATTGGGAATCTTCCCTATACGCTTTCGATACACCGGACGCAATAAAGGGGAGTCTATCATTTCAACGGTCCGTGCCGGATGGGTGTCGGAAATCACAATATCGGCATCATAATGGCTCCCGTCTGCACAAGTTACCCCCGTAGCGTGGGTGGCATCACAATCTATTTTAACGACCTTCTTGTGCGTGAATACCCGTGCTCCATATTTAGAAAGTGTCTTTACCAATGATTTTGCAATGTTGTCGCTGCCGCCAACCACGCGATAGGCACTCTGGTTATAGAAATCCATAACGAACGCATAGGTCGAAAAGGGCGTCTTATCCCTTTCCGCGGCATAGAGCGGAAGATTGCCGACCACTACTTTTTGCAGGACTGAATCCGTGATAACTTCCTCCACGACATCATTGATGCTACGCAATTGATATTGCGTGTTCACGGCTGCATCCGTCTCTGTATGTTTCAGAGAATGGAGGGAAGACGCGCTCGCAACCCCTTCTATAATTTCCCAGAGACGCTCTAAATTCCCCCTTTGGGAAGGAAACTGACTGACCAAGCTATCTATGAATCCATCTCTCCCTGAGGCAAAGGGGTATCGCTTGCCATTCAATGAAATGACTTCATAACCTGCAGGGTCAAGCTGCGACAGTTTCACCTCCACCCCCAAATAGTGAAGCAGCCGGTGTAAGGTCTGTCCCTCAGAGGCAGAACCTATGAAGTGCATCCCCGTCTCGAACTTTGCGCCCTTACGGGTGAAGCATTGCAGACAGCCGCCCACTTGTGTGCCTTGTTCCAAAACCGTAACATCGTACCCGTTCTTCGCAAGAATCACGCCACAGGAGAGGCCTCCCAAGCCGCTTCCGATGATAACTACTTTCTTCATAGACCTTTCATTTTATAGTAGTCTCGAAGCCTATAGAACCGTCCCAAGTATTCCGGGGTTTCTATTCTCTTCCGCAGTTCGGCATAATGCTCCTGATAATGATGCCGCATCTTATGGGTGAACTTCAGAATCGCCTCATTGCTTTCAGGATCCGTCTCATCATAATTGCCTAAACGAACACGCCTTCCCACTTCTATATAAGCTTCACCCTCGCGCAGCATGAAGTCTTTCTTAGGAAGCGCATACCCATGCCCGTGGATATACATGGGCAGTATATCCGCCTTCAGTTCATGGGCCAGATAGAAGGCTCCCTTATGGAAACGGCCAATGCTACAGTCCTCGCTACGGGTTGCCTCGGGATAAATCACAATACTATACCCCTTTCCGTAGAGCTCCTTTAGCCGTGGCATATTGGCCTCCAGACCAGCATCCACGGGCAAAAAGTCGCCGTGATGGAGTACGGAGCCATAGAAAGGATTGTTCCAAGTCCAATTGTTTGTCATAATAATCATCTTCGGAGTGAACTGCAACAGACTCAAGATGTCGAAGTGGCTCTGGTGATTACAGATTACGATAGCAGGCTTTTCAAAGGTCTCACCCACCGAGTTGTCGACCTTGAACTTTACTCCGGGAATGACCCTCATCATGAATTTCATCGTCTTCTGGATGACTTTGTGATAACGCTCATGCTTTTTCTCCGTATTCTTTCCGATATGAAAATGGAGCCATGTATACGGCAAGGCGAACAAGAACATGAAAACAAGAAACATCAAGAGCGTCCATGTAGAGTATGCCAGCCGTTTCAAGGTGTAGGGCAAGGGGCGGGTTATGAAAGTCTCGTGTCTCGTGCAGTCGTTTTTTCTGCCTGCACGCGTCATCCATCGGAACACCAAGGGAGGCAAATAGTAGGCCATAAACACGACGGTAGCCATTCCTATGACCGTAACCGCACCCAACGAGCGCAGCGCGGGATGCCGGGCAAATATCAGGCAGCCGATTCCTATGAACATTAGGACGGCTGAAAAAACGACAGAACGCTTATAGGAGGCCAACCGCTTCTTTCCCGTTGTATGCTCATAAACCAGTCCTTCGGTGATAAATATGGTATAGTCGTCGCCCTGACCGAAGATGAAAGTGGCGAGGATGATATTCACGATGTTGAACTGAATGCCCAGAAGCTGCATCAATCCGAGAATCCAAATCCAAGAAACGGCCAACGGAAGAAACGACATCAGCGACAGTTCTATCTTCCTGAAGGAAATCCAAAGGAAGAAGAAGACCACGAATCCACAAACGAATCCTACATAGTTAAAGGAGTCGTTGAGCACCTTCACCAGCTGATTTCCGATATCTTTGCTGCTAAAGGCCAAGTCGACGGATTTCTTTATGCTGTCTTCGCCAGACCCGTAGACATAGTCCACAATCTTTACGCCCGTCTTGTCCTTTATGATAAAGCTTGAACCCAGCAGTCCGAAAACAGGTTCAAAATAGGAGACGGGCTTAGGCGAGAACATGGTTTGCAACTGATTCGTAAAGGGTCTGAAGGCTCCTACTGCAAAGCCATGCGTCCTGCATGCCGTCTTAAACGCCGTAAGCAACGAGTCAGACTTACTGTCAGTAAACCTTCCCCATTCGGCCAGCGTCTCAGTTTGCTCCCGATAGGGCATGAAACCACCGATGCCCACGACCGTATCATTCGGGTTTGAGACGCTCAGTCGGCCCATCGTAGCCCGGTTCTTCCGCAATGCCTCCTCCAGGTTGCGGCCTTCCGTAACCACATAGACGGGCGATTGCTTTACCGACGACATCAACAGTTTCATGTCTTCCCTCTGACCCTCGGTCATGTAATTGATATGCTGCAGATCAGAGTCAAACGAAGTGTGGAGTGAGAAATATCCCAACACGAGAGTGATAACGGCTAAAAGGATGGTAAACAACGGCTTCCGACCCTGCAAAAGGCCGTCTCCGGCCTCCCTTTTAACGGCTTTCCGCAATGGCTTCCCGTTCTTGGCATAGAGCGGGAGGAAAATCAAGACGAAAAGGATGGTGCCCATGAGCATCAGAGCCCCGAACCATCCGAGGTCGCGCATGGCCTGTGCGTCCAGCCATATCAGGCAAAGGAAGGCGGCCACGGTGGTGATGTTTCCGATGAGCAACGGCGGAACCATTTCCTGGAGAGCCTCCCGTCGGTCGTGAACCTCCCGGATATGGTCCAGGAAATGCAAGGGATAGTTCACCGCAATGCCAATGATGACGGAACCGATGCCTAACACAATCATCGACACCGACTCGTGGAAGAGCGACATCCCGGCAAGGGCAAACAGCCATCCGAATGCCAGCGAGACGCTAATCCACAGGATATCCGACAAGCGCCGATAGTGTACGACCAGAAGCAGGAGTATCAATACGGCCGCTATTGATACGGCAATGAGGGCGTCGCTCTTGATTTGATGCGCATTGGTAACGGCTATCAACGGGGCTCCTACGGCCGAAATGCGGAGCGTGGGATATGCCTTCTCTGCCTTCACGATGACGCTGTCCAGCATCGTTGCCAGTTTTTCATTCTGCCGAGTCTCGCTGGAACCGTAAGGAGAATCGAAGGTAAGCATCGCATGTTGCCCGTCCTTCGTAAAAATATAGCCATCCACGAGTTGAAAGCCATCGCTCAGGTTAAATCCCTGAAGCCGCCGCATTACAGGCGTATAGAGGTGCAGGGGATCATATTTAAGTGTCTGTGTCATGACACTTCCCATCGGCATCAGCAGCAAATCGCGGTTCTGCCGCATTCGAGTTTTGACATAATCAGGCTGCCGCAATAGTGAATCGATACGCCGATAGTCTTCCTTCTTCAGGAAATAGGGAATGTTCTGATAGACGAACTCCACCAGATTCGCAATATTCTCATCGTCTATCTTTACCTGCAAATTACGCACTTCCCTCTTCCCGGAAAGCTCCTGTCCTACAAATTCCATCGCCATCTCGAGCGAATCTTCATTTGCGGCAGTCCCCTTTGCCCTCGGCATAAACAGGACGGCTATCCGGTTCTGCGACGAGGTGTGCTCATAAATTGCCTGATACTTTTCGTTTTGTTCGTTTTGAGGCAGGAATTTCGCGATATCCTCCTCATAGTGCACCCCGGAGGCAAGCACTATGAAGACGGTGAAAAGTAGTATAAGGAAAACCCCGGAAGCAACCTTATGCGTATTCAGGAAATCATATATCGACAAGAAAAACTTCGTCATTTGTGAATTCTCCTTATAAGTTTAAGGGGCAGATAATAGCATATGGCTCCCGTCGTTAGGACTATGTTGAGCAGGGTGATACGCATGAAGTCCCAGAACGGACGGAAATGGCTCACCCGTTCTGCCTTCGGTGGATAGTAGACCCGTATCGGGATGTTCCGCACCTCGATGCCTTTCCATGCCGAATAAACCAGGAACTCAAGTTCCGACTCATATCTCGAGGTGATGATCCAGCGGGGATTCATCCGGATAATGGGATACAGGCGGTAGCCGCTCTGGGTGTCTTCAAGATGCAAACCTGTTTGGAGATTGAACCAGAAATTAGAAAACTTGTTGGCGAAACCGCTGCCCCGCCGCATATTGTCAGGATTAAGCGTCCGGGCTCCTACGAGCAATGTGCTGCCATGCTGCCTGTGAGCCTCCAGAAAGAGGGGTATGTCTTCGGGAAAGTGCTGCCCGTCGGAGTCTATGGTAATGGCATATTCATAGCCCCGTTCTATCGCTTTCCGGAATCCCTGCCGGAGCGCATAGCCCTTTCCCCTGTTCTTGGCATATTCCACCAAGCCGACCTCTACTCCCGACTGCAATATCCGCTGATGAGTATCGTCGGTACATCCGTCGTTCACAACGATGATATTATGCGTTATTTTTCCTATTCGCCGCAAGACATCGACGATGGTTCCCGCATTGTTGAATGTAGGGACTATCACGCAGATGCGTTCTTTCTCCATCATGTCTTGCCACTTGCTCATGCCTGCTCGAATATCAATGAAAACTTGGTGTATATCTTCCCTGAGTTAGAAATGGTGCCTTTTGCCCTCACTTCCACCCCATCCTGGGAAACCTCTTGAAACGCAATGTCCACCTCCGGGTCGTCTATCGGCGAGATGGGATTGACGAATTTCAGGTTCTTCACTTCCCGGAGAGTCAAGGACTGCTGCGTTTTTCGCTCCAGAAGCTCCCCCAATATCTTAATGATGCACACTCCCGGCGTAATGGGCTTGCCCGGGAAGTGAGCCTTATAGATTACATGCTCCGAACAGAAGGCTATCCTTACAAGTCGTCCTTCTTCCCTTTCGATTCTATACATCTCGTCAAGCAGTCTCATCGGCGATAAGTTGTTTGGATGTTCGACAAGGTGATCTTGATGCTATCGCCGTTGTTTGACATCATCTCCACCTGCTGCACCGTGCGCTTCCGCTTGTTAAAATGAAGCCTTACAGACTTGAACATCTTCTTGAAATCGGCCTTCAGGGGGGTCAGAAAAGCTATCCACTCTCCCTCTGAGACATACATTTCCACCGCGAAGTTCCGCCCGCTGCTGAGGTTCTGTCCAGAAACGCTGCCCATCATCATCTCCACGATGTTCTGATACATCTTGTTGTTGCTGATGTCTATGCTGTGCGTCCTACCACCGCTCTTTGTCGTTACCTTCCCGTCTTCTATGGAGAAGGTATAGCGCGTGGGACTCGTGTATTGCCAGACAAGGCTCCCCGGTGCCGTAAACGACATTTTTCCCTTTGCCGTGGCCTTGTCTTCCAGAAACGACAAGACGCTCACCTGGGTGAAGTCGCACCGTATGGTACGAATCTTGGCGGAGGTCTGAGTGATGGCGGCAATCATCTGCCGCTTCTGTTTCTCCGTCGCCTTTTTCAGGTGCTGGGCGTTCGCATTCGGACAGATTGCCAACAGGAGAAATGCCAATAACAAATATCTTAAAGTTTTCATCTTGTTCATTTTCGTTTATTTAGCGACAAAAAGACAGCCCGCCATAATCAGCAAGACGCCTATCCAGCGGGTTACAGGGATGCTTTCCTGAAAGAAAAGCATGGCCGCGAACATTCCGAAGACATAGCTTAGGGATATCATGGGATAAGCCATCGAGAACGGAAAGTTCTTGATGATGTACATCCAGAGCACCGTGGCGGCGGCATAACAGAGTCCACACCCCAGCCACCACCAGTTGGTCAACTGGCTCTGGAAGAAGCTCCATGTCCATGAGAACGCGCCCATCTTATTGAGTGCGAACTTCAGGAGCACCTGTCCTCCACACAGGAGGATGGACTGGATGACGGATGTTATTATCAGTCGCATAATCTGACGGTTTCTATTTTTGCCGTGTCTCCCTCCCCTTTCCGGTGGAAAACCTGCACATTCACAAGCTCATAGAGCGGCTGGGAATACAGTTCTGTCGACAACATGACGGCGATGCTGCGGTCAAGGGTCTCGTCGACAGCCATCCCTACCGCCTCCATCTTTTCCCGCAACGAGGGAGTCAAGGCGTCGTTTGCCATTACGAGAGCGGTCTTCATCCTACCCAGTTTGAGTTGGATGAAGGCATCCTGAAGGGCACATTCGAATGATACTCGACCCTGGCTGTAGGTCGAGTTGTAGCCATGGCACTCGAGGTGGATGCCGATGAGCGAGGCCACGGAGTTGTGCGTACAGAGCATGAACTGCGTGGGCATGCTCACATCCTCGCCTTCCTGCACAAGTCCTTCCAGTATCTTCTCCGACTCTTCGATGCTCCCGAGTGCCGTTCCATTAATGATTGCATCGGGAAGAGAAATTCCACTGTCTTTCAGGCACTTAAGAGCCGTAACCAAGGCTCGCTTCAACAGCCGGCCATATCGGCGCGTCTTCAGCGGACTGACATAGTTGCGATACTCCGCTTCGGGAACATCCCTGACCACAGACAGCACATAGACTTTATTCTCCATAGGCTCCGATAATGATTGAGGAGTCGTTGCCTCCAAATCCAAAACTATTGCAAAGCACATTCCGGAGCGGCTGTCCGAAAGAGCCGCCCGTATAGGGAGAGAGACATTCGGCGTCCGCAGCCGTAAATCCTTGATTCCGCGGAATGAACTGATGGCGCAAGGCCAACAGGCAGAACACGGCCTCGATGCTTCCCGACGCACTCGTGGTGTGTCCCGTCAGGCCCTTTGTCGACGAAACGGGAGGCAGCCAGCAGGAGAAGATACGCCGCAATGCCGCACTCTCGCTGGCATCGTTGTTGGGAGTCCCCGTGCCGTGAGCATTCACATACTGGACCTCCCAAGGCTCAAGACCGGCCTCTCTCAGAGCCTCGCCCATTGCCAGGAAGGCTCCCTCACCTTCCGGCGAGGAGGCTGTCTGGTGGAAAGCGTCGCAGGCGTTTCCCGTCCCCTTGAGCTCTCCTATCGGGTGAATGCCCCGCTCCCGGACAGATGCCTCACTCTCAAGGACGAGATAGGCCGCCCCTTCGCCCAGGTTCAATCCCGCCCGGGTGGCGTCGAAGGGACGACAGGGAGCCTCGTCGAGAATCATAAGCGACTTGAAGCCGTTGAGATGGAAACGCGAGAGTGCCTCTGTACCGCCCACAACCACAATGTCGCGAAGCCCCGCCTCAATGAGCCGTGCACCGTAGATGACGGCGTTCAAGGCCGAACTGCAGGCCGTGGAAATGGTAGAGGTGAAGTCGAAACACCCAAAATAGTCGGCTATGAGATTGGTACAGCTCCCGCAGTCGTGTCCCTCAAGAATGGCTTTCGACAATCTGTCGGGATAGGCCTCTTCGGTCATATCCATGCCGGCAACGGTGGTTCCCGAAACCAGGGCCAGCTCCTGCCCGTTGAGCCGGGCATCCGCCAAGGCCTCCCGTAAGGCAAGAATGCCCAGTAGGGCCGTCCGCGAACAAGGTTTTTCATCGGATATGCCGAGCATACGGCACATCTCTCCGTTGCTCATCTTCACCTCGCCGACCGGGAACTCCTTGTGCACCGTCTTCAGGTATTGCACGGACGAGATGCCCGAACGCCCCTGTTGAAGGGCTTCGAGACACTCCCGGCAGTTGTTCCCGATGGCTGAGACAACGCCCGCTCCCGTTATGAGAATCCGCTTCTTCACTACTTACTTCTTACGATTTGCTGCCACATAGTCGGCCATCACATGGATGCTCTTGAATATCTCCTTGCCGGCCTTGGGGTCCTTAATTCGTATGCCGTAGTCCTTCTCCAGCAAGACGATGAGCTCGAGGGCGTCGATGGAGTCGAGCCCGATGCCATCCTCCCCGAAAAGAGGCGCGTCGTTGTCTACATCCTCGGGCTTGAGTTCCTCAAGGTTCAACGCCTTGAGAATCTTCGTTTTAAGTTCTTCCTGTAATTCCATATTCTTGTCTTTGTTTTTATCTATAGTTACCGACTCTATGAAAAGTCGTCTTCTTATTTCCTTTTAACGGCCTCCTGTCTGACAAAATCGGCGAGATTGAACCACAAAATCGGCGAATTTGTCCAACGAAATCGGCGAATTTGTCAAACTGCCAGCCGTCTTTTACTTTTCCGACAGATACATCTCTGCCTCGAAGTCGTGCTCGCCCGTATAGTCCACCCAGCCCCACAGGGCACTTCGCATGGATTCATCCATGAACGATTCATCGACCATCTGCTCCATCAGGGCAAGGTCTTTCCCGGGCAACACATAGAAGCTCGACTCGCCTCGATAGCCGTTGCGGATGCAGATTTCGCCCGTTACGATATTCGACAGCGTGTAGACGAAGAGTGCCGGACTGGGATAGTACCCGCTTACGGCATCTATCGTCGCCTGATATTGCCGGTCGGTTTCCAGCGAACCGCTGCGGTTGAAGAGGATGACGGCCCTGTCTTCCCGGGCTTCCGCTTCCTGCACATGGCCGTCGCCGTCGAAGTTTCTGGTGCCTTCGGCCTGTAGCAGCAGGTCGGAAGCCACGAAGCCCAGCTTGCAGAGACCGTCCATCTTATGGAACTTGGGATACTCCCCGATGTGCGTCTGGTAGGCATTCTTCAGGAGCGCAAGGCCTTCGCCCGCAGTCCTGACCGCCTGTCCGTCGAGCATTATCTCCCGCGGAGTGATGCGGATATGGTGAAGCTGTTTCATCGCGACCCTCCTTTCCTGAAAAGTATGGCGGCATTGCCGCCTCCGAAACCGGAGATGAGTTTGATGAACGACCGCCTGTCCGTGGGACGATTGTCCTTAGAGATGTTCACTTTGCACGACACGCCCAGTTCTTCAAAGCCTTTCGTGCCCAGCACGACGCCGCCGTCCACAGCACGCATCGCAAGGATGGTCTCGAGGATTCCCGCCGCACCCATCGTGTGGCCGTAGTATCCCTTCAGCGAGTTGACGGGAACCTCGGAAAGCCGCGCCCGCCGCAAGGCCACCGCCTCCATCTCGTCGTTATACAAGGTGGAGGTCCCGTGCACATTCACAAGAGCCAAATCCTCTTTCCGGCAGTACTCCATGACATGGCTCAAAGCCCTGAAACATCCCTCCGCGGTCCTCGAGGGGTTGGAAATATGGAAGCCGTCGTTGCGCACGGCACCAGCCTCCGTCAGCCAGGATTCCCCTTCCGCGGACTCCGGGATTCTGCTGTATATGAGCGTTGCGGCCGCCTCACCGAGATTGAGTCCGCACCGGTCGATGTCGAACGGACGGCACGGCTCCTGCGAGACGGCCTTGAACGACTGGAATCCCGATACGATGAAACGCGACTGGACATCAGCCCCCGCCACGACAACCGTGTCGTAACGGCCGCTCGCAATCGCCCTGACGGCTGCTATCTGGGCACTAAGTCCGGAGATGCAGGCATTGCTGGCCACCACGGGCGTGTTCTCGTTGTGGAAATACCGGCTGATATGCAAGGCCGCGTCAGCCAGTTCCAGAGCCTTTCCGGCATCCCTGTGAACGAAGGACGGCGTCCGTGAGTCGAGCAACTCGATATTTCCCTTAGTCGTTGAGACAATAAAGAGCACCCTCTGAGACGAGGCGTCGACATCCGTCTGGGAAAGGGCCTGGGCAATGGAATGAATCAGCATCCGCTCGAAGCGGGTGTATTCGCCTTCTAATGAGAGGTCCTCCCACTGGCTTTCCGTGAACAACGAGGCGCAGAAAGGCTCGGGAATATCCCAAAGCCCCTCGTATCTGACAAGACGGGAATCACCCCTCTTCACGGCCATATAGTTTTCCTCCGTCGTCATTCCCAATGGAGAAATGATGTTATCGGCTATCTTTCCTATCATTCGGCAACCTTCCATTCCTTCTTCCAAGCCTCGTAGAAAGGCGGATTTTCCCACAGCAACTGGTAGTCGTGGTCGAGAAAGACCTGCACGCTGCGACCTGTTGCTATCAAGGATTCATCCTCCGTGTCCCGTATCTCATAGTTGAAGATGATCTTCGCAGCTTCCGTAGGTTCGTAAGTAATGTCTACCCGCGGGCGCATCCGGTAGCGCAAGGGTTTCTTATACTGAAAGTTCAGCTCTACGAGAGGGGCATAGCATCCGGCATCGAAGATGGTCATGTAGCCCAAGCCGTACTTCGCGCCGAAGGCCTCACGGGCATCCTCGAAGTAAAGAGGATAGGAACCGTGCCACACGAAGTCCATGGAGTCTACCTCGCTGAACCTTATCTCGAACTCCTTGCTCGTCTTCAACTCGCTCATTGCATCACCTCCTCTGCCAGGGCTATCTTCATTTCGGCCGTCGCCAGCGTCTTTTCGCCCATCTTGACGATGGCGTTTACCAGCGTAAGATCCATTATCTGCTCGACGACTTCTATCGAGGTGTCGAGCACATCGCCCACTTTCGGCGTATCAAAGACCCTCATTCCTCGGATGGCACCTATGAATCCGACCTGAATGGCACGCTTCAGAATATACTTGTTGACATACCCCAGCCGCGCCGCACAGGTCTGCGCGATGTTCTCGGCGAGGGCGCAGGCATCCAGACGACCCGCCTCGACGAAGAGATTATCTTGCCTGACGGTAAACCGGGTGCAGGTTTTCTTTTCGTCGAAGTGCGTCAGCTTGTCCACCATCACAAAGGGTTCCTGTTGTGGCAACAGCTCGTGGATGTCTATATCATTCAAATCAATCATCTCTTTTCAGTTCTCGTCCCAGAATTCATAGTAGTTGAACCACTGGGTGGGATAATCCTTTATCGTACTTTCCAGATTCTGCGCATACAGCCGGGCAAGGTCTTGCGCGCGTTCCTTGGCCGTCGGTTCCTCTGCCTCCAGCTGCTTGATGTAGATGTGATACTTCTTCGCGCTCTCTTTCATCACATTGATTGCAATGACGGGAACTTCCCGCTGAGTGGCAATGGCGAAAGGTCCCAAGGGTAGCTTTGCCGCTTTTCCGAAGAGCGGGCACTCCACATGTCGGGGACTTCCGAAGATTCTGTCGGCGGGAATACTGACCGACTCTCCGTCGGCCAGCGCGTTGCTCATGGCGAAAAGGTGGCTCATGTCCTCCCGGATGGGAATCATTCGGATGTTGTGCTGCGTGAGAATGCGCTGCCGATTCTGCATAACCGTTTGCGCCTCACCGCCATAGACGAGCGCATTGAAGCGCTTTGTCTCCGCCACGAGCGTATAGCCCGCTGCCTCGTAGTTACCAATGTGGGCACTCAGGATGACAAATCCTTTCTCACCTGCGGCCAGACGCTGATAGAAGTCATAGTTGTCGATGTCGAAATCAAACCTTCCGCCCCCGTAAATATAGAACCGGTCGATAATCACCTGGGCAAATTTGCAATGGTTGAGGTAGGTATTCCAGAATGCCCGCAACGGCCTTTGCTCCAGCCTCCTGCGGAAAAAATGATACATCGAGATATACCCTTTATGGGCAAAGAGCATGCAAAATGGAATGACGAAAACAGCCACTCCCGCATAGACGAAGCGCAGCGGGAGGACGCGCAGACTACGGATGAGCCAACGGTGCATCCATGTCGTGCCGGCCGTGTTTCCCTTCCATTCTCTTTCCGGCATGCTACTTATCTCCTACTTTGCCTTCTATATAGTCGCAGAACTGGCTGAGCGTCTTCACTCCTGCCATTTCCTCGGGCTTAATCTTGAAGCCAAACTTCTTTTCTACAATGACTACGATATCGACGAAGTCGAGTGAATCGATGCCCAGATCGTCCTTCAACTGAGCCTCGGGAGCAATCTTTTCTTCGTCGATTTCAAGGTCGTCAATAAGGAATTCGCGTACTTTTTCTTCTATTTCCTGTCTTGTCATAATTCTTTTTAGTTGTTTATTTTGCTTTATTCTGATTTCTTTATCTCAAGGATGGAATGCCCCTGTCCGAGGTTATCATGGATTTTCGCCACCTGCAAGCCGGCTTTCTCTACGATTCGCATCAAGTCTTCGCTATGATACATCTTGCTGTTGCCGTTGGCGATGGCCGTGAAATAGAGGCTGGTCTGCGTCAGACAGAAGGCCGCCGGCTCAAAGCGTTGGCGATCCCAAAAGGTCTCCATAATATAGAGCGTCGACCTTTCGTCCATGATTCGGGCAGCTCTCTCCAGGATACTTGCTATCTCCGATTCCGCAAAACAGTCCAGAAACTGACTCATCCAAATGGCATCATAATGTCGGTCGGTCGGGAACAGGCTGTTCGGATCCAGCATATTGACAGCGAAACCGTCGATGCGGTCGGCACCAGACTTGTCTTTCGTGGCCTCCCTCATCAGCTCCAGCTGCTGCGGGAGATCCATAATGGTAACCCTCACATCGGCATCGTGTCCGACACACTGTAGTGCCCACCGACCCGTATTGCCGCCCACATCGAGCAGAGTCTTGAGCTTTCGGGCAAAGACTATCCGCAAGGCCTCCTCAAAAGAGCTGTCGCTATAGAAATGGTCGAAGGCAAACCAGCTCTTCCGGACGGCCTCCGGCAATCGGGAGAGTCCCTCATAGACCGTAGACCAGTTGCCAAAGTGCCTCAATCCAACAGGTTTTCCCTCCTTCAGAGCCTCTTCGAGACGGAACATTCCCTCGTAGTTGACATCATGGTTGAAGTCGAGATTCACGCGGGTAGCAGGATCATTGAGCAGGAACCAGCCCGTTTTGGAGAGGGAGAAACGATTCGTGGCGGGATCGACGAGCACCGTTCCTATCGTAAGGGATGCCTCCAGAAGACACTTTGACGCATAGACCGAGCAGCCCACACGCTCCGCAATCTCCTCGACAGTCAGTGTTTCGTCGCGAAGTCTATCGAGAATGCCCCACTTGACCATGATTCTCGAGACCTCGAAAACTATCGGTCCGAAGGCGATAAACTCCGCCGCCCGTTGTGCATCACGGGCTGACAGCGTCTCCTGAGTATATTTCTCCTGCAGAGATTCGGATAGATTCATCCCTTACTTTCCTGTCATTGCCTTTAGGAGGAGCTTTCCCAACTTCTTACCAGAGGAGCGGAAACCATCGCCCCAAAGGTTGGACATGGAGCCGAAAACTCCACCGTCGCCGTCAATATTGAATCTGGCAACCTCTTTGCTGGTAGCTGTTTCTCGCACGATACACTCCACAAGCTGGTTTCCTTTCTTATCAACAGCCAGAGGGGCAATCAATAATGTATATTTCAATTCGGGCTCCCGGGTGAGATAAATGCGCTTTTTGTTCAGCTTGCTATTAGCTTCCGGAAGCATATCCTCACGCAAACGAGGCTGTAATTCCTCGTCAAGTTCCTTCTCTGCATCATACTCCGGCTGCTCCGAATTGCGGTATTTTACCCATGCAGCCCTGTCCATATCACAGATTTTCAGACGGCTCCAGTCTTCAACGACATTCAGTCTCGACTGCCCTTTCAATACATCCAGGCTACCTTTTACTTCCTGTGCGCCCGCCGCAAGAGTTACGAACACGGCTGCCATTATCATCATATACTTCTTCATATCTATTCCTATTTTTGTTTCTGAGCAAATTCCAATATCAACTGTGCCATCTTCTTATAGGTAAGTCCACGACGGCGGGTCTCGGAGCTTGCCACCTCAAAGGCACGGGTAGCTACTCCACGCAGCTTGCTGATTTCAAGAACACAGACTGTCTTCCCCGTTTTCTGGTCGATAATATCCACCGTCCCACTCACCTCGCAGGCACCCGTCTTACGGGAAAAGGTGGGGACAAACATGGCTACAGCCGTACTTCCAAGATCTAATTTATCTATATGCACGATTACTTTATAGTCTGCCTCGCCGCCTTTTATAAGCGTAATGCTCTTCTTGCTCTCGTCATTCCAACGCTCCATGAAGTAATTGTCCTCTGTGTCCTGACACTCCTTAGGCCAGTCTTTTACATTTTCCTCGCCACGATCTTTCAGATATTTCTGTAAAGGTTTTCCCTCGCAAATCGTGTTTTTGTAATCAAATGTGAAGATTGCCGTTTTTCCAGGCTGGTTCAATACCGTGGGATCACCGCTCTTAAGGGTTACTTCCTTGTTCTTAGCACTTGCCGTTGCCAATGCCAACAGCATGAACGACATGAATAGAAAGACTTTTTTCATTGCTTTTAATGTTTAATTTTATACTTATAATTATGCTAAACTCTCTTGATGACTAATGCCGAATTGGTGCCTCCGAAGCCGAAGCTGTTGCTGAGGACGGTGTTGAGTTCTGCCTCACGGGTCGTCGTGGCAAGGCGCAGGGGCTCGCTATACTCATCGGGATTGTCGAAATTGATGTTCGGCGCAATGAAGTTGTTCTGCATCATGAGCACGCTATAGACCACCTCCGACGCACCTGCCATCCAGCATTCATGGCCTGTCATTCCCTTCGTAGACGATATCCAGGCATGCCTGCCGCGGAAGAGCCGGTCGAGGGCTATGGCCTCGAACATGTCGCCCTGATGCGTACTGGTGGCATGGGCGTTGATATAATCGATGTCATCAGCCTCTACTTCCGCCATTTTCATGGCCCGGCTCATGGCAATCACGCTGCCGTCGTCGGAAGGCTGGCTGATTCCTCCCCCGTTGGAAGAGAACCCATAGCCCGTTACCTCGGCAAGAATCGGAGCCCCGCGCCTGACTGCACTCTCGTATTCCTCGAGCATCACGGCCGCCGCGCCGCCGCTGGGAACAAGTCCGTCGCGGTCTCTGTCAAACGGGCGGGAAGCCTTCTGAGGCTCATCCATGCGCTTGCTGAACGCATTGAGGGCATCGAACGATGCCATACTATAGAAGTTAGTCTCCTGGGCACCACCGCAAATCACCCTGTCCTGAAGCCCCTGCTTGATGAGCAGGAACCCCAAGCCGATGGAATGGCTGCCGCTGGCACAGGCGCTGCTGACCGAGAAGTTCACCCCCCGGAGGTGGAAGATGGCACTCAGGTTCATGTTCACGGTGGAGTTCATTGCCTGAAAGATATAGCCCGAACCCAGCAGTTGCGTATCGTGTTTCTCGGCCATAATGTTAGCCGACTCTATCACCGGCTTCGCCGAAGAGTCATTGCCGAATATCACGCCGACCTCGTTCCGCAATAGGAAATCCTCGTCGATGCAGGCCTGGCCGAAGGCTTCCCTTGCAGCCATGAAGGCATACTCGCCCTCCTCCGGCAGCCCAATACGCTCCCGGCGGGGAAGGATGCCCTTCAAGACGGGTTGTTCCACAAGTCCGGTAAGCGCCGACTGATAACCATATTCAATACGCTTCTCCTCGATGCCGATGCCGCACTTCCCCTCTCGCAGAGACTGGGTTACGGTTTCCTTATTTGTTCCCAAACACGACCAGATGCCCATGCCGGTGATTACTACTCGTCTTTCCATTATTTAATTCATAAGTCTTAATGCACTATGCATAATAAGATGTCATTAAGTATATAGGCCTCCATTTACCTGAATTACCTGTCCCGTGATATACCCGGCCCTCTCGCCGGCGAGGAATCCTGCCAGCGCGGCCACCTCCTCGGGAGTTCCGAAACGCCCCATGGGCACGAGCTTGCAGAGCTCCGCCTTGTCAAGGTCGGCCGTCATGTCGGTGTCGATAAAGCCAGGGGCAATGGCGTTCACCGTAATCCCGCGCTTCGCCACCTCCTGAGCCAGGGCTTTCGTAGCCCCGATGAGGGCTGCCTTGGCGGCACTATAGTTCGTCTGACCAGGCAATCCCTTGATGCCGGAGAGCGAGGCGATGTTGATTATGCGCCCTCCGCGGTGCGTGAGCATATTCTTAAGCAACCGGCGGGTGATGAAGAAGAAGCCGTTGAGCGGTGTGCGGATGACCTCCTCCCATTCCTCGTTCTGCATGAAGATGAGCAGGTTATCCTTGCGGATACCAGCATTGTTGACCAGTACGGAGATGTGGTCTTCCGGATGACGGTCTTCCCAGTCGGCCAAGGCCTGCTCCGTGGCGGCGGCATCAGCGACATCAAACTTCAAAAGCTCGGCACGACCGCCGCTCGCGCTGATTTCCCCGACTGTCTGCTGAGCTGCCTCATCGTTGCTGCGATAGTTGATTACTACAGGCATCCCCGTCGATGCCAGCTCATGGGCAATGGCCTTTCCGATGCCCCGAGAGCCTCCGGTTACGAGCGCGTATTTCATTCTCTTCTCCTGTTTTGCATGCAAAAGTACGAAAGTTTTGTGAAATTCAAGAAGTTTTTTGTTATTATTTATGTACGCAAGCCGCCATACTTACATGAGACGGATGAAAATGAGAATATTAGCAGAATTACGAAAATTGGCTTTATAAAAGCATTTCCATCCTGTTTCATCAGGCAAACCGCCATTTGCCGGCGATGTTCTAAAAGTAAGACAAAGAGAGAAAACTCACCGATTTTTTAACACAAAATCAGCAACCGGAAACGGGAAGACGAACTCCGAGAAGAGGGAAAACAACCCCGAAACACACTCAGCAGAGCCCCTTTTCACGCAAAAGACCGCCTCCTGCATTGCTGTTAACGGCCTTTTACTTTCCTTTTAGCCGTTAAAAGCTAAGCTTTTAGCTGCCTTTTACAAACTTGTTTGCCGTTTTTTGGCGCCCTGGGGACGAACTCTCCCGAAGCATCTTTTTGCATCTGACTGAAAGTCAGTCGATTATAAAAATCGCAAAAACAGGGGTATTTTACCCATTATTGACGACAGTAGAAAACTCCGCTGCCATTCACAGGCTGAATTTTAACAATTAAATGCCCTTATCGTACACTACCGCAGTCGGGTCAACGCTTTCGTTTTTAACAGTATTTCAATGAGCTTGTCTATATTTTTGCTCATTTTTCTACATATTCCGGAAAAATATGAGTAACTTTGCCGAAAGGTTTTTAAGATAATAATGGTCAAGAGAATATTTTTCTACATATTGTTCTACCTTACGGCGTTCACGGCTCAAGCACAGACTACCTATGTGAAAGGGCAGGTGAAAGACAGGTCGGACGGTACGCTCCTGCAACGCGCCAGTGTGAAGTATCAGGGCAGCAAGGGCTCCGTACTGACCGACGAACTCGGCAACTTCCGCATTGCGAAAGAAGAAGGCAGAACCCTCCAGATTACCTGCGTGGGCTACAAGACGAAACTGGTGAAAGTTTCCCGCGGTACAGAATTCATTGAAGCCCGCATGGAGAGCGACTCCAAGACGCTCAGTGAGGTGAAGGTGAAGGCGAAAAGACGCAGGTACAGCCGCAAGGACAACCCCGCCGTGGAGTTGATGAAGCGGGTAATTGCGAAGAAAAAACACAACAAACTCGAGTCGCATGACTTCTTTCGCTATGAGAAATACCAGAAGATTACATTCTCAGTAAACGATGTTGACAAAATAAAACACGACACGACACGCACGCATTGGTATACAGATCAGATAGAAATCTCTCCCTTGAACGACAAGAAAGTGATGCCTCTGACCGTGGATGAGACCATCTCCACGCGCCTGTTTCGCAAAGATCCTGAGAAATCGCAGGACATTATCAAAGGGAAGCGAACCAAGGGCGTGAACACAATTTTCCAAACCGGAGAGATGGCAAACAACATGTTGAAGGAAATGTTTAAGGATGTTGACATCTACGATGATTTCATCATGCTCCTGCAACATGAGTTCACCAGCCCCATCGGACGCACCGCCATCAGCTTCTATCGCTTCTCGATCATGGATACGGTAACCGTAGAAAACGACAGCTGCTACCATCTGCTGTTCTATCCGAACAATCATCAGGACTTCGGATTCCAGGGCGAACTGTGGGTGATGAAGGACTCGTCGCTGCATGTGCGACGGTGCAAGCTCCAGATTCCGAACAAGAGCGAGGTGAACTATGTGCGCAACATGCATGTACTGCAGGAATATCAGCCGGCGCAGAACGGGGAATGGTGTCTCTCGCAAGACGACATGTGGGCGGAGTTCCGCATGTATGACTTCCTGCCGGATGTGCTCGTTACCCGCAATACACGCATCACCGACTACGACTTTACGGCGTTTGACGACAAGGAGTTTCGCGGCAAGGCCAAGGAATATACCTACTCGATGGCCAAGCAAAGGGACGAGAGCTTCTGGGATCAGAACCGTAAGACGGAACTCTCCAAGGGAGAGCAAGGCATGGACGACTTCGTGGACCGCATGATCAAGACCAAGCATTTCGGATGGGTGATGTTCGGACTGCGAGCCCTGATAGAAAACTTCGTGGAGACCGGGAAGAAGGGTGAGAAGAGCAAATTCGACATCGGGCCGGTGAATACGATCATTTCCTATAACTTCGTCGACGGCCTCCGCCTCCGCGCAAGCGGGCGAACCATGGCCGCGCTGAATCCGCACCTCTTCTGGAGCGGCTACGGCGCATACGGCCTGAAGTCGAGAAACTTCTACTACAACTCCACCCTCACCTACTCCTTCAACAGAAAGGAGAACTCCCCCTTCGAGTTCCCCAAGCGCAACATCGTCATCGAGAGCGAGAAAGATGTCATGTCCCCCTCGGACAAATTCATACATAACAACAAGGACAACATGTTCATGGCCGTGCGCGCCAAGGATGTCCGCGAGATGTATTTCTATAACCGGCAGAGCATAAAGTTCGACTATGAGGCACGCTGGGGCTTCCGCATGAACCTCGGACTGAAGACGGAGAGCAACCAAGTGGCCGCCGACCTGCACTTCAACCCTGTCAACGGGGGCGAGGAGGTGAAGAAGTTCCGCACGACGGAGCTTACTTTCGGCGTAGGCTACTGCGCCAACACGGCCTTCGTAAACACGAAGCAGAACCGCTTCGCCATCAACTATGACAAGCCCGACATCAATATTCAGCACACCACGGGATTCAAGCATTTCCTCGGAGGAAACTACAGCCTCAACCTTACGGAGGCCAGCCTGTACAAGCGTCAGTGGCTGGGAAGCTGGGGACATGTGGACATGCTCCTGAAAACCGGTGCACAATGGAACAAGGTGCCGTATCCCCTGCTCATCATGCCGCCCGTGAATCTTTCCTACTTCAACCACGACGAGACCTTCTCGCTGATGAACAACATGGAGTTTCTGAACGACCGTTATGCATTCTGGAGCATTGCATGGGACATGAATGGGAAACTGTTCAACCGCATTCCGCTGCTCCACTACCTCAAGTTCCGTGAATTCATTGCCGTCAAGGGTATGTGGGGATACCTCACGAACAAGAACAACCCGTTTGAGCGCAGCAACGATCCGATGCTTTTCAGGTTCCCCGCACGCACGCGCCTGATGACCAATCAGCCTTACTGGGAGGCCATTGTCGGCATCCACAACATCTTCCGCATGTTCGGCATAGAATATGTAAGAAGGCTTACCTACACCAAGCACAGCGACATTGACAAATGGGGCATACGCTTCCACTTCAACATAGCGTTCTAAAAGAAGTCTGCTGACTATGCATATAAAAAGGATTGGTTCCCCTTATGGGAATCAATCCTTTTATATTTTCTTCTGGAAAATCTCGGTCAGAACAAAAGAAGATACAGCAAATGGGCCATGATCGCAGCGACGAGCCCACCCAATGTATGCGAGATAATTGCCTTGGAAGTCAGTTCACGATAACCGAGGGAGTCGAGCATAGCCGTATGCGTGCTCAGGAATCCACTCCAGCACATGCCGATGGCGGTGAACACAGCGACGGCATTCCCGTCTATCCACCCCTGCCGGATGAAGTTCGGCACCAGGCTCAAGGCGGCTCCTACAGCTCCCAACGCCGTAATCGGGAATGCGATCTGATGAGGATCCGTGAAGCCGAACAGCCAGTCGATAAGCCAGTCGGCCTTGTTTGCCAGCCATGGCAGAAACTCCACGCCCTGATAGGCCGCACCCGTAAACTGGCCGTTTGCGTCGGGGCCGAAAGTGAGAATCATCACCAAGGTCGAGATTATCAATACTCCCGGGATGATGGCCACACCTATTTCCACTCCTCCCTTGCCACCGTCAAGCAGGGCATCCAGCGTACGGAGAAAGACCGACTTACGCTCGCGGGGAGCCTTCTCCTGCTGTTGTGTGGCGGCATCGGGGGCTACGGCTACCTCTTCCGCATAATTCGGATAAGCCTTGAGGACGAAGTGCTGCATCAGACGGGTAGACACGATGCAGCCGCAGAAAGCCCCCACCAGGCCTATCAGCGGCTCCGCGCCGAACCCCTGGCTTATCATGAAGATGATGACAATAAGTCCCATGCCAAAGGCCGTGCCGAAATTGGTGAGGGATATATACTGATATTTCTTGAAGAAACTGCCGAAATGCTTGTCGTGCGCCAAGGATATAATCGCCGGATTATCGCTCAGGAATGTCATTACCGCACCCAATGCGGCAACACCCGGCAGATGGAACAACGGCTTCATCAATGGGCGGAGCACCCTTTCGAGCAAGTCTACTACGCCAAACTCCACGAAAAGCTTGCCCAAGGCACCCGTTATCACGCAGATGCCCATCAGATAGAAGACGGTATTCAGCAACAGGTCGTGAGCCGTGTGCATGATGGTGTTCAGCATGTTGGCAGCTCCCATCCTGGCACCGATGGAAAAGAAGATGAAGAGAACGACACCTAGACAGGTAAGTGCGGAAATCGTCTTCGAATGAATATGTTTCATCTTGCAACAAGGTTTTTAGTTTTCAGACAATTATAACGCAGCAAATTTACGGTTAATTCTTGAATTCCGCAAGTATATTCATCCAAAAATCACACCTCTGACGCAATTATTTCAAATAAGCGAGAATATCGGCGAACTTGTCGACCCGGCACAGTCGGGAATGGTCATACTCGTCCACAACCTCATGTTGCCATACTGCGTCGAACGGTATATAGATGGCATTGCCACCCAACTGCAATACCGGAGCGACATCGCTCTTAAAAGAATTACCTATCATGAGCATTTCTTCCAGCCCTACACCATGCCGGGCACAAAGCTTCTGATAACTTTCAGGCGTTTTGTCAGATACTATCACGACATCATCAAAATATGGCAGAAGGCCGGAACGGCGGAGCTTGTTTTCCTGATCAAGAATCTCGCCTTTGGTAAAGACCACCAGCCAGTATCTATGCAAGTGATGAAGTTCTCTGAGGGTATCCTCTACTCCCTCCAACGGAGTAGCCGGAAGATTTAGCAAGACCTTTCCTAATTCAATGATTCTTGCCATTTCCGAGGCAGAAATCCGATGACGGGAATACTCTATGGCATTCTCTATGAGCGAAATGGCAAAAGCCTTGCAGCCATAGCCCAATAGTGGCATGTTCCTGCTTTCGACCTCAAAAAGAGCCTCACGGGGAGCCGGCTGTCCCTCTGAGCGATAGGACTCGAGAATCCCAGCGTATTCCTCCTCTGCACGATCAAAATGGTTCTGGCAGTCCCAAAGGGTGTCGTCGGCATCAAAGGCCAGAAGTCTTACCTGACTGAAATCTATCATTTGCTTGCTCTGATTTTATGGAGAAAAAAGATAGATGCCTCTTATCGGACATCTATCTTTTTGTTTTGCTATATCAACCATTCCTAACCAAATGGCTAAAAACAATTCATTATATTGCTACTGATATCCAGTTGTAAACACCACTGCAAACACCGAAGAGGACAACGCCCACCGTACAGATGGCAAGAGCCAGTTTGGTTGACGCGGCGCTTTCAAAGGCGGGCAACGGGTTATCGCTATGCTTGATGAACATTGCCTTCACAATGAGCAGATAGTAGTAGAGTGAGATCACCGTATTAATCAACGCGATGAATACCGTGGCATAGGCCAAAGCACCAACGGTCGTGGTAATCTCCGCACCCTTTACCGCTGCCATGAACACGAAGAACTTAGAGAACATCCCCGCGAAAGGAGGAATACCTCCCAGCGAGAACAAGGCCAAGGTCATCAGGAATGCCAAACGGGGATTGGTTTTATAAAATCCATTATAGCTATCTATCTCTACCGTACCGTTATTATGCTCTTCAACCGAACTGATGATGGTGAAGACGGCCAAGTTGGCAACGACATAGACCAATACATAGTAAGACAAAGCTACGGCACTCATCGTGTTGTCGCCAATCACGGCCAACATGATATATCCAGCCTGAGAGATTGAACTGAAAGCCATGAAGCGTTTCAAATCACTCTGATGAATGGCAAAGAGGTTGGCAACCGTAATGGAAAGAACGACTACAATCATAAGCATGTACTGCCAATAAACCGTCATCGGGGCAAATACCTTCATCAAGATTGCACACAATGCAAATGCAGCGGCACCCTTGGAAACGACAGAAAGATAACCCGTAACGGTGGTGGGAGCTCCCTGATAGGTATCCGCTGTCCAGAAATGGAACGGCACGAGGGAAATCTTGAAACCAAGTCCGCTAAAGAAGAATACCATTCCGATAATCGTCATGGGCGTTACGGTTATCCGCATTGCCACATCATCGAAATAGAGCGTGCCTACCGCACCATAGACAAAACTGATGCCATAGAGCATCACGCCACTTGAGAATGTAGCCGTAAGGATGAACTTTGCACCGGCCTCAGCGGAATTATGGCGATACTTGTCGAGTGCCACAAGACATGCCATCGGCACGGAAGCCAGTTCAAGTCCCAGGAAGAACAGAAGGAAGTGGTTGGCGCTTACCATCATGTTCATGCCAAGGAGCGTGGAAATAACGAGCATATAAAACTCGCCTTCCTTGAAAGTAGTGTCCGGACGCTGCAACCATTCACGCGCCTGAATCAGCACAATGAGTGTGCCCAAGGCAAGAATGGTCTTGATAACCCCGACAATCTCATTCGTTACATACATTCCGCCAAATGTGGAAGCCTCTGCTGTCGGGAAGATATTGATAACAAGGTGGGCAGCCATCAATAATACAACGAGCGCATTAAAGAACGGACGAGACTGATCGGGAGCGGTCCCGCCATTCTCCGCACTCACCAAAATGGGCTTGCGAGCAGTCATAAAGTCTGCAATGAAGACAATCACCATGATAACAACCAGTGTTACCTCAGGAACCATATTTAGGAATTGTGAATAATTCATCGTTTCAAAACTTAAAATATTATTTCATTTACAGACTTGCAACTGACGCAAACTGACCAATATGCTCCATAAGAGGGCCGACGGCATCATAGATGACCTCCTGTGCCCAGAACGGTGCCAAGCCAAGGCCGGCAACGCAGAATATCAATCCCGCAACGGCAATGCGCTCATCCCAAGACGCATCGTGGAGTTTCAAAAACTCAGGATTGGGAATCTTCTGATACAAGATCTTGCCGCATACACGAAGGATATAGACAGCCGTAATCACAATAGAAGTACAAGCCGCAATCGTAGCTACACGATGAAAAGTATCCGCATTCTCGAACGAACCGACGAAAATACTCATCTCGGCAACGAACCCTGAGAAACCCGGCAAGCCCAGATTGGCCAGACCGGCAATCATATAAGCTACGCCCAAGAAAGGCATGACCTTCATCAAACCACCCAGATAGCGCACATCACGAGTCCCGGCACGATGATAAATCATTCCGATAACGGCAAAGAAAAGTGCTGTCATCAAACCATGGGAAAGCATCTGAAGGATGGCACCGGTAATGGCTGTCTGCGTCATCATCAACAATGCGAAAAGCACCATGCCGCAGTGGGAAACCGAAGAATAGGCATTGATATACTTCAAGTCGGTCTGCACACATGCAGAAAGAGCACCATAAACCACCGAAATAGTTGTCAGCACAAGGAATACTGGCGCCCATGTGTCAAGTGCCTCGGGCATCAAATACATGGCGATGCGGAAGCATCCGTAGCCTCCCAGCTTCATCAATACGCCTGCATGGAGCATGGAAACTGCCGTAGGAGCACTGGCATGACCATCGGGAGACCATGTGTGGAATGGGAAAAGGGCACCGAGGACTCCAAATCCGATGAACACAAACGGAAAGAATGTCTTCTGTACTACCACCGGGATATTAGCCATGGCGGCAATCTCATTTACATTCATCGTGGTGGCACCACTTCCGAAATAAATGGCAAGGATACCGATGATGAGAAGGGCAGAACCACCCATCAGCATCAAGGTAAGCTTCATGGCCGAATACTCCTTGGCTCCCGTGCCCCAGACACCAATGAGCAGGTACATCGGAATCAATGCTACCTCGTAGAACATGAACATGGTGAACATGTCCGTAGAGATAAAGAAACCGAACACGCCCGAACTCAAGAGTGTGAACCAGAGGAAAAACTCTTTATGGTTGGGAATCACCTGCCAGGATGCGAAGGTGCCCGTAAACACGATAATAGCAGAGAGCAGTATCATGACAACCGATATGCCATCAACCCCCACGCTATATGCGATATTGAGTGGAGCAAACCAAGGTATGCTATAGGTAAAGAGCATAGGATCAGTATTGCCGGCATGACGCATCTGAACAAAAGTAACGGTAAGATAGATTGCCAGCAGAAGCAATGCGCTGGAACCTGCCACCATCACACCACGAACCTGATTCAAGTTACGGGTGAGCCAAAGGCCGACCAGCATCAGGACGGGAATTACTACAAATAATGTTAGTATACTCATAGGTTATAAAATACAAAGTAAGATTAATGTTAAGGCAACACTACCCGTAAGGAACCATACAGCATACTGACGAACATCGCCACTCTGCCAAGGACGGATGGTCTCGCCAGCCTCCTGCGTGCTCCATGCCAAGAAGTTCATGGCACCATCAACGACATGACGGTCGAACCAGGCAATCGGCTTGGAGAACAGACCGAATACAATCTTGTGCGTAAAGAACTGCCAAGCATCGTCAATATAGAAACGATTCAAGGCTGCTCGATGCAAACGCGGCATCTTTGCAGCAAGGGTGTCGGCAAGAGGCGTCTTCTTAGGTGCATACATATAAGTAGCAAGGGCTATCCCGATAACAGCGACAACAATACTTGTAGCTGCTACCTGGGTGTCCAGATGAATATGATAGGCTTCACCCGTCGCAGAGACAAAGCTGCCAAACGAGCCCCATGGATTCAATATCCAGCCTGCAAAGACAGACACGATAGAGAGGAATGCAAGAGGTCCCCACATAATGAACGGGACTTCCTTCGGACGGCGACGGTGCTCCGGATCCAGTTCATAGTAAGACTGTCCCCAGAATATCACATAGTAAAGACGGAACATATAGAATGCGGTCATACCAGCAACCAAGGTCATGAAGTAACCCATAAATGGTGAGAACTGGAAGCAAGCCGTGATAATCTCATCCTTTGAGAAGAATCCCGCAAACGGAGGAATGCCGGCAATGGCAAGACATCCGATGAGAAAACAGATGTTGGTGATGGGCATATACTTATGCAGACCACCCATATATTCCTTGAAGTTCGAACCTATAATCACGATGATAGCACCTGAGCACAGGAACAGCAGAGCCTTGAACATGGCGTGAGTAAAGAGATGGAACATGCCTGCCATGTAACCTAATCCGCCTTCATGGTTATCAAGAGCCGTACAGACGCCAAGAGCAACCAGCATATAGGCTATCTGAGAAATCGTAGAGAACGCCAAGCCTCGCTTAATATCACTCTGACAGCAGGCTACAGCGGCTGCATAGAAAGCGGTGAAGGCTGCAATATAAGCAACCCAATGCAAGGCATTCGGAGCATACTGAACCCAAATTGGGAACAGACTGGCAACCTGATAGACACCTGCGACAACCATCGTAGCCGCATGAATCAAAGCAGACACGGGGGTTGGACCTTCCATGGCATCCGGTAACCAGATATGCAATGGGAACATGGCACTCTTACCAGCACCACCAATGAACATTAGGAACAATGCCGTCGGCAAGATCCATGCTGCACCTGGCAACTTACCAGTCAAGGATGCATCAGCAGTAAGGTCGTAGTTGAATGTCCCCACATAGAAGCTATAGAACAGAATGCCTATCAAAAAGAACAAGTCGGCGAAACGAGTAACTATGAAGGCCTTCTTAGACGCATGGACTGCTGCATGCTTTGGATAGTAGAATCCAATCAGCAGATAAGAGCAAACACCCACAAGTTCCCAGAACAGATACATCTGGAAGATGTTAGTTGCCACAACCAAGCCAAGCATGGACATCGTGAAGAGAGAAAGGAAAGCATAGAACCGCTGGAAGCCTTTCTCATAACCTTCAAACTTATAGTTCTCATCGCGTTCCGCCATATAACCGAAAGAGTAGATGTGGACCATAAAGCTCACCGTAGTGATGACAATAAGCATCATCACACTAATAGGTGTGAGGCGGAAACCGATATTAAAAGTCAACAGTTCCGTAAACTTCAACCATGTGAAGTTAAACACAGTAACGGTAGGATACAAACCGTCAGCACCTCTTCCAATCTGGAAGAAATACTTGTAGGCAGTATAACAGGAGAGTGCGAATACTACGCCCAATACGATTGTGCCAATGATACCAGCTACCGGCTTTTTCATCTTCATACCGCAAAGCCCCAAAAGCAAGAAGCTCAGGAACGGTAGAAGGAGTATCAAAAACGAATAACTATATTCCATTGTCTTTTAGAATTTCATATTTTCAATACTGTTCACCTGATCACTGTGGTAGTTGCGGTAAACATTAATTATAATAGCCAGAGCTACAGCTGTCTCGGCTGCGCTGACTCCAATTGAGAAAAGAGTAAAGAACATACCCTCAAGTTGTCCCGGGTAGAGAAGACGATTGAAGACCGCGAAGTTCAGGTCGACAGCGTTCAAGACCAACTCTATGGAGATAAGCATGGCGATAAGGTTACGACGGGTAACGAAGCCAAACACTCCAATAAAGAACAACAATGCGCCAAGCGCAAGCAAACATTCTATAGGAATCATTTCTTGTCCTCCTTTCTTGCAATCATTATACCACCGATAATACATGCCAGCAAGAAGACCGAAATCAACTCGAATGGCAAAACATACTGGTATTTATCACTACCTACAAGGGCTGTACCGATCTGGCTCATAGGAACCTCTACATCTTCGACCGTTGTGAAACGGGTAATAAACTGAGACTTCAAAAACACTACGACTACCGTTCCCAGACCTACAAGTGAAATCAAGGCACCCTGGAAAACACGGGTACCCTTGAATCTTTCCACAAGTCCCTGAAGCGTATTCTTGGATACAAGGTTGATAGCGAAGATATACATCATCGTGATACCGCCCGCATAGATACTAATCTGGGCAGCTCCGAGAAATGTATAGTCAAGCAGAATATAAATGCCGGCAATGCCAAACAGGACAAACAGCAGGAATGTGGCTGCGCGCATAATCCGTGTCGTCATCACCGACAGAACAGCTGAGCCAAGAATGACTACAGCCAAAATACAAAATATTACGATATTCGCCATAATCGATTACTTGGTTTTAGTGTTAAACTTACCGATAACGAGAGGAGCTCCACCATCGATGAGGCCAGGGAGACTTCCCCCTTGATACACCTCCTTGTCGAGATGAAGCACCAGTTTCTCCCGGTCGAATACAGAGTTCTCGAAATCATTTGTGAATTCGATAGCATCAAAGTTACAAGCATTCACACAGAGCTGGCAGAACATGCAGTCGCCAAGATCATACTGGTAGTCGTCCAGTTGCTTTTTCTTGCGACCTGTTTCCGGGTCAGTCTCCATATGGGCGGTAATCTTGATGGTATCGTTAGGACAAGCCTTCTCACACATTGTGCAAGCCGTACACTTGTAAGAGCCGTCCTCATTGCGCTTGAAGACCAAGCGGCCACGATGGCGGGCACTGACATGAAGCGTTGTCTTGCGGTTCTCAGGATACTGCTCCGTCGACTTTGGCGTGAAGTACTCCTTCAGAGTGGTCTTCAGACCCACGCCAAGGGTCTTTACGCCATCGGCAATACCCTGGAAATATGTCTTTTCATTATTTGCCATTTCTATACCTTATTTATTAATGTATGTACAAACCGAAAGCTACACATACAGTCATCAACACCAAATTAACCAATGACAGGGGCATGAGATATTTCCACTCAAGCTTCAGTATCTGGTCGATACGGAGGCGAGGGAATGTCCAGCGCACCCACATCAGCAACCAAACCACCGCAAAGGTCTTGGCAAAAAACCAGACGAAACCGGGAATATAGTTCATCACATTGTCAAATGCCGCGATGCCGATGTTCAGCGGAGCCCATCCACCAAGGAATACGGTGGCTGCAATACCAGAGATTACGAAGAGGTTCAGATATTCTGCTAAATAGTAGAAGCCGAATCCCATGCCGGAATACTCCGTATGATAGCCCGCCGTCAGCTCACTTTCTGCTTCCGCCATGTCGAAAGGACCGCGGTTAGCCTCGGCGTTTCCTGCCACGAGGAACACCAGGAAAGCGATGATGGCCGGGATATGTCCTTTGATGATCAGCCAGTTCCACGGACCCGTCTGCGTTTCCACGATACCACTTACCTGCATTGTGCCCGTAAGTGCTACAGCCGCAATCAGGCAGAGGCCAAGCGACATCTCATAGGAAATCATCTGGACGGCACCACGCATGGCCGACACTACGGAGTACTTGTTGTTACTCCCCCATCCTGCGATGAAGATACCGAGCACGCCGATGGATGAAATGGCCGTAATCAGGAACACGCCTACATTGAAGTCAAGCACTAAGGCTCCCTTGTTCCAAGGCAGGAAAGAGAATGTGCCTACCGAGGCAATTATCACGAGGAACGGTGCCAGATAGTAAAGGAACTTGTCGGCCTTGTCCACCGAGAAGATTTCCTTTATCAGCATTTTCAGCACATCGGCAAAAACCTGAAAGATACCCCAAGGGCCTACGCGCATCGGGCCGAGGCGGCACTGGAAGTAGGCACAGACCTTGCGTTCCATGAAAATCAACACAATTGCGATGAGGGCATACACGATTAGGATGATGATGCCGACGACAACGCACTCAATCAGAATCGACCAGAAATCTCCAAGGCCAAGCGTCTGGCGGAGGAGGTTGTCGAACCATGTTGTTACTATACTAAAATCAAACATATTCTATTTCTTGTTTTTATCGGATTAACTTTTGAATTTTAGTATTAACGATCCAAGTCGGGAACGACAAAGTCGATGGAAGCTCCTGCCGCAACGAGGTCGGCTATCTTCTGTCCCTTCAGCATCTTGTCGAACGCGCCGACAAGTGTCAGGCCCATGGGACGCATCTTCACGCGATAGGGACTCTTGTCCCCGCGGCTCTCAAGATAGACGCCGAACTCGCCGGCACCGCCTTCCACGGAGAACCACCACTGTCCCTCGGGCAGCTTGATGATGGGCTTCTGCTTGATATAGAACTCTCCCTCCGGGATATTATCGATGAGCTGCTCGATGATGTCGAGGCTCTGGTAAATCTCGTAGATGTGAATCATGTAGCGATCCATGGAATCGCAGTTCTCGCCTACGATTTCCTTCCACTCCACCTTGTCGTACATGGCGTAAGGATGATTCTTCCGGACATCGTTGTGCCACCCTGACGCACGACCCGCCGGACCAGTAACGCCGTAGTTGATGCAGTCTTCCTGATTCATGGGGGCAACACCTTCAAGGCGCTGGTGGGTGATGACATTATCGCCGAAGACATCCAGATATTCCTGAATCATCGGACGCAGATACTTGCAGAGAGCCTTCGTATTCTCCACGAAGTTGGGGTCTATGTCGTCCTGAAGGCCTCCGATGCGATAGTAGTTCTGAATCAGACGACCACCGGTGGTCTCCTCCATGACATTCAGCACATGCTCGCGATCGCGCATACAATAGAGGAACGCGGTCAGGGCACTCAGGTCCTGAGCACAAGTACCGAGGAACAACAAGTGATTGTCAATGCGCTGGAGCTCGTCCATGATGGTGCGGATGTATTTAATCCGGTCGCTCAACTCTACGCCGAGAGCCTCTTCTATCACGCCGACGAGGGCATGACGATGATGCATGGCGCACAGATAGTTAAGGCGGTCGGTTAAAGCAAGCGTCTGGGGATAGGTCATCTCTTCCATCATCTTCTCTATTCCGCGATGGATATAGCCGAGGTGAGGATAGACATGCTTGATGGTCTCTCCGTCCACAACCGTCTGCAAGCGGAGCACGCCGTGGGTTGAAGGGTGGTTAGGACCAAAGTTTATCACGAAGTCATCATCATCGAAAAGGCGATGCCGAGTCTCCACGAGCTTGCCGTCTTCCGTCAGATTCCACTCCGCTGTCCAGTCAGACTCCGGCTCGTCAGTCGTCGGAAAGCGGTTTGCCTCCGGGCTCATGTCGAAGTCCTTGCGAAGGGGGTAACCTTCAAAATCATTCCGCATGAACAGGCGGCGCATGTCCGGATGACCGAGAAACTTGATTCCGAGGAAATCGAAAACCTCGCGCTCGAGCAGGTCGGCATCGTGCCACAGCTTAAGAACAGAAGGAATTACATAGTCCTCTCCCACTCTCTTGGCCAGCTGCTTGACCGATATGCGCTCATGAGTCTCTGTATTCTCCAGAATGTAGATACATCCCAGTCCCTCTTCGTGACCAAAGTCTTCACCTATGATCGTAACAAGGTAGTCGAAATGCTCTTCATTCTTCAACTTCTCCATTGCGCTGGAAAAGTTGTCAAATCCGAATTCTTTATTTTCTAATTTCATAATTTCTGCTTACCTTGTTTAGTTGTTACTCGGTTCGGTTGTCTCAGGTGTCCCCACAGCCTTCGGCGTCTCAGCGGCCGGCTTAGCCTCAGAGGGCTCGGCAGCGGCCACGGCAGTCTTCTGCTGCAACTCGTCGAGCTCCTGCCCGAGAGCCTCAAGGTCTTCCTTGGCAGGGGCTCCGGCTACGATGATGGGCTGCGGCTTGCCGATCTTGGCAGCATTCAGGTTTCCATTGCTGATACCATGAAGGCCTCCGAGCTGCATGCTCTCTTCCTTCTCGGCCTTGGTCATCTTGTGGTTTGCACCCCCGAAGAATTTCTCCACCTTTATCTTGCGCTGCAACTGCATCATGCCGTAGAGGATGGCTTCCGGCCGGGGAGGGCATCCTGGGATGTAGACATCCACGGGAACAATCTCGTCGATTCCGCGAACCACGCAATAGCTCTTCTTGAACGGACCGCCCGAAATGGTGCAGCCGCCCACGGCCACTACATACTTCGGCTCTGCCATTTCGTCGTACAGACGCTTGAATACCGGTGCCATCTTATTCGTTATCGTACCAGCGCACATAATCAAATCAGCCTGACGGGGAGAGTTTCGGGTTACCTCGAACCCAAAGCGCGAGAAGTCGTAACGCGCACAGCCTACGGCCATGAACTCGATTCCACAGCAGGAAGTACCGAATGTCAAGGACCACGGAGAGTTGGAGCGACCCCAGTTGATGGCCGCGTCAAGCGACCCCAATACTACATTCGTACCACCGTCGTTCAGCTCCTGAGCCATCTGCTCAAGCGTCTCATTGTCTTTGAATTCCTCGAAAGGAATGCTCTTGATAGAGGCTCTTTTTCTTACTTCCATTCCAAAGCTCCTTTCCGCCAGGCATAAGCCAGGCCAAACACTAATACCAACAGGAAGAACCCGATGCTAACGAGAGCCATCGCGCCAAACTGCTTCACGACGACTGCCCATGGATACAGGAACACGGTCTCGATGTCGAACATCAGGAAAAGGATGGCAAAGAGATAGTAGCCCACATGCACCGGCAGCCACGAACTGCCGCGTGTGGGAATACCACACTCGAATGCTTCGCCTTTTACCGGATTGTAAGACCGAGGGCCGATGAGCTTGGCGATGACATAAGCCGCCACTACCAAGGTTACAGCCGTCAGCAAAACGGTAATCAACAAAGTGAAATTCATAAAATTTTATATAAGTTATTAATTCTATTTCTTAGACCTCTGTTCGTCTTTGAGGCAATGGAAAAAGTATTTTGCCACATTCAGTTTGCAAAATTACTACTTTTTTTTCGATATAAAGAAGAGATTCGGTGTTTTTTTCTCAATTAAGTTATGCGCATGCGCGATTTTCCTTTTTCCCGCACCGGCGAATGTCTGGGAAATGCGTTCCGGAAAATGAATATCGATATAAAAGACGCACCACACATGCCCAAGGATGATTTTTATTTACAAAGCGAGCTCCACGAATGAATATTTATGCAAATGCCGTACAAGACCCCAGATAACTTTTCCCTGACCCGATGAAGCCTAAAAAAGAAAATCGCTCCTGCGGCGCTTAAGAGGCCTTGTGGCCGATGCCGTTTTTTCTGAAAATCATTTCTCGGAGAAAATCATGCTCTTTCTCGGGCAAAAAGGCGTTTTATGCAATAAAAAGGCGGCAAAAGGGAGGGAAGAAGGCAGCTTCCGGCAAGGCTTTCAGCGGTTAGCAGGCGAGTAAAAGACGGCCTTTTACCCTAAGGAAAGGCATAAACTGGATAATTATTCAGTATCGGCATATATACAAAAAATCACGAAACTCCGAATTATTTGTACAAAACAGAGTTTCGTGATGTCATTTCATCCTTCCGGGATAGTGCTTCCCGAAGGACTATTTCGTATACAGGAATCGTTTGATGCTCTTCTTCGGCGTTTTCTCAAACTCCTCGTCATGGAGACGAATCGCCGTAAGCTGGCAATAGGCTGGCAGTTCCTTGTTCAGCTCCACGCGGTTCTGCTCCATAATCTCCTCAAGGTCAGACTTGTTAAAGCCAAGCTTATAGGCCTCGTCGAAGTCTGGGAACACCAGACCGACGAGTTTCTCGTTCTCCTGGATTACCACGCTCTCCATGACAAGAGTCATAGAGTTGAGCTTGTCTTCTATCTCCTCAGGATAGATGTTCTGCCCGCTGGCACCCAGCAGCATGTTCTTGATGCGGCCTCGGATAAACACATTTCCCTCCTTGTCCATCGTCCCGAGGTCGCCGGTATGGAACCATCCCTCCTCGTCGATGGCAGCCTTCGTAGCCTCCTCGTTCTTGTAATAGCCAAGCAGGACATTAGGTCCCTTGGTGAGAATCTCGCCCGGAATATTCTCAGAATCCGTGCTGTCGATGCGCACCAGCTGATGCAGGGCAGCCCTGCCGCAGCTTCCGGCCACGAAGGTGGAATAGTCCGAATAGCAGATAATCGGCGCGCATTCCGTGGCCCCATAGCCCACGGTATACTTGAAGCCTATCTTGTGGAGGAACTGTTCCACCTCCTGGTTGAAGGCAGCACCGCCTATAATGACTTCATAGAAGTTCCCGCCGAAGGCCTCCGACACCTGCTCGCAGATGCGCTCATAGACTTTCTTGCTCACCACGGGCATGTTCATCAGCAGCCTAATCTTGCTGTTCTGAATCTTCGGGAATACTTTCTTCCTGATAATCTTCTCTATGATGAGCGGCACGGCTATGATGACACGGGGCTTGACATCCGCGAAAGCCTGCGCAATGATGGCAGGACTCGGCACACGGGTCAGGTAGAAGATGTGGCAACCGGAGAGAAACTCATAGATGAACTCAAAGGCCATGCCGTACATATGGGCCATCGGGAGGATGCTGATTACCTGATCGCCCGCATGGAGATGGCCGCCGAGCACATGCTTGGCAAAGTCGGCATTGCTCCACATCGCCCGATAGGGAATCATCACGCCCTTGGAGAAGCCCGTGGTCCCGCTGGTATAGTTGATCATCGCCAGCTCGTCAGGATTCTGTTCACGGTAATACTTCACATGTTCCTTGCGGAAATACTTGGGATATTTCTGCCCGAACATCTCGTTCAAGTGCTCACGGGCATAGGTGAGCTTGTCGGTTCTCGACACCACAAGCGAGTAGTCCGGAATATAGATGATGCCTTCCAGAGCCGGCATCTTCGTCGCGTCGACCTGCGTGGCCACTATATCGCCCACAAAGAGGAACTTCGCCTCACTGTGGTTCACGATGTTATGAATCTGGTCGGCAGTAAACTCATGGAGGATGGGGACGGCTATCGCACCATAGGTAAGCGTCGCGAGAAAAGCACAGGCCCACGCCGATGAGTTCCGCCCGCAGAGGGCAATCTTGTCGCCCTTGGCTACTCCCCCGTTTTCAAACAGAATATGGAGCTTCTCTATCTTACGGGCCACATCATGATACTGCAGCGTAATTCCCTTGTAATCCGTCAGTGCGTCATGATCCCAACAATCAATGATTGCCTTCTCAATCAACTCGTTGAAACTTGGAATTTCCATCATAGCATTTAATATTTGGATTTTCAGACCGCATCCTGATACAGATAGCGCTTGATGCTCTTCTTGGGAGTCTTCTCAAACTCCCTGTCGTGCAGCTGTATCACGGCTATCTTGCAGAACGGCGGCAACATTTGGTTTAATTCTAAACGATTCTGGTTCATTACATTCAGCAAGTCCTCTTCCGAGAAACCCATCTGATGAGCCTCCTCCATATCGGGATGGACGAGGGCCACAAGCTCCTCGCCCTTCTGCAGGATGAGGCTTTCACTCACCATTGCCATCGAGTTGAGCTTGTCTTCTATCTCCTCCGGGTATACATTCTGACCATTGGAACCCAGCAACATATTCTTGATGCGGCCACGGATAAACAGGTGTCCGTCAGGGCTCATCGTGGCCAAGTCGCCCGTGTGGAACCATCCCTCGTCGTCAAGGACAGCCTTCGTGGCCTGTTCGTTTTTATAATATCCCTGCATGACATTGAGTCCGCGGGTCCATATCTCACCTGGAACATTTTCCGGATCACCACTCTTTATTATCACTTCCATGTGCTTTGCCGGCGTGCCGCACGACCCACTCACAAAGTCCATGTGGTCGCTATAGCTGATCATGGGGGCTGTCTCGGTGGTTCCATACCCCACGGTTACGGGAAACTCTATGTCTCTCAGGAACTGTTCGATCTCTTTGTTCAGGCTCGCCCCGCCTACGAGAATCTCATAAAGGCTGCCTCCGAAAAGTTCCTTAACGCGCTGGCAGAGCAGCATCTTAATCTTCTTGCCGATGACGGGCATGCCCATGAGTATCTTGTAGCGGCTGTCAAGCTCGGGAAAGACCTTCTTCCGGATGATCTTCTCTACCACCATAGGCACAGATACCACGATGGCTGGCTTGATTTCCATACATGCTTCCTGAATCAGAGAGGGGCTCGGAAGGCGAGTCAGGAAGTATAAGTGGTTACCGGCGGTAAACTGAAGCAGGAATTCACAGGTCAGCCCGTACATGTGAGCCATCGGGAGGATGCACAGGCAATTGCTGTCCTTGGGAATGTGAACTCCTATCGCCTCACTCAGATAGTCGATGTTGCTCCACAGGGCGCGGTAGGGAATCATCACGCCCTTCGAGAATCCCGTGGTTCCGCTGGTGTAATTGATCATCGCAAGCTCGTCGGCCTTGTCGACATAATACTTCACATGCTCCCTTCGGAAGAACTTCGGGTAACGGTGGCCGAACATTTCGTTCAGATGTTCACGAGCATAGGTGAGCTTTTCGGAGCGCGACTCGATGAGTGAATTGTCGGGAAGATAAATCACGCCTTCCAACTGAGGCATCTGCGCCACATCTATCGTGGGAGCCACCACATCGCCCACGAAGAGCAGCTTGGCATCACTATGGTTTACGATATTATAGATCTGGTCGGGGGTAAACTCGTGCTGTATGGGCACGATGACGGCCCCGTAGGTTACCGTTGCCAGAAAAGCCACGGCCCACTGGGCACTGTTGCGGCCGCAGACGGCAACCTTGTCTCCCTTCTCTACCCCGCTGTTCTCAAACAGGATATGGAGTTTTTCTATCTTACGAGCTACATCATGATATTGCAGCGTAGCTCCCTTGTAGTCGGTGAGGGCATCCTTGTCCCAGTTGTTAATGATACTTTGTTCAATATATGAGTTAAAGCTTAGTATTGACTCCATTGCACAATCTTCAAAATTCTGTGCAAAGATACGGCCTTTCCTGCACATTTCAAAAAATTATGTGCAATATTTTCAAACGGAATGTGATATTTTAAGTTTTTCTTTCAAACTGCACACTCTGCTCGAATGTGCATTGTCCGATATGGCATTTTTAGTTTTCCATTTGGCATCCATCACTCATAACGCATGCTCCGGGCGGGATGTATGTGCGAAATAAGATAGCTCGGGGCTATCAGCACGAAGACACTCACGATTAGGGTGGCGATATTCAATAATATTATAAGAGGTATATTGATTTCCACAGGGACGGTGGAGACATAATAGGTGGCGGCGTCGAGCTTGACGAATCCCGTGAATTTCTGAAGCAAGATCACCCCCAAACCAATAACATCGCCCAAGAGGAGTCCTTTTCCGATGATGAAGGCCGCAAACCAGAGGAAGGTATGACGAATCGTGCGGTTGCGTGCACCCAGTGCTTTGAGCACTCCAATCATCGTCGTACGCTCCAGAATGATAATGAGCAGGCCGGAGACCATCGTAACGCCGGCTACGGCCATCATCAAAGCGAGGATGATCCACACATTCATGTCGAGCAGGTCGAGCCACTTAAAGATGCCCGGATTGATTTCCTGGATGGTTCGCGAAGAGTAAGTCTCGCCATAGCGGTCGACGGTGCGGTTCACCTTTTCTATGAGTATGTCTTCGGTTTCCTGCAACTTCGTGAAGTCGTTCACGGCGAGCTCTGCCCCCGAAGCCTGGTCGTCCTCCCACCCGTTGAGCTTCCGGGCAGTATAGAGGTCTATGAAGCAGGTAACCTTGTCATAGGCCGACAGATTGGTCTGATAGATGCCCGCAACGGTAAACCTGCGGGTGCGGACGCCGTTGTGGTCGATGAAATACGCAAAGAGCTTGTCGCCTACCTTCAGATAGAGCTGGTCGGCCATCGTCTTCGAGACGAGCAACTGGCTTCCGCTGGCTGTGTCGGAGAACTTCGGAATAGAGCCCGCCACCATGTTCTGATGGATGAAAGCGGAGTCAAACTCAGGCCCCACGCCCTTGAAGGCCACGCCGAGGAAGTCGGAATCGGTCTTCAGGATGCCCTGTTTGACGGCAAAGCGTTGCACATGCTTCACTCCGGCAGTCTTCCTCAGCACCTCCATCATCGAGTCGTTCATCTGGATGGGATACTGCTCGCCCCCCTGAAGGGTCATGAAATCACCTACCTGAATATGACTCCCGAAGCCGATGACCTTGTCGCGGATGGTGTGCTTGAAGCCGAATACCACGCTCACCGACAGGAGCATGACCGCCAGTCCGATGCCCACGCCGACGGTGGCAATGCGGATGGCAGGACGCGAGACTTTGCGTTTGTCGCCCTGGTCGCGATAGATTCTTCTCGCTATGAATAACGGTAGGTTCATATTTCTTTCTTCTTTTGTTTCCTTTTAGCGGCTGTCAGTCTGACAAAATCGGCGAAATCATCCCACAAAATCGGCGAGATTGTCCGACGAAATCGCCGATTTTGTCATCCTCCCGGCGGCATTCTTGTCTTCAGATGGCACCCCCTGCTCCCCTATTCCGAGTCCAAGACCCTGCCGGGATATGCCTCAAGGGCTTTCCGGAGCACCAGAAGTGCCCGCTCAAGGTCATCTCTCTTGAGCACATAGGCCATGCGCACCTGGTCGCGTCCCAGTCCCGGCGTGGTGTAGAAGCCGGCGGCGGGAGCCATCATCACAGTCTCGCCCTCATAGCTGAACTCCTCCAGACACCAGCGGCAGAACTTCTCGGCATCGTCCACGGGCAGTTTTGCCACCGTATAGAACGCTCCCATCGGGATGGGAGAATAGACTCCCGGAATGCGGTTGAGCCCGTCTATGAGCACCTTGCGACGCTCCACATACTCCTCGTAGACATCCCGGTAATACTCTTCGGGGGCATCCAGCGACGCCTCGGCCACGATCTGCCCGAGGAGGGGCGGCGACAGGCGAGCCTGGCAAAACTTCATCACGGCCTTCCTCACGGCCTCGTTCTTAGTGATCAGCGCCCCGATGCGGATGCCGCACTCGCTGTAGCGCTTCGACACGGAGTCTATCAGAATCGTGTTCTGCTCGATTTCCTTCAGGTGCATGGCACTAATATAGGGGCTGCCTGTATAGATATACTCCCGGTAGACCTCGTCGGAGAAGAGATAGAGGTCGTATTTCTTCACCAAGTCGCGAATCTGGTTCATCTCCCGCCGCGTGTAGAGGTAGCCCGTGGGGTTGTTCGGATTACAAATCAGGATGGCCTTCGTGCGCTCGTTGATAAGCTCCTCGAACTTCTCCACATGAGGCAAGGCGAAGCCCTGCTCTATCGTGGTAGTGAGCGTTCGTATCTTTGCGCCTACCGAGAGGGCAAAAGCCATATAGTTGGCATAGGCCGGCTCGGGGATAATAATCTCGTCTCCGGGGTTCAGGGTGCTCATGAAAGCGAAGAGCACGGCCTCCGAACCACCGGCCGTAATGATGATGTCGTCGGCCATTACATGAATGCCATACTTCCTATAATAGTGTGTAAGCTTCTCACGATAGCTCTCATAGCCCTGCGACGGGGAGTATTCCAACACCTTGCGGTCTATGTGCCGCAGGGCGTCGAGCCCGCATTGGGGGGTCGGGAGGTCGGGCTGCCCTATATTCAAATGATACACCTTGACGCCCCGCGACTTGGCAGCCCGAGCCAGAGGGGCAAGCTTTCGGATGGGCGATTCGGGCATTTCCTGCCCTCGGAGTGATATATGAGGCATTGCTTCGTTCGTTCTGATTTGATTGCAAAGTTACTTATTTTTTTCTACACAGGTATCGGTTTCAGAAAAAAAGACTACCTTTGCAAGAGCAAAAAACAAAAAACAGACTATGAGAAGTAGAACATCAAAATGGTTCGAGGCGTCCGTCCGCTATGAGAAAACCATGGAAGACGGCATGCAGAAGAAAGTTACGGAACTCTATGTGGTAGATGCCTTCACCTTCGGCGAGGCCGAGGAGTCCATCACCCGGGAGATGTCTTCATATATCAGCGGCGAGTTTGAGGTGAAGAATCTCAATCCCGCCACCTACGGCGAGATATTCTTCAGCGACAGGGACAGCGACGACCGCTGGTACAAGACGCGGCTGCAGTTCATTACGCTCGACGAGAAGACCGAGAAGGAGAAGCGCACAGCGGTAAGCTACCTCGTGCAGGCCGGTACTATCAACGGGGCCATCAAGAACATCGACGAGGTCATGGGGGGCACCATGATAGACTATGTCATCGCCGGAATCACCGAGACCAAGATCATGGATGTATTCGAGCACAAGGCAAAAACAGAGCAAAAAGAAGACAACGAGAAACCTGAATACGAGGAGGGAGAATAATGGAAGTCGATGTCGCAAGGAATCTACACGAGGTGCTGGGCAACTTGCCAGAAGGCGTTAGATTGGTTGCCATCAGCAAATTCCACCCCAAAGAGTATATAGAGGCTGCCTACGGCGAGGGCCAGCGCATCTTCGGCGAGAGCCACGAGCAGGAACTCAAAGGCAAGGTGGAGGCTCTTCCGAAAGACATCGAGTGGCATTTCATCGGCCATCTGCAGACCAACAAGGTGAAATATATTGCTCCCTATATCGCCATGATTGAGGCCGTGGACTCGCTGAAACTGCTCAAGGAAATCGAGAAGCAGGCCGCAAAGCATGACCGCGTCATCAAAGTGCTCCTGGAACTGCACATCGCGGAAGAGGAAACCAAGTATGGACTCACGCTCGAGGCTTGCCGCCAGCTCTTAGATGGCGGCGAATGGCGCGAGCTCAGGCATGTGCAGATCTGCGGACTCATGATGATGGCGTCGAATGTGGACGACGAAAGCCAGATTGCGAGGGAGTTCGACGAGGCGTCAGACTTCTTCCGCGAAATAAAGGCAAAATACTTTTCCGACGACCCGGAGTTCAAGGAACGGTCGTGGGGGATGAGCCACGACTACCGGATTGCCGTCAGGCACGGCTCTACAATGGTACGGGTGGGAACCACAATCTTTGGGCCCCGCGTCTATTAGAAATGAGATTTGAAATCAAGAAAACGAAACAGGAGCATACGGTCGTCTGCTCCTGTTCTTATATCTAACCCTTCAATGATGCCGTACGAACGCGGCTGAGCGTCTCCGGCGTCATCTGCAAGTAGCTTGCGATGTAGACCAGAGGGGCACGCAGAATAACCTGCGGCATCAGTTTGCACAGCTTCTGGTAACGATCCTGGGCCGTCTCGAAACGCACGAGGTCAGCATGCACCTGAGACAAAATCAGGCTTTCCTCCAGAATCTTGCGATAGAGAATCTGAATGTTGCTATTATGGAGGGCCACCTGTTCCAACTTGTCCTTCGGCAAGGAGTAAATCCAGGTCTGCTCCAAGGCCTCTACCTGTATTTCCGTGGGCTTCTCCCTGAAGAGACTCTCAATGCACATCACGATGCCACCCTCGGTCGCAATGTGCTCCGTGAGTTCCTTCCCGTTCTTGAAATAGAACTGGCGGGTCATGCCCTTGGCTATATACATGATGTCCTTGTCGATGTCTCCCTCCGAGAGAATCATCTGTCCCTTGAGATATTTATGCGGCACGAGGATGCTCTCCAGCAAGTCAAGCTCATCATGAGTCATGGTGCTGTACTTGCGGGCCAGCTCTCTTGCCACATCACGGGTGTTGTTTGTAACGGAATCCATGGTTATATTTTTCCTCCTTGATATATAAGATTTTAGTTAATCCAGCTTCAATACGGCAAGGAATGCCTTCTGCGGAACCTCCACATTGCCGATTTGTTTCATGCGCTTCTTACCCCGTTTTTGCTTCTCGAGAAGCTTGCGCTTACGGGAGACATCACCGCCATAGCACTTGGCCGTAACATCCTTGCGCACCTGCTTCACAGTCTCCCGGGCCACGATCTTGGCACCTATGGCTGCCTGAATGGCAATGTCGAACTGCTGACGCGGAATGAGTTCCTTCAGTTTCTCGCACATCCTGCGCCCCAGCGTGGTAGCATTGTCCTGATGCGTGAGTGTCGACAGGGCATCCACGGGCTCACCGTTCAAAAGGATATCGAGCTTTGCCAGCTTCGAGGGACGGAATCCCGAGAGGTGATAATCAAACGAGGCATAGCCCTTGGAGATGCTCTTCAGCTTGTCGTAGAAGTCAATGACGATTTCGCCGAGCGGCAGCATGAAGTGCAGTTCGACACGATTTCCGCTCACATACTCCTGCTTGATGAGTTCTCCACGCTTGTCCAGGCAGAGCTTCATGATGGGACCGATATAAGTGGAAGCCGTGATGATGGATGCCTTGATATAAGGTTCCTCAATATGCTCGATGAGTGTCTGGTCGGGCAGCCCTGACGGATTATGCACTTCCTTGGCATCGCCGTGCTTGTCGTAAACCATGTAGCTCACATTCGGCACCGTGGTAATGACATCCATATTGAACTCCCGGTCGAGGCGTTCCTGTATGATTTCCATATGCAGAAGCCCGAGGAAGCCGCAGCGGAAGCCGAATCCCAAGGCTACGGAAGACTCCGGAGAGAAAGTAAGGGAGGCATCGTTGAGCTGCAGTTTCTCAAGACTCGCCCGCAGATTCTCATAGTCATTGGGGTCTATGGGATAGACTCCGGCAAACACCATGGGCTTCACTTCCTGGAAACCGGCAATAGCCTTGAGGCAAGGGGCATCCACATGGGTAACCGTATCGCCGACCTTAACCTCGGTGGCGGTCTTGATTCCGCTGATGATATACCCCACCTCGCCGGTCTCGAGAACCGTCCGGGGCACCATATCCATCTTCAGCACGCCTACTTCATCTGCCGTATACTCCATTCCGGTATTGAAGAACTTCACCTTGTCGCCCTTTCGGATACTCCCGTTAAGCACCTTGCAAAGCGTGATGATGCCGCGGAAGCTGTTGAAGACAGAGTCGAAGATCAGGGCCTGCAGAGGCTCTTCCGGGTTGCCCACAGGAGCAGGGATGCGCCTGACTACGGCCTCGAGGATGTCCCGCACCCCTTCGCCGGTCTTTCCCGAAGCCCGGATGATGTCCTCCCGATCGCAACCGATCAGGTCGACAATCTCATCCTCCACCTCGTCGGGCATGGCCGAAGGCATGTCTATTTTGTTGATTACGGGGATAATCTCAAGGTTATGGTCAATGGCCATATAGAGATTGCTGATGGTCTGGGCCTGAACGCCCTGGGTGGCATCCACGACGAGCAACGCTCCTTCGCATGCCGCGATGCTGCGCGACACCTCATAAGAAAAGTCTACATGCCCCGGAGTGTCTATCAGATTCAGTATATAGGTGTCTCCGTTATCGGCCTTGTACTCCATCTGAATGGCATGACTCTTGATGGTAATTCCCCGCTCGCGCTCCAGATCCATGTTGTCGAGCATCTGGCCGGCCGTTACCTGTATGGTCTTGGTGTATTCCAGCAGACGGTCGGCAAGCGTAGACTTGCCATGGTCGATATGGGCTATGATGCAGAAATTCCTTATGTGATTCATGAAAAATATTTTCTTTAAGTCGCAAAGATAATCATTTTTTCGCAGATTCTTGTTACCTTTGCAAAAATTAAACATGATTTCATGAAAAAAAACATCATTCTTCTGCTCGCCGTTTTTCTCTTCGGAGCATGCCACGAGAGTCTGCAAGACCGGGCGGAACGCGAGGCGAAGGAATACACCCGCAAGAACTGCCCCACCCCGGTGAACAATTTCCAACGCACGGACAGCATTGCCTTCGACCGCACCACCAACACCTATCACTACTACTGCTCGTTCACCGACAAGCTGGATGACAAGACGACAGTCGAGAAAATTCGCGGCCAGCTGCACGACGGACTGCGAAAAGGCATCAAGGAGTCGACCTCCCTGAAGGCTTACAAGGACGCCGGATTCAGCTTCTCATATACCTGCCGTTCGGCAAAAGACCCGAAGACCGTGCTCTACGAGGAGACTTTCACGGCACAGGACTATCAATAGGAACTTCTCCCGCAGGCCTTTCCGTTTTCCCATAACGGCCAGAGCCTTCACGCCCAGAAACCGGGAGGAAAACCGGAAGCCTTCAAAAAGGAAACAAAATCGGCGATTTTGTCGCATGATTTCGCCGATTTCGTCAGACAAAATCGGCGATTTTGTCAAGCAGATAGCTGCTGAAAGGAAGACGGGGCTCAACCTCCCGGGAAACGGAATCACGCAAGACAAAACCGCAGGCTTCATCTGAAGCCTGCGGTTTTGTCTTATCCGAAAGACGAATCTTTAGCCCTCTTCCTCAACGGAAGGCTTCATATTGGTGTACACATTCTGCACATCGTCAAACTCCTCGAGTTTCTCCACCATCTTGTCGATGGTCTCTCGCTGTTCCGGAGTTACATCCTTGAGGTCGTTAGGGATGCGGGTAAACTCGGCGCTGGCAATCTCGTATCCGTTTTCCTCGAGATATTTCTGGATGTCGCCGAAGCTGGTAGGCTCACCATAGATGGTGATTTCCCCGGCCTCCTCGTCGTCATCATACTCGTCGTCCACCCCAAAGTCTATCAGTTCCAGAATCAGATCGTCCATATTCATGCCCTCTTTCTTCTTGAAAGTGAACACGCATTTATGGTCGAAAAGGAAACCCAAGGAGCCCTGTGTGCCAAGGTTGCCGCTGAATTTATTGAATACCGAGCGGACATCAGCCACCGTGCGGGTCGTGTTATCCGTAAGGGCGTCGACGAAGACGGCTATTCCATGAGGACCGTATCCCTCGTAGGGCACCTCCTTGTATTCGCTGGTGTCCTTGCCCATGGCGTTCTTGATGGCACGCTCGATATTGTCCTTAGGCATGTTCTCGCGCTTTGCGGTCGCAATGACGGCACGCAGCGTAGGATTGTTTTCCGGTTCCGGACCGCCCGCCTTGACGGCAATGGCAATCTGCTTGCCCAGTTTCGTGAATGTCTTGGCCATGTGGCCCCATCGTTTCAGCTTGGTTGCTTTGCGATATTCAAATGCTCTTCCCATAATTTGAAAGGTTGCGAAGAAGCCTTACCCAGTCTCTCCGCCAGGAGAGTTCCTGTTTTCAGGAGCGGTTTCGGCAAGACTTTCTTCCTGTTTTAGTTTTATAGTTGTTTGATTCTTAATTAAACCGCAACAGAACTTTGTCCCTTGCGGGTAAAATAGGGGGCACCGGGCTCAGGCTTATCTGAGCTCTGCGTTCAGCTGGGTGGTGAGGTTCTTGATGAGTTTCTGCATGATGGCGTCGATGGACTTGTCGTTAAGGGTCTTGCTGTCATCCTGAAGAATGAAGTTAACGGCATAGCTCTTCTTGCCCTCTGGCAGGTTCTTGCCTTGATAGACATCGAAGAGCTCCACCTTTTTCAGGAACTTCTTCTCCGTCTGACGGGCAATCTGCTCGATCTGGGCAAACTCTATGCTACTGTCTAAAAGTAGCGCGAGGTCGCGGCTGACAGCAGGATACTTGGAGATTTCGGTATACTCGAGCTTGTTCTTGCGCACCGACTTCATCAACAGACTCCAGTCGATTTCCGCATAGTAGACATCGTTTTCGAGATCGAACATCTTCAATATCTTGCGGCTCAGGATGCCCATCTGGGCGATGGTCTTTCCTCCCCGGTTCTTGACAGCCAGTCCCTTGGAGTAGATGTTGTTGTCGGTCTTCTCCTGAACAGTCATGTTCGGAGTGAGTCCCACACGCGCAAAGATGTTCTCCACATAGGCCTTGAGCTCGTAGAAGCTGCTCGCCTCGTCGGGATGAGCCCATGAGCCCTGGACGCGCTTGCCCGTAAGCCAGAGCCCCAGACGATAGTCTTCGCTGTAAGCCTTGGCCGGATTCTCCACATCATGCTTCTCGGGCGAGAACTGATAACAGTTGCCCACCTCGAAGAACTTCAGGTTTGCGTTCTTGCGGTTCACATTCCGCAGGACGCTTTCCAGCCCTCCGAAAAGCAAGGTCTGGCGCATCATGCCGAGATCGGCACTCAACGGGTTCATCACCCTCACGCTCTTCTCCCACGGATAGTGGTTGAAAGCGGTATTCTCATAGTAGGATACCTTGGTAAGGGAGTTGTTCATGATCTCGTTGAAGCCGCATCCCACGAGCTGTTCACCGATGACGTTCTGCATGTGATACTGCATATCCTCCTCGCCCTGGACGGTGAGGGACGACTTCAACTGCGTGGGAATCTCCACATTATTATATCCGTAGATGCGCAAAATTTCCTCCACGACATCGCAGGGACGGCGCACATCTACGCGATAGGTCGGTATTTCGAGGTCCAGCCCCTGCTTGTCTTCGGCCAGCACCTTCATCTCGAGGCTCTCGGCAATGCTCTTGATGGTGTCGTGTCCTAAGCTCTTGCCGATGAGCACATCGCAGTAGCCATAGTCCAGACGAACCTTAGCCGGTTCAATGGGCTCTGGATAAACATCCTTAATCTGCATGCTCACCTTGCCGCCGGCAAGCTGCTTGCAGAGGATGGCAGCCTGCTTGAGCGCATAGACCACACCGTTGGGGTCGATGCCACGCTCAAAACGATAGCTGGCATCGGTGGAAAGGCCATGGCGGCGCGCACTCTTGCGAATCCATGTGGGATGGAAATAAGCACTCTCGAGAACCACATTCCTCGTGGTCTCATAGGTACCGGAGCCCTTGCCGCCGAAGATTCCCGCGATACACATAGGCTCCTCGGCATTACAGATGCTCAAATCGTGCTCGCCGAGCTCGTGCTCCTCTCCATCAAGGGTAACAAAACGGGTACCCTCTGGCTGGGTGCGAACCACGATCTTGTGCCCCTTCACCATGTCGGCATCAAAACAATGCATGGGCTGCCCGTAGGCCATCATGATATAGTTGGTGATGTCCACGATGTTGTTGATGGGGCGCAGGCCGATTACGGACAGCCTGTCTTTCAGCCACCGTGGGCTTTCCTTGACCTCGCAGTCCGTGATGCTCAGGCATGCATAGCGCCTGCAGGCTTCCTGGTTCTCTATCTCCACCTCAATCGGAAGGTTCTCGTCGTCTACCTTGAAATCGTCGCAGGAAGGACGATGCAGGCTTGTCTGATAACCGTTCTGTTTCAGCCAGGCATAGAGGTCGCGGGCTACGCCATAGTGAGAGAGGGCATCCGAACGGTTGGCGGTAATGTCTATCTCTATCAGCCAGTCGCTCTCGAGATGATAGTATTCAGCAGCAGGCGTCCCTACCACCGCATCCTCCGGCAGCACGATGATTCCTGCGTGATCAGTGCCTATGCCTATTTCGTCTTCGGCACATATCATGCCGAAGCTGTCTACGCCACGAAGCTTGGACTTCTTGATGGTGAACTCCTTGTCGCCATCATAGAGTATGCAGCCGAGATCGGCAACGATGACCTTCTGTCCGGCAGCAACATTCGGCGCTCCGCACACTATCTGCTGCGGCTCGCCCTTGCCCAAGTCTACGGTAGTTACATGCAGGTGGTCGCTATTAGGATGAGCCTCGCAGGTGAGCACTTTGCCCACATAAAGGCCCTTCAGCCCGCCCTTGACGGACTGAACTTCTTCCAATGCATCGACCTCAAGCCCCGTAGAGGTGAGTGCATCCGCCACCTCCTGCGGCGTCAGGTTGAAATCTACATACTCTTTAAGCCATTTATAAGAGATATTCATTATGATGAAATTTTATATTTGTTCCAAAAACTCCGCAAAATTACAAAAAAATCCGCTAACGGCAAAACTCATCTTTATTTTTTTATATAAGTCTCTATATATCATTTGCGCCCGTCATGAATACAAGTGACAAAATACAAAAAAACTCAATGCGAGTGTTGGGATTCCTAAAAATATTACTATATTTGCAACATAATTTCAAATCTACACAAACATGAGACTTAACGGAAGAAGACAAAGCGACAATGTAGAAGATCGCCGTGGCATGTCCACCGGCGCAAAGGCTGGTATCGGAGGCATTGGCGGCATCATCGTGGTTGCCTTGATAACCTTGATGTCGGGAGGAAGCCTCACCGATGTCATCGGCAATGTGGTACAACAGCAACTGCAGTCGCAGGTTCAGGAGCAACCGGGGAACGGCCAGACGGAGTTTTCCGAAGAAGAACTGCAATTCGCTGAGTTCTCCAAGACTGTGCTTGCCGGTACCGAGGATGTATGGACGGAGCAGTTTCAGAAACACGGATTGAAGTATGAATATCCCACCCTCGTGCTTTTTACCGGAGCCACGAGTACGGCCTGCGGCACAGGACAGTCAGCAATGGGACCGTTCTATTGCAGCGGCGACCAGAAGCTGTATGTGGATTTGAGTTTCTTCACAACCATGGGAAGCTCGCTCGGCGTTAAAACCGACGACAACACCTCGTTTGCCTATGCCTATGTGATAGCGCACGAAGTGGGGCATCATGTGGAGTATCTCCGAGGTATTCTGGCCAAGTGCCACCAAAAGATGAGCCGCCTCAACAAGGCCGAGGCCAACAAGCTCAGTGTCAAGCTGGAGCTCCTTGCCGACTATTATGCCGGATGCTGGGCTCACTACGACGACGCCCAGTATGGTAGTCTGGATGACAACGACCTTGAAGAAGCTATCGAATGTGCTCAGAAAATCGGCGACAATTACCTTCAGGAAAAAGCGCAGGGATACTCACAGCCGGAGACCTTTACCCACGGGACTTCCCAGCAGCGCATGTACTGGTTGAAGAAAGGCTATGAGACGGGCGACTGGAACACGACAACCTTTGAAGAGGGCGACCTGGATTAGAGAACCTATATTGCAAAACCTGCGGTATCTCATTTCGTTTCCCAATATTATTAAAGCAAAGATTTTGTACACGGAAATCTGTGCACAATGGTTGAATGTATAGTGCTTCCCGGCTATCTACTCCTTGAAAGTCTGGTTTCATTACCTCTCCAGACACAAAATATCAGGACAAACCATACAAACAAAACCTATCATGATCATTTCTTACATTTCCATTATCGTCATTGCATTAGTCGTGATTGCTTTGATTCTCTGCATTATCAGCATGAAAAGTAAGAAGAGAGGCGGAGAACCCGTGAGTCCTATGGCAACGGTCTACGAAACCGACGATGAGTATATCCAAAAGATGACGGCACTGTATGGCGAGCCGAAGAATGTGATAACCTCCACCAGCCTGACCAGTCCGACACGCTCCCGGCCACTGCTCTTCTACCCCGATGAGCTTGTCATTGACGGGACAAAGATTCCCAAGGCGAGCGTCAAGGACATTACATTCAACAACAGCGCCAATCCTTACATGGTGAATGACTACCAGATCGTGCTCACGACGACACTCCCAGAACAGGAACTATTCCACATCACCGTAGGGAACGATCTCGACCGGGCCAAGGACATTATGCAATTCATGAGAAACAGCCTACTATAAACCATTTTAGCAGTCGTTGTGCGAAAAAGGGAAAAAATAGTAGGGGTCTGTGCGTTTCCTACTCCCCCGCATACCAAAAGGTCCAGATCTATAGATCCGGACCTTGGAAAAATATATAGACGAGCGGCTATTTAGCCATGCTCAGCAAGACCGTTGCCAGTACTGCACCCGTGGCAGCCGCTGCAATAACGCGCCCGTCAGAACGGTATACATAATGGCGAGGAGGTGGTGGAGGCACCGGAGTCCGCTCCACAATAATCACCTGACGGGATGCCGAGCGCATTGGCATCGGACGCGGAGGAGGAGGCGGAGCCATGCGGTACATCCTTCTGCCATGGTGGCGATCCATCTTATGCCATCTGTTCCCCTTTACCCGGAATTCCTTCCTGAACTTTTTGTCCCTGTTGTCATGGCGATAAAAGCCCTGGGCATTCATACTCATCGTACCGAACATCATCATTGCTACGATAGCTATAATCATCTTTTTCATAATCGTAATATTTAATTGTTCGACATTGGGTTACTGATCACTTCTGATATCGCAAAGATAGGACTAAATTCCGATAACAAAAATTTGTTTTCCCTAATTCGAAGAGGAAAACTCCTAAAACTGCAAGGAAAATCCCCCTACTGCCCCAAACATGCAAAAAAATAATAGAAAAGAAAACAGCCTTCCCAAACAGACCGACAGTAATCTGTATCGTGCGCTATAAAGGAAGGCAGTTAGTGTTGCCCATCCACAGGATAGACTACGCCCCACTCCTTTCTGAACTCGTTCATCTGCTACATGATTTGATGTCTCGGTGTACCACACGCTGATGACAAGGCTGAGTTCAACAAGCGCAGCGTGAAACTTAAGATCCTCGTCGACTATTATGCCGGATGCCGGGTTCGCTACGACAACGCACAGTGCGGTAGCCTGGATAACAACGACCTTCAAGAAACCGATTTGGATCAAACTATTTAAGAAACATGACTAACATGTTTTCAAACTATTCCCCATAATATATTGGGATATATCTATGGACTGTAGAAAATTTGAGACATCATAAAGAAACCTGTCTCGAATTACAATTATCACGACAGGTATGCCCGACAATGACTTTATTCACATCACCATAGGAAACGATATTGACCTAACCAAAAAGTTCATGCAGCTCATCCGGGAACTTTACCGCAAATAACAGGTAGCCTGTTAGCATCATACCAAAAGAAGGAAAGTGTTTCTGCACTTTCCTTCTTTTATTCATGGGATGGGCTTCCTGCCCCATATTGAAGTCGACGGAATGCAGGAGAGGCCATACTCTTATATAATAATAGGGATACGGCGGCTCACTCCTCGTCCATCGGATATCTGACTCCCCACTCTTTTCTGAGGGCATCCATCTGCCTCATAACGCTGACCGTCTCCTTGTGCGGCATCAAGGGAGATTCCAACAAGCCAGCTTCTATGCACCGCTTGCACTCCAAGACCTCATATTCATAACCGGTTATAATATCTTCCGGACAGTAGTATTGTGCATGTAGCACATAGTCTCGGTATACCTCCACGAGCCTCGGACAGTTTATGCTATCCACCCGGATATAGCCTTCAGTTCCGCTGATAATCCCCTGACGGTCGCTCTGGCACAAAGCGCCTGCCAAAAGGTTTGCCATCTTATTTCCCGAATAAACGAGCGAGATGCTTTCCTGCATATCCATTCCCGTTGCTCCCAGAATACAGTTGCTCACCGTCTTCTGGACATTGTTGCCGAAATACATCCTTGCAAAGTTAATCGCATAGACTCCCAGGTCAAGCAATGCGCCGCCACAAAGTTCGGGGCGAACGATACGCGCTACATCCTCCACCCGGTAGCAAAGGTTCGCAGTAAGCAGATGAGGCTCACCTATGATACCGCTATCTACTATCTCCTTGATTTTGAGGGACAAGGGCATATAGCGCGTCCAGATTGCCTCCGTGATGAAAACACCTTTCTCCCGGGCAACGGTCAGGAGCCTTTCCGCCTGATGGGCATTGGCCGTGAAGGCCTTCTCTACCAAGACCGGCTTACTGGCATTCACCGTAAGCAGGGCCTGATCATAGTGATGGGAATGGGGAGTAGCGATATAAACGAGGTCTATATCCGCATCATCCACCAATTCCTCATAGCTGCCATAGGCCTTCTTCACATTGCATTCGTCAGCAAAGGCCTTTGCCTTCTCCAATGAGCGCGACGCAATGGCACCGACTTCCATGTCATTTACTGCGGCTAATGTCTTAGCCATCTTCCGTGCGATTTTCCCCGCACCTATAATTCCAACCTTAAACATAGCTCTATTTTTTACTCCTGAATTATAAAAAAATACTCGTTGACAATCCACGGTGCCACATTCCCGGCTCGTTCCTGCCGCACTATGGTTCTGAAAAGGCCTACCGGATGAAGTGCATAGGTTGTGCAGCCTCCGTAGCCGGCTTGTCGGCAACCCCGTCGGCATGAAGCTTCTTCAGCATCCAGGCCATGTTCCGCGCGAGCTGTCTCATGGTCTGCATTCCTTCCAAATCTTGCAATGTCTCGCCCTGCAGACGCCCATAGGCTATATTCCAATACTGCGAAGTAGCGATGGGCATATTCATCATCTGAAACGCCATGTTCATTGTCTGGAAAGCAGCGGTAGCCCCGCCGCGACGGCAAATGGCAACATTGGCCACCGGTTTGAACTCGAAGGCGGCTCCGTTGGAATACAGCAGGCGTTGCAAGACGGCAAGAAGAGCTCCGTTAGGCTGCCCGAAATAGACTGGCGAACCAAAGACAAAGGCATCCGCAGCCTCCACCTTTTCCGATATGCGATTACAGATATCATCGTCAAACACGCACCGCCCGTTACCTTTTTCCTTGCAGGAGCCGCAAGCTATGCACCCGCGCACAGGCCTTTTGCCTATCTCCACGATTTCAGTCTCTATCTCCTCTGCCTCGAGTGTCTTTGCAATCTCGCTCAAAGCAACGAATGTATTGCCCTGCGTGATTGCGCTTCCGTTTACCAATAAAACCTTCATAACCCTATTCTTAATATTCCTGTATAATGCGCTATAAATCCAACATGGAATCCGTTTGCCCTCGCCCGTGGTTCAGGTAGTGGCAAATATAGGAATAAATCTCGACAATTAGCCGATAAAGACACAGTTTTCTCCTCATAATTTATGTTAAAAGAGCACGATTATTAAAAATAATCCATATTTTTGCATTATACATTTAAACATTAACAGTATGACTAAGAGAAACGAGATTTACAAGTGCAAAGATTGTAACTGCATGGTAGAAGTGGTCATTGAGGGTGGCTGCACGCCTGAATGCTGCGGAGAGCCGATGCTGCTCCTGAAGGAAAATGACACCGATGGAGCCAAGGAAAAGCATGTCCCCGTCGTGGAGAAGACCGCCGACGGGTATCGTGTTACGGTGGGCGAAGTAGAGCATCCCATGACCGAAGCTCACTATATCCAGTGGATAGAGCTGGTTACCGAGGACGGTGTGCTCCGCAAGCACCTCACCCCGAGCGACAAGCCCGTGGCTGAATTCAAGACCGACGCCAAGGAGGTGTATGCCCGCGAGTATTGCAATCTCCACGGATTGTGGCGCTCCTAATTTGCAGGATGAAAACAAAATAAGGCAGAGCATTTCACTCTGCCTTATTTATTATAAGATATGAATCTGCCTTTATAAAGTATCTTCCTACCTATGCATACACACAGGGAGAGATTATCAACAAGTATAAAACCTAATGGACACGATAAGAATCAAAGTTTCTTCAATTTTTCCAGCACTTTATTCAACTGCTTATCCTCATCTCCCGTTAACTTGAGATAGTTCACTAAATCCTGCAACATAAGCTTCGCTTCAGCCGTCTGCCCTAATTCCAGGAGCTTATCAGCGATGGGCAAAGCCAGATCTGCATTACGCCAAGTAGCGTAAAGATGTTTCAACCAGGCTACTGCAGTATGTTTCTGGGCTGCATCCAGTTCCCTATTACCCCAATAATAATCCCAAGAACTGAATAGGGAGCCAGCCTCCAACTGGGCACTCACCGATGTCAGCAATTTCAGGAAACCATAACTTTGGTCTTGTGAATTCTTTTCCTCCTTGCTTATTGATGCGTCATTCATAAAATCATAGTGTGCTTGTGCCTCTGCGTTAGAGCGCAAAAGGAGTGAATCAGTAGGCGACTCGCGCATTATCTTTGCCATATAATCAGCGTAGTCGTGGCGAAATTCGGAGACATAGTTGTTTTTCCGGAGGAAAGTGAGCCGTATAAGTTCTTTAGGTGTATAGGATATACCGCCCCCCATGGATGCCAGCATACCGTTGTTCCGATTAGAAACATCGATTGCGTCAAGCCTTTCCTTGGAGGCAAACAGATGATCGAACTGTTGGCGACGATTGTTATCGATTGCATCATTAAGATAAGTGCTCAATGTAGCCATCACCGTATTGTCGAACTTGACGAAAGCTTTTTTGTCTCCAGCAGCCTTCATTGCCTCCACGAGTCTTACCAGTCTGTCAACAAGTTCCTTGTCATAAATGGTGGAACTCTTTAGCCATTCGGCATACTCGACATTGCCCAGTTCCTCATCGCTAAACTGCTGCAGGAGCTCGTTGAGTGGCTGCCCCCCCTTCTGTCCGAAATCTTTTCGCTTGCCACAATAGGCCATCAGAAAGTTTTTATCACGATTTCCAGCCTGATATTCTTTATCCATTTTCTCCAGGTCTGGTAGCAGCATAGCATTTTTGACTGCCTGTTGACCTTGCTTTAGCAACTGCTTTACGGTCTGAAAGCCCAAGAAAGTATGTACGAGTTTGCCATTGGGAAGAACGAAGAGACAGGTAGGATAGGCCGTTACCTTATACTGTCGGGCTATGGAAATGCCTTCGCCCTTCTCTGCGTCGATCTGATAATTCACGAAATGCACATTGAAATAGTCGCCTATTTCCTTCTGGGTAAAAGTCTCCTTTGCCATTTTCTTACAAGGCATACACCAGCTGGTATATACATCGATGAAAACCGGTTTCCCGGTAGACTTGGCCTCCGCCATCACATCATTCCAGCTCCCCTTAAAGAACTGGATGCCCTGTGCGCCAGCCAACTGCACACTCAGGGCACATATCATACAAATAAATAGAATTCGTTTCATTATTTACATAGTTTAGATACTTCTTTTTCGAGAGCCTCGCCACGGGCATTATCAGTAATAATCAGCCCATTTTCGTCAAGCAAGACCATGGCTGGTACAGCAGAGACATTATAAAGTTTGGCTACTGGACACTTCCAGCCTTTGAGGGAAGACAACTGAAGCCAAGGCAGCTGATACTTCTTTATAGCCCCCACCCACTTGTCTTTATTGTCGTCGAGGGATATCGAGATAACCTCAAATCCCTTGGTATGATATTTGGCATAAACTTCTTTTATATTGGGAAGTTCCCTGATACATGGACCACACCACGATGCCCAGAAGTCAATCAATACACATTTGCCTTTTACTGAAGCCAGAGAGACTTCTGTGCCATCAGGTGTGGGCAGACTGAAAGCAGGTGCTTTTGCCCCCGCCAGCGTGGTTTTCTGCTTCTTTAATGTAGCTTGTAGCTCCTTCCCTATAGATGAACTTCTCACACGAGGGCTCAATGAGTCATAGAGACTTTGGACTTCCGGATAGGGAAGCTCCTTACTCAAATAATTATTGATAATCATGCCTGCCACATAACTATCCTTACAATGGGTTACGATGCTGTCGAAAACGGCCTTTTTCATCTTCGTGGCATTCACATATAGCTGCACCAAAGTATCCTTTTCAGAAATCTGCCCTTCCTTTTGGGAAAATGAGATTGCCAACATCGTCATCATTTCCTGAGAAAGCACATTGTTCATTTTGGTGAGCAGGTCCTGATCTTCATCTCCTGAGACCTGTAACCTCGGCAACTTTACCTTTTTGTCTCCGAGCTCTCTCATCTCCTCGGAATACTGTAGGAATATAGGATTCTCATCAAGAAAGATAATTCTTCTGGCTTTCCCGACACTAACAAAAGCAGGACCCACCTTGTATAAAGATTTCCGTAACAGGAACCTGCCTTCCCGTACAACAGACGAATCCAACGGTGTTTTTTTCTCATCCGTCAGGCTCACTTTCATCCCGTCAAATCCTTTGGCCACACCTTCGATGTGATATAGCCCCTGTGCGGCCATGGACAAGGGAAAAAGCATACACATTATAATTAACACATTCTTTATCATTTTCATCTTCATCCTTTCTTGAAAAACGCCTCGACAGCCTTTCGGGCTTTCTCATCTTCTTGTTGATAACGCTCCATCTGCTCCTTAGCCACTTTTTTGTTGCCAAGCCTTTCGTTTATTTCTGCCATTGTCTTATACATTCCAAATGCGAAATTGTCTTCCTTGGATGTATTCATAAACTGCTCCAATATGGTAAGATACCCTTTAAGAACATTTTTATTATTTGTCCTGGATACCATATAGCGAATGTATTTTTCTACGCTCAGGGAATAGAAGCCGCTGATTTGAGCATTCATGGCAATAAGGATTGCATCCCAGGCTTCATCCAACCGATTTTGCAATAACATCCTATGGACATAAAGGCGCATGCGATAGTCGTTGATTCCAGGCAACGAGGCTCGGGACATAAAGCCAATTATCTTTTCGGCTTTTGCCGTATCGGTAGACAACGGCAGGAACATTCCTCGTGTCTCGTCATACTTGATATCAAAAATACTCTTAAGTTCACGGGTACAGCTAATCTCCAACTGCCAGGAAATCTGATAACGATCGCGTTTAAGCTTGTAGCCGTAACGCGCTATATTATTGACCAGATACTCAAAAGCAGGACTGTCCACATCGGTTACATAAGAGCCGAAAGCATTCCAAACTTCCTCCTTGTCAAGTTCTTTGGGATGATGATTACTTAAAAATTCCCGGGCAACATGCGCTGCACTATCCTTGAGAAATGCTCCTTTCAGACTCGCCATATACTCACAGAGGAACTTGAAATCACGGTTCCCTGCACGATACTCCTTGGTAAGTGTGAAGAGATCTCGCCCCTGAAGTGCCTTCTTGGCCCCGGCTATCAGTTCGTCTGCCTCATGGAAGCCTGCCATTTGCTGCACCACCTTACCAGTCTTGTCAATAAAGAGCAATGTTGGATATCCAATGATATTCTTCCCATATTTTTCTTTGAGCATTTTTCCGTCTCCCTTCTCCATATCGTAGCGAACATTAACGAAATTGCTGTTGAAGAATTCACCAACGGCTTGCTGTGGGAAGATTTCCTTTGCAAGCGCTTTACACGGTCCACACCATGTGGTATAACAATCCATGAATATCAACTTATTCTGTTCGGATGCAAGTTTTAATATACTGCTCCATGACTCATTATCATGAAATATGATACCTTGAAAAGGTTGTGCCTGTATAACGGAGAAGTAGCACAATGCAAACAGCATCCCCATCCATTTCATTCCATTCATCATTCTTTGTTATTACTCTGTATAAGCAAAGTCCTCCATAGAGACCTTGTCATCCGGGAACATGGCATTCTGGACTCCTATAAGATCTTGATTATTCGCCTTTTGGAAGAATTCAATAAATAGGGTTGCCCTCTTGGCTATCCTCCAATAGAACTGCGTATATTTCCGGATATAGCTACCAGGGTTCTTCGTAATAAAAGTCAGATAATCCGTATAGTCTTGAGCGGGGGTTGGAACTTTGACTTTCGTCATTGTATATCCCTTTATATATCCGCATACATTAGCCTGATGATTCTTGTCTGCCCAGTCTGGTTTATTTGCAAACTCTGCTGTTATGGAATTATCTACCGGTATGGTAACCAGACTGAACTTACATTCCACACGACTATTGACAAATTTTTCCGGCTTTACAGGAAGATTATCATAGAAAAAACTTCCGAAAACATTCCCTAATTCCGTCTCATAAGTTGAATTAGAGAATACTCTCCCATTCTTTTGCTGGTAGCCAATCATAAACGCATCTTGATCATTACCTAAAGCCGAAACCCACGAAGAGGACAGCGTTGACTTGACATTAGAGGTATTGCGCAGGACTTTTACGAGAAACACCTTATAAGGAAGGTTGCTCTTTAGAAAATCTTCGTCGTAAAGACTAAGGAAATTCTTTTCTATAAGGGATAGAAGATTTGCCAACGCCTCCATATCTTCTTTGTTTGCCGTGTCAAACTTGATATAGGCATTCTTGAACTTTCCAGCCCATTGCCAAGAGAAATCAACATCCCTGAAATCATACAAAAAGGCTGTCCCATACTTTTGATACCATTCATAAATCTTGGCATCCGCATCGGACTTAGCTGCATTGGCTTTCAACAATTCCGCATATTCTGGAGTCGTGTCTATTGCAGGAACTATGTCATCCTCGGAACAAGAAGACAAAAACATAAAAATCCCTATCAAACTGAAATATATTATCTTTTTCATATCCTAATCCTTTTTATTATTATTGAGACTCTATTGCCCTCCTGTTCATACGCTCCACAACCTGATTATAGCCAAGTTCACTTTGAGGCAATTCCAAGGTATAGTTCTGATCGCCTTGTTCCAGCACATAGGTTTCCGGGGCAGAGTTCTTTGACGCATAGAACTTATGCTCTATGCGGGGCATACCATAGCGCCTGAGATCATCCCAGCGATGTGTCTCCTCGAAACAGAGTTCCCTACGACGCTCGTCCCTTACATATTTCAGCAGAACATCCTTGGATGCAAAGCCGCTAACGCTCAATTCCTCATAGGTGTCTGCAGTAAATCTCTTTTTATGCAAGAGATTTATCAAGTCAACGGCGAGGTCCAGTTTCCCTATCTGTACATAAGCTTCCGCCATGCTTAACAATACTTCCGATGTACGCAAGGCCTGAGAGTACTCACTCATGGCATAATGCTTGTAAGGCAGATGCCGGTAGGCTTCATATACATTATAGTAATCAAACTCCGAATCATACTCTATATTGTCTTGACAGAAAAAAGCATAAATGCGGTTGTCCCCTTCCTGATAGCTGTTTATCAGGTCGCCCTCTTCCGTTTGGGAAGGTGCGTATGCCGCACCATTGATGAAAACGAGATTATCCATATAGGCCTGGCGCGTAAACGCCCTGCCCCCAAACATAAACAACACTTCTGGATTCTTAGCTTTCAGGAACACATATTCTTTCTCATGCCTCATATCTTCCTTCTTCAAGGTAGAAATGTCATAAAGGTTAAAGTCGTCTTCTGAAAATGCATTGCCGTATTTTATGACATCGTCCCAGTTCCGAGTATACAAAGCCACACGACATTTCAACAAGTCTACCGCCTTTTCATTCATAAGATAGACATTCGTTGATTTCTTGGCTTTCTTAAACCGGATTGAAGCATTATCCAAATCAGCAATAATCTGAGCATAAACCTGAGCCACCGTCGATCGTTGTGGCTGATCTCTCACCATCTCGCTCTTAAGGCGTATGATAACGCCCATGTCCTTGTCCGCTGTAGCAGGATTATAAGGTAACCCATACCAATTGACAAGATAAAGATAGTTCATGGCTCGCAAGGCATAAGCTTGGGCCACACAGGAATTGACCTCCATGCTGTCGCCCTCCATTGTGTTGGCATTCTCGATAATAATGTTGCATGCCATGATATTCTTATAACGGTTCTGGTAGGCATTACCGTATGAGGTATCATAATACTCTATGTCTTGTGCCCATGTAAAAGCACCACGCCCTACAGGCAGAAAGACATTGTCGTCGCCATCAGACTGCGTACTGTTAGGATTAGCTGAGGGCGAAACTTCGGCATCGTCGGTCATCAAGTCCATCCACTCTACATCCGCTGTAAGCGTGTTGGGATATCCATCCCCCAGCAAAACGGATTCAAACTCATCAACCTTCTTAGGAATCAGCAAATCGTCCGAGCTCTCCTTCAGATAGTCATTACACGATGTCAGTATACCTGCCAAAAGCATGATTCCTACGGAAGATAACAAATTATATTTTTTCATAATCCTCTTTTTAATTTAGAATAAAACATTAACTCCAAAGTTGAAACTCGGCATCAAAGGCATGTTGGCATAAACCGACTCGGGATCCATGCCTCCCCACTTCTTCGATTTCCACACTTTCAAGTTGCTGGCTGTAGCCCGTAAAGTAAGGCTTTTGATATGCAGTGGCACCAGGATTTTTTTCGGAAGTCTATAACTGAGCATGATATTCCTTAGGCGGAGGAAATCGCTACTTGCCACGCGAATATCACAGTAGTCATACATCCTTACCATTCTCACATCCACATCCCTTCCTGTATCATAGAGACCTTTCAGCTCCTCGGGGAAGTCGTCTGCGATCCTCGTGTCATACAGGGCCGGAATGGTCGTATAGCGCTCATCGCCTTGCTGCTTCCATCTGTTGGAGAAAGCCGACGGAACATTCTGCGTGGGATCGAATGCCTTGCTCACATTGTTGTAGATTTCCGGAAGACGCCTCTTGCCCCCCATCTGGTAAGAGAAGCCAATACTCAAAGTCAGGTTTTTCTTGTAAGTAAAACGAGTATCGAAACCACCGAACACATGGGGATAGATACTGCCCGAAGCAACCAAGTCCATTACCTCAAAGTCTCCTTCATGCACTTTGCGGCCATCTTTCGTATAGAACAAAGGATAACCGTTTTCGGCAGAAAGTCCTGCAAAACGGAATGAATAGAATGTGCCCAAAGGCTGACCGATGGTGGCTACATTGCCTTGCAGCATATGTTCATAGGTTTCCTTGGCAGACAAACTGGCATTATAGGCATACTTTATCTCATTGATATTATGGGTGGCATTACAAGATATATTCCATTCTAAGTTTTTGCCGCGAAGCACATCTACGCTAACCACTTCCTCAAATCCCTTATTGAAGGCCTCGCCGGCATTCATAAACATATACAGCTGCCCCGTCGAAGGAGACACCTGCAAGTCGGTGATAAGGTCGGAAGTGTGCTTTTGGTAATAGTCCAGCGTCAGGGATAGCCGATGATCAAAGAACGATGCGTCAAGGCCCAGATTATAGGAGCGGGTCTTCTCCCAGCGCAAGTCAGGGTTTGGCAACCGATAGACGGATCCCGGACGCAAACCCGTAATATCGTCGATTCTATCCAACTGTACCAATAGATAGGGTGTAGAGTCGTCGTGAATATTCCCTTGCAGCCCATAAGAAGCCCTCAGCGACAGATTATTCACGAAACTCACTTTCTTCATGAACTTTTCACTGGAGATGAACCACTTTCCGGCCAACGACCATGTCGGCAGCCAGCGATACTTCGGATTACTACCGAACTTATTGGCTCCGTCAGAGCGTATGTTGGCATTCAGCACATAGCGGTTGTCATAAGTGTAGCTGGCTGTGGCAAAATAAGAAGCCACCTGCGTCGTTTTCTCCGTAATCGAGGGTTCAAACATCCCGCCTTCAAGCAAAGTCTTATAGCGAGTGGTATAAGCCGGAGAGACGGATTGCCCGTAAGTAGGGTCCCAACCATAAAGCAACTGTGAGAAACCACTATACTTCTCGGAGCGAATTTCTATACCTCCGAAGAGATTCACCTCATGCCTGTCCGATAGAACCTGCTTATACTCCAGCGAGTTGCGCCATGAGTAAGACCGCCCGGAAGTGTCAGAAAACCTGTAAGTTCCTCCTATTGGCAATGCAGAAGCTTCAAACTGGGTAGAGCCCCGCTCGTAAACACCATAGTTATAGCCCCTTATGGCTCCCACTTCATAAGAGTGATCGGTAGCCCAGGTGCGCGTGCGGGTATTACTCCAATAGTAAGAAAGGATAGAAGAGAACTTGAGTCCGTCCAGGATAAAAGCATTCAAGTTGAAGACTCCACCCATTTTTCGCACATTGGCTTTCATGCCCGTGGTGTTAAGTTCATTAAGCACATTAAAGTTGACATCATTCGACAATATGCTCCGCGAATAGTAATAAAGCTCGCCATCATTATAGGCAGGGATGGCCCTTGAGGTATTAAACGCATAAGAGAAGGGATTCACGGAGGAGTATCCGTGATTATTCTGGTTGCTCATGTCAAGCTTTACTTCTGCATTGAATATTCGATTAATTCTCACGAATATCCTGCCCAAAGCCGTGAACCGGTCGCTCTTGGAACCCTTGGCGATACCCGGGCTGTCGTTATAGTTCAGAGAGGTATAGTATCTCACCTTGTTCGTACCTCCATTAAGCGATACACCATGACTCTGACTTACTGTCTCACGGAACAGAAGCTTGAACCAGTCCGTGTTCATGGTCTCATAGTTACGCACCAACGAGGCAAACTCATCGGCCGAGATCTTCTTGCTGATATAGCTCTGCAAGGCTCCCTCATAGCTTTCTCCCGTAGGAACCCGGGGATATTGGAGACGGGCATCGTAGATGTCCTTCGACAACTGCACTCGCTCCTGCGAATTCATGCGGTCGAACAGGCCGTAGGTAGGACGGGTATTCAGGTTCAAGTTCATGTCATAGGTTATCTCCGGAGCCGTAACCCTGCCCTTTTTCGTCGTTACGACGATAACCCCGTTGGCTGCCTTCACGCCGTAGATGGCCGTGGCGGAGGCATCCTTCAGCACGCTGATAGACTCTATATCCTGCGGACTGAGGCCAGAGATACTGTTACCTATCAGATAGGAGGCGTCAGGGCTATTCAGGTCAGAAGCCGAGAAAGGAACCGACTCCGACATGATGACACCATCCACCACCCACACGGGAGCCTTGTTTCCATTTATCGTAGAATTACCACGAATACGGATGACTGGCGTGCTGCTCGGCTCGCCGGACTGAATCATGACATCCATGCCGGCAATCCTTCCCTGCAGCATCTGGTCTATATTCATTGCACTCGGGTTATAGACATCCGCCATCTTCACCGTCGAGATGGCAGCTGCCGACTCTCGGCGGCTCATCGTCTGATAGCCAGTTACCACCACTTCATCCAGTTTTTCGGCATCGTCTTCCATCATAATGGTCGCAAAGAAGCCTGACCGCAGGGCTCTCGTAACACTTTTCATGCCCAGATAGGAAAACACGAAGGTACGCGACTCCTGCCCCTTGTCATCGTAGCGGAATTCTCCGTCGGCATTCGTAATCACACCCGTCTTTCCTCCATCAGGCCTCACGGTAACGCCAATCATAGGATTACCCTGCTGGTCGACCACCTTTCCGGAGAAGGTTCCCCTGACTTGAGCTTGCAATAAAAGACTTGACGACAAGAACCAGAGCATAAACAATATACTCTTTAATCCCTTTCCTTTTGTTTTTTTCATGCTATAACTTTCTTAAAAATAATAAATCGACTCTTTAGCAACCGCTATATCTGACAAGATTGACATCTGTTTTCTCATACGGCGAACACCAGAAATCATATAAAAACTTGAAAGCACAAAAATAATTAATTATATGCAAAACAACAAAAAATAACAGAAAGAAAAACAAGTACATGCTCGTTTTAACATAAATTAGGAATAATTTGTGTTAAAACTTGTAATTTTAGCAACCGTATTGCCCCCTTTTCAGAAAAACAGTTACCGATACCCACACTTGCCAACACCATAACAAAGGTAAAGATAAGGCATAAACAGAAACTCTCCCCGCGGCTGTCGGAGTTGACAGTAAACAGAATTCCAATTGTATAATGACAATATTCCGGCAAAGCCCCAGAAGGTTTTCCGACAACGGGCATGCACCGCTTCGGAATTGGAAGTACGACTCTTGCAATGCGGAAACCACCATCCGGCAGGAGAAAAAAGACTTCGAGATGATATAGAAGCAGTACTCCACATTAGTTTCAATGACTGAAACAAAGAGTTTCAACAGCTGAAACACCGTGTTTCAATGACTGAAGCAACATGTTTCAGCGGCTGAAACTAATCCTGAAGACGACCTCCACGAGGGTCGCATGCCATTTATATGGAGGTTGCAAGCCGCCCATAAAGCCGCTACAGGCTACATCCTGACACGCCGAAAAGCAGTCTTCCTCGTCTCCCCAACCGCCAGGAACAAGAACGGAGACTATTTGCGCCCGAGATATTCGGCACACATTTCGGCACAACGCTCGCCGTCAATGCCTGCCGAAACGATGCCTCCGGCATATCCGGCACCCTCGCCACACGGGAAAAGGCCTTCGAGACGCACATGCTGAAGCGTCTCCCTGTCGCGCAGGATGCGCACGGGCGAGCTCGTGCGAGTTTCCACGGCGATGAGCGCAGCCTCGTTGGTGAGGAAACCGCGGGCATGTCTGCCGAAGGTCTTGAATCCCTCCTGCAGTCGGCTTATTATCTGTTTGGGCAACCAGAAGTGGAGCGGCGACGAGATAAGACCCGGTGCGTAGCTCGACTCCGGGAGGTCATAGGAGAGGCGGTTGTTCACAAAATCGGCCATCCGCTGCGCCGGCGCGGTCTGCCGCATGTTGCCCTGCTGCCAGCAGTCGTGTTCCAACCGTTCTTGAAAGTGCATCACCTTCAGCACATCGTCGTCCGGTCCGACATCCTCAGGACGCACTTCCACCACCATGCCCGAGTTGCTCCACTTGGTGCCGCGGTTGGCTGGGCTCATGCCGTTGACCACTATCTGGCCCGCTCCCGTGGCTGCCGGGATGACAAAACCTCCCGGACACATGCAGAAACTATAGACCCCGCGACCGTCAACCTGGGCTACGAAGCTGTATTCCGCTGCCGGAAGATACTTGCCGCGACCCTCCCTGCTATGGTATTGAATCTGGTCTATGAGCTGTGCGGGGTGCTCCAGGCGCACGCCCACGGCGATGCCTTTCGACTCGATCTCTATTTTCGAGTCGGCCAGATACTGATAGATGTCGCGGGCACTATGGCCGGTAGCGAGGATGACGGGCCCTCGGAAGGTGAGCTGCTGCCCGTCGGAAAGACGCACGGCCTCAACACCCACCACCTTATCTGCCTCCAGCAAGAGGCTCGTCATCTTGGTCTGGAAGTGCACCTCGCCCCCGCTCTTCAGGATGGTATTGCGCATGTTCTCAATGACACGCGGCAGTTTGTCGGTGCCGATGTGCGGGTGGGCGTCGGCAAGGATGGCCGTCGGGGCTCCGTGCTGGCAGAACACATTCAATATTTTGGCCACCGAGCCGCGCTTCTTGCTGCGTGTATAAAGCTTCCCGTCGGAATAAGCTCCGGCTCCTCCCTCTCCGAAACAGTAGTTGGAGTTGCCGTCCACCTTGTGGGTCTTCGTGATGAGGGCGAGGTCTTTCTTGCGTTCATGCACATCCTTGCCCCGTTCAATGACCACGGGGCAATAGCCCAACTCAATCAATCGCAGCGAGGCGAAGAGCCCCCCGGGACCCTCGCCCACCACAACCACCCTCGGGCGGTCGCCCACGAAGGGATACTCGGTTTTCTCATAAGGCTCGTCCTGGGGAAATTCATTGATGTAGACACGCACCTTCAGATTTTCATAGATGGTGCGCTGGCGGGCATCGACGGAGCGTTTCAGCACGCGCACATGATTGATGGTACGCACATCGAGCCCCTTGTCGTCGGCAATGAAACGGGCAATGACCTCTTCGCTGAAAGCCTGTTCTGGCAACAGGCGGAGTTGATATTCTTGAATCATACTGCAAAAGTACGAAAAAAACATATTCCCTTGCAGGAATCGGGGAAAAATATTAATTTTGCCGATGATACACTCCGGCATGAAAATACCAACACCATGAAGCATACCTTATATTATATAGTAGCCCTGCTGATAGCGTTAATTCCTATAAAGGCCCACGCGCAGCAAACTGAAGACCTCGTGAAGGGGTTCCTCTGTCCGCCGCGTGAAGCCCGCCCCTATGTGTGGTGGCACTGGATGGACGGTAATGTAAGCAAGGAGGGCATCCGCAAAGACCTGTTGTGGATGAAGAGCCAGGGCATCGGAGGCCTGCACCAGTTTGATGCCGGAGGCGTCAACATGCCCAGGGCGGCAAAGGTCAGACTGCCCTATATGTCGACCGGATGGAAAGACGCCTTCCGCTATGCCCTCCGACTGGCTGACTCCTTAGGCCTTGAAGTGGGCATAGCCAGCGCCCCGGGATGGAGCTCTACCGGTGGATACTGGGTGAAACCGGAAGATGCCATGAAGAAACTGGAGTGGCGCTCCATTACCATAAAGGGCGGCAAGACGCTCAAGGTGCAACTGCCCGACCTATACTGCACGGTAGGCCCCTACCAAGACTACTACCAGCCCAACGACCGGATGGACATAAAACCTTATGGCGGAGACCTGTGCGTGATTGCCATCCGGCTGCCTTTCGAGGAACTCACGATGCAGGAGATGGGTGCCCGGACAGATGCCAGCGACAGCATTATTACCGTTACATTCCCGCAACGCCATACCATCAGGGCTCTCACGCTCAAATCCATGCAGATGGGCTCACGACCCCGTGGACGCAAGCCGGCCGGCTGGAACTTCCTGGAATGTAGCGACGACGGCAAGACATGGCGCCCCGTAAGCGAGATATATCCGGCGCGCATACCTTATGCCACCGTCGACATAGTCCCCACCACGGCACGCTTCTTCCGCGTGCGGGGCAAGAAACTCGAGCATCTGACGCTCTACAATGTCAGCAAGATAAACCATGCGGAAGAACAGGGAGGATTCGCTCTCAACTCCGATTATAAGAACTACAAGACCCCCGCCACGCTGCATGCCGTAAATCCGGCCGACATCATCGACCTCACCGGCATAATGAACGCCGACGGAACGCTGCGCTGCCGACTGCCGAAAGGCAAATGGCGCATCTACCGCTTCGGCTGGTCGATTACCGGAAGGGTGAACCATCCGGCCTCTCCGGAGAACACCGGACTGGAAGTAGACAAGATAGACTCGGCCGCATGGACGCGCTACTTCCACCATTACTTCGACATCTACAAGGAAGGCGCCCAAGGCATGCTGGGCAAGAAAGGCATCACCCACATCCTCACCGACAGCTACGAGGCCGGCTCCTACACATGGACCCCCCGGTTGCCAGCGGAATTCCTGAAACGCAGGGGATACGACCTGAAGCCCTGGCTGCCCGTGCTGACGGGTGAGATTATCGGGAGCAGCGACGAGAGCATGCGTTTTCTGTGGGACTGGCGCAAGACCCTCGAGGAACTAACGGCCGAGAACTACGACCGACTGGACACCATCGCAAGGAAATACGGGCTGCAGGGAAGATACTCGGAGTCGCACGAAGGCGGTCGGGCCTACATCGCCGACGGAATGGATGTGAAGCGCCATGCCACCAACCCCATGGCAGCCTTCTGGATGGAAGACACCCCTACGGGAAGCTCTGTGCCGGGTGCGATAGCCGACATCCGCGAGTCTGCATCGGTCGCCCATATCTACGGACAGAACAGCGTGTCGGCAGAATCGTTCACGGTGAACGGCGACGACCGACACGCCTACACCTACTGTCCGGAAAACATGAAGTATATGGCGGATGTGGCGATGAGTGCGGGCGTAACACGCTTCTTCATCCACGAGTCTGCCTCACAGCCCAACGACGATTATCTGCCCGGGCTCCAGCTATACCGCTACGGCCAGTGGTTCCACCGCAACGAGACCTGGGCCAACCAGGCACATACGCTTACCGACTATCTTGCCCGCAGCAGCTACCTGCTCAGCAAGGGACATGCCGTGGCGGACATCCTGCTCTACTATGGTGAGGACAACAACATCACGAGTGTCTATGGAGGAAACTTTGAGCAACTTCCACAGATTCCCCAGGGCTACGAATACGACTTCGCGAGTGCATCGGTGCTGCGCAGCGAGGTGGATGTCGCAAACGGGCAGCTGACGACCCGCTCGGGCATGCGCTACAAGATACTCTGGATGGACAAGAACTGCGAGACGATGTCGCTGGATATCCTGCGACGCATCTCCGACTTCGCCGATGCGGGGGTAGTGATATGCGGCAAGGAGCCGGCACAATGTGCAGGTATGAAGGCGGACCGAAATGCCTTTCACAAGCTCGTGGACAACATCTGGCATTCCGGGAAACGGAATGTAACCGACAATCTCGCTACGGCCATCCGGCTGGCCGGCATAGAACCCGACTTCAAAAGCAATGTCCCGGCACAGCCCTACGGCATCAATGGCATGCGCTATGTACATCGGCAGACTGACGACGGGAAAGAAATATACTGGGTGAGAAACTTCTCCGGAAAGGATCAAGAAGCGGTAATGAGCTTCAGGCACGGGGGCTCATATGCGACCATATTCGACCCCGCAACGGGACATATACAGCCCGTTCAATATCGAAAGGAGAACGGAAGGGTTGCCGTCAGCCTCAAGACGCTCTCCACCGACGCCCTCTTCGTGGTCTTCTCCAGAGAGCCGCTCGCGCCAGGAGAGCCCCAGGAGATCTTTGCCGACAGTAAGCACCTGGGGCATGAACCACAGACGATCAAGGAAATAAATACGCCCTGGAATATCCATTTCAGCCAAAAGGGAGGCGGAGAGGCCGATGAGACCTTCACCGCGCTACACTCTTGGACGGAATGCGAGAATCCCGTGGTGAAGTATTTTGCGGGAACGGCCGACTATACGACCACCTTCATTCTCCAGAAAAACGACCTAAAGGGTTCCGAACCCATCTATCTCGACCTGGGAAGCGTAAAGAACATCGCCGAAATCTGGATTAACGGTGAGTCCGTAGGGACGGAATGGAAAGCCCCGTTCCGCACCAGAAACATCCGCCCTTATCTCCACAAAGGAGCAAATACGCTTGAAATAAGAGTTACCAACCTATGGGCCAACCGCCAAATAGGTGATGTGCAGAAAGGCGAAAAGCATCCCGTAACCCAGATCCGGAGATTCTATAAGCCCTCTGACCCGCTGCTCCCCTCAGGACTGATAGGACCAGTAAGGCTTATAAAATAAGAATATGAGCCTTGCCTTCCGTGCCCATCCGGAAGACGAGGCTTTTATTCTGTCCTTAAAAAAACTTACTTTTCTTCTTTCATCTTTTCATTTTTTATTATCTTTGCCGCTAAGTTTCAGCATAGCCCTCTCGTATCGGGGATGATGGAATAATAATAAAAAGACAAACGAAATGAAAGTGATGAAATTCGGCGGAACATCTGTAGGTTCCGTTTCAAGCATATTGAGCTTGAAGAACATTGTAGAGAAAGAAGTAAAACATCAGCCTGTAATTGCCGTGGTAAGTGCACTTGGCGGAATTACCGACCAGCTGATAGCAACGGCAAAGACGGCCCTGAAAGGTGATGAACGCTGGCATGACGGCTTTGATGCCATGAGGGAACGGCACCAGAAGATGATAGACGCCATCATCACCAACAACCTGGACAGAGAAATGTTATTCAATAAGGTGGACCAGTTGTTCGAGCAACTGCGCTCCATCTACTATGGCGTGTATCTCATTCACGACCTGAGCGAAAAGACCCTGGATGCCATCGTAAGCTACGGCGAGCGCCTTTCCTCTAACATCGTGAGTACGCTGATTCGCGGATCAAAGAGAATCGACGCCATGGAATTCATCAAGACTGAGCGCAAGAACGGGAAGCACATGCTCGACTCTGAACTCACCAACCGGCTTATCCGTGATACTTTCAGAGAGCCGCACCGCCTGTGCATCGTACCGGGATTCATTGCCACCGACAAGGACAGCGGTGAAATCACGAACCTCGGGCGCGGAGGAAGCGACTATACCGCCGCACTCATCGCTGCGGAACTAAACGCCGAAGTCCTTGAAATATGGACGGATGTGGACGGATTCATGACCGCCGACCCTAAAGTCATCAAGGGCGCGTACACCATCAACGAACTGAGCTATATAGAAGCCATGGAGCTCTGCAACTTCGGAGCCAAGGTTATCTATCCCCCCACGATATATCCGGTATGCATCAAGAATATTCCCATCAGCGTGAAGAACACCTTCAACCCTAAGGAAACGGGCACCGTGATCAAGAGTAAGATCGGCAATGACGGAAAACCCATCAAGGGAATCTCAAGCATCTCCGACACGGCGATCATCCATGTGGCAGGTCTTTCGATGGTGGGAGTAATCGGCGTCAACCGCCGCATCTTCACCGCGCTGACCAACGGAGGGATATCAGCCTTCATGGTGGCGCAGGCCTCCTCGGAGAATTCCACCTCCATCGGCGTACGCGAGGCGGATGCCGACAAGGCGGAAAAAGTGCTCGACGAGGAGTTCGCCCGTGAGATCGAGAATGGTTCGATGTTCCCGATGCAGGTACAGAAGAATCTTTCCACCGTGGCCATCGTAGGCGAGAACATGCGCCACATGCCAGGCATCACGGGAAAACTCTTCGGCACGCTCGGCAGGAGCGGCATCAGCGTGATTGCCTTTGCGCAGGGAGCCTCGGAAACCAACATTTCGTTTGTCATCGAACGGGAATACCTGAAGAAGTCGCTGAATGTATTGCACGACTCCTTCTTCCTCTCCGAATACAAGGTGCTCAACCTCTTCATCTGCGGAGTGGGAACGGTGGGCGGCAAGCTCATAGAACAAATCCGCTCCCAATACGATGAGCTGAAGGAGCACTCACGGCTGAAACTCAATGTGGTGGGCATCGCCAGTTCCAAGAACGCTATCTTTGACCGTGAAGGGCTCGACCTTACAAACTACCTTGACAAGCTGAAGGCCTCGGAGCCGAGTAATCCCGAGAAGCTGCGCGACAGCATCGTACAGATGAATATCTTCAACTCCGTCTTCGTAGACTGCACCGCCAGCAAAGACATCGCCCACCTCTACCAGAGCCTGCTGGAACATAATGTGAGCGTAGTGGCAGCCAACAAGATTGCCGCCTCTTCAGAATACGAGAACTATGCACGGCTGAAAGAGACGGCTCTGAAGCGCGGCGTGAAGTTCCTCTTCGAGACAAATGTGGGAGCAGGACTGCCCATCATCGGCACCATCAACGACCTGCGCAACTCGGGCGACAGAATCCTGAAGATAGAGGCCGTGCTGAGCGGCACCCTGAACTTTATCTTCAACGCCATCTCGAAGGAGGTCCCCTTCTCCGAAACCGTGAGGAGAGCCAAGGAGCAAGGCTACTCCGAGCCCGACCCACGCATCGACCTGAGCGGTACGGATGTCATCCGTAAGCTCGTTATCCTCACGCGCGAGGCTGGCTACAAGGTGGAGCAAGCCGATGTGGAAAAGCATCTCTTCGTGCCCGACGACTACTTCAAGGGTAGCCAAGATGACTTTTGGAGGCTATTGCCCAAACTCGATGCGGGATTCGAGGCCGAACGGGAGGAACTGGAAAAGGCGGGCAAGCGATGGCGCTTCGTGGCAACGATGGAGAACGGAAAAACTCGCGTAGGCCTTGAGGCCGTAGGCCAGTCGCATCCTTTCTATCACCTTGAAGGTTCCAACAACATCCTCCTGCTCACCACGGAACGCTACAAGGAGTACCCGATGCAGATAAAGGGATACGGCGCGGGTGCCGGTGTTACGGCAGCCGGCGTATTTGCCAACATCATGTCGATAGCAAATATTTAGCCAAACAGAATCTATTGATTCCCAGATAGATACAAAATCAAAAGTAAAAGACGGCCTTTTACTCGCCTTTTAACCGTTAAAAGCACTCCTTCTAACGGTCTTTTACATGCCTTTTAGCCATCTTTTACAATTCCGTTTCCTGCACCTTGCAGTCAGCAAGGATGACAAAAAGCATAAACTAAGAATTCTTAACAAATAAAAATCGATTTTTTCCTTGCAGGTTTCCACAAAAAATTAGTATATTTGCAAGAAATAACGACTGAAAACCATGCTATGATATACATTGACCTGCCTGACATGCAAGTACACCGTCTGAGCTTCTATCTTGCGATGGAAGAGTTTGCCGCGCGCAGCCTCGACCTCAACGATGACCTCTTCTTCATGTGGCAAGTGAATCCTACGGTTATTTTCGGACGCAATCAAGTCATAGAAAACGAAGTGAACATCGAGTATTGCACGCGGCACGGCATCGAGATGTATCGTCGTAAAAGCGGCGGTGGATGCGTCTATGCAGACATGAGTAATGTGATGCTGTCCTACATCACCAGCGACGCGAATGTGGACAATACTTTCGGCCGCTATCTCGACATGGTGACGGCAGCCCTCCAGAGCCTTGGCATCGAGGCCGTGAAGAGCGACCACAACGACATCATGATCGGCGAGAAGAAGGTTTCGGGAAACGCCATCTATCACCTCCCGGGAAAGAATATAGCCCATGGCACCCTGCTCTATGACACCGACATGGAACACATGCTCAAGGCCATAACACCGTCGAAGCAGAAACTCTCGAAGCACGGAGTGGAAAGCGTCAGACAGCGCATCTGCCTCCTCAAGGACTACACTTCCTTCTCCTTCCCCGAAATCAGGAAGAGACTCAGGGAACACCTATGCTCCACACAGTACACTATGACGCCCGACGACATCCAGAAGACCGAAGAGATGGAAAAGGAATATCTCGACAAAGACTTCATTTTTGGAACCAAACAACTTTAACTACTGATAATATGGAAAATAAAAGGACTTGTCTGTACGACAAACATGTGGCTTTAGGTGCCCTGATCTCTCCTTTCGGAGGATTCGACATGCCTATCCAGTATTCTTCCATCATCGAGGAACATAACGTAGTAAGACAACATTGCGGGGTCTTCGATGTGTCTCACATGGGCGAAGTCATCGTCAGCGGCCGTGAGGCGGAGAAGTTCGTGAACCACATCTTCACCAACGATGTTACTAATATGCCCGTCGGCAAGGTGATGTATGGCATGATGTGCTATCCCGACGGCGGCACCGTCGACGACACCTGCATCTGCAAGCTCGACCAGAACCTATTCCTAATGACCATCAACGCCTCGAACATCGACAAGGATAATGAATGGATTAAGGAGAACGCCGAAGGATTCGATGCTGTAATCTGCTACAAGAGCGACTACTACGGGCAGCTGGCCGTACAGGGTCCGAAGGCAGAAAGAGTGGTAGAGACTGTGCTGAGCATCCCCTGTAAGGAGCTTGGCTTCTATGAAGTGAAGACGCTCGACCGATTCGACGAGAACATCATCATCTCGCGAACGGGTTATACGGGCGAGGACGGATTCGAGATTTACGGCACCCACGACTTCATCCGCAACTGCTGGGACAAGCTGATGGAGGCCGGCGTGGCTCCTTGCGGACTCGGCTGCCGCGACACGCTGCGCTTCGAAGTAGGCTTGCCGCTCTATGGCGACGAGCTTTCCAAGGAGATTTCTCCTATCATGGCGGGCCTGAGCATGTTTGTCAAACTCGACAAACTCGAATTCATCGGCAGGGAAGCACTCCTCGACCAGAAGACCAACGGGGTGGCAAAACGCCTGCGCGGCATCGAGCTCCACGACAAGGCCGTTCCCCGTCATGGATACAAGGTGCTGAAAGGCGGAAAGGAAGTAGGTGAAATTACTACGGGCTATCGCCTCATCTCCATCGAGAAGAGCTGTGCCGTGGCACTTGTCGACAGCGATATCAAGCTGGGAGACGAGGTTGAAATCCAGATTCGCAAGAAGACATTCCCAGGCACCGTCGTCAAAAAGAAGTTCTACGAAAAACATTATAAAAAATAAAAAAGATTATGGCTAAAGTTATTGAAGGACTCTATTATAGTGAGTCGCACGAGTTTGTAAAGGTTGAAGGCGACTTCGCCTATGTAGGAATCACCGACTATGCTCAGCACGAGCTGGGCAATGTGGTCTATGTTGACATGCCTGAGGTAGACGACGAGGTTACCGCCGGCGAGGAATTCGGCGCGGTGGAGAGCGTGAAGGCAGCTTCCGACCTGATTTCTCCAGTGTCCGGAACCGTCGTCGAGGTGAACGAGGCTCTCGAGGATTCGCCGGAACTCATCAACCAGGATGCTTTCGGAAACTGGATTATGAAGGTAGAGCTCTCCGACAAGGGCGAGCTCGAAGCCCTGATGGATGCAGCCGCCTATAAGGCTCTCACCGAAAAATAAACTGAAATTCAAGAACCAAAGGATATGAAGGACTGAATGAACGCTTCGCTTTCTCATTCCTTCATATCTCCATATTAGCAAACTATGGCATACAAATATTTCCCACATACCGAGGAAGATATCAAGGAAATGCTCGCCAAGATAGGTGCAGGCTCCCTTGAAGACCTCTATGCGGAACTGCCGGACAGCGTGAGGCTGCAGCGCGACTATCAGTTGCCCGAGGCCATGAGCGAGGTAGAGATCCGCCGACTGTTCGACAAGCTGGGCAGGGAAAACCAGCAGATGGTCTGCTTTGCCGGTGCCGGCGTCTACGACCATTACACTCCTTCCGCCATCCCGCAGCTGGTGGGGCGGTCGGAATTCCTCACCAGCTACACCCCCTATCAGGCCGAGATTTCCCAAGGCACGCTCCATTATATCTTCGAATACCAGAGCATGATGGCCGAACTCACGGGCATGGATGTCTCCAACGCTTCCATGTATGAGGGCACGACGGCAACGGCAGAGGCCGTCCTGATGGCCAAAGCTACTGCAAAGAAAGCCGAAAAGGTGCTCGTCTCGGAAACCGTAGACCCAAAGATTCTTGCTGTCATCAAGACCTATGCCCACTATCATGGCGTAGAACTAGAAATGATAAAGGCCTGTGACGGTGCTACCGACAAGCAAGACCTGAAGGCAAAGCTTTCAGAAGGAGGCATTGCGGGAGTTGTGTTACAGCAGCCAAACCGCTACGGCATCGTTGAAGACTTCACAGGAGTGGCCGATCTCTGCCACGAGCAGAAGGCTCTCTTCATCCTCAACAGTAACCCGGCCGACCTCGCCTTGCTGAAAACACCAGGCGAATGGGGGGCAGACATCGCTGTAGGCGACGGCCAGTCGCTCGGTATTCCGATGAATTTCGGCGGTGCTTCCGTGGGCTACATGTGTTGCACAGAGAAGCTGATGCGCAAGATGCCGGGACGCATCGTGGGCAAGACTGTCGATCAGGACGGCAAGCGCTGCTTCGTATTGACCCTCCAGGCGCGCGAGCAGCACATCCGGAGGCAGAAAGCCACCTCCAACATTTGCTCCAATGAGTCCCTCATGGCACTATGGGTAACCATGTACATGAGTTTTATGGGTAAGGAAGGAGTGAAAGAAGCAGCCCAGATGTCGTATGACGGAGCCCACTATCTCTATGACGAGCTTCTCAAGGACAGTCGTTTCAAAGCTGCCTTCCATCAGCCTTTCTTCAATGAATTCTGCGTGAAATATGACGGCGATGCCGACGCCCTGCTGGAAAAACTGCAGCAGAATGGCATTCTCGGAGGCATCAAAGTAGCAGATGACACTTTGATGATGGCCGTTACCGAGAAGCGTACCAAGGACGAAGTAGACAATTTAATTGCGTTGTGTCATGAACAATAAGCTATATGGAAATCTGATATTTGAGTTGTCGCAGGCGGGTCGACGCGGTTATTCGCTTCCCAAAAACCAGTTCGGGCATCACGAGATACCTGCCGATGAGAAGCGGGCTGTCGACGCAGAGCTTCCTGAATGCGACGAGATGACCGTCGTGCGACACTATACGAACCTGAGTGAAAACAACTTCGGCGTGAACAACGGCTTCTATCCCCTCGGCTCGTGTACGATGAAATACAATCCCACCATCAACGAAGAGATTGCCAATCTGCCGACCTTCACCGGCCTTCATCCCCTCCAACCGGCGGCAACATGCCAGGGTGCGCTCGAAGTGGAGTACAACTTGCAGCAGGCTCTTGCTGAGATAGCGGGGTTGAGCGACTTCACCCTGAACCCCTTTGCGGGTGCTCACGGTGAACTTACAGGACTGATGATCATTCGCAGTTACCACCAGGCACGCCACGACGACAAGCGTACGAAGGTGATTGTGCCCGACTCCGCCCATGGCACCAACCCCGCTTCTGCTGCCGTTTGCGGACTGGAAGTGGTTGAAGTGAAGAGCACCGCCGACGGTCTCGTCGATGTAGAAGACCTCAAACCGCTGCTCGGCGATGATATTGCCGCCATCATGATGACAAACCCGAACACCCTCGGGCTCTTCGAGAAGGAAATTCCGGAAATAGAGAAGCTCGTCCACGGATGCGGTGCCCTGATGTATTACGACGGAGCCAACCTGAACCCGATGCTCGGCGCAGCGCGTCCGGGCGACATGGGATTCGATGTCATGCACATCAACCTGCACAAGACCTTCTCCACTCCTCACGGCGGAGGAGGTCCGGGCAGCGGTCCCGTAGGCGTGCGCAAGGGACTGGAGGAATTTTTGCCGTCGCCCCATGTGGTCAAGCAGGACGGAAAATTTACCGTCGCAAACGACCACTTCAACCATGTCGGGGCCTTCCTGGGCAACTTCAGCGTCATCATGCGTGCCTATGCCTATATCCTCACGCTCGGATACGAGAACCTGAAGATGGTAGGTCCGCTGGCCACATTGAACGCCAACTACATCAAGGAATGCCTCAAGGACGACTATGAACTGCCCATCGGAGGCCTCTGCAAGCACGAATTTGTCTTCAACGGACTGAAAGACAAGTCAACCGGCGTTACCACGATGGATGTTGCCAAGCGCCTGCTCGACTTCGGATATCATGCTCCGACCATCTATTTTCCCCTGCTTTTCCATGAGGCAATGATGATTGAGCCTACCGAGAACGAAAGCAAGAACACGATAGACGGCTTCATCGCAGTAATGCATCAGATTGCAAAGGAGGCCGTCGAGACCCCAGACATCGTAAAGAGCGCACCCCACGATGCACCCATCAGGCGTGTCGACGATGTACTTGCCGCGAAGAATCCAATCCTAACCTATAAACAGCTGGTAAATGACAAAAACTGATCTAATCATCATCGGTAGTGGCCCCGGAGGTTATCGGGCCGCCCAATATGCTGCAAAAAACGGCCTTCAGGTCATTATTTTCGAAGACAAGCATGCGGGTGGAGTATGTCTGAATGAAGGCTGCATCCCAACGAAATCTCTTGTCCACGATTCCTTGAAGGGCACTCCGTTTGTTGAAGCCATGGAGCGCAAGGCTCAAGTGAGCGAACAGCTCCGCAACGGAGTGGAACTGCTGATGAAGTCGCCGGGCATCCAAATGGTGCATGCACATGCCTCTTTCAAGGACGCAAAGACCATCGTAACCCCTGACGGTGAAGAATATGAGGCCGACAACATCATCATCGCGACTGGCTCTCACTCCAAGATGCCCCCCATCCCGGACATCGCCCGCCCGGAGGTAATGACATCTACCGAACTTCTTGAGCTCAAGGAACTTCCCCGCCGACTGGCCATCGTGGGAGCCGGCGTCATCGGCATGGAGTTTGCTTCCATCTTCCATCGCATGGGCGTGGAGGTGGAAGTCTACGAATTCCTCAAGGAATGCCTCCCCGCAATGGATAAAGATCTCGCTAAACGACTGCGAAAGTCGATGGAGAAGTCGGGCATCAAGTTCAACATGGGCTATAGCGTGGAATCCATCGAGGCCCTGCATGCCGATGCCGTACTGGTGGCCACCGGTCGTGGTGCCAATACCGAGGGCTTGAACCTTGAGGCTGCCGGAGTGGCGTTCGACCGCCGTGGCATCCCCGTGGACGAGAACATGCAGACCTCCGTGCCTCGCATCTATGCCATCGGCGATGTCAACGCCCGCATGATGCTTGCCCATGCAGCCACCTTCCAGGGTTTCCGTGCCGTCAACCACATCCTCGGCCGGGAAGACAAAATCCGTCTGGACATCGTCCCTGCAGCCGTGTTTACAAGCCCGGAGATGGCTTCCGTCGGCATCACCGAGGAGCAAGCCAAGACCGAGGGACTGGAATACAGCGCCAAGAAAGGCTTCTATCGTGCCAACGGAAAGGCTCTTGCGGAAGAGGCAACCGAAGGCATTGCCAAGATTCTGGTGGATGGGGGCGGCAAGATTATCGGCTGCCATGTGCTCGGCGCCCACGCTGCCGACCTCGTGCAGGAGATTACCGCGCTGATGAACTTCAATGCAACGCTCGACAATTTGAAGTATATCATCCACATTCATCCTACCCTGAGCGAGATTCTTCAAGACATCGCCATCGACGAGTAATAAAATGCAAAGGAGTTATCTGCTAACAGATAACTCCTTTTTCATAGTTCAAAACGAACCAGAAAAGCAATCCCCCTCCCCCATTTACAGGGAAAAGGATAATGCTTTTTGCTTGATCAGAATTCGTCCTAAGCCGCTTTCTTTACGGTCTCAGAGGTTTTCTTTGCGGCCTTTTTCTTAGTCGTAGCAGGTTTCTTTGCTACCTTCTTCTCTGCGGCTTTCGTCTCGTCGGCAGCCTTCTTGGCCGTCTTCCTGACAGCTTTCTTGGTAGTAGCTGTCTTCTTTGCTACCTCCTTCTCGGCAGCCTTGGTCTCGTCGGCAGTCTTCTTGGCTGTTTTCCTGACAGTTTTTCTGGCTGTAGCTGTCTTCTTTGCTACCTTCTTCTCGGCGGCCTTGGTCTCGTCGGCAGCCTTCTTGGTGGCTTTCTTAGCCGCAGTCGCGGTCTTCTTTGCCACTTTCTTTTCGGCTACTTCTTCCTCCTTTACAACTTTCTTGACCGCCTTCTTGGTGGCCTTGGTTGTTTTTGGGGTTGCTTTTCTGGCCGCAACAGACTTGGAAGTCTCAGCCATGGCCTTCTTGCCATAGCAAAGAGGACATGCATGCCGGCCCATCTCCCTTGCCTCAGACTCGCTCACACTGTTCACCACCTTTGAATGTCGCAGGTAACTGCAGTCCTTGTTCTTATGATATGCCACAGCTCCACTGGTCGGAGTGAGATATACTTTCTGCGCGGAGGCAGAGGTCGGAGCTACTACGAGCATGACCAACAGGGTTACGATTCCTAACAATAATTTCTTCATATTCGCTTGTTTTTTTTTAATTCACCGGACAAATATATAGTAATTAGTTTGAAAAACAAACTTTTTCCTCAAAAAAATAAACATTTTTATTGGAAGTAGTTGAAATAAATAAACAACAACGCTCCCACGAGCAACATCAGGATAAGGGTCTTGATGAGACAGCTGGCAATCTTCTTCACTACGATAAAGCCCACCACGACTGCGAGGAGCACAAAGATGTAATAGATAAAATTATGTTCCATAACGGTTTATTTGAATAGTTTTCTGAATGCGGATGGTATCGGCGTTTCAAATTCCATGCGCTGATGGGTTACGGGATGCACGAAGCAGAGCAGATAGGCATGTAGGCAGAGCCGTCCTGCGGGGTCGTCGCCATTGCCGTATTTGACATCTCCGCATACGGGATGCCCCATGTCGGCGCTGTGCACGCGAATCTGGTTTTTGCGCCCCGTTTCCAGCTTGTATTCCACCAGGGAGTGCTCCGTGGTGCGGTTGAGGACATGAAAGTGGGTAACAGCATACTTTCCTCCGTTGTCCACCGGCGATGAGAAGGTGATGTAGGCCCTGTTATCCTTCAGCCAGTTGGCTATTGTGCCCTCGTCGTCCTCCATCTCGCCTGAGACCACGGCCACATAGCGGCGGTCGTAGACGATGTCGTGCCAGTTGCTTTCGAGCAGCTGTTCGGTCTCCATGTCCTTGGCATAGATCATCAGCCCGGAGGTATCACGGTCTAGGCGGTGCACCACATGCGCCGTACACTTCTGCCTCGTACGACGGAAATAGTCGTCAAGGATGGACTTCACATTCAGCGAACTATGCCCTGCCGCCATGCTCAAGATGCCCACATTCTTCTCTACGACCACCAAATAACGGTCTTCGTAGACAAGCTTCAGATAACGGCTGTGAAACTTCTCGTTGTTTTTCTTCGAGCGGCTGACGCTCAGTTTGTCGCCTTTTTTCAGAGGATGGTCAAACTGCGTTATCTTCTTGCCGTTCACGAGGATGCCCCGCCCCTTGAGAGTAGCCTTTATCTTCGACTTGCTCTCCCCTTTCAGGTTCTCGAGAAGCCATTCCAGAAGGGGACGGTCCTCGGCTACGACGAAGCGGTCGTAGTCTCCTTGTTTTCCGTTATCGTTATTTTTTATCATCTCGCCGGCAAAGGTACATAAAATCCAGGAAAACTCGGAACTTTACCCGGAATTTCATTCTTTCTTCCGTTTCTTCCACTTGCAGGTTACGAAGACAGGCCTGTGGTCGCTGGCAACGGGCTCTATGGCAACGCCGCGCTCCTGAACCTTCACCTTCCGGAACTGCCGCCCCTGCAGCACATAGTCGAGCGTCTCCGTGGGAACATCGGCAGGAAAGGTCTTGCTGTCCGTGGCCGAGAGGATGCGGAAGCCCTCGGCCAGCTCCTTGCGGAAGCCCTCCGTGGGGCTTTCATTCAAGTCGCCGAGCACGAATATGGGCTTGTCGCTCACATCGCCCACAGCTTCCTGGATTATTCGGAGCGAAGCCCGCCGGTCGGCATCCGTCAGCGAGAGGTGGACACAGCAGACCACATAGTCCTTGAAATCAGCACGCAGCAGCACGCGGGGCTCTTCCGTTCCCGGCAACGGATGCATGGAAACGGCGCAGGGGGCCTCTCTCGAAAGAATGCCCACACCATATTTGCCTCCGTCAAAGCGGATGGCCGGCGCAAAGACGGCCTTCATGCCCGTGCGGTCAGCCAGTTCCTGAAGCACATAGCGACCTCCTGAACGCCGCGTGGCACTGTCCACCTCCTGCAGGGCCACTACATCAGGGGCACAATTACTGATAACTCTGGCCGTGCGACCATAGTCTGTCTTCTCATCCATTCCCTCGCAATGACGGATGTTGTAGCTCATCAGCGTGAGTTGCTGGGCGTGCAGCCCGAGGACCCAGAACAAGGTGCACAGCAACCATAGGTTTCTCTTCATGGCAATCGATTTTTGCTGCAAAGGTACATTATATTTCTGAAAACACCCTCTTTTGCAACAAACTTTAGAATATGCAGGCAGTTTTCTTCTTAACATTTTTAACTTAACGGGAAACAAGAAAAAGTGTTCTGGAAAAATGCAAACCAGCATTCGGAAACCTGCTTTTGGCGGACGGAAAGCCCCGAAACGGCTCCCGGGAAACCAGGAAGCGGCCTTTTGCAGGGCTTTTAACGGCCTTTTGCAAGGTCGGAAGCGGCTATCTGTCAAGCTGTTTGCCGCTAAAAGGAAGTCCGGAAACGACCTTTTAATCCTGAAAAATCCGTCATTTCAATGAAAAGATTCATCTGTATGCAATTAAGCTATTGGTTTTCAAACCATTACAAAACCTGAAATTCAAGCCTGTTTTACCGCCAGAGCCCACTCCGTGGATTCCGTGGCCCGTTTTGGAAGCCCTTGTTTTAACAATTCGCAGATTTTAGTTGCAGATTCGCAAGTAAATTCCACAGGACACAGCTCCATTTTCCCATTCCTGTTTTGCACTTTTTAAAATAATTCGTATCTTTGCCCTCAATATCATTAAAAATACGACATGAAACAATTTTTCATACTGCTTGCCTTGGCGGTGGCATGCATGGGTGCCAATGCACAGAATCCCAAACTGCCCCAACTGGGCAAGGCGCCTGTCAAAGAGATAGTGGCCGCCATGACGCTTGAGGAGAAAGCGCAGCTGCTCGTAGGCAGCAACGACGACCGAAAGTTTGCCTTCATGGCCACCAGCGCAGGGGCCACGGCCCGTCTGCCGCGGTTCGGAGCCGCCACCACCATCCTTAACGACGGAGCCACAGGGCTGCACATCGACTCCGTCAGGCAAGGCAGCGACAGGAAATACTTCGCCACCGGATTTCCCATCTCAACCCTGATGGCTTCCAGCTGGAACACCGAGCTGATGACTGAGGTGGCTCACGCCATTGCCGAAGAGATGGTTGCCTATGGCACGGATGTGATTCTGGCACCGAGCCTCAACATCCAACGCAACCCGCTCTGCGGCCGCAACTTCGAATACTACTCAGAAGACCCGCTCCTGTCAGGCAAGATGGCAGCGGCATATGTAAACGGAATCCAGAGCCTGGGCGTGGGAGCCACCGTCAAGCATTTTGCCTGCAACAACCAGCAAACCATGCGCATGTTCAACGACAGCCGCGTCTCACAGCGTGCCCTGCGCGAAATCTACCTGCGCAACTTCGAGATTGCCATCAGGGAAAGCCGTCCATGGGCGGTGATGTCGTCGTATAATCAACTGAACGGAACGCCCACCCAGTATTCCGCCCCCCTGCTCACGCAGCTGCTCCGGGATGAGTGGAAGTTCGACGGAATCGTCATGACCGACTGGGGAGAGCCCCGTGAGACCGTAAAGCAGATTCATGCCGGAAACGACCTCCTCATGGGCGGCAACCCGAAACAAGTGCAGGACATCGTCGAGGGAGTGAAGAACGGCACGCTCGCCATCGAGAATGTAGACCGCAGCGTAGGCCGCATGCTCGGCTATATCCTGAAGACAAGGTCGCAAAAGGGGTTGAAGGGAAATGCCGCCCCCGACCTAAAGGCGCACGCCCGGCTGGCCAAGGAAGCTGCCATTGAGGGCATGGTGCTGCTGAAGAATGAGGGGACCGCGCTTCCGCTACAGCCTCAGGACACCATTGCCCTCTTCGGCATCGGAAACTACAACTATTTCGCCAACGGCTTAGGGTCGGCCGAAGTCAACAAGGCTTACACCGTAGACCTTCCTCACGGCCTGAAAAAACTGGGCATAGCCACGCAGCCCACGCTCGACATGTTCTATTCCGAATACCTCAAAGCCTGCAATGTGCAGCTCGACGAAATTAATGAGAAGACTTGGAAGAACTGGTTCTTCGGCTTCAAGAAACCCACCGAGCCCTATATGGAGCCTGATTTCATCGACCGTCGGGCCAAAGACTGCTCAAAAGCCATCATCACCCTGTCGAGAAACGGCGGCGAAGGCGAAGACCGCGACTACCGGAAAGGCGACTACCTGCTCACCGACCGCGAGCTGGAACTCATCGAGAGCGTGAGCCGGAGCTTCCACAGGCGGGGCAAGCAGGTTGTCGTGGTGCTAAACACCGGCGGTGCCATCGATGTGGCGAGCTGGAAAGACAAGGCAGACGGAATACTCCTGGCCTGGCAGCCGGGACAGGAAGGCGGCAACGCCATTGCCGAAGTGCTCACCGGGAAAGCCTCTCCGTCGGGCAAACTGACAATGACCCTTGCCAACGACTACTTCGACCTGCCCTCGGCCAAGAACTTCCCGCTGCACTATGTGTTCTCCTGGGACGAGCTGCTCCGTCCCGGCAAGAAGGTGCTTGAGACACAAAACCTCGGATACACCCGCTACGACGAGGACATCTGGGTGGGCTACCGCTATTTCAACACCCGGCACAAAACCGTGGCGTATCCCTTCGGCTACGGACTCTCCTACACCACTTTCGAATATTCCGACGCACGGGTGAAGAGGTCGGGAAGCCAGATTACCGTAACCGTGAAAGTCAAGAATACCGGTAAAGTGGCAGGCAAAGAGGCCGTGCAACTCTATGCCACGGCCCCCGAAGGCAGACTCGCAAAGCCGCTCAGAGAACTCAAGGCCTTCGCAAAGACCCGCCTGCTGCACCCCGGAGAGAGCCAACAGGTGAGCATGACGCTCCACCTCCGCGACCTTGCGTCTTACGACGAGAGCCTTGCAGCCTGGGTAGCCGACGCCGGCAACTATACTCTTTCCGTAGGGGCATCCGTGGAAGACATCCGTTGTAAGGTCGGCCTGAAACTGAGAAAGCCATTCACAGAGAAAGCCCCCACCCGAATCGGTTCTCTGTTTCGCGGCAGTATTTAGAATAAAGTATAGGTATCCTGCCGATATTTGAATTATTTTTCGTACCTTTGCAGCCGATTTCAAAAATAAATAAGGTACAAGAAATGATTACACTCAGCAATCTCGCTATCCAATTTGGCAAGCGAGTCCTTTATAAGGATGTAAATATAAAGTTCACACCAGGCAACATCTACGGCGTCATCGGGGCTAACGGCGCAGGAAAGTCGACCCTGCTGCGCGCCATCAGCGGCGACCTCGAACCCAACAAGGGCACCGTGGAGCTTGGACCGGGAGAACGCCTCTCCGTCTTGGAACAGGACCATTTCAAATACGACGAGTACATCGTGATGGATACCGTGCTTATGGGGCACCAGCCTCTCTGGGAAAACATGAAGGAGCGCGAGCGACTCTATGCCAAGCCGGAAATGACGGAGGACGACGGCAACAGAGCCGCCGAACTGGAACTGAAGTTTGCCGAGATGAACGGATGGGAGGCCGAGTCGGACGCCGCACAGCTCCTGCAGCATCTCGGCATCAAGGAAAACCTGCACCAGAAGACGATGGCAGAGCTTTCCAACAACGAGAAGGTGCGTGTGATGCTGGCAAAGGCTCTCTTCGGAAAACCCGAGAACCTGCTGCTCGACGAGCCCACCAACGACCTCGACCTGGACACCGTGGAGTGGCTTGAAGACTATCTCTCGGAAATAGACGAGCGGCAAACGGTGCTCGTGGTAAGCCACGACCGCCACTTCCTCGACTCCGTTTCCACGCAGACCATAGATATCGACTTCGGCAAGGTAACCGTTTTCTCTGGGAACTACAGCTTCTGGTATGAGAGTTCACAGCTGGCCCTCCGTCAGGCCCAGAACCAGAAGATGAAGGCCGAGGAGAAGCGCAAGCAGCTGGAGGAGTTCATCCGCCGCTTCTCCGCCAATGTGGCAAAGAGCCGCCAGACCACATCGAGAAAAAAGATGCTGGAAAGGCTGAATATAGAGGAAATCCGCCCGTCGAGCCGCAAATACCCGGGCATCATATTTCAGATGGAACGCGAACCGGGCAACCAAATACTCGAAGTGGAGGGACTGAAGGCCGTGGAGCCGGACGGAACCGTGCTCTTCGACAATGTGAATTTCGTCATCGAGAAGGGACAGAAGACAGTTTTCCTCTCGCATAACCCGAAGGCCATGACGGCACTCTTCGAGATTATCAACGGCAACCGGCAGCCCGACGCGGGCTCCTTCAAGTGGGGCGTTACCATCACCACGGCCTATCTGCCTCTCGACAATACGGAATTCTTCAAGAGCGACATGAACCTCGTGGACTGGCTCTCGCAGTACGGCAAGGGCAACGAGGTGCAAATGAAAGCCTACCTCGGCCGCATGCTCTTCTCGGGAGAGGATGTGCTGAAGAAGGTGAATGTACTTTCAGGAGGCGAGAAGATGCGCTGCATGATTGCCAAGATGCAGCTCAACAATGCCAACTGTCTGATTCTCGACACGCCTACCAACCACCTCGACCTAGAATCCATACAGGCTTTCAACAACAATCTGATTACCTTCAAGGGCAACATTCTCTTTGCTTCGCACGACCATGAGTTCATCGAAACCGTGGCCGACCGCATCATCGAGCTGACCCCGTCGGGCACCATCGACAAGCTGATGAGCTACGATGACTACATTCACGATGAAAGCATCAAGACACAGAAGGCCGGAATGTATGGTGAAGAATAGCCTCCATCTGGCACGGTTTTTGCTAAAGAACAAGTAAAAGAACGAATCGACATGACGAAAAAGGAACAGAAGATAGACATCGAAGACTGTAACGCTCCCAAGAACAGGGAGCAGGAAGAGAGTATAGAAAAGGTGGAAACCGAAACACAGGCTACCGGCAACGAAGAAGAGGCTCCCGCTGACAAAAAGGCAGAAGCGGCGGAAACCGGGGAAGCCCCTCTTGCCAAGGCTCTGGAAGAGAATGCCAAGCTGAAAGATCAGCTGCTCCGCACGGTGGCAGAATTCGAAAACTACAAGAAGCGCACGCTAAAGGAAAAGGCGGAACTCATCCTGAACGGTGGCGAAAAAACCATCACGGCCATCCTGCCCGTGCTCGACGATATGGAACGAGCCGTGGCAAATGCCGACAAGGCAGAAAGCATCGAGGCCGTGGAAGAAGGCTGGGAACTCATTTTCAAGAAACTCCTGAAAGCCCTTGAAAGCATGGGGCTAAAGAAAATGGATGCCCAAGACAAGGACTTCGATGTAGACTACCACGAAGCCATTGCCATGGTTCCCGGCATGGGCGATGACAAGAAAGGAAAGGTGGTCGACTGCGTGCAGACAGGATATATGCTCAACGACAAGGTGATCAGGCACGCAAAAGTAGCAGTAGGACAATAATGGCGAAAAGAGATTACTATGAGGTGCTGGGCATCAGCAAAGGCGCTTCGGAAGACGAAATCAAGAAGGCGTATCGGAAGATAGCCATCAAATACCATCCCGACCGCAACCCCGGCAACAAGGAAGCGGAAGAGAAATTCAAAGAGGCAGCAGAGGCTTACGAGGTTCTGCACGATCCACAGAAACGACAGCAGTATGATCAGTTCGGATTCGATGCTCCCGGAGGTTTCGGAAGCGGCGGCTTCGGAGGTCAGAGTTTCGACATGGACGACATCTTCTCCATGTTCGGTGATATCTTCGGCGGCCATTCAGGCTTCGGAGGGTTCGGCGGATTCGGTGGAAACAGCCGTAGCCAGCATGCCCAGTATCGTGGAGCCGACCTCCGACTGAAAGTTCGTCTGAACCTTCAGGAAATTGCCACGGGCGTTACCAAGAAGTTCAAGGTGCACAAGGACATTACCTGCTCGCACTGCCACGGTTCCGGAGCCGAGACTGGAAGCGGCTCCGAGACCTGTCCGACCTGTGGAGGACGCGGAGTCGTAGTAAAGACCGTGCGCACCATGCTTGGCATGATGCAGACGCAGACGGAATGCCCCACCTGCCATGGTGAAGGCACCGTTATCAAGAACAAATGCCACGAATGCGGAGGAACGGGCGTCGTGAAAGGAGAAGAAGTGGTGGAAATACAGATTCCGGCCGGCGTTGCCGACGGCATGGTGGTAAATGTGCCGGGCAAGGGAAATGCTGGTCAACACAATGGAATTAACGGAAACATCCAAGTCTACATAGAGGAGGAAGAAAACGACACCTTCGTGCGCGACGGTCAGGATGTCATCTATAGCCTGCTGCTCGATTTCCCGACGGCAGCACTGGGCGGCGAGGTCGAGATTCCTACCATCGAGGGAACGAAAGTCAAGATAAAGATTGAATCGGGGACACAGCCCGGAAAAACCCTCCGACTTCGCGGCAAAGGACTCCCAGCAGTACAAGGCTATGGCTCGGGCAAAGGAGACTTGGTGGTAAACATCAGCGTCTATGTCCCCAAAACGCTGACCCGGGAAGAACGGGAGGCTATCGAGAAATTTCGTCAGAGCGAAAACTTTAACGGCGACCTCGCGACGAAGAAATCCATCTTCAGCAAATTCAAGAACTACTTCAACTAAGAAATGACTTACGAGGAAACCGTACAGTACCTATACGATAGCACCCCTGTCTTCGAACATGTGGGTGCTTCTGCTTATAAAGAGGGTCTGCAGAATACACTGACCATGGATGAACACTTCGGCCATCCACATCGGCAATATCAAACCATCCATATTGCGGGAACCAACGGAAAAGGCTCCTGCTCCCATACCTTGGCTGCAATTCTGCAAGCAAAGGGGCTGAAAGTCGGACTGTACACCTCGCCACACCTCGTAGATTTCCGTGAGCGTATCCGCGTCAACGGGAAGACGATATCAAAGGAAGAGGTCGTCAAATTCGTGGAAGTAGAACGCCCGTTTTTCGAGCCGCTCCACCCTTCCTTCTTTGAACTGACCACCGCTCTTGCCTTCAAGTATTTCGCAGAACAGGAGGTGGATGTTGCAGTAATAGAGGTAGGACTCGGCGGCCGCCTGGACTGCACCAACATCATCACCCCTGTCTTGTCGGTCATCACGAACATCAGCTTCGACCACACGCAGTTTCTCGGCGACACGCTGGCCAAGATTGCAGAAGAAAAGGCAGGAATCATCAAAGAGGGTGTTCCCGTAGTCATCGGAGAAACCACGCCAGAAACGCGACTCGTATTCCTACAGAAGGCTGCCGAAAAGAACGCACCTGTCTACTTCGCGGAAGGAAATCGGGAGGTGATATCCTCCAAGACAGACGCTGGCGGCGGTAGAGACTATCAGACCCGAAGCTTCGGCATACTGCATGGCGAACTCGGAGGCCTCTACCAGGAGAAGAATACCAATACCATCCTATGCATTTTGAAACATCTGGGAATCAATGACATATCCTCAATCCGCAAAGGATTTGACAAAGTATCGGAACTCACGGGGCTTACGGGACGCTGGCAAATGCTGCAAAGGACTCCGAAAGTTGTCTGCGATACCGGCCACAATGTAGGCGGATGGCAATATCTTGCCCCCCAAATCAAGGCACAGGCCTGTAAGACACTGCGCATCGTCTTCGGAATGGTAGATGACAAGGACATCGACACCGTGATGAGCCTCCTTCCGAAGGAGGCTGTTTATTACTGGACACAAGCCTCATCGAAGCGTGCCATCCCGGCAAAGAGGGTCGCCGAGAATGCGAAACGGCATGGTCTACATGGCAAAAGTTATCCTTCTGTTATGAAAGCATATGGTAAAGCGTTGAGTGAATCAGGGCTGGATGACTTCATTTTTGTCGGTGGAAGTAGTTATATCGTTGCCGATTTACTCACATACATTTAATTGTTTTTAACGATAGGCCCGATATATTTTCTTGATATAAATTTGTAATATTCATTTTTTTTAAGTTACTTTGCAAGAAAGTAGACAACTAAAAACTTTGAATATTATGAGCACTGTTGAAACAGAAAACCTGTGTGGTCTGAAAAGAGAGGACTTTCAGACCACAATTGACGGCAAAAATACTGACCTCTACATCCTCAAGAACCAACAAGGGAACGAAATTGCGATTACGAATTACGGCGGTGCTATCGTAGCCATCATGGTTCCCGACAAGAATGGAAAGACAGCCAATATAATCCAAGGCCATGACAATATCCAGGATGTTATCAAAAGTCCAGAACCTTACCTCTCTACTTTAATAGGACGCTATGGCAACCGCATAGCAAAAGGCCGCTTCCAGCTACACGGGAAAGAATATCATCTGCCCATAAACAACGGTCCCAACTGCCTGCATGGCGGCAAACAGGGCTTCAATGCCAAGGTGTGGGATGCCAATCAGGTGAGCGGTCAAGCCCTCGTGCTGAAATATGTCAGCCCCTATGGCGAAGAAGGCTTTTCCGGCGAGGTTACCGCGTGGGTGGCCTACACTTTTACCGATGACAACGAATTGATCATTAAATATCAGGCAACAACTAATAAGAAAACCATCATCAACCTCACCAGCCATGGGTTCTTCTCCCTATCGGGCATCGCCAGTCCGACTCCTACCATCGAGAACTTAGTCTGCGAGGTCAATGCAGACTATTATCTTCCCATTGACGAGACCAGTATCCCCACCGGAGAGATTCGCTTCGTAAAGGGCACACCGTTCGACTTCCGTACCCCGAAGCCTCTCGGACAGGACATTGATGCTGACGACGAACAAATCAGGAACGGTGCAGGCTACGACCATTGTTTTGTGCTCAACAAGAAAGAGGAAGGAGAGCTCAGCTTCGCCGCAAAAGTAACAGAACCCGTAAGTGGCCGCACTATGGAGGTCTATACCACGGAGCCCGGAGTTCAAGTCTATTCAGACAACTGGGCCGACGGCTACAAGGGCCAGCACGGAGCCACCTTTCCACGGCGCAGCGGCATCTGCTTCGAGTGCCAGCATTTCCCTGACAGTCCTAACCACCCTTACTTCCCCTCCGTGGTTTTGGAACCGGGACAGACTTACAGCCAGAAGACCATATACAAATTCGGAACCGAAGAATAATCATAAATAAAACATATCACAAAAATGGAAAATCAGACTAAACAAAACTCGAGCATCATTGCCATTATCACGATGATGTTCCTCTATGCAATGATTTCGTTCGTAACCAATCTTGCTGCACCTATCGGCATTATCTGGAAGAGCCAGTTTGCCGGCGATAGTGCCAACACCGTAGGGATGTTGGGCAACGCCATGAACTTCCTGGCCTATCTCTTCATGGGTATACCCGCAGGAAAGCTGCTGACGAAGATTGGCTACAAGAAGACTGCAATGATTGGTATCGCCGTGGGCTTCATTGGCGTCTTCACTCAGTTCTGCTCAGGCCTCTTCGACCCTGTAACTGCCAAGGTTACAGGTTTCGTTGTTTACCTGCTCGGTGCCTTCATCTCCGGTTTCAGCGTATGCATCCTGAACACCGTTGTGAACCCGATGCTGAACCTCATCGGCGGCGGCGGCAACCGTGGCAACCAACTGAACATGATCGGCGGAACGCTGAACTCTTTGTCAGGAACATTGACTCCTCTTTTCGTGGGCGCATTGATTGGTACCGTTACAGCCTCCACCAAGATGGTAGATGTGAACCTTGTTCTCTATATTGCCATGGCCGTATTTGCCACAGCCTTCCTCATCCTCAGCTTCATTAAGATTGAGGATCCAGAAATCGGAAAGGTTACAAAAGACACCGTATTCGAGCACAGTCCCTGGTCGTTCCGACACTTCGTGCTGGGCGTCATCGCCATCTTCGTCTATGTGGGCGTAGAGGTCGGTATTCCGGGAACATTGATTTACTATCTGAGTGACCAGACCGATGCCGGCGCAGGCCTCACGGGCAATGCCGTTGCCATCGCGGGCTCCGTGGCGGCCACCTATTGGTTCCTCATGCTGGTGGGTCGTTTCTGCACTTCGTTCATCGCAAACAAGGTTTCCAGCAAGCAGCTCATGACCATCGCCACCTTCGTGGGCATGATTCTCGTGCTCTGTGCGATACTCCTCGGCAAATCGTCTACGGTTGCCATGCCCGTATTCACCGGCACTTCGTTTGCCTCTGTCACGGTGCCTATAGCAGCGTTGCTGCTCGTGCTCTGCGGCCTTTGCACCTCCATCATGTGGACCAGTATCTTCAACCTTGCCACTGAGGGGCTCGGCAAATATACCGCAGCGGCATCCGGCATCTTCATGATGATGGTAGTAGGTGGCGGATTGCTTCCGTTGCTTCAGAGTTTCATTGCCGACAAGGCCACCTACATGGCATCCTATTTCGTTCCGTTGATTGCGCTGGCCTACATGTTCTTCTACGCTGTCATCGGTTGCAAGAATGTAAACAAGGATATTCCCGTTGAATAAATATAACCTAAAAGAAAACCATATCATGGATATAGAAAGAGTAAGAAGCCGCTTCATCAAGCACTTTGACGGCAAGACAGGCAACATCTATATGGCTCCGGGCCGCATCAACCTCATCGGCGAACATACCGACTACAACGGCGGATTCGTATTCCCCGGCGCAGTAGACAAGGGAATCCTGGCCGAAATCCGCCCGAACGGACTGGAGACCGTTATCCTCTACGCCATCGACCTGAAGGACAAGGTAGAGTTCAAGCTGAACGACCCTGACGGGCCGCGTGCCTCCTGGGCTCGCTACATCTACGGCATCGTACAAGAAATGAAGGCTCTCGGCGTTCCCGTAAAAGGCTTCAACGCCGCTTTCTACGGCGATGTGCCCCTCGGAGCGGGCATGTCTTCGTCCGCGGCACTGGAGAGCTGCTTCGCTTATGCATTGAACGACCTCTTCGGCGATAACAAGGTCTCCAAGTGGGACATGGCTCTGGCCGGTCAGGCTACGGAGCACAAGTATGTAGGCGTCAACTGCGGCATCATGGACCAGTTTGCGTCCGTATTCGGCGAGGAAGGCAAGCTCATGCGACTCGACTGCCGCAGCCGTGAGTTTGAGTATTACCCCTTCAACCCGCAGGGCTACAAGCTCGTCCTCGTCAACTCCAAGGTAAAGCACGAACTGGTAGGCTCTCCCTATAACGACCGCCGCAACTCCTGCGAGAATGTTGTCAAGGCGCTGAACGCCCACTTCCCCGCAAAGAAGTTCGAGACACTTCGCGATGCCGACTGGGATGAGCTTGAGGCCGTCAAGGATGAAGTTTCCGTCGAGGACTACACCCGTGCCCACTTCGTGTTAGGCGAGAAAGACCGCGTGCTGGCCGTATGCGATGCCCTTGAGAAGGGCGACTATGAGACCGTAGGCCAGAAGATGTATGAAACCCATGAGGGGCTGAGCAAGGAGTACGAGGTATCCTGCGAGGAACTCGATTTCCTGAATGACATCGCCAAAGAGAACGGTGTTACCGGCAGCCGCATCATGGGCGGAGGCTTCGGCGGCTGCACCATCAATTTGGTAAAGGACGACCTCTACGACCGTTTCATTGCCGACGCCAAGGAGAAGTTCAATGCCAAGTACGGGCATGAGCCAGAGGTCTACGATGTCGTAATCAGCCAAGGCGCACATAAAGTATGCTGATGCCACAAGGCGCAAAGTATAACGACAAGACTCATATTGAAAGACAAACCTTCTAAAGACTTTACTTTGGAAAGGGTAGATCCCTCTTCTCTTCACGGAGAAGGGGGATTTTCCTTGCCCTTTATTATTATAAACCGCAAAAGTAAAAGGCCGTTAAAAGGAAGGTAAAAGACCGCTAAAAGCGATGCAAAAGGCCGCTAAAAGCTTTCCTTTTAGCGGCCTTTTACTACAACCCCGTTCTTTGGCCCGAAGAAGAGTGTCTCTTGAAAAAAATACTCCCGCTGATTCTCAGAATCAGCGGGAGTAACTATAACAAATATTATATTCTACTTGAACAAGCGCACCTCATTGAGGAGTATTTGATCCTCGCTGAAAGAAGAAACAAAGTGAATCCAAATATGGCGTACTCTTTGTGAACCATAAAATACGATATTCCACTTATCTTCCGGGCCGCCCGGCTTATTCTGACAAGTAGCAAAGCCCAATCTGCTGAATTCCTCTGCCTTTACATCGTTCATAGACTTAGCAGATATAGAACCAAGAATCTCAATCTCCTTGGAGAAGAACCGACTCAGATCATCTCCCCACAAACGGCCGCAGGGAGTCAGTTGGATGGCCGTTATATCGACTAAATCCTTTAGTTCAATTTTCATGAATTGACTTGAAATGTCAGAAACCCGATAGTTCGCAAAGGTATTATTATCCCCGTCGCTTAATTCCAGACCTATCCTGCCATAGCCCCCGCAATTCACATCATATACCGAGGTCTCTATCTGCGCAAGGTTGTCTATCATGCCATTCGGGTTAATCCAGTATACTTCCTTCTTAAGCTCCCAGGAATAAGTGTTATACTTGTCGCTTATCTTCACCCCATCAGGACTTTCGATAGTAAATGCCGTGATACCGGCTTCGCTATCAGTCAAGGCAAGAAGCTCCTTTGACTCACCATTGAGAGCTATCTTGAAAGGTTCCTGGCTTTGCAAGGTTCCTTTCTTCACCGTAACGGTTGCTGTTTCCATCTTGAAACTACTTGCATCAAAAGGCTTGTGGCCTTCGGCAGTAGTAGCCGGAATCTTGCTGTTATCCACCTTGATATTGAAAGTGAGATCTTTATCGGCAGCAGCCGTAAGCTGAACATTGAAACAAAGCGTGTCGCCCGGTATCTCCAATTCGTCAGAAGAACCTTTTTGTATATAGGTTGTCGATTTGAAGTTTTTCGGTATATAAGCCCGGTTGTCAATATAGGCCACGGGAGAGTAGTCTTCGCCTTTCGTAGGATAGAGCGTGCTCCCTACTTCCGGCTCACTCTGGCAGGATGCCAGCAACAAGAATGCCGGCATTGCCATGAATGTTGATTTTATGATATTCTTGATCTTCATTTTTTTAGAATCTTTGTTTTATGGTTATTTTCCGTCAAATCTCACATCCTGCGTCCAAACGATATCTTTATAAAGTAAGCTTGGCGGTACAAGCGCAGTATTACCATTCTTCCGGACATCGCTGAAACTATTTCCCGAACCTTCATCCATCTTGAAGTAAGCATACAGCCCCTCTGAGTTGGGATCAACTGCATACATGTTGTTTGCAATCTGCGGCTGTGTCAGAGCCTTGCTCCAGATACGGATTTCGCCCATCATCACATTACCCTTTAAATAGGTAAAACGCTCATCGTCAGAGTTACCTGCATGCCAGTTGTCCTTACTGATATTTACAGCTTTTCCTGGCATGGCAACGGTATTGTCGAGCACGCCGTTCACATAGAGACTCAGGGAAGTTCCCGTGCAGACAATAGCTATATGATACCATGTGTTGATAGAGAACTTCATATTACTGTTCATCTGACTGCCCTGGGTTTTGATGTTCATCCGGTTACCTTCGATAGGCGCATCACCGAAACGAGTGAAAATCTCGCCTCCATCCTTGCCCCAGCCACTAAACAGTTGTTGATTGTTCATCTCGCCCACCTTGGTTCCAAGCTTGTCGATGTTTACGCAGAACTCAACGGTCCACTGAAGAGCATTGAAATCTTCCTTCATATGGAACACGATAGGATTATTGGCACTATAGGTAGGCACCGCCTGCCGCACAACCTTGTCAAGAAGAAAGATCATGGCTCCGCCCGAATTGAGCACGCTCTGCTTGCCATCCTTGCTCACCAGCTTCAGGGGCAAAGCGAATTTCTCCGCATTCTTTTTCTGTTCCTCGGTGAAAGGATTGATCTTGATGTCTACGGGGCTCGAGATGGTCTGCCCCGCGTCTACCGTTACTTCGTTAGACGACATGGTATAGCCGTTTGTAGGTAACACCTTGTAAGTAGTGAAGTTTTCGGTATTGTATTTATCGAGAGCCGCCTGATCGATTTGTATCTCAAATTTTGAGGAACTCTGGGCAGGGGATGACAGTTGCACTTTGAAAGAGGCATTGGTAGCCGCTGCATCCTCTACCGTCAATTTCTGCACAGTATTGGCATTGGTCTTCGTCTGTTCGAAGAAAGCCTGATTCTCGAGCACGGAATATTCGGCATTCTCACAAGAACTGAAAGCAAGAAGCACAAGTCCTGCAAATGCCAGCATTACGGATTTATTTTTAGATAGATACATTTTCTTACTTGTATTTAAGTTATTTATTGGTAGGATTCATTATCTGGATGGCCATACGCAGGTTAGGATAGGTATTGATGGTACCATCAGCCTTGTATTCATATTCCATGTGATAGGTTCCCATACCTCCTTTACGATAGGTTTTCCCGTCAAAAACAGGATTGAAGAGGGCAAAGGCAGCCGAAACCCGGGCAACCCATCTTTTATTATCTTTCTGCCATGTCATGAATTCCTTGGGAAGCAGTCCGTCATACAGATGCTCATTTTCCATTCCCTCTGCCATGATATAAGAATAGTTTGTAATATTACCACCATTCTCATAATTACAAGTGATGATAATCTTGCGGGCCAGCTGCTCCGGAGTTAACACACTCTTCCAGTAGGACAATTGCCGATCAAACCGAGCCTGGGTATTCCGAGGACGAGCAAGGAAGTTATCGGAATCGTAAGCCTGCAAAATGAAATAATTGAAATAGTCGGCATATTTAGTATCAAAGTCCTCAGGCTTCCCATCTACGACAAGCATTTTGTCAGTACCTGAGTGTGGGCCGAGCTCTGCGGCAAGTGTCTCGACAAACTTGTCCATACAGCCTTCATTCCGCCATAGCTCCTCTTTGGCAGTAAATCCAATCTGAGCAAGTCCGTACTCCGCATCAATATCAAAGCCATCGTAATTATACTTGTTTATCGTGTCAAGAATGGCCTTGGCATATTTCTCGGTTGCGGCAAGCTTTTCTTCCTTGCTATCGCCCCATCCCCAAAACTCATGCCGCCAATCTTTACCGGGATTCTGTTCTGCCCAACCTTCTGGCATATCAGGCGTCAGCTGGTCGCCGATATCATGCACCTGCCAACAAATAAGCACTTTAGTACCCTTTACTTTCTGCACATACTCAAGGTCTTCTTTCTGTGCTTGGGTAAGATTCTTGAAGTTACCCCATAACGACACGAAGTCTACACTATCAGGCAGCCCGGACAAAGACTTTTCTAATGAGGCATCGCGTCCTGCCCAACCACCAAACCAGCCAAAGGCTACAGGATGATCACTCTTCTTATAATCGCGAAGCTGGGCATAATAAGCTTCGCTTCTAATATTTGCCGTCAGATCGCTGGGGTTCTGTGTTTCCATATCTGTCCAGTCGCTGCAAGAGGCCATGCCCATAACAGCACCTATTACGAAGAGAATCGACTTAAATATATTTTTCATTTTCATAAAAATCTTTTAGTTGTTGATAGATGTTGACCTTAATTCTGCCACCACTTTTTCTGCCACCACATAGGTGTTACATAATTGTCGGGACCGCCGAGCATCTGGCGGGCTTTCTCAAGATTTGTAGCATTTTCAGTCTTTTCAGTATCTGCGAAAGGTATGCGGTTAGGCACTTTGACAGAGTAAGCAGTCGTCTGATCTACAGCAAATACCTCCGGATAGCCTGTACGGCGCAGTTCACTCCATCCCTCTTGCCCACAAGGGAAAAGTGCTATCCATTTTTGCGTGATAAGGCGCTCCATTTTCTGCTCGATGGAAACATTGTCTTCCCACTTTACAGTAATATTACTTACATGCGGAGCATAGTGTCCAAAGCCGCCCTGAGCATCAGTATAATCAGCTTGGATACTCCAGCTATTATTAATATAGGATGTAGCATCCCCAGCCTCCCATTGCTTGAAAGATGTGGCTATAGCCTTATTATAAAGGCTACCGACTGAATTTCCCTCTCCCATGTTCTGCCAACCGATGAGTGCACCTTCAGCACGGCAGAACCACATCTCGGCTGCAGTAAGCCAAATACCCTTAGTGGCATTTGCTACATTGGCAGCAGAATAGAGAGGAACGGCTACCGACTTATTGCCTATTTTGGCTCCGGCACGACATCCTATGATGGGCCTGAATCCTGAAGGATGCTCGGCAGCTTCCTTGAAGTATTTACCAATACGGGGGTCTTCGTAACCATTCATGAAGCTCTCTATATCAGCACAAGCACGGCTGTCTCCCCATTCCACAGAAGTCTTATAGAGTCCATGCGGCGTGTAGCTGATTGCCAGATTGTCATCATTATCTTCGATAACTCCTGCCGCTACGGCCTCTTCTCCTACTTTCTTTGCGGTTGCAGGATCGACTCCACTCATGCGGATAGCCATACGAAGCTTCAGCGAATTAGCAAATCTCATCCACTTCGCGAATTTTCCGCCATAAACTTTGTCATAATTCTGGTTGGCCGTAAAAGACTCTCCATTTACCGAAGTCTTTAAAATGGCCAAAGCCTCATCAAGGTCGGCTATGAGATGAGTATAAATATCCTTCTGAGAAGAATAGGCGTTCTCATCACCTTCTACAGCTCCAATGGGGAAAGGTCCATACATATCTGTCATCGTAAGATACCCATGGGCACGCAAGATTAGTGCCCAGGCATAATTGAGGTCTTTCTTTCCGTTACAGAGGCGAACAATATCATTGAAGGCAGAAGTAAACTTCGGAGTAAGCGACTTAAAGGGATAGCGTACCCAGTTTACCGGAGCGTTCATCGTAACGAAGTTGGCTCCATTCCATCCATTTTGGGTATAAGTCATATAGCGAGCCAGATAATTCCCAATCAGATCATAATCCATCTGGAAATCATTTTCCTGCTCAGGGAACACGGCATTCTGCATTTGTACGAGGAATGACCCAATAGTATAATTATCTCTTCCCAATTCCTCTGCCGATGCGGAGCTGCCCGGGCGGTTAGCCTCCTCAAAACCTGCGGTGCAGGATGCCATCCCGAATAAATTTACTACGGTAACACCCAGTAAGGCAACCTTGGAAATATATTTCTTAATCATTTGTCCTTAATTATTTATAGTGATATTTAGAATTTCAGATTTACATTAAAGCCCAGAGAGCGCAAACTTGGCTGCATAAAGTAGTCGAAGCCCTGATAATAGGTGCCTGTAGAGGCCGTAGTCTCCGGGTCAAACGGTGCTTTGTTGTAGATCATGAACAAATTATGGGCAGTAAGGCCGAGCGTAAGCTGCACCTTCTTCAACAGAGTACTTGGGAATGTATAACTAAGATGTGCCTCCTGCAAGCGAGCGTTTGTGGCACTATAGATATACTCCGACCAGATAGGATTACTACCGCCAACCACGGAGTAATAGCCTTCGGCATCTACTTTCCCGCTATTAACGGAAACTCCTCCATTATCGCGTGCATCGGCCGAGGCTTTTGATACACCGTACTGGTCGAGAATAGCCTGTGTCTGGCTCATCACGATTCCTCCGAAACGCGCTGTGATAAGGAATCCCAGATTGAAGCCCTTGTAAGTAAAATCATTAGAGAAACCAATATTACCCTTCGGCAATACCGACCCACGATAGACCGGATTAGAGAGGCTCTCCTGCATAACATTGTTACTTCCACTCAAAGCAATGTTCCCGTCAGCATCGCGTTTAAAATCACTCGTCGTATAGACATCACCCATCGTGCCACCCTTCTTCAGAATGATCTCGATGCCGTTCAGGCCGCCCATGTTGAGCACCTCTTTCGGATCGTCAAGCAGGTTGATGATCTTGTTGCGGTTTGCACTATAAGTAAAGGAGGTGTTCCAGCCAAAGTCGCCCCAGTTATGGTTGTAGCCGAGCGACAGCTCTATACCGTGGTTGCGCACATTACCAGTCTGGATATACTCCTGATTGTAGCCACCACCCGCCGTAATGGAGCGCAAGAAGGTTTGATTTTTCGTATTACTTTGATAGAGTGTTACATCCAAGCTCAATGCATTATTGAAAAAACGAGCCGTAAGGCCGGCCTCCCAAGAATTGGTACGCTCAGGATAGAAGGTATCCGGGAACTTATAGGTAACCGTACCATATGTGCCTGAAGACGGGGTATATTTATAACGCCACAGAGAAGATATGTTTGGCTTGATGGCTGAGCCTACACTTGCCCAAGAAGCGCGCACCTTCAAATAGTTGATGAACTTAGGCAGCTGGGCCATCTGCGAAATCACTGCCGACAGACCTACCGAAGGATAGAAGAAAGAGCTTTTGGCTGTATTGTCAAGAGCAGAGTCCCAGTCGTTACGCCCGGTCAGAGTCAGATAGAGCATGCTCTTCCATCCCAATTCCACATTGGCAAACAGCGAATTGATATAGTGCTTGTTCAAGTCGAAGATCGGACGGTTGTCGTTGGTTACCTGACTATAGTCGATAGCATTTGGAGTAAACAGGTTTGAAGGAGCTTTCAAGCCGCCTTGGAAGCCTGTAACATCATATTTTGTGCGCGAGAATGAAGCACCGATATTGGCACCGATGCTGAAATCCTCCCATGATTTGTTAATATTGGCCATCAAGTCGCCATAAAGGCTCTGGTCGTTAATCTTATCGTATCCATAGAATCCGTAGGGAGAGTGCGCGAAAAGATTGATGGTCGATGCATAGCGCTTGTCCTCCTGCTTTGTAGCAGCGTCGTCCCAGCGCAGACGACCGGTAACATCGAGCCAATCGAGCACCTGATATTTCAGGCTGGCGTTTACCATATAGCGCCCTTTCTTGTTCGTGCGATTCATGCGGTGAGCCACCCAATAAGGATTCTGCATGCTCAGGGCATCACCGAAATTCCAGTTCTGTACATAGATAAGACGCGTGGGATCCCACAGTTCATAGGTGCGCACAGCATCAAAGCTCTCTCCTCGCGGGAAGAGATAGACTGCCGTCAGCGGGTTGAAGTATTCACCCTGAGCCGTCAAGTTACGGTCGTTCTCTAAAATGTAGTTGAACCCGAAGTCAAAAGTCAGTTTGTCGTCCAGAAAATGAGTTGTGTTTCTGAATGTGAAGTTGTATCGATTGTATGTATTATTGGGAATAATACCCTTGGCATTGGTTGTACCTACCGAAAGGTAAGTTTGGTTTTTGTCGGAACCTACCGTTAATGAGACATTGTTCTGGATATTAGTACCTGTATTGAAGAAATCCTTCGGATTATAGTCGCCAAACGGTGAAGCCACCTTTGATCCCCAAGAGGCCACCTCGTTCTGACGGTTGACATAAGAATTCTGGAACTCCGGCATAACGAAAGGATTGGTGAACTGGCTGCTATTGGAAACCACTACCGATATCTTTCCTTCCTTACCTTTCTTAGTCGTAATCATGATGACACCTTGAGCGGCAGCCGATCCATAGAGAGCAGCGGCAGCAGGCCCGCTAAGTACGCTGATGCTTTCTATGTCTTCGGGATTCACATCCGCAATACCTTCCGAACCAGGCTGGCTGGCATAGCGGGAATTGGTTATCTCGCCCTGGCTGGTATTTGTAACAGGAACACCATCAATTACATAGAGCGCACCATTGCTCTGTGTAATGGACTTCGGACCGCGCATAACCACACGCGCTGCGCCGCCCATGCCTGCTGCAGAGGCATTGATGTTAACGCCGGCTACTTTTCCAGAGAGCGAATTCATGAAGTTAGCGTTCTTGACCGTATTCACATCTTCGCCGCCGATTTTCTGTACATTATAGCTCAATGCCTTCTCCGAACGCTTGATACCAAGGGCGGTAACCACGACATCGCTCAGCGTGTGGGCTTCCTCGCGCATCACGAGGTCCACCTTGTTGCGTCCCTGCAAACTCACCTCCTGCGTTCCGTAGCCGATATAAGAGTAAACCAATGTGGGATTAGCCGCCTCCGTAGTAAAAGAATACCGTCCGTCAATATCGGTGATGGCTCCCTGCGAGGTGCCTTTCACCATGACGCTCACGCCGATGAGCGGCTCGCCGTTTGCATCGGTTATCGTTCCGGTAATGGTACGGGGGCCTGCCGACTTTTGCGCCGGAGCCTTGCCGGTCTGAGCCGAAGTTCCTTCCTTAGAGAGGTAGACCACATTGTCCACGATCTTATAGGAAATACCCGTGCCGGCAAAGAGCTTGTCAAGCACGGCCTTCATCGGCTCGTTCTGCGCCTTCACCTCGTTCACTTCCACTTTCGCCAAGTCGTCGTTATAAAAGAAACGATACTTGGTCTTTGACTTAAGTTGGTTGATCACTGTCTCTAACTTAGCGCGCTTGGTCGACAAATTCACCTGAGCCGATGCCCGATGAACAGGCATGCATAGGAGAAAGAGTACTATAAAAGCCGTGCATAGCGCCAAGCCGTGTCCATAGTGTTTCTTGTCCATGATTTGGAATGAATAATTTAATGTTTAAGTTATTTAATTTAGCAAATTTAGCCTGCTATTCATTGGTTATAACAAACCAACTCACAAAATTACTTAGTATAACTCACTTTATTTTAAAAAATATTTTTCTTCCTTAAAATAACAGTTCAGACAATATCCGAAAAGAAATCCGCACAATGTTAAATAAAGTAAAATAAAAGCGATGTTTTCGATAAATATAATTTAAAAAGCGTATTTTTGATAATTAGATTTGCTTTAGACTCATCCATGAGGGTTTGTTGCCTGATGTTACCTTTGCCTTAAAAAAGAAAAGCATGAAGAGCGTGAAGCAAACTTATTATTAAAAGAAAGTGATATAGATGAGCATTACTGAAGATGAATTTAGGCTGATATTCAGGGAATTATATCCCCGTATGGCTTATTATGCACTACAGTTAGTGGACGAAGACGAGATGAAAGACATTGTTCAAGAGTCTTTCGTAGAGCTATGGAAACGCCGCGACACCCTGACCGACGACAACCATCTCAAGGCTTTCCTGTACCGTGCCGTCTACAACCGAGCCTTGAACAGCCTGAAGCATCAGGCCATTGTCAAGGGGCATTCACAGATATTGCAAGACATAGAGACCCGCAGGATGAAATTCTACAGCCCTGATCATAACGATGTAATGCAAGCCATAGAGAATCAAGAGTTGCACGGACTGATAGAGACGGCCATCCAGAAGCTGCCTGAAAAGTGTCGGCAAGCCTTTGTCATGAGCTACCTGCACGAGATGAAAAACAAGGAGATAGCCGATGTAATGGGGGTATCAGTACGGACGGTAGACGCACACATCTACAAGGCACTGAAGCTTCTGCGCAGCCACTTGTCTCATCTGAAACACAAATAAACATATTTTATATTTTTAGAAGTAAGCTATTTTTGTCCGACAATTGTTTTTTTAATAATGAAGTAAGAGAAAAAATATAACAAACAAGACACGAATGAAGGATATCAACTATAAGCTCATCAAGGACTATATATTGGGAAAATGCTCTGACAAGGAGCTCAGCCTTCTGCACGAATGGCTCAAAGAGGCACCCGAAAACGAAGACGCGCTCTTCAGGGCGGAACACCTCTATCGCCAAGGCAAAGGTCGCCGGCCCCTTTCCGAGAAAGCCCTTGACAAGGCGGAGGCAGGGCTCTTCAGCGAAATCCACCGCTACGAGGCACACCGCACTACGACCCGCCATTTAAGCATCCTGCGCTATGCAGCCATAGGGCTGCTTGTCCTGATAGGAGGCACCATCGCTCTATGGAACTACTACAGTCGCCCCGAGATGATTCAGGTAACTGCGTCTGCCACGAAGGTGATGGAACTCACGCTGCCCGACAGCACCAAGGTGTGGCTCAACAAGAACGGCACCATCAGCTATCCCGAGGCATTCGGCGACGGCGAGCGCCGCGTGGAGCTCTCGGGCGAAGCCCTGTTCAGCGTAAGCAAGAATCCCGACCGGCCGTTCATCGTCAGCAGCCGCGGAGTCAGCACGCGCGTCCTGGGCACCGTGTTCAACTTCAACACTCACTGTAAGGACAACCAGGAAGAAGTGAGCCTGCTGGAAGGCCGGCTCGAGATAACGGGTAACCACGGCGAGGGAAAAATCGTCATACAGCCCAATCAGAAAGCCGTCATCGACAAGACCCGCCACACCATTGAGGTGATGAATGTCTATGCACCCCTTGACGCAGTATGGCACGACGGCATGATACCGTTCCGCAACATGTCGATCAGGGATATCGCCCATGTGCTGGAAGGCCTCTACGGAGTGAGCATAGACATAACGGCAGGGATTGACCGCCGTTCCACCTACTCCGGATACATACGCCACAATCTCACAATAGACTCCGTGCTCAGCTCACTCTCTTATTCCATACCATTCACATACAAGCGTAAAGGCTCTGACATCACGCTCTATGGAATGCCGAAAGAGACGGTGGTACAATCCTGCCCATAGTTTCCGGCCTTAAAGACCGGCATATCCGCAAACCCTTGCCTTGGTCCGCGGTCTGCGAGCAAGTTGCAAGATACGGAATTACAAGCCGCGTGTAACACGATTACACGCGGCTTGTAATGTGATTACCAACGGCTGGTAACGCCGTTACCAGCCGTTGGTAATCTTCCGAACCGTCTCCCCCGCCGTGTCTTTCACCCCTCGCCGTATCAACTTGCTACCAGTAGGAAATCAGCAGGAACGCGCATTCTTGACTGATGGAAATAAAGCTTATGACCGCGTGCCGCGATTTTTTCCTGCCAAAACCTTCCTTTTCTTAGAAAAAATGAGTAAATTTACGGCGAAGAAGAAAAATACTCCCTTAATGACACACAGTATATGAACAACTTGAAAAGCCTATTTCTCTGTGCGGGCATGATACTGCTCGCAGCCTGCTCGGGCAACAGAACCGCGTCTGGACTCGACGCCGCAAGATTCGACTCCGTCATCAACGACAAACCTGTGAAGCTGTATACGCTGACCAACCGGCAGGGAATGGAAGCCTGCATCACCAACTTCGGCGGGCGCATCGTCTCTCTGATGGTGCCCGACAGGCAAGGGAAACTCACGGATGTAGTGCTCGGCTATGACAACCTGGCCCAGTATGCCGACTCCGTGAACTCGCCCAGCGACTTCGGCGCGGCCATCGGACGCTATGCCAACCGCATCAACAAGGGACAGCTGACCATTGCGGGAGAGAGAATCCAGCTGCCTACGAACAACTACGGGCACTGCCTGCACGGAGGCTCCTCGGGGTGGCAGTATCAGGTGTATGCAGCCGAGCAGCCGAACGACAGCACGCTCCGGCTCACCATGGACTCGCCCGACGGCGACAACAACTTCCCTGGAAATGTGAAGGCGACGGTTACCTATACCCTCCTAAGCGACAATACACTTGACATACGCTATGAGGGCACCACCGACAAGGAAACCGTCATCAACATGACCAACCACTCCTACTTCAACCTGACGGGCAATCTGACGGAGGCGGGAACGGCACAGGAGCTCTACATCAACGCCGACAACTTCACCCCGGCGGATGCCACCTTCATGACGACAGGCGAGATTCTACCTGTAGAGGGCACGCCGATGGACTTCCGCAGGCCGCATGCCCTCGAGGAAACCATCAACGACTCGGCCTTCACGCAAATCAGGAACGCCATGGGCTACGACCATAACTGGTGCCTGAACACCTATCGGGAGGGCAACGGCGACTTCACGCAGGTGGCCGCATCGCTCTATGCGCCCGGCACGGGAATCCTCCTCGAGATGTTCACCGATGAGCCCGGAGTACAGGTATACACGGGCAACTTCCTCACAGGAACCGTCAAGGGCAAGCACGGCATCGCCTATCCTAAGCAGTGCTCCGTGTGTCTGGAGAGCCAGAAGTATCCCGACTCGCCCAACAAGCCCGGCTGGCCCTCGCCCTACCTGAAACCCGGAGAGCGATACGAGAGCCATACGGCCTTCAAGTTCAGTATAAAATAGCATTTCAATTCACAGCTCCTGCAACCCGGACAATATGAAAAAACGACTCATCTGCACCGCCATCCTTTCGTGTGCCGTAGGACTCACCGCCTATGCGCAGAGTGCTTCCATCACTGTGCATGCCGACAAAGCTAAAGAGAAAATCAACAAGGAAATCTACGGACAGTTTGCCGAACACCTCGGCAGCTGCATCTACGGCGGCCTCTGGGTGGGCAGAGAGTCGAAGATACCGAATGAAGACGGCTATCGGAAAGATGTCTTCGAAGCCTTGAAAGAACTCAAGATTCCCGTGCTCAGATGGCCCGGAGGCTGCTTTGCCGACGACTATCACTGGATGGACGGCATCGGGCCGCAGCAAAACCGGCCGTCACTCAGGAACAACACATGGGGCGGCGACATCGAGGATAACTCCTTCGGCACCCACGAATTCCTGAACCTCTGCGAGAAACTGGGCTGTGAACCCTATGTGAGCGGCAACATAGGCAGCGGCAGCGTAAAGGAAATGGCACAATGGATAGAATACATAAACTCGGAAGAAGGCACCCCGATGGCCAGGCTCCGCAAGCAGAACGGCCGTGAAAAGCCCTGGCATGTGAAATACTTCGGCATCGGGAACGAGGCCTGGGGGTGCGGCGGGAACATGACGCCGGAATACTACAGCGACCTCTTCCGCCGCTACAACACCTATCTGCGCGACTATCCCGGCAACAAGCTCTTCCGCATCGCAAGCGGCGCAAGCGCTGGCGACACCCGCTGGACGCAGGTGCTCATGGAGAAAATAGGCAACAGGATGCAGGGCGTCTCCGTACATTATTATTATGTGCGGGACTGGAACCACAAGGGATCGGCCACAAGATTCAGCAACGAAGAGTATTATCTCACCCTGGGGTCGTGTGCCTTCATGGACACGCTGATCAGCAACCATACCCGCGTCATGGACCTCACCGACCCCCAGAAGAAGATAGCCCTCATGGCAGACGAATGGGGAACCTGGTGGGATGAGGAGCCTGGCACCATACCCGGACATCTCTATCAGCAGAACTCCATGCGCGATGCCATCGTCGCAGCCATGACGCTCAACATCTTCCATCAGCACACCGACCGTGTGAAGATGGCCAACATCGCCCAGCTGGTGAATGTTCTTCAAAGCATGATATTGACTGACACCGAGGGGACAGGCCATATGGTGCTCACTCCCAACTACCATGTCTTCAACATGTACAAGGAATATCAGGATGCCATAAACATCCCGCTCGACATCCATTGCAATGTCCTGCACGACTCGGCGGGCAAGAACATTCCGCAGCTGAGCGCCTCCATGGCCAGGAAAGCCGACAGCAGCTATGTGCTCGCGCTGGTGAATGTGTCGCTCGAGGATGCACAAGAGGTGGACATCAACCTCGCCGGACTGGAGGTAAAGACCGTCGGCGGACAGCTGCTGACCAGCAAGTCGGTCAATGACTTCAACGATTTCAGCCACCCGGAGACCGTGAGGCCTGTGGAATTCAAGGGTGCCAAGATGAAGAAAAACATCCTCAAGGTCAAATTACCACAGAAATCCATCGTCGTTTTAGATTTAAAATAGTATATTTGCAAATAATACAAAATCAAAGATCAATATATGAACGATAAGAAATTGATGAACCATGCAGCCGACAACATCAGGATTCTGGCTGCCTCTATGGTTGAGAAAGCCAAGTCGGGACACCCGGGCGGTGCCATGGGCGGTGCCGACTTCATCAATGTGCTCTTCTCAGAATTCCTGGTCTACGACCCTGCCGATCCCACCTGGGCAGGCAGAGACCGCTTCTTCCTCGACCCCGGCCACATGTCGCCAATGCTGTATTCAGCGCTGGCATTGCAGGGAAAGTTCACAATCGATAAACTCCAGCAGTTCCGCCAATGGGGTTCTTCCACCCCGGGGCACCCCGAGCGCGACATCATGCACGGCATCGAGAACACCTCCGGTCCGCTTGGCCAGGGGCACACCTTCGCTGCCGGCGCGGCAATAGCCGAGAAATTCCTTGAGGCCCGCCTAGGACACGAGGTGATGCAACACAAAATTTACGCCTATATCAGCGACGGCGGCATCCAAGAGGAAATATCGCAGGGCACGGGGCGCATTGCCGGCCTGCTCGGTCTGAACAACCTCATCATGTTCTATGACTCGAATGATATCCAGCTCTCTACGGAGTGCGGAGAGGTCATGAAGGAAGATACCGCGGCCAAATACAAGGCCTGGGGATGGAATGTCATCACCATCGACGGCAACGATCCCGACCAAATACGCCAGGCGCTGACGGCTGCCAATGCCGAGACGAAACGCCCAACCCTCATCATCGGAAAGACGATTATGGGAAAGGGAGCCCTCAAGGACGACGGCTCAAGCTACGAGCACAGCATCAAGACGCATGGCGCACCCTTAGGGGGAGAGGCCTATCGCAAGACCATCGAGCACCTCGGAGGCGATCCCGACAATGCTTTCGTAATCTTCGACGATGTGAAAAAACTCTATGAAGAGCGGCTGGAAGACCTGAAGAAAATCGTGGCCAAGCGTCGTCAGGAGGAAGAGGAATGGGCTAAGCAGAATCCGGAAAAGGCTGCACAGAAGGCCGAATGGTTCTCTGGCAAAGCCCCGAAGGTGGACTGGAGCGTGCTCACACAGAAGACCGACATTGCCACCCGTGCTGCCTCCGCTGCCTGTCTGGGCGTGCTGGCGCAGCAGGTTCCAAACATGATATGCGCCTCGGCCGACCTTTCCAACTCCGACAAGACCGACGGTTTCCTGAAGCAGACCCACTCTTTGCAAAGGGATGACTTCAGCGGAGCTTTCTTCCAGGCTGGCGTCGCAGAGCTCACCATGGCTTGCATGTGCATCGGCATGTATCTGCATGGCGGCGTCATTCCGGCCTGCGGCACCTTCTTCGTCTTTTCGGACTATATGAAACCGGCTGCCCGGCTTGCCGCCTTGATGGAAATTCCCATAAAGTTCATCTGGACGCACGACGCTTTCCGCGTAGGCGAGGACGGTCCTACCCACGAACCCGTAGAGCAGGAAGCCCAGATACGCCTGATGGAAAAGCTGAAGAACCACCACGGTAGGGACAGCATCCGGGTATTCCGGCCTGCCGACGCAGCGGAAACTACGGTGTGCTGGGCTATGGCCATGGAGAACATGGAGACGCCTACGGCCTTGATTCTCTCCCGCCAGAACATCGTCAACCTGCCTCAGGGCAACGATTACGAACAGGCCCGCAAGGGTGCCTATGTCGTAGCGGGCTCAGATGCCGACTACGATGTCATCCTCGCGGCGAGTGGTTCGGAAGTCTCAACGCTGGTCGAAGCCGCGGCTTTGCTCCGCAAGGACGGCTGCAAGGTGCGTGTCGTTAGCGTTCCTTCAGAGGGTCTCTTCCGCCGTCAGGATAAGAAATACCAGGAAGAAGTGCTGCCCAAGGGTGCCAGGATATTCGGCCTCACGGCCGGTCTGCCCGTAACTCTCGAGGGACTGGTAGGCACCAACGGCACCGTCTATGGGCTGGAAAGCTTCGGCTTCTCTGCGCCTTATAAGGTATTGGACGAGAAATTAGGCTTCACGACCGAGAATATATACCAACAAGTTAAACGATTCCTAAACAACTAAAAGCGTATGGAAGTGAAAACTGTCGGAGTTGCTTGCGATCACGCAGGCTTCCCATTGAAACAATTCGTACTGGACTATCTTGAGAAAAAAGGTTATCCCTGCAAGGACTATGGCACATATAGTGACCAGAGTGTAGATTATCCTGACTTTGCCCACGCACTCGCCGAGGGCATCGAAAGCGGAGAAGTCTATCCCGGAATTGCCATCTGCGGCAGCGGTGAGGGCATGGCCATCACGCTCAACAAGCATCAGGGCGTGCGCGCCGGACTGGCTTGGAGCAAAGACATTGCACAGCTCATCCGTCAGCACAACGATGCCAATGTGCTCGTCATGCCCGGCAGATTTATCGACAATAAGACTGCCGAGACAATCATGGATGAGTTCTTCAAGGCAACCTTTGAAGGCGGCCGCCATGAACGCCGCGTGCAAAAGATACCAGTTCAGAAATAACTTTATCAGACAGGGGGATGCTTCTGCATCTCCCCTTTTCAATGTCTCACTAACTATGAAGAATGTATTTTTGTTTATTACAATGATCCTATGGTCGGTAACAAGCCTTGCCGACGGTCATTTCATCACGGACGCGCAGTATCGGCAGACGGTGGAGAACGCTTTCCAGAGTAAGCTGAGCCTTATTGGAAAACAATTCTACGAACTCAAGGGACTCTCCCCAACCACCGAAGAGCAGGAGGCCCTCCAATTCCTCTATGCCTATATGCCGCTGGCCGATGCCACCGACTACACCACCAACTTCTATCTCGGCAATGTGCGCATGTCGTTCAAGGCACGGCAGGAGATGCCTTGGGGACAAAAGATTCCAGAGCTTCTGTTCCGACACTTCGTGCTCCCGATGCGCGTGAACAACGAAAATCTGGACAGTGCCCGCATCGTGCTCTACGAGGAACTGAAGCAGCGCGTAAAGGGAATGAGCATGAAGGATGCCATCCTCGAGATAAACCACTGGTGCCACGAGCATGTAACCTATCACCCGTCAGACGGGCGCACCCTCTCTCCGCTGGCCTGCATGAAGAATGCGCTGGGCCGCTGCGGTGAGGAGAGCACATTCACCGTGGCCATGCTGCGCACGATCGGCATTCCCGCCCGCCAGGTCTACACGCCCCGCTGGGCGCATACCGACGACAACCACGCATGGGTGGAGGCATGGGCAGACGGCACATGGTACTTCCTCGGAGCGTGCGAACCGGAGGCCGTGCTCAATCTCGGCTGGTTTAATGCGCCCGCCTCACGCGCCATGCTGATGCACACCCGTGCCTTCGGCGACTACCGAGGTCCGGAGGAAGTGGTGCTGAAGACTACCAACTTCACGGAAATCAACCTCATCGACAACTATGCCAAGACGGCACGCGTCGACTTTACCGTCCTCGACCAGACGGGAAAACCCGTAGAAGGAGCCCGTGTGGACTTCAAGATATACAACTATGCGGAGTTCTACACGGCGGTGAGCAAATATACCGACAAGCAGGGCAAGACCTTCCTGACATCAGGCTTAGGCGACCTCCTCGTATGGGCTTCCAAGGACGGGCATTACGGCTATGCCAAGGCCTCATTCGGAAAAGACCGGGAGGTTACCATCCAACTCAACCGCTCTCACGCCACCGACATCAAGGAAAGGGCTTTCCCCATCGACATGCTCACCATCGTTCCACCTCCGGAGAATGTGAAACTGCCCGAGGTCAGCGATGAGCAGAACGCCCGCAACAAGGTCCGGTTTGCAGAGGAAGACTCCATCCGCAAGGCTTACGAGCACACCTTCTGGCCCTATCAGAAAGGCCCGAAGGTGTCGGAAGAGGTCAACAAGCTGCTCACCACCGCAAGGGGCAACTGGCGCACGATACTCGCCTTCCTCCAGAAGCACGGAGACCGGCAGCAGCGAGCCATAGACCTGCTGAAGAGCCTGAGCGACAAAGACCTGCGCGACATCAAGATGGAGATACTGGAAGACAATATGAACGCGCCGAGCGACCAGCTCTGTCCGCGCGTAGAGACGGAAATGCTCATCACGCCGTTCAAGCAATACCTGGCAAAAGCCTTCTCCAAGACCGAAATTGAGAAGTTCCGTGCCGACCCGGCCCTGCTGGTAAGGTGGACTCGCGACCATATCCGGCTGAATCCCGACGACAAGGCACTTCGCATTCCACAGACCCCCATGGGCGTATGGCGCAGCCGCATGACCGACAGCCGGTCGCGCGACATCTTCTTCGTCGACCTTGCCCGCAGCCTGAACATCGAGGCACAGGAGGATGTAGTAACAGGAAAAGTACAGTACAAACAAGGCGGCAAGTGGATAGATGTAGACTTCGAGGCAGCCGAGCAGCAGTCAGCCCCGCAGGGCACGCTCGTGCTCAACTATGAGCCCACCAAGCTATTGGACAACCCGAAGTACTACAGCCACTTCTCCATCAGCGAGATTGAGAACGGCCGCACCTACCTCCTCAACTTCGAGGAAGGACAAGTGGACATGGGCGGAGGCACCAGCTGGGCAAACACCTTCAAGAACGGTACCAAGCTGGACGAAGGAACCTACCTGCTCACGACGGGCACCCGCCTCGCCAACGGCAGCGTGCTGGTGAACAACCAGACCTTCAACATCCGACGGGGAGAAACCACCACCCTCGACCTCAAGATGCGTGCTGCCGACAACGAGGTGGCCGTTATCGGAAACTTCGACAGCGAATCCAAGTTCGTCAGGGACGGGACAGAGGTGAGCCTGCTCTCTCAGACCGGCCGCGGCTACTTCGTCCTGGGCATCCTCGGCGTAGGGCAGGAACCCACAAACCACGCCCTCAACGACATCGCCAAGGTGAAGAAGCAGCTCGACGAATGGGGACGGCCGTTCGTACTGCTCTTCGAGAGCGAGGCCGATGCCCGCAAATTCAACCTGAAGGAGTTCGGGGCGTTGCCCGAGAAGACGATTTTCGGCATCGACCGCGACGGAAGTATCAAGAAACAGATAGTCTCTCAGATGAAGCTATCCAATGACCGCCTGCTTCCGATCTTCATCATCGGCGACACCTTCAACCGAGTGGTGTTCTCCTCGCAGGGCTATACCATCGGCCTTGGAGAGCAGCTCCAGAAGGTCATCAACAAGCTTTAAGCCCTCTCGGAAATCATCACCTGGAAGTGCCCTAAGGGCTTCTGCTCCTGTTACACGCGGTTTGTAATCCGATTACAAGCGGCGTGTAATCACATTACAAGCGGCGTGTAACAACCTTACACGCCGCTTGTAACATTACCGCAAGCAATCCTCCGCTGGACAAAGAGCCCGTGGCGGTTTTCCTTTTTGTTTCTATTGCTTCTCCGTATAGTCGGGCAAATGAAAGCTATAGCTTCTGTCGAACACCTGGCTCACCTTGTTTATCTCCAGCAGCGTGGTGCCTCCGTTCTGGCCGAAGCTGCCGCTCAGGTAAGCTATCTTGTCTTCCATACGGATATATTTCTTCTGAAGCAGCATGCGCAGGGCTGCCGTAAACAGATACTGGGGCGTGAGGTGCTCCTTCTGATGGATGGGAATGACGCCGTAGCTGAGGTTCAGCCAACGCTGCGTCTTCTCGTGATAGCAGATGGCAAGCACAGGCACAGGTCCCCGGAAGGCCGCCAGGTCGCGGGCAGTCTGCCCCGTCTCGCTGGCGGTGATGATGCCTTTCACACCCAACTTGATCGTAGCGTCGATGGCTGCATGAGCCAGAAACTCCTTCTGCGTGCAGTCGTCGCTCAGCGGAAGTTCCATACTGCTTCCGCCCATCCGGTCCTCCTCGGCCTGCTCGGCAATGGTGGCCATGGTCTGCACGGCCTCAAGGGGATACTTGCCCGACGCCGTCTCGCCGCTCAGCATGAGGGCATCGGTGCGATAGTAGATGGCATTTGCGATGTCGGTAACCTCCGCGCGCGTGGGACGGGGGGCGTTGATCATGGAGTGCAGCATCTGCGTGGCCACGATGACGGGACGCTTCTTCAGGATACACTTGCGGATAATCTGGCGCTGGATGCCCGGGATGCGCTCTATCGGAACCTCTATTCCCAGGTCGCCGCGCGCAATCATGATGCCGTAGGAGGCGTCGATGATCTCGTCGATATTGTCCACGCCTTCCTGATTTTCTATCTTGGAGATAATCTTGATGTCGCTGCCGTGGGCGTCGAGAATGTCCTGCACGGCCTTCACATCGGCCGCGCTGCGGACGAAGGAGTGCGCAATGAAGTCAATATCCTGCTCTATGGCAAGCTCAATGTTCATCTTGTCCTTCGCCGTGAGTGCCGGAAGGTCAATGTGTTCGCCCGGCACATTCACGCTCTTGTGGGCTCCGAGCACTCCGTCGTTCTGCACCTGAGCCACAATCATGGGACCTTGGATGTCGAGAACCTTCATGTCGAGGGCTCCGTCATCAAAGAGAATGTCGTCCCCTACCTTGACATCCTGCGCGAAATCAGCATAGGATACATTCACGATGTCATGGGTGGAGTCCATCTCCGGGCGACCGAAAATCTTTACGGTGTCGCCCGTCTTGTAGGCAATGGGCGACTCTACATCGGTAGTGCGCACCTCAGGTCCCTTGGTATCAATGAGCAAGGCGATGTGCGGCGATACTTCGCGCGTGTTCCGGATGATGGTCTTGATGCCCTCCGGAGTGGCATGGGCAGTATTCATGCGCACCACATTCATTCCTGCGAAGAACAGCTTGCGCAGGAAGTCGACCCCGCATCGGCGGTCGCTGATGGAACATACAATCTTGGTCTGCTTCATTCCTTATTATTATTTAGTCCATCCGACGGGATGATTAAGTTCCATTACCTGCGTGTCAGCAAGTCCCAGCTCCCTCTTCAGGGTGTCGCGGTCCATGCCATAGCGAGCCACGGTGCCGAGTCCCAGCGAGGTACAAGCCAGATAAATGTTCTGCGACACATAGCCCGCATCCATGGCACCGAAGGTTTCGCCCTGTCCACGGCCGCCAAACTTGGCCTGGTCGCTCACAAGGAGGAGAAAACAAGGTGCTGTGGCGACACCTTTCTGAGACCCCGCCAGAGACGCACGGAGGTCCTTGCCGCAGACCTTGGTCAACTCATTGGTTGCCGGATGGAAGAGATAGGCTCCCTTCTCGCCGCACACATACACCTGAATATCCTGGCGGTTCATGGCTGATGCCGCCGTAATCTTTCCGCTTTCCGGCTGACTGATGCCGCACGCCGCCCACAAAACCCGGGAGAGCGTCGGCAAATCTATCGGCCTTGAGGCATACTCCCTGACAGAGCGGCGCCGCTGAAGTGCCGTAAACAGCGACATTTCCACATTCTTGTCAGGAGTTGGCAGCGGGATGACATCCTGTGCCATGGCCGACATTCCCATCAGGACGAAGGCCATCATCATTAACAATCTCTTCATAGGATTCCTTTCTTAAAACACCTTACTATGTTGCAAAGATAATGTTTTCTGCTGAAAAACACAACGATCCCCGCCCTTTTTATTCATTCTCCGCTCTGCAGAGAGCCTGCGAAACCGCCTCAGTCCTCAAACGGTAGGCAGCCCTCTATCCACTCCGGATGGCGCACAAGGTCGTCCTCGGTATGCGGATTGCTCACGCTCAGGCCTATCAGCCGTATCGGGTGGCTGGCGGAATAGTCCACCTCAGCCAGCAGTTTCTTGGCCAAAGGCAGGATGTCGGCCTTCGTCTTCAGGTTCTTATCGGCCGTCAGGCTCCGCGTAATCTGGGCAAAATCGGCGTATTTCACCTTCAGCGTGAGCGTTTTTCCTCTGAATTCCGCACGCTTCAGGCGACCTTCCAACTCAAGGACGGTGTGGTAAAGCTCCACGACGACGGCCGACCTCAGGCTGATGTCCTGCATGAAAGTCTGCTCGCAGCCCACCGACTTGCGCACATAGTCGGTCTCCACAGGGCGAGGATCAATGCCCCGGGCAAAGTCATAATAGACTGTCCCCACCTTTCCGAACACAGTAACCAGATGCTGTTTGCTCACCCTGCGAAGCTGCTCGCCCGTGAAAATGCCCATGGAATGCATGCGTGCGGCGGTCTTAGGACCGACTCCCCAGAACTTCTCGACCCTCAGCTGTGAGATAAACTCCACCGCCTTGTCGGGATGAATCACGCAGAGACCGTCGGGTTTGCGGTAATCAGAAGCTATCTTAGCCAGGAACTTGTTATAAGAAACGCCTGCCGAGGCGGTCAGATGCAGCTCCTCGCGAATTCGGCGGCGAATATCCTCAGCTATGTCAACGGCCAGCGGGATGCCTTTCTTATTGTGCGTTACATCCAGGAAGGCCTCGTCGATGGAGATGGGCTCTATCTGGTCGGTATAGTCAAGGAAGATGCTGCGCACCTGTTCGGAAACAGCCTTGTAGCGATGAAAGTCGGGCAGCACGATGGTCAGCTGCGGGCAGAGCCGCTTGGCCACCTGTATCGACTGGGCGGAGTGCACTCCGAACCGGCGTGCCTCATAACTTGCCGTCGACACAACGCCGCGATCGCCGTCGAAGCCTACGGCCAGCGGGATGCCCCTGAGCTCCGGCTTATCCCGCTGCTCCACGGCCGCGAAGAAAGCATCCATGTCCACATGTATGATTTTGCGTTCCTCCATCACCATGCAAAGATAACAAAAGTTATCCACAAAGGCAGCGAAAAGAAGACTAAAAAATATTTGGACGATTGGCGGATAATGACTACCTTTGCACCATCTAAGACATCTTATCATGAAATACCGGACTATCCTTTTCCTCCTCTGCCTCTCCCTGACGGCACATGCGCAATGGCGCATCCTCCCTGAAGACTACGACATATCCCAAGAAGACATTGCCAGAGCCCGGCAACTCATAGACACTCCACTGGTGGAGCCCGTCGTCTTTCCAAACCCTAATGCCGGTGCCCAGTGGTTTCCGACGGCAGGACTGGGGCTTTTCATGCACTGGGGAATCCATAGCGTGGAGGGAGTGCAACCCTCATGGAACATGATTAAGGGATTCCGGTATGCCGGACGCAATCCCCACAACCGCAAGACCTACTATGCCATGGCAAGGAAGTTCAAGCCAGAAGGCTATCATCCCGCCAGGTATCTCAAGGCTTGCAAGGAGGCGGGATTCACCTACGCCGTGCTCACGGCCCGCCATCACGACGGATATGCCTTATGGCCTTCTAAATACGGAATCGGCACCAAGCAATATCTTAACGGGCGCGACCTGATCAGGGAATATGTAGACGCTTGTCGGAGAACAGGCCTTCGTGTGGGCATCTACTATTCGCCACGCGACTGGCACTATCCCGGACAGATGCGCGACGAGGAGTTCGTGGAGAAGACTCGCAAGAAACAGTTCCCCATTACCGACTCAATACAGAACCGGAAAGACTATGTAAAGTTCCTCGGCTATGTCATGGCGCAGCTCGAGGAGCTCCTGACGAACTACGGGAAAATAGACCTCTTATGGCTTGACGGCATGGGATGGCGCGGAATCCAGGAAGAGAACACCGAGAAAATCTATGCCTGGATTCGCTCTCTGCAACCCGATATTGTCATCAATGACCGATGGGCCAACCTCGTAGACCCTGACAATCCCGACGGCACGAGCGTGAGTATCGGCGACTTCACCACGCCGTTTGAATGCGCGATACCCACCTACCTGCCCTATAAATGGTGGGAATACGAGGATCTCTGGACATCAGGAGGCGGATGGGAATACGACAAGAAGGGTAAGTTTCGCAGCATGGGATGGTTCTTCAAGTCGTTGACCGCCGCCCGCTCGTTAGGAGGAAACTTTCTGGTAAACATCGGCCCGGACAAAGACGGCAACATGCACCCGAATTTCTATCACATGATGGACTCGCTGACAACATGGATGATATACGGCAAGGAGTCGGTTGTGGGAACCCAGATGACACCGGGGCCCGAACTGGCAAGTGTCCCGCTCACCAGCAGGGGACAGGATACCTTATACGCACACATCCTGCCGAACTCAAAATCGCAAGTCTCCATAAAGGCCGGGAGGAAGCCTAAAGAAGTTACTTTGCTACGCACCCTGAAGTCCCTGCCATTCATTTATCGGGAAGGTTATCTGCATTTTAGTGTTCCGAAGCAGCAACGCACGAAGATGGACGATGTAACGAGGATTGTCTTTTGAGATTTTCCTGATAAAAAGCCGTATGCCAGCCGCGCCGCTCTACAAGCCGAACAGATGGCTCACAAGAATCTTTATACCTATAAAAACGAGGATGACTCCTCCAAAAAGCTCGGGCTTCACGCGTCTCGACACCGTAACTCCAAAATGAATTCCCAAGAGACAGCCCGCCACGCCAAGGACAATTGACGAGATGCCGATGGCAAGCAACGGAAACAAAAGACTCCCGAGAGTGGAATAGCCGACGCAGACAAACGATATCCCGACGGCCAGAGCGTCAATACTCGTTGCCAAGGCCAAGGCCATCTGGGTGTTCAGCCTGGCAGGATTAAACGGCCGCTGCACCTTCTCCTGAAACGACTCAACAATCATTTTGCCGCCAATTAAGGCCAGCAAGGTAAACGCTATCCAATGGTCATAGGCCTCTATGTAGCGGGCAAAGCGCGCCGCAAGTAGCCATCCCAGCAGGGGCATGGCCGCCTGAAAGAATCCGAAAAGGAAACTGAGCCGGGCTATCACTCCCCATTCCCGCCGCTTCAGGATTACCCCGCTGACGATGGCCATCGCAAAACTATCCATCGCCAAGGCCACGGCAAGAACGAGAATATCGAGAAAACTCATCATAACACTTCGTATAGCAGCTGCAAAGTTACGAAAAAATATTCACATGCCATTATAACTTTCGTAATTAAAAAAAATAAGTCCAATAGAGAATAAAAAAGGCAAAAATACTTGGTTTGTATAATTATTTTATTATATTTGCAAAAATAAAACCATCGATAAACCATAAACCTAAAACAAAAAATTATGATTCCAGAAGAAAACAATGTAATCGAAGAGGCTCAGCAGGAGGTCAAGGAAACCGTAGCTGAAGTTCAGGAAAAGGTTGAAGAGGCCGTAAAAGCCGACGAACCCAAAAGCTCGATTGAGGATGTTGTCGATCAGGCAAAGGACAAAGTCGAAGACATACTCGGCGACCTCAAGGAGAATGAGAATGTGAAAGCCGTACAGGAGAAGGTTGAAGGAGCCATTAAGGACTTCAAGGAGAACGAAAATGTGAAGGCTGCCCAGCAGAAGGTAGAGGACACCATCAACGACTTGAAGAACAACGAACATGTGAAAGAGGCCGTCGACTTCGTCAAGGAGCATGCCGACAAGGCTGGCGATACCCTTCAGGATGCCGTGGAAGAGGTACAGAAGAGCGGCTTCTGGCAGAAGCTCAAGGGGCTTTTCAAGAAATAACGGTCGTCAAGACACTTGCTATCCCCCACTCCTGACATCCCTTGTTATGGCAAGGGAAATAGGAGTGAGGGTTTATTTTAAAGGTATATCCCTGTTCCGGAATGTAGATGTGAAGAGATGAGAAAGGTCTGTCTTTACTGTATAATTCTATCCTCGATACTTCTTGCGGCATGCCAGCGGGTGGTAAAACCCATTGATGTTGAGGCCTATCAACCGACAGGCAAGTTCATTCCGGCCTATCAGGCCATCACCAACCGCCACGACCTTGCCAGCGGAAAGGATTATGACATCGAGCGGACCGTATGTGTCATGAATGCTTTAGAACTGGCTCAGGCACGCTCCAAAGACTTCAATGAATATCTGAACTACATGGCGCGGCTGGACTATAGCGGCGTGGCGCCCGATGTGCTTGAGGCAAAAGAACGGTTGTTGCCGATTCTTCAGTATATGTTTCGCCTTCAAGGCATGGACGAAGAACTAAGCGACTTATGGATGTTGGCACGCAGCGCCGCCGTCGGAGGCAAGAATATGCCCGTCAATCCCATCGCCGTACTGGGCGCACTCATGGGAGAACCCCTGTCTATCGTTGCCATTGCGCAAGGCAGCGACATCGACAAGGTTACCAATTCGGCATTTGAGCAATACAAAAAAGACAAAGACCTGCGCCTTGCCATCCGCCATGACATGCAGGCCTTGGAGGCCTCTTACAGGCAGTATCTGAGCGACTATGCTCCCATCTATCAGAAATACATGAAGGAATATGACGCTCTCTGCATCAGCAAGGACAAGGCCTACCTCGATCTCTATGCAGGAAGACCCAACGATGCTCTGGCCGATGTTCAAAGCATCCTCGACAAATATCCCGACAACGGGGAAGGACTGCTGCTCAAGGCGTGTGCCCTCATTGTGAGAGACGCCCAGGAGAAGCCCTATGAACTACCCTCCTTTATCAAACGAAACAGCGAGGTTCCCGCTCTCGACAGCCTGCAACGACAGGAGTTGCCGACGAATCTCTCGGCGGCGCAGGCCGAGGCTTATGCCACCCTGCTCAAATACGAGGCACAGAATCCGGCGCGTACGGCACCAGCCCTCGTCCTCAAAGGACTTATCTACAAGAACTCCCACGACCTGGAGCGGGCCTTCTCCTTTTTCGACCAGGCGCCATCGAGTATCCCCGCCAAGCCGAACAGCTCACCGACATGGCAGACTCCTACCGCATGCGAGCCTATCTGAGCAAGACGCATGAGGGTCTTTACCTGCAAAGCCTGTATCTCGCGACCATGGAGGGATACGGCATCTTCAGCCCAAACCTCCTCAAGGCCAAGAGCTATAGCGACCGGGGAGACCTGAAGAAGGCAAAAGAGGAAATCTACGACCATTTCTTCCGTCGCAGCAACCAGGGCATCTACGACGGTCTGCTGTCTGACATGAAGTTCTGCAAAGACAATCTCAGCCGCTCCTTCAGTCAGCTCCAGCTGGAGCATTCCTATCTCGACATAGCCATCGAGCCGGCCTCGCGCTGGCTCTTCTGGGACGACGACAAACTGCTGAAGGTGCAGCTAAAGAACCGCTCCGGACTCAATCTCGAGAATGTGCGCGTCTTCCTGTGCATCCATTACACGGATATGTACAAAGACGAATACGATGTCGTGAAGATTCCCAAGACCGTCAGCATCCTGAAAAAGCGGTCGACGGAAGACATGGACACCGTCCGCCTGTCATTCCCCGGAAAGGGATTCAAAGACATCACACGCATGCAGGGCATAGCCTTGACCGACGACCAGGTGTGCTGGATTGACAAGGTGGCTCTTGACGGACAGGAAAACCGACAGCCAGGAGCATCCGGCGAACGACCGGATACACTCGGCTGGTGGAACAAGACCTTAGCCTGGCTCCGGTCATTGTTTTGATTCCAGCGGCTTCCTGACGAAGTGGCTGTTGTGATCCAGGCTGTAGACCTCGCCCGAAGTCTTTATGGTAATCTTGAACATCGTGTCCGTAGCCTCAAGCCGCAGTTGTGAGCCGCCCGGCAACAAGGCCTTGTCCTCGTCGCCAAGACCGAAGTCGGCTATCTGCAGAAGATACTTCCCGGTTTTCTCCCTGGCCTCAGCCTGGGCATAATACATCGCCCAGAGCAGTCGGTAGAGGTTCATGTCGTGGGGAAAAATCACCTCGTCAGTCCCCTCGCCCACCGTCTTTCCCGAGAAATAGAGGTAGCCCCACCGCTCGGGCATGTGCATGTCGATAGCACCGGTAGCACTCCACACCCAGTTTTCCTCCGGCTTCGAGAGCCATTCCACGCGCGAGAAATTGATTCTCCAGCAGTTTCCCGCCTTCAGCGGATGCTCGAAACTGGTCTTCACGGAGTTCTTCGGAATGACCATCTCCACCGTCCACGAGCGGTCTTTATCCGTGTCGTTGTTCAGCGTCCCGTCGATGTAGACGGCGGTCTTGATGCCCGGACAGTCCCATTGATCAAAGAAATTGCCCTCGTTGCGGTAAGGGCGATTGAGCATCAGGTCAAACAGCGTGTTGAGCGCATTCAGTTCTATCTCGTAGTAACACTCGCCGTCATCGTCCGGATCGATGAACACCTCGAAGTCGTTATCACGATAGATGATGTCGTCATGGCGAGTGAGCGTGGCCGTAATATTCGGTTCCTCAAGTTCCGCGGCGATGTAGAGGCAGTCGTCATCCCACATCATCTTCGCCCGAGTGAGATACTTAGGCCGGGCGAATCCCTTGCCGCTGATGTCCTCAAAGTCTTCCGTCCAGGCCGCCTTCTGCCAGTCGGCCTCCGTCAGACGGCCGTCAACGACGGGCTTGGCGGTGGTGCGATAGGCCACATAGCTGCGCGGAGTGGTGAGCCATTGACTGTATTTCCGGGTGAGCGACTGTGCCGGAGCCTGCGTGAACAGCAGGACGCCCATGAGAACGGTAAGGCCTTTTATGATTCTGCGATTATCCATATAAACCTTGATTTGTAGTAAATGCCTGTCTGCAAATTTAAGACTTTTTCCCGAAAGGACACGATTTTCTGCCTGAAAATGTTTATTTTTGCAACATGAATCAGAAGACGAATTCCAAGTATAAGCTGTTATTTATCTGTCTCGGAAACATCTGCCGCAGTCCTGCTGCCGACGGCGTGATGCACGCCCTTGTGCAGGAGGCCGGCCGGGAGCAGGAGTTTTACATCGACTCTGCCGGCATCGGCGGCTGGCATGCAGGGCAGTTGCCCGACCCGCGGATGCGCTGCCACGGTGCCCGCCGCGGCTACGACTTCTCGCATCGTGCCCGCCAGTTCCGACAAGAGGACTTCAGCCGCTTCGACCACATCTATGTGATGGATCACGACAACTACCAAGCCATCATGCGAATGGCACGCGACGAAGAAGAGAAAGCCAAGGTAAAGATGTTGCCCGACTTTCTCCGGACGCATGTTGCCGCCACCATTCCCGACCCCTACTACGGTGGCGACCGAGACTTCGAGTATGCACTCGACCTGATAGAAGACGCCTGCAGCGGGTTGCTGGACACTTTCTAAGCGACGCACAAAGCATTTTTCCAACGAAAATTTTAAGTTAAAAAAACGACGGGGAAATGTCAGCCAAAATCCTCGAAATAGCAATCGGGAACACCATGGAAGCTCCTCCTTCCACCCGGAAACAGCTATCTAAAAAGCAAAAGACGGCTAAAAGGTGAGTAAAAGACGGCCTTTTACCCTGCTGTTTGCCGCTTCCTGCACGGCTTTTAGCCGCTGACAGCTGGGCAAAAAGCGGCTTTTCACCCTGGAAATCGCCACATTTTACTTAACTTCTTCAACTCCTTTATCCTTAACTTCTTGTACATCAGCCAGTTGCAAAAACCGCTCAAAACTCGCTTGTTTGCGGCCAACCTCTCTCTCGCCGAAAACGAGGACATTCTCGTGAGACCAATTTTAACATTCCCGCCAGTTTGAGTTGCAAATGTGAAACTATCTTATTTTTCAGCCGAGATTTGCATATCGGCAGAAGAATTCTGTAATTTTGTAGCCTACAGAATCAAATCGGAGACAAGACATGCACCTGTTGCTATCCATCCTCATCAGCATCCTGACCTTCGGGGCCGTCGGCGACGGAAAGACCGACAACACGCAGGCCATTAACAAGGCCGTGGCCGAATGCGCCCGCCAAGGCGGCGGAACGGTCAGCGTGCCGCAGGGCGTCTTCCTTTCGGGCACCATCCACATGAAGAGCCGCGTGGTGCTCCGACTGGAGCGGGAAGCCGTCTTGAGGGGCATCGGCGACCTTTTGGCCTACGATTATCTGCACCCCGTAAGCGACCTGTCGAAATACGAGAGCGGGCGCGGAACCGTCAACTTCAACAGCGCGACAGACCCCGTATGGTCGCAGGCGCTCATCCATTTCGTGGGTGTCAGCCACAGCGGCATCGAGGGTAAGGGCATCATCGACGGGGCACAGGTGTTCAATCCGCGGGGCGAGGAGCATCAGCGAGGTCCGCATACCATCCTGATTGCAAACAGCAAGAACCTCCGGTTCAAGGACTTCAAGATTGTGAGAGCGTCAAACTATGCCATCCTCGGCTATGAGATCGACAAGTCGCTGTTCAGCGGCATCACGATTACCGGTGGCTGGGACGGCATCCACATCCGGGGCTGCAACCATGTGCGGATAGACCGCTGTGAGATGCATACCGGCGACGATGCCATCGCCGGCGGCTACTGGAACCACATACGCATCACCCGCTGCACGCTCAACTCGTCGTGCAACGGCATCCGTATGATTCAACCTTCACGCAACATGCTCGTGGAAGACTGCACCATCTACGGCCCGGGAGCGGAGAAGCACATCACCTCGGGCAACCGCAACTCAAGCTATGCGATAAGCCTTGAACCCGGAGGATGGGGCTCCGCACCCGGAAGACTCGACAACATCACGCTCCGCAGGATAAAGGTCGCCACCGTGCTTGCCCCTCTCTCCGTAACGCTGAGCGAGGACAACACCCTCGGCCGGCTGGTCGTGGAAGACCTCACGGCGCGCGACATCACCCGCATGGCACTCTCCGTGAAGAGCTGGGGCACGGCACGAAGCGAGAAAATAGTCATCCGCAGGGCCGACCTGGAGTTCCGCGGCATCGACGATCCGAAACTCCCGGAGTGGTTCGAGAACCGTTCCACGAGTGAGTGGCCCTACTTCCCGTCCTACGCCATGTATTTCCGCAATGTCGACAAGGTGAGCATCCAGGACAGCAGGTGCACCTTTACCGGCAAGGACTATCGTCCATCCATCATCTATAAAAATGTGAAAAGCTATGAAGAAAAGGATGTCAGATCTCGCAGCATTAATACTGGTCTTATTTTTACAGTCGTGTCAAACAAACGGACAAACGCCAAAAGTTTCTGAAAAAAACAGCAGGATGAACGACAAGATACAAATAAACGACACCAACCGTTATGCCCGCCCTTCGGAAGAAGAGCTTCGCAGGATGCTCACGCCCGAACAGTTCGAGGTAACCCAGCATGCCGCCACCGAGCGCCCTTACAGCAACGCCTACGACCAGGAGTTCCGCAAGGGCATCTATGTAGACATCACCACGGGACAGCCTCTCTTCCTCTCCACCGACAAATACGACTCCGGATGCGGATGGCCGGCCTTCTCGAAACCTATCGACGAGAACCTCATAACGGACAAGACCGACCGTTCGCACGGCATGACGCGCACCGAAGTGCGCAGCAAACTCGGCAACGCGCACCTCGGCCATGTGTTCAACGACGGCCCAAAGGAATCGGGCGGCCTGCGCTACTGCATCAACAGCGCGTCGCTGCGCTTCATTCCCGAGGAGGAGATGGCCGAGAAAGGCTATGGCACCTACTTGAAATTAATCAACAAACAAGATATGAAAGAGATTTATTTGGCAGGAGGATGCTTCTGGGGCACCGAGCATTACTTCAAGCAGATAGCAGGAGTAGAGAACACGAAGGTGGGCTATGCCAACGGCATTACCAAGAATCCCACCTACGAGGAAGTGTGTACGGACAAGACGCAGTTTGCCGAAACCGTGCACATCCAGTACGACCCGGCCGTCATCAGCCTTGAGTTTCTGCTCAATATGTATTTTGCAGCCATCGACCCGACCACCCTCAACCAGCAAGGACACGACCGCGGCACACAGTATCGCACGGGCATCTATTATACCGACGAGGCCGACCTGCCCACGATTCGCAAAGTGATGGCCGAGCAGCAGAAGAAGCAGACGCAGCCCATCGTCGTCGAGGTGAAACCGCTCAAGAACTTCTACGATGCAGAAGAGTATCATCAGGACTACCTCGACAAGAACCCCGCAGGCTATTGCCACCTGCCGCAGTCGCTCTTCGAGTATGCCCGCAAGGCAAAGATGAAAGAATAGGGCGACTCGCAGAATGGCAGCAGGCTCTGCCGCAAGCCTCTGAAAAACAAAAAAGACTTGCCCTTCAGGAGCAAGTCTTTTTGCGGAAAGGGAGGCTTGTGAACCAAGCCCTCGTATCTCGTTGTATATAAATCTTCTATGTATTTTGGCAAATCATCTGTGTAGCATTTTTGTAGCAGTATTCTGACCGCTTAATGCCTACCTTTCTGACTACCTTTTGAAAGCACAACTGCTCTCTTTTCTTGGGTACAAAGATATATAAAATTGTACTAACCTCCAAATCTCTGTGCCATAAATATTTAGACATTTTACTGCTACACTTTCCAGTACAAGGTGCAAGTCCTTCTATATAAAGGGCCTTGCACCTTGCACTGGCTCCTGTGAAGTCTTTATTTGGTTTATCTGCAAATCGGATCGGTTACATTGTTTTTCCGTATATATAATCAATAGAAACCAAATAAATCATCCTATGCTGACATCGTTCATTATATTCACCTGCACTTAATGCAAGCCACCTTGCATGGGATGCAAACATTTGAATGAAGCGGGTTGCTTAAATTTAGGTGTCTTTGTAACTTTATACATATGAAACAGTTGCACAAAATCCTAAAGGAGAAGCGAGAGCATAAGGCTTACTCACAAGAGTATGTCGCTGAAAAACTGAAAGTTAGCTCAAGTACCATCTCAAGATGGGAGGCAGGAACTGTGTCAATGAGTATCGTACAGATTTGTAACTTTGCCAAGGTCTTGGGGATGGATGAGAGCGACCTGCTTGCATCTATTGCAAGGAAGAGGCAGGTAAAACCACTTCCATTGGCGCAGTTGATTATCGATGTGTTTGATCGGGACACATACAACAGCGTAATAGACCTTGTCAAGGATCTTGGACCGCAACATATTGTCGTACACACCAAATTATGATGGAAGATGGAAATAATCGCAATAGAAAGCCAGGCCTATCAGGAACTGATAGACAGGCTCAATAGAATTGAACAGTATGTCGCACGCACCTCCCGTCTTATTCAGGATATAGATGATGAGCTGGAGATGACCACCAAAGACCTTATCGGGACTCTGAATGTTTCAGAGTCAACCCTTTACCGATGGCGCAAGAAGCAGTTGGTGCGGTATCGCTACACGGAGAGTGGAGATGTGCGTTACTTCTTCAAGTCAATCCTTATTGCCGTAAAGTGCAACCGCCTCCGTGTTTCCGGCATGAGGAATGATGAGGTTCTTGGTCGGCTCAACCGTTTCAAGGACAACCTTATCATGAGTTCATGCCTTAACCCTAAAAACCGACAAGACAATTATGATAGATAAGGAACAGATACTCTCACTTACACAAGGAGGACTTAATGTGTTTTCCCATTTCCTTGGCTTTGAGGTGAACCTTCACCGAAACTTCCGCAGTCCTTTTTATGACGACAGGCGGGCTTCATGCCATATCTACTATGACAGGAAGAGTTCATCCTATAAGTTCTATGATCATGGGGATACCACCTATTCGGGGGATTGCTTTTGGTTTGTGGCAACCATGCGTGACCTAAACCTGAAAACCGATTTTTCCGAAGTCTTGAAAATCATCGTCCAAGAACTTGGACTGTATTCTTTGTATGACGGTGAGAAGTGTGGCAAGCGTGCTGTACTGACCCATAAAAGCCCGATCGTTTCCAGTCCTAAGGCTGATATTGCCAAAAGTACGGAAGAGTGCCCATACAGTTTCGAGATACAGCCTTTTAACGATGGATTGCTGAACTATTGGGCGCATTACGGTATCCATGAGGATACACTCCGACGCTTTCGTGTACGGAGTCTTAAACGCTATGAAAGTGTATCTGCTGAAGGCAAAAAGTTTGAACTTTATGGATCACCTACGGAACCTATGTTTGCCTATATCGGAAACGGCTATGTCAAGATATATCGCCCTCATAGTCCAAAAATTCGCTTTCTCTATGGCGGACGGATGCCAGTCACTTATTGCTTCGGTATGGAACAGATTCCCACTAAAGGCGATATACTCTTCATCACAGGCGGGGAAAAGGATGTGCTCTCATTGTATGCACACGGCTTCAATGCAATCTGCTTCAACAGTGAAACGGCACAGATACCAGAAAGTATCATCGAAAGCCTTCAACTTCGCTTTCGGCATATCATACTCTTGTATGATGCGGATGAGACCGGTGTAAGGGAGGCGTATAAACAGGCTGAACATTTAACAGAATACAAGGTATTGAATCTTTCCCTTCCGCTAAGCGGCACGAAATCTGAAAAAGATATTTCTGATTTCTTTGCCTTGGGCAACGGGGCAAAGGAACTGAAAGAACTGCTTGCCAAGATGTTCTCAGACCTATACAGCCAAACCATGATGATGTTACGTTCCTGTGAGATAGACTATGAGAACCCACCAGATATTTCCAAGTCGGTGGTGGCAATAAACGGTGTGCCACTCGGCACGCAGGATAATTTGTTCTGCATCACCGGAGGCGAGGGTACGGGCAAGAGCAACTATGTCGGAGCCATCCTTGCCGGGGCGTTGAGAGAAGAACGACTGCCGATAGAAAAAACATTGGGATTGGAGATTACCGCCAATCCCAAGGGCTTGGCGGTCCTGCACTATGACACGGAGCAGTCTGGGGCACAGTTGCACAAGAATTTAGGCAAGACACTCCGCCGGGCTTCATTGACCGCAGTACCGGAGTTTTACCACTCCCTGTACCTCGCCTCTCTGTCTCGCAAGGACAGGCTGAAACTTATCCGCGAGAGTATGGACTTGTTCCATCACAGGCATGGAGGTATCCACCTCGTGGTGATTGACGGAATAGCCGACCTGATACGTTCAGCCAACGATGAAACGGAGAGCATAGCCATTGTGGATGAACTTTACCGCTTGGCAGGGATCTACAATACCTGCATTATCTGCGTGCTACACTTCGTACCGAATGGCATCAAACTCCGTGGACACATCGGCTCGGAACTTCAACGCAAGGCGGCAGGTATTCTCTCCATAGAGAAAGATGACAATCCCGAATACTCGGTCGTAAAGGCGTTGAAAGTCCGTGACGGAAGCCCGTTGGACGTACCGATGATGCTTTTCGGCTGGGACAAGGCAGAGGATATGCACGTCTATCGTGGAGAGAAGTCCAAGGAAGACAAGGAAAAGCGCAAGACCGATGAGCTTATTGGCGTTGTCAGGGAAGCCTTCCGAAATTCATTTAAGCTCACTTACCAAGAGCTTTGTGAGGTTCTGATGCGAGAGATGGAAATCAAGGATAGAACCGCAAAGAAGTACATCGCCTACATGAAAGAACAGCGTATCTTGGCACAGGATACCAATGGTAACTATCAAAAAGGAGAACTATGCCGTACATAGACTACGATACAGAAGATACTTGGCAGAAACGCCTGTTCGACAAGCTGAGGAATGTCGAGGATAAACTCGACCGCCTGCTTGTCCTGCAAGAGCAATCTGTAGATACGACTGTCCGTCCACCCCTTAAACCGGAATATCTGGACATTATAGATGTATCCAAGATACTCAAAGTAGAACAAAAGACTATCTACAACTGGGTTTGGGCCGGGAAAATACCTTACCTCAAAGCCAATGGACGATTGCTGTTCTTGCGGGAAAGAATAGATGAGATACTTATAGAGCGGAATGCTCTATAGTATATCCGTATCCATTTTACCAATCGACAACCATAATTTTTGACGGGCGTGTATTTTTTCTGGATTTCTTTCAAATTATAAAATTTAATATGTACCTTTGCTGTCGCGAAAAATATATTCTTTCGCGACAAAAGTAAAGTATAAATATGAGTGAAAGTATTGAAAACAAGATACTTGCCAAGTCAAAAAAGTGCGGAAGAGGTTCTGTGTTTTTTATAGGGGATTTTGTTTCGTATGGAAATCGGAACGCAGTCAATAAGGCATTGGAGCGCCTCACGGAAAAAGGACTGATACTTAGGGTAGCACGTGGCATCTATTGCTACCCTAAAATAGAAAAGGTATATGGGCTTGGAGTGGTTTCCCCATCGCTTGAAGACATTGCCAAGGCGATGGCAAAAAGAGATGGGGCAAAGATAGTTCCAACGGGACTTTTTGCCCAATACCAGCTGGGACTGACCCAGCAGGTGCCAATGAATGTTGTTTACTTAACCGATGGGGCATCACGCACTATAAACCTTGGCGAGGGTAAAAACATCAAGTTCAAGCGTTCCTCCCCCAGATATTTTGCCATTCGCAGTCAGTTGGCTCTTCTCCTGACAATGGCTCTTAAAGACTGGAAGGTGGAGAATCTGACGGAGGAACAGATAGCTCTCATTAAAGTAAAGTTGAATGAAAATCCCCGCCTTCAAGCTGCAGATCTTAAACTAATGACTTCAAAGGTAAGGGAATTTATAATAAGCCTATATGAATAAGTTTTTGGAATTATCAGATTCACAGCGAAAAAGCGTCTATGAATCAGTTGCACATAAGGTTGGACTGCCTGCCCAAGTTATTGAGAAAGATTTCTGGGTAACCGCAATCCTGCAGGTAGTCTTTGCACTGCCTGTTGCCAGGCATCTTGTTTTCAAGGGCGGTACAAGTCTGAGCAAAGGTTGGAAACTAATAGATCGGTTCTCGGAAGATATAGATATTGCGGTGGATCCTGTAATTCTTGGTATACAAGAAGGAGACCTTACCAAAAAACAAATCAAGAAATTGCGAAAGGCATCGTCGCTCTTCGTTTTGGAGGAGCTGACACCCATGATCTGCAAAGAGGTGAAACATGAGGGATTGCATTTGTTCGTTACGGTCGATGCCCAGCCCAATGGTGAAGGCGACAATACTTATCCAGAACCACGCCAAATTTATCTTCATTACAAGTCTGTCTTTGATAAGGCACTTATGTATCTTCGCCCCGATGTTGTTTTGGAAGTCAGCGCGCGTTCTTTACTTGAACCGACGGAGCCAATACAAATCAAAAGTATCCTTGGTGAGAACCTCCCTGTTATGCCATTGACCGACAGTATCATTTATACTGCTATTCCCGCAAAGACATTTCTTGAAAAGGTATTCCTGCTTCACGAGCTATTCTCTGTTCCAAGACATGGAATGATAGCAGAACGCAAAAGCCGACACCTTTATGATCTGTATGTCATGATGAATAAGGATTTTGCAAGGAATGCAGTCACAGATGATGCCTTATGGGAATCTATCCGCCATCATCGAGAGATTTATACCTCTGTGCGGGATGTAGATTATACACCTGATGTACGCAAACGCCTCCAGCTTATCCCCAGAGAGGACATTCTTGATATATGGAGAGCGGACTTTGAAGCGATGAAGGAGTCTATGATTTATGGGAATAAGCCATCGTTTGAGGAATTGTTGGAAGGCATGTCAGAACTTCAGAGGAGATTTAGAGGTATCCTATAGCCAATACTTACGATTATAGAATAAGGCAGGGGTTCGGCAATAAAATGGTATTATTGCCAAAATCTTGTATTTGTTAGGACATAGTTCTAAACAAAACTCAATAAATTGAAAAATATTACCGGAAGCCTTCTTCTATTGGGACAAGACGAGTGAGCTATTATAAAAATTAGTTAGATTTTGGCAATAAACAGAGATTATTGCCAAAATCTAACTGACTTAATAATAATTATCATCAATGTATTTCTATTAGTGTCTCCATTTGGGTCTGAAGTTTTGTGAACGGTAGTCTTCTTCCTTGTCTTGAGCAGGATAACTCTTGTTCTTTATTCCGGCAGAATGATTATTGTCGGACAAGTTCTCTCCTTGCTTCATTTCCTCCGTTTCCTCTTTTTCCTCCTCCGGCGGTGCAAGCGTAAGCGCAATCTTTCTGTCAAGTTCTGCTGCCTCCCCTTTGAGCGCACGCAGCTCGTCCTCTTTCTTCCAAGAGCTGTTGGCAATGTTGGTGTAAACGTCCTTGTTGGCCACAACCTTTGCCATTTCCTTCTCATGCGACTCTATCACCTTCGGGATACGCTCCAAGGCACCCAAGAAGTTCTCACAGGCAAGTTTCGGGTCTGTCGCCAACTTACCGTTATTATAGGTATAGTAGATGCTCTCCTGTCCCTTGACAAAAAAGCGGTTCACCGAGCAATCGAACAGGTTCTTTGAACTGCTCTCCGTCTTGACCATGACGGAAAAGCCGTAAATCCCACCAATTTTGTTGTACTCGCCCTTGGTGCGTGCCTTCTCGTCGATCTCATGCAAGCGGGCTGCGATTACCTTGATATCGGTACTGTCCTCCACACCCTTTATCGTCAGTTTATTGACGGGCAGTCCCTCCTTATCACGCTCCACACGCTGCTCAAAGAGAGCCAAGTCCGCCTTCGCCTCCTTGATCTTATCAGAATGGAAGGACACTGAACTGTCAATCTCCGCCAACTTTCCTGTCGCGGCATCACGCTCGCGTATGAAGTTCTTGCGCTCGGATTCCAAGGTGGCAATCTTCTTGTCCAACCTTGCCTTCTCCAAGAGATCAGTGTTGCCCGAAAGCACCGCCACGTACTCGGAGAAGTTCATTCCGCTGTCCTCGTCCATCGAACCCTCGTCGATGGTACGGCTGCCCAGCGTGTTGGTCTTCAGCTGGTTGATGAAAAGCTGCTTGTTGTGAAGCAAATTGAACTTGTAGCTGTCCAGCGAACGCTCCACGGCATAGATAATCACATCGACCTTGTTGTCCGCAAACTCCTTGGCGATAAGGTTTCCCTTACGAACGGCTCGCCCGTTGCGTTGTTCCAAGTCCGATGGTCGCCAGGGCGTGTCAAGATGATGCACGGCCACGGCACGCTGCTGTGCGTTCACGCCCGTGCCCAACATGGACGTGGAACCGAAGATGATGCGGATGTCGCCACGGTTCATGGCATCCACCATCGCCTTCTTTGCTTTTTCGTTCTTACATTCTTGAATGAAGCGTACCTCGTAGGACGGGATATGGTAGTCCTCCACCAGTTTTCTTTTGATTTCCGAATACACGTTCCATTCTCCGGGCTTGTATGTCCCCAAGTCAGAGAATACGAACTGCGTTCCTTTCTGTGC
>NZ_FOOW01000004.1 GCF_900113305.1 Prevotella sp. KH2C16 | reverse complement strand
GAATGGTCTGTCCCTCTCGTGTCCTTGAGGGAAATGATTTCCTTCAGAACCGGCTCGACGAGCTTTCCTTGTCTCGGACATCCGTCCCGCCAAAGGCCTGGGCCTCCCGCCGGACGGACTACCTGCGTTCCTCCGCTGACGCTCCGCCAGAGGCGGAGACAGCGGCGTACTGCCTGTCTCTCTCCATGTAAACCTTTCAAAGAACTTCGTTTCCATCCGGCTACGCCCCGAAGGGCGAAAGCGAGTGCAAAGGTAATACAAAAATCGAAACCACGCAACTTTTCAAAGGAAATATTTTCGGGAAAAGCGAAAGTTTTCGCGAATGTTGACAAAAAGAACGACAAAGAACAAGGCACACCTTATATTATATATAAAGGACAGGACTCCGTACGCAGACGAGTTGTCATGGCAGGGGGGGGGGAAGAATGGGGAACGGGAAGAAGCGGAGGTGCCTGGATATCCGAAAAAGAAACTTCTCCAGCAGCATCGACATACAGGTCGATTATATTATCGTTCGCCAACGAAACCACCCTTGACATGCCGAAGAAACAAGAAGAAAACAGAAGCTCACAGTCTTTTTTCCTATGCCCTATCTCTGCAGACAGGAGGGCGCAATGCTTTCTGCCGTCCTGTCAGAACAGAAAGGAACGGCACAATTTTTGTTAATTATCAATTGAAGCAAATACGAAATACGAAAAGTATGGGTATATCTGCAAGGTCTTATTATAAGAATAAAGGTAATATGGAAATTAACGAATTAGAAAAAATGATCAGAAAAGAGGAAAGCATCAGTCTTTCCGAGGCATTTCCTGCTTTGATGCGCAAAGTATATCTATGGATGACACTGGCTCTCGCCATCAGTGGCGTTACGGCTTACGGCGTGGCCAACTCACCAGCCTTGCTCCAAGCCATCTATAGCAACAGGCTCGTTTTCTTCGGCATCATCATCGCCGAACTGGTGATGGTGTGGAAGATTGCGGGCAGCGTTTGGAAAGAAAACCGCTCCCTAACTACCACAACATTGATGTTTGTCATATTCTCGGCGCTGAACGGTGCCACTCTGGCATACATCTTCGCGATGTTCTCCACGACAGCCATTGTCAAGACATTCCTGGTCTCCACCGCCACATTCGCTGCCACCGCGGCCTTCGGGTATTTCACCAAGCGCGACCTGACCAAGCTCGGGGGCATTCTGCTAATGGCGCTCATAGGACTGATTATTGCCGGGATGGTGAACATGTTCATAGCCAGTTCCACGATGGATCTCGTTGTCAGCGCCGTCGGCGTGCTCATCTTTGTCGGCCTTACGGCATGGGACAGTCAGCGCATCAAGACCCAGCTGGCCATGGCTCCCGACCTGAGCGAGAGCAGTCAGAAGATTGCATTGGCAGGGGCGTTGAGTCTCTATTTGGATTTCATCAACCTCTTCCTCTATCTGTTGCGCTTCTTCGGTAACAGCGACAATTAGTCTGGGAGACATAAAAATAACTTATCGGGAACCGAGGAGTAATCTCCGGTTCCCCGTCTTTGTATAGAGAGCAAATGTCAGAATATATATGTCAGAAAAACGCCTGCCAATATGACCCTATAAACTGCCTGCCTAAAGCTTTGACAGGAAGCGCTCACGATCGACGATGAAGCGCAAGTGCTTTCCCTCGCCTATTATCACATCCCCCATTCTTGCGGTGATGTGGTAATAAAGTTTACGGCCTTCTATCCTGACGAGCGTTGCCGTAGCCTCCACCCGCTCACCTACCTTGGACGGCTTTACATGTGAGCTCTCGATATGTCCGCCCACCGTAGTCTGCCCTTCCTCCAGCTCGCCGGCCACCGCCAACATAGCAGCATTCTCCATGAGCGCCATCAGGGCAGGCGTGGCAAGTACCGGCATGTCGCCCGAGCCGAGGTGAAGAGCCGTGTCAGAATCCTTCACCGTGAGCATACTCGTATGCGTAAGTCCTTCTTTCAACATGATTCCTGTGATTTAAAAGTTTTGCTGCGGCAAAGGTAATAAAACTAATCTGAATCACGGCTGAAAACCGTCAGGAACTTCCCCTATACTCTTCTGATTTATGCATAATATGCAAAAATTAAATGAATATTCACAAAAAGCAGGCCAAAAACTTGCATATTATTCAAAAACAACCTACCTTTGCACTCAATTTTGAATAAATATACAATATGACCAAGAAGAAGAACGACCGCATAGAGGTACTTAAAATGCTGATTTCCAGCAAGGAGATGGGCAGCCAGGAGGAAGTCATGCAAGAACTCAAAAGCGAGGGATTTCCCATTACACAGGCCACTCTGAGCCGCGACATGAAGCAACTGCGCATCGCAAAAGCCTCGAGCATGAACGGGAAAAGCGTCTATGTGCTGCCCAACGAGACCATGTATAAGCGCGTGCGCAAGCCAAAGGCCGCCACGACCCTGCTCCAGGCACCCGGCTTTGTGTCGCTCAACTATTCCGGAAACATGGGCGTCATCAAGACCCGGCCCGGCTATGCCAGTTCCATCGCCTACAATATCGACATCTCTAACATACCGGAGATTCTCGGAACCATAGCCGGAGACGACACCATCTTCATGGCCTTGAGGGAAGGCTCATCGAAAGTGGCCATCGAAGAAGCTCTTGGAGTCATCATCCCGAACCTGAAACGCGAATAAGAATTACAATAGATAGAAATGGAAGAAATCAAGGTTTTGGTTGCCGACCCTTCTCATGAGAAGTATGTCGACACCATCCTACAAACCATCGCAGATGCTGCCAAGGTGCGCGGAACGGGTATTGCGAGGCGCACCCACGAGTATCTGACTACGAAGATGCGAGAAGCAAAGGCCGTGATAGCCCTCTCGGGCGACAAGTTCGCCGGCTTCAGCTACATCGAGACCTGGGGAAACAAACAGTATGTAACCACCTCTGGACTCATCGTCCACCCCGACTTCCGCGGCCGAGGCATCGCCAAGAGAATCAAGGACCTCACCTTCTCGCTGGCCCGCACCCGCTGGCCTCATGCCAAGATATTCAGCCTGACGAGCGGAGCCGCCGTGATGGCCATGAACACCCAGCTCGGCTATCAGCCCGTTACCTTTGCCGACCTCACCAACGACGAAGCCTTCTGGAGGGGCTGCGAAAGCTGCGTGAATGTGGATGTGCTGCATCGCACCAACCGGAAATACTGCATCTGCACCGCCATGCTCTACGATCCGGAGGAGCACCTGCCTGCAAAGATTCCCGCAGCCGTGCTCGAGAGAATCAGGAGAATCGACGGGAAGAAGCCGAAAGAAAATTAGACATTAACAATCAAAACAACATATAAGACTATGGCAAATAAGAAAGTAGTGGTGGCCTTCTCGGGAGGACTCGACACATCCTATACCGTGATGAAGCTCGCCGAGGAGGGATGGGATGTCTATGCGGCATGTGCCAACACGGGAGGCTTCTCTCCCGAGCAGTTGAAGACCAACGAGGAGAACGCCTACAAGCTGGGAGCCGTCGCCTACGCGACGCTCGATGTAACGCAGGAATACTACGAGAAGAGTCTGAAATACATGATTTTCGGAAATGTGCTGCGCAACAACTGTTATCCCATCAGCGTCTCCTCAGAGCGCATCTTCCAGGCCATTGCCATCGCACGGTATGCCAAGGAGATCGGCGCTGATGCCATTGCTCACGGCAGCACGGGTGCCGGCAACGACCAGATACGCTTCGACATGACCTTCCTGGTGATGGCTCCCGACACGGAAATCATCACCCTGACCCGCGACAAGGCACTCTCCCGGCAGGAGGAGGTGGACTATCTGAACGCGCACGGATTCCATGCCGACTTCACGAAACTGAAATACAGCTACAATGTGGGCATCTGGGGCACCTCCATCTGCGGCGGCGAGCTGCTCGACCCAGCACAGGGACTCCCTGAAGAAGCCTACCTGAAGCATGTAACCCGTGAGGAGGAGAGCGAGTTGAGGATAGAATTCCGCAAGGGCGAGATCGTGGCCGTCAACGGCGAGAAGTTCGACGACAAGGTCAAGGCCATCCAGAAAATCGAGGAAATCGGTGCCGCCTACGCCATCGGGCGCGACTGCAATGTCGGCGATACCATCATCGGCATCAAGGGTCGGGTGGGCTTCGAGGCCGCGGCGCCCAAGCTCATCATCGAGGCTCACCGCCTGCTGGAGAAAAGCACGCTGTCTAAATGGCAGCAATACTGGAAGGATCAGGTGGCCAACTGGTACGGCATGTTCCTGCACGAGAGCCAGTATCTCGAGCCGGTGATGCCCGACATCGAGGCCATGCTCAGCTCCTCGCAGCGCCATGTGAACGGAACGGCCATCCTGAAGCTCCGCCCCTACGGGTTCCAGACCGTGGGTGTTGACTCCCCCGACGACCTCACGAAGAGCAAGCTCGGCGAATACGGTGAGATGCAACACGGCTGGACGGCAGAGGATGCCAAGGGATTCATCAAGGTATCGAGCACTCCGCTGCGCGTCTACTACGGCATACATCCCGACGAGGAGAGGTGAGACCGCCGCCCTGCCTTCATGGAAAGGGCAAAAAAACGGCAGTCCCTGCAACCTTTCCATCCACGGCCTCGTCTAAAGAATACAATAACTTTAAAAGCAAAGAATTATGTCAACAGGTAAGAAATTAGTGCGTTCGAGCGATAAAATACTGGGCGGCGTATGCGCAGGTATCGCCGAGTACTTCGACTGGGATCCCACCGTGGTCCGCATCGTGTACACCCTGCTCACATTCTGCACGGCGTTCAGCGGCATCATCGTCTATATAATCCTTTGGATCGTAATGCCGTCAAAACCATAGACAGCCCATGATAAAAATAGGAATATTAGGCGGTGCCGGCTATACGGCAGGCGAGCTCATCCGCCTGCTGCTGAATCATCCGCAGGCGGAAATCGTATTTGTCAACAGCGAGAGCAACGCCGGAAACCTCCTGACGGATGTGCACGAGGGTCTCTATGGCGACACCGACATACGGTTTACCCGTGAGATGCCGTTCGAGAAGGTAGATGTGGTGTTCCTCTGCTTCGGCCACGGCAAGAGCGAAGCTTTCCTCAAGGAGCACACGATGCCGCAAGGCCTCCGCATCATAGACCTTGCCCAGGACTTCAGGCTCGACGCTCCGGGCAACGACTTTGTGTATGGACTGCCCGAAATCAACCGCGAAAGGATAGCCCGGGCCCGCCATGTGGCCAACCCGGGGTGCTTCGCCACCTGCATACAGCTCGCCCTGCTGCCCGCCGCAGGCATGCACCTCATCGACAAGGATGTGTCGGTGAATGCCATCACGGGAAGCACCGGTGCCGGACAGAAGCCCGGACCGACCACCCATTTCTCGTGGCGCAGCAACAACCTGAGCATCTACAAGGCCTTCAGCCACCAGCATGTGCCCGAAATCAGGCAGAGCCTGAAGCAGGTGCAGGGCTATCTCGACGCCGCCATCGACTTCATCCCCTACCGCGGCGACTTTGCCCGGGGCATCTTTGCCACCGCCGTGGTGAAAACCGACGCCGACCTCGAAGACATCGTGCAGGCATATAAGGAATTCTATCGGGCGGCCTGCTTCACGCACTATGTGGACAAGCCCCTCGACCTGAAGCAGGTGGTAAACACCAACAAGGCTCTTGTCCATGCCGAAAAATACGGCGACAAGCTCCTCATCACCAGCTGCATAGACAACCTTCTGAAGGGAGCCGTGGGGCAGGCGGTGCAGAACATGAACCTCATGTTCGGTATCGACGAGGCCTCAGGACTACGCCTGAAACCGAGCGCATTCTGAGGAAGCGGGACAAAAGGCCGACTCCAGTCTGACAAAATCGGCGAGATTGTGGGACAAAGTCGCCGAGATTGTCCGACAAAATCGCCGATTTTGTCAACCTTCCAGCCGCAAAAAGCTTTTCCTCCGACATCTTCCGCCAAAGAATGATGCCATCTTTTAAGAAACAAGAAAATACCAAGACATGAAACTATTTGATGTATATCCACTCTTCCCCGTAACCATCGTTAAAGGCCGGGGATGCAAAGTATGGGACGATCAGGGGCAGGAATACCTCGACTTCTACGGCGGCCACGCCGTAATCAGCATCGGACACAGCCATCCCCACTATGTGAAGAAGATGACGGAACAGCTCGGCAAAATCGGGTTCTACAGCAACTCGGTCGTCAACCGGCTGCAGGCAGAGCTCGCCGTACGGCTCGGAAAGGCAAGCGGCTGCGACGACTATCAGCTCTTCCTGATAAACTCCGGCGCAGAGGCCAACGAGAACTGCCTGAAGCTGGCTTCCTTCAAGACCGGCCGCAAGCGCATCCTCGCCGCAGAGGGAGCCTTCCACGGACGCACCTCGCTTGCCGTCGAGGCCACCGACAACCCGAAGATTACGGCGCCGGTAAACGACAACGGTCATGTAACCTTCCTCCCCCTCAACGACCTCGGGGCCTGGGAGCGCGAACTGGAGCAGGGAGATGTGTGCGCGTGTATCCTTGAATGCATCCAGGGAGTGGGCGGCGTGAACATGGCAACGCCAGCTTTCGCCCAGGGACTGCAGGCCGCCTGCAGGAGGCACGGCACCGTGCTCGTCTGCGACGAGATACAATGCGGCTACGGACGGAGCGGCAAGTTCTTCGCCTTCCAGTGGCTGGGCATCCGCCCCGACCTCATCAGCATGGCCAAGGGCATCGGCAACGGATTCCCCATGGGGGGCGTGTTGATTTCGCCGGAGTTCGCCCCCGTCTACGGCCAGCTGGGCACCACTTTCGGCGGCAGCCACCTTGCGTGCACGGCAGCCCTGGCCGTTCTAGATGTCTTCGAGCAGGAAAACATCGTGGAAAACGCGCATGAGGTGGGCGAATACTTTATCGCCCGCCTGAAAGAACTGCAGAAGAAAGAGCCGCATATCCTTGAGGTAAGGGGACGCGGACTGATGATCGGCGTGGTGATGGACATACCGCACAAAGACCTGCGGCTGAAACTCATCCACGAGCAGCACTGCTTTACGGGCTGCGCCTCTACCAATATCCTGCGCATCCTGCCGCCGCTCTGCATAACCAAGGCGGATGTCGACGACTTCATGAACCGCCTGCAGACCGCGCTTTCTTCCCTCTAAGCCGTCAGAACGCTTGCGGGAAACCCCGAAGTTACGAATGTTGTATTTTACCCCGCGTTATATGCAACATTCGTAATTTTACAGGGCAGTTTAGCTAAAAATCATTGGCAGTCTTTCCCGAATTAGTATTTTTTTAGTACCTTTGACGCAAGTTTAAGACAATATAAGAATGGCAGAAGAATCAATCAAACAAATCGGTCAGCGATTAAGGGGTTTACGAGAGGTTCTCGAAATCTCTGCAGAAGAGGTTGCGGAGCTCTGTGGCATCAGCCTGGAGCATTATCAGAAAATAGAGGAAGGCGAAGCCGACCCCGGCGTATACCGCCTCTCCAAGATTGCCAAGCGATACGGCATAGACCTCAATGTGCTCCTCTTCGGCGAGGAACCACACATGAGTGCCTACTTCGTAACCCGAAAGGGACAGGGACTGAGCGTCAACCGCCGCAAGGACTACAAGTATCAGAGCCTCGGAAGCGGTTTCCGAAGCCGCAAGGTGGACCCGTTCCTCGTAACCGTAGACCCCCTTCCCGGCAACGAGAACCACAGCAAGAACCACCACGAGGGGCAGGAGTTCGACATGGTCATGTCGGGAAGGCTCGAAATCACCATCGGCGAGAAGGTGCTTACGCTGAATCCGGGCGACAGTATCTATTTCAATTCCAACGAGGACCACTGCATGAGAGCCATCGGCGAGGAGCCGTGCCAGTTCTTGTGTGTAGTTATATAATTATCAGACAATAGCAAAATGGTAGAAAGATTCTTATCGCAGACCCGGTTTACTTCAGAGGAAGACTATAAGAAAAACCTGCATTTTATCATACCGGAGGAGTTTAACTTTGCCTATGATGTCATGGATGAATGGGCAAAAGAGTGTCCGGATAAGTTAGCATTGTTATGGACAAGCGAGCGCGGAGAGGAAATACGCTTCACATTCAAGGATCTGAAGGAGCAGACCGACCAGGTCGCGGCCTACTATCAGTCGCTCGGAATCGGACACGACGATAAGGTGATGCTCATTCTCAAGCGCCACTATCAGTGGTGGCTGTCGATGCTGGCACTCTGCAAGCTTGGTGCCGTGGCCATTCCCGCTACCCATATGCTCACCAAAAACGACCTCGTCTATCGCAACCAGAGGGCCTCCGTGAAAGCCATCATCTGCGTCAACGACGACTATGTAACGACACAGATACGGGAGGCCATGCCCGAAAGCCCCACCGTGAAGATGCTCGTGGCCGTCAACTCGCTGGCTCAGGCAGACCGCCCCGTGCCCGAGGGTTTCCACGACTGGAACAAGGAGTGGCGGCAGACATCGCCCTTCGAGCGACCCGAGCATGTGAACACCAACGAAGACACCATGCTGATGTACTTCACGAGCGGAACTTCCGGTGAGCCGAAGATGGTCGCCCACGACCATCTCTACGCCCTCGGGCACCTCACGACAGGCGTCTACTGGCACAACCTGAATGCTGACAGCATCCATCTCACCGTCGCCGACACCGGCTGGGGCAAGGCTGTGTGGGGCAAGCTCTATGGTCAATGGTTTGCGGGAGCTACCGTTTTCGTGTACGATCATGAGAAGTTTACCGCGGAAAAGATTCTCCGTCAGATTGAGAAATACCACATCACCTCCTTCTGTGCTCCGCCCACCATCTACCGGTTCATGATCCAGGAGGACTTTGCGAACTACGATCTCTCCTCCCTGAAGTATTGCACGACGGCCGGAGAAGCCCTTGAACCCGCAGTCTACCAGAGATTCTACGACCTCACAGGCATCAAGTTGATGGAAGGATTCGGGCAGACAGAGACCACGATGACCCTCGGCACCTTCCCGTGGAACAAGCCACGACCCGGCTCAATGGGAAAGCCTAACCCCCAATACGATGTCCATTTGCTCAAGCCGGACGGCACCGAGTGCGAGGATGGGGAAAAAGGAGAGCTCTGCATACGGGTCGGCGACCGTAAGCCCATCGGCCTTTTCAAGTACTACTACCGTGATGAAGCCAAGACCAAGGAAGTCTGGCACGACGGATATTACCATACCGGCGACCTCGCCTGGCGCGATCAGGACGGCTATTACTGGTTCGTGGGCCGTGCCGACGATGTCATCAAGAGTTCTGGCTACCGCATCGGCCCGTTCGAAGTGGAGAGTGCGCTGATGCAGCATCCCGCCGTCGTGGAGTGTGCCGTTACCGGAATACCCGACCCCGTGCGGGGAATGGTCGTGAAGGCTACGGTCATCCTCGCCGACGAATACAAGCCGCGGGCAGGCGAAGAACTGATAAAGGAGCTCCAGAACTTTGTGAAGCATGAGACTGCCCCCTATAAATACCCGCGCGTCGTGGAGTTTGTAGACGAGCTGCCGAAGACCATCAGCGGCAAGATACGCCGCGTGGAGATTCGCGAAAAAGACCAGAACAAGGAATCATAGATATGAAAACATTTTTCCATGTAGAAGATATCGGGGACTTAGACCAAGCCCTCGAAGAGGCAAAAGAAGTCAAGGCCAACCGCTTTGGATATCAGCAGCTGGGCAGGAACAAGACCCTTCTGATGATATTCTTCAACAACAGTCTGCGCACCCGGCTGAGTACGCAGAAGGCAGCAATGAACCTCGGCATGAATGTCATCGTGCTCGATGTGAACGCCGGGGCATGGAAGCTGGAGACGGAGCGCGGTGTCATCATGAACGGAGACAAGAGCGAGCATCTGCTCGAGGCCATTCCCGTAATGGGATGCTATTGCGACATCATCGCCATACGCAGCTTCGCGGGGCTCAAAGACCGTGATTACGACTATGCCGAGACCATTGTCAACCAGTTCGTGAAGTACAGCGGGAAGCCCGTGGTGGCGATGGAGACGGCTACGGTGCACCCCCTTCAGGCATTTGCCGACCTCATCACCATTGAGGAACACAGACAGACAAGGCGGCCGAAGGTGGTGCTCACCTGGGCACCCCATTGCCGTGCCTTGCCACAGGCGGTGCCTAATAGCTTCGCCGAATGGATGAACGCCGCCGATGCAGACCTCGTCATCACTCACCCCGAAGGCTATGAGCTCGACCCGAAGTTTGTCGGCAACGCCGTCGTGGAGTACGACCAGCGCAAGGCCCTGCAAGGAGCCGACTTCGTGTATGTCAAGAACTGGAGCTGTCCGGGCGTCGCCGACAAGGAGCAATACGGGCAGATCCTAAGCGAAGACATGTCATGGACCATCGACCGCGAGCACATGAGCTGGACCAACGAGGGCTATTTCATGCACTGCCTGCCCGTCCGCCGCGGCCTCATCGTCAGCGACGAGGTCATCGAGGGCGACCATTCCCTGGTCATTCCGGAGGCCGCCAACCGCGAAATCAGCGCCGAGGTGGTGCTGAAACGGGTGCTGGAGTCTCTCTGAGCAACCACAATATAATCTATAATAAAACAATAGAACTATGCAGAACAGAAACAGGCTGGCGGCCTTCCTCTTCCTGACAACAATGGTGAGTGCCATCCATGCACAGGACATCACGGGCTCCTGGAAAGGCAATCTGGATGCAGGTATCCAGAAAGTGGAGATGGTCTTCAACTTCACCAAAGCTCCTGACGGAAGCAACCAGTGTACGATTGATGTACCGGAGCAGGGCGCACAAGGCATTCCCGCCCAACTGTTCCACCTCTCGAAAGACTCCGTGAGTCTGCAGGTGGCAGCCGTCGGCATGAGTTACACTGGCAAGCTGGCCGACAATGTCATTCACGGAACCTTCCGGCAAGGTATCGTTACGCTCCCTTTGGAGCTGAAACCGGGCCGCATTGCACCCCCTAACAGGCCGCAGGAACCCAAAGGCCCCTTCCCATACACCACCGAAGAAGTAACCTTCAGCAATCCCAAGGCCAACGCCACGCTGGCCGGCACGCTGACCTTCCCCGTAGGCTACAAGCCCGGGAAGCGCGTACCCGTGGTGCTAATGGTAACAGGAAGCGGCCCTCAAAAGCGAGACGAGGGCGTCTTCGGCCACAAGACCTTCCTCGTCCTGGCAGATTTTCTCGCACGCAACGGCATCGCCTCGCTGCTCTACGACGACCGCGGCGTGGGCAAGTCGACCGGTTCTTTCAAGGGAACTACCACCCTTGGCTTTGCCGATGACGCCAAGGCCGGCCTCGACTGGCTGCGGAAGACGAAGAAGTTTAAGTCCATCGGCCTTCTCGGCCACAGCGAAGGCGGCCTCATCGCCTTCATGATAGGCGCCGAAAAAGCCGCCGACTTCATCGTGAGCATGGCCGGACCGGGCATCAAGGGCGACACCCTGATTGCCGAACAGGCCAATGCCAACCTGCAGATTTACGGTCAGAAGCCCACGCAGAGCGTGCAGAACCTGCGCCGCGAGCTGGCTGCCATGCCGCAGGATCCGTGGATGAACTATTTCATCGACTGCGATCCGGCCCCCTATATCCGGCAGGTAAAGATTCCGCTGATGGCCATCAACGGCAGCAAGGACCATCAGGTGCTGCCGCAGACCAACCTGAGCGTGATTCGCGAACTGCAGAAAAACGGCAACCGAAAGAACCTCATCAAGGAATACGAGGGGCTGAACCACCTGTTCCAGCACTGCACCACGGGCGGTGCCAACGAATACTACCAGATTGAGGAGACGATTTCGTCCGAGGTATTGAGCGACATCGCCAACTGGATCAACGGCCTGTAAAAACCCTACCCCAGCCCCTCCTTAACTCCATAACTCCTCAACTCCATAACTCCAAACAACCATGATTTCCTTCGAAAGCGACTACAACAACGGGGCACACCCAAAAGTATTGGAGCACCTCATAGAGACCAACGACCGGCAGAGCCTCACCTACGGCTTCGACGAGTGGAGCGAAGCCGCAAGGGAGAAGATACGCACGGCCTGCGGATGCCCCGAGGCGCAGATATACTTCCTCTCGGGAGGCACGCAGACCAATATGACCGTCATCGACGGATGCCTCCAGCACTATGAGGCCGTGGTGTCGGCAGAGACGGGGCACATCAACATCCATGAGGCCGGAGCCGTCGAGTTCTGCGGCCACAAGGTGATTGCGCTGCCGTCAAAGGACGGCAAGATGGTGCCCCGCGACCTCGCCCGATACATGGAATGGTTTTTCCACGACGAGAGCCGGGAGCATCTGGCCCAGCCCGCAATGGTCTATCTCACCTTCCCTACCGAGTATGGCACGCTCTATTCGGCATCGGAGATTGAGCAGATTTACGCCATCTGCAAGCAGCATGACCTCAAGCTGTTCGTCGACGGAGCACGACTTGGCTACGGACTGATGTCGCCCCAGAGCGACATCGACCTCCCCTGGCTGGCCGCCCACTGCGATGTATTCTACATCGGAGGCACCAAGGTGGGGGCACTCTGCGGCGAGGCGGTGGTCTTTCCACGGGGTAACGCACCGAAACACTTCTTCACCATCACCAAGCAGCACGGCGCGCTGATGGCCAAGGGGCGCGTGATAGGCATCCAGTTTGACGCCCTCTTCACCGACGGCCTCTACCTCGAAATCTCCCGCCACGCCATCGACATGGCCGAGAAGATGAAGAGGCTCTTCACGGAGAAAGGCCTCCGTTTTGCCATCGACTCGCCCACCAACCAGCAATTCGTCATCCTGACTAATGAACAGGTGAGCAAACTGGCCGGGCATGTGCTCTTCTCGCTCTGGGAACCCAGCGGCGAAGACAGCATGGTGTGCCGCTTCGTAACCAGCTGGGCAACGACGGAAGCCGACCTCGAAACTCTGGAGGAGGAACTCGACCGGGCATTGTAATCCGTCGTCCCGTTCTCTCCGCTGACAGGGCGAAACGCCTCCGACAAGAGGACGGACGACCTATGGAAAAACAAAAAGCCGTTGCCGACACAACAAAATCGGCGATTTTGAAGGACAAATTCGGCGATTTTGTCGAACAATCTCGCCGATTTTGTCAAGCAGAAAGCCACCTTCCGCAACATGGAGGGTGGCTCTTCTTTTTTCTATAGGCGGCATCACGGCCAAATGTCTACCGCCTTTCCAAAACCAATCTTACTCAAATCCGTCGCCGAAATCATTCCATGGCTTATACGGCCACTTGTCAAGCAGGCGTTGATAGCGAGCATTATAATGCTTCTTCATGGCCGAATGGAAATACTCGCGGTAATAGTCGTTCTTCCTATTCTTACGCAGCGTGAGATCTATCTGCCGATAGGCCCACGGGCTGTCGTAGGCCATGAGTGCCTCGAAGAGGTATTTGATGCGGGCATAGTCATAGTACTTGCGACGCACCTCGTAGTCGCGAATGGCAAGCAGCGTGGTCTTGAACGCCTCGTCGGGCCAGTTTCTCACGGCCAGCAGCGCCTCATTGGTGTGGCCTTTGCGGCCAGCCTGTGCACCTTTTTTATCCAACCCTTGGGCATATTGCCTGAGAGCGGTCAGGATGAGCGGCTTGTCGGCCTCACGACGATAGCTGGCCAGCAGCGGCAAGGCCTCCGCGATGTGCTCTCTTACATACAGTTGGCGCACCCGCTGCTCATATTCCGGCAGTCCCGGCGGCAGCCGATGGAGCAGTCGGCGGGTGTAATCCAGCCGGGCGGCGACGGGCGAACAGAGTGCCGCGGAGTCTATCTGCATCGAGTCGGCAGCGCTCACCCAGCCCTCGCTGCGTCCCTGCATCAACCATTCTATATATAGATTCTGGGTATAGTCGCCATAGATGACATCGGCCGACTGCACCGTAACGAGGGACGAATCATTCATATTATACAGCACGACGGCCTTACACACCGGCAACTTTTGGTCTATGAGCGCCCACATGGCCGAGAGGCGCAGGGGCGGCGAGAAGTTCTGCTGTTTCACGATGGCAATAAGTGTTTTAATGGGTGCCATGTGCCCCAGCAGGTCTTGGTAAACCCACTCAGGCACCAGGCCGCCCCAGCCGTTGTCCCAGTAGGTGGAATACACGCTGCGGCGGTTCAAGCTGTCGATGATCTGGTGCAGACCTTGTCCCCTGACCGGCACTCCCCATAGGGCAAGGGACAGCAAAAGGAGTATTCCAAAGATGGTTTTCCGCATGTTCACAGGCTTCGATTTATGGGCAAATATAAGTTTTTCCCGGCACATTGGCAAGTATTTGCGGCAGAAAATCATGATTTTCATATCTCTGGAAGAGCCCGTTCAGGGCAGTTGCATGCGCCTCGTCAGTTCACGAACAGCCATACCAGGAAACAGAGATTGACCCCGTGGAAGACTGCCGGAGGCACCCAAGCCCAGCCATGCCGTCCCTGCCGGTAGAGCCGGAAAGACCAGAACATGGCGGCCAAGATGAGAAACGGGTAGCTGTTTACCGCGAAGAAGGCCGCATAGGCACCCCAACCGGCATTGGGATCATCGAAGAAAAAGATACTCATAAACAGCAAGCCGGGCGTAATAGCCAAAGGAATGAGGCAGAAAAGCGTAAGCACTACGGGCACTTCTTGGTTGCGGCCGGAAATCAGGACCAGCAAGAGAACGAGCACAACCAGCATTAACAGCATTACTATCAACATGCAGAGAAAACAACTTAAAGGGTGAGAACTTTACAAAAAGGCCGTCAAGCCTGAATGACTTGGCGGCCTATCCATGTTAAAAAACACATTATTTGATGACACCGAGCTCTTTGCCCACCTTGATGAAGGCAGCGACGCACTTGTCGAGCTGCTCCCGTGTGTGGGCCGCGGAAATCTGAACGCGGATGCGGGCCTCGCCCTTCGGCACCACGGGATAGTAGAAGCCCGTTACATAGATGCCCTCCTCCAACAGGCGGTTGGCATACTTCTGCGACAGCGGAGCATCATAAAGCATCACGGCGCAGATGGCGCTCTGGGTGGGCTTGATGTCGAATCCGGCCGCCATCATCTTGTCGCGGAAGTAGTTCACATTCTCCACGAGACGGTCGTGGATGTCGTTGTTCTCCTTCAGCATCTTGAAGACCTCGAGGCTGGCGCCGATAATGCCGGGAGCCAGAGAGTTGGAGAACAGGTAAGGACGGCTGCTCTGGCGGAGCATGTCGATGATTTCCTTGCGCCCGGTGGTGAACCCTCCGAGAGCTCCTCCGAACGACTTGCCCAGCGTTCCGGTATAGATGTCCACGCGGCCATAGGTGTCCGTCAGCTCGCTCACGCCGTGGCCGGTAGCCCCGACGACGCCTGCCGAGTGAGACTCGTCGACCATTACGAGAGCGTCATACTTCTCCGCAAGGTCGCAAATCTTGTCGACAGGAGCCACATTGCCGTCCATGGAGAACACGCCGTCCGTGCAGATGATGCGGAAACGCTGTGCCTGAGCCTCCTGCAGACATTTCTCCAGCTCGGCCATGTCGGCATTGGCATAGCGATAGCGCTTTGCCTTGCAGAGGCGCACGCCGTCGATGATGGAGGCATGGTTCAATGCGTCGGAGATGATGGCATCTTCCTCGGTGAGGAAAGAGCCGAAGAGACCGCCGTTTGCGTCAAAGCAAGCAGCATAGAGAATGGTGTCCTCAGTATGGAAATACCCTGAAATGACGGCCTCGAGCTGCTTGTGGATGTCCTGGGTGCCGCAGATGAAGCGCACGGACGACATGCCGAAGCCGCGCCTGTCCATCATTTTCTTGGAGCCCTCAATCACTCTCGGGTTATTGGAAAGTCCCAGATAGTTGTTCGCACAAAAGTTGAGCACTTCCTTTCCCTTTACCTGAATGGCTGCTCCCTGCGGACTTTCGATAATGCGTTCTTCCTTGTATAGACCAGCTTTCTTCAGTTCTGTCAAGGCATTGCCAAGATGTTCTTTAATTTTTCCGTACATAACATTAGATTTTAAAATTGCCTGATGCAAAGTAACTCATTATTTTCTACATAACCTATTGTTTTGTGTTATTTTTTTTAAAACAACGAGCGGAATTCCTATTTTTAACCTCAAAGATTGATTGAATCTGGAAAAAAATTCGTTATTTTGCATTCCTGAAGTAAAAACAACTTTAGTACAATAGTATGAAAAATATCTTGGTGATCGGCTCGACCGGTCAGATTGGTTCTGAATTAACCAGAGAATTAAGGAACAGGTATGGTAACGAGCATGTGGTAGCAGGCTTTATCAAGGGGGCGGAACCCAAGGGCGAGCTTCTGGAATCGGGGCCTTCGGCAGAAGCTGATGTTACGAATGCCGAAATGATTTCCGATGTTGTAAAGCGCTACGACATTGACACGATCTACAATCTTGCCGCCCTACTTTCGGTAGTAGCCGAGTCAAAGCCTCGCCTGGCATGGAAAATCGGCATCGACGGACTATGGAACATCCTCGAAGTAGCCCGTGAAAACCACTGCGCCGTGTTCACTCCGAGCTCCATCGGAAGCTTCGGACCGAGCACGCCTCACGACCATACCCCTCAGGACACCATCCAGCGGCCTACGACGATGTATGGCGTTACAAAGGTAACGACCGAGCTCCTGAGTGATTATTACTTCCACAAGTATGGCGTAGACACGCGTTCCGTGCGCTTTCCGGGTGTCATCTCCTATGTAACTCCTCCCGGAGGAGGCACCACTGACTATGCCGTAGACATCTATTACTATGCTACACGAGGCGAAAAGTTCACCTGCCCCATCAAGGAGGGAACACGGATGGACATGATCTACATGCCCGACGCACTCAACGCAAGCATCATGCTGATGGAGGCCGACCCCACCCGACTCGTTCATCACAACGGTTTCAACATTGCATCCCTTAGCTTCGGCCCGGAGACAGTCTATCAATCCATCAGAAAATACAAGCCTGACTTTGAGATGGTCTACGATGTAGATCCTCTGAAACAAGGTATCGCCGAGAGCTGGCCGGACATCATGGACGACACCTGCGCCCGTCAGGAATGGGACTGGAAACCCACCTACGACCTCGACACCATGACCCGGGACATGCTCGAACACCTGGCCGTAAAGCTCGGCAAGAAGTAAGCAGCGGCACCAAATACGCATCGACATAAACGACAAGGCGCAGAAAGCAGTCATGGGAACTGTCTTCTGCGCCTTTCTTTTATAACTTTTCGCGATTGGCGGACCAGCGATGCCTCCCCTGCCAATCATGCCTCCATGGTGCTATTGCCTTTTCTCGCTATACACTCCATCTCGACAAGCCACTCCGGACGACACACCTTGGCATTGACAATCATGCAGGGAGTGTCGGGGAAGTGTTCCTTCATATAGCTGTCAATGCGCTCATAGTCGGCCGCATCACGAAGGTAGACCATGAAATACTGCACATCCTGCAAGTCAGCACCTCCGTCGCGCAATAGGCTTTGGATGTTCTCCAGCAGACGGTCGGCCTGTCGGAGTACATCGCCCTGAAACATCACCTGCCCATTGGTATCGATGCTGGCCGTGCCCGAGATGAAGAATGTCTGCCCGAAGGGCGTCGACAGCCGCGTGCCACGCTCAAAAGCCACGCCGTATTCATGTGCCGGATTGAGGTGGTCGGGCGCATGCAGATACTTCATGTCGCTCCCTCTCGCGTCCGGACCAATGAGAAAGTCGATTGCCACGCATGCCTCGCGCGTCTGCGAATAGCCGCCGATGCCCGTACTGGCAATGAAATGCGTGGCGGCCGACAATCCCTGATCGCTGAAGATGTCATTGCGTGCCTTCACCACTCCTGCATAGTTTATGTCGATGTCGGCCACATAAATCCATGTGCGCAAACAGTTGTCGAGCAATGTCAGATGCCGCTCGCCGAGTAGGCTTATTACCTTACGGAAGAGTAACACAGCCTGCATATGCGATGTCTGCCCCTTGCATTCCTCCGCCGTAAGACGCATGCTGAAGAAAAGGAAATCGTCAGTCTCATCACTAACCTTCAGCAACACACTTATCTTCGATCCGCATAACGGCGGCTGTTCAACCACTGTCAATGCCAATCGAGAGAGATAATCTTCATATAACCGTGAGCCTGTCAGCTCGTCATACTGATTCTGTACATCGCTTAAAGCCACCTTGGCATATTGCAAATGACAACCATTCACGACAGCGTCAGCTTCTATCTGAGCCACGGACCGATATACCTCGTCTATCTGGTCGGCAAAGGAACCGCGGCTCACCGGTGCTACCACAAAATATTTATTCATCAGATTAATAAATTCGTCGGCTGCCTTATCATTTCGACAGGCCAGCTGCAAAGTTAGCAATTTTATCCCACCTCTACAACACCAGCAACTGATAATTTTCAGGCAGCAAAGAGGGTACTTTGCAAAAGGCCGTCTTCTATCCTGCAAAAGGCGGCTAAAAGCTCGGCTTCTAACGGCCTCTTACATGATAAAAAGCCGTCTCCGACAAGAGGGCAAAAAGTCTTTAGGAAAATCCGCAATGCTCTTCACACATCTTTTTCCACACGCCCCTTATAGGTATTGATGGTAACATGAAATGCTGACGACCTATCCTCTCCCTGCAGAGGAAGGCTCAAATAGGCACGGGAAGAATAATACTGGGGCACATTGTTCTGATTGTGGGTGAGCGAAATATACACCTGACGAGTACCATCGGCCGCCAGGACCACGCTATCCTTTCGTATTCCAAGGGTCTGGAGCCCATAGCGCATCTCCCCGTCCTGTCCCGTCTTCACATAAAGACCGATGTTCAGGTATTTCCCATTCTTGCTTTTCCACAGGCTCTGGAAGGTAACGGGGTCGGTCTTCAGCGTGTCCGGCCGAGAGGTATCGGCATATCTTACGGTAAGTACCTGGACTATCTGGACGGGAACAGCCTGCCCGACAGCCTCCTCCTTTTTATAATATAGGAGGGCACGGTAAGTGGAATCCGCCGTCAAAGCCCATTCTCCTATGGCATGAGGGTTAAGTTCGAGACGCTCATCTTCGTCCGTAATGGCACTGTCAAACTCCCCTTTCGCCACCGTATGAGCCTCCACGAAGTCGGCTCTCACATACGAGTAGGAGCCGTCTCCCGTCTCATAGCCCTCATTGGAACAACTTACAAAGAGAGGCAAGACCATCAGAAAGAGACGGAGAAGCTTCATTGTGCGGCCAGATGGTTTATGGCAGGGTTGGCATACATCGTCAACATGCGCTCCCGGAGGAAGGCTTCGTCTTTGTTTTCGAGGTCTATCTTCGCCATCTGGGCAGCCAGATACTGCTCGAATTGCGCCTTGTCAGCTTCCGAATAATAGGCGGCATGCTCATGATTGGCAGCCAGCAGGTCCATTGCCAGATAGTTCACCGGATAGAGGCGGTAGTTGCGATGTATCTCCTGGTCGATATGCTCCGCCACCACACGATAGAAATCATTTTTCGGCAGGTCAGGATCAAGGCTGCGGAGAAAGTCGTCTATGCAGGGAGCAGCATGATAATGGATGTGCCCCTTGAAGCCCATGATGCCCGTTTGCATGCTCACGAGGTCGTCCTGCGGTCCCTTCTTCCACCCCACAATGTCGCGACGCTGCTGGAATTCCTTTGCCTTGAGATAGTCGCAAGGGTCAAATTCATAGCTGATAGACAAGGGAACAAGGTGCAATTGGACGAGGCGGTCGGCCAAGGAGCCCGTTCCGCCCATCGTCATCATCTTCAAGACGGCCTCCTGGGTGCGGTCGTTACTGTCCTTCGCACGGCCTTCGCGCTGCGCAATCCAGACATTGTCGTTCTTCTCCCCGATGACAAAGTGCATGTATTCAGACAGCCGCCTGCTCGCCATCAGCATCTCGCGCATCGGGAGATCGCGCTCCACGATGAACGACTTGTTGACCCTGACCAGGTCTTTCACCCACGGTAACGAGAGCAGATTGTCGCCAATGGCAATCTCACAAGTGGTCTTGAAACCCGCGTCGAAGAGCAGCACGTCGAGAATCGCCGAGTCAAGGACTATGTCGCGATGGTTGCTGATAAAGGTGAAACGCCTTGTTACATCCAGCACCGAGCTGTTGAAATCACACCCCAGACTGGCTTTCTCCAGCAGATTCTTTATGATGTCGTAGCAAAAAGCCAGCTGGAATTCCAGAGAAGACTTGCATCCTTTCATCTTCCGGGCCACCATTTCGAGGGGCACCTGCGGATAGAAATACTTCACGACCTGGCAGAACTGCCCGTTCTGAAGCAGTCTGTCGTAGACTTCCGGCAACTCCTCCGGCTCAAACGGACGGATAGAGTCAAACTTCTCTGGTATATTCATAGCCTGTATTAGAATTGATTTTCAACGATTTCCGTAAGCACCTGCTTGATGTCCAGACCTGCCGCACGCACCTGTTGGGGGATGAAGCTGGTGGCGGTCATACCCGGCGTGGTGTTGATTTCCAGCATGTTCACCTGATCCTTGCCGTCGACATCCTTCGTGATGATATAGTCTATGCGGATAATCCCATTGCAATGCAGGATGTCGTAGATGCGACTGGTCTCCTCGGCAACGGCCTTGGCGGTCTCCGGAGCTATGCGGGCAGGCGTGATTTCCTGAACCTGACCATTGTATTTCGCGTCATAGTCGAAGAATTCATTGGATGTAACCACCTCCGTTGCGGGGAAAACCACGCTCTTCTCCTTGGTCTTGTAGCAGCCGATGGAGATTTCCGTTCCTTCCATATAGCGTTCTACCATCACCTCGTCGCTTTCCATAAAGGCAACTCGCAGCGCCGGCGCGAGTTGGTCGGCGTTCTTCACTTTCGAGACGCCGAAACTCGACCCATCGGCTGCCGGCTTCACGAAGCAGGGCATGCCAATGCGTCTTTCTATCTCACCCTCATCATATTCCTCTCCCCGGCGAAGCAGGATGCTGTCTGCGACGCGAACTCCGAACCCGCGGAGATAATTGTTTAGCACATATTTATCAAAGGTCATGGCTTCCACCAGGACGCCGCTCGTGGAATAAGGCACATGCAGCATGTCGAAGTAACCCTGCATCATGCCGTTCTCTCCGGGAGTGCCGTGGATGGTGATATAGGCATAGTCGAACACGACAGCTTTCCCGTCCAAGACGAAAGAAAAGTCGTTTTTGTCAACCTTGATGTTACTCCGACCTGCAAGCTCTACATGCCAGTCCACGCCTTTCACATCGACGATGTAGACATTGTATCTCTCCTTGTCGAAGAATGAATACAAGCCTTCGGCCGAACGCATGCTCACATCATGCTCCGAGGAGTCTCCCCCACAGACAATAGCTATGTTTCTCTTGAAATTTTCCATATACAATATTAGTTTTCTTCAAATGTATCGTTCGTCGTGCCGTTGATGTAGACACGCCATTTCTCTATCAGTCGGGCCATTTCCTCCGGCAATTCAGAGGTAAAGTCCATCTGGTTGCCACTCTTTGGATGCACGAATCCCAAGGTTCGGGCATGCAAGGCCTGGCGGGGACAGATTTTAAAACAGTTCTGGATGAACGCCTTATAGGTGGAACTCCGGTTGCCACGGAGTATCTCTGTGCCGCCATAGCGCTCATCGCCGAAAAGCGGATGCCCTATCTGCTTCATGTGCGCACGGATCTGATGAGTGCGCCCCGTCTCAAGAATGCATTCCACGAGCGTTACATATCCAAAGCGTTCGATGACCCGGTAATGGGTAATCGCAGGTTTCCCAATCCCCGATTCCGGAGAAAACACCTTCATGCGGAGACGGTCCTTAGGGTCGCGGGCAATGTTGCCTTCTATCGTCCCTTCCTCTTCCGTGAAGTTTCCCCATACCAGGGCGGCATAACTACGATGGGTGGTCTTGTTGAAGAACTGGAGCCCCAGCGCCGTCTTGGCATCCGGGGTCTTGGCTATTAGAAGCAGCCCACTGGTATCCTTATCGATGCGATGCACCAGCCCCACCTCGGGATCGTTGGCATCAAACGAGGGTAAATCCCTCAAATGCCAGGCTATGGCATTGATCAAGGTGCCGTGGAAGTTGCCGGCTCCCGGGTGCACGACCAGTCCGGCAGGCTTATTAATCACCATCACTTCCTCGTCTTCATAAACCACATCGAGCGGAATATCCTCTGCCACGATGGTATTGTCATGCTTCGGACGGTCGAGCATCAAGGTGATGACATCGCCGGGACGCACCTTGTAGTTGCTTTTCACAGGCTTGTCGTTCACATGGATGAAACCCGCGTCGGCAGCCTGCTGTATCCGGTTACGGCTGGAATGCTGCATCTTCTCCGACATATACTTGTCGATGCGAATGGGATTTTGCCCCTCGTCCACTACAAACCGGAAGTGCTCATAGAGCTGCTGCCCGTCGTCGTCAAGGTCGTCTATGTCTTCTATATAGTCTGTCATTCGCCTGACCCTTTCTTTTCGGCAGTAGGTTTCTCGGCGGGCGGCTCTGCAGCGGGCGGAGCCTTCACCTCCTCAAACTCGTCGACCTCACCTTCCTCTGCCTCTTCCATTTCCTCAGGATAGACAGGGTCGATGTAGTCCACGGAGTCAGCGGCATCCCTCAGCCCGTTTCCCACCTGTATTACCAGCGTCTCCTCGACGGAAATCCTGTCGCCGGCAACCACATGGCGTCCCTTCACGGTGATGCCATACACCCAGTCTTTCTCGCCGGCTATATATTCCGGAGGCCCGAGCTTGAATCCCATCGAGGTCAATTTGGCCATGGCCTCGCGGAGGGAGCTGTTATCTATGACATCCGGAAGCGTCAATGTCGGCGTATGCGGCGAGTTGATGGTAACATATACGATACGGCCCGACTTCACCTTTTCCCCCGCTGCAGGAGCCTGCTCCAGAATGCAGTCGGGGGGAAGGGTCTTCACATAGCCCGTATCCTTCACCACCACTTTCAGCCCCACATCCTCCAGAACGCTGCTCGCATCGGAGAAAGCCTTATGGCGGATATCCGGAACCACTATCTCCTCGCCGTGATGGGTGTAGAGGTCGATGCCGAACCTAACGCCCAGCCCCAGCAGGATCACCACCAGAGCCATGGCAGCCAGGTTGGCCCAGAGATAGCCGCTCATGATTTTCCGAACAAATTCAGAAGCCTTCATTCCTTCCTCTTTTTGAGCACAAAGATAATAAAAAAACAGAAAGAAGCAAAGATTAGCCTTTACTTCTTTCTGTTTTAACTGATTTTTTGGAGAAGCAACAGCAGTTTACTTGCCGTGGTGCTCATCAGAAACAGTCAACTTCTTGCGGCCACGGGCACGGCGGGATGCCAATACACGACGGCCATTCTTCGTTGCCATTCTCTCGCGGAAACCATGCTTGTTCACGCGGCGGCGGTTGTGTGGCTGAAATGTTCTTTTCATTGTCCTATCTATTTATTATTCATTATTATTCTAAGAACGGTCAACCCTATCGACGAGTTCACTCCTTTTTGGGTTGCAAAAGTACACATAATTTTCGAATTAACAAAGAATTATGCGAAATTTCACCATGAAAAGGATGTTTTTTTATAAAAATATAGTAACTTTGCAACCGAATCCGAGAGTAATTACGACGATTAATAAACAAACAATATCAGATATTTACAATGATTAATTCACAGGAAATCAAGAAAGGGACCTGCATCCGCATGGATGGGGGAATTTGGGTTTGCATCGACTTTCAGCACCGGAAGCCGGGCAAAGGCAACACCGTAATGAACACCAAGTTGAAGAATGTGGCCGACGGTCGCGTGCTCGACCGCACCTTCCAGGTAGGTTTCAAGCTCGACGATGTGCGTGTGGAGCGTCGTCCTTACCAGTATCTTTACGAGGATCCGTCGGGACTTATCTTCATGAATCAGGAGACTTTTGAGCAGATTCCCGTTGCCCGCCACCAGATTACGGGAGTGGAATTCATGAAAGAGGGCGACATCGTGGAAATCGTTACCGACACTTCCGACGGCACGATCCTGTCTGCCGAGATGCCGATAAAGACCAACCTGAAGATCGTTCACAGTGAACCGGGCGTCAAGGGCAACACGGCCACCAACGCCACGAAGCCTGCCACTCTCGAGACCGGTGCCGAAGTGCGCGTGCCGCTGTTCATCAACGAGGGCGAGACTATCCAGATTGACACCCGCGACGGCAGCTATCTGGGTCGCGTAAACGAATAGGCGCAGCCATAGAAAGCCGTCTTCTACATAAAAAAATCGGCGAGATTGACTGACGAAATCGGCGATTTTGTCGCACGATTTCGCCGATTTTGTCATTCTTCTAATTGCCTTTTGAAATCCTGCACGCTTCTAATATAGAAATGAAATACAGCTTCATCGTTCCCGTCTACAACCGTCCCGACGAGGTGGAAGAGCTTCTCGAGAGCCTCACCCGACAGCAAAGCCGCGACTTCGAGGTCATCATCGTGGAAGACGGGTCGGCAAATCCCTGCAGGGAAGTCTGCGAGAAATATGCCGGCAAGCTGGACATCCACTACTATTTCAAGGACAACAGCGGGCCCGGACAGAGCCGCAACTATGGTGCGGAGCATGCACAGGGCGAGTGGCTCGTCATCCTGGATTCCGATGTCGTGGTTCCGGAGGGCTATCTCCAGGCCGTAGACAAGGAACTGACCGATGCCGACAGCGACGCCTTCGGAGGGCCCGACCGCGCCCATGAGTCGTTCTCCGACATCCAGAAGGCCATTTCCTACTCCATGACGAGCTTCTTCACCACCGGCGGAATCCGCGGCGGAAAGAAGAAACTGGACAAGTTCTATCCCCGTTCCTTCAACATGGGCGTCAAGAAAGAGGTGTATCAGCGGCTCGGGGGATTCTCCAAAATGCGCTTCGGCGAGGACATCGACTTCTCCATCCGCATCTTCAAGGCCGGCTGCAAGTGTCGCCTGTTTCCAGACGCATGGGTCTACCACAAACGCCGCACCGACTTCCGCAAGTTCTGGCGGCAAGTCTACAACAGCGGCATCGCCCGCATTAACCTATACATGAAGTATCCCGAGAGCCTGAAACTGGTGCATCTGCTCCCCATGGTCTTCACCGTCGGAGTAGGCTTACTGGCACTGCTCTTTCCCTTGGGAGCAGTAAACTATTTCTTCGGCTACACGCACATGCAGGGGGCTTTCGGGTTCGCGTGCATGGAAATCAGCGTCATTCCCATCCTGCTTTATTCACTCCTCATCTTCATCGACTCGTCTATCCGGAACCGAAGCATCAAGATTGGAGCCATGAGCATTGTCTCCTCGTTCATCCAACTGACAGGATACGGTTGCGGATTTATTGCAGCCAGCTGGAAGCGCATGGTTCTGGGGAAAGACGAGTTTCATGCCTTTGAGAAGACTTTTTATAAATAAGGAGTCGCAACCAATGGGAAAACTCAATATCAACCAATGGGCTGAGGAAGACCGGCCGCGGGAAAAACTCATGCGCATCGGGGCAGAGAACCTCTCCAACGCCGAACTTCTTGCCATCCTGATAGGGTCGGGGTCGCCGCAGCAAAGTGCCGTCGACCTCATGAAGGAGGTGCTCGGCGACTGCAAGAACAACCTGAACACCCTCGGGAAGATGTCGATCCAGGACCTCGAGAAATACAAGGGTATGGGTCCCGCAAAGGCCGTTACCATCCTCGCGGCCTGCGAACTCGGCAAGCGACGCCAAGGCTCGAGAGCCGAAGAACGACCCGACTTGGGGTCGCCCGTGGCCATCTACGAGTTCATGCACCCCAAGATGCAGGATCTGGATGTGGAGGAGTCGTGGATATTGCTGATGAACCAGGCCTACAAACTCATCAAAGCCGTAAAGCTCAGCCATGGGGGCATCAGCGAGACGGCGGTGGATGTGCGCCTCATCATGAAGGAAGCCCTCCTCTGCAACGCCACCATACTCGCCCTGGCGCACAATCATCCGAGCAACAACGCCGTTCCCAGCACGCAGGACGACCGCCTCACCCAGCGCATCAAGGCCGCGTCGGAGACCATGCGGATATATTTCCTCGACCACATCATCGTTACCGACGGCAAATACTATAGCTACCGGGAAAGCGGAAGGCTCTGACGGCTCCCTCCGAAAAACTGACGGCTGTGGGCATTCGGCCGTCTTCTGTTTGCTAACCGGCATAAAAACATTCGGCAGATATTATGCATTTAGAAGAATATTTAGTATATTTGCAGAAAATAACATGCACTCGGCAGACTGGAAACAAGTTTCCTCTGTCTTCGTTTGTGCTGTTTTTGCAGAAAATATAAACAATATGACCCAAGAAGAAAAGACCCGGACGGAGGAACGAATCGTGGATGTGCTGAAAACCGTCTATGACCCCGAGATTCCCGTAGACATATGGAACCTGGGGATGATCTATAAGATTGATGTAAAAGATGACCACACCGTGGACCTCGACATGACCTTCACCGCGCCCTCGTGCCCTGCTGCCGACTTCATCCTGGAGGATGTGCGAACCAAGGTGGAGAGCCTCGAAGAAGTGAAGGGCGCCAATGTAAACCTCGTATTCGAGCCTGCCTGGGATCAGAGTATGATGAGCGAAGAGGCACGAGTGGAACTCGGCTTCGACTGAGAAAACGACAAGCACTCCCCCTTTCCCAACTCCCATGAAGCGGGAAATGGCTCCGCAGGCAGCATAAAATATAAAAACAAACAAAGCATTATGCCAACCCACCCACAAACAGAGACCGCAACGGCAACAAGCCAGAACCGCGAAGAGGCGAAGTTCGTCTACTTCCTCTCCGATGCGCACCTCGGCTCGCTGGCCATAGAGCACCCCCGGACGCAGGAGCGCCGGTTAGTCCGCTTCCTTGACAGCATCAAATACAAGGCCGCGGCCATCTATCTGCTGGGCGACATGTTCGACTTCTGGGATGAATATAAATATGTCGTTCCGAAGGGCCACACCCGCTTTCTGGGCAAGCTTTCGGAACTTACGGACATGGGGGTGGAAGTGCATTATTTCACCGGGAACCATGATATCTGGACCTACGGGTATCTGGAAAAGGAGTGCGGAGTCATCCTCCATCGCGCCCCCATCACCACCGAAATCTACGACAAGGTGTTCTTCCTCGCCCACGGCGACGGTCTCGGAGACCCTGATGCCAGGTTCAAGTTTCTCAGGAAAGCGTTCCACAACCGGGGTTGCCAACGCCTCCTGAACTTCTTCCACCCGTGGTGGGGAATGCAGTTGGGGCTCAACTGGGCAAAGCACAGTCGCCTGAAGCGCGCCGACGGCAAAGAAGTGCCCTACATGGGAGAAGACAAGGAATATCTCGTCCGCTTCACCAAGGAGTATATGCAGACACATCCTGATGTGGATTACTTTATCTACGGACACCGACATATTGAGCTCGACCTTGACCTTTCACGGAAAGCGCGCATGCTTATCCTTGGTGATTGGATATGGCAATTCACCTATGCGGTCTTCGACGGAGAGCACATGTTCCTCGAAGAGTATGTAGAAGGCGAGAGCCGACCCTGACAAAACCCTGACACCAAACTAATCACAAGAACCATGAAAACGACCTTGAAACAGCTAATCATCCTCGCATTGCTTTTGTCAATGCCATTATGCGGCTCGGCGCAAGAAGAGACCGCCAACACTACCAACCGCTACCGGAGAGACAATGCCCAATTGGGACTGCCCGCAAAAAACGAAAAAAGGGTCGTATTCCTTGGCAATTCCATCACCGAGGGATGGGCTAAGAAACGCCCGGACTTCTTTAAAGAGCACAACTATATCGGCCGCGGAATCAGCGGGCAGACCACCTACCACTTCCTTCTCCGCATCCGCGAGGATGTCATCAACCTCCGCCCGAAGATCATGGTGCTGAATTACGGCACCAATGACATCGCTGAAAACAGCGGGAAATACGACGAAGAGCTCACCTTCGGAAACATCCAGACGCTCATAGAGCTTGCCAAGCTTCACAAAATCAAGGTTATCCTCACCTCCTGCCTGCCAGCAAAACAGTTCGGATGGAGAAAGAGCATAACGGGCTCTATGGACAAGATACGCCACCTGAACGCACGAGTCAAGGAGTATGCGGCAAAGAACAGGATTCCGTATGTAGACTATTTCACGCCCATGCTGTCGGAAAACGGCCAGGAAATGAATCCTGACTATACCGGCGACGGCGTGCATCCCAACGAGAAAGGATATGAGATAATGGAAAGACTCGTCGTCCCCATCATAGAAAAATACAGATAGGCTTGGCTTAAAAAAGATTAATCTGTATCGTTCTCCCGATATTTTTGCTATATTTGCGCTGACAATTTATTAAACTTTAAATATACCATAGAATATGAATTATCCAAAGATTGGAATACGCCCCATCATTGACGGTCGTCAAGGAGGCGTTCGTGAAAGTCTTGAAGACAAGACCATGAATCTGGCTCATGCCGTTGCTGACCTGATTTCAAGTAGATTGAAATATCGCGACGGGACACCCGTTCAATGTGTAATTGCCGACGGTACCATCGGCCGCGTCGCCGAATCGGCCGCCTGTGCGGAGAAGTTTGAGGCGGCAGGAGTATGCGCCACCATCTCCGTAACTTCCTGCTGGTGCTACGGAGCGGAAACAATGGACATGAATCCGCACTGGCCTAAGGCCGTCTGGGGCTTCAACGGGACCGAGCGCCCGGGAGCTGTCTACCTCGCAGCGGTATTGGCTGGCTATTCCCAGAAGGGCCTTCCCGCCTACGGCATCTACGGACATGATGTACAGGACATAGAGGACAACACGATTCCAGCCGATGTAGAGGAGAAGCTGCTGCGCTTCGCCCGTGCCGCCGTGGCTGTCGGCGAGATGCGCGGCCAGTCCTACCTGTCGATCGGCAGCGTAACGATGGGCATTGCCGGAAGTATCATCAACACCGATTTCTTCCAGAAATATCTCGGCATGAGGACGGAAAGCGTCGACGAGGTAGAGATTCTCCGCCGCATGGATCTCGGCATCTACGACCACGAAGAGTACGAGAAAGCCATGGCCTGGGTAAATAAATACATCAAACCCAACGAGGGATGGGACAAGAACCGGGCCGAGAAACAGAAGACCCGCGAGGAGAAAGAGAAGGACTGGGAGTTCGTTGTCAAGATGACGCTCATTGTCAACGACCTCTACCATGGCAACCCGAAGCTCCGCGAGATGGGATTCAAGGAGGAGGCACTCGGCCACCATGCCATTGCCGGAGGATTCCAGGGACAGCGCCAATGGACGGACTGGATGCCCAACGGCGACTTTACCGAGACCCTCCTCAACACCACTTTCGACTGGAACGGGCGGCGTGAGCCTTCCATCCTCGCTACTGAGAACGACACGCTCAACGGCACCGCCATGCTGCTCGGATATCTGCTCACCAACCAGCCGATGATTTTCTCCGATGTAAGAACCTACTGGAGTCCCGAAGCCGTGAAGAGAGTTACGGGTAAAGAACTGACCGGCACAGCCCGCAACGGCATCATTCACCTTATTAACTCCGGCGCAACGACCATGGACGGATCAGGTCAATGTCAGGATTCAGCAGGTAATCCCGTCATGAAACCCTTCTGGGAGGTTACCGAGGAAGACGAGAAACGCTGTCTGGAGCATACCCAGTGGATGCCGGCCGACCGCGACTACTTCCGCGGAGGCGGCTTCAGCGTCCACTTCCTGTCTAAGGGAGAGTTCCCCGCAACCATGATCCGTGTGAACATCGTCGACGGCCTCGGCCCCGTGCTGCAGCTCGCCGAGGGCTGGGTGGTCAATATCGACCCGGAAATCCACGACATCCTGGACAAGCGCACCGACCCGACATGGCCTACCACATGGTTTACACCGCGCACGGATGCCACGAAGGATGCCTTCAAGGATGTCTACTCGGTGATGAACAACTGGGGTGCCAACCACGGAGCCATTACCTACGGGCATATCGGAGCCGACCTCATCACACTCGCCTCGATGCTCCGCATCCCTGTCTGCATGCACAATGTGGAAGACAAAGCCATCTTCCGCCCTTCGGCATGGAACGCATTCGGCATGGACAAGGAAGGCGCCGACTACAGGGCATGCCAGAACTTCGGGCCTATCTACAAATAACCGACAGACCTGATAACCATTTCAACCCCGCAGCCTCTTCCTCTCCTACGAGGAAGAGGGATGGGGATTGAGTTTATAAAAAACTACAAAGAGAACCATCCTGATTTATGGAAAAGAAGAAAGTCGTAGAGAAGAGATACCTTTTCATTTTCATCCTGCTGACCTCGTTGTTTGCCCTTTGGGGCTTCGCAAACGATATTACCAACCCCATGGTTGCCGCATTCCAGACCGTAATGGAGATTTCCGCGGCCAAGGCATCGCTCGTCCAGTTTGCCTTCTACGGCGGCTATTTCACCATGGCCATACCGGCAGCCCTGTTCATCCGCAAGTATAGCTACAAGAGCGGCATCATCCTGGGGCTCAGCCTCTATGCCTTCGGGGCATTCATGTTCATCCCCGCGGCCATCTATCAGCAGTTCTCGTTCTTCTGCATTTCCCTCTATATCCTGACATTCGGGCTCGCCTTCCTCGAGACCACGGCCAATCCCTTCGTGCTCTCGCTGGGTTCCAAGGAGACATCCACGCGCCGCCTCAACTTCGCACAGGCCTTCAATCCCATGGGGTCGCTGATGGGCATGAGCGTAGCCTCACTCATCGTGCTTCCTAACCTTATCTCCGATAAGCGCGACGCGGCGGGAGAAATCATCTTCCCGACGCTCTCCGCGGCCGAGAAAGCCGGCATCCGCCTCCACGACCTGGCGGTAATACGCAATCCGTATGTAGTCATCGGGCTGGTGGTCTTGCTGGTATTGGTTGTCTTCATATTCATAAAGGTCCCAAAGACTGACTATTCCAAGGAAACTCACACCAACAGCACCAAAACCACCCTGCGGAATCTATGGCACAACCCGGCGTATCGCGAGGGAGTATTCACACAGATGTTCTATGTCGCAGCGCAGATCATGGTGTGGACTTTCATCATCCAGTATGCCGACAACCTCGGCATCAACAAGGCCACGGCACAGATGTACAACATCGTGGCGATGGTGTTCTTCCTCTGCGGAAGATTCCTCGCTACGGCCTTGATGAAGTATGTGAACACGCGGAAGCTGCTCGCCATCTTCGCTGTGGGCGCAGGAATATGTACCATAGGAGCCATCTGCATCGTAGGAATGGCAGGACTCTACAGCCTCGTAGGCATCAGCATCTTCATGTCGCTGATGTTCCCCACCATCTATGGAATCGCCCTCGAGCATGTAGACAACCAGGACGCGAGCCTCGGGGCGGCGTTCCTCGTCATGGCAATTGTCGGCGGAGCCGTCATGCCGCCGCTACAAGGAACCATCATAGACCAAGGGGTTATCCTCGGCCATCCTGCCGTGAATGTCTCCTATGTGTTGCCCCTCGTCTGCTTCTGCGTGGTGTTTACCTATGCCGTAAGGCAGCTGAGGAGGGAAAGGAAACCGCTTCCAGAATGACAATCTCGCCGAAATCGTAGGACAAATTCGGCGATTTCGTCGCACAAAATCGCCGAGATTGTCGGACGGAAGACGGCAAAAAGCAAGAGGGCAAGCCAGGATTCATCTTCTGGCTTGCCCTCTTTCATATAGGGTCTGCGACATCCCTATGTCGGGACGACGGCCCTCACGCTTAGTTTTTCAGGCCTTTCACGAGCTCGACGGTGTCTCGTGCAATGACGATTTCCTCGTCCGTGGGTATCAGCACGACCTTCACCTTGGAGTCGTCGGTCGACAGAACCTGCTCCTTTCCGCGCACATGGTTGCGCTCGCGGTCCATCTTCACGCCCAGATAGTCGAGTCCCGAGCAGGAATCCCAACGCATGCCTTCCTGATTCTCGCCCACGCCGGCGGTGAAGACGATGATGTCTACACCGTTCATGGCTGCCGCATAGGCACCGATATACTTCTTGATTCTATAGCTATACATCTGCAGGGCCAGATGGGCACGCTTGTTTCCCTCTCGGTCGGCATTCTCAATCTCGCGCATATCACTTGATATACCCGTGATGCCGAGCACGCCGCTCTCCTTGTTGAGGAATTCGGCCATTTCCTGCGGAGCCTTGCCGAGCTTACCCATCAGATAGGTTACGGCTGAGGGGTCGATGTCGCCGGAACGGCTGCCCATCATCAGGCCGGCCAGCGGGGTGAGCCCCATGGAGGTGTCGATGACCTTGCCATATTTCACGGCAGCCACCGAAGCCCCGTTACCGATATGGCAGGTGATGATCTTCTGGGTCTTGATGTCCACGCCGAGGAAGTCGCACACGCGCTGCGACACATAGCGATGAGAGGTGCCGTGGAAGCCGTAGCGGCGCACATGATACTTCTCGTAGAGCTCGTAAGGCACGGCATAGAGATATGCATAGTCGGGCATGGTGCTGTGGAAGGCGTTGTCGAACACCGTTACCTGCGGCACCTCGGGCATCAGGGCGTTCACGGCGCGGATGCCGCGAAGGTGTCCGGCATTGTGGACGGGCGCAAGGTCGATCAGGCTCTCGATGCCCTTCTCCACCTCGGGCGTTACGATGCAGCTCTTCTCGAACAAGTCGCCGCCCTGCACGATGCGGTGGCCTACGGCGTCAATCTCGTCGAGACTCTTGATGGCTCCTATCTCCGGGTCGAGCAACACCTTGAAGACCAAGGCCACGCCCTCCTTGTGCGTGGGCAGATCTGCCATGATACGGCGTTTCTCCCCGTTGTCAAGGTTCACCTTGATAAAGGCCTCGTCGAGGCCGATACGCTCCACGCCGCCCTGTGCGAGCACGCTCTCGTCGGCCATGTCATACAACTTATATTTGATGGATGAACTTCCACAGTTCAGTACAAGTATCTTCATTTCTTCTTAAATCTTATTTATTCCTTAATCTTTAATCTATAATCTTTCATCCTTGCGCCTTGGCATCCTGTGCCTGACAGGCGGTGATGGCCACCATGTAATAGATGTCTTCTACCGAGCATCCACGGCTCAAGTCGTTCACCGGGCGGGCAATGCCCTGTAGAATGGGGCCTATGGCCGTTACGCCTCCCAGTCGCTGTACCAGCTTATAGCCGATGTTGCCCACCTCGAGGTTGGGTACGATGAGGACATTTGCCTTCCCGGCGATGTGGCTTCCGGGAGCTTTCGTCGCTCCCACGGAGGGCACGAGTGCTGCGTCGGCCTGCAACTCGCCGTCCACCTGCAGGTCAGGATACTGCTCCTGCGCCAGCCTGGTGCCCTCCAGCACCTTGTCTATGATGTACACGCTCTTGCCCGTAGCCTTGTCGATGGCATCCTTGGCACTTCCTTTCGTCGAGAAACTTAACATGGCCACACGAACATCCTTGAAGCCTGCAACGCTCTTTGCCGTCTGAGCCGTCGTATAGGCTATCTGCGCAAGTTGCTCGGCGGTAGGATTGGGAGTTACGGCCACGTCGCCCATGACGACGATTCCATCCTCGCCATACTCCTTGCGATCGGTGATGAGCAACATTGCACCGCTCACGCAGGTGATGCCCGGAGCGCACTTGATAATCTGCAAGGCCGGACGGAGCGTGTCGCCCGTGGTGCTCAGGGCACCGGAAATCTGCCCGTCGGCATCCCCCGTCTTAATGATCATACAGCCCAGATAGAGGTTGTTCTTCGTAACGAGCTCACGAGCCTGCTCCAATGTCATGCCCTTATTCTTGCGCAGTTCCGCCAGGAGAGCCGCATATTCCTCGGACTTCGCACAGTTCAGGGGATCCACGATGGTCGCCTTTCCGATGTTCTTCAGTCCCCATTCTCCGGCTTTCTTGTCGATATTGGCAGGGTTGCCAATAAGAATCAAGTCGGCAATGTCATCAGCCAACACCTTGTCGGCCGCCCTTAATGTGCGCTCCTCTTCTGCTTCCGGGAGTACGATGCGCTGCTTGTCTGTCTTCGCGCGCGCTACAACTTGCTCTAATAAATTCATAGCTATAATAAAAAAGTGATATGTTTAAAGGTATAAAATACCAGAATTGCTATTTTCAGTTTGCAAAATTACGAATTTAAATCGACTTTGTCCGTGGTATGAAGTTTAATTTTTCATAAATCCGACGATCACCCCTGCATTTCCTTGGCAAGGATGCTTTCCAGTTCCTCGGCGGAAAGACGCAGGCGGAACTCCCCCTTCACGGCCACGCTGATGCGGCCCGTCTCTTCGGAGACCACCACGGCTATGGCATCGGAAGTCTGCGAGATGCCCATCGCCGCACGGTGGCGGAGTCCCAACTCCTTAGGAATGTCAAGACTGTGAGACACCGGCAGGATGCATCCGGCAGCCTTGATGCGCTTCTTCGAGATGATCATCGCCCCGTCGTGCAGTGGCGAGTTCTTGAAGAAGATGTTCTCGATGAGCCGCTGGTTGATGCTCGCGTCGATGATGTCGCCCGTCTCCACGATGTCATCAAGGGGCGTAACGCGCTCGATGACGACAAGGGCGCCCACCTTGCTCTTCGACATGCTCATGCACGCCAGCACAATGGGCATGATGGTCTCCTTGTCCTCCCTCTCCGGCTTCCCGCCTTTCGAGGCGAAGAACTTGAACACACTCTTGAAGCGGCGATGAGCTCCGAGGTTGTAAAGGAACTTGCGTATCTCCTCCTGAAACAGTACGATGAGGGCAATAACACCCACACTCACCAGCTTGTCGAGGATGGAACCCAGCAGCTTCATCTCCAGTACATAGCTCACGAAGAGCCATACCACGACGAAGACCATGATGCCGATGAACACATTCAGCGACCGGCTCTCCTTCATCAGGCGATAGATGTAGTAGAGCAACAGGGCGACAAGGATGATGTCGATAATGTCTTTTATGCCAAAGTCGAAAAACATAAGCGTCTCTTCTCCCTCGGAGGGAGGTCCTTTTTATGGATTTAAGTGATTGAATAGCTTAACAGCCTGAACGGCTTCCTTCACATCATGCACCCGCAGAATCGACGCTCCCTTCATCAGGGAGATGGTGTTGAGAACGGTGGTGCCGTTGAGCGCCTCGTCGGGAGTTATGCCGAGCGTCTGGTGAATCATGCGTTTGCGGGAGATGCCCACCAGCAGCGGCAGGTCCATCACCTGCATCTTGTCCATCTCGCGGAGCAGGGCGAAGTTCTCTTCCATCGTCTTTCCGAACCCGAAACCCGGGTCGAGGATGATGTCTTTCTGGCCGAGGTCGCGCAATTGCTGCACCTCCCGTGCCATCGCGATGAGCATATCGTGCAGGTTGGGCTTAAGGGACATCAGGATGTAGGCCACGCCTTTCCCGGCCACCAGCGGGAACATGGCGGGATCCTCACCCTCGGAGACATCGTTGATGATGCCTGCTCCAAACTCGTCGATGGCCATGCGAGCCACCTCGGGGCGGAAGGTGTCTACCGAAACGACCGCCTCCGGCGCAACCTTTCGGATTGCCGCGAGCGCCGTGCGCATCCGCCGCATTTCCTCCTGCTCTGTGGCCACCTCGCCGCCAGGCCTCGTGGAGCACGCTCCTACATCTATTATCTCCGCACCCTCGTCGAGAATCTGTCTCGCCCGTGCCATGACAGCCTCCTCGGTCTGCACGCGACTAGCCGCATAAAAAGAGTCAGGTGTGGCATTCAGGATACCCATTACCACAGGCTTCGACAACGACAGCAATCTGCCGTTCACATTTATCGTATATTCCATAATCACTCGCAAATATACTAAAAATATCTCGCTTCCGGCACTCCTGACACATTTTTTTCATTTTTGCACCCACACTTCACGCAATGATTCCTCACAGACGCATTTCTTAAAAAAGAGCCGGAGAAGAAGAAAACATTGTTCTATGTAAAATATATTCTTTCCAAAACCATTACAAAATGTTTTTGGCTTTCAGCAAGGAAATGCTCTCCGAAATCATGGAAAACAACTCCCGGAATCGCAAAAGGCCACCTTTTACACGGCTGTTAACGGCTATCTGTCTCCCTTCCAGCGGCCTTTTACCTGTCTTCTTGCCGCTTTCTGCCGCCCTAAAAAACCGCCTTTTATACGGCTTTTAATGGCTTTTCAATCCTCCCGAAACGGCAACGAATCCACAAGCCTCTGATTCCCACATGTTTAGAACTCCGCAAAAATAGGGCTGTTTTGCCCCGTCCATCGGAGTTGCCGCATCCCGCAAGGCGTTATGCAAGCGATTCTTGACACAACGAATAGTGTTTTGTAAAATGAATTCAACAAACGAATCCTTTTTTCCTTCACCAATTGTTCCTCCCCGTCCTCCGGCAGCAACTCCTTCCCCTTGCCGCCGATATGAAAGATTTAGATTCACTTTTCCGCTTCTTCCGCCCGCCGTTCAGAATATTTTTAGTAAGTTTGCAGCAAATTCAAACAGACAAAATGGAAATCGAACAGCTGTATCAGCTTTATGAGAAACACCCCGTGGTAACGACTGACAGCCGCGAGTGTCCCGAGGGGAGTATATTCATCGCCCTGAAGGGTGCTTCTTTCGACGGCAACAAATTCGCACAGTCGGCACTCGACAAGGGATGTGCCTATGCCGTCGTGGACGAGCCCGAATACTACAAAGACGACGACCCTCGATATATTCTCACGGCCGACTGCCTCACCACCTACAAGGAGCTTGCCCGAGAACACCGCCGCCAGTTCCGCATCCCCGTCATCGGCATCACCGGCACGAACGGCAAGACCACGACCAAGGAACTGCTCTCCGCCGTGCTGGCAGAGAAATTCAGCGTGCTCCACACCGAGGGAAACTTCAACAACGATGTGGGTGTGCCCAGGACTTTGCTGCAAATCCGGAAAGAGCACGACATCGCCGTCATCGAGATGGGTGCCTCCCACCCCGGCGACATCAAGGTGCTCGTGGACTATGTGGAGCCCACCTGCGGACTGATTACGAATGTGGGGATGGCTCATCTGGAGGGTTTCGGCTCGTTTGACGGCGTGAAAAAGACCAAGGGCGAGCTCTACGACTACCTCGAATTCCACCAATGCCTGCTCTTCCTCGATGCCGGCAATCCGCATTTAGCTGACATGGCGGCCAAGAGAAGGTTTGCTGCCATCGAGAGATATTCGGCCGACAAGACCACAGAGGCTGAGGTGAAAGGAGAAGTTACGGGGTGCAATCCCTTCCTGAGATTCACCTGGCAGGCAAGCGGCATCGCTCCGCAGGAAATCCAGACACATCTCATCGGAGCCTACAACCTCAACAACATGCTCGCTGCCATCACCGTAGGGCTGCACTTCGGAGTAACGCCGGACCAGATCAAGCACGCCCTGGAGAACTATGTTCCCAGCAACAACCGCAGCCAACTCACCCGGACAGCTCACAACAAACTCATCGTAGACGCATACAACGCCAACCCCACGAGCATGCTGGCCGCACTGAAAAACTTCGCATTGATGCAGGTGAACCACAAGATGGCCATCCTCGGCGACATGCGTGAGCTGGGAGAAGCCTCGCAGGAAGAGCATCAGAGAATAGTGGACTACCTGAAGTCCACCTCCCTGAAACAGGTATGGCTGGTGGGCGAAGAGTTCATGAAGACCCAGTGCGACTTCCGCAAGTTCAAGGATGTGGAAGAGGTGAAGGCTGCCATTGCGGCCAATCCCGTCAGCGACCATTACATCCTCCTGAAAGGAAGTAACGGCATCAAACTGTTCCAGCTGCCGGAAATTCTCTAAGAGGCCCGGAAAACAGATTGCCCTCCCTGTCTTCAGTAAATTCCGAAGGCGGGGTGGAATAATTCCCACATGGCTTATTTACCCGTATTCTCTCAATAATTACCAAAATTACTTTTTCTTATTACACAGACTTATATATTTCAAGAAAAATACTTATATTTGTGTCAGGAAAACGAAATGCCAACTATCAAACGAACAAATTATGAAAACTATCATCAAATGCTTAATCCTACTTGCCATGTGTAACAGTATGCTGATAAGCTGCGGATCTAAGAAAACCGCGGAAGAAAAGCCCGTTGCCGGTACTGACGGCAACAAGTATGTACCCTACGAGGAGCGCACCGGTGGTGAATCGGTGGTTTATTTCACTCGTAAACTCTCTGCCGAGGGCCTCATCGCGGCCTATGAGAAGGTGAACGGAAATATTACCGGGAAAGTGGGAGTAAAGCTTCACACCGGCGAACCGCACGGCCCCAACATCATTCCGCGTGAATGGGTGAAGGCACTCATGGAGAAAGACATCAAGGGCGGCAACATCATCGAGACCAACACCTACTATGAAGGCGACCGCTATACCACCGACAAGCATCGTGAAACCCTGAAGGTGAACGGCTGGACATTCTGTCCCGTAGACATCATGGACGAGGAAGACACAGTAACCCTTCCCGTAAAAGGCGGCAAATGGTTTAAGAAGATGTCGGTGGGAAGCCACTTAAAGAACTATAACTCTATGGTTGCGCTCACTCATTTCAAAGGTCATACACAGGGAGGATTCGGTGGTTCCAACAAGAATATAGGCATCGGATGTGCCGACGGGCGCATCGGAAAGGCATGGATACATACCACGCCCGGACAAGACGACCAGTGGGACATCAAGGAAGAGGAGTTCATGGAGCGCATGACAGAGTCTACCAAGTCGGTCATCGACTTCTTCGGCAAGCATGTAACCTATGTGAATGTGATGCGCAACATGTCGGTTTCCTGCGACTGCGAGGGCGTCGCTGCCGAGCCCGTGGTAACTCCGAATGTGGGAATCCTCTCCTCCACCGACATCCTCGCCATCGACCAGGCGTGCGTAGACCTGATTTATGCTATGACGGCAGATGAGCACAAGGCCATGGTGGAGCGCATCGAGACCCGCCACGGACTGCGCCAACTCTCTTATATGAAGGAGCTCGGCATGGGCAACAACCGTTACAAGCTCATCGATCTTGACAACGGAGGCAAGGAAATCACCGTCGCGGAGGCTGTGAAAAACCTCAAACCTTTCGTAACAACGGGGAAATAACCAGAGCCAATACTTAAAGCGGGGAATCTCACATGCAATCAATATTGCATATGGGATTCCCCGTTTCTTTTACTTTCGAGCTTATACCGAATCATTCCACCTTCACTTCGTCGAGGAAAAACCATGCCGGATGACCCACCCCGTAATGCCACGAGGGACATAGGCCGATGGTCTTTACCACCACGCGGATATACCGAGCCGTAACGGGAGACGACACTCTCACCTCTCCTGGGACGAACCTGATGCTGAGATCTCGGTCTTCCGCAAACTCACAAGAGCCCAGATTGGTGAAGGTCTTGCCGTCCTGAGAATAGCTGTAGCTTACGCTCTTGGGAAGCAGCACCCATGCCCCCGACTGCATCAGGAAATCGGTCGTAACGCTGCTGAAGGTCTTCTTCTCGCCCATGTCCAGCACGAAGTCGGCATCCTCACCTTCCCATCCTACCCAGCTCTCCACATACGACGCCCCACCATACAGTCCGTCGGTGAGAGCCTTATCGGCAATAGGCCGGTAGCGGGCGGCCGGCGCATGATTCCACAGTACCTTGGCACCCGCCGCCTTGTTGCTGTTGGCATGAGGCAGAAAGCGTTCCTTGTAAAGCCGACAGTAATCGTCCACGAGATTATTGCGCTCGTTGAGGCGGGTGATATGATACCTCGCACAGCGCTCGCGGAAGGTCTCGAGCTTACGCTCCACGGCAGCCTTGTCGAGTCCGGTCTGCGTGCGGGCTATCTCGAGTTCGCTATACTGTATGGGCAGACGGGCTATCTGCACCCTTGCGAGGTGCACGCTGTCGTCGCGCACGGAAGCCTCGGCCTTGTCGAAAAGTTCCTGATACACCGCCATGCAATGCTCGTTGAGCATACCAGCCTTGTGGGAGACGGGCGAATCATAAATCCAGAGGTCTGTATTCGAGGCCAGCAGAGCCCCCTGTAGTATTTTCTGATACTCATAGAGATACTTGCCCGCCCGGCCATAATAGCCGTTGAGGAAAACCTGCATCAGCGAATCGGCGTTGAGACTGGGATTCCACATCAGCTTGCCGAGCATATAGGCACGCATTTCCGAAAAGTCGGTGCCCCGCTGCCCGTTGACCTGCTCGAAGATCATCGTAGCATGGTTTTTCTTGAAAAGCTGCAGATTCTTCTGCAGGATATGGAAGTTGGGGAAAGGAGCAATCATGTTATCAAAGTTAATCCCATAGTCCCACACGAAGATATTGTCCGAGATGCGTCCCCAACCCTCAAGGGCACGCATGAAGTCGCGGCCTGATGCATTGTCCGTGAGCGGCACCTCGCGCTTGCAGTCGATGTCGCAGAGCATGATGTTGACATTGGGCAGGGGCTTCACATGCTTCGGCGGGTGCATGCTGTAGAGATAAGCAAGCGTGGAGAACTGTTTGTCGGGGAAGCGTTTCGCCAGCTTGTTGAGGAAGCGGATGAGGTTACCTGAGGGCGAACCCTCGTATTCGTCCACCGCACGGCATGCCTCGCACTGGCAATAGGTGTTGTTGCCATCGTTCTGGCTCACGCTGATCATCGTTTTTCCCGGATTCGCCTTGAAGATGGAGTCTATCTTCTGACAAGCCAGCTCGAAGACCTCCGGATTCGTAAGGCACCACTGGCTATGTGCTCCCGGCCGCCGCTGACCGTTGAGGAAAGAGTAATATTCCGGGTGGCTCGCACCATATACCGAGGCCGGAAGTATCTGGTTGAAGGTGTGCACCCAGAGATTAGAGGCAAACACCTCGCTCTGGTTGTTCAACCTATACCATAATATGTAGTCGGGGTCGTCGTTCCCATAGCTGAAGGTCTGGCGGAAACGGAAGGCCGGAGCGTCTTGCAGCTGTATCGCAGGCAAGCTGATGGTCGGGCAGCGAGGACAGTCGTAGGCTTCATAAGCCCAATAGTTCACGCCCATATACTGCTCCAGCAAGGCCACTACGCCATAGACAGCACCCCGGCCGCCGCCCGAAGTAATGAGCAGTGAGCCGCCATGGCACGCTATCTGGTAACCATCAGAAGGCAACCCTGCACTCTTGCCGCCAATGAATACCCCGTTTCGCCGTACTTTAGACGACGGCACCAAAGGCAGCTGCACACCCGAAATGCGCCCGACAAACTTGTTCAGCAACTCGGCAGCCTGCCGGGTTTCGGCAGTCTGATCAGCCAAGACGATGCACGCCTTGGCCTTGCCGTCTTTCACCAGCACCATCTGCCCTCTCGACAGCATAGGAAAAAGGGCAATAAGAATAATCAGGAAGAATCTTGTAAACTTTCTCATAAAGGCTAATATGTGTGGTACCTCTTGGAGTTGAACCAAGGACACATGGATTTTCAGTCCATTGCTCTACCACCTGAGCTAAGGTACCAAATGCGAAAAAGCAATGCAAAGATACGCTTTTAAAGCCGAATCTGCAAATTTTTCCCTGTAAAAATTCCCTCGTTTCATATTTTTACCGTATCTTTGCACCCGCAATCGGGATGTAGCGCAGTTGGTAGCGTACTTCGTTCGGGACGAAGGGGTCGCCAGTTCGAGTCTGGTCATCCCGACTGATAGCAAGCAAAGGGAATGTTCGGCATTCCCTTTTTTCGTTCATGGCGACAACGGTCCATTCTAAGAAAAGACGCCCTCTCGCTTCCCTCTAATGGGCACAAAGTTTTCTTCCTGCACCCCAAAGAAGCGTTTTTTTGCTACTTTCGCTCCTAACCCGGAAACATTCTTCGGACAAGGCCGAAAATGGAAATAAGCGTTACGGGCTCCTAAAAAACATTAAAAAAACGGTCCTGAAGCCTACACCCTCACGCTTCTTACAGTTTTTCTTCTTACCTTCGCATGCACAATAAAATGCAAGACTGGCCTATCATAGCAGGCCATATACTACGAAAAAAGGCAGGAATATAACTCGAGTGAAGACAAGAAAGACCATAAGGATATTCTACGCATGGATGTTACTACTGACATTCACCATGGTTCTTGTCGCCAAGGATTTTCATTTCCACACATATTCTATAGTAGAAACAGAACAGGCTAACACCAGCCACCACGCTTCCATCGGAGAAAACTGCTACATCTGCAACTTCGTCATGTACGAGTCGGCAGCCATAAAGGTAGCGGCTTTCATCCCCGTGATAACCGTTACGCTGGTGCATTTCCTGACATTCTCACCGCAAATCGTCTATCGACATGTTGGCTCGATAAACGCTCATGCACCGCCAACAATGGGCTAAGCCCGCATCCCTATCTGCCGACTCTATGTTTCCGGCATGTCCACGCTTACTTTCCGGAAAGGAAATTATGCCGTAGACTGCCGTAAAAGATAGCGACGACAGCACAATCACACATCTTATTATATTATGACCGACCAAGACGGAAACCGTCCGCAGTCTGCCATACCATTATTATTCATTGAGACATGAATCTACAGAAACATTGCATGATCATGCTTCTGGCACTGGCATCCGTGCTGTTGTCAGTTCCTGTGCCGGCCTTTGCACAAAGTCAGACACGACAGAAGGCAAGAAAGAAAAATACCATCATCAAAGACTCCGTCAGTCTCGACGAAGTGGTCGTGCAGACACGACGCACCACAGTTAGTGCCAATAGCGTGAGTGCGCAGATCGACAACGCAACCATCCACCGCTGTCTGGGAAAGTCGCTGGCCTCGATGCTCGAGAATGTGAGCGGAGTAAGTTCCATACAGACAGGCACCGTTATCGCCAAGCCCGTGATTCAAGGCATGTACGGCAACCGTATCCTGACTATCAACCAGGGCGCACGGCTCACCGGACAACAATGGGGAGCCGACCATGCCCCCGAGGTAGACCAGAACAGCTCGTCGACCATTGAGGTGGTGAAAGGCGCAGAGTCCGTGAAATACGGTGCCGAGGCCCTGGGCGGAATCATCGTGATGGAACGACGGGAACTTCCTTTCGGGCAAGAATACATCAGCGGTTCGCTTACCTCGCTCTATGGAACCAACGGCAAGCGCTACTCCCTCTCGGGCAACATCGAAGGCACCCTGTCCTTCTGCAGGGACATTGCATGGAGACTGCAGGGCACCTACAGCAACGGCGGCGACCGCAAGACGGCCCGTTACCTGCTCAATAATACGGGCATGAAGGAAGGCGATTTCTCCCTGAACACCGGCTATCGCCACGGACGCCTCAGCCTGGAGACCTACTACAGCCTATTCGATCAGAAACTGGGCATCATGCCAAGTGCGCAGATGGGCAGCGAGGATGTGCTGAAAAAGCGCATTGAACTGGGACAGCCCATAGAAACCGACCCTTTCAGCCGGCACATCGACCACCCGCACCAGCACATCACGCACCACACGGCCATCGCAAAGGCGGCATATGACTTTGGCAAAACGGGACGGCTGACCTACCAGCTGACCTACCAAAACGACAAGCGCACCGAGAACCGAATCCGCCGCATGAACCACTCTAATATCCCCGCCGTAAGCCTGCATCTCAACTCCCTGCAGAACAGTCTGAAGTGGAAGACTGCCTACGGGGCATGGGGCACGGAGGCGGGAGCCGACTTTGCCTACACGGAAAACCACAGTCAAGCGGGCACGGGCGTGGTGCCCGTGATTCCAAACTACACGGAGACCACTCTCGGGGCATATGCCATACAGAAGTACAGCCGCGACCGATGGGGAGCGGAGCTGGGCATCAGGTTTGACGGACAGCACACCAAGGCCGCAGGATACGACTGGACGGGCAACTTCTACGGGGGAAGCCGCTCATTCGGCAACTTCACCTACAGCCTCGGAGGCCGCTATCAGGCCACCCGCCACCTGTCCGTGGTTTCCAATTTCGGTCTGGCCTGGCGAGCTCCTCATGTATACGAGCTTTACAGCAACGGCAACGAGCTGGGCTCGGGCATGTTCACCATAGGCGACTCCACCATGAACTCCGAGCGCAGCTACAAGTGGATAACCTCCCTGAGATACAGGTCGCAGCGATTCGAAGCTACCATCGACGCATTCCTGCAATGGATAGACAACTACATCTACGATGAGCCCACCCACGAAACCACGGTCGTCATATCAGGCGCTTACCCCACCTTCCGCTACAAGCAGACCAGAGCCTTCTTCCGAGGCATCGACGCCGACCTGCATATAAAGCCCGTCGACTGGATTGAATACCACTGCCTGGCCGCCCTCATCTGGGCCAACGAGCGCCCCTCGGGCAACTATCTGCCCTACATCCCGTCGGCACGGGTGAGCAGCGAACTCACCTGGAAACCCGAATGCCCCGGCAACCACGAGCCCTGGATTACGCTCAAGCACCGATTCACAGCCAAGCAGAACAGGTTCAACCCTGCCACCGACCTTATCAGCTACACGCCCCCGGCCTATCATCTCTTCGGCATGGAAGCCGGCATCAGCTTTCCCCTCAAAGGGCGGCAGAAACTCTCTGCCATGCTGGCAGCCGACAACTTGCTGAACAAGGAATACAAGGAATATACCAACCGGGCACGATACTATGCCCACGACATGGGGCGCGACATACGCCTCAACCTCAACTGGACATTCTGACGCCCCTTGCAAGAAACGACAATCAACTCAAAACATTTCAAAAGCAACAGTAATCAAAACAAAAAGAGAACAAAACAACCCTTTAAAATTATCAAAGATGAAAACAAAGACAATCAAGACCAAAGCACTCATGCTTCTTTGCGGAGCATTGCTCACATTCGGTTTTACAGCATGTAGCGACGATCCCCAGAAGCCGGTAGATGAAACCAAGAACAAGCTGCACGAAGATCCTGCCAAGGTGGAGCTTATCCTCGTGGACTGCCACCTGCATGCACAATGGGGTGATATACAGGAACACGGAGGCCCTCATCAGAACCCCGACACCGAGGCCAAGCACATCAAGAGCGTGCAGAAGATTATCTGGCAACTGAACCCGGCCACCAAGAAATGGGAGTTCGGCAACGAGGGACAAAAGAAATTCTATGTTCAGAAAGCACCCTGGTACGACGGTAGGCCCGCTCCCATCTACCTGCTCTTCATCAAATACTACAATGCGGCAGGCAAGGAAATTACCGACCAGTTCCAGACGGAAGACCAGCGCAAGATTCACCAGCACTTCTTCATGGCGGAGAATGTCAAGACCCTGCCACGCGGTAAGGAAGAAGTAGACGACCAGCAGACCCAGAAACTCTTCGACTACCTATACTGCGACACCGACCCATGGAATAAGACCACCAAGGAAGGAGCCAAGCTCATCGGCAAGAAAAGTCCCACGGGATTCAAGGGCGTGCTGCGATTCCTCAAGACCCGCAAGGAGTTTGACATGCGCATCAAGCTCTACCACGGCTACAAGTCGAAGTTCCTTGACGGAGACAAGACCAGTCCTTACTATGCACCCGACAACCGCCTGTATCAGAACGGCACCTTCGACATCGACTACACGATACCTTTCGTAATCTATATGGACCGCGACGATACCAGCAATATGGATCCGACAATAGACGAAGACACCGACTTAAGCACCATCTCTGAGGGCAAACTCGACGACGCGAGCAATAATCTCATCTATAATCTGATGGATGCCTTCAATCTTAAATGGCAGGAGGCCTTGGAGGAATATGTGAACTTTGTTTACAAGAAAAAGGGACATTCCGAAGAAGGCTACTGGCTGTAAAAGCCGGAAATGCCGTCAGGCTTACACTCACAATCCTCCTCCCCGCAAGGCGAGGAGGATTTTTTATATCCATGCTTCATGCTTTCCGGACAAGAAAAAGCAGACGCCAAGACCAGCCCCGCTCACAAGCAACCCTCCTGGCAGCTGTCTCCCTGATTCACGAGGGGCATATATACGGAAATTACAAACGGCTTGTAACATCATTACAAGCAGCGTGTAACAGGATTACACACGGCGTGTAATACCCTTACAAGCTGCGAGTAATGCCATTATGGGCAGCAGACTACATTGCCGGCGGCGGCAGACAGCCCCGCCAACAGCCCCCGCAAAGACCTCATCCGCCCATTTCCCATCGGCAGACGAACACGAGGAAGGGGGCAGCCTTTCAACGAGACCGCCCCCTGATACTAACAAACAAACCTAAAAGCAATCGCCTTCAGGATATGCTTTCATGAGGGATTACAGACCTACCGAGAAGTATCCGTAGGCAAGGTAGTTGCCATCCTTGATGGTCGACATGATGCCCCAGATGCGGGAACCGTCGTTCTTAAGCACTTCTACATCTACATCAAGCACGGTTTCCTGTCCGCCCCAGGAGAACTTGTAGTAAACCTTACCGCCAGTCTTTTTGCCAACGGTGAAGTCTCCCTGCCAGTCTACCTTGAGACTGTAGTAGCCATAGTAGTCCCAGACAATCTTCGGACTTGCAGTCTCATTCGCCTTCCAAGTACCCCAAGAGTAAGAGGTGTTACCATCAAAGACAGCCGTATTGACGGTTCCCTCCATGATTTTAGCCTTCTCCTCGTCGGTGTAAGGGATGGTAGTTGTCTCAACGGTTACCTTAACGGTCTTCTGGAGACCCATCATATCGGTAATGGTGATGGTGGTGGAGCCTTCTGCAACGCCCTGCACCGTGATGGTCTTGTCGTCGATAGACTTGATCTTGGCGATGCTCTCATCAGCCGACATCGCCGTATAGGAGCCATTGCCCTCCGTTACATCGAAAGACGCCACACCGTCAGAGTGGCCGAGCTTCATGCCGACGGCAACCTCTTCCTTATCCGTAACCAGCCTCATATACATAGACTTGATTAAAACGCGCTTGTAACCACCCTTGGCATCAGAGACCACCAGCCCCGTAATGCCCTTGGCCTCGGAAGTTACGGTAACCACATTGCCCTCCACGGTACCGGAGGCAATGGCCGGATTCTCGTTGATGATCTTATAGTCGCCGGCACCGCTGGTGATGGTGAAGGTTGCTGTCTCGTGCACACCGACCTCGAGCGTGTCTACATCAAAGGCCAATTCACTCTTCTCTACCGGATTGGGGGCGGGAATCACCTCGTTATTGTCGTCATCGCTACATGCGGTGAAAGCGAATGTAAGAGCGATCGACATCATTGCTGAAAATAAATATTTTGCTTTCATTTCTCGTCTTTTTTCAATCAGTTTACCAATCTTTCGCATAAGTTCCGGTCTGAATCACATTCTCGCCATAGAAAGCCTGAGCAACATAGTTCATGTAAGTCATGCGGGTCTTCGACGGTCCAAGCGAGAAAATCATGGTGCCACCGTAGCCGTTGTTCTTGATTTTCTCGAAGGAACTCTTGTTTGAGTAACGCCCACGAGCAAACTCCATGGAGTTGAGAATCATCCCCTTCTTGTCAAGACCTGGATAGTTGGAACTCACATCGTAAGAGCCGCCGTAGTCATGGACAGCATAGTCGATAGGCTGTATACCATTTACCTGGGCACAACTACTTGTTCCGCTATAGACATAAGCTTCCATGAGCTTGTCCGGCATCGCCATCTTGCACTCATAGGCCAACCGGGCGAAGTTGTTGTAAGACACGAAACCCGGATAGTTGCCCGGCGAAGAATACTCATCATCGAAGAAAATTCCATCGAGATCGTAAGCCTCGCAGACAGCCTTCAGATCGGCAGCAAAGTGCTTGCAAGCCTCGTCGTTCAGGTTGGTCACGGCCGAACGGTCATGGTTACCCAGGATACCAAGGATAACCTTCATGCCTTTCTGCTGCAGGGGCTCGAGATACTTCTCCTTGTATTCCAACAGATGAGAAACATTCTCGTTGTTGTAATTATAGACTTCCTGGGTCTCGGAGTTATAGTTGATGTTACCCGAGAAGAGGATTACCTGGTCGAAGAAGTACTTGCCGCTGTTCTCGAGGGTGAAGCAGAGGTTGTACAACGGATTGTCATCGTTTACCTCCATACAGGAAATCACCTGCAGGCCGTTGTCCTTGTGGCAATTGGGCATCTTGGTAATGTCGCGTACGAAGAGCACGAACTCGCCCTTGTCTTGAGAGGTCTGTGCATCGGCACCCGTAACCTTCAAGGGAATCGCATAGACGCCGTTCTTCTCGAGGTTGTCAGCACTTTTATAGCTAACCTTCACAGCATCACTCTGCTGGGCTCCGGCAGCTACGGTAGCCGTGCCTTCAATGGTTACGAGAGCCTCCGGGAGAGCCTCGAAACTTGTGCCATGGGCCATGTTATAGTTATTCAGTGCCGTAGCATCGTAGACGATGGTATAGGTCTGTGCATTTGCAGATGCATCGGTAACATTCACATAGAAATCTGTAGACCCTTCCTCATTGAATATCAACGAGTCTTGGTTACTAAGACCATATTTATCCGTAAGGAAGGCAAGCCTGTTGGCTGGCTTCTGATATTGGCCTTCGCTCACTCCCGCAACATCAATAGACTCTGAGCAAGAGGCCATAAAGCCGGATGCCAGCAGGGCAAACGCCAATGTCTTAATATTATTTAAGTTCATAGTTTCTTTTATTTTCTTTTTGTGCATTCAAAAATTAATTTGCTGCCGGCAATGAAACATTCTTCCAAGTGAGCTGGGCACGCTTAGCAGTAAGATCATTGCCATTCCCAGAGTAGTCCTTCACAGTATAGGTAGACAAATCATCGAACTTCCAGTAAGCAATAAGCCCTGGACTTGTAGGATCGACGGTATAGATGCTATTGGCAATCTCATCAGCCGTACGGACTACATCCCATACACGAGCCTCCGAAATACAGCCATTCAAGTCGCGGCCGTCCTCATAAGACTTGCCCACGAGGAAGTTACGGTCGGTTCCATTACCGATGATATTGATGGAAGCGCGGGATGTACCCTCTGCCATCAAATGGCCGTCGATGTACACCTTCATCTCACCGTTGTCCCTGTCGTAAGTGAGTGCCACATGCTGCCACTTATTTGTCTGCAACTGCAGCTTGGCATCGGTAAAGTTACCACTGGATGTAGCTATCTGAATCTGGTTGTCGGGGACACCAGCATCGCCGATACGCATCAGGAAGGCGCCCTCGATACCCATTACCGTAGAAATCAGCTGGCCGAATTCACGGGGATAGATAAGAGCCTCCATCGTAATCTGTCGCATACCACTTACCCTGCCTGTGTTCTTCCACGGGAAGATCTCGAGATAATTATCCTGAATATCCGCAACGACATTGATGAGGGCACCAGCCCTAAATACATAATAGTAATTCTTCGCGGAAGAAAGCAGTTCTATGTCTGATGTCTGAACCTTTACAGGAAGGACATACACAAGACTACGATCGAGCGCACCGACACCCTTGAAAGTGATAGATGCTTCTGTACTCTTCACGCTGCCTGCGTCGATTGCCATGTTCGACTCAGTAATCTCATAATACTCCTCCGGGAGCAGGATTGCATTAGCATAGTAAGCCTTATTATAGGTTTCTACGAGAGACTTGTCAACCACGGCTTGTGCCTTGATGTCCTTCTCTGCAGGGCGAGAAGTCGCAATCGTAAGTGTTTTAACGATATCATCTGTTCCGCCCTTTACAATTGTCTCGGAAGACATGGAGGGGGCATCGATAAACGCTTTGTTACCGAAATCCTCTTCCTTATCACTTTGGCAAGCCGTCATCAGGAATGCAGCAGCCAAAAGAGGCAAATATTTAAATATCTTCTTCATTTCAGTTTAGTTTTTAACAGTTGGATTAACGATCGAGATGGCCTGACGCACTACCGGATAGACGAAGTTGGCATGATAGTAATCATTCTGTATGTTATTAAGAGCCAAACCTGCCACATCAAACGAATTATGGTCAGCAGCACAGAATCGGGCTGCGCCTATAGCGGCATACTGGTCGCCCCAGAAACCCGTCTTGGTGTCAGAGCTATCGAGAGAATAGAGGGAGACAAGCGGGACGAACTTTTCAGTAGGTACGCCGTCTACGGCAGCCTTGTTAAAGTTGTAGACCACTCCACCCTGATTGGCCGCTTCCTCACATGGGATGATGATATAGCTTGCGAGGTCGAATACGCTCTTGTCCTCTACATTCTGTGGCTTACCGGAGAGCACGAGCATCTTGTCAGCATGACGCTCCTTCCAGTCCTTGGCAATTCCAAGAATATCGTTCTCAAGTGCCAGGGCTTCAGCCTTCTCTTCCTCAGTCATATAAATCTTGACCTTAGCGGTAAAGCCCATCACCACACCGTCGTAACCATACCGCTCACAGAGGGAAAGGCGGTCAGCAACCGTATCAACAAGGTATGTCTGGAAGTTCTTTGGAAAAGCAATCCCAGCGTTTTCCTTGTTTTCCTCGAATGCCTGCTTCTCTGCATCATAGGCATTCTTGATAGCGGTATAACTGATTTCACAGAGAGCCTTAGTACCTTTCTGCTCTTTAAGCAGGGCGAGTTCTTGCATCTCCCGGTCATTCAGGTTCATCGGGCTGCCCAGCACAAGAAAGTCCAGACTGTCAGGAACGGCAACTATGCTCTGTCCTTGCGAGGCCGGATTCCTTACGCTGTTGTCGAACCAACCGAACACCGCCTTGTGCGCGCCGGCCTTATAGGCCTTCAGACTGGTCAGATAAGAGGCATAGAGCTCGGCATTCTGAGTATTGATGCCCGGCTCATTGATCTCAACAGATTCAATATCCGTATCACAACTTGCCATGAAGAAAGCAACAGCAAGGCAGGCCATTGAATATGCTATATTCTTAATTATATGTTTCATCTTATATAGTCTTTAATCTTAAATCCATAATCTCTACTTTGCCAGCCACACATCAGTTGCCATATTGTCTGAACCGCCGAGCAGGCTCACACCCTGAAGATAATTATCATAGTTATTGATGCGCTCCTCCTGTGGATAATACAGGCGACGGGCACCACGCTCCGTGCTGACAATACCACCGCTATTGTTCACCACGACCGGCATCAACCTGGGATAGCCCGTACGGCGATATTCTGTCCATGCCTCTTGGCCCAATGGGAAGTTGGCCAGCCACTTCTGGGTGATGATACGCTCCAAGTTCTTGTCGGTGGAGGCATTGTCGTCCCATGCAATGGTAATGGATGAAACTGTCCCATTATAGGAATTAGATCCAGTCGGGTCGGTATAGACAGCCGGAGTGCTTGTGTGGTCTGCCAAATAGTTCTCTACGCCATTTACACCCCATTGTCCGAACGAGAGGCGAATGCCCTGCTCATAAAGTTCCTTGGGGGTACTACCCATGCTCCAGCCCCGTAAAGCACCCTCTGCACGGAGGAAGGCCACTTCGGCTGCATTCATCCAAAGAAGCTTGGAATCGGTAGCCACCTTGTAGTTGGAATACATGTTGGAAGTTTCCTGGCCGGGAATATTAATACCAGAACGCAAACCATGGAAACCATTGGTAGCATTTGCAAAAGTGGATACTGTGAACATTTCTGAGCGGCGAGGATCTTTGTAACCATTCATATAGCTTATGATATCAGCCCCGACACGAGAGTCTCCATGATTATTTTCTACTCCATTATACTCATGCATGACAACATAAAAAGGATTGGTGCTGGATACTGTCAGTTCCGCATTGTCTTCGTTGCCGGTCATGACGCCCACCTCGTGGTTTACGGCCTCTTCAGCCTTCTGCTTGGCCTTGGCAGGAGCTGCCTTGGCAATATGGATGGCCAGGCGGAGCTTCAGCGAATTGGCAAACTTTATCCACTTCTCCACCTTGCCTCCATATACATGGTCGGCCTTGGGGCTGAAGTCGTTGGTGCGATTGGCTGTCAGGTTTGTAATCGCGCTATCAAGCTGTGCGAACATCAAGTCATACACTGCTTCCTGTGAATCATAAGGAGCCGTAATCTTGCCGTCGGCACCTACCTTGGAATAAGGAATAGGGCCATAGGCATCAGTTACACGATGGATACCAGCAACCTTTATAATCTGAGCGACGGAACGAGGAACAATATCCTCTGTTACATTGTTCACTTCATTGCTATAGATGAAGAGCTTAGGAACGAAATCTTCGAAGAGAACACGATCCCAACCGTTTTCCGGACTATACTGGGCAAAGTTCTTGCCGGAGAATCCTGGGTTGGAATCAGAGATATAGCCTCCGTAGGAACCGCCGCAAAGACACTCCGTAAACTGATTTGCATTTACATCAGTAGGTATCACCCAACTTTCAAGATTGATAAGAGCGGAACTCAAGCTATAAGCATCACGCTGCATCTCTTCCTTGGTAACAGCATAAGGATCCTGGTTATATTCCTCATAGCTGTTAGTACAACCTGTAGAAGTAGACAAAAGTACTGCTGACAGGCTTGCCAATAAAATATTTTTAATCTGTTTCATTGCTTCACACATTAGAATTTGAGTTTGATATTGAAACCAAGGTTTCTGGTGCTTGGCGTCATGAACTTGTCTATGCCCTGATAGTAGTTACCGGTAGTAGCTGTGGACTCTGGATCGAAAGGAGCCTTACAGTAGAACAACAGCAGGTTACGGCCAACGAGAGACACCGTGAGATCTCCAAGTCCGAAGAAGGTGTTTTTCTTGAAGGTGTAGCCCAAGCTTGCTTCCTGTAAACGCACATTGGTAGCACTATATGTATAATACTGAGGAATTCCGTCGCTGCCGCCAATTGTCGTATACCATGTTTCCGGGTTCACATAGTTTCGCTCCCCGTTCACGGAAACCCATCCCTTGTCGCGGGCATCGGCCGTAGCTTCCGACACGCCGTAATAGTCAAGATTGGCCTGGGTAGCAGAATAGACGATACCGCCGAAACGAGCAGAAATCATGAAGCCAAGATTCAATCCTTTCCAAGAGAAGTCGTTGCGCCATGCCATGTTGCTCTTCGGGAAGATAGAACCCAGCTTGACATCTTCCACATTAGAATTCTTGTAGACCTTGCCGTCGGCATCTACATACACCTTGCCGTTGCTGTCGCGCTGGATATCAGCCAGCGAATAGAGGTCGCCCAGGGTGCCGCCTTTCTTCAAGATGAAATGGGCTGAACCCAGACCACCCTCATCGAGCTTGTCCACCGTAATCAAAGTACCTGTCTCTGGATGTACATAGCCCGTAACAAGTTCGTTGATCTTGTTGCGGTTCATGCTGAGCGTATAGTTGGTAGACCATGAGAAGTCGCCCCATGTATTGCTGTAGCCTACTGCCAGTTCTACACCGCGGTTACTTACATCACCTGTCTGGATATACATCTTGCTATAGCCGGAAGACGCCGAGATCTTCGGATCGAAGGTCTGGTTATAGGTCTTGGTAGTGTAATAGGTGAAGTCGATGTTGAAGTGCTTGAACAAACGAGCCTGAAGTCCAAACTCCCAAGAGTCCGTGCGCTCCGGTTTGAGGTTATACATAGGATAAGTCGTCTGGCTGCTCCACTGCTTCTTGTTCTCATCCCAAGTGTACTTTGGATTCGCATACCAACGGGGGAATGAGAGACCTACTGATGCAAACGAAGCACGAGCCTTCAGATAATTAATCTCCTTCGGAAGGGCAAAAGTTTCGGAAATAATCCAGGAACCACCGACAGAAGGGTAGAAGAACGAGGATTTGTTGGAATGGGGACCCGCCAACATGGAAGGCCAGTCGTTGCGACCCGTCAATGTGAGATAGAACTGACTTGCCCAACCCAGTTCGACACTGGCAAAGAGAGACTTGGTCTGATCGTGGAATCCCGACTGCTCCGGCGTGAGGCGGGCACGGTTTATCTGTGCCACGGTGAATACATTCGGAATAAGGTTTTCGTCCAACGGACCTCTATTGCCCAGCAGATTCTGCTTCATATCAGAGAGAGACACACCGACATTGGCAACCAGCGAAAGCTTGTCCTCGAAGAAGCGCTTATTGATATTGGCCATCACATCGCCATAGGTCTGCTTGTTGTCAGACTTCTGAATGTTATACATACCATTGCTACTGCCCGTAAGAGTCATATTGGTGGTGGCATAGAACTTCTCCTCATAGGTGTTGGTGGAGTTGTCGATACGGATGCGGGCAGAGAGGCTCAGCCAGTCGGTGAACTTATACGACAGACCCGCGTTCAGCATATAGCGATACTTCCTGTTCGTACGAGGCGTACGATAGTTAATCCAATAAGGGTTCTGCCCTACCAGCTCGCTAATCAGCCCGTTCCAGTTCTGGGTATAGATCTTGCGTGTGGTGTCGTAGTGCTCGAACATAGCCATGTCCTGATAGTCATTGCCACGAGGATAAAGATAGGCTGTTACCAACGGATTGTTGTATACACCCTGGTTAGTCATATTGCGGTCGTTCTGTATGATATAGCTTGCGCCGACATCAAGGGTCATGCGATCGTTCAGCAGACTTGTGGTGTTACGCACCGTGAAGTTATAACGGTTATATTTGTTGTTGGGAACAATTCCAGTTGAATTCAAGGCACTTGCCGAGAAAAAGGTCTGGTTTTTCTCCGTACCCGTAGACATGGTGAACGCTTCCGTCGTCATGATGCCTGTCTTAAAGTAGTCGTCTGTCGGGTCATATCCCATATAGTTGCTCTCGTTGAGCAGCCTTCCCCAGCTGTAAGACTCGGTGCCGCTGTCGCGAAGGCTTGAGCCCGTGCCATACTTATTCTGGAACTTAGGCGTGCGGAAAGCCGTGGAGAACTCCGTATTCTGGGACACGGTGAACTGCGTATGGCCTGCACTACCTTTCTTGGTGGTGATTACAATGGCACCATTAGATGCCTTCTCGCCATAGAGAGCGGCCGCGGCAGCACCTGTCAAGACCGACATCGACTCAATGTCCTCGGAATTAAGGTCGGCAATACCCTCTGATGTGCCGGAAGATCCGAACTCCGTAGAACCTTCGCCGCCTGTATTCAACATTGGAATACCGTCGATGACATACAATACATTGCTTGACTGCATGATGGAACGGGTTCCACGCATCACCACCTTGGAGGCGCCGCCGGCACCAGAGGATGAAGCATTGATGTTCACACCGGCCACTTTACCATTCAGAGAATTGATGAAGTTGGCATCTTTGTTTATTGAGAGATCATCACCCGCAACCTGCTGTACATTGTAAGACAATGCTTTCTGCTCACGCTTGATGCCCAGGGCGGTAACGACCACCTCATTCAATTCCTTGGAATCCTCCAGCAGAGTCTGGTCGATTTGCGTGCCATTCGCACGAGCTTCCTTGGTTGTAAACCCGACATAGGAGTACTCAAGTATATCTCCGCGTTCTGTATTAATGCTATAGTTACCATCAATGTCGGTTACCGTTGCGTTGTTCGTACCTTTCACCTTTACGGTTACACCGATCAAAGGGTCGCCATTAGCGTCGAGCACACGACCTTTCACCATCTGTTTCTGCCCCGGCTTACGGGTCTGCTGAGACTCAGCCTTGGTAATAATGATATGACGCCCGGAGATGGAATACTCCAAGCCCGTACCATTCAGCATCATGCCGAGCAGCGTGCCGAGCCTCTCTGATTTTGAGTTTACCTTCACCTGCTTCGCAAGGTTCAGGGTGTTCTGCCCGTAGTCTACGGACATGTTAGTTTGTTTCTCGATGGCGCTGATAAGCTGGCGCACGGTGGTAGTTGTCTTATCCAGTTTCACCACCTGGTTCTGTCCCATCATGCTGACAGACATCGAAAGAAATAAAACTAAAAGAAGGGTAATTCTTTTCACTTTTATTGCTTTAAGGTAATTAATAATGTTTGTTTTCATAACAATTGTATGAGAATAAAGTTAGTTGAGTTCACTAATAGTTCAGGTTTGGTAGTTAAGAATCCAGTAGTGTTTTTATAGGGAGTCCTCCTTTCTACTCTTGAAGAGTTTTATTGTTTGACCTTGTTTATAATAATGTAAGTTATTTGCCAATTGACTAAGCACGCGAAGCACATCGTTGATCGTTTCCTTATTGGTAAAGTTCATCGTATACTTCTGGGAAAGGTCTATGGAGGAGTCAACCACGAAGTCCACTTCATAGCGGCTACCCAGTTCGTTGAGTATACTGCCTAAGGTCTGCTCCCTGAATACCATGGTTCCGAGCATCCAGCAGTTGAAATCCCTGACCTTTACGACATGCTTTGCCATACGGCCGTCATTACGGCTGTAGACTATCTGCTCATTAGGCTTCATCGTCTCGCTGTAGTTGTCGTCATACAACTTCACGCGTCCCTCCTCAAGAGTCGTCGTGATAAGGTCTTCGTCGGAATAAGCCTTGACATTGAACTGCGTCCCGAGCACCTGGATATTCAACTTTCCCGAGTGCACTACAAAGGGACGGGATGCGTCTTTAGCTACCTTGAAGTGAGCCTCGCCCAGCAGGAACACATCACGCTGACCGCCGTGGATATTGAATGCCGAAGGATACAGGATCGTAGTTTTTGAGTTCACGATTACCTTCGTGCCGTCGGAAAGCATCAGCGAGTCCACCTTTCCCTCCGGAACATAGAATTCCACCAGCTGCTTGCGCTCATAATACTTCCCGGAATACACCCATGCCGCCGCGGCTCCTATTATCGGAAGCGCCAACACGGCAGCCCAGCGAAGGGTCTTGGCAAGGCGGCTTCTGCGGTGCAGGTTCCATTCATACTCATGACGATTCTCGCGGAATGTGCGCAAGGCTCCTGCCGTATCAACCTCTTCGGGCTCCAGGCCATCCCATATTTGCTTCATTACCGCGTTTTTCTCATCCTCCTGCGACTCGCTCAGAAGCCAGCGCTTGATGCGCTCGGAATAGCTCTTTGGCGTTATTCCGTCAAAGTAATCCCTGATAATATGGCTAAGGTCCGTTAGGTTCATAAACTGTTTAAGAATACACTATAAAGACATGATTGCGGGCAACCACACGCAAGCATGTCGGGTTAATATAAGTTAAAAAACAGTTTCCTGGTTTCGGCGACAGCCCACGGGGCATTTCATTTCACCATGGCAAGTAATGCCAGCAGCGACATAAGAGGCATTACTTGTCTGAGATCGCGTAGTGCAAGAGAAATATGCGATTCCACCGTGCGCTTGCTGATGCCGAGTTTCTCGGCAATCTCGGCATTCGAGAGTCCCTCGATACGGCTCATGGAGAAAACCATGCGCCGTTGAGGCGGCATCTTGCCGATTTCCTGCTCGATGATGGCCTCCAGTTCTTTATAGTATAAGGTGTCGCCCGCAGACTCTTCTTCGGCAATCTGCAAGGTGCCGTCTAACCGCACCGACTCACGCCGGAGCGACTTCCGGAGAAAGTTCAGGCCGGCATTTCGCACCATCATGAACACATAGCCGTCGAGATTCTCCACATTCCTGAGACCCTCGCGATAAATCCAGAGCTGCATGAAGATATCCTGCACGATGTTTTCCGCATCGTACTCATTGCCGCAAAGGCGGGTCGCAAAGTCCTTCATCTTCGGGTACAACTGCTCGAAGATCATGTCGAAGGCCTCCTCGTTTCCCTGACTTAAGGCCGACAAAATGATTTTATCGGAGACACCTATGGACATAAAGAATTTTGTACTATATCCGGTTTTATCTTAAGTTCTACATTACAAGCATATGCAAAAGTAGTAATTTTATTGATTCCGCCAAATTTTTGACATCAAATTTTTACAGGATTGCAAAAACTGCCACAGCACATTCCGCATCTGGCGACCCTCACACACCAGGCTCCGCACGGCCTATCCTGATACTTCCTACAGCCATCACTAAAGTAAAATAAGTTATTTCACTCACTAAAATAAGTTATTTTATATTGTAAAATAAGTTATTTTATAATATAAAATGGGTTATTTTATACTGCAAAACAGCCTGTTTTATTCCATAGGAAGCCGCTGACAGCATCTGTCCAGGCGGCAAGAAGCCGGCAGAATTCAGAACTCCGCATAGGGACGAAGCCTCTCGATGGCCTCCCGCGGAAAGTCTTTCAGTAGCCGCAAGTCGTCCAGACTACGCAAAGGGCCTTTCAGCCGGCGGTAGTCGCAGATTTCCCGAGCCTGATAGAAATTAATGTAAGGATGTCGCTTCAGCTGGTTCAGGGTGAGCTTGTTGAGGTTTATCTTCCTTATGCTTTCGGCGTCGAGGATCATATATTTTACCGATTCCATCGGGAAATCGTCGATTTCGGCAAGCTGGTCAAGGCTGTAGAAGCCGCCCAGACGATTCCTGTAGTTCACCACCTGGCGGGCAAAATAGCTTCCGATGCCCGGCACTTTCTTCAGTTGCGAGGTGTCGGCCCGGTTCAAGAGGATGCGCTCGGTAGGACCGAACTTCTCGTGAAATCGGATAGAATCCCGATGAAATGGCACTTTTTTGTTCTTTTCCGCATAGACTTCCGCCGCAGGAAGATAGTCGGAAGAAATCTTGATGTAAGGCTCCAACTCCCGATATTGCTTCACCGTAAGCCCGTAGAGACGGGCGAAATCAGTTTTCTTGCGGAAGATGCCGCCTTTAGCCCGATAATGGTAAATGGCACGCACCTGCCAAGGCTGCAGCCCCAAGCGAAGAAGCTGGGTGCTGTCTGCGGTGTTCGGGTCGAAGGAGAATCGTTCCTCTTTCCGCTCCGGAGCGGCATAATAATACTGCGCCTCCCGGCTTCGGGTGGGTTTTCTCGATGAAACCGGCATTTTTCGAAGGTTCTGGCTGTCGGTTGATACCGGGTCGGTCTTGTCGTTCAGCCGTCCGATGCCATAGATTAAAAGAAAGGCGAGAATGCCCACGGCCAGCAACACAAGCAATGCCGCCCGGTCTGACTTTGAGAAATAGAAGAATTCCTTGAACTTCATGGCTACACTATCTTAGATGAGCCCAAACTGGTGCAGGAACACCGCGCCAATGCAAATAGGGCTGCCATACCTCACGGCAGAACCTGCCGTGGCAAGGATTACGCCCATCTCGGTCTGAAAACTGCCTCGCGTGCCTGCCATCGCCCATACATTTAGATTACCTCGAGCTGATGAAGGAAAATCGCCAGAATCGCCAAGGGGCAGACATAGCGTACCAGAAAGAGATACGCGCCAAAGAGCTTTCCCGACAAGGTGTTCCAGTTCGTAAACTCGTCATGCAGCAATTTCTTCGGCACATACCAGCCTACGAAGATACAGGTGAGGAACCCTCCCAATGGAAGGAATATCTGCCCGGTTACAAAATCGAAAAGATCGAACAATGGAAGTCCGGCTACCGACAGCCCCTTTACCGCCCCAAGCGACAACGAACAGAGTGCGCCGATGATACAGGTGGCAGTCGTAACGATAACGGCTCCTTTCTCACGGGATATATGCAACTCCTCATAGAAGAATGCCGTACTCACCTCGTGGAGCGACATTAGTGAGGTCAAGGCCGCCAGCGAAAGCAACGCATAGAACATCAGGGCCACGAGCCACCCTGCGAAAGGTATGCCCGAAAAGGCCTGATTAAACACATTCGGCAGGGTAATGAACACCAGAGAAGGGCCGCTGTCGGGGTTCACACCTACGGAAAAGGCCGCCGGAAAGATAATCAAACCTGCCATTATGGCAATCAAGGTGTCGATTAACGACACTTGGACGGCCGACTTCAGCAGATTGGTCTGCCGGCTGAAGTAGGATGCATAGGTGCAGATACACCCCATTGCAATGCTCAGGGAATAGAATGACTGTCCCAGAGCACTGAGGAAGACGCTGCCGTCTACTTTCGAGAAGTCGGGCAAAAGAAGAAATTCCACCCCCTTCCTGCCGTCCGGAAGCAGGCAAGACGCCACCACGATGATTACCAGCAAGACCGCCAAAGTAGGCATCATAACCTTGGAGAAGCGTTCTATGCCCCTACGGACGCCGTGAACAATGATGAAATGAGCTGTCAGCAGGATGAAAACCGTCCAGAATACCGGACGAATGGGATTCTGCGAGAACTCCTGAAAATAACCGGCTACATAGGTGGCATTGCCATGCAATTCGCCCAAAAGCGATGCATAGACATACTGAATGCACCATCCTGATACCACGGCATAATATCCCGTAATCAGAAAACCCGTGAGAACACCGAGAAACCCGACATATTTCCATGCGCTTCCGTTGCCCACCTCCGAATAAGCCCGGAATGTATTGGATGCCCCATGACGCCCGATGATGAACTCCGACAGCATGCACGGGACGCCTAACAGCAGCACGCAGCCCAGATAGATCACCATGAAAGCCGCGCCGCCATTCTCCCCCGCCAAATAAGGAAACCGCCAGACATTTCCCAGTCCGACAGCACCACCGGCAGTGGCAAGTATCATCCCTATCTGACTTCCAAAAGTACTTCGTTTCTCTGACATACTAACAATATTCAATCTTGTATGTTGCAAAAGTATAAAAAAATATTTATCTTTGCATTAAAACTGAAAGTAAAAATGTCTCATCTATACCATTTAGTTATCAAATATCCTCTTTCATGCCTGATTGTCGTGGTCATCTGGATACTTTGCCTTGTCCCTGTGCCTGAAAATCCGCTAAGCCGCATCAGCCTGATAGACAAATGGACACATATCGCAATGTACTGCCTGCTCTGCGTTGTCATATGGGCAGAATATCTCAAAGCCCACGATCATATCGACCGAAAGAGGATATGGCCGCTCACTTTGCTTGCGCCCGTCCTCATGGGAGGCCTCATTGAAATCGTTCAGGCCACTTGCACGAACGGCACCAGAAGCGGTGAATGGCTCGATTTTCTGGCTGATGTAATCGGGGTAGCCATAGGACAGGCTATCGGTATTCTTCTGGCAAGGTATTTTTCCAAAGGATGAAAGGATAACGAAGCAGCGAGGAATTGTAGAACCGGCGATCGCCTGTAACCTCCGGACCGATGAAATCGGGCTTTTTAAACGCTTCCGCCGCGTCTTCCAGTTCCACTTCGGCCATCACAAGGCCCTCGTTGTCGCCATAGAACTCATCTACCTCAAAAGTGTGAATGCCGTCTTCGCTCTTCACGAGATAGCGACGCTTGTCTATCCTGCCACCCTTACACAGCTTCATGAGATGCTCCGCCTCGTCAAGAGATATTTCCTTCTCAAACTCATAGCGGCTCAAACCGCCCTCACAGGCATGTTCCTTGATGGTGAGATAGGCCTTGCCGTCGCGGATGCGAACCCTTACCGTAGCCCCGTCGGCGGGGATATACCCCTGCTGGATATGACTGCTTGAAAAGGCGGAGCACTTAAAGGCATCGCCTTTCTTAACAAGGAACTTGCGTTCCGTCTCCATCCCGCTCATTACATAAATGCAATTGCATAAACCAAGAGGCAGAGTGCAAACACAACCAAGAAGCCTGCTATCCACATAATCACTTTCCTGGCCTGCTTCTCCTGCTTTGCCTCACGCTGGGCGCGACGGACTTTACTTCTTTCACTCATAGTCTTATTATTTTTAGGTTTTCAGTTGTTTATCCTTCGTCATCATTCGTCGGGAACTCCATCAGGTAGGCTTTGATGAAATCGTCAATCTTGCCGTCCATGACTCCGTCCACATCCGAGGTCTGGAAATTCGTGCGATGGTCCTTCACCCGGCGGTCGTCGAAGACATAGCTGCGTATCTGGCTGCCCCATTCTATCTTCTTCTTACCGGCTTCTATCTTGGCTTTTTCAGCCAAGCGCTTCTGCATTGCCCGGTCATACAGCTGACTTTTCAGGAGCAGCATGGCCTTGGCCTTGTTCTTAGGCTGGTCGCGCGTCTCGGTATTCTCTATCAGGATTTCCTCCTCCTCGCCGGTATCCGGATCCTGATACATGTAGCGGAGGCGAACACCCGACTCCACCTTGTTCACATTCTGGCCGCCCGCACCGCTGGAGCGGAAGGTGTCCCAGCTGACTCTTGCCGGGTCTACATACACCTCGATGGTCTCGTCGACGAGAGGGGAAACGAACACGCTCGCAAAGGAGGTCATCCGCTTGCCCTGCGCATTATAGGGAGAAACGCGCACCAGACGGTGCACCCCGTTCTCGCTCTTCAGGTATCCGTAGGCATATTCGCCGCCCTCAAAGGTCATGGTAACGCTCTTGATGCCGGCTTCATCACCCTCCTGGATGTCCGTAATCTTTACGGAATAGCCGTGGCTCTCCCCCCAACGCTGATACATGCGCATCAACATCTGGGCCCAGTCCTGGCTCTCCGTGCCGCCGGCACCTGAGTTTATCTTCAATACAGCGTCCATCGGGTCTTCCTGCTGACGCAGCATGTTCTTCAATTCCAGCTCCTCGATGGCCTCGATAGCTTTTCCGTAGTCGGCATCCACCTCCTCTTCCGAGACCATATCTTCCTTGTAGAAGTCGAATGCCAACTGCAGTTCGTCAGCATACTGACGGACATTCTTATACCCGACGAGCCACTTCTCGATTCCCTTTACTTTCTTCATCTGCTCCTGGGCCCGAACGGGATCCTCCCAAAAGTCGGGTGCCTGGGTGCGCAGCTGCTCTTCCTCGAATTCCACTTTCTTCTGGTCGATGTTCAGATAGCGGTTCAACGCCTCGGCCCGCTCCAGCACATCCTTCAACTGATCACTTGTTATCATTATTCTTCATACATCTTGTCGATCACCTCCTTATAGTTCTTGTAGATGACCGCGCGTTTCAATTTCAGCGTATTCGTCAGTTCTCCTGTCTCCATGGCAAAGTGATGCGGCAACAGACTGATACACTTGACCTGCTCATAAGGAGCCAACGACTGCTGCAGAGTCTGTATCCGGTCCATCAGCATGTCCTGAATCTTCTTGCTTGCACAAAGATCTTCACGATTATTGAACTCGACGCCCTCATTCTTGGCATACTCCTCAAGCAGGCGGAATTCCGGCACGATGAGGGCAGAAACAAACTTATGCTCGTCGGCAATGACTGCCACCTGGTCGATATACTTGTCTACGAGCAACATCGACTCCACCATCTGCGGAGCGATATACTTGCCGTTAGAGGTCTTGAAGAGATCCTTGATGCGCTCCGTGAGGAACAGTTCGCCGTCCCTGATATAGCCTGCGTCGCCCGTATGGAAGAATCCGTCGGCATCAAAAGCCGTCTTATTGATATCATCGCGCTGATAGTAGCCCTGCGTAATAGTAGGTCCTTTGAGCAAGACCTCGTCGTTCTCACCGATTTTAATCTGTATTCCTTCTATCGGACGGCCGACGGAGCCGATGGTGTAAGGCTCGTCCCGATGGTCGCACGACACCGTCGCGAGGCTCTCGGTGAGACCATAGCCCACGATCATATTGATGCCGATAGAATGGACGAACTGCTCCACCTCCGGCGAGACGGCCGCTCCGGCCGTGGGAAAGATATTCGGATTGTCAAGTCCCAGCTGCTTGCGCACCAGGCTGAGGATTGACTTGTTGACGACCTTGTATTCCAATGCCAGTCCCAGAGGAGGCCGCTTGCCGTTGGCAAGATACTCGATGTTATGCTTCCGACCCACTTCGAGGGCGTGCTTGAACATCCTCTGCTGGAAACCGCTGGAACGGTCGATCCTATCCTTCACGGCCACATACACCTTTTCCCAGAACCGGGGAACCGACGACATGCTCGTGGGATGGGTCTCCCGCATGCTCTGCTGAATCTCCTTCGGATAGGTGTTGATGATGAGCTGGCTGCCCACGGTCAGCGCCAGATAAGTCCATCCCCGCTCAAAGATGTGCGCGAACGGCAGGAAATTGATGACTTTATCCTTTTCCGTAACGGGCACGCACTTGTGGTTTGCCTCCATTGCGGCGTAATACTGGCCGTAGGTGAGCATGACGCCCTTGCTCTCCCCCGTCGTTCCGCTCGTATAGATAATGTTGCAGAGATCGTCCATGGAAGCCTCTTTCCAGCGCCTCTCCACCTCCGTCTGCCGCGGGAGCCCCTCGCCGAGACGGATAAAGTCTTCGAAATAAAGGGCATTAGGGTCGTGGCTGCTTATGCGCACGCTGCTGTCGAAGATGATGATACGCTCCAGCGTGTGGCACAACGGGAAGATGCGGTGCGCCTTGTTATACTGCTCCTGCTCGCCCACGAAGAGAAACCTGACTTTCGCGTCGTTAATCATATACTGTATCTGCTGCTCGCTGCAGGTGGCATAGAAGGGGACGGAGACGGCACGGACACCATAAGCCCCGAAGTCCGTATAGAGATAGTGGATGCAGTTCTGCGAGAACACGGCTATGTTTTCCTGCGGCTTGATGCCCAGATTGAGCATGGCGTTGCTCACCTGCATGACCCTCAGGGAGAACTGCTTCCATGAAACATCCTTCCACTTGAGACTCCCGAAACTGCGAAAGGTAAGGGCTGAACGGCTTCCGTACTTCTTGGCCTGCTCATGAATCAGTACCGAGAGATGACTGTTCGTCTGCATAAGTTCTGTTGTTTTAGTTTATTGCAAAGATAAAGAAATCTTTGTAAAATAAGAAATTATTTGGAAATTTTTCTTAAATTTGCCCCTAACATGACGAAAGAAGAATTCCAGAAAGACGCTGTCTGCCTCCTCAAAAAGCTCATTGCGACGCCGTCGGTCAGCCGGCAGGAAGCCGAGGCGGTAGACATCATGCAACGGCAGATGGAGAGCTACGGGCTGACTCCCCGCCGAGAGGCCAACAATGTGTGGGCTCTCGACCCCGGGTTCACGGCCTCGCGTCCCACCCTTCTGCTCAATGCGCACATCGACACCGTCAAGCCCGTAGACAGCTGGCAGCGGCCACCCTTCACGCCATCCATCGAAGGCGACAGGCTCTACGGCCTCGGGAGCAACGACTGCGGAGGAGGACTCGTAACTCTCCTCCAGGTTTTCAGGACTCTTCTTCCCCTCGAACGAAACTACAACTTAGTATATCTGGCATCAGCAGAGGAGGAAGTGTCGGGCACCGACGGCATCCGCCGTGCCCTACCCCTGCTGCCAAAGATTGACGCGGCCATCGTGGGCGAGCCCACGGGCATGCAGCCGGCCATTGCGGAAAAGGGATTGATGGTGCTCGACATCACGGCGAGGGGCAGGAGCGGCCATGCCGCCCGCAACGAGGGGCGGAATGCCATCTACGAAGCCCTCGACGACCTGAACTGGATGCGCGGCTACCGGTTCGAGCGAGTGAGCCCCCTGCTCGGCCCCACGCTGATGAATGTAACCATGATCAGCGCCGGCACGCAGCATAATGTGATACCCGACGAATGCCGCATGGTGGCCGACATCCGCACCAATGAATACTATGACAACCAGGAGGTGTTCGAGTTTATCCGCCGGCACCTGAAGTCGGAGGTAAAGGCCCGCTCCTTCCACCTCCGCTCCTCGCACATTCCCGAAAGCCACCCCCTGGTGCGGAGATGCGTGGAAATGGGCCTGAAACCCTTCGGCTCGCCCACGCTCAGCGACCAGGCGCTCATGCCGTTCCCGTCGCTCAAGCTCGGGCCAGGCGAGTCGGCGCGGTCTCACTCCGCCGACGAGTTCATCTGCCTGAGCGAAATCAACCATGCCTTCGACATCTATATGCAGCTGCTCGGTTGCAAGGAACTGGCTTTCTGAAAGATCGGCGACGGCAACCAGAGATGTAAAATCTAAGACTTTAGTAGGTAAAATCTGAGATTTCAGTAAGTAAATTCTCAGATTTTACTGTGTAATTAACGGCCTTTTGGAGAATGAAAAACTATCACTCCACTCTCAAAAGGCCGACTTACGACTCACCGAGAACGGGAAATCCCCCACCGGCTATCGGCCCAGCCACGCTTCGGGATTAAGCTTCGCCGTGCCCCGGCGCAACTGGAACTGCAAGATATTGTCGCTTCCCACATTGCCCAGAGCCTGCCGTGCGGAGACCCTCATGCCTCTCGACACGGCTACGGAGCTCAGGTTGCAGTATACGGAGATGTAAGCCCCGTGGCGCACCATCACCACATAGGTGCCCGACCATTGGATGACGGCACTCACCTCGCCGTCGTAGATGGAGCGGGCCACGGCTCCCGGACTGCCGAGAAGGTTGATACCCTTGTTGTCGAGGGTGATGCCCTTGAGGCCTTCCACGCTGTATTGCCCGAAGTGGCTCACTATTTTATAACGCCCGGAGATAGGCATGGGCAGCCTGCCCTTGTTCGCCGCAAAGCCTCCGCTCAGCATGCGGTCGGCAGAACTGTAGCCGGAAGCCTCGTCGGCTTTCTTCTTGGCCGAGGCAATCTCTTTCTTGCTGCGCTCCGCATCGGCCTTTGCCTTACGCTCGGCAGCCTCGCGGTCGGCCCTGGCTTCCAGAGCCTCCTGCTCCGCCCGAGCCTTGGCAGCGGCATTATTCGTCTTGGCAGCTGCCTCGGCCTCCGACTTCAGGCGCGCCTCGCGCTCCTTGGCGGCGGCAATCCTGCGGGCATTCTCCCTTGCGGCAGCCTCCGCCTCGGCCTTCTTGCGGGCAAGCTCCTCGGCCTTCCTCTTTGCCGCCGCGGCAGCTTCAGCGGCCTTGCGCCTGGCCTCGGCCTCAGCCCGAGCCTTCGCCTTGGCCACCTCGATGGCTATCAAACGGTCTATCTGCGCATTCAACTCATTGTCTTTCTGCCGTTGCCGGGCAATTACCTGCTGGATGGTCTTCTGCTGTTTCTGAAGGCCTTTGACCATCTCCTGCTGCTCCGTCTGCTTTCCCTCCAATTCGGCACGAGCCTTCTGGTCCTTGGCGAGAAGGGTGTGCTTCTGGCCTTTCACTGTCTGAAGCTGCTTGTGCTTCTCAGTAACCTGCTCCTGCTTGGCCTTTACGAGCTCGCCCTGTGCTTTCTGATAGGCCGCGTATTCGCGCACAAAACGCATACGGCGATACATCTGCGTGAGGCTCTTTGCCGAGAAAACGAACATCAACTTGTCCTGAACGGTGCGATGGCGGGCCATATAGCGCATCGACTTGATATACTTGGCCTTGCGATCCTGAAGCTGTTCCTCGAGGGTTTTAAGCTGGCTTTGGAGGATGCCGATGTTGTTGTCGAGATGCGAAATGTCCTGCTGAATGCCGTCGATGGACTTCTGCTTCTCGCTGATCTCGCTGTTGATGACGAGCAGATTCTTCAGCCTCTGCTGCACATCGGCCTTGTTTGCCTTGAGCGCCTGCTCTTGTTGGCGAATCTTCTTACGCACCGCGGCACGCTGACTCTGCAGCCCCTTGATTTCCTTGTTGCCGTAAGAAGCATCCCGTTTCTTGGCCGTGGTTTTCTTTCTCGTCGTCCTCCCTTTCTTCTTGGGAGTGGCCCTGGTCGTCTTCTTTCGGGTGGTCCTGGTTGTCGGCGCAGTCTTCCTTACGGTGCTTTTCTTCTGGGCAGGCACTGCTACGGTACACGCAAGGACAAGAATCAATAGAATCAGTCGTTTCATTTACATTTTCAAGATTTTGTCGAACACATCCTTTGCCTCCACTCGCTTGTACTTCGGAGAGACGGAAGACTGCGAATCCCAGTCGTCGTTGGTGCGGATGGCATCCATGTCGATGGTTACCTTGCCTGTCTGCGGTTTCCCGCCGGCATTCGTGGTGAAGGTAAACTCCTGCGAGGCAGGGAACAGCTTGACACCCACCGGCTGGAAATTGGAATATTTCCAAGTAAGGCTCGACTTGCCGTGGGCGGTACTCAGATATTCTACGACGGTCGAAAGAATGCGGCCGTCGTTCTTATCGGCATTCCACAAGAAAGTCATCTTCCCGTTTTTCAGGCTCACCGGGACGATGGGACCCTGCTTCGCGAGGTCGGCATCGAACTGCTGAAGGTCGGCTTCACCCACCTTCTGGTTTCCCGGAAGCAACAGCTGATTCCAGAAAAGGGCCTGAAGGCTGTAGAAGTTGAGCCCGTTCTCCTTCAGGAAGTCCAGCTGCGTATAATCGGCCTTGATATATTCCTTGTGCATGCGGTCGACCACGAGCACATAATCCGGCGTGAACTCCAGCCGGCCGACCTCGCTGCCCAGCAACGGGATGAACAGCTGGAGGCGCACCACCTCGTCCTTGCGCATGTGTACGGAACCGGGAACCGTGATATTCTTCGACCCCGCCCGAATGTTGAAAGACATGTCGGCCACGATGTTCTTCTGGTAAAGCTGCCGGTCGGAAACCATCTGGACAAACGCCAACTCCTGCAAAGCGGTGCTGCCCTCTCCCCTGGCAACGGCCGGAGTCTTCGGTACGGAGCTGCCTACTACGGCCTTCTTGGTGCCACACGAGGCAACAAGCAAGGCGAGGCCGACTACTGTTATCTTTAAAATAGACTTATTCATTTTCCTTGATATATTGTTTCAGTTTTATCTTCTTGGGCAATACCACGCTCTCGCTACCCGCCTTGAGGGCCTGGTTCCAGTAGTCGAGAGCCTTTGCGGTATCGCTGGCCTTATAATAGATATCACCCGCGTGCTCCAAGATAACCGGACTCTGGACGCTGTCGGTATCGTTCTTCACCGCTTGCTCGATATAGATTTTCGCTTCAGTATACCGCTCCTGCTGGAACAGAATCCAGGCGTAGGTATCCAAAAAGGTGGAGTTTTTCGGTTCCGCCTTGATGGTCTTATAGCTCATTTCCTCGGCCTTATGCAGGTTGCGGTTCTCCACGCTCAAGTAATAGGCATAGTTGTTCAGGCATCCCACATGGTCGCTCTTCCACTGCAGACAACTGTCATAGGCAGCAAAGGTTTCCTCCATCATGCCTTTCTCATGGTATATCTCGCCCATGATGGAGTAGCAGTCGCTCACAAGGGCTGGATCGCTCTTGCTCGTTGTTCGCTTCACGGCCTGCCGAAACGCCTCGAGCGCATGGTCGTTGTCCTTTTTCTGATAATAGGCTATTCCCAGAAAATAGCTGAACACCAGTTCGTCGGTATTATATTCCGTACCCGGCTTGCTCAGGACGATGACTGAATCCCACTTTTCCTTCACCCAATATGACTGTATCAGCTGAAGGCGAGCCTGGGCGTTCTCGGGCTGAATGGCCAGCAATCGATAGAGACCGCCGTTGATGGAGTCCTCCGGCATCTTCTTCAGAGACCTGTATGCCACTTCCAGTTCTAACATCGTGCTGTCCGTGGGGTTCTTTCCGAGGATGAGGCGGAAAAGGTTCAGCACCTGCGTACTGTCGCCTCCGTGAGCCTCGTTGTCCTGAATCACTCCGCGCATCAGGGTAACCTTGCTCTTTGGTTCCGTGTTCGGGTTAATCAGGATGCTTTCCAGAAGGGCGGCGGCACGCTCCTTCTCACCCACCGCATTATAGTAATCGTAGAGCGAACTCTGGACATAATCATTGTCGGCATCTATCTTCCGGGCAGCCACGAACATCTTATAGGCCTCCTTCTGCTTGCCGTGCTGCATGAGCCAGTTGCCCATCATCACCTTATAAGTCAAGTCGTTAGGGTGCTCGTCGCAAAGAGACTTCAGCACTTTATAGGCCGACTTGTTGTCTTCCTTCATCTCATAGACACGCATTTTGGAAAGAGTTATTTCCTCGCTGCTGCCTTCAAGCTGTTCTATCCGGTTAATGCAGTTGAGCATACCGTCGTAGTTCTTCGCCTGTTGGTAAAGGTTTATAAGGACATTCAGCACATCCGTACGGTCGCGATGGCGGCCGGCCAGCTGCTCATACGCCGCGATAGCCTTGTCAAAGTCCTTCCCGTTGAGATAATATTGAGCCAGCCGCTCCAGATAAGTAGAATTGTCCGGATTCAGGGAAGCGGCCCTCTCAAGGTTCCTCAAGGCAAGGCTGTCTTGTTTCAAGACCGAATAATACATGGCCTGAAGGTAATATGCCTCCGGCGCATTGGGGTTTATCTTCAGGCAGTGAGACAACAGCTCGAAGGCCGCGGAATATTTCCCGGCATTCTGCTGGCGGACAGCTTCCAGGAAAAAATAGTCATAACGGCGCCGCTCCTCGCGTGAGAGAGCCTTGCCCGCAACCACCTTTTGGGGGACAGTCCTCTTCTTCTTGGCAAACGAAGGAGCCACGGCCGTCATCAGAATGAGGACTGCCAAGGCAATGACAATATGTGTATTTCTGAGTTTCAAGATGTTCTTGCTGATTTTACAATTCTATTTTACACCCGTATGACCATACCCGCCTTCCCCGCGTTCGGTTTCCTCAAGCTCGCCGACCACGGTGAATTCACCCTGCTCATGCCGTGCAATCACCATCTGGGCAATGCGCTCGCCATCGTTGACAACAAAGTCCTCCTGCGACAAGTTTATCAAGCAGACCCCTATCTCGCCGCGATAGTCGGCATCAATGGTGCCCGGTGTATTAAGAACGGTTATCCCATGCTTCAGCGCCAAGCCGCTGCGAGGCCTGACTTGAGCCTCAAACCCTACGGGCAGAGCAATATGCAAGCCCGTCGGAATGAGCCTCCGCTCGAACGGGCGGAGCACTATCGGCTCGTCAAGATTGGCACGAATATCCATACCGGCACTTTGCTCCGTAGCATAGGCAGGCAGTTGTTGATGTCCCTTATTGACAACTTTTATCTGAATCATACTCATATATAATAATGTGCAAAAATAATGAATTCTACGCAGATAATTGAATTTTTCAACATAAAAAGAGACTATTTAGGCAAAATTACATTACTTTTGCGATATGAAATGGCAACAATTGATATCCAACAAGCGGTTCGGGCAGGAGACGAAGCATGCCCTGAGACATGACGACCGCTCTGAATTCAAGCGCGACAGCGACCGACTCATCTATTCGGCACCGTTCCGGAGACTACAAAACAAAACCCAGGTGTTTCCTCTTCCCGGCAGCGTATTCGTGCATAACCGGCTTACGCACTCCCTCGAGGTGTCCTCGCTCGGCAAATCACTGGGCGATGATGTGGCCAGACGACTAATTGAAAAGCACCCGGAGCTCCGCGGAACCCTCTTCGAAGAAATCGGAACCATCGTCCAGACGGCAGGACTTGCGCACGATCTGGGCAATCCCCCCTTCGGGCATAGCGGTGAGAAGGCCATCCAGACCTTCTTTACCGAGGGCGAGGGACTGACCCTGAAAGAAAAGGTGAGCGCACGCTTTTGGGACGATATCACGCACTTCGAGGGTAACGCCAACGCCTTCCGTCTGCTGACACACCGCTTCAACGGCAGGAGAGAGGGTGGTTTTGTCATGACTTATTCAACTCTGGCAAGCATCGTCAAGTACCCCTTTGCCTCCTCCCTTGCCGGCGAGCACGGCAAATTCGGGTTTTTCTCTTCAGAGGAAGCCGATTACCAGAGAATTGCCGATGAATTGGGCATTATTTGCAAATCTTCCCCAGGAGAGCCCTTGCAGTATGCACGCCACCCACTGGTCTATCTGATGGAGGCTGCCGACGACATCTGCTATGAGATCATGGACATCGAAGACTCCCATAAGCTTAAAATTATTTCATACGAGGAAACCAAAGATCTGTTGCTTGGCTTCTTCGACGAAGAATCCCGGGCACATATCCTAAAACGAATCGAGGAAGAAGGAGTTACGGACGAGAATGAACAGGTGGTCTACCTGCGGGCCTGCGTCGTCGGAGAACTGGAATCCGAATGCGTGAAGGCTTTCGTCGAGCACGAAGAAGAAATACTGGAAGGCACCTTCGAGGGCAGCCTCATCAAAAACATCAGCGACCTGCCGCGACAGGCCTACAAGCATTGTCAGGAGGTTTCGAAGACGAAAATCTATCAGAGCAAACTGGTTCTGGATGTGGAACTGTCAGGTTATAAGATTATGGAAACCTTGATGCAGAACCTCGTCGAGGCCGCCGTACACCCGGAGAAGTTCCATTCCCAGCAATTGATTAAGCGTTTCAGCAGCCAGTATGACATCCAGAGCGACAACCTGCCGACACGCATCATGGCCGTAATAGACTATATCAGCGGAATGACGGATGTCTATTCGCTCGACATCTACCAGAAAATCTGCGGGATATCACTCCCCGTCGTATAAAGATGCGACCGCCGCGTCTTAAAGGAAAAGCCTTCCGGAAAAGAGGCTTCCTTTATGGTTTAGGGTCGGGATAGATTACATTGTTGGCACCGCTGGTCAGTTTCAGGGCTTCCGGATGCGACTTGATGAAGCTGTCGATATGTCGGACACGCTTTTCTTCCAATATCTCGTCGACCGCAATCAGGATGCCCGTCTCCTCCACATCGCCGAATCCATAGTTGATGGCCGTGCCGAAGAGCTTCATCGTGGGGCTCAGTCCCATGTAGGCATTCACCAGCGGAGGGATGTTGAAGCCAAGCTTCCGGATCTCACAATTCAATATCCGATAGTCTTTCTTGAAGTCATCCTCGCAGAAAATTCTCGCCAGGTCCTCCTCCGGAGTCTCCAGTTCCAGGGGCTTCAGAGGCACGATGAGATGGTCCTTGTCGTCGAAATGCTTCTTCAGGAAGTAGAGAATCATGTCCCGCCCCGTACGGACATACGAAGGATACATGGTCATCTTGCCGAAGAAATACTTCACGCTGGGGTTCAAGACGGTCAGTGCGCCAAGTCCGTCCCAAAGATTATCGAGGGCGAAAATGCTCTTCGTGTTCTTCCTTACATTCTGATATTCCAGCGAGACGAAACTCCTCCCGAGCTCAACAGTATAGGGAGCATACTCTTTCATGAACTTTTCGGAGAAATGGAACATGTGGCTTGTGGCCAGAATGGGCTGTCCCTGCTCGTCTATCCTCCAGTCAGAGCCGAACAGATAGCGGTAGCCGCCGATGATTTCGTCGCACTCCGGATTCCAGACTATCAACTGCTTGCAACCGTTTTCCATGGTATCGAACTCGTCGATATCCATCGACTTTCCCGTTCCTCCTCCCGCTGAGCGGAAGGCTTCTTCGCGGAGACGCCCGATTTCCTCCATCACATGGGGCGCCTGCCGGGCCGTTACGACATAGATTTCGTTATGACTCTTATTCGTCATACGAAGCTGACGGTCGGGAGTCAGCTCACTCTTGAGGGTCTCCCTGTCAATCGGTTGGATAATTTTCTCTTCCATTTTCAGAAATCTTTATACTTTAAGCTTCGGCTTCTTTATCAAGTTCGTAGACCTTGCTTTCAACCCATTGCGCCCATTCGGCGGGCGTCTTGCTCTTATCGAATGTCTGCCACGGGATGGGCTTGCCAAAGGTAACCGTGAAGCTCTTGCCCACATTCCGGTACATCTCGTCCACCAAGAAGAGCATGGCGATGTTTACTTTCCTCACATACCTGTCGCTGAAGTTGGCTATTCGGTAGAAGCGGTCGCTGTTGCGGCCGCTGAAGTGAATGGGCACCACATCCCGACGGTATTCCACCGACTTCGAGATGAAGGTCTTCTTCCAGGGAAGGTCGCGGATGACGCCGTCTTTCTTCCGGCTGTTCAGGCCTGCAGGAAACATGAGCATATGGTTGTCGCTCTGGAAACCAGTCTCCACCATCCGGGGAAAATCACGCCCCTGCTTGCCCGTCTTGTTGATTCCGATGCTCACGGGCCTGAGGCCCGGGAGATAGAGAAGCAGGTCGTTGACCAGATAGCGGAACCTTCCGTCATAATGCCTGCCGATGATGGCTCCCAGCGCAACGCCGTCCTGCCCGCCCAAAGGGTGGTTGGAGACGAAGGTGTAGAGCTTCCCGTCATTCTTGTCAGGCAGATTGTCCATGCCCTCTATCGTCAGTTTCATCTGAAGATAGTCCACGCAGCGAGTCAGCCACTCCGTTCCCTGGGCATCGCGACTTTCCCAAAGAAACTGATTGACCTCGTCTTCATGTGCGATTTTCTTAAGCCAGTTAACGACAAAACCCGGCACAAATTTTGCCTTGCCGCCCATTTTATTCGCTAAAATCTTTTCGATGTTGATGGCTTTCTCAATCTCTTCACTCATAAGTGTAGTATACTAACTACATGCAAAAATAACAAAAGTTACCGAAAAACAATGCAAATAATCCTAAAAAAATCCCTTTGCCTCACATTTAGTTTCATTTTGCGGCGACAGCCTTATATTTCGGCATTTCCCGAATTGCATTCCTACACTAAAAAATCCGGCACAGAAGTTGCGGACGAAGATCTTCCCCACCCAAGTTTTCAACAGTATAGCTCATCGGTATATTCAGGCCAATTTATTTTACAACACGGCAAATCCATGGGCTTTTTGGCCGCAACAAGCCCGCCGGAAGCAAAAACGGGCAGAAACGCAAAAACCACTCGAAAGGCCTGAAAACAGGCAGTTGAGTTGTAAAAGGCGGCTTCCGACATTGCTTTTAGCGGCCTTTTACTCTGCTTTTAGCCGCCTTTTAGTCGCCAAAAAGCCGCCTCCTGCAAGACAAAAAGAGGCCTTTTGAAGCTAAAAAACAAGGAAATCGGGGCAAAAACCGCAACTTTTCAGCCTCACCAGCCCAGTCTTTCGCATCAAAAACGGTCATTTCCGTCTCCAGAAAAGCTAATTTCCTAATTTAATTTTTACCAATTATCCCGACAGAATTACTCGCATCCAGCTTTCCGCTTCACCCATACTTGTTTTCCCGGAAATCACTTTTTTATCCCCTTGCGATAAAAAATTGTGGAGAAAAGTGGTGGAATGTGGGGAAAAATGTATAACTTTGGCATCGATATCAACTTTTATAATTAGGAACGCATGCGATTTATAGGAAACATCGAGGCCAAAACCGACTCCAAGGGAAGGGCATTTCTTCCGGCCGTCTTTCGAAAGGTGCTGCAGGCAGCGGGCGAGGAACGGCTTGTGTTGAGGAAGGATATCTTCCAGCCTTGCCTCGTCCTGTACCCCGAATCGGTATGGAACGAACAGCTCGACATCCTCCGCAGCCGTCTTTCCCGCTGGAATTCCAGGCAGCAGCAGATTTTCCGCCAGTTCGTGTCGGATGTGGAAATCCTCACCCTCGACGGCAACGGACGCTTCCTGATACCCCGTCGCTACCAGAAGATGGCGGCCATCGCCCAGGCAATAAAGTTCGTCGGGATGGACGACACCATTGAAATCTGGCAGAATGACGAGCCCGACAAGGCCTTCATGGACGCCGACGGCTTCAGCGAGGCCATAGAGGAAGTGATGAGCAAAGCCGACGGGGAAGACCGAAGTGCAGAATAACAAGAAAACAAAATCCATCTAATGACAAAGACCGCAGAGACATATCATGTGCCAGTGCTCCTCAAGGAGAGCATAGACGGGCTGGACATCAGGCCCGGAGGAGTCTATGTGGATGTAACCTTCGGCGGCGGCGGCCATTCCCGGGAGATACTCTCCCGACTTGACGGCACGGGGCACCTCTACGGCTTCGACCAGGACGGGGATGCCGAAAGGAACATCATGCCGGCTCCGAACTTTACCTTCGTGCGCAGCAACTTCCGTTACCTGAAAAACTGGATGCGGTATTATGAAGTGGAAAAAATAGACGGGCTGCTCGCCGACCTCGGCGTATCGTCCCACCATTTTGATGACGAGACCCGCGGATTCAGCTTCCGTTTCGACGCTCCCCTCGACATGCGGATGAACAAGAGAGCCGGAAAAACGGCGGCCGACATTGTGAACGAATATGACGAAGAGTCGCTGGCCGGCATCTTCTATCTGTATGGAGAACTCAGAAACTCCAGGAAAATCGCCGCCTCACTTGTCAAGACCCGCCAGCAAAAGAAGATAGAGACCACGCAAGACTTCATGAACGCCGTGGAAAGCCTCTTCCATCGGGAACGCGAAAAGAAGGACATGGCCAAGCTCTTTCAGGCGCTCCGCATTGAGGTAAACCACGAAATGGAGGCCCTGAAGGAAATGCTGCTTGCCGCGACGGGGCTCCTCAGCCCGGGCGGACGCCTCTCCGTCATCACCTACCACTCGCTCGAAGACCGAATCGTAAAGAACATCATGAAGACGGGAAACGGCGAAGGCAAGGTCAGACAAGACTTTTTCGGGAGATTTGAGACTCCGTTCTCCCTCGTAAACAACAAAGTGATAGTCCCGGACAGCGACGAACAGGAGCGCAATCCACGAAGTCGCAGTGCCAAACTCAGAATAGCCGAAAAGAAATGAACGAACAAGATAAAGACAAAAAGACCGAGGCCGTGCTCACCGTCGACCCCGAAATCGTGAAGGAAGCAAAGAAGGCCGAGGCCAAGGAGACTAACCCCGAGGGACCCACCTTGCAGGAAGTGATAGAAGAGCAGGCCACCGAAGACGACGCCGCCATCATCTCGGGCCGCGTCTCCCTGCGGAAAATCCTCGGCGGAGACATACTCACCACGAGCACCATCCGCCACCAGATATGGCTCTTCCTGCTCATCGGATTCTTCCTCATCATCTACACCTCCAACCGCTATAGCTGCCAGCAGGACCTTATCAAGATAGACAACTTGCAACAGGAGCTTCAAAGCGCAAAGTACAAAGCCCTCTCAAGCGGCAGCCAACTCACGGAAATGAGCCGCCAAAGCAATGTGATGGATATGTTAAAAAACAACAAGGACAGCACGCTGCACATCGCAAGTGAGCCGCCTTATAAAATCCAAGTACCGGAACAATGAGCAAGTTCGACAACAAAAAGATTATGCCCCGCTACAGCCTCATCGCCATCCTGATAACGCTGTTTGCAGGAATCGTGCTCGCAAAGACAGGCTATTTGATGACCGTGAAGCGCGACTACTGGATGAAAGTGGCCGACCGGGTGAAACGAGACAGCGTTCCTACAAAGCCGAATCGCGGCAACATCTACTCCTGCGACGGGGAACTCCTGGCGGGGTCGCTGCCCAAATACAAGCTCTACATGGACTTCAAGGCACTTCGCGAGGCCAAGAACGACTCCCTCTGGGAGGCCAGTCTCGACTCCATCTGCCTCGGCCTGCACCGGATTTTCCCGGAAAAGACAATGGCGGAGTTCCGCAAGGACTTGGAAGAGGGACGCAAAGAGCAAGGCCGCAACTGGCCCGTATGGAGAAGGCGCGTCGACTACAACACCTATAGCGAGGTTAAGACTCTCCCCGTTTTCCGGCTGGCTCCTTACAAGGGAGGCTTCCATGTCGAGGAGTTCAACGCCCGCGTAAATCCCTTCGGCTCCTCCGCCAACCGCACCGTAGGCGGCATCTTCGCCGAAAAAGACACGGGACGCGTAGGACTGGAGCTGGAGTACGACTCTCTTCTCCGTGGCAAGGACGGCATCATCCGCCGCCAGAAAGTCTTGAACAAGTGGCTCAGCATCACCGACACGCCCCCTATCGACGGGTCGGACATCGTTACCACGCTCGACATGAGCATCCAGGACATTGCCGAGAAGGCCGTCGTCGACGAGCTCAAGCTTATCAATGGCAATGTAGGAGTAGCCATCGTCATGGAAGTGAAGACAGGAGACATCAAGGCCATCGTGAACATGGACAAGTGTGCCGACGGCGAATACCGGGAGCTGAAGAACCATGCTGTGAGCGACCTGTTGGAGCCCGGCTCCGTCTTCAAGCCCGTTTCCATCATGACGGTGCTGGAAGACGGCTATTGCGACACGACCAAAATCGTAGAGACAGCCGGTGGCGTATGGCCCATGTACGGGCGGCAGATGAAGGATCACAACTGGCGCCGCGGCGGTTACGGCACCATCACGCTGCCCCGCACCCTGGAGGTCAGCTCGAATATCGGCGTCAGCCGCATCATCGACCAATACTACCACAACGACCCGGAAAAGTTCATAAGGGGCGTCTACCGCACCGGCATCCAGGAAGACTTTCATCTCCCGCTGCCCGGCTATTCTCGAGCACAGATCCGAATGCCGAAGAAAGCCAAGAACGGACAATGGCTCAACTGGAGCAACACGGCACTTCCCTGGATGAGCATAGGGTATGAGACACAGATTCCCCCTATCTCCACACTCACCTTCTACAATGCCATTGCCAACGGAGGAAGGATGATGCGCCCCCGCTTCGTCCAACGGGTGGAGAAGGACGGGAAGCTCGTCATGGACTTTCCACCCGAGGTCGTGCCCGGCCATGAGAAGATTTGCAGCGAGAAAACGCTGAAATACATGCAGACAATCCTGCGCCATGTGGTCAGCCAAGGCCTCGGCAAGAAGGCTGGCTCGCCCTCCTTCCAGGTGGCGGGGAAAACCGGCACCGCCCAGATTTCCCAAGGTGCGGGCGGCTACAAGTCAGGACGGGTAAACTATCTACTTAGCTTCGCCGGCTATTTCCCGGCCGACAATCCCCGCTACAGTTGCATCGTCTGCATCCAGAAGTCCGGCCTCCCCGCCTCCGGAGGCGGCATGAGCGGTGTTGTTTTTCATAACATCGCAGAGGGAATCATGGCCCGCGACATCAAGCTCGATGTCTCTGATGCCCGGGATTCCCTGTCGGTCTTCACGCCGGATGTCAAGGACGGGAACATCCTTGCCGCCGACTATGTGCTCAACCACTTAGGATTCCAGGTCAAGGCCGACTGGACAGGGTCCTATGCAACCGGCAACCCCATCTGGGGGAAGGCAGAGATACGGAAAGGGCAGGCCATCGGCCTTCGCAGGGAGAAGCTGTACGGCAAGAGCTATATACCCGATGTTACGGGCATGGGGGCACGCGATGCCGTCTATCTCCTTGAGAGCCGGGGCGTCAGGGTGCATCTCTCCGGACGAGGCAAGGTAGTCTCGCAAAGTCTCCCGGCCGGTCATCAGATCAAGAAGGGAGAAGCCTGCAAACTGATTTTGGAAATATAAATAACAATATACAATTATGATCTTAAAGGATTTAATCAAGAATATCAAGCCCATTGCACTCGTTGGAAGCGACGAGGTCGACATCAAAGGGGTAAATATTGACTCTCGCCGCATTGAAGACGGGCATCTTTTCATTGCCATGAAAGGCACGCAGGTAGACGGCCACCGCTTTATTCCCAAGGCCATAGAACTGGGTGCCAAGGCCGTCCTGTGCGAAGATATGCCTGCAGAGAGAACCGACGGGATTGCCTATGTACAGGTAGCCTCTACCGAGGAGGCCGCCGGCAGGGTGGCAACCCTCTTCTACGGCGACCCCTCCAAGAAGCTGAAGCTGGTCGGGGTAACGGGCACGAACGGCAAGACCACCATCGCCACCTTATTATATAATATGTTCCGGAAGATGGGGCACAGGTGCGGCTTGCTCTCAACAGTCTGCAACTACATCGAAGACGAGGCGCTGCCCACTACCCACACGACCCCCGATCCTATTGAGCTCAACCAGCTGCTGGCCCGCATGGTGGAGTCGGGGTGCGAGTATGCCTTCATGGAATGCTCCTCCCACGCCATCGCCCAGAAGCGTATCGGAGGGCTGAAATTCGCGGGAGGCATCTTCACCAACCTCACTCGCGACCACCTCGACTACCATAAAACATTCGAAAACTACCGAGACGCAAAGAAGTCTTTCTTCGACGGACTGCCAAGGACAGCTTTCGCCATCACCAATGCCGACGACAAGAACGGCATGGTCATGGTGCAGAATACCAAGGCTACGGTGAAGACCTACTCCACCACCCGCATGGCAGACTTCAAGGCGCGCATCCTCGAATGCCATTTCGAAGGCATGTACCTCGACATCGACGCCCATGAGGTGGGCGTGCAGTTTATCGGCAAATTCAATGTGAGCAACCTGCTCGCGGTATACGGCGCCGCCCGCATGCTGGGCAAGGAGCCGCAGGAAATCCTTGTTGCCATGAGCACGCTGCACAGCGTGAACGGGCGGCTGGAGCCTCTCCACTCCCCCGAGGGATATACGGCCGTGGTCGACTACGCCCATACCCCCGATGCCTTGGAGAATGTGCTTAGTGCCATCCATGAGGTACTGAACGGCAAGGGACATGTCATCACCGTCTGCGGGGCCGGCGGCCACCGCGACAAAGGCAAGCGCCCGCTGATGGCACAGGAGGCCGTCAGGCAGAGCGACAAGGTGATCCTTACCAGCGACAATCCACGCGACGAGGAGCCGCAGGCCATCATCGACGACATGGCAGCCGGCCTGAACGCCCAACAGAAGAAAAAAGTAATCTGCATCGTAGATCGCAGGGAGGCCATCCGCACGGCATGTATGATGGCCGGGAAGGGCGATGTGGTGCTCGTTGCCGGCAAGGGGCACGAGGACTATCAGGAGATAAACGGCGTGAAGCACCACTTCGACGACCATGAGGTGCTGCGTGAAATATTTGGAAACTAACGGATAAACTGTAAGCAACATGTTATATTACCTTTTCCGATTCTTGGAGCAGTTCGGCATCAGCGGCGCTCATCTGTGGGGCTATATTTCGTTCCGCGCGCTGCTCGCGCTGATACTTTCACTGGTCATCTCCACCTGGTTTGGAGAGTATTTCATCAAATACCTGAAAGGAAAGCAAATCACTGAGACCCAGCGCGACGCCTCCATCGACCCCTTCGGGGTAAACAAAGTCGGGGTTCCGTCAATGGGCGGCGTCATCATCATCGTCGCCATCCTCATCCCCGTGCTACTGCTCGGCCGACTGAGGAACATCTACCTCATCCTGATGATCATCACCACGGTGTGGTTAGGGTTCCTCGGAGGCATGGACGACTTCATCAAAATCTTCCATCGCAACAAGGAGGGGCTGAAGGGAAAATATAAAATCGTCGGACAAATCGGCATCGGACTCATCGTGGGACTCGTGCTCTGGGCCTCGCCCGATGTGAAGACCAACGAGAACCTCGTCATCGAGAAACAAGGTCAGGAGGTCGTCGTCAAGCACCGCACGGAAGCCCGGAAGTCGCTCAAGACCACGATTCCCTTCGTGAAAGGCCACAATCTGGACTACTCGCGCCTCATGTCGTGGTGCGGGAAGTATAAGACGGCGGCGGGATGGATACTCTTCGTCGTCATGACCATCCTCGTCGTAACGGCCGTGAGCAATGGAGCCAACCTCAACGACGGCATGGACGGCATGTGCGCCGGCAACTCCGCCATCATCGGCGTGGCACTGGGCATACTCGCCTATGTGAGTTCCCACATCGAGTTTGCCAGCTACCTTAATATAATGTATATACCTGGCTCTCAGGAGCTGGTGGTGTTCCTCTGCGCCTTCGTGGGCGCGCTCATCGGATTCCTGTGGTATAACGCCTATCCGGCACAGGTATTCATGGGCGACACAGGGTCGCTCACCATCGGCGGAATCATCGGCGTAACGGCCGTCATCATCCACAAGGAACTGCTCCTGCCGATACTCTGCGGGATTTTCTTCGTGGAGAGCCTAAGCGTCATCGTGCAGGTGTGGTACTACAAGATGGGCAAGCGCAAGGGACTCAAGAGACGCATCTTCAAGCGCACTCCTATCCATGACAACTTCCGCACACAGGACTCGCAGCTCGACCCGGACTGCTCCTACCTCATCCGAAGACCCCATTCTGCCAAGCATGAGGCGAAGATTACGATACGGTTTTGGATTATCACTATCATCCTTGCAGCCCTCACGATCATCACCTTGAAGATAAGATAAAAGTAAAAGGCCGCTAAAAGGCGAGCTTTTAGCCGTTAGAAGGCAGGCTTTTAGCCGTTAAAAGGAGAGCTTTTAGCCGCCTTTTACAAAGCGGCGGAATATTAGAAGAATATATAAAGACAAAAGATATGAAAAGAATCGTTGTTCTCGGTGCCGGCGAGAGTGGTGCAGGAGCCGCTATACTGGCAAAGAAAGAGGGGTTCGATGTGTTCGTTTCCGACATGTCGAAAATAAAGGACAAATACAAGAAGCTCCTCGACGACCGTCAGATTGACTGGGAGGAGGAACACCATACGGAGGAGAAAATACTGAACGCCGACGAAATCATCAAGAGCCCTGGCATCCCCAAGGAGAGCCCGATTATCCAGAAGCTGATGGAGAAAGGCGTCCATATCATCAGCGAGATTGAGTTTGCCGGGCGCTACACGCATTCCAAGATGATCTGCATCACGGGCAGCAACGGAAAAACCACGACCACTTCGCTCATCTATCACATCTTCAAGGCTGCGGGATATGATGCCGGACTGGCCGGAAACATCGGCAACTCGCTGGCGTTGCAGGTGGCTGAAGACCCGCACGAATACTACATCATCGAGCTGAGCAGCTTCCAGCTCGACAACATGTATGATTTCCGCGCCAACATAGCCATTCTCCTGAATATCACTCCCGACCACCTCGACCGCTACGACTTCAAGTTCGAGAACTATGCGGATGCCAAGATGCGCATCACCCAGAACCAGACCCCCGAGGACCATTTCATCTATTGGAACGATGACCCGGTTATCAAGCGCGAACTCGAAAACTTCGATATCAAGGCCGTGAGGTGCCCCTTTTCCGAGATAAAGGAAAAGAGTTCCATCGCCTACATCGAAGACGGACAGTACAAAATAGAGAAGCCCACCCCCTTCAACATGGAGCAGGAGGAGCTGAGCCTCACCGGAAAGCATAACATATACAACAGTCTGGCCGCCGGAATTGCGTCGAACATCGCCGGAATCAAGAAAGACATCATCCGCAAGAGCCTCGGCGACTTCCCCGGAGTGGAGCATAGACTTGAAAAGGTGTGCAAGGTCGGCGGCGTACAATACATCAACGACTCGAAAGCCACCAATGTGGATGCCTGCTGGTATGCCCTTGAGAGCATGACCACTCCCACCATCCTCATCATCGGCGGAAAGGACAAAGGCAATGACTATGCCGCCATCAAAGACCTCGTCAGGAAAAAATGCGTGGGACTGGTATACCTCGGAGCCGACAACCAGAAGCTACACGACAATTTCGACAGCCTCGGTCTGCCCGTCAGGGACACACACGGGATGAAGGAATGCGTAGCCGCCTGCTACGAGATAGCCCGGCCCGGCGACACCGTCTTGCTGAGCCCGTGCTGCGCAAGCTTCGACCTCTTCAAGAACATGGAGGACCGCGGAGAACAGTTCAAGAACCTCGTTAGAAACCTGTAAAGAATGATTAACAAGACCTTAGGAAACATATTCAAGGGCGACAAGGTGATATGGATGGTATTCTTCTTCCTCTGCCTGATCAGCGTGGTCGAGGTTTTCTCAGCTTCGTCGTCGCTGACCTATAAGAGTGGAAGCTATCTTGCCCCCATGCTCAAGCACCTCGGCATTCTCGTAGTGGGGATTTTCTGCATGGTGGTAACGCTCAACATTAAATGCCGCTACTTCAAGATCGTTACACCGGTACTACTGATTGTATCGTTCGGGATGCTCATATGGGTGCTCCTCTTCGGTTCGTCTACCAACGATGCCAACCGATGGATCAGCATCCTGGGTATCCAGTTCCAGCCCTCCGAGATTGCCAAGGGAGCAATGGTGCTGGCTACGGCACAGATTCTGAGTGCCATGCAGACTCCCAACGGTGCCGACAAACATGCCATTCAGTATATCCTGATAGTGGGGGCGTTCCTTATTTTCCCCATTCTGCTGGAGAATTTCTCGACTGCGGTGCTGCTCTGCGCCGTCATCCTGATGATGATGATTATCGGAAGAGTGCCCGCTTCGCAAATAGGGAAGCTCCTCGGGGTCGTCATGCTGATGGCTGTCCTGTTCTTTTCGGCCATCATGATGCTTGGGGAAGACAAGCAACCCAAGAACAGTAACCTGCAAATGACAGAGACGGCTGTGGCAGAGCAGACAAAAGGAAACAATCCACCAAGGATTTTCCACCGCTTCGACACTTGGAAATCGCGAATCAACAAGTTCTTGAACAGTAAGGAAGTGGCTCCTGAAGACATTGACCTGGACAAGGATGCGCAGGTTGCCCATGCCAATATTGCCATCGCCTCCTCGAACGGAATCGGCAAGGGACCGGGGAACTCCGTGGAAAGAGACTTCCTCTCACAGGCCTTTTCCGACTTCATCTATGCAATCATCATTGAAGAAACGGGAATCATGGGAGCTGCATTCGTGGCCTTCCTTTACATCACCCTGCTCTTCCGCACGGGAAGAATAGCCAACCGATGCGAAAACAACTTCCCCGCTTTCCTGGCAATGGGACTGGCTTTGTTGCTCGTCTCGCAAGCTATGTTCAACATGGCGGTGGCCGTAGGGCTGGCTCCCGTAACCGGACAGCCGCTGCCCTTAGTCAGCAAAGGCGGCACATCGTCCATCATCAACTGTATCTATGTCGGCGTCATTCTGAGTATCAGCAGGTCTGCCAAGAAAAAGAAGACCGCCAATGATGGTGCCGATGAAATGAAACTTGCCACGAGCAATGCATAAATTAATATACGAAATATTATCAAATACGAAAATTTTTGATTACTTTTGCATAGATAATAAAGAATGGACAAAATGGACGAAGAACTGAGAATCATCATCAGCGGCGGTGGAACCGGAGGACATATCTTCCCGGCCATCTCAATCGCAAACGCCATCAAGTCGAAAAGGCCTGACGCAAAGATTCTTTTCGTGGGCGCCCTCGGCAGGATGGAAATGCAGAGAGTGCCTGCCGCAGGATATGAAATCAAGGGGCTTCCAATATGCGGATTCGACCGAAAGCATCTGCTGAGAAACATCTCCGTTCTCTTCAAGATATGGAAAAGTCAGCGCATGGCAAGGAGAATCATCAGCGACTTCAAGCCTATGGCTGCCGTCGGTGTCGGCGGATATGCCAGCGGACCCACCCTGAATGTATGCGCAAGCAAGGGCATTCCCTGCCTGATTCAGGAGCAGAACTCATACGCCGGGGTAACCAACAAGCTCCTTGCCAAGAAAGCCGACAGAATCTGCGTGGCCTATGAGGGCATGGAGCGATTCTTCCCAGCCGACAAGATTATCATGACGGGCAATCCCGTCCGGCAGAATGTGCTGGAAACCGCACTTACAAAAGAGGAGGCTCGCAAACAGTTCGGCCTCGAACCCGACAAGAAGACCATCCTCCTCGTCGGAGGGAGCCTGGGCGCAAAAACCATCAACGACAGCGTTCTGCAGCATCTTGACCTTGTCAAAGAGTCTGGGGTGCAGTTCATTTGGCAGACCGGCAAATACTACAGCGCAGTCATCAGCGAGCAGTTGAAAGACCAGACAGGGCTCCAGATGCTCAAGGCGACCGACTTCATCAGCGACATGGGAGCCGCCTATAAGGCTGCCGACTTGGTGATTTCCCGCGCAGGGGCAAGTTCCATCAGCGAGTTCTGCCTGATTGGCAAGCCCGTAATCCTGGTTCCAAGCCCGAATGTCGCCGAAGACCATCAGACCAAGAATGCCATGACTTTGGTCGACAAGAATGCCGCCATCTATGTAAAGGATACCGACGCACCGCAGGTATTGCTCAAGCAGGCCGTCGAAGTCGTACGGAATGATGAGAAACTGACTTCTTTGAGTGAGAACATCCTCAAGTTCGGCCTCAGGAACTCGGCAGATATTATCGCTGACGAAGTGATTAAATTAGCTTGTTGAATAATGGAACTTAAAGATATTAAAGCTGTATATTTCGTGGGTGCCGGCGGCATTGGAATGAGTGCCATCGCACGATACTTCATGCACAGAGGCCTCGTGGTAGCCGGATACGACAAGACTCCCTCCGACTTGACCTGCCATTTGGAGAAGGAAGGGATGCTTATCCATTATGAGGAAAACATCAATGAGATTCCCCATGCATGCAGGGATCCGAAATCCTGCTTGGTTATCTATACGCCCGCAGTACCTGCAGAGCACAAGGAACTGGTCTACTTCCGCGAAAACGGCTTTGAGATTGAGAAGCGGGCACAGGTATTGGGAACCCTCACCCGCACTCACAAAGGGCTCTGCGTAGCAGGGACTCACGGAAAGACGACCACCTCCACCATGTGCGCACACATCATGCACCAGAGCCATGTGGACTGTAACGCCTTTCTGGGAGGCATCTCCAAAAACTACGGAACGAACTATATCCTCAGCGACAAGAGCGACTATGTAGTCATCGAAGCCGACGAATTCGACCGCAGCTTCCATTGGTTGCGCCCCTGGATGAGTGTCATCACATCCACCGATCCCGACCACCTGGACATCTATGGCACCAAAGAGGCCTATTTAGAGAGCTTCCGCCACTATACCGAGCTGATTCAACCCGGAGGTGCACTCATCCTTCATAAGAGCCTTGAAATGCAGACCCATGTCCAGGAGGGTGTGAAGATTTACGAGTACAGCCGCGACGAGGGCGACTTCCATGCAGAAAACATCAAGATTGAAAACGGGGAAATCACCTTCGACTTTATCTCCCCTATCGAGAATGTGCCCAGCATCACGCTTGGTCAGCCCGTACCTATCAACATCGAGAACGGCATTGCCGCCATGGCCATGGCGCAGCTAAACGGTTGCGATGCCGAGGAACTCAGATACGGAATGCGCACCTATGGGGGCGTTGACCGGCGTTTCGACTTCAAGATCAAGAACGACAAGCATGTGTTCCTCTCTGATTACGCCCATCACCCCAAGGAAATTTATCAGAGCGCAAAGAGCATTCGTGAGCTCTATAAGGACCGCAAGATAACGGCTATATTCCAGCCGCACCTCTACACACGCACTCGCGACTTCTACAAAGAGTTTGCCGAAGCACTGAGTCAGCTGGACGAAGTCATCCTCTGCGACATCTATCCTGCCCGCGAGGAGCCCATTCCCGGCGTTACCAGCAAACTCATCTATGACAACCTGAAAGCTGGTGTCGAGAAAAGCATGGTCAACAAGGAAGACATATTAGACCTTGTCAAGACTCGGGACTTCGATGTGCTCATGGTATTGGGTGCCGGCGACCTGGACAACTATGTTCCCCAAATCACAAAGATTATTGAGAATAAATGAAGATTGACTGGCGAAAAACTTTAACTATTGCACTGGATGTGGTTATCGGAGGATACCTCATACTGGCATTCACCGCGTTTAACAAGCCCGATGAAACGGTTTCCAAGTGCAATAAAGTCAGCATCAATATTCAGGACGAGACCACAAACGGCTTCATCAATACAAAGGAAATCAAGAACCGACTTGAGCGGAACAAGCTCTATCCTCTGGAGAAGCCGATGAAGGAAATAAGTGCCCGCAACATAGAGGATGCCCTCAAAGCGACTCCTTTCGTTAAGACCGCAGAGTGTTACAAGACTCAGGACGGACATGTATGCATCACGCTCACGCAGAGAATGCCGACCGTGAGAATCAAGGCAAACAACGGTGATGACTATTACATCGACGACAAGAACAACATCATGCCGAATTCCCACTATACCAGCGACCTCATTATCGCTACGGGGAACATCAGTCGATGGTATGCACAAAACTATATTTCTTACCTGAATGCCGCACTCTGTGCCAACGACCTATGGAGAAATCAGATTGTGCAGATTAATATCCTACCCGACAAGGGGGTTGAACTCGTACCGAGAGTCGGCAACCATGTCATCTACATCGGCCAATTGCCGGAAAGCAACTATAAGAGCGGGCGCAAAAAACTTATTGAAGACTTTGTAAAGAAAAAGATGGAACGCCTATTGGCCTTTTATAAATACGGTCTTTCACAGGCAGGATGGAACAAGTATAACTATATAAACTTGGAGTTCGACAATCAAATCATCTGCAAGAAAAACAAATCTCATAATTGATATAACTGTATGGCAAAAGAATTTATTGTAGCTATTGAACTGGGATCGTCAAAGATCACCGGTGTCGCAGGCAGGAAGAACCTGGATGGTAGTACGAGTATTCTTGCAATTGCGCAAGAAGACTCGACCTCTTGCATACGCAAAGGCGTAGTCTACAACATTGACAAGACTGTGCTGTGCATCACAAACATCGTCAAGAAACTTGAAACAGTCCTGAAGACTAAGGTTGCCCATGTATATGTAGGAGTAGGAGGAAGATCCATCCGCAGCATCAAGAATGTGATTGTAAAGGAGCTTCCCGTTGAGACGACCGTTACCCAGGAGATGGTGAACGAGCTCATGGACGCCAACCGCAACATGAGCTATCCAGAGCAAGAGATACTGGATGCCGCAACACAAGAATACAAAGTGGACAACCAGTATCAGCTCGATCCAGTAGGCATCCCATGCCACCGCTTAGAAGGAAACTTCCTGAATATCTTGTGGCGCAAGGCTTTCTATAAGAATCTGAACAAATGCTTCGACGAGGCAGGAATAGCCATCGCCGAGATGTATCTGGCTCCTTTGGCGTTAGCCGACAGCGTGCTTACCGAAAATGAGAAGCGTGCTGGATGCGTGCTGGTAGACCTCGGAGCCGATACCACGACCGTATCTGTCTACTACAAGAATATCCTACGCCATTTAGCCGTGATTCCTATCGGCGGCGACAACATCACGAAAGACATCGCCTCGCTGCAGATGGAAGAGAAGGATGCGGAAATTCTGAAGCTCAAACATGCAAAGGCATTCACAGACAACGGGGACATCGACAACACCCTCATATTGCCGATTGACCAGGAACGCCAGGTTGAAAGCCGCAAATTCATTGAAATCGTTGAAGGCCGGCTCGAGGAAATCATAGAAAATGCATGGTTCCAGGTACCCAACGAGTATGTGGACAAGTTGATTGGGGGCATTATTCTGACCGGTGGCGGCTCTAATATGCCCGAAATAGAGCGTGCCTTCCGCAACCACACCCACATGGCGAAGATTAGAATTGCAAAGTTCGTTACCCAGACCATCAACTCCAACATTCCGGAAATCATGGCTCATGACGGGAAGATGAATACCGTTCTCGGTTTGCTTGAGAAAGGTGATATGAACTGTGCAGGTGATGAAATCAGCAACGACCTGTTCGTCAACCCCGACACCAAGCTGGGTCCTACTACAGGAGACCTGCACCGCGACCCTCGCCCTATTAGCGAAACTACCGGCCGGGGCATCGTCCAAACCGAGGCAGAAAAGCTGAAGGCGGAGGAAGAAGCCCGCAGAAAGAGAGAGGTAGAAGAGGAAGAAGCCCGCAAGAAGGCCGAAGCCGAAGAAGAGAGAATCAGCGCAGAGAAAAAGGAAAACAGCGTATTAAACAAAACTCTGAAGTTCCTAAAGAAGTTTGGTTCCTCCATTATCTCCGGTGAAGAATAATGCAAAGACCAACAGTAATCCATTAAAATCAGAAAAAAATGAAACCACAGATATTAGATTTCGGTGAGCCCGAACAGGAAAGCACTTATATTAAGGTCATCGGTGTTGGTGGCGGTGGTGGCAATGCAGTCAACCACATGTACAAGGAAGGCATTCACGATGTGAGTTTCGTACTGTGCAATACAGATGCACAGGCACTCAACGATTCTCCCGTACCAGTCCATCTCCAGTTAGGAAGGGAAGGCCTCGGCGCAGGAAACAAGCCTGCCAAGGCCCGCCAGGCTGCAGAGGAGACCATCGAAGACATCAAGATTATGCTCAGCGACGGCACTAAGATGGCATTCATCACAGCCGGCATGGGCGGTGGAACCGGCACAGGAGCTGCTCCCGTCATTGCCAAGGTCAGCAAGGATATGGGTATTCTCACCGTAGGCATCGTTACGATTCCCTTCCGTTTCGAGGGAGAGAAGAAGATCGACCAGGCTCTTGACGGCGTCGAAGAGATGTCCAAGCATGTGGACGCATTGCTCGTTATCAACAACGAGCGGCTTCGCGAAATCTATCCGGAACTTACCGTGCTCGACGCCTTTGGCAGAGCAGACGACACCTTGAGTGTAGCAGCCAAGAGCATAGCCGAGATTATCACCAACCACGGCCTCATCAACCTCGACTTCAACGATGTCAAAACCGTGCTGAAAGACGGTGGCGTGGCCATCATGAGCACGGGATACGGCGAAGGAGAAGGCCGTGTCAAGAAAGCTATTGACGACGCGCTCAACTCCCCATTGCTCAATGACAACGACATCTTCAACTCCAAGAAAATCCTGTTGAGCATCAACTTCTGTAACGAGAAAGGCGACAACACCGGCCTGATGATGGAGGAGATGAACGATGTGAATGACTTCATGGCCAAGTTTGGCAGCGACTTCGAGATCAAATGGGGCCTTGCCATCGACCCCGACCTCGGCAAACAGGTCAAGGTTACCATCCTTGCCACCGGATTCGGCATTGAGGATGTAGACGGCATGAACTCCCATCTTTCCAACAAGCGCACGCAGGAAGAGGCCGACCGCATTGCCCAGGAAGAGGAAAAAGCAGCCGAACGCCAGGACCGCCGGAACCGTTATTACGGCAAAGACTCTGACAACAAGCAATACAAGCGGCGCCCGCACATCTTCCTGTTCCGTCCGGAAGACCTCGACAACGAGGATGTTATCCTTGCCGTTGAGAACACCCCGACCTACAAGCGTACGCGTCAGATGCTCGAGAACATCCGCGAACAGGCAGCAGGAAACATAACCCACAACACCGAAGAGGAAAAGAGAGACCCCGTACAGGGCATCATCAATTTCTCTGAAGGATAAAAAAGAAACGAGAATGGATTTATACGAGAAAATAAGCGAAGACATCAAGGAGGCCATGAAGGCACGCGACAAGGTGCGCCTGATGACCCTCCGCAACATCAAGAAGGTATTTCTGGAAGCCAAGACGGCGCCGGGAGCCAACGACACCTTAGGCGATGCGGCCGCCATGAAGATTCTGCAGAAGCTGGCCAAGCAGGGCAAGGAGACCGCCGCCACCTATACGCAGGCGAACCGGCAGGATCTTGCCGACGAGGAACTGGCGCAGGTGAAGGTCATCGAAGGCTATCTTCCGCAGCCGCTTTCCGAAGAGGAAATCGAAAAGGCGGTGAAAGACATCATTGCCCAGACAGGTGCCACGAGCATGAAAGAGATGGGCAAGGTGATGGGTGTAGCCTCCAGGCAACTGGCCGGCAAGGCCGACGGCGGCACCATCTCCAGAATCGTGAAGGAACTGTTAGCGTAACACGGACCCACTATCCTATACTGAGGGACAGCCACCGGGCTGTCCTTTTTTCGTGCCCCGATGCTGACGCAAGGCTATGCAAACAGCTCCTGGAGCACCGCAAACGACCTCGGCATCGGGAAGTTAGGTATATGGAGCCTGTAATAGGCCAGTATCCATTCCGCACAGCGATTACGCTCCTCCCGGCTCATTCTGAAGAGATGCATCGACTCATAGTTCATCCGCATGAGAAGGACTATCTTAGAAGCCTCGGCAGGAGGGACAGAGTCTGGATGAAGAGGAGGCTTCCTGCAGAATATGCCGCTTCGCAAATCGAAGAAATCGCCCTCCTTATAGTCTTCCAGATTTGGATAGAAACCGATAAAGCGGCTGAGCCTCATCATGAAGACAAGATGGAAATTGCTGAATGCCTGCCGCGTACCATCCAGCCAGAGCATGCTGTTCTCTATGTAATTATACAACAAGATGTCCCGCTGCTCGTCGCGGGTGGCATAAGTGAGAAACTCCGCCAGGAAGAGCGAAATCGACAGTTTGTAGGGGTCGAAGGGTATCGAAGTGAACGGCTCGGCAACCGCAACATCCTTAAACTTCTGCAGCCTAAGGTTCTGCCGATAGTCGAACTCGATATTCAGAATACTCAACGGCTGGAAAAACTGCTTCTTTATCTTCGATTTCCTACTTGAGGGAAGCCTGCAAATGAAGGAGACGCGACCCGCCTGGGCCGTCAGAAGGTCGACTATCAACTGAGAATCGCCAAACTTCAGACTATGCAGCACTATGCCTCTCGACTTTATCAGCATCCCTGCAAAAATACTAAAAAACAGCCATTAACGGAAAATATTCCCTATAAAATTTGGCCAATCGGATAAAAATATCTAACTTTGCACCCGCAAAAGTAGACCGCGGTCCCTTCGTCTATCGGTTAGGACGAGAGATTTTCATTCTCTAAAGAGCAGTTCGACTCTGCTAGGGACTACCAAACAAAATAAAAAGAAGAATTTAGAAGATGGCAAATCACAAATCAACTCTGAAAAGAATTCGTCAGACAAAGACAAGAACCCTGCACAACAAATATTACGCTAAGACCATGCGTAATGCTGTCCGCAAACTGCGCGCCACGACCGACAAGGAAGAGGCCGTAAAGATGTATCCGGCAGTTCAGAAGATGTTGGATAAGCTCGCAAAGACAAATATCATTCACAAGAACAAGGCCGCAAACTTGAAGTCAAGTCTGTGCCTTCATATCAGCAAGCTGGGTTAATCTCCCGCCTGTAAGAAACCATTCTAAGGTCGCACCCCGAAAGGGATGCGGCCTTTAGTCGTATTGACGCGGGATGACTGCAAAACCAAGAAGACAAGGCTTCCGTCCCTACTGGATGAGACACCCGCGATTTGTTCCGAAAACGGACGGCCCGAAATCCCGTCCTGGAAATTGCATATTCACCTGCTACTGCATATTTATTCAGAAAATGGCTTCCCGATTTGCAGAAAGCGGCCTTTTACACTCCTTTTAACGGCTTTCTACCCTCCTTCTAACGGCCTTTTGCCGAGTAAAAGGCCGTCTTTTACTCCGGAGCAAGTCATCGACCGGACAAAAAGCAGGAGTCCTATTTATCATAAAAAACAAAAAATCGTTTTAAACGCCCCTACAAGCCCTCCGTTTCACAACGGCGGCACTATTCCGCCCCAGCCCCGCCTCAGAGCCCCATACGCGACATGCATAATTATTCATTTCCGCCGCTGTTTCCACAAGAAAACATTCTCCTAAATTTCGGGAGAAAAACGAAGCCCTCCCCGCAACGACAGAAAAACTTACAAAACGAAACCGCCGGGCGAGCATTTTATCCCTTAAAAAATTTCGACAATTGGAGAATTTTTAGTATCTTTGCATACTATTAATCAGTAACAACAAAATGGCAGAAAATCAGAACATCGAAAACAATTATTCGGCCAGTAACATCCAAGTCCTCGAAGGACTGGAGGCAGTGCGCAAGCGCCCTGCCATGTACATCGGCGACATCAGTGAGAAGGGTCTCCACCATCTGATCAACGAGACCGTGGACAACTCCATCGACGAGGCAATGGCCGGTTACTGTTCCGACATTGAGGTTACCCTCTGCGAAGACGGAAGCGTGATCGTGGAAGACAACGGTCGCGGAATTCCCGTAGACGAACACAAGAAACTACATAAATCAGCCCTTGAGGTCGTCATGACCGTCCTCCATGCGGGAGGTAAGTTTGACAAGGGTTCCTACAAAGTCAGCGGTGGCTTGCACGGCGTAGGCGTCAGTTGCGTGAACGCTTTGTCGTCCCACATGACCTCGCAGGTCTATCGCGACGGCAAGATCTATCAGCAGGAATACGAGAAGGGAAAGCCCCTCTATCCCGTCAAGATTATCGGCGAGACCGAGAAGCGCGGCACGCGCCAGCAGTTCTGGCCCGACAACGGCATCTTCACGGTTACCACATTCCAGTGGGACATCGTCGCACGCCGCATGCGCGAGCTGGCATTCCTGAACGCAGGAATCAAGATTACCCTGACCGACCTCCGTCCCGACCCGGAGACAGGGAAGACGCGCCAGGAGGTATTCCATGCCAAGGACGGGCTGAAGGAGTTCGTGCGCTATGTCGACCGGCACCGCACCCATCTCTTCGACGATGTCATCTACCTGAAGACCGAGAAGCAAGGCATCCCCATCGAGGTAGCCATCATGTACAACACGGACTACAGCGAGAATATCCACTCTTATGTGAACAACATCAACACCATAGAGGGAGGTACCCATCTGACGGGCTTCCGCACCGCTCTCACGCGCGTCCTGAAGGCTTATGCCGACAACGACCCCGCCATTTCGAAGCAAATCGAGAAGGCAAAGATAGAGATTGCGGGCGAAGACTTCCGCGAGGGACTCACCGCAGTAATATCCATCAAGGTGGCGGAGCCGCAGTTTGAGGGGCAGACCAAGACCAAGCTCGGCAACAGCGAGGTGGCCGGAGCCGTACAGCAGGCCGTGGGCGAGGCACTCACCTATTATCTTGAGGAGCATCCACAGGAGGCCAAGCAAATCTGCGAGAAGGTCGTTCTCGCCGCAACTGCCCGCATCGCGGCGCGCAAGGCGCGAGAGAGCGTGCAGCGCAAGAGCGTCATGAGCGGCGGCGGTCTGCCCGGCAAGCTGGCCGACTGTTCGAACAAAGACCCCAAGGACTGCGAGATTTTCCTCGTCGAGGGTGATTCCGCAGGCGGCTCGGCCAAGCAGGGCCGCGACCGATACACACAGGCCATCCTTCCCCTGCGCGGTAAGATCCTGAATGTGGAGAAAGTGCAATGGCACCGGGTGTTCGAGGCCGAGTCGGTCATGAACATCATCCAGAGCATCGGGGTGCGGTTCGGAGTGGAAGGCGAGGACGACCGCGAGGCCAACATCGACAAGCTGCGTTACGACAAAATCATCATCATGACCGATGCCGATGTCGACGGCTCGCACATCGACACCCTCATCATGACGCTCTTCTACCGGTTCATGCCGAAGGTAATCGAGGAAGGCCATCTCTACATTGCCACGCCTCCCCTCTACAAGTGCACATACAAGAAGGCAAGCGAATACTGCTACACGGAGCAGCAGCGGCAGGCCTTCATCGACAAATATGTGGAAGGCAACAGCGACGACAAGGGACTGCACACCCAGCGCTACAAAGGTCTGGGAGAGATGAATCCCGAGCAACTCTGGGAAACCACCATGGATCCGAAGACCCGGTTGCTGAAGCAGGTAACCATCGAAAACGCCGCCGAGGCCGACGAGATATTCTCCATGCTCATGGGCGACGATGTGGAACCGCGACGGAAGTTCATCGAAGACAACGCCACTTATGCCAATATCGACGCATAGGAAGCACCATGCGACAAAGGCATATCCGCTCAAAGGATATGCCTTTGTCGCATCCCTGCTATCCATGTGCCTCTTTGCTTCCTGCTTCTCGCGAAGCCCGTACAGCAGAGCGCTGACAAAAAGCGAATGGCTGATTGACCAGCAGACCGACTCCGCCATAGAGCACTATGCCCGGATACCCGAGACTGCGTTGCACCAGGCCAATCTGCTGGTTACGCACAAGCCACACTGCATATCGACAGCTTACTTTTACAAGGCGGCAAAAGCCCTCCAAGACCGTCAAGACAACGAAGCCCTAAGACTGCTGCAGCTATCCTACGCAAAGGATATAAAGGCCTATTATCATCAAGCCTACAGGGCTCCGGACACACCTGGCAGACACCCTGCAGACCCGTCGGGACATCCTGAAAGCCGACAGCGCACGGCAAATCCTGCTGCAAATCCAGACTTTGTCCGAAATAGAGAGCGGGCTCGAAGGCAATCAGGCGCAGACCCTTTCTGCCAGAACCGACAGCTTGCGAAAGGTTGTCATCGGCAACCTGCTGCGTACAGAGAATCCCTTCCGACTGTACCACGCAACAGGCATCGATACCGCAAGTCCCCAACCGCCAATTCCCCACCTGCCATGGATCATTGCGCTCCTCACTGTCTGCATTGCCGCACTCTGCATCTACGACAGGCGCAGGCAGCTCTACAATGCCAAGAAAAGCGAGTTGGAGCAGCAAACTGCCACTATCTCGCAGCTCAACGAAAGCATACGGCATAGCGAACAAGAGAAAGAGCTGTTGCGGAAACAGGCCGCACACACCCTTCAGGGCAAGTATGACGAACTGGGGCAGGGAAAGCACATCTACGAAAGCGTCATGGCCGGCGGACAAATGAAGAACATCTCGGTGGAAGACGAGCAGAGCTTCGTGGACTATTATGCCTTCTCCCATCCCGACGACTACAACCGGCTCATCTCATCCTACTCTTCCCTCTCCTTGCGCCACACCACATTCATCATCCTTCGCCAGCTTGAGTTCAGCGATAGCGAAATACAGCGCATCCTCTTCGTCCAGCCCAGCACCATCCGCAACTATCGCCTGCGCATCAAGCGAAACCTAAGGAAATAATTCCTCATGGTGCGTCGCACTTGTGCCCCTCTGCACCGCAACAAATTCTTCTATAATCCTTTATTCCCCAGCCTGTTACCTTTCTATTACATGGTGCGACGCCCCAAGAAAAAAATTGGCATTCATTTGGATTTCTCAATCTAGCCTTCTAACTTTACGGCAGAATAACTTCAAAGAGAATGAAACAGGCTGTTATCTGAAAGCTTGTGATAAACAGAAATACTAAAACTCATTTCAATCGTCTAACGAAATAACTACCATCATGAAAAGATTATTGTCCTTTGCCATAACATTGTTCTGCTTCTCAACAAACCTTGCATGCCAAGACATCGAGGAAAAGGTGTATTGTTGTGATTCTGCTATTAACAGAGGCATAGTTGACAATCTTCCAACCATTAGGAAAATGGATCGAAGCCAATGGCTTAAACTAAGAGAAGACTACAAAACACCAGCCTACAGAGCCTTCACTCCTGAGCAGAGACACGAATTATGGAAAGGAAAATTCAAAGAGCTCAAGACGCTTCCATGGACAAAAGCCGAACTTGAGCACATAAACGAAGCCATTAAATGGACTGAAGCACATCCATTTCTCTGGAGTGACAGGAAATCCACAGATGAAGAGCTCAACGAAATGGATCTGTTCTTTACCAAGTGGACCATAGAAGCAGAGGAGAAACTGAACTGGAATAAACAAGTGGCTATCGCTCTCTTCCAGACACCTGACAGAGTGGTTGACACCAAAGGAACATTGGATATTGCGAAAACAGGCTCAATATTGAAGCCCATAAGCAAAGCACCCATAGAAGAATCTCGGGATTAAAGAAGACCCGCGAGAGATTAATGAAGGGGAAAATGCCATACCATCTGATACAACAACCATTACCGGGACAGAGGGAGAAATTGAATGTTCGTGTCATGAAAGTTCCACCCTTACACATTGCTTTCCTTTAGTATGTGAAAAGATTTGGATAAAATGCTAAGAAACGACGAGTGGCTGCGGATAGGTCTTGAGAGAAGAATGCAACGGATTATGTATTAGTATGTAAATAACACTATACGAAAAGAACATGAATAAGACCCTTTGGAAGATTTTCTTCATCGCCTTAGCCGTCCAACTGACTTCGTTCTGGATACTGGCTATTCCAGATACAGGTCATGAATGGGGAAAAAGCTTCACATTCTTTTGTGTCAGTCTGGCTATATTAGAGAAATATGGGAGCTCGCAAAAGATTACGAACATCATATTGTGGATTCTGGCAGGACGCCTAATACTGGAACTCCCTATGAGGATTTTCGATTTCATGGACTGCCTGCCCTCATTCTATATCACAGTAGTTGAGATACTGGCAATCATCGCAGCAGGAATCTATTACAAGTTCCGTACCGCGTATGTATTAATAGTCATAACAATAATAGCTGTAGTTCTCAACACTTTGATTCCCCCTGTCTGGCTGAAGTTTGTAGAGTCTGTATTACATGTAAGCTACAGTTAAGATAAACAATATTGAAAAAAGCACTATGAAGATAAAGTATTTAATCTGCTTCTTAGCGTCCTTGTTACTGTGCTTTCTTACCTACTGGTCGCTCAATGACAAGAAGACCGCAAGCTGGACGGGCACGGTCTGCTACTTCGTGTTAGCTTATCTGTTACTAAACGCATACGATGACGGCAGACACACCATCCCTATTGCATGCTGCATAATCTTAGGAAGACTGTTGCCCGCAGTTAGCTTAATGTTTATAGACTTCCGCCCGATGAGGTTCATGCTTTTCACGCCATTGCTTTCGAGCGTCGCGGTAGCCTTGGCTGCCACATACTTTAGGAACAAAGAGGGGGTAGTATTGATACTATCCATGATTATCATGGTACTCCTCAATTCCTTGGGGCCCGAAGGGTGGGAACATATTGCCGGCTAAAAAACAACACTCATTTATAAGTACTTTGCCAAAAGGCTATGAAACACTCATGGTCTTTTTTATTTTAATTATTTTGAAAGACGGAAGTTTTATCGTATCTTTGCAAACAAAGACTATTATTAAAAATGAAAAGCAACCTTCTTACTCTAATCCTGCTCAGTAGCGTACTGACGGGTTTTGCGCAGCAACCCCAACTCAAACTATGGTATGACCAGCCCGCAGATTTCTTCGAGGAATCACTGCCCTTGGGAAACGGCAAGCTCGGAGCACTGGTCTATGGAGCTCCCGACGACAATCTAATCTACCTGAACGACATCACGCTGTGGTCGGGAAAGCCTGTTGACAAGAATCTTGATGAGGGTGCACACCGTTGGCTGCCGGAAATCCGCAAGGCGCTGTTCAATGAAGACTACCGGCTCGCCGACTCCCTGCAGCGTCATCTGCAAGGCCCCAACTCGGCATACTATATGCCTTTGGCAACCCTTCGCATCCTCGACAACTCCACGGGCACGCCGACCGGTTACTACAGGGAACTGAACATCGACAGCGCCCTCTGCAAGGATCGTTACACACGCAATGGGATTACCTACACAAGGGAGTACTTCGTGTCGAATCCAGACAAGGTTTTCGCCGTCAGAATCAAGGCCGACAAGCCCGGGCAGGTCAACCTCACCATCACCCTAAGCGCCAAGATCAACCATAGAGTGAAGGCTTCACGCAACCGGCTCACCATGACTGGACACGCCGTCGGCGACGAGCAGGAAACCATCCACTTCTGCTCCATCCTGAAGGCAATGAACAAGGGAGGTCAGATTACCTATACCGACTCCACCCTTGCATTAAGGAATGTGGACGAGGCGACGCTCTATTTCGTCAATGAGACCAGCTTTAACGGCTTCGACAAGCATCCCGTAAAGGAGGGGGCAGCCTACATCACAAATGCGGAAGACAACCTGAAAGCCGTCGAGGCACAGCCTTACGGACAACTACGGACGCGTCATATCACCGATTACCAGAACCTCTTCAATCGTTTTCAACTCCGATTGGGCAAGGCAGACAGTAATGAGAACAAGCTCCCCACGAATGTCCAACTGAAAAACTACACCCAGAACGGCGGAGATAACCACTACCTCGAGACGCTCTATACACAGTTCGGCCGCTACCTGCTCATCAGCTGTTCACGCACGAAAGGTGTTCCCGCCAACCTGCAGGGGCTGTGGAACCCGCATAAGAAAGCCCCCTGGAGAAGTAATTACACCGTGAATATCAACCTCGAAGAGAACTACTGGCCCGCCGAAGTGTGCAACCTCCCCGAGCTCACGATGCCCCTCTTCACACTCATGGAGAACCTTGCGGAGAACGGCAGGTACACCGCCAGCAACTATTACGGCATCACCCGAGGCTGGTGCTCAAGCCATAACTCCGACATCTGGGCCATGACGAACCCCGTGGGAGACAAGGTCGGCAGCCCTATGTGGGCTAACTGGAACCTCGGATTCGCATGGCTTACGCAGTCCCTATGGGAACATTACGCCTACACGATGGACAAAGACTTCCTCCGAAACACGGCATATCCCCTTATGCGGGGTGCCTCCGAGTTCGTTTCCGACTGGCTTATCGAGAATCCGAAACAGCCGGGAGAACTGATTACGGCACCCAGCACGAGTCCCGAGAACACCTATAGGGTGAATGGCTATCGGGGCGGAACCTGCTATGGGGGTACCGCCGACCTCGCTATTATCCGCGAGCTGTTGAACAATACGCTGCAATCCGCAACCATCCTCGGCATCAGCGACGGCCTTACCCATGAGCTTTCCGACAAGGTGAAACGGCTGCATCCCTATACAATAGGCCGCGAGGGCGATCTCAACGAGTGGTATTATGACTGGGAAGATCCCGACATTCGCCACCGCCACCAGTCTCATTTGATCGGCCTGTATCCCGCCCATCAGATTACGGTCAGCGGCACTCCCGAACTGGCCGAAGCCTCTCGAAAGACCTTGATACAGAAGGGCGACCGCACCACGGGCTGGAGCACGGGCTGGAGAATCAACCTCTGGGCACGGCTGCATGATGCCAAGCAAGCCTACCACATCTACCAGGAACTGCTCAACTATGTACCGGCAGACAAGAACGAGACCAACTACGGCAACGGCGGAGGTACCTATCCCAACCTCTTTGATGCCCATCCCCCTTTCCAGATAGACGGCAACTTCGGAGGCACGGCAGGTGTCTGCGAAATGCTCCTGCAAAGTTCGCTCCATGAGATCGAGCTTCTCCCCGCCCTTCCTGAGCAATGGAGCGAGGGCTGCGTAAAGGGAATCTGCGCCCGCGGAGGCTTCACCGTAGACATGGAATGGAGCAACGGAAAGGTTACTAAGGCAACCCTCCATAGCACGAACGGCGGTTCCACCACCGTAAAATATAACGGGAAGGAAAAGAAAATCAATCTGAAAAGAGGCCAGGGCGTGATTCTGAAATAGACAGGGAGCATGAGACTTTCCTTCCTCATATGGTTGACCGGATGGTCATTGGGCGTTCAGGCCCAAGAGTTCAGTGCCCGTTGGATAAGCTATCCGCAGCCGGACTCCACCTCGCAGATATGGTTCCGGAAGACCTATATCAGCAAGGAGCGTCCCTTGACGGCCTGGTTGACGGTAACGACAACAGGTTGCGTTGATGTATATGTCAACGAGTGCAATGTCTCAAACGCCCAGATTACCCTCAACCGACATGCTCCTTCTGATGTCCCGACAACCCGGACCTTCGACATATCTCACCTTCTGAGGAGCGATTCCAACACCATTGCCCTCTGGTATGCCCCGTCCTATCCACACATAGATCATCATCAGGTGGCCGTGGTGTACAGCGGGAAAGACCGCCGAGGGCGCAACTTTGCCCATCTGAGCGACGGCAGCTGGCTGTGCAGACCCGCCAACAGGGTGCTGGCACCCAATGCCGACGAGGTTCAAGACGCGAATGTAGACATCACCCCATGGAATGCCACCCCTGTGAACACAGCCCTTTGGCAAACCGCAAAGGAAGTCTGGGAGCCTGCAAGGGGGAGCAAACGCCTTCAAGACATCCTTACTGGCCAGGAAAGAGTTGTCAAAATCCGGCCTTACAAGTATTTCGACCTTGCCGGCGACACCGTCTATTATGAGTTCGGAGAGCCCTTCTACGGTTTTTTGAGAGCTACCTTGAGAGACTGCAAGAAAGGAGAAGTCATCCATTTCGGCGATTTCGAGTATATCTGCAATGGCAAGACCGACGAGCAGGCCTTCCCCAAGTTTGCCCGCTTCTTCGGCAGAAGGATACTTGTCTACGGCGACAAATGGTTTAGGCGGGAGCAAATCCAGAGGCTGGAGGTTGTGGAGGTTATAACGGAGGACGAGAGTACGACCGGCTATTGACTCTTCATTTCAAGACTATTGATTCTCCATTTTAAGAATAGAATTCACTCATCTTGTTCGGTTTTTCCATCAAAATAATGTATCTTTGCAACTAAAAGTCGTGTTATGAGCAATTCCCAATTCGAACCGATTACGATTGCAAAGGCCAAGAAAGCATTTCAAGGCGAATATATCGATGACGACATCATCCTTTTCGATCAGTTTGCCAAGTTGCCGTTCCCTACGGAATCCCGCATTCTCGACTGCATTCTTGTCGGCCTATGCCTGCAGGGAAACGCCCGTTACACCGTCGACACGGAGATACACGAGGTGTCTGCCGGCGATGTGCTCATCATCAGCCACGGTCAGGTAACCGGTAATTTCCAGCGCAGCCACGACTTCAACGGCATCGGACTGATGATCAGTTTCAACTTCTTTTCCGAGATGGTGAAGGACATTCACGAGATATCGTCCGTGTTTCTGTTCTCCCGCTCCCATCCGGTCTTCCGCCTCCTGAGCGATGAAGAAGAAGTTTTCAAAGAATATTATAACCTCATTCGCCGCAAGATGCGCGACAACTCCCACCACTTCCGCAAGGATGTGGTATGCTCGCTGCTCACCACCATGCTCTACGACATCGGCAACAGCATCTATCGCATCCAGCAGCTCGGCGACAGGAAGCAGACCCGCAGCGAGACCATTTTCATCCAGTTCATGCACTTGCTGGAGGAGAACTTCAGGCATGAGAGGCGCGTGAGCTGGTACGGGCAACAGCTCTGCATCACCTCCAAATACCTTTCCGAGAGCGTGAAGCAAATCAGCAAGCGCACCCCCAACGACTGGATCGACAGCTATGTGGTGCGCGAAATCCGTGTCCAATTGAAGAGCAGCACGAAGAGCATCAAGGAGATTTCCCAGGAAATGAACTTTCCCAACCAAAGTTTCTTCGGCAAATACTTCCGGGAGCATACAGGATTGTCGCCTTCGGAATATAGAAGAAGCTAAAGAAAAGGAGATTAAATCAGTCCCTGAACCCGCAGTTCATCGGCCAGTTCAAGGAGTTCCTTGTACCACTCGGCACCAAACCGGCGAATCAACGGCTCTTTCAGAAACTTGTATAAAGGCAGGTTAAACTCCCTGCCCTTTGCCCTCGCAGACTCACATATCTGCCATTTGTGATAGTTGATGCCTGATATTCCACCCGGAAATTTCTTCTCCCGAATGGGATAGAGCGAACAGGAGACCGGCTTCACAAACCTACTCCGCCCCTCGCGGCACGCCCTTTCCAGGGCACACAGGCAGGTTTCCCCCGCATAGCAGGTAAACGCACAGTCCTTCCCGTTTACAATACTGGTTACCAGTTCGCCGTCCCTGTCAGCATAGGCTACGCCCTGCCGATCGATTACCGACTGCGCCGAGGCCGACAAGTCGCCCCAGACCATGTCCAGACAGTTCTCTATCTCCGCGATTTCATCCAGCTCCACCGGTGCCCCGGCGTCGCCTTCCACGCAGCAGATGCCCTTGCACGCATCGAGGTCGCAGCAGAAATACTCCGTGAAGATATCGGGTGAGACGAGTACATTGCCCACCTGAAGGATATGAAGCTGTTGTTTTACCATTGGATGGGAACGATGCCGTTCTGTTCAAGATAGGCATTGCAACGGGAGAAATGATGGTTTCCAAACCATCCGCCACGATTTGCCGACAGCGGTGAGGGATGCACCGACTCAAGCACGAGATGTCGATTCGTGTCGATGAGCGTGCGCTTTGAACGCGCGTATCCGCCCCAGAGGATGAATACCAGATGGTCGCGCCGGGCACTCAATGCCCTGATGGCGGCATCCGTGAACTCTTCCCAGCCCCTGCGCTGATGGCTTCCCGCCAGATGGGCACGCACCGTAAGCGTTGCATTGAGCAGCAGCACGCCCTGCCGCGCCCAGCGGGTTAGGTCGCCGTCAGCGGGCATCGGCGTGCCGAGGTCGCCTTCTATCTCCTTGAAAATATTGACCAGCGACGGCGGCATCATCACTCCCTGCGGCACGGAGAAGCTCAATCCCATGGCCTGCCCCATCTCATGATAGGGATCCTGGCCGATAATTACCACCTTCACTTGCTCGAAAGGACAGAGGTTGAAGGCATTGAAAATGAGCTTTCCTGGAGGGAAACACTGATAATGCAGATATTCTTCGCGCACGAAACGGGTGAGGTCGACAAAGTATTGCTTGTCGAATTCCTCACCAATCTGCTGCCGCCAGCTTTCTTCTATTTTTACATCCATCGGAAAATACCCCGTCCTCCCCGGCCGGATAGGCTCTCTGTCTGTTCGCGTTTACTTGTCTTCTATCAGGTTCTCACCCGTCATCGCCTCTGGCTGCTCCAGTCCCATGATGTGCAGGATGGAGGGAGCCACATCGGCCAGACGACCCGCCTTCACCCTTGCCGAGTTGTTTTCGGTTACATAGATGAAAGGAACGGGGTTGAGGGAGTGCGCCGTGTTGGGCGTTCCATCCGGGTTGATGGCGTTGTCGGCGTTGCCGTGATCGGCAATGATAATGGCCTCGTAGTCGTTGGCCTTTGCCGCCTCGATGACATCGTGCACGCAGTGATCTACCGCCCATACCGCCTTTGCGATGGCATGATACACGCCCGTATGACCCACCATGTCGCCGTTGGCAAAGTTTACGACGATAAAGTCATACTTCTGAGTGTTGATGGCGTCCACCAGTTTGTCCTTCACCTCATACGCACTCATCTCCGGTTTGAGGTCGTAGGTGGCCACCTTGGGCGATGGAACCAGTATGCGGTCCTCACCCTCGTAAGGTTCTTCCCTGCCACCGTTGAAGAAGAAGGTTACATGCGCATACTTCTCGGTCTCGGCGGTGTGGAGTTGTTTCTTGCCTAACTTGGACAGATACTCGCCCAGCGTATTCGTTACATTCTCCTTTGGGAAAAGTATATGGACGCCCGTGAAGCTTGCGTCGTAAGGCGTCATGCAGTAATACTGCAAATCCTTGACGGTGTGCATCCCCTCTTCGGGCATATCCTGCTGGGTGAGCACCATCGTCAGCTCCTTGGCGCGGTCGTTGCGGAAGTTAAAGAAGATTACGACATCGCCCTCCTGAATGGTCCCGTCGACGGTGGAGTTGTTGATGGGCAGGATGAATTCATCGGTAACCTCGTCAGCATAGCTCTCCTCCATGGCCTTCACCATGTCGGCAGCCTGCTTGCCCTTGCCCTCCACAAGCAGGTCGTAGGCTTCCTTCACGCGGTTCCAGCGCTTGTCGCGATCCATGACATAGAAGCGTCCCACGATGCTCGCAATGTGCGCGTCGTTCTTGTCGCAGCAGTCCTGCACCTCCTTGATGAAGCCCACGCCGCTCTTCGGATCGGTGTCGCGGCCGTCCATGAAGCAGTGCACATAGGTATCCTTGAGGCCATACTGCCTGGAGATTTCTATGAGTTTGAAGAGGTGGTCGAGCGAGGAGTGCACGCCGCCGTTGGAGGTCAGCCCCATCAGGTGGAGCTTCTTGCCCGTCTTCCGGGCATAGCCGTAGGCGTTCTGTATCTCGGGGTTCTGGAGGATGGAGCCGTCCTTGCAGGCACGGTTGATCTTCACGAGGTCCTGATAGACCACGCGTCCGGCACCGATGTTCAGGTGGCCGACCTCCGAGTTGCCCATCTGACCGTCGGGCAACCCCACATCTTCGCCACAGGCCATTAACTGGGAGTGAGCCGACACGGCGTTCAAATAATCCAGGTAAGGCGTCGGCGTATTGTAGATCACATCGCCCTCGCCATGCTTGCCGATTCCCCATCCGTCGAGAATCATCAATAAAGCTTTCTTTGCCATAAGTCTATATTTGTTTTTTATTCGTTATATTTTTGTCTGCAAAGTTACTACTTTCCCGCTGATTTACAAAATAAGAAAAGATAAAAGCGGTTAAATTCGACGCCCTATGGCCGCTTTCACGATAAGATTCCCGCTAAGGCGGAGCTCGACAAGGAAATATAGCACCTCCGCATCGACACCGAAGTGTAGCCGAGGGAGGGTGCACCGTGAAGGAAAACTGCCAGATGCTCTGCCGCGACTGCAACCGCCGAAAGGGGGCGGAATAGGCTCTTTCCGCCACGGGAGGACGGGGAGAGATTGAATTGCCAAAATATATTACAACCACAGAACTGGTTTCTGCATAATTATCCATTTCCCCCGAGAAGCGGCGGGGGGTGCTCGAAGTGGAAATTACAGGCAGGGAGGGTTTTATGGGCTTACAGCTCGTTTAAAAGCCGTATTTAACTTTCGTTAAGAATTAGAATTGCTGATTTAAAAGAGAAATATACAGTTTTTGCAGACTTTTAGCGGCTTTTTACTTTCCTTCTAACGGCTTCCGACCCTGCAAAAGGCCGCTAAAAGGCATGTAAAAGGCGACCTTTTGCAAACCCAGAGGTCAATTTCTGAATATTATTCAGATAACTATTGAATATGCAAAAGCCGCTAATCAGAAAATATTTTTACAGAAACAGATCCAACGACAGGCACCGTTGACCCTCAAGTCAGTCTCGCCGCCGGATCCGAGGAGCACCTTCTTAGAGGGAGAGAACAAACATCTTGTCCACAAATTCCTTGTGATGATAGCCCAGCGGGTCGTATTGTGCCGCGCTGACCTTGTTCTTCAGCCACGCAGGAAGCAGTTTTCCCTTCTTGTTATAATTCCCAGGCACAAGGAAGGAATTGTCGTTCTGGGCATAGGAAAACATCGAGAGAAAGCACAGAAAACTCAAAAATACTTTTTTCATAAGCCCCTTGTTTTTAATAGGTTACAACTCGCAATTTTATAAAATAAAATCGAAAGATGCAAGATATTTGTCAATTTTATTTCTAAAAAAACAGCTCCCGAGAGCACGAGACAGCGCAACAAAGGCCACGGATTTCAACGGAAACCTGCCGGACACGCCCTTACAGAGGGCCGCTCAACAAAATAACGACTTCCCCCATGGCGCCTGACAGGCTCCATGGGGGAAGCAAAGGACAGCGGGACTGGGTCGCGCCGCCGGATTCGGAATTCGCCCGTCCCGCGAAAATCGGCGGCAGATGTCGTCAGTCTTTCTTCCAGTAAATCTGGTTCTTATCGTGCCCCTTCGGATAAGTGATGCGCTCGAAGGTTACATTCCTCGCGTCGTCGAGTACGAAGGCAGGGCGGAACTCCTCGCCGTCCAGCTTGAAACGCACATTCCGGAAAACGATGCCGTCCACATGGCGAAGATAGAATCCATAGGCCGGAAGCTCGCCGAACATGTCGTACTCGGGATAGCTGTTGATCTTCTCGGGAATGGAACCGATGTTCCACAACGGGATATAGCGCACGCCCTTGGAGGCCTGGCCGGGGCAGGTGATGGTGATGTTCTCAAGCACCACATTCTTCACCTTCATCCCAGGTATGCCCGTGATGCTGGAGGGAATGGGGTTGAGCATGGTGTTATCTATGGGACCGCGCATGTCGTAGCCCTTGTCGGGGCGTTCGAAGGGCACCTCGCAGGTGATATTACGCAGGATTACATTCTCCAGAATGGCCTGCCGCTTGCCCCATCGCTTGCCAATGCGCAGGAAGATGGCGTTGCCCGTGTGGCGGGCATCTATGTTCTCCACCAGGATATTCTTGCAGATGCTGCCGTCCACGCTCTCTATGGCGATGGCAGAGCGGAAGGTGTTCTTCACCTTGATGTTGCGGATGATGATGTCCTGAAAGCCTCCGGCACTTGCCGTACCGAACTTGATGGCTGAAGCCGACGACTCCACGCGGCAGTTTTCCACGAGGATGTCCTTGTTGGTTGCTGTCGCATCGTCTGACTTCAGACAGATGCCGTCGTCGGCAGCGTCCACATGACAGTCGCGCACCACCACTTGGTGGCAGTCGGCAATGTCGATACCGTCGTTGTTCCAGTAGTCGCGGTCGCGAATGTCGAGGCCCTCTATGTGCAGCTGGCGGCACTTCACGAACACCAGTCCCCAGCAGGCACTACCCTCATAATGGTTTCCCCGGAGCTCCACCTGCTCACATTCCATGAAGTTGAGCAGGTTGGGGCGCACGATTTCACGCGGACGATTCAGCCGGGTGAAGTAGTTAGGGTCTTTCCTGATGCCCTTCAGGTGGAGGCTGTCGATGGCAAGTGCTACCTTACGCCCCTGCCCGTTGATGGTGCCGCGGCCCGTAATCTTGATGTTCCTGCCCTTGTAAGCAACCACGAGGGCGAGGCTGTAGACACTCTTCGGCAACGGCTTGCCCTCCACCTGCTCACGGAGATCGGTATAGTCATCAGGGTTAGGACTGCCCAGGAGCACGGCTCCCTTGTCAAGACGCAGCTCCACATCCGAGCGGAGAAGGATGGAGCCCGTGAGATAGGTGCCCTGCTGAAGCTGCAGCACGCCTCCACCTTCACGCGAGAGACGATCGATGACAGTTTGAAGGGCAGTCGTGTTCAGAGTTCTGCCATCCCCTACGAGGCCGGCTTCGGCAGAGGTAATGGTTTTCCGGGCACCTGCACTCAACGAGAGGAGCACAAGGCAAAAGACTAAAAGTGTTTTTTTCATGGGTTTTATTTTGCTTTAAAAGTTATTGGCACATTATATCTTGTCCGCACAGGCACAAGGCCGTAGCCGTTCATATATTGCTTTCCCGGAGTCCAGCGGGGCATGCCCTTCACCACGCGCAGAGCCTCGGCATCGAGTACAGGGTCCAAGGAACGCGTTATCTGGAAGTCTGACAGACAGCCGTCGCGCTCCACGACGAAGCTTACTACGACCTTGTCCTGCCCCGCACCTTTGCCGCCGGAATGCCGCACATGGTCGGCAATATATTTCAGGAGGGCACTACTTCCACCCGGGAACGACGGCTGATGTTCCGGATAGTCGACAAATAAGTTCGCATACTGCCACTTTACGGCGACATCCTCTTCCCCGCAGTTCTTCACATCGTCCTTCACGATGGGGCTCCGGAAGTCTTTCTTCCTGTATGTCAGCTCTACGCGGCGCATCGTGAGACCGTTGACATGACGGAAGAAAAAGCCCCATGCGGGCAACTCTCCGAACATGGTGAACTCGGGGTAATTCTTCTCGTTCTCCGGAACCTCGTCTACCCGCACATAGGCCATGCCCTTGCTGGCGTTGCCCGGGGCTACGATACGGATGCTGTCGAGAACCACATCCCGGACATCATGGCCCGGATAGCCGGTAATGCTGGAGGGGAAGGGGTTGTGGAAATAGCTCACTTCGGGTCCGCGGATGTCGTAGCCCTCATCGGGGCGCCCCTCCGCAAGCTCCACATCGAAGTTTCTTAGCTGCACATTCCGGATGTATCCCGTGCCGTCGCCTGCCCGGTTGCCGAGCTTCACGAAGATGGCGTTGCCCGTGTTGCGAGCCTTCATGCCGTCGACGAGGATGTTCTCGATCTTCGCCCCGTCGACACTCTCGATGGCAATGCACGAGCGGAAGGTGTTCAGCACATCGATATTGCGGATGCTGATGTCGCGGAAAGCACCCCACGAGGCGGTGCCGAACTTCACGGCCGACGCCGAGCTCTCGATGTGGCAGTCGTGAATATGGATATTCTCGCTCACTCCGTGCAGGTGATAACTCTTCAGGCAGATGCCGTCGTCGGCAGCATTGATATAGCAGTTAGCCACTTCGACATCGGCACAATCCGTCAGATCGATGCCGTCGTTGTTCCAGTAGGCACGATTCAAGACGGTGAGGTTATCCAATTTCATACGGCGGCACTGGTCGAAACTCAAGCCCCAGCAAGCACTCTCACGCAGCGTGAGCTGGCTGATTTCCACCCCGTCGCACTCGCTGAAGAAAAAGAGTTTCGGACGCATAATCTCGCTTGGGCGACGCAGACGGGTGCTATAGTTCTCGTCCTTCAGGATGCCCGCCTTGCAGAGGGAGTCGATGGTGAGCGCCAGCTCCCGTCCCTGTCCGTTGATGGTGCCATAGCCGGTGAGCTTGATGTCCCGTGCACCTTGGGCAAGGATCAGCCCGTACTTGGAATTGTCCTTGCGCACGACATCACCCTCACCGCCCACCTGCAACTGGTAATAGTCTTTCGGGTCGGTGCTTCCCAACAAAGTGGCTCCGCTCTCCAGATGCAGTTCCACGCCCGACTTGAGCTGGATGGCACCCGTGAGATAGGTGCCCTTGAGCAGGGTGAGCCTGCCGCCGCCTTTGCGAGACAACTTGTCGATAGCCGCCTGAAGGGCAGCGGTATTCAGAATCTTTCCGTTCCCCACCAGCTTGAGCTGTGCGGAGGTAAGTTCGCGGGCTGCGTTCACTCCCAAAGAGAGCAGCACCAGCAATAATGTTGTGATGGTCTTCTTCATGATAGCCACAAAGTTACAGGATATTTCTGACAATCGCAAGAAAATGTCCTGGCAACTCACAAAAAACTCATATCCTATGTGCGCAACTTCCCGACAGGCAGGATGCACTTCCTTCAGGGTACCCTCGGCAGCATAGCCAACGGTAGTTGGCAGCAAAGAAAGCAAAACCGGGGAAACCCATATACACGAAGTATAGGGTTCCCCCGGAATATCCTCTGTAGAGCCAACAGGCTACTTGCCGCGCTTGAGCGCAGGAGCCTTCAGGGCTTCCTTGGCTCCACCAGCCCCGTCAACCTTCTGAAGAAGGGGACTGTAGAGGTCTATAAGTGCACCCAGCTCGGTATCCGCACTGAAGTTCTGCTCGCTGCAAGCCCTGAGGGTGAAGCCCGTAAAGCCACGGCTACTGGTGGACTGGTCGATGGCACAATACTGGTAGCCTGCCTCGTTATCATAGTCGAAGACACCCCAGGCCGTAGTGGTGGTATAGTAAGCCGTCCAATAACCGCCCCCCAAACTAAAGGCTGTATAGACATAGTAAGAACCATACTGCCCGCAATACTGCCCGCACTGGAAATTAATTGAAATGCCGCTCTCGTCAAAGGAGGCAGGAAGCCTCAGGCCGAGATCCGGCAGCGAGATAGAATCCCTGCTGACCACGGCATTCAGATAATACAACTCGGTGGCATTTTCCGTCTCCCTGTAGAGTAGCCGGTAGTTGCCTGCAATGTCCTTGTCGAAGTCGTACTGGGTTACGGATACGGAATCCTTCAGCGCTCCGGCCTCATAATAGACATATCCCTTGCGGATATGACCCGTGGTATTCGCCGTGAGCTTTACTTCCAGCGTGCCATTTCCGAGACTGGCCGTAATCCAGTCGGCACTCGTGCTGACGGCTACATCGGCATTAGCGTTCATCCCATAGCTCAGCGTGGCGGCATCGTCGCCCGAGACAATGGAAGATGCGTCTAACGCAAAGATGAATCCCATCTGCTGAACGGTAACCTGAGCATAGTCTTCGCCGGAATAAATGGTCAATAACGACGAGCGGCCCAGCATGTCAGAGTTGCCCTCTACCTGCACGGTAACCACATTACCATTGACGGTCGTCGTGCACCAAGGCTGCTCTGAGACCACCTTCGTGATGCCATTCGGGGCGGTAACCGTAACCACTCCCGTGCCCGGAGCCGCCTGAAACAAGACAGAGGCACTGTCGACGCTGATGCTTGAGACCTTTGCATAGGGATTGTCGATGTCATCGCTGCCGCAGGCGGCAAAGACCAACAAGCCCAGCACAAAGCCTAATAATCCAAATATCTTTTTCATAATCAGTCTCCTTTATTGTTTTGTCATTGTTGTAACATAAGGCATCTGCGAGCTTCCGGTGCGAATCCGATACAGAGTGCCCGCATACTGACCTGCACTTGAACCTGCTGAATTCAGCGTCCAGACGATGAACGAGTCGATAATGTAAGATGACTGCGCATTGTCCACCCAGGTATAGACAGGATTAGCCTCATCGCCATTCCACTTTGTCATCATACCTGCAGACTCATCCCAGGTAAGATTACCGCCTGCAGCAAGAGCCCATCCGCAAAGCCATACCTGATTGCCGCCTTCCGTGGCAACCTGCTGAGAATTCATGTAGAGCGCGCCGGTGGCCTTGCTATAGGTGAGCGTTATAGGCGTCGTGGGAGAATTCGGGAAGAAATTGGTCATGTAATAACGACTGCCAGTCTCATCGGGAGTCAGCGTTACAGTCATGCTCCTGCTGCCTTTGTTGTAGAGCAAGCGATAGGTTCCCTCATAGTCGGCAAACATGCGATAGCCTTCCGGCAGTATTCCGGTAAGCACAAAGGTGTTACCCGAGCCGTCGGTACCCGTGAGCGTGCCCGCATCATAGTCAAACGCAAGTTCTGAAACCGTGATGCCGTTAATGGTGATAGGCTCGTAGAAACGGATGCCCGTATTGGTATAGATGAAAGAAGTGGATACTTCCTCCACGGTCTGGGTCGTGTCTGGATTAATGTAAATCTGATTGGAGTTCAGGTTAAACTCTGCGGCAACGGCCTTTCCGCCTATGGTTCCATAGTAGTTGCCATAGATGAAGTCGGCCTGGATGGCACCCACGGCCGCGATATAGTCTTCTGCCGGCATAGTGAGGCGGCGGAAGTAGCAGGTATTGCCGGAGCGGGCACCATGAACCTTGATGATATCCGCGCCCACACTGTCTATCACGAACTCGATGTCGCCACCGAGTGCCTTATAGTTAGAGGAAGTTCCCTCGGAGAGATAATGGATGAGTTGGTTGCCCGTATCGAAGATAACAGCGGCACCGGCCTCGTTGGTCATCTTATAATAAGAGGTCTCCTCGTAGGTAGGGTCGCCGGCAAGCTCGCTCCTGACGGAAACGGTGAGGCTGTCGAACTTCGCCGTATAGACACACCCCCCGAACTCCTGACCGTCCAGCCCGGGGAACACCTCAAACACCCATCCCTGCTCGGAGCCCATCAGAGCCTTGCGTGTGGAAGACATCAGATTGGCCAGACGCGTGGAAGACGGCTCGTCGAAATAGTCGTCCTGCTCCGGAGTGCAAGACCCCAGCATCAGCGCGGGGAGCAGGAGCAGCAAATATATAAAATACTTATTCTTCTTCATAATCGTAATCCTTATGTTATTTTACGGTCAAATCTGACAGGTCTATCTTGCCTGCGACAATATCAGCCTCACGACGAAGGACGATATCACGCAACTCATCCATATCGATTCCCCACGACTTCTCCATGTAATCCCGTACAGAGGAGAGCTTTGAGGCAATGTGGTTTGCACCGTCCGTTCCAGCTGTTTCCATCCATGCGTCCCACTGTTCGGGGGTATTGGTTACATAGAGGGAGAACATTTCGGCAAAGTCCTCGCCGTGGGAATGCTGGGCATAGGCAGAGATGAATCCATGCTCCAGATAATAGCTACTCGCGTTATAAGGAGCCTCGCTCCATTCACCGGCCACATAATCCGTGGCCGTAATCAACTGATAGTCGGCCGCATAGTCCTTGGTCTGGTTCAGAATGTGGGTGAACTCATGGTAGACGGTCTTCAGATAATACTCATTCAGGCTCGCGATGCTCGAGAGATTCTCGTCCAGAAGATTCACGCCGGCAAGGAAAACCTTCTTTCCTCCCTCGGCCGTACCCAGCACGAAGGTGCCGTTGTTGCGGTATTCCCAGTTTCCCACCAAGTAGATTTGCTTGGGGAAGTTGCCCCGGGTGAAGTTGATTCCGGCAGCCTCGTCAAAGGCTTCCAGCACGGCATACTTGATGATGTGCGCCAACTTGATGGACTGATTGTAGTCGGCGGGAATCAGATAGTAGTCGTGATCGGTCTCTATATCCTGAAATCGGTACTTGAGATCGATGTTGTAGGTATTGATAAAGTTTGCTTTCAGCCATTGGTCGAACTCGGTATAGTCCACTTGGTCGACGGTGATGATGCTCTCCGGGCTCAAGTCATCTTCCGAACAGGAGGTGAACAGTACGGCACCGGACAGGATCGCGAAAGCATATATTAATATTTTCTTCATATTCCTAATCGTTTAAAGTTAATCTTGACTTTAATTCCTCGGATTGGCCGTAACGCCTGCATCAAGCACCTTCGACGGCAACTGGACAGCGCGACGGGGATCGTCCTTAGAGAGGAAATCCGTTTTCTTGTATGGAGAACCGGAAACATCTATGGCCCTGCGGGGATATTCGATGCCATAGCGCTTGATGTCGAACCAGCGCAGACCCCAATGCAAGGTCTCCACACGGCGGAAGTCGAGCACGCACTGGAGCATTGCTTCCTGGGTGCTGCCCTCCTTGTCGATGCTGAAGGCGGGGTGCAGGTGCTTCTTCACCGTCGATGCCAGCGGCTTGTCTTTATCCTCGTAGCTATAGGCGATACCGTTATAGAAGTTCGTGATGCCGGCAGGAGTCAGCGTGGTGCTCGACCGCGTGATGTTCTGCATCCACAGCGTGAGGTCGGCGGCCGCCTTGTCATATTGCTGAGTCATGGTGTAGGCCTCGGCGCGGTTGAGCAGGCATTCGTCTGTCGTAAAGAGCGGGAATATCGAACGACGGTAACCGATGCCGGCTACTGCGTCGGTATACTCGAACATATAAGGCACTCGCCAGAAGATGACGAAGCTGTAGCCTGTGCCCGGATAGGAGTGAGGAGCATCATAGAGCATCGTGGAACCGCCCCACGGATGCTCCGCTCCGCCGACCTCCTGATTGGAGACATAAGGTCCGTGAGTATATTTCTTCCATGTAAAGTAAGGCCCGAAGGCAACTCCCGCATTGGAATAACCTGTGGCGAGCAGCAGGTTACAGTTCAACTCTGACGACACATAATGCTGCGACCTCACTTCAAAAGTAGAGGCCAGCGTAGCCACATTCGACCAGTCGCGGAGCAATGACTTGGGATTAGAGCCCAGGCACTTGTCGGCATACTCGATGGCCTTGTCCCACTTCTCGTAATAGAGATAGAAACGGGTGGCAAAGGCATAGGCAGCCTTCGTGTTGAAATGATATTTCGGAATTGAGAGATGGCTGTCGCCGATCAGGGGAAGAGCCTCCTGGATATCCTTGTCTATCGATGCATAAACATCGGCCACGGTGCCGCGGTCGGGCACCACTCCGATTTCCGCCTCCGTATCATACATCAGCGGAATTCCAAGGTCCTTGTCAGCGGTGGCGGAATTATAGTTCAGACTGAAGATATTGACCAGCATGAAGTGGGCATAGGCACGCGCCAGCAGAGCCTCGCCCTTGCATTCCTTCAGCGTTGTGGTCGTAGCTCCACCTACTTTCTCTATACCTTCAAGAGCGTTGTTGGCTGTGGTGACGGCTCGGTAGGCCGCCTCCCAGTAGCTCTCCGGCGACTCGTTGTTAGACTCCTTAGGGTCTTTCCACTGATAGAGCTCGTCGATGAAACGCTCGGTATAAGTATTCTGATACTCATCCACATTGTCGGAAAGCAACTCCGTGAACAGGTTGTAGTCGTAATTGGGATAAGCGGAAACCAGCAGGCTCTTGACCTTATCCTCCGTATCGATGACGGTGCGGTTGTCCGGCATCACATCCAGGAAGTCGTCGCAGGAAGTGAACGCCATGAGGCCGAAGCCCAAGGTGATAACGGAATATATCAATTTACTTCTTTTCATATCAATATCTGTTTTTAGATTCCCAATCTTAATGTAAGCGTAAACTGTTTCGGCACCGGGACGGCCACGCCACCGGTATTGAAGAATTCCGGATCCTGGCCGTTCAGCTTCTTGTCGGCATAGATCAGGAAGAGGTTCGTGGCCTGCAGCTTCAGCGACAGATTGCTCAGCCCCACGGGCTGGTAGAGCGATTCCGGGAAGTCATAGCCAAGCGATATTTCCTTCATTCGGATAAAGTCGCCTTTGGCAACACGGGCCGAAGAGTAGTTATAAGAGTTGTAAGCTATATCCAAGTCGGTGTCGTTCCAGTTCTGCCTCTGCGTGGCGATGGCCGGTATGTCGGTCTTGTTTTCATCTCCTGCCACCATCCAGCGGTTCTTAAACTCCTTGGGAGTAGAGGTCAGGTCGTTGTAGGAGTCCTTGAAAACGGGATCCAAACGAACTACATTGCCGAACGAATAGGTGATGAACACATTCAGCGTAAGACCCTTGTAGCGGAAGATGTTGCCGAACGAGCCGGTTTCGGTAGGATCGGTGGGGCCTTCATATTTCAGGAAGTCGAGCTCCTTCTGGTTGCTCTCCTGGAAGGAGATGCCCGATATGGTGGTTCCGCCGTCCGAGGTATAGAAGGTGGGGAGGCCATGGCTGTTCAGCCCCGCGAACGGGATGGAGAAGAGCGACCTTACCGGATAGCCCTCGCGGGCAAAGCCCGTGCCGCTCACCAGGTCGATGATGCGGGTGGATGTCTCCAGGTCGGTAACCTCGTTATGGGTGTGGGAATAGATCAAGCTGGTGGTCCAGCTGAAGTCCTTCGTCTTGATGTTGGTCGTGCTCAGGCTCAGCTCCAGTCCATTCGACTTCATGGAAGCAATGTTACCATACTTCTGGATGAAACCGTCGATGCCGCCCGTTGTTGCCACACCAATGAGGTCATAGTTATTACGGCGGTAGACATCCACCGCAAAGTTGATGCGGTTGTCCAGGAAACCGGCCTCGAGCCCGAAGTTCCACTCTTTCTTCTTCTCATAGGTAAGGCTGGGGTTCGCCACATCGTCGATATACGACCCTGTCTCGCTGTCGCGCGTGAAGTATCTCCAGGGAGTCCTGCTCTTGAAAACAGCCTCTGCGTTGGTTACCGAAGGACGGTCGGCCGTGAGCGAATAGGAGACCTTGAAAGTGAGGTGGCTCAGAGCCGGCTGCAGCTTGGAGAACCAGGGTTCCTCGTGCACATTCCACGCTCCGGAAATGTTCCAGGTGGGCAGCCAGCGTGCACTACGAGCCATGCCCAGCCCGTTGGTGCCCTCATAGCGGTAAGTGCCGTTCACGGTGTAACGCCCTTTCCACGAGTAAGTGGCGTTGGCGAAGAAAGCCGCGCTGCGCACATGGGTGTTGGAGAGGGTGAAATAATCCGTGCCCTGCTCCTTGCTCTGCTTGAAGACCTGATAGGCGTAGTTGGCCACCTCGCCCATTTTGTACTGCATGCCCCAGCCGCGGGACCAGCTCTTGTGGCGGTCGTAGCTGTTGGTCTCCAGACCGCCATAGAAGTTCACGATGTGGTCTTCGTTGAAGACATCGTTGTAGGATGCCGTGGCCCGGAAGTCCCAGCCGAACATGCGGTTGTCGGTGCGCTCGTAGATACCGCCGTAAGGCAATACGGTTACAGGCAGCGCAGTCAGGTCTTCAGGGTCGGTATAGAGAAACGGGTTCTTGCTGCGGATGGTGGAAGTGCCCATCGCGCGGTATGCCTGTGCCTGGTTAGAGTCGTCCAGGATGTTGTGCTCGTTAGAAGTGGCGTCGTATTTCACGGCTCCCAGTACGGCCAGCTCCACCTGCGTGATGGGCTTATAGGTCAGGCGGCCCTGTGCACGGAAGTTGATGACGCTTAAGTCAAGATAGTTGTTCTCCAACTCGTGCAGGATGTTGAAGGGCGCGTAGTTGCGCGTGTAATAGGTGTTAGCCTCCAGCGCACGCGAGGTGTTCAACGCATAGGAATATGGGTTGATGTCAAAGTCGCGCTTCACCTCACCCGTCACGGCGTCGATCGACGAGCTCAGGGTTCCCGGGGCACGCTGCTTACGGTAGGAGGCGTTGGCTATCATGTTGAAGTTCAGCTTCTTGGAGATATCGTAGGAAGTGTTCACATTTGCCGTATAACGCTGCACCTTGCTCTGCTTGGTCCAGCCCGGGTCGAACATGGCGCTTATCGACGCATAGGTCTGCGACTTCTCCGTACCCGAGGAGATGCTCACGGAATGGTTGTGCATGATGTTGGTGGAGAAGAGCTCGCTGAACCAGTCGGTATTACGATACTCGGCTGCACGCAGATAGTCGGCAATCGCCTCCGGCGTGTTTGCGAGCGCAAACTGCCCCGTGGTATCGTCATACTGGCTCAGCATCTGATACATCTTGCCATAGATACCCGAGTCGGAAGCGTTGGCCGTACCGGCATAGGGCAGATATCCCTTCTGGAAAAGCTCCTGGTAAACGGCCATCTGATCCTGCGAGTTCATGATGTTGAACTCGGCATACGACGGCACCAGCCGCATGGTGTACTCCCCTGTATAGCTGATGTGAGCCTGTCCGGCCTTACCTTTCTTCGTCGTTACGACAATCACGCCCGCCATGGCGCGGGCACCGTAGATAGAAGTGGCAGAACCATCCTTCAGTATCTGGAAGCTCTCGATGTCGTCGGCGTTCAGTCCGGCAATGGCCGAAGAAATCAAGGTGTTGGCATCACCCGACGACAACTGGTCGGCACTGACATTCTCCACATCCTCCATGATGACACCGTCGACTACCCAAAGAGGCTTCGACGAGCCATAGATGGAGGTGGCACCACGCACGCGGATTTTCGGCGCAGTACCAAAGGTTCCCGTTACATTCTGCACGCTCACGCCGGCGGCACGGCCTTCCAGCGAGCGGCTGATGTCGGCCATACCGTCGATCTTGGCCTCCGCGGCGTTCACCTTCGTCGAGGCTCCGGTGAAGAGGCGCTTGTCAATCTTCTGCATACCGGTTACCACGACCTCCTGAAGGGTCTTGTCGTCAGGCTCAAGGACAATTCTCATGTCCTGGCGTCCCCGTAATTCCTGCGGCTTCATGCCAATGTAGCTCACCACGATGGTGGGATTGGCAGAGGATACCGACAAGGAGAAACGGCCTTCGGTGTCGGTAATGACACCTGTCTTCGTGCCCTTTACCATGACAGAAGCCCCGATTACGGGTTCGCCGTCTTCCTGAGAAACTACGGTTCCTGTAACTTTAGTTTGAGCCAGAGCCATTCCTATGCCAAGAAACAGGCAGGCCAAAAGCATCGTTAGTCTTTTTTCCATAAATTCTCTTTTTAATTATATAAAATACAAAATACATCTATTCTCATAAGGAACATTAAAAGTATGAGGAATCAGATATAAACGGCTTTCTCTCTCATTTTCCCGATTTCATCCTAAATACCCATAAATGCAAATTTACAAAAGTTAGCTTTTGATTACAAATATTTCTTTCTTTTTTGTTTGTTTTTAAACATACTTTAACTAAAACACATGCTTCACAAATTATATTTCCATTTTTTGCAGCGTGTTTTTATTTGTTTTTGCCACTTTTAAGCCCGTTATATTATAAAATAGAAAGAACTCCCTGAATATTATAAAGGCATTCAAGCCTTGGCAGAATATTAAAAATAATACAAAATTAACAAGCGGCTTCACGAGGACGGAAAACTGCCGTTTCATGAAGGCACGGCAGGCCGTTTTGCCGGAAGCGGCCTTTTACTCTCCTTTTAGCCGCTAAAAGCTTTCCTTTTAGCCGTTAGAAGGCGGGCTTTTAACGGCCTTTTACTTTCAGGGTAACGACCACCCTCGGAATGCCCTGTTTCTGCAGGTTTTCCATATAGTGGATTTCCCAAGCAGGGAGACAGCCGGAATTATCTTTCGGCTGTCTCCCTGCTATATATAATAAGGTATAATCAGGATTAATCCTGGAAGTCGAGAGTCAACTCGCCGCCCAGCAGATTGTAGCTTTTGCGATGGTAAGGACTGATACCGAACCTGCGGATAGCCTCCCGATGCTTCTTTGTGGGATAGCCTTTGTTCGACTTCCAGTCATACATCGGGTATTCCCTGTCCAGTCCAATCATGTAATCGTCGCGATAAGTCTTGGCCAGAATGCTTGCCGCCGCTATGGCCTGATACTTGCCGTCGCCTTTTACAATCGTGGCATAGGGCAGGTCATGATAGGGAACAAACCGGTTTCCGTCTACGATGACGGCCTCCGGGCGGACTTCCAGCTGGTCGAGAGCCCTGTGCATGGCAAGCAGCGAGGCCTTCAAGATATTGAGTTGATCTATTTCTTCCGCCGTTACGATTCCCACAGCCCACGCCGTGGCATCACACTGAATCTGCTCGCGAAGTTCGTAACGCTTCTTCCGGGAAAGTTGCTTAGAGTCGTTCAGGGTCGGATTGTCATAGCCTTCCGGGAGTATCACGGCAGCGGCATAGACACTACCCGCCAGACATCCACGGCCAGCCTCGTCGCATCCGGCCTCTATCAGATTATCGTAATAATGGCTCTTCAGCATTTTCTTAATGTAGTTAAGGAGTCAAAGAAGTTATCGCTTCGCTAAGAAGTTAAGCCGTTAGAACATTTTTGCAACCCGCTCGATGCCGGCTGCCAGCGCGTCGACTTCCTCCTTTGTGTTATAAAGGGCGAAGCTCGCACGCACGGTGCCGAGGATGCCAAGGCGATCCATGAGCGGCTGGGCACAATGATGGCCCGTGCGCACGGCGATGCCGAGGCGGTCGAGCAGGGTTCCCATATCCATGTGATGAATGTCCCCGACCTGAAAACTGATAACGGCATCCTTGTGCTCCGCCTCGCCGAAAATGCGCATTCCACCAATGGTCTTGAGGCGTTCGGCGGCATAGCGGGTGAGTTCCTGCTCATGCTGCTGGATGTTCTCCATGCCCAGGGCTTCCATATAGTCGATGGCCTTGGCCAGTCCGTGGGTGGCAATATAGTCAGGCGTACCGGCCTCAAACTTGAGCGGCGGACGCTCGAAGGTGGTCTTCGCAAAGCTCACATGCTCTATCATCTCGCCGCCGCCCTGATAGGGAGGCAGGCGGTCGAGCCATTCCTCCTTGCCGTAAAGCACGCCCACTCCCGTAGGCCCATACATCTTATGGCCGCTGAAGGTAAAGAAGTCGCAGTCCATCCGCTGCACATCAATCCGCATGTGAGGCGCGCTCTGCGCCCCGTCTATCATCACGGGCACGCCGTGCGCATGGGCGATGCGTATGATTTCGTCAACGGGATTGACCGTTCCGAGCACATTGCTCACCTGCGTAACGCTCACGAGGCGGGTCTTCTCACTGAAGAGGCCCTCATACGCGTCCATCCGCAGTTCTCCCCTATCGGTCATAGGAATGACCTTGAGGACGATGCCCTTCTTCTGAGCCTGCAGCTGCCAAGGCACGATATTCGAATGATGTTCCATCACGGAGACTATCACCTCGTCGCCCTCTGTCATGAACGCGTCGCTGAAAGACGATGCCACGAGGTTCAGCCCCTCGGTGGTGCCACGGGTGAAGACCACCTCCGAGGCATAACGGGCATTGATGAACGCACGCACCTTCTCACGGGCAGTCTCGTGCAGCTCGGTGGCCTGCTGCGACATCCAGTGCACACCCCGGTGCACATTGGCGTTTACATTCAGATATTCCTCACGCATCGCATCCAGCACGCACAACGGTTTCTGCGTGGTGGCGGCATTGTCAAGATAGACCAAGGGCTTTCCGTAGACCTGTCGGCTCAATATCGGAAAATCCTTACGGATGGTTTCTATATCATACATGACCGGACTTGCTTCTATAGGATTCTACTTACACGACTTGCAGCCCCCGCATCCTTTCAGCTCGCCGCGGAACCGCATTTCCACGAGATGGTGCAAGCGGTCGCGCAAAGGAGCGAGACGGATGTTGTCTATTACCTCGTTGACAAAGGCGAACTCCAGCAGCAGCTTGGCTTCCTGACGGTCGATGCCCCGCTGCCGCATGTAGAAGAGGGCGGCATCGTTCAGCTGCCCTACTGTGGAACCGTGGGAGCACTTCACATCGTCGGCATAGATTTCAAGCATGGGCTGGGTGTACATGTGCGCCGTCTTGGTGGCACAAAGATTCTGGTTGACCTCGTTGGAAGTGGTCTTCTGGGCATCCTTGCGAACCAGAATCCGGCCGGCAAAGGCTCCAGTAGCCCTGTCGTCGAGCACATATTTGTAGAGTTCATGGCTCTCGCAATGGCCCACTTGATGATCAATCAGCGTGTTGTTGTCCACATGCTGCGTCTTGTCGGCTATCACGCAGCCGTTTGCCCAGCACTCGGCTCCCTCGCCTTTCAGCATGAGGTCGAGCTTGTTGCGCGTTACGCCGTTGTGCAGCGTGATGACATTGTGGTTGAAACGGCTGTTGGCCTGCTGCTCCACATAGACATTGCTCACACGATGATTCTTGGCATGGGTCTCCTCAAGGCAATAGAGATCGAGCGTGGCATTATCTCCCACATAGACTTCTATCACCTGTGTGGAAAGGAAGTTGCGGTCATCGGCACTGTCGTCGCAAAACAACAGCTTTGCCTCCGCACCCTCTTCCATGACGATGAGCACACGGCGGTTTGCCATCAAGTCGACATCCGAGCGAAGAATGTTCACAATCTGAATCGTGCGCTCCACCTTCACATTCCGCGGCACATAGACCACGAGCCCATCCTGAGCCAGCATGGTGTTCAGGGCCGTCAATGCATCCTCACCCGTTTTGGCGAGACAGGCATAATATTTCGCGATGAAATCGGGCTTTTTTGAGGCTACGGCACTCAGGCTGTCGACGATGACACCCTCCGGAAGGGAGACCTTGGGCAAGGCCTTGGTGTAAAAAGAGTCGTTGACGACGAAATACAGGGATGTGCTCAGGTTGGGAACCCCGCAGCGAAAGACCTCATAAGGGTTAATGGGAATCTCAAGGCGGTTCAGGTTCAAGCCGTAATCCGGCTCAAAGAGCTTCTGTATATCCGTGTATTTGTAACGCTCAACCTTCTGCGTCGGGAAGCCTTGCCGCTGGAAATCGGCAAACGCCTCGTCTCTCACGGCATTCATTACTGGCACAGAATGCTCCCTGATCATCCTGCCGGCAGCATTATACAAATCGATATATTGCTTCTCGCTATTCATTACTTGCCATATTTAGCGTCAGCCCCTTCCTTGATCCAGTCGTATCCCTTGGCCTCAATCTCCTTGGCAAGCTCGGGGCCGCCGGTCTTCACGATGCGCCCGTTGTAGAGCACATGCACCACATGCGGCTTAATCATGTCGAGCAATCGATCATAGTGAGTAATCACGATGATTGACTTCTGGGGGGTAAACAGCTTGTTCACACCGTCGGCAACAATGCGCATCGCATCCACATCAAGGCCGGAGTCGGTCTCGTCCAAGATAGAGAGCTGCGGGTCGAGCATGGCCATCTGGAAAATTTCATTACGCTTCTTCTCTCCACCGGAGAAGCCCTCGTTCACGCTGCGATGGGAGAGCTTGGAGTCAAGTTCCACAATCTGACGCTTCTCCCGCATCAGCTTCATGAACTCGCTGGCGTTCAACGGTTCCAGTCCCTGATACTTGCGTTTGGAGTTGACGGCAGCTTTCATGAAATTCACCATGCTCACCCCGGGGATTTCCACAGGATACTGGAACGAGAGGAACAGGCCTTCACAAGCCCTCTCTTCCGGCTTCAGGGCAAGAAGGTCCTTGCCATTAAACGAGGCACTGCCTTCGGTAACCGTATAGAGGGGATTTCCCGTAAGTACTGCCGAGAGAGTTGACTTTCCCGAACCGTTAGGTCCCATGATGGCATGGATCTCTCCGTCGTTCACCTTTAGGTCTATGCCTTTTAATATTTCTTTGCCCGCAATCTCTGCATGAAGATTCTTTACTTCTATCATCTTATCAATTCATTATGAATTTTACATGTTGATTTCCCTTTTTACCCTACCGTGCCTTCCAACGAAACACTCAAAAGTTTCTGGGCCTCGACGGCAAACTCCATCGGAAGCTTATTCAACACCTCCTTGGCATAGCCATTCACGATGAGCCCCACGGCCTCTTCGGTAGGGACTCCCCGCTGATTGCAATAGAAAAGCTGATCCTCGGAAATCTTAGAGGTGGTAGCCTCATGCTCCACGATTGCCGTATCATTATGGATGTCCATATAAGGGAAGGTGTGCGCACCACAGTCGGAGCCCAGCAGCAAAGAGTCGCAGGAACTGTAGTTGCGGGCGTTATCCGCATTTGCCGTCGCACGCACCAAGCCCCGATAAGAGTTCTGGCTGCGACCGGCACTGATACCCTTCGAGATGATGGTCGACTTGGTATTCTTTCCCATGTGAATCATCTTGGTACCCGTATCGGCTTCCTGGCAATGGTTGGTTACCGCCACGGAATAGAACTCCGCCTGGCTATTGTCTCCCCGCAACAGGCAGGAAGGATATTTCCAGGTAATGGCAGAGCCTGTCTCCACCTGCGTCCACGAGAGCTTGGAGTTCACGCCGCGCAAATCACCTCGCTTCGTTACAAGGTTCAGTACGCCGCCTTTCCCGTTCTCATCACCGGGATACCAGTTCTGAACGGTGGAGTATTTCACCTCTGCATTGTCGTTCACGATAATCTCCACGATGGCAGCATGCAATTGGTTCTCATCCCGCATGGGTGCCGTACAGCCCTCAAGATAGGAAACATAGGCATCATCGTCGGCAATAATGAGCGTGCGTTCAAACTGTCCCGTGTTGCGGGCGTTGATGCGGAAATAGCTTGAAAGCTCCATCGGGCACCGCACGCCCTTGGGGATATAGACAAAAGAGCCATCGCTAAACACGGCACTATTGAGGGCAGCAAAGAAATTATCACGATAGGGAACCACGCTCCCCAGATACTGCCTTACCAAGTCCGGATGATTCTTAATGGCATCTCCTATCGAACAGAAGATGATACCTTTCTCTGCAAGTTTCTCCTTGAAAGTGGTCTTTACAGAGACGGAATCCATAATGGCGTCGACAGCCGTCCCGCTGAGCGCCAACCGTTCTTCGAGAGGAATGCCGAGCTTATCGAAAGTCTTCTCAAGCTCAGGGTCGATTTCCTTGTTCTTCGGCTTTTTGGCCAAAGGATCCGCATAATAGGAGATAGCCTGATAGTCTATCTCCGGCAAATGCACATGCCCCCATGTCGGCTGCCGCAGGGTCTTCCAATAGTTGAAAGCCTTCAGGCGAAAGTCAAGCATCCATTCCGGTTCTCCCTTCTTCTGGGAAATCAGATGGACGACATCTTCATTCAAGCCCTTATCTATAATCTCAGTTTGCACATCGGTAGTGAACCCGAATTTATATTTCTGTTCCGCCACCTGCTTGACAAACTCATTTTTCTCTGGCATAATTTATATCACCTGTTTTAGATAAGATAGGGACAGTCGGTTGCTCCAACTGACCCTACTTATGACATAGCAAATACCGGGCCACATTAAACAGCACCCGCCAATGTCATTAAAGTTTCTGCTCCACCTCTATCTCCGTGAAGGTCTCAATGATATCGCCTTCCTGGATATCGTTGAAGTTGACAAGGCTCAGACCGCACTCCATGCCGGTAACGACCTCCTTCACATCATCCTTGTAACGCTTCAAGGCACTGATATTAGCGGTATGAACCACAATACCATCACGCACGACGCGAGCCTTATCCTTGGCATGAACCTTACCCTCGGTAACCAGACCGCCGGCAACGGTTCCCACCTTCGAGATCTTGAATACCTGCTTGACCTGTACCTCACCCGTCGTGATTTCCTTCTTCACCTTGTCAAGCATACCCTCCATGGTCGCCTTGATATCATCAATGGCGTCATAAATGATAGAATAGGTGTTGATTTCAACGCCTTCATGCTCAGCCGCCTTACGGGCATCGACAGAAGGACGCACCTGGAATCCAACGATGATGGCACTTGAGGCACTTGCCAACATGACATCATTCTCGGAAATAGCACCCACAGCCTTGCTGATCACATTCACCTGAACCTTCTCCGTGGAAAGCTTGATGAACGAATCCGACAAGGCCTCGATACTACCGTCGGTATCACCCTTGACAATAATGTTCAGCTCATGGAACTCGCCCAATGCGATGCGATGCGAGATATCATCCAAGCCCAGCGTCTTGGTCGTACGCAACGACTGCTCGCGCTGTAACTGTTCACGCTTGTTGGCCACCTCGCGGGCCTCCTGCTCCGTTTCCAGCACATGGAATGCGTCACCGGCAGTAGGAGCTCCGTTCAGCCCCAGGATGATTGCCGGCTCGGCAGGCCTTGCTCCCTCGATACGCTGGTTTCGCTCGTTGAACATAGCCTTCACGCGGCCCCATGAAGTACCGGCAATAACAACATCGCCAACTTTCAGCGTGCCGTTGCTCACCAACACCGTGGAAACATAGCCGCGCCCCTTATCGAGTGAGGATTCTATGATCGTACCTGTTGCCTTGCGGTTAGGGTTCGCCTTCAAGTCGAGCATATCAGCCTCAAGGAGAACCTTCTCCATCAGATCCTCTACACCGATGCCTTTTTTCGCGCTGATTTCCTGACACTGATACTTTCCTCCCCACTCTTCTACCAGCAGGTTCATATTGGCCAGATCTTCACGAATCTTATCCGGATTTGCACCCGGCTTGTCAATCTTGTTAATAGCGAACACCATCGGAACACCAGCTGCCTGAGCATGTGCAATGGCCTCCTTTGTCGTCGGCATCACAGAGTCGTCGGCAGCAATGATGATAATGGCGATATCCGTAACCTGTGCTCCACGGGCACGCATGGCCGTAAAGGCTTCATGACCCGGAGTATCCAAGAAGGTAACCTTACGCCCGTTTTTCAAGGTAACGCTGTAGGCACCTATGTGCTGTGTGATGCCACCGGCCTCACCGGCTATCACATTCGTGTTACGGATATGGTCGAGCAAGGAGGTCTTACCATGGTCTACATGGCCCATCACCGTTACGATAGGAGCTCGGGAAACCAAGTCTCCTTCGTCGTCCAGCTCCACGCTGATAGCCTCTTGGACTTCTGCACTTACATACTCCGTCTTGAAGCCGAACTCTTCGGCAACGAGGTTTATAGTCTCTGCGTCCAATCGCTGGTTGATAGACACCATGATGCCGACCCCCATCAGAGTAGAGATGACCTGTGTTACGGAAACATCCATCATGGTAGCAAGCTCGCTTACGGTTACAAACTCCGTAAGCTTCAGCGTCTTGCTCTCCCTGCGCTCTGCGCGTGCCTCGGCGTCCAGTTTCTCCTGAGCGGCCTCACGCTTCTCCTTGCGGTATTTGGCACCCTTCTTGCTCTGGCTCTGTTTGTTCGTAAGGCGGGCAAGGGTCTCCTTCACCTGGCGTGCTACGGCCTCGTCGTCCACCTCAAGCGGCTTTTGGTTGCGCTTGCGGTTCTTGTCCTTATTGTTATTCTTGCCTTTATTGTTCTTACGGTTGCTTACCTCATTGGCTGCGGCATCGATGTTCACGCGCTCCTTGCTGATGCGCTGGCGCTTTTTCTTCTCGCCGCCCGGATGCTGTTGCTGAACCTTTTCCTCACGCTCCTTGCGTTTCTCCTCCTTGGTTTTCTTCTTCGGACGAGTACTCTGGTTTATGGAGTCAAGATCTATCTTGCCCAATACATTCAGATTGGGGGCGTTAAGCATCTTCTTCTCACTCTTCAGCTGATATACCTCGGGCTTTCCGCTTTCTTGGGCAGAAGCCTCAGGAGCCTTCTCCTCGATTACCGGAGCAGGGGTCTCCTCCGGTTTATCATCGGGCTTTGCTGAATCTTCTCTCTCAGGCTGTGGGGCAGGCGCCTCCACCTCCACCGGCTTCTGGACTTCCGCCTTCTCCACCTTTGCTTCAGGTTCAGGCTGAACGGCAGCAGCCTTTTCCTTCGGAGCCTCCTCTTTGGGAGGAGCAGCAATCTCCTTTTCCTTTTTTGTCATACCATCAAGGTCTATCTTGCCCAGAGGTTTATACTGCTGCTTCGATCTCAGCAGACTCTCGCCACTGTGGTCCACCGGCTGCGCCGCAGGTTTCTTCTCCTTTTGCTGCTTCTTTTGGAAGAGCTTCTCAGCCTCTGTGCGCACTTGGGCGTCTTGCTTGAAGTTCTCCGTCAGGGCATGATATTGTTCCTCGGTGAGTTTGGTGTTCGCCGTGAGGGTCTCGTCGCCCGAGAGATTCTTCTTTTCAAGGAATTCAACTGCCGTTTGAAGTCCTATGTTCAGTTCTTTGATTGCTTTATTTAATCTAATACTCATTTACTACTTTTTTACTGGTTGTTTGTTGGATTGAGGGGTACACTTTGTTATTGCTCGAATTCTGCACGAAGCACATTCAGCAGATGGTCTACCGTCTCCTCCTCAAGGTCAGCCTTCTCTATCAGCATCTCACGGGGAGCATTCAATACCTGCTTTGCCGTATCCAGACCGATGGCCTTTACCGCGTCGATAACCCACTGGTCCACCTCGTCGGAGAACTCGTCCAGATAGATGTCTTCCTCCTCTTCACCTTCCGGCACATCGCGGAATACATCGATGGTATACTCTGTCAGCATAGAGGCAAGCTTGATATTCAGGCCGCCACGGCCGATGGCCAAGCTTACTTCCTCCGGCTGCAGATAGACCTCGGCCTTGCGTTCCTCCTCGTTGATGTTGATGCTGCTCACATGAGCCGGACTCAGAGCACGCTGGATAAAGAGCTTGATGTTGGCCGTCCAGTTGATGACATCGATGTTCTCGTTACAGAGCTCATGGACGATGCCGTGGACACGGCTTCCCTTTACTCCGACGCAGGCTCCCACCGGATCGATACGCTCGTCGTAGCTTTCCACGGCCACCTTGGCACGCTCACCCGGCATGCGGGCAATCTTCTTAACGGCAATAAGCCCATCGGCTATCTCCGGAACCTCCTGCTCCAGCAGACGCTCCAGAAAGACAGGACTCGTACGGCTCAAGATGATCTTAGGATTGTTGTTCTCATTCTCCACGCGATCGATGACGGCGCGAATGGTCTCGCCCTTGCGATACTGGTCTGAAGGAATCTGTTCTGCCTTCGGGAGAATCAGTTCGTTGTTCTCGTCGTCTACGAGGAGCACCTCGCGTTTCCATATCTGATAAACCTCACCGGCGACAATCTGTCCGACGCGGTCCTTATATTTGTTATAAAGCGAATCGTGCTCCAGCTCCAGAATCTTGGAGGCCAGGGTCTGGCGCAGCGTCAGGATGGCACGCCGGCCGAACTTCGAGAAGTTCACGCGCTCCGAAACATCCTCTCCTACCTCATAGTCAGGCTCTATCTTCTGGGCTTCCGAGAGGCTGATCTCCTTGTTTTCGTCGGCCACTTCTCCGTCGGCCACAACCACTCGGTTGCGGTAAATCTCGAAGTCGCCCTTGTCAGGGTTCACGATCACATCGAAGTTTTCGTCGCTGCCATAAATCTTAGCGAGCACATTGCGGAAACTCTCCTCCAGTACACTTACCAAAGTAGTACGGTCGATATTCTTGGTTTCCTTGAATTCCTTGAAGGTGTCAATCATGCTCACCTGTTCTTCTGCATTTTTTCTTGCTGCCATAGCTTATTTGAAACTTATTAAGTATTTAGTATATTTCACTTTGTCCATCTGGTAGAGGTGGTCTACATCTTGCAACACGGCACGCTTCTTGCCTTCCATCTTTACCTTTTCTTTTGCCGTTACAACGAAGTCGTTGCCGTCCACGCTCTTCAGAAGACCTCTCACTTTCTTCCCGTCGGCATCCAGGACTTCCACTTCCTTACCTATGAAGTTGACATACTGCTGCGGAACCTTGAAAGGCTGTCCCAGACCGGCCGATCCGACCTCAAGCTCATAGTCCTCGTCATCGCGGCTCAGGCGGTCTTCGATATACTTGCTTAGCTCCACACAGTCCTCAATCCACACGCCGTCGGCATGGTCAATCTCTACGACGATCTTGTCGTCGGTGCTGATTTCAACGCCCACAAGGAAATAGTCTTTGTCGGCCAACCACTCGTCTACTAACTTTTCTACGACCTTCTTGTCTATCATACAATTTCATTTAAAATAAAATGAGGAGCTCTCTGGGAGCCCCTCATTCCACTGAACGATGCAAAAGTACGCATAATTTCCGAATAATCCAAGAAAAAGCGCAACTTTCATCACTTATCATTCCTTATTTTTTCTTCGATTGCAGGATTTCCCTGTATTTTGCCTCGTCATGGAGCAGTTTCAAGGCCTCAGCCACCTGCTTGTCGTCGCGCAGCGAATTCTCTATACTCCCCTTCTGATAATAATAAGCCGCCACGATGTCGTTCTCTATCATATGCTTGATGATGCGCTTGTTGTAGTCAAGGTCCTTGGCCACATTGTGCTTCAGCTTGTTCTCCAGAGCCTCGAATTCAGGCTTGGCCTCATCGTAATATCCTTCAAACTTAGCCAGTTCTTTCAGGTTCTTGAGATATTTCTCACTCTCACGGTCATACTTGAAATTGCTGGCCATCACTCGCTGCTTGAACTCCTCGTAGTCGGCATCGGAGAGACTGAACTCGCCCGCCGGTGCTATCGCGGGATGCCTGGCGATATAGTCTACCTCATAGTTGTGCAGCACTTCATTTGAGTCTACGGCCGCAGCCAGATAATAGGCGATGTTCGGCAGCGAGTCGGCCTTCACCTCTATGTCCGGCACGATGCCGCCCACATCCTTGACCTCACGGCCGTGCTCGGTAAGGAAAACCTTCGCCGTGGAGTCTGCTTTCTGCACCGTTGAACCGCCGCGGGCATGCTTGTAGGTAACGGCCTGGATGCATCGCCCGCTGGGAGTATACCATTTGTTGGTGGTGAGTTTCAACTGTCCGTTATAGGGCAGGTCGAGCGTCATCTGCGCAATGCCCTTGCCATAGGTGCGGGTTCCGAGAATCACTCCGCGGTCGAAGTCCTGCAAAGCCCCGCTCATGATCTCGCTGGCCGACGCCGTGTTGCCGTTCACGAGCACCACGAGGGGCATCACGGTGTCGATGGGCTCCATGCTGGTGATATAGTCGTGGTTGGCACGCTTCAGCTTGCCACGGTTGGAAACCACGAGCTTGCCCTTGGGCACGAACATGTTTACGATGTCCACCGCTTCCTGCTCGGAACCGCCGCCGTTGTTGCGCAGGTCGACAATGAGTCCCTTGATGCCTTTCTGGCGCATTTCCACATACGCACGGCGCACGGCCTTGGCACTGTTCTCCACGAAGCCGCTCAGGTTGATATATCCGATGTTGCCCTCCTGCACGCCATAGTAAGGCACGGCAGGAGTCTGGTAGATGGAGCGACGGGTAATCCTGAACTTCATCTGCCTGCCCGTGGAAGGACGGCGCACCACGAGCTCGAAGGTGCTACCTGCATCCCCGCGCAGATGCTCGCTCACATATTTGGTGTCCTTGCCCTTCATCGACTCGCCGTCGATGCTTAGGATTACATCGCCCTTCTTCAGGCCGGCCTCGGCCGAGGGAGTATTCTCATAAGGCTCGTCGACCACGGCATTCTGCAACTGGAAGTTCCAGCGGATGAGCATGCCCACCCCCACATATTTGCCCGTAATCATCGTGCGGAGCTCGTTGACATCGCTCTCGGAATAATAGACGGTGTAGGGATCGAGGCTCTTGAGCATCGACTTGATGCCGTTGCCCACCACCTCGTTGGCATCCAGCGTATCCACATACATCATGTCGAGATACTTATAGATGACATTCATCACATCCAGGTTTTTCGCCACATCGAGGTTGTGATCCTTGTTCTCTTGTGCCTCCACGGGCATTGCGCCCAGCAGGAGCAGACAGAATAGCAGTTTCTTCATATCAGGTACAAAAGTAATAATATAAGACCACATTCCCGCTAAAAGCCCTCAAAATTTATTGTATTTTAGCGATAAACCGAAAAAAAACTCTAAAAAGTTTGGTGGATTCAGAAAAACGCCTTACCTTTGCAACCGCAATTGGCAAAAAGCTTCAGTAGCTCAGTTGGTTAGAGCACCTGACTGTTAATCAGGGGGTCGTTGGTTCAAGCCCATCCTGGAGCGCAAACGGGAATCACTCGTGTGGTTCCCGTTTTGTTTTTCCATTCCTAAAAGCGGCTTCCCTGCTGACAAAATCGGCGAAATCGTCCCACAAAATCGGCGATTTCGTCAGATAAAATAAGTGAATTTACGAAGTAAAATCAGTTAATTTACCCCGTAAATTCACTTATTTTGGTTTCCTTATAGCCGTTGTTTGCGTTTCGATTAACCGAAAAAAACTATTCCACAGACAGCTTTCCGTGGAGCAGGATGTTGTCCGACGAGCTGCCCACGAGCACCTCGAAGTCGCCCGGCTCTACCACCGGCCGATAGTCCTTGCCGATGATTTCGAGGTCTTCGGGCGTGATGTCGAACTCCAGATGCTGCGTCTCACCTTTCTTTATATATACGCGCGCAAAGTGCTTGAGCTGTTTCATGGGCTGGACCACTGATGCCACCTCGTCGTGGAGGTAGAGCTGTGCCACCTCGTCGCCGTCGCGGGAGCCGGTGTTGGTGATGTCGAACGACACGCAGAAGTCCTTCTCGCCCTGCTTGCGAACCTGCAGGTTGCCGTAACTGAAGGTGGTATAGCTCAGTCCGTAGCCGAAAGAGTAGAGGGGCTGGGCAGTCATCTCCACATAGTTGTGCGCCTTCGGAGCCCGCTTGTTGTAGTAGACGGGCAGCTGGCCCACAGTTCTCGACACCGAGACGGGCAGTCGGCCGGCAGGGTTGTAGTCGCCGAAGAGCACATCGGCAATGGCCGTTCCGCCCTCCTGTCCGGGATAATAGGCCGTGAGCAGGGCGTCGGCGTGCTCGGCGGCCCATGCCTTGTCGAGGGGGCGTCCCTCTATATAGACCACCACCAGAGGCTTGCCGGTGCTGCGGAGAGCCTCGAGCAGCTTCTGCTGATGGCCCAGCAAGGAGAGCGTGGCGCGGTCGTAGCCCTCGCCGCAGTCCATGTCGGAGAGGCTCCTGGTGTCTGCCTCCGCCGCTCCCGTGGCCTTGTAGCTGGTCTTAAAGTCGCGGGCACTCGAGCCGCCCACCGCCACGACCACTACATCGGCCCGTCGGGCGGCCTGCACAGCCGCCTCGATGTTGTCGCTAAGGGTGTCGCGCACGGCACATCCCTTTACATATTCCACATTGCCCTGCGGCAGTTTTGCCTTGATTCCCATGAGGATGGTCTTCACATTGCCGTCTTCCTGCGGTGCCGTATAGTCGCCCAGCATGTTGTATATATTGTCGGCGTTAGGCCCCACCACGGCCACCTTGGCCGTCTTGTTCAGCGGGAGGGTGTGGTTCTCGTTTTTCAGCAGGGTGATGAGCTTGCGTGCCGCGTCTAAGGCCACGGCCTTGTGCTCCTCGCAGCGCACCTGCCGGGCAGCCTTCTCATCCACATAGGGATGCTCGAAAAGCCCCATCTCGAACTTCATTCGCAGCACGCGGGCACAGGCGGTGTCGACAAGTGCCTCGCTCACGAGGCCTTTCCGCACGGCATCCGGCAGCTCGGCATAGGCGCGGCCACCCAGATCCTCGTCAACACCAGCCGTGAGCGACATCACCCCGGCTTGCTGCAGGGTGGGCGCCACATGGTGGGTTTCCCAGATTCCGTCGATGCTGTAGAGGTCGGAAACCACGAATCCGCGGAAGCCCCACTGCCTGCGGAGGAGGTCGGTATAGAGTTCGCGGCTGGCCGTAGACGGAATTCCGTCGAGCGAGTTATAAGAGGTCATCACCGAGAGAGCCCCCGCGTCGATGGCTTTCTTGAACGGCGGCAGGAAGTTTTGCAGCAAGTCGCGCTGCCCGATGATGCTCTGGTTGCCGTTCTGGCCGCCCTCCGTGGTGCCGTAGGCTATGAAGTGTTTCAGTGTGGCAAGGGTGGAATAGGGCTTGGAGAGGTCGCCTCCGCCCAGTCCCCGTACCAAGGCCGCCCCCATGGTACCGGTGAGCACGGGGTCTTCACCCATGCTCTCCTCCACACGCGACCACCGCGGGTCGCGCGAAAGGTCGAGCACGGGACCGTAGCTGATGTGTGCCCCTTGGAGCCGCACTTCCTTGGAGACTACCCTACCCATGGCCTCAGCCGTCTCGGGAGAGAAGGTGGCGGCCAGTCCCAGTCCCGTGGGAAAGACGGTGGTGCCGATGGCCATGTGGCCGTGGGGAGCCTCCTCAGCCAGGAAGAGCGGTATGCCCCAGCGCGTGTGGTCCATTACATAGTCTTGGAGAATGTTTGCCGTCTTGGCAGCCATCTCCGGCGTGAGCCCGTTGGAAAGGCTCTTCTGCGTCCAGGGGTCGGCACGAAAGGTGGCCCAGAGCATGCCGATGTTGCCCTCAGCGAGGTCTTTGCGGAAGGATTCGGAAACGACGACCTGCCTGCCCAGCGTCTTATAGTAGTTCCAGGCGAGGGTGCAGCGCAGCTGGCCCACCTTCTCCTCGAGCGACATGCGGTGCAGGAGGTCGCTCACGCGCTGCTCAACAGGCAGCTTCGCATTCTGGTAAGGCAGTTTCTTCTTTGCCGTCGTGCTGAGCGCAAAGAGGCTTAGCAGGACGAGTGGGAGTATTTTCTTCATATCAATTAGCAGTGTTTCAGTTTATTGTATGGCGCAATTGTCAAAGTCGATAAGCTCTCCCTCGTTGACCATGCGTGTGGCCTTGAACTTCAGGTAGCGACCCTGGGTGGGGGGGAAGTGCACTTCCTGCATGACGGGATGGTTGCGGATGTTGGAGAATTCGCCCTCCGCCACCTTCTTCATGCTGCCCTTTTCCTTGCCCACATAGATTTCGTAGTGGGTTACGAGGCCCTTGTGCCGTGGGTTCTGGTCGGGCAGATAGTAGAATGACTTTAGTCCTTGCACCTTTCCCAAGTCGAAGTATAGTTCATCGGGATTGGCTGTTGATACCGTGAAAGGAAGGCTCTTCACATCCTCCACTCTCTCTATGAACTGGTCCTTGGCATTCGGAGCATAGTAGGCTCCCAGCTCATTGATGCAGATGGGGCCGCGGCTCTTCTGGAAGGTGATGCGAATCTGCGAGGTCTGGATGGTCTTGAAGCGCAGCAGGCGCTTATAGCCGATGGTCGTGGTCTCCTCGTTCATCTTCAACGGCAGCCATTCCTTGCCCTGCCGATACTCGACGAGGAACTGCTGCACACGCTGCCCAAGGGGGATGTATTCCTGGAGCATCATGCGGTTAAGTTTCGTCGGCCGGCTGAAAGACAGCAGCAGCGAGGGCTCCTTCTGGTCGTCGTTCACGCTCCAGTAGGTATCAAACTGCCCGTCGGTAAGCATTTTCTCGCTAAACGACTTGCCGCGCACATTCGAAGCCTTGATGCTCACTCCTTTCGTCAGTAGGTTGGTCTTGAGCTCCGAGGAAATCTGTTTGTGGAAGGCGATGACGCGGGCGGAGTCTACGGGATGTATCAGGCCGTCCTTGTCTACGGGCATGTTCAGGAGGAAGGTGCCGTTGTGCCCTACGCTGCGATAATACAAGTCTACGAGCTGGTCGACGCTTTTCACCTTGCTGTCCTCGCTCTCATGATAGAACCATCCCGGCCGGATGGAGGTGTTGCACTCAGCAGGAACCCAGGTGTCGCCGTCTTCGTGTCCCGACATCAGCTCCCAATAGTCGGGGTATCCGGGGTAGACATCGTTGATGCGGAGGAACGACCAGTTGGTGGCAAAGGCATATCCGCTCTCGTTGCCTACCCATCTGCAGCCCGGGCCGCCATCGGAGAAGATGATGGCCTTGGGCTGAAGCTCATTGACAAGCTTGAAAGCGCGCGGGAAATTGTAATAAGTACGGCGGTCAATGGTGCGCGTCTCGCGAGCTCCGCCATAGTAGCCGTCGCCGCCGTTGGCACCGTCGAACCAGATTTCGAAGATGTCGCCATATTGCGTGAGCAGCTCCCGAAGCTGGGAGTAGAAGTACTCTATATAAAGAGGTGTGCCGTAAAAGGCTTGGTGGCGATCCCACGGGGAGAGGTAGACGCCGAATTTCAGCCCGTATTTCTTGCATGCTGCCGAGAGTTCTCCTACCACATCGCCCTTCCCGTTCTTGTAGGGAGTATTGCGGATGCTGTAGTCGGTGTACTTCGTAGGCCACAGGCAGAACCCGTCGTGATGCTTGCAGGTGAGGATGATGCCCTTCATGCCGGCGGCCTTCAGTGTCTTAGCCCATTGCTCGCAGTCGAGTTTCCGGGGATTGAAACTTTCCAGCGGGGCGTCGCCATAGCCCCACTCTCGGTCGCCGAAGGTGTTCGGGCCGAAATGGATAAAGGCATAGGTCTCGAGTTTTTGCCACTCCACTTGGTTCTCGTTAGGCAGGGGGGCTACCGGGGCGGGGGCTTCATTCTGTGCCGTCATGCCTGCGGGGAGCAGGAACAGCATGCTTAATAATAGGTTTTTAGTTTTCATATCGTCGATGTTCTAAAGTTCTACTTGCCGTGGTTTCGTGCCAAACCAAGTTACGCGCATGGGCTTTACCGATGCACCGTTTACCTTAATCCTGACGAGGATGTGGCGGTCGTAGGGATATTGCCTTACCGCCTTGTAGGAAACTTTGAATGTAGTGCGCTCCCTGGGCTTGAGTTCTATCCTGCCGGGCATCTTGAGCACGCGGTTGTCGGGCACCTTCTCAAACTCCACGGTCATGGGTTTGTCGGTGTCATTGGCGATTCTCTGCTCAAAGGTATATGACTCCCCGGGCTTCAAAGAGCCGAACGGCAACACCTTAAATCCCATGTACAGTCCTCGTCCGAAGGCGTAAGGATAGTCCTCGGTAACGGGATGCAGGTAGCCTATCACATTCCCCTTTACCCAGATGCGGGTGTAGTTCCTGCCGTCGTTCAGCAGCACGGCCACCTCCTTGGAGAACTTTCCGGGGCGGTTCAGCGGATTGTAGGTAACGGTTACCGTGCCGGTCTTGCCGGGGGCAATCGGCTTCCTGCTGAACTCGCTGCCGGTGCATCCGCACCAAGAGTTCACCTCGTTGATGACGACGGGCTTGCTTCCCTTGTTCGTGAAAGTGAAAGTATGGCTCACCTTGCCGTCCTTTTCCAGTATGGTTCCGAAGTCGTGGATGCGCTTGTCGTATTCAAAGGTCTTCAGATAGGTGGGCTCGTTCTGGGCAGGAAGTCCCAACGAGAATGTAAGCAAAAGGAGTATTGAGAGTATCTTATTCATTGTCTGCACTTGATTTTTCTGCAAAAATAAAAAAATAATGCTATATCTCAAAATAATTTTTGTAACTTTACCCGAGAATCTAACTTGATGTTTTATGAGAAGAATAGTTATCGTTTTCCTGGCCTTCGTTGCCTTTGTGCTGAATGTCAGCGCGCAGGGGGAGATTCACGAGCGTTCCAAAACCTATGAGTGGCCTGCCGACCCTCAAGTCGTAAGCAAACTTAAGAAGTGGCAGGACCTGAAATTCGGCGTGCTCATGCACTGGGGCGTCTACTCCGTTCCCGGCATCGTAGAGTCGTGGTCGATATGCGACGAGGACTGGATAACCCGCGACACGACCATGACCTATCAGCAATACAAGGACTGGTACTGGGGGCTTGCCGACAAGTTTAATCCCACGAAGTTTGATCCCGGCCAGTGGGCAAGTGTCTTCCAGAAGGCAGGCATGAAGTACATGATCTTTACGACCAAGCATCACGACGGCTTCTGCATGTTCGATTCCAAGTATACGGACTATTCCATAGCCCATCATGCCTTCAAGGACAACCCCAGGCGGGATGTGCTGAAGTATGTGCTTCAGGCTTTCCGGGACAAGGATTTCATGATAGGCGAGTACTTCTCCAAGCCCGACTGGCATTCTCAGGATTTCTGGTGGGATGTCTATCCCGTCAAGAACGGCCGCAATGTGAACTACGATATAGATAAGTGGCCGTGGCGATGGGCCAGCTTTCGGAAGTTCGTCTATAATCAGATGGAGGAGCTGTTGACCAACTATGGTCCTGTAGACATCCTCTGGCTTGACGGGGGATGGGTGAATCCTTACAGGAAGCAGACCCTCGACATGGACCGGATTGCCAAGATGGCGCGTGCCCGTCAGCCGGGTCTTATCATGGTAGACCGCACCATTCACGGACCTTATGAGAACTATCAGACCCCCGAGAGAACGATTCCCGAGACCCAGCTTGACTTCCCATGGGAGAGCTGTATCACGCTGACAAACGACTGGGGATGGGTTCCCCGCCCGACCTGGAAGAGTGCCGACAAGGTGATTAACATACTTGTTGAGATTGTGGCAAAGGGCGGAAACTTAGTCTTAGGCGTCGGACCGACCCCCGAAGGATTGATAGAACCGGAAGCTGTAAAGCGTCTTGAGCAGATCGGGGCATGGTTGCGCGCGAACGGAAAGGCCATCTATGGCACTACCATTACCAAGAATTATCACGACGGGAATGTGTGGTTTACGGCCAGCAAGGACGGCCGAAAGCTCTATGCCATCTATACGGTGAAGGATGGGGAGCAGGTTCCCGCAACGGTTTCATGGGCGGGCAATCTGCCCAAGGGCAGCGTCAGGCTCCTGAGTACGGGAAAGACGCTGAAGACCCAGAAGACGGGTGGCAAGGTAATTGTTACGCTTCCTCAGGGCATGAAAAGCCAGACTTTCGCGATGGAGTTCAAGATTTGAGGTCCAGATTTAGGCTTCAGACAATAAAAGTCCCCGCACTCAAGACCGAGTGCGGGGACTTTTGATATAATAATGTGTGATTAATCGTTATCACGATCGAGAACATCGCTGAAATCCCGAGTTTCGTTTTCCTCTTCTGCGGGGCGATAATTCTCGTTGGCATTGCCGCTGAAGCGACGAGGCTGATGACCGTTGCTGTTACTGTTGCGATGCTCGCCATTGTTCGGACGGTGGTTGCCGTTACGACGGTCGCCATTGTTCTCACGGCGTGGACGGCGTTCACGCTCCACATATCCTTCAGGTTTCTCAATTAATACACGGTGAGAAAGCTTATACTTGCCTGTCTTCGGGTCGATTTCAAGGAGCTTGACCTTGATCTTGTCGCCTTCCTTGATGCCGGCTTCTTCTACCGTTTCGAGGCGTTTCCAGTCAATCTCGCTGATGTGGAGAAGACCTTCCTTTCCGGGCAGAATCTCCACGAAGCAGCCGTAAGGCATGACGCTCTTGACGGTTCCGTCGTACACCTCGCCTACTTCCGGCATGGCTACGATGGCCTTGATCTTGCCAAGAGCGGCCTCGATGCTCTCCTTGTTAGGAGCAGAAACCTGCACCTTGCCCACGCCGTCGATCTCGTCGATGGTGATGGTAGCACCCGTATCTTCCTGCATCTGCTGGATAATCTTACCGCCGGGGCCGATTACCGCACCGATAAACTCCTTCGGAATCTCGATGGCAACGATGCGGGGAACCTGAGGTTTCAGCTCTGCACGGGGTTCGGAAAGCGTCTTCATCATCTCACCCATGATGTGCTCACGACCGGCCTTGGCCTGCATAAGGGCCTTCTCGAGAATCTCGAAAGAGAGGCCGTCGCACTTGATATCCATCTGAGTGGCGGTGAGCCCGTCCTTTGTACCCGTCGTCTTGAAGTCCATGTCGCCCAGGTGATCCTCGTCGCCGAGGATGTCGCTCAGGATGGCATACTTCTCTTCGCCCGGATTCTTGATGAGACCCATGGCGATACCGGCAACTGGTTTTTTCATTGGAACGCCTGCATCCATCAGTGCCAGAGTGCCTGCGCAGACGGTAGCCATGGACGAAGAGCCGTTAGACTCCAGTATCTGGCTCACCAGGCGGATGGTGTAAGGGAAGTCGGCAGGAATCTGATCCTTCAGTCCGCGCCATGCCAAGTGTCCGTGTCCAATCTCGCGACGGCCAACGCCACGCTGTGCCTTGGCCTCTCCTGTTGAGAAAGGAGGGAAATTATAGTGAAGGAGGAAGCGCTGATAGCCGCGGTTCAGCACGCCGTCTACCAGCTTTTCGTCGAGCTTGGTGCCGAGTGTGCAGGTAGAGAGCGACATGGTTTCGCCGCGCTGGAAGATGGCACTTCCGTGAGGCATGGGCAGCGGTGATACCTCGCACCATATCGGGCGGATGTCGGTTGTGGCACGACCGTCGAGGCGAATACCCTCGTCGAGGATGCAGCGGCGCATGGCATCGCGCATCACATCGTCGTAATAACGGGCAGCCTCTGCATGCTTTTCTCCAAGTTCATCTTCCGAGAGGTCGGCATGAGCGGCGTCATATTTCTCGAGGAAGTCTGCAAGAATCTTGTCGAAAGCATCGTGGCGGGCATGCTTTTCGAGTGCCTGTCGGTTGATGGCGTACACCTGGTCGTAGAGGTCTTTTACTTCCTGGCGCAGGTCTTCGTCGTTCACCTCGTCGTCATATTCACGCTTCTTGTCAGTACCCAGTTCCCTGGCCAGCTCGTCCTGGAGCTCGCACATCGGCTTGATAGCCTCGTGGGCTACCTTCAGGGCCTGAATCAAGTCTTGCTCGGAAACCTCTTTCATCTCGCCTTCCACCATCATGATGTTGTCCTTCGTGGCTCCCACCATGAGATCCATGTCGGCATCAGCCATCTGCTGGAAGGTCGGGTTTACTACATACTCGCCGTTTACGCGAGCTACGCGGACCTCTGAAATCGTATAATCGAAAGGTATGTCGGAGCAGGCCATGGCTGCCGAGGCTGCAAAACCTGCCAGTGCGTCGGGCTGATCGACGCCATCGGCGGAAAGCAACATTACCTGCACATAAACTTCACAATGATAATCTGCTGGGAAAAGTGGGCGGAGCGCACGGTCCACAAGGCGTGATGTGAGAATCTCGTCATCACTGGCTTTGCCTTCGCGCTTGGTGAATCCCCCTGGGAAACGGCCTGCGGCACTGTACTGCTCGCGATAATCTACCTGCAAAGGCATGAAATCTGTACCCGGAACTGCTTCCTTTGCTGCACAAACAGTTGCCAAAAGTACGGTGTTGCCCATGCGGAGTACCGCAGAGCCGTCGGCCTGTTTTGCAACTTTTCCGGTCTCAATTGAGATGGTTCTGCCATCTGGCAATTGAACTGTCTTCGTAATTACATTCATCTGAAAAAATAAAACTTTATTGTTTTGATAACATCTAAAAAATCGTCAAGTCAGGGATAGCCTTGACAGGCTATGCCCAGAAAACGGCAGCAAAGGTACATTATTAATATAAGAAAAAAGAAAATTCGAAGGATTATTTTGTGTTTTTAGTGAAATAATCTGGGAAAAAGGAGTCTTGCCGGCGGGAATTCAGTCGTCGGGGAGCATCTGAACGCTAACCGCCCACTTGTCTTTTGCAGGATGAGAGACTGCTGTCGGTCTGACAAAATCGGCGAAATCATCGGACGAAATCGGCGATTTTGTCCCACAATCTCGCCGATTTTGTCGAGCGGGTAACGGCCTTTTGCAAGCAGGGGTGCCCTTGCCGCCTTTTCTGCCAGCCTCAAAATACGGGAGAAATACTATTTGCGCATCAGCTCGTCGAGTTGCTGCTGTCTTTCTGCCGACCAGTATTTGCAGTCGAGTTCGAGGAAGACGCTGGTATAGGGTATGGTAAGCGGAGTCTTGATGATCAGTATCTTGTAAAGCTTGCTGGCTTTGTCAAGTTTTGTGATAATATCTTCGTGCACCATACTCTTGGCTTCCTTGCCGTAGAGTTGGCTGACGATTTCTCTCGCTTTTCCTATCCCCGGAGCGATGGAATCGGTCAAAAAGTCCATTTCCTGGTCATGATAGACATGGGCGAAGACATGGGGGACGGAGTCTATGGACGCCTTTACTTTTGTCAAGACAGTTTCAAAGTCTTCATCGGCATAAAGGGTTTCAATGCCGGGAGCCGATTGCAGAGGATAGGCCATGTCGGTAACGACGATCCAGTTACGGTGTCCAAGCAGGGGCATCTCGGCCTCCAGCTGCTCTTCCCAACGGCTTTGCGGATTTTCTTTCATAGTGGTTTGATGGTTAGGATTGCACGACACGGTGAGTGTGAGCAACACGATTATTGAAATGAAAATATCTTTCTTCATGGCAGTAAAGCGTTTCCTTGGCAAAGGCTGTACAGGCGAGCGCAGTGAGAACTTGTTCTCGGATTGCCGAGTATAGCCTTCCCTATGCAAAGATAGGCTAAAAGATTGAATAACGCAAGCGGCAGGTGGAAAAAAATATCATTCCCTTTTGGCAATTCACATTTAATTATTACTTTTGCAGGTGTAAATCGAAAACTTAATCGTAATGAAGATATTCAAGATTTCATCAGTAGCGGTCTTTGTACTGACAATACTGGGCATGGTGTCATGCAGCAACAAGAAGTTCCAAGTGTCGGGGCAGATCAGCGATGCCGAGGATTCCGTTCTCTATTTCGAGAACATGAGTCTGAACGGTCCCGTGACGGTGGATTCCGTCAAGTTGGCCGGGGACGGCTCGTTTGATTTCAGCGGTAAGGCTCCCGAGGCGCCGGAGTTCTATCGTCTCCGGATAGCCGGACAGATTATCAATGTGGCCATTGACTCTACGGAGAACATCAAGGTGAAGGCCTCTTACCCCGTGATGTCCTCGCAATATGAGATTGAAGGCTCCGACGACAATGCCAAGATCAAGGAGCTGGCACAGCTCCAGATCGACCTCCAGAACCGCATCAACGCCACGGTGAACGACCCCCGCACAGGCGTGGACAGCGTTCAGGTGGCCGTGGCTGGCATCCTGCAGGCTTACAAGGAGCATGTCAAGACCCACTATATCTTCAAGGAGCCCATGAAGGCCTACGCCTATTTCGCCCTCTTCCAGACCTATCAGCTGGGCAACATGCAGGCCTTGGTCTTCAATCCGCGTGCCAACGCCGACGATGTAAAGGTGTTCGCGGCGGTCGCAACGAGCTGGGACACCTTCTATCCGAAGGCAGAGCGGGGCATCAATCTGCACAATATAGCCCTTGAGGGAATGAAGGATGTGCGCATTCTTCGCAACGAACAGGCGGCTGGCCAGATAGATGCCAGCAAGGTATCAGTAGCCGGACTTATCGACATAGCCTTGCCGGACAACAAGGGAATGACGCGCCGGTTGACCGATTTGAAGGGCAAAGTGGTGCTCCTCGACTTCCATGCGTTCGGTGCCGAGGGGAGTGCCAAGCGTATTATGGACCTGCGCGACATCTACAATAAGTATCATGCGCAGGGACTGGAGATCTATCAGGTGGCGGTAGACGGCGATGAACATTTCTGGAAAACGCAGACCGCAGCCCTGCCGTGGATTAGCGTGAAAGACGGCAGCGGCCAGGTGCTACGCACTTATAATGTGCAGGTCATTCCCTCGTTTTTCCTCATTGATAGGAGCAACTCGCTCTACAAGCGTGCTGAGCAGATAAAGGACTTGGACGCGGAAATCAAGAGCCTGCTATAGACTGGCGGATCCAAGGAATAAAAGAGGCCGGCTCCCTTAGGAATGCCGGCCTCTTAAGTTTTGAGTTATTATACACTGCCTTTTTGAAAAGGGCGATTTTTCCATGGCTTATTTCATGCGCTTGTAAGCGAAAACATATTCAGGGAGACTCCAGTTTTTATCTTTCTGCATGTTCTTTGTGCGGATTGACATTACCATTTGGGCAAAGCTGGCTACCGTTCCTTCGAATTTCTTGCCAGGATACTCGATGGTCAGTTGACCATTCTTTTCATTGTAAGAGTAGGATGCACCCATCTCTCCGTTGGTCCATTTCTCATCTTTGAAGATCTGGCGGTTTACCTTATTGCCCTCTACGAACTGTATGCGGTCGCAATCCTGCTCCAGAGAATTCAAGTATTCCATAACATCCTTGGGAGCTTCCTTTAAGGGCTTGTTGTCTACTTTGATGGTAGTGGCTTCGTTTTCAAATGTCCATTCTACCAGATAAGCCGGCTTCTTGGAATCTCCCAGATTGGTCAAAGTGCCTGTAGCACCAATCTTCTCCCATGTTCCGAGGATTGTTTTGTTGGTGAGTTGTTCATTCTTCTTTGTGTCGTCATTGTCGCAAGAGGTGAAAGAAACAGTTAACACCATCATTGCCAAAGCCATCAATGGGCAGAAAAGATTCTTTTTCTTCATTGTCTTAATTTGAGTTATTGTTTATATTTGTTTGTCAAGTCGCGAGGAAATCCTGATTTTGCTCGTGCTTTCGTCTACAATAATTCAAAAATCCAGAATCCCCCTATTTGCAAAAAGATGCTTTAACTTTTTTTAAATAGACGGGGCGATGAAGCTTTTCATAAACTTGCCGAGGGGTGATAGGTCGGCAAATCTTGTTGTTTTTTGTCTTTCTTACTGCCTCAAGGGTAGCTTTTTTGTGGGGAAGGGTTCCCAATTCTTTATTCGATAGATGACTCTTCCCATTGCGCTTTCTGCTTTACGAGGATAGTAGAAAGTGAGAATCAGATGGTGTCTCCCTTTATATATGTGATGAGAATAATACTTGTAGTCATCCATGAAATCGACGCTGCCCGTGTCGATGAAATCGCCCATTTTAGCTTCCTGCCCGCTCGTGGCCACCACGCGGCACTCCATTACGAGGTTCAGGTTGTGCGCATGATAGCCGAACTGCGTGTGCCCGTTTATGGGGACAGGGTCTTCCTCCTTCTGGAAAAAGGATGGATAGCTGAAAGAATGCCCGTAAACAGAGTCTGTGTACTGGTCGAAAACCGCGAAGTTCATGGCCTCCCGAAACCTCTCTAAGTCGCTCCGCTGGTCGGGGTGGAGGACTATGATGCTTGCGACAGTTGCTGCCACCGCGACAAGTATGAATATGAGCAGCTTCTTCATGCTCAGTCCATGATTCCCGTCTGCGTGTCCTTGTATTGCGGCTTCTTGTTTATCTCACGATACTTCCTGCCTTTGTTCAGCTTCCACGACAGGTTGAGCGACACCATGTTGCCGTAGTCGCTGCCCCGGACGATGACTTCCCGTTGCAGGTGTCGACTCACGAGACCTGCCTCATTGATCTTCGGATGTGCCCGCAACGGGTTCTGCCAGTAGAGCGAGAGGTCGCAGTTGCCGAGGTGACAGGTGGCCGTGAGCCAGACGGCTGCCCCCTGCTTGTTCCAGGTCTCGCCCTCCATGAATTTCCAGCCGTTGTCTATGTTTGCCGTCAGCGTCCATCGTCCGAGATAGGCCTCCATGCTGCCGCCCATGTTGTAGGCCGTGAGATAGTGGCGATAGGCATCCCCGCGGTTGAAGTATCGATAGATGCCGGCATACCCTGATACAATCAATTTCTCGGGTATCAGGTCCCAGCGGGTGTTGTTCTGCAGGTAAAACATGTCGATGGAGCCTTGGTTCTTCTGGTAGTAGAGGAACTGGTTGTCCTCCGTGCGCTCGTAGCACGCCATGTTAGGATGGGCATTGTGGCGGAAAAAGAACTCTGTGCTGCTGTTGATTCGCGGCTTGTCGAACGAGAGACGCAGGCTGGTGTCCGTCCTGCGGGTGGGCCTGATGTCCGGGTTTCCTACCGTCCATTCCATGCTGTTCTTGCGGATACGGGTGTCGCTCACCATCGCTATCTGCGAAACCCGTCCGCTTATCTCGGTCGTAAAGCGCAGTTTCCACACATTCGAGAAGGCATAGGCCAGGGTAAGTTTCGGTCGGAAGAGGTGGAAAGTGTATCGGTGTACTCCTTGATTGTAGGAGAGTTCCGTTGTGCCGAACCCGCCCACATAGCTTAGTTTACGCCATCTGCCCTTGATTTCGGTGAAGAGATAGAGGTTGTTGTTGTGCATGGAGTTCTTTGAGTCGACATCTCCCGTATACCCGTTCCTTGTATATTTCTGCATGTAGTTCAGTCCGAGGGAGGCCGTGAAGGGGTTGAACCGATATTCGTAAATGGCCTCGGCCATGACCGACCATGTCTTTCCGTCCACATGATATTGATAGTCGCCTCCCTCGTTGCGGTGGTTATACTGGGAGGTGGCTATGTGTGTGCCCGTAAGGTTGGCGGTAATGGACTGGCGGGGAGTTAGCTGACGGAAGAAATAGAGGTCCAGGCTGGGCATCAGACTCTTGTCGTTTGATTGCTGGAAAGTGCAGAAACGCCCCGTTTCATCGTTCATTTCCTGCTCCTTGAAGTCGCCCGGACTGAGCGTCGAGCTACCCGAAAGGGTGGCCTGAAAGAGGTAGGAGGCAGAGTCGGCGAGGGTATATTTCAGTTCCAGCGTGTTGCCGAAGGTTCGGTCTCGGTTACTGATGTCGTCGCGGGTGATGGTCTTCAGGGTGTTGTCGGTGAGCAGGTAGTGCGACCGCTCGCTGGCTCTCGTCCCCCTGAAGTCGTTGTATGCAAAGTCGTAGGACACTCCGACCTCGGAATTCCTGTGGTTTGCCTTAGCGAAGACGGCGTTGTTGCCTCGCCATGTGGTTAGTGAGTTTACCATGTCCGTGCCGATTACATAACCCTCGTCGGCGTGCCGGGTCCTGAGGTTGAGCACATAGGCGATTTCCTCACCGTATCTCACCCCGGGATTATCGATGAATTCGATGTTTTTTAAAGATTTTGGATCCAAGCTCAGGAGGTCGTCCTTAGTGGCAATAACACCGTTTATCCGCACTTGTACGGTTCCCTGATTGCCCAGTGCGGTGATGCTGTGCATCGCCTCGTCGACCCTGATGGCAGGCAGTCCCAGCTTGTTCAGGAGGCTGAATCCGTTGGTGGAGCCTTCCATCTGAGCCTTTGACGGGATGATGAGCTGCCCGTCGGGGCGGTTCACGATGCGTGCTGCCTCTACTTTCACCTCGTCTAAATTCACCGTTTTTTCTTCCTGTGCGCTGGCAGGACACATGCTTGTGGCCATAGCCAGAAATAAAAGAATCCGTCTCATCGTTGCTTGTTTTTGTCGCAAAGATAAGACGGATGTATTGCAGACCCAAATTAATTGTCTGACAACTGTCTGACATTTACTCTTTCTCGAGCCGGTAGTCTCTTCCCCGGTCGGAGACGATGGTGAGGCCGGCCTCCCTCTTCAGGATGGGCTTCAGCCGTTTCACCAGGGTGTAGAGTGTGCTGCTGGCATCGGGTTTCTTCGGCCACAGGGCATCGCAAATCTCCTGTTTGGAGAGCTGGAGGCCGTCGGATTCGAGAAACATCCTGACCAGCTGCTCCTGCATGGGCGTGAAATTGACGGGCTCATGGCGGAGATTATAAATGCGGTTGTCGGCTTCCGAGTAGGTCAAAGAGCAAAAATGACCCATTTCATCGTATCTTTTGTGCTGGCGGAAGATGCAGAAAGACATCCAGCTGGCGGCCAGAAGCAGAAAGAGCAGCGGCAGCCGCTGGTCGCTTAACCCCCAGATGGTTGCCATGGAACAGTTGGCATAGCCCTGAAACTCCACGCTTTTGCCCTCCGACTGCCATTTCATCTTGCTACTGCGCAGTCCCTTCGTGCGGTCGTCGAGGGCATAGTACACGATGGAATGCCTCCTCAAGGCGTCGATTTTGAGGCTCTGCCGATAGTCGTGGATGGTGTCGGGGGTTATCCATGCCTCTGTTTTCTTCGCAAGGGTCTTTGCCAGAGCCTGGTTCATGTCGGCCACGAGGCTTTCTTCCGTGTACTTGTAGCTGTGCAGACTGCTTAGTGCAGCCGACAGGGAAAGGCCTAAAAAGACCACGATGGCATAGATGGGTTTCATAGGCTTGCGTTTTTTTACTTTAACTGGAACTTCAGTTTCAGGGGCAGGTTGTCGGAGGCGTTGCCCACGAGAGCCTCAAAGTCGCCGTCTTCCGACTTCCATGCTCCGGCCTTGTCGTCGTAGAAGCTCAGGGCTTCATTGTCGATGGTGATGCTCACCTCCTTGCTTTCTCCGGGCTGGAGATAGACTTTCTGGAAGCCTTTCAGCTCCTTGTAGGGACGCTCCAGCGAGCTCTCGTTGTCGTGGATGTAGAGCTGTACGACCTCGGCGCCAGCCACCTTGCCCGTATTCTTTACTTTCACGGTGAAAGTCATCTGGCCGTCTCGGGTCATTGCGCTCTTGTCGACATGCAGGTCAGACAATTTGAATGAGGTATAGCTGAGGCCGTGGCCGAAGGCGAAGAGTGGCGTGGTCTTGGCATGGTCTACCCATCGGTAGCCCACATACAGTCCCTCCTTATATTCCTCGTCGATGAGTTCATGGTCCCGACGCCATGTCCCAGGATAGGTATTGAGGGCATGTGCCCCCACATCCTCAAGCTTGGCAGGCCATGTGAACGGCAGTTTGCCGGAGGGGTTGGCGTCGCCGGTGAGCACGGCAGCCAGTGCCTCGCCCGCTTCCGACCCGAGGAACCAGCCCTGCACGATGGCAGGCACACGGCTCTTCCACGGCATGGCCACGGCATTTCCCGATATGTTGACATAGACCAGGTTCTTGTTGGCCCGTGCGAGTGCCTCTATGAGCCTGTCTTGGTTATAGGGCAGACCGTAGGTGAGGCGGTCGTAGCCCTCGTCGTCCTGATGCTCGCTCTTGTTGAGCCCCCCTATATAGATAATGTAGTCGGCACCTTTGGCCTTGGCCACGGCCTCCTTGATGAGTTCGTCCTCCGAGCGGTATTCGCGCAGGTCCTGACCTGTGCGCACGCCGTTGTAGTATCCCGTGGTGTCGCCTACATACCCGCGGGCGTAGTCGACTTCGATTCCCATGCCCTTCAGGCGGGCTTTCAGTCCCTCGATAGGCGTGATTTCGCGCTGTACCTTGAGGGAAGAAGAGCCTCCGCCCACCGTCATCATCTTGACGGCATTCTCGCCTACGACGAGGATGCGCTTTGCCTTCCGGAGGTTGAGGGGCAGCACATTGCGCTGGTTTTGCAGGAGCACGATGCCTTCTTCGCCCACCTTCCTGGCCGTGGCATAGTGGTCTTCAGAGCACAGGAAGCCCGTCTTCCGGTCAGGATTCATGGTGGTGCGGTAGAAGAGGCGCAGCACGCGGCGCACCTTCTCGTCGAGTTCTTTCGTGCCGTATTTGCCGCTGATGATGCCTTTCATGTAGGGGAAGGCAAGGTAATAGTTGTTATAGGCGTTCTTGGATTCCTTGTGAAGTCCGTCGGTATGCGTGCCGAACTCCATGTCGAGACCATATTTCACGGCGTCGTCGGTGGTCGTCTTTACTCCCCAGTCGGTGATGGCGACGCCGTCGAAGCCCCATTCGCCCTTGAGTTTCTTCACCACGAGTTTCTCGTTGGCACACATCGGTTGGTTGTTGTAATAGTTGTAGGCGCACATCACGGCCCACACCTTTCCCTTCTGCACCGCTGCCTTGTAGGCGGGCAGGTAGATTTCGTTCAGGGCACGGTCGTTCACGATGACATTCAGATGGTGCCGGTTGGCCTCGTCGTTGTTCAGGGCGAAGTGCTTCACGCAGGCCGCTACGCCGTTGCTCTGCAGTCCCTGGATGTAGGGCACCACCATGGTGGAGGCGAGGAAGGGGTCTTCGCCGAGATACTCGAAGTTACGGCCGCCCAACGGGGTGCGGTAGATGTTCACGCCGGGACCCAGCACCATGTCCTTGCCCCGATAGCGGGCCTCCTCGCCGAGGCTCTTGCCGTAGGCACGGGCAAGTCCGGGATTCCAGGATGCCGCCAGACAGGTGAGGGCGGGGAAGGCCACTACGGAGTCGTTGGTCTGCCCTGCGTCTCTCCACGAATCCCACAAGACATCGGGACGGATGCCGTGAGGGCCGTCGTCGGTCCACAGGTCGGGGAAGCCCAGCCGGGGCACTCCGCGTGAGGAAAACTTGCTCTGGGCGTGGAGCACGCGTATTTTCTCGTCGAGCGTCATGCGTGAGAGCGCGTCCTCAATGCGCTCGTCCATCGACTTGGAATTGTCCAGATACACGGGTAAAGACTGTGCTCTGGTGCTCGTTGCGGCTACCAGAAGCAGGCATGATATTAGCAGGTTTTTCATTATGATAATAACTTTTACGATTGCAAATATAGCATATTTTTCTGAAAGGCAATGCCGGGGGAACGGAATATTATCGCGTTCAGCCGATGTTTTCACGGCCTGTACCCTAAATCCAGGCATTGTCCGGCAAGACCGGCGGCAGTTTCCCGTGAGAGTTTCAGCCGTTGAGACTCTTTGTTTCAGTCATTGAAACACTCTGTTTCAGCCGTTGAAACATCTTGTTTCGGTCATTGAAACTCTTCCGGGAAGCCATTTCCGCCTTTTCGGCAGGCCGCTTGTCAATAGGCGAAATACTGTCCCTTGCGCAGGATGGGGATGCCGCTCTTCATCCATTCGGGTTCCGGCGCACCCTTCAGCTGGCAGTCGAAGAACTGCTGGAGGCGGATGGTGAGGTCCTTGCGGTTGCGCCTTTCCTTGAGGTTATGTGCCTCGTTGTTGTATTCGAGCATCCATACGGGCTTGCCCAGGCGGCGCAGCCCCATGAACAGCTCTATGCCCTGATACCATGGCACGGCCCCGTCGGCATCGTTGTGCATGATGAGGAGCGGAGTCTGCACCTGCGGCAGCTTGAACAGGGCGGAGTTGCTGACATAGAGCTCGGGCGCCTCCCAGAGGTTGCGGCCTATGCGGCTCTGCCCCTGCTCATACTGCCCCTGTCGGCTCGAGCCGCTTTCCCATCGGATTCCTCCGAAGGCACTCGTCATGTTGGAGACGGGTGCGCCGGCCTCGGCAGCCTTGAACATGTTGGTGCGCGTGATGAGATAGGCCACCTGATAACCGCCCCAGCTCTGCCCCTGGATGGCCATGTTGGCCTTGTCTACCCACGGGAAGCCCGTGAGATACTCGGCTCCGCTGACGATGCAGTTATAGGCACTCTCGCCCGGAGTGCCCGCCGTATAGACGATGTCGGGCACGAAGACCAGATAGCCGCGGCTGGTATAGAAGGCCAGGTTCACGGTCGACGCGCTCGGCTGCGGCTCCACATAGCGGTAGCGGTTCTCGGAGTACTTCTCGTAGAAGTAGATCATGACCGGATATCGCTTGCTCTCGTCGAAGTCCTCGGGCTTATAGAGCAGCCCTTCCATGGGTTTCCCGTCGAAGGCCGTCCAGTGAATAAGCTCCACGGAGCCCCAGTTGTAGTCCTTTTGCTGGGGGTTGATGCTGCTGATTTTCTGCTGCCGGGCAAAGTCCTTGCCGGCCAGCCAGACATCGTTAGAGTGCTGGAAGTTGCCTTTCAGATAGGCATAGGCATCCGCGTTGCGGGCCTTGACGATCTTCGAGAACATGTATTCCTCGAGCGGGAGCTTCTTCAGGTCGGCGGAGAGGCTGGTGGCGGCGATGCCGTTTCTCTTGGTCGTGCGGTCGAAGACGCTCAAGAGGAGCCGCTCGGAAGCTGTGATATAGTCGGGATCGTCCTCATCCCGGGTCTTGATATAGCGATAGACGCAGTTGCCGCTGCGGCCTTCACCCCGGGTGAGGTTTACGGCCTTGCCGCCCGAGAGGGGTATGCGCCAGAGGTCGAACCGATCGTAGACGAGCAAGTCGCGGTCGCCCTCCGTCCAGTCCACAGCCCCGTAGGCGTCTTTCAGCATCGGATGGTCGTCTTCCTCGTCGAAGAAATTCACGCCGAGGCCGTCCGTAAGGCTGCGCGTAAGGCCTGTAGACACTTCGTAAGCCATCCATTGACCGGACGGGAGGTCGTACCAGGCAACATATTTGCACGACGGCGATGCCGTTACATGGCTTATCCGTCCCGTCGTGATTTCCTTGCGCTGTCCCGTCGTGGTGTTCACGAGGCTCACCGTGAGCGGCACCTGATAGTCCCACTGGGTCTCCACCATGTGCGGGGTGCGGTCTACCGACAGGGCATAGTCAGCATTGCCACGGCCCACGAGGCGGATGTTGTCGTAGGGAGAGGTCGTCAGAGGCTGGAGCCTCCCGCCAACAACGGAGGCCGTGCAGGTCTGCTTCTTGAGCTCCTTGAGCCTTGCCTTCTCGGCCGGGGGGAGGACGGGAGCATCGTGGCGCCATATGTCGAGCGAGGGAGTCTCAAAGGCATGGAGGGTGGTATCGTCGGGAGCGACATACTGCTGGATGCCCACGAAGATTCTCTCTCCGTTGCGACTGTAGTGGGGGGTGCCGTTCTCGGTGATGCCCCAGTCGTTAGGAACTCCGGTTTGCTGCTCCGCCCCGACAAGCTTGCGACTGCCCGTTGCGCCCACCTTATATTCATATAGCGCACAATGCTTGTTGCCCGTGGCGGCCGTATCGCTGGAAGCCAGATAGAGCATCTTGGCTCCGTCGTGGCTGAACTGCGGCAGGGAATAATAAGACAAGGTGTCGCCGAGCAGGGCGGACTTGCCCGAAAGGAGGTCGAGGAGCTCCAGCTGCGACTTGTGCTTCTCGTATTTGCGGGTATAGGCGAGCAGGGTTCCCTGTCGGTTCATGCCGAACAGGTCGACATGCTTGAGGGTGTCTACCCGCCCGCTGGCAAAATGATAGACGAACAGGGGCTTCCCCGTATCCTTGCTCTTGCGTTCCTTCTTCGGAATGAGCGCCGTGTCGGCGACGCTGAAAGCCACTGCCTTGACGGCATGCTTCCCTATGCTGTGGGAAAGCACATGGCCGAACTTCCTTATGTTGCCCGTTCGGAGGTCGACCACGGCCAGCGTGTCCTTGGGCATGTCTTCGGGTTTCTTTTTCTTGATCTTGGCCTGGCGCGTCTGCTGAAACAACGGCTTGACGAGGCAGACCACACGAGAGCCGTCGTCCAAGACCTGTGCCCGGTAGCCTCGTGGCACCGTGATGACCTTCTTCGTGCGGTTGTTCCGGATGAAGAGGGTGCCGTCGCCCTCCTGTGGGTCCACCTGATAGGTGAGGATTTTGCCGTCGGCCGACAGGGCTGCTGCCGCGATGTGTTGCCAGCCGTCGTACACCGTGTGGTCGAGGGGCTTCTTCTGAGCCTGTGCGGAAAGAGCAAATGCCAAAAATGCCAATAAGGATAAGTGCTTCATGAGAGTTGGTTTTGTATTTGATTCCGCAAAGATACGAAAAAAAACGGAATCGGCAATCATCTGTCCTCATGTCTTTCCGAACCCAAGATACATGCCAGGCGGGAATATTCTTGCCGCTCTCTGTTTGCCGGGCAGCGGATTCTCCGCTGGACAAAAGATAACTGATAGCATATTATCAAGTATGATTTTATAGTCTGAATTGCCGTTTTTTGTATTAAAATGTCGGTTTTTGTACAATGGAGTTTTTTGTTTTTAACTTTTTTTCTTGCATGGTTTGAAAACTTTTGTTACCTTTGCCGCATTATAATAAACTGAATGTAGATGCTTAAATAGGCAGTTGTTGCCAACTTATTTCCTCCAGGGATCAAAGGCGAACAGATATGAGGATTCCAAAGGGAGAATGATATATGCACGAGTCTGGATAGTAGGACTTCGATTTTATGATTAGATGTCTAACTTAAATAATTATTTTAAAGGATAAATTCTATGAACAAAAAGCAAAACAGTTTGCTAAGACTGGGCTTTTCCGTGGCATTATGTGTTGCTACTTTGACCGTAAACGCTGATAACGCAATATCAGCTTCTCCCGTCAAGTCGGTGCAGCAAGCCAGCGAAAAGCAGGTTAGCGGCAAGGTCCTTGACGAGACCGGCGAGCCCGTAATTGGTGCAACAGTAACCGTAAAGGGTACTAATTTAGCAACCGTTACCGACATCGACGGTAACTTTTCTTTCAAGGTTCCAGCAGGAAGTACACTCGTTATCAGCTATGTGGGCTACTCGTCTAAAGAGGTTGCGGCCAGCGGAACAGGTTTGACAATCAGTCTCTCCCAGGACGAGGAAATACTGAATGAGGTGGTGGTAACCGCCCTCGGTATCAAGAAAGAGGCCAAGTCGCTTTCTTACAATGTACAGCAGCTGGACGGTGATGCGGTAACCAAGGTTCAGGATGCCAACTTCGTGAACTCCCTGAACGGAAAGGTGGCCGGTGTCCAGTTCTCTCAGAATGCTGCTGGCGTGGGCTCGGCCACTCGCGTCGTGATGCGTGGTATAAAATCTATAAACGGTAACAACAGCGCGCTCTATGTGATCGACGGTATTCCAATGCCAAACTTGCAGGCAGGTACGACAAACGACATGTTCTCAGGCGCAGGTGCTACCGGCGACTCTTCGTCGGACATCAATCCGTCGGATATAGAGAGCATCTCTGTATTGAGTGGTCCTTCAGCTGCCGCCCTGTATGGTTCTGATGCGTCAAATGGTGTCATCATGATTACTACCAAGAAGGGTCAGCAGGGTCGTCTGGATGTAACCTATACAGGCAGCTTCCAGTTCTCTCGTCCTTTCGTAACCCACAAGTTCCAGAATACTTATGGACCTTCCTCGGCTGGGGCATTCGACAGCTGGGGCAGTAAGATGTCTACTCCCAGTGCTTATGACCCCAACGATTTCTTCCAGACAGGTACCAACTTCACCAACAATGTGGCTATATCTACTGGTAACGCCCAGAACCAGACTTATCTCTCACTGGGTGCCACCAATGCAGAGGGCCTGATTCATAACAACGACTTCACTCGTTACAACCTGAATCTGCGCAATACATCCAAGTTTGCTAACGACAAGCTGACGCTCGACTTGAGTTACACGCTCTCTAACATCAAGGAACAGAACATGATTTCTTCTGGTCAGTATCACAACCCATTGTATACTCTTTACCTCTTTCCGGCAGGCGGCGACTGGCAGGGTATACAGTATTACAGCCGGCATAACCTTGAGCGCAATCTCGAGACCCAGTACTGGCCATGGCTTGACCAGAACGAGTTGATGGAAAACCCATACTGGATTGCCGAGAACGAGCGTTTCATCAATCACAAGGTTCGTAACATGGTGATTGCTTCCTTGAAGTGGGATGTTACAGACTGGCTCTCATTGACCGGGCGTGTGAAGTATGACAACAGTCAGAACCGTTATGAGCAGAAGTTTGCTGCAGGTACCAAGAACTTGTTTGCTTCTGATGCGGGTTTCTATGGTCTGAGGAATCAGAATTCCCGCCAGCTCTATGCCGAGTTCCTTGCCCAGATTAACAAGTATTGGAACGACGGCGAGTGGAGCCTGACCTCAGTTATCGGTACGAACTATGACCAGCGCGATATATCCCAAGAGTCAACAAGTGGAAACCTAAGCTCCGTTCCCAATAAGTTTACCCTCCAGAATATCAATCCTGCTGATCCTAAGTTCAAACTCGGCCAGGAGTACAATGAGCGCAGAAGAAAAGAGGCTCTCCTCGCAAGTGCACAGCTCGGCTATAAGAGCATGGCCTACTTGGATCTCTCTGCCCGCAACGACTGGTCTTCAGCTCTTGCTCCTAACAATGACTCTTACTTCTACTGGTCAGCCGGTCTGTCTGGTATCTGGACAGAGATTTTCCCAGCTATCAAGAGCAACAACTGGCTGAACTACCTGAAGACTCGTTTGTCTTACTCTGTAGTAGGCAACGACCCTTCACAGACTTTCTTGACAACTACTACTTATGCTATCAATGGTTCGAGCGGCCCTTCTCTTTCAACTACGATGAAGAACGCTGATCTGAAGCCTGAAAAGACCAACTCCTGGGAGGCTGGTATCGACTTCGTATTGTTCCAGAATCGTTTGAAGGTGAATACCACATTCTATAAGTCTCGTACTTACAACCAGTTCTTTAATATCTCATTGGATCCAACTACTGGCTACACCAATGTTTGGGTGAACGGTGGCAGCGTAGACAATAAAGGTGTCGAGCTTGCTGCCCGTTACAATCAGCCTCTCGGCCCAGTTCAGTGGGAGACTTACTTAACATGGACTCTCAACCGTAACAAGGTGAAGGAAGTGGATGCCTCCTATACAGACCCTCAGACTGGTATTACCTATAAAGCCAGTGAAGATGACCTGAAGCTCGGTGGTTTCAATGGTACTCAGAATAAGGTTGTTGTAGGTGGAAACCTCACGGATATCTATGTGCGCACACTTGCAACAGGTGAGCATGGAGAAATCTATGTAGACCCACAGGATCACTCTGTTCGCAAGAATGCCAATGATTATATACTTGCCGGCCATGCCACTCCTAACTACAACCTCTCTTGGGGTAACAGCTTCTCTTGGAAGGGATTCAACCTCGGTTTCCTGTTTAACTATCGTCAAGGTGGCATAGTAGTATCGCTCACAGAGTCAATGATGGATGCTTTCGGCGCCTCTAAGGCTACGGAGGCAGCTCGCGATGCAGGGGGCGTAACCATCAATGGTATCAACGGCATCACTCCTCAGGCTTATTACCAGACTATCTCAAGTACGACGGAGACCGTTGCTTCTATGTATGTTTATAGTGCAACCAATCTCCGCCTGGCTGAGCTCTCACTTGGCTATGATGTTCCTGTAACGAAGGCTGTGCCATGGATCAAGGGCCTGAATCTCTCATTCGTTGCCCACAACCTGTGGATGCTTTACTGCAAGGCTCCATTCGATCCGGAGCTTACTGCCAACACAGGTACCTATAGTCAGGGTATTGATAACTTCATGCAGCCGAGCTCCCGTACAATGGGTTTCTCTGTAAAGGTTAAATTCTAAAATTGGAAATAATTATGAAATCAATTATAAAATATACATTCCTTGGTGTCCTGATGCTCGGGTTTACTGGATGCACAAGCAATTTCGAGGAGATAAACACTAATCCTTATGAGGCTACTGATAAGGATTTGGAGGCAGACAACCTAACCGTAGGTTCGTTCTTCTCTCAGATGGAGCTCCGCATGGTTCCTTTCACTGCAGGTGGCCAGCAAGATGACTCTTATGGATCTACTGGTTCTTACCAGCACTTCCAAGGGCTCTGCTCTGACTGGTACTCTGGTTATGTCGGTCCTACCGGCACATGGGCAAACGGTAACCACAACGGTAACTACTTCTTCTCTGGTACATGGGGTAACACTATGTATAATCAGAACTACACCCAGATCATGCCGGCATGGGCTACTATCGTGAAGAATGCAAAGAAGAATAACACTCCCGAGGTCGCTGCACTTGCCACGGTTGTCAAGGTATATGCCATGCATCGCGTAACTGACCAATATGGTCCTATCCCTTATGTAAACTATGTAGCAGGTAGTACGGGCAATACTTTCGATAGCCAGGAGGCCGTTTACAAAAAATTCTTCGAGGAGCTCGACAGCGCAATCGATGTTCTTGCTCCTTTCGCGGCAGCAAATCAGAACATCCTCTCCAAGTTCGATTACATCTATCAGGGTTCTGCCAACAAGTGGGCTAAGTTTGCCAACACGCTTCGTCTGCGTCTGGCCATGCGTATCGTTTACGCTGACAAGGCTCTTGCACAGCAGGAGGCTGAGAAGTCGGCAAGCTCTGCGGTGGGTTTCCTCGAGGCTGCTGATGAACAGGCTACAGTTTCAGGCATTACCATGATGAACCCTCTCTATGAGCAGGCTTATAGTTGGAACGAGGAGCGCATGGGAGCTTCTATGGACTCTTACATGAATGGTTACAACGATCCTCGTCTGGCCGTATACTTCAAGGCTGCCGGCGATGGCAAGTTCCATGGTGTGCGCCTGGGTATCAACATGGCAGGTGGCAATACTGACTATACAGGGGACAAGATTTCCAACTTCAATCTCTCCGACAAATCAACCATCCCTTATATGAGTGCATCGGAAAGCTTCTTCCTCCGTGCAGAAGGTGCGCTCCGTGGTTGGGCCATGGGTGGCACGGCAAAGCAGTTCTATGAGGATGGCATTAAGGCGTCTTTCGCTGAGTGGGGTCTGTCTGATGCCACCTCTTATATAAATAATGCTACGGCACAGCCTATCGCTTTTGTAGACAATACAGGTAAGGGTGGCGACGCCGCACAGCCAAGTACCATCACCGTAGCTTATGATGAGGGTGCTGAATTCGAGACTAACCTCGAGCGCATCATCACGCAGAAGTGGATTGCCAACTTCCGCATCTCTCCAGAGGGCTGGTCTGAGTTCCGCCGTACGGGTTATCCCAAGTTGTTCCCAACCACTCGTAACAGTTCCGGAAACATTGATACCAATTTGCAGATTCGCCGTATGCCTTATCCAACAACTCTCTACGATAACAATCGTGCGGCAGTAGAGGCTGGCGTAGCTCTCTTGGGCGGTGCTGATAATGGTGCAACTAAGCTTTGGTGGGACAAGAATCCTAAGCATTAATTGTTGAACAATTATAAAATAGAATACATTATTATGAAAATGAAAATATTTTTCGGTGCATTCGTTCTTGCAGTAATGGGTCTCACTCTCACCAGTTGCGACAACGATGTAGAGACTATTGAGGTTCAAGATCTGTACAAATACGATGCACAGTACTTTGCAAATCTCCGCGAATTCAAGAAGTCTGATCACGAGATTTCGTATGCATACTATGCTTCTTGGGCAAACAGCCAGAACCCCACCTCTTGGGGCGAGCGTTTCCTGGGGTTGCCGGATAGCCTGGATATCGTAAACCTTTGGATAGATATCCCTACCAAAGAGAAATATCCTATCGCCTATCAAGACATGAAATATTGTCAGGACATCAAGGGAACACGTTTCGTCATGCACGCTGACGCTTCCCACTATGGTCAGCAATTCTGGTATAGAGACGAGAATTTCAATGTAGATACCACTCGAGTCATCACGCTTCATAGTGGTAACGAGGAGGAACTCCGTGCCTATGCCCGTTGGGCTGTGGATACGGTTATGAAGTGTGAACTCGACGGGGTAGACTTCGATTATGAGGGCTGGAGCGACAGCAACATGCATATAGTGGCTGACGAGTGTAACAAATACTTCGGTCCTGCGGGACAGTGGCCCGACAAGTTGTTCATCATCGACTTCTTCGGCGGTTCTCCTTCTTCATGTGATGAGTACTGCGACTACTTCGTCCGCCAGGCTTACTCTTGGCAGATAGGTTTCCAGACAGGCTCAAGCGGCCGTCCGGTAGAGCGGACCGTGCTCTGTGAGAGTACGGGTGCCGAGGCGCAGGATGGCGGCGTTAACGGTGCCATGGTTCGTGAGTATGCAGCCTTTAAGCCGGCAGGTGGCCGTAAGGGTGGGTTCGGAGCTTACTATATCGACTACAACTACAAGTCGCAGTCCGGTATTCCTTATAAAGAGTTCCGTGAGGCTATCCAGATTCAGAATCCTGCTTTAAATAAGTAACTATAAATTTATACAAGTATGAAATTCAGATTCAATATCATTTCAGCAGCTCTTCTTCTGTTGGCAGGAGGCATGTCTTTCACTTCCTGCAGCTCCGAGGGCGATGATTTTGATTACAATAAGTCAGGGCTCTTTGTATCTGGTACAGAGAATAACCCTGTAGTCAAGTTTGTAGTCGAAGATACACCTGCTAGTTATGCAGTAACCGTGCAGTCTACTAAGAAAGTGGAAAGCGATGTTACATTGACCTTGGCCATCGACCCTTCCAAGGTGGATGAGTACAATGCCGAGCATACCACCAACTACTTCTCGATTCCCGAAGGAGCTGTTGAGTTGGAGCAGACCCAGGTAACCATTTCCAAGGACGCTGCCATTTCTGCCCCCGCACTTGTGAAGGTGGTGAGCACAGAAGACTTCGTAGACGGCCGTACCTATCTGATTCCTGTTACGGTAAAGTCTGTAAGTGGTACCAACGAACCTCTGATCGAGACTTCCAAGACCATCTTCCTGCGCGTTTCCCGCGTGTTGAATTTCTTCTCCATTCAGGCTAATTCCAGCGCGTCGAGCAACTTCATCTTCGACAAGGCCATTCCGTTGACGACCCTGACCTATGAGGTGAAGATTTATCCGCAGGGCTTGAACCGCACCAACTACCCGCAGCGATTCATGGCTCTTGAGGAGGAAAACGAGAAAAAGTCGTTGCTGCTGCGCTTTAACGAGGCCAATTCTGACAACAAACTTCAGGTGATTCTTGCCGACAACAAGTTTATCTCCAAGACGGAATTCGAGAACGGCCACTGGTATCTGCTCTCATTTGTCTACGACGGCAGCACCGTTTCGCTCTATGTGAACGGCGTGCTCGACACCTCTATCGGAGCGAAGATTGACAAAATCAACTTCAAGCGCTATGAGATGGGCATGTCATGGGGCGGCTATACCACCAGCCAGTTCTTCGCTCATCGCTTCTGTGAGATCCGAATCTGGGACCGTGCCCTTTCCGCAAGCGAAATCGCGGGGGGCATATGCGGCGTAGATCCGCAGAGCGACGGCCTGAAGGCATACTGGAAATTCAACGAGGGCAGCGGCCACATCTTCAAGGATGCCACGGGTAACGGCTTTGATATGGACTGGAGCAAGACGAGCCGCGATGTCAACGAGAGCGGCAACATGACGCCCACTCCCAATGCTGCCAACGCCATCAACTGGGTGAAAGATGATATCAACAAGTGTGCACAGTAATAAAGGAGGAATTAACGATGAAAAAGAACTTTTTGAAGTATCCTGCATTGTGCGTGATTGCCATTGCCTCGCTGGCAATCTCTTCGTGCAGCGACGATGATCACTATGATATCGTGGGTAACCCGAACAACCTGGTGTATGTAAATCTCAATGCCGCCAATGCCCTCGAGGCCAAGGTGGTTCACACTCCCATCGGCGACCTCACCACCTTCAAGGCCGCTTTCCCAATACGGATTAAGCGTGCCGCACAGGGCACGAGCGCCACTCTGGAGCTTGACCCGTCGCTCGTTGAGGTATACAATGCCCGGAACAAGACGGAGTATGCGGCTCTCCCGGCAGGTTATCTCGACCTTGCGGGTGCCGCTGCCCATATCCAGGCCGACACGGTAGCCTCCTCCGACTCCATTCGGCTGGCATTTGTCGCCAATGCCGACCTTGCCAAGTTGACGGAGCCGGTCTATCTGGCTCCCCTGCGCCTGAAGGTTTCCGGCGCGGGCACGGCTTCCGAAGACCGGGGCGTGGTGTATGTGCTTGTCAAGACCTCTACAAGCCTTATCAACGACGAGGCTGCCGCCATGGCGGGCTCTGCCCTGACCGAGGCCACTTGCCTTGAGGCCGACGGGCTGAACAAGGACGCCTTTACCTTCTCCGGTTGGAAATTTACGAAGAAGCAGGCTACGGCCTCCTTCCTTCTCGACCTTGGGGAGAGCAAGAACATCGTGGGCTTCGGCATCAATTCAAGTCTGGTAACGAGTGCCACGGTAGAACTCAGTGCCGATAAGTCGAAGTGGACAGAGGCTGGCAAGACCTCCGAGCACAGCGGTCCGTCCGTTGGCTCCGGCTGGGACACTTATACGGGTTATGTCTTCTACGGGGCTGTTCCCTCCCGCTATGTTCGCATGACGATGAGTCTGGATCAGAATTCATGGGCATGGGGCTACATACAGTGGGGCTACTGCGCAATTGACAATCTGGCCATTTTCGCGGAGTAAACTCTTCTTGGAAACCGCCCTGCCTTCACGAGAGGCAGGGCGGTTTTTGTTTTGCCTCGGTCTGCCGCCATGTCGCTTTTGAGGATGATTTTTCGGGCAGATTTCCGTTTTCCGCGATTCTCCTGCCTGATTTTCTTGGATTTCTCGGGAACTTTGCTTACCTTTGCCGCAAATTTCTTAATGTCATGAAAAAAACCGTTTTATCTATTGTCTTTATGCTGGTATGTGCCCATCTGTTCGCGCAGTATCAGCCGTCGGCCGATAACCTGCAGGCTCGCAGGGAGTTTCAGGATAACAAGTTTGGTATTTTCCTCCATTGGGGCATCTACTCCATGCTCGGCGACGGCGAGTGGGTGCAGGAGAACAAGAAGCTCAACTATGAGGAGTATACCCACCTCGCTGCCGGCTTCTATCCCTCTAAGTTCGATGCCGAGGAGTGGGTGAAGGCCTTCAAGGAGGCCGGTGCCCGATACATCACCATCACCTCGCGCCACCACGACGGGTTCTCCATGTTCAAAACGGCCGCGTCCGGCTATAACATCGTGGATGCCACGCCGTTCCGCCGCGATGTGCTGAAAGAGCTCGCCGCCGCCTGTGAGAAATACGGCATCCGCCTGCAGTTCTATTATTCCCACCTCGACTGGCACCGGCTGGACTATCCCTTGGGTGGATCAGGATCCAAACTGGGTCGTCCTACCGACAAACAGGACTACGACAGCTACTTCCGGTTCATGAACGAGCAGCTCACCGAACTGCTTACCAACTACGGAAAGGTGGGCGCCATATGGTTCGACGGATGGTGGGACCACAAGATGCACAAGGACTTCGACTGGCGTCTCGACGAGCAATATGCCTTGATTCACCGGCTGCAGCCCGGCTGTCTGATAGGCAACAACCATCACCAGGCACCCAAGCCCGGCGAGGATATCCAGATGTTCGAGCAAGACCTGCCCGGACAGAACACGGCGGGCTTCTCGGGCGGGAGCGTCATCGGGCAGCTTCCGCTGGAAACCTGCATGACGATGAACCGCACCTGGGGCTACAGCATCACCGACAAGCAGTATAAGAGTGCGGAGACGCTCATCCGGAAGCTGGTGAGCTCAGCCGGGCACAATGCCAACTATCTGCTCAACATAGGACCGCGCCCCGACGGCATGCTTCCCGCCGAAGCCCTGGCAAGGCTGAAGGCCATCGGGACATGGCTGAAGGCCAATGGGGAGACCATCTACGGCACGCGCGGCGGCCTGGTGGCTCCCCGCGACTGGGGCGTAACCACCCAGAAGGGCAGCACGCTCTATGTGCACATCCTCAATTATCAGGACAAGTCGCTCTTCCTGCCCATCACCACGAAGAGAGTTGCCAAGGCACGCATGTTCTCGGGCAAGGCTCCCGTGCGGGTGCAGCATGTGGCGGGGGGCGTGCTCCTCGGTCTCCCCTCGGCGCCCAAGGGCGTAGACACCATCGTGGAACTCACCCTGAAGTAATTCAGGTTTTGCATTTGCAGAAGCATCCGGGGACTTGTCGCAGGCTTTGTTGCGGCAATTCCCCTTTTCTTTTGCCGTCTTCTGAAGGAGTTTCTGCCGTTGAAACTTCGTGTTTCAGTCATTGAAACAATCTGTTTCAGCTATTGAAACACCGTGTTTCTGCCGTTGAAACACTCCTCGGATGCCGTCCGGCGGATTCTTTTTTGTCGTCAGCAGAGGCTTTTCTTTCGGTTTCCCTTCCGGCCGGGCCTTACCTCTCTTACGGCTCTTTGCTGTTTTTCTTGCGGGGAATGCGCATAGGCATCCCCTCCATATACTGATTCTGGTTATCGTAGTGAGTACCGGAACCGGGATTGAAGTGCGCTAAAAGCCCCTGAAATCGTCATTTTTTGCAAGAATTAAACTATTTTTATGCATCTTTTCTCTAAAATTTCATTAAAGTTTCAGTTAATTTACTAAATTTGCAGCAATAATGTAAGAGCGTTGCGCATGTATGGCCAAGAGTGCCTGCGATTCGACGCCATAGGATGTCGCCCTGCTAACTTATAGTTGATTAAAATGTTTCAAATAGTTACAAGTACCTTAAATTAAAAAAAGCAATGGAGAAAAAAGAAAACGCTTTCAAGCTCTCTTTGAGAGCAGCCTTGGCTGTTTTGATGATGTTTTTTGCCGTCAGTCTTTCGGCCCAGAACATTACGGTCAAGGGTTCTGTTGTGGATCAGGTAGGTGAGCCGATAGTCGGCGCCACCGTAAAAGTCCTCGGATCCGCGATGGGTGTGATTACCGATGTCGACGGTAATTACACCATCAGCTGTCCTTCCAATGCCACATTGGAGTTTACCTATATCGGATACGCCTCGAAGGCGGTCGATGTCAGGGGAAAACAATCCATTAATGTGGTGATGGAGGAGAGTAGTGCCAGTGTCGACGAGGTGGTCGTTACGGCCTTGGGTATCAAGAAAGATGCCAAGAAGGTGGGTTATTCCATCAGCTCGATCGGTTCTGCCGACATCGTGAAGACCGGTGCGCCCAACCTTGCGTCGGGCTTGTACGGAAAGGCTGCGGGCGTGCGCATCAACTCTGCCCCTGGCGGCGGACTCGGTGCCGTGTCTTTCCAGATTCGCGGTTTGTCGTCCATCACGAGATCCTCTCAGCCTTTGCTCGTTCTTGATGGTGTGCCTATCCGTTTTGGCGATACCAACAACGACGGTTATTGGGATAACCAGCGCATCAACTCTAACGGACTTGTGGACATCAACCCGGAGGACATCGAGAACATCTCCATCCTGAAGGGTGCCGCCGCTTCTGCCCTCTATGGCTCTGAGGCTGCCAACGGCGTCGTGATGATTACCACCAAGAAAGGCACGGGCAAGGGAACCCATGTGGAGCTGAGTGCCGGCTTGAGCTTCGATGTAGTGGCCTATATGCCTGAGATCCAGAAGCAGTACGGTCCAGGTTACGATAACTGGGCTCTGGGAGATACTCCCGAGTCAGCGTCCGGTTTCCGGCAGAGTCGCGTAGACCGCAATGGCAACAGCATCGTAACTCCTGTCCGCGAGACTTACTATTCTTATGGTGCCAAGTATGACGCAAGCAAGAGCGTAACCTACTTCGACGGTACGGTGCGTCCGTTTACGCCGATAGGAGGCAACCTGTGGGACGAGGTCTTCCGCACCGGTGTCAACCAGAACTACAATGTGTCGGTTTCCAACGCTACGGAGCGCAACACCCTGCGCTTCTCCTATACTTACAACAACAACCTGCCGACACAGTATAACTCTAACAACAACAAGCACAACTTCAACCTGAACGGTACCTTCGAGGTGTTCCCGGCCTTGAAGATTAACTACAGCGCAACCTACGAGGTGCAGCACATCAAGAACCGTCCTTACCGCATCAGTCGTATTGTGCAGAACTATTCAGGTATGTTCGGTAGCTTCACGGATGTCAAATATATTCGAGAGCACACCATGACCAGTCTGGGATACATGAACAGCGTCTATGCCGGCAACGGAGGTACGGCCGAAACCCTGACGCCCGATGAGCAGTTCCTCTACACCCCCATGGGCTCTACTTCCCTGATGAGTGAGTATTTTTGGAATGTCTTGGGTAAGGAGCAACTTGAGAATCACAATCGCTTCATCGGTTCCGTGAATCCCGTGTGGACTATTATCCCGGGCCTCACATTGAGCGGCCGCATAGCTACCGACCTCACTACGGACAAGATTGAGAACAAGAACCGTGCTGAGAATGCGCACATTTTCTCAACCAACGGACAGTACAGCGACTCTTATGGCCTGACCAACAGCCATTATAAAATCATTTATGGCGATGTCATGTTGTCGTGGGACAAGACCTTTTCCGACATCCACAATATTACGGTGAATGCCGGTTACAATGCCCGCCGCGAAGATTATTGGCTCTCGAGTGTAAGCACCAGTCAAGGTCTTACTCAGGAGAACTGGTTCCATATCAATGCGTCTGTAGGGCAGAAAAATTCAAACATGACGCAGCAGCGTCTGCTTAAGACGGGGCTCTACCTGACAGCCAGCTATGGTTTCGACAACTGGGCTTATCTCGAGGGAACCATCCGACAGGAGAAGACTTCTACCATGCATCATGGCACCAACACTTTCTATTATCCTTCTATCAGCCTCAGTGCCCTCTATACGGAATTTATGAAAGACAAGCGACCGGCATGGTGGGATTACGGAAAGATTCGCATCGCCTATGGAGTAGTAGGTAACTCTCCCGGAATCTATTCCGCTTACAATGGTTTCAGCCAAGGTTCACTGACCCGCGACATGAACTATACTTACAATTATGTTCCGACGACCATTGGCAACGAAAACATCCGTCCTGAGCGCAAGCATGAGTTTGAGGTGGGTTTGGAGAATAAGTTCTTCCACAACCGCCTGGGCTTCGAGCTAAGCTACTACAACAATACTGTCAAGGATCAGATTCTTACGGCTACGGCAGCCGCATCCATGGGTGGCAGAAGCATGCTGATGAATGTGGGTGAGCTAAGCAACAATGGTATTGAGTTTAGTGTTTACGGTGCTCCGATTATGAATAAGGACTGGCGTTGGGACTTGCGCTTTAACATCGCAAAGAACAACAATAAGGTAAACAAGCTGGCCGATGGTCTGGATCTCTTCACCCATGCTACTTTTGATAATGGTGCCGCAACCTTCGAATCGCATGTGGGAGAGCCTATTGGAGACATCTATGCCTACACTTGGAAGACCGATGATAAGGGTAACTATCTCGTAGGTTCCAATGGCTTGTACATTACGGATACCGAGGCTCGCCACAAGGTGGGCAACGCCATGCCTGACGCGATAGGCGGATTCGGCACCTCCCTCTCTTGGAAGAACTTCACGCTCGACCTGAATTTTGACTTCCGCATCGGAGGTGATGTGCTCAACCAACCTTGGCAGTACTACATGGATACAGGTATCATAGAGGATGCCGTCGGCGTGCGTGATGCCTCTACCGGTGGCTTGTTCTACTATAGTACGGCCAACGATATGTCTAACAAGTCCTCCATCGTTCGCGTGGATCCCTCTCAGGTGCCCAACTACAAGCGTGGTGAAACCAAGATCGACGGCCACTTAGTCTGGGATAACGGTTTAATCCAGCGCGGCGTGAAGGAAGACGGAACGCCCAACGACATCATCGTTACCCAGTTTGAGGTCAACGACAACCAGTATGGTTGGGGAACGGGTGCCTCGCAAAGTTATCGGGATGCCGTTCAGAAAAACAGTTATGTGAAGTGCCGTGAGATCAGCCTGGCCTATACCCTGCCGACTGCGCTCACCAAGAAGTTCCATTGCGACCGGCTTACGGTATCGGCTTATGCCCGTAACCCGTTCTATCTCTACCGCAGCCTGAAGCTGTTTGACGCCGAGACTTCGGATGGTACATATTGGGTTTACCAGGCACAGGTGGGTGGTTCTACGGCCTCAGCCCGTACCTTTGGTATCTCTCTCCGTGCAAGTTTCTAAGTTCGTGGTTTAAAACAATTAATTAAAGAATAGGAATATGAAAAAGATAATTTCATTGGTCTTCACAGGCATCGCCCTCCTGTCGCTCTTCTCTTGCACGAGCAGGCAGTTTGACGAGAGATATCCCGATCCTTCCAAGACCGCAAGCGTAGGCGTGCCTCAGGTGTTTACGGGGGTCCTGCAGGCTGGAAACAGCTGGATGTGCCCTGTCTATTATCGCTATTATGTGCAGTCTGCCACTTCCGGAGTCTTCTCCGGCGTCATCGGTAATTCCAATGGCCGAGGCCGCTTCCGCGGTCCGGGCGAGGGATACTTCAATGCCCGTTGGCAGGACTTCTACAACATGCTCACGCAGTTTCGGCTGCTGGAGTATAACTATAACAACCTTGCTGAAGACCTGAAGCCGTCTAACGAGATCTTCTATTACCTCGGCCGCTCGCTCGTTGAGGCTCAGCTGCACGAGATGCTGTCGCTCTTCGGCGATGTTCCCTACACCGGAGCCGGCACCCTCTGGGAGAATAGCGACTATGCCGGAGCCAAGACTCTCTGTGTCTACGACGATGATGTGGAACTCTACAAGACCATCCTCAAGGACCTCAAGGAAGTGGGCGATTATTTCGCAGCGGGCAACTTCAACACCATAGCACTTGCTTCACTCGCCCGTCAGGACTATACAATGGCTAAGGGTAAGCCCGGGATCTGGCAGAAGTGGGTGAACTCTCTCCGCCTGCGCATCGCCCTCCACCTGGCTTCTCAGGGCGACCTTACCTCTGAGGCCACGGCCGCCATCGCCGAGATACTGAACAATCCCTCCAAGTATCCGCTCGTTGACAGCAACGACGAGGCACAGGGTGTTACGGGCGATACCAGCACCGATACCTTCAACTATGGCAAGAGCATCGCACAGGCTTTGGCCGGCCGTCCCGAGGGTTCTGGTTCACAGGCTATGCTCACCGCAATGAATGTGCCCGCGGCAGGCGTTCCAGACGCGAACACTGACCCCCGTCTGGAGGTTATCTACGACTGCAACCCTGACGGCGAGTATGTGGCTTACGATGTGAAGATGAGCGATACCGAGCTCACTAACCTCGCTGACGCCAAGAACAAGGAGTATATCTCACGCGGAATCCTGCAGGCCAACTACTTCTGCTACCTCGACACAATAGCCATTGCCGGATATGAGACCTATCAGGGCAATGCTAACCTCAACGGAGTGTGGATTAGCGCGGCTGAGGTTTCGCTGAGCAAGGCCGAGGCTTACCTGATGGGATATGGCGTTTCCAAGAACGAGGCTACCGCCAAGAACAATTTCGTGAAGGGGCTGCAGCAGTCTACCGACTATTATTGGACGGCAAAGCTCAACAGTTCACTCCACAAGGCTGGCAACGACAGCTACAGAGGCTACCGCAAGCTCAATGCCAAGCCTACCGACGCGGCAGTGGCTGCTTATGCAGAACATATCTGGCAGCCCACCCAGGAATGCGTTGCCACGCAGCTCTGGCTCAACTTCGGGTGGACCAACGAACTGGAGGCTTGGAATGTAACCCGCCGAACAGGGTTCCCGCAGGTCGACTTCGCGACCGACAGCCAGGTGTCCAGCTATCCTACGCCCCCCAACCGGCTGCCTTATCCGAGCGACGAAATCAACTACAATACGACTAACTATCAGGATGCAATCGCCAAGAACTATGAAGAGTCTACCGGTTTCTACACCAACCTCTTCTGGGCAAAGAAGACTTACTATCACCTTGTGAAGTAATCATTGCGCACCCGTCATTATTATCCCCGGCAGCAATCCTGCCGGGGATAATTTCGTTCCGGCAGTGCGGCTTGCGGCCGGGAGTGGGGATTTCAATGGCTGAAGCAGGGTGTTTCAGCCATTGAAACTTCATGTTTCAGTCGCTGAAAATCTTTGTCTCAGCCGCTGAAAATCTTTGCCCGAGCCGCTGGGGCTCCCCCGGAATGCCGCCTTCCCCTTCGCCGTCGTCCCCTTCCCGGGATGCGAAGGCCGCTTCCGGTGCGCCTCCCCGTCTGCTGCGGCCTCCGTCCTTGTTTCCTCCGCGCCGGCGGCAATTTACATTTTTTGGATTCAGTTCGTAACTTTCCGGATTCGTCGAAATACCGTGCGGTCCGCAGCCGCTTGCCTGCAGTTGGCTTCCAATTTGCAAACAAGTTCCCCGATCCGGGTATCAGTATGTCGCATTTGCTTCTCCGGGAATTGCCGCTGATATCCAGAAAATGTATCAAATCTTATGCCTGATTTGCGGCACAGAACCTTTCTTTTTCAATATTGTTAGTTAATAAATGTTTAAAAATGGGCTTTTTATATAAATTTATTTGTTTTTCTTTTAGGAATAGACTATATTTGCGAATGACGACTTGTAAGAAAAAGCCTTTTTAATTATAGATTTATTACTTCGCGTAATATTTTCCCATGGCGGTAAACACACATGAATACCTTGTTGAGATAGGGTAATAGAAGAGAGATTTAAAAATTATAATATTTAATTCAAAAAGAGAGAATTTATGGGAAAAAGATTAACAATGATTCTTGCCAGTCTATTCCTCTTCGTAGGGATGGCATTGGCTCAGACCTCGGTGAAAGGTACTGTAACCTCCGCCGAGGACGGTGAGCCCGTAGTCGGAGCATCCATCAAGGTCGTTGGTACCAACACGGGTACGGTAACCGACATTGATGGAAAGTTCTCGCTCACGGTGCCTAACAGCAATTCTCGTCTGGAGATTTCGTATATTGGCATGAAGAGCCAGACCGTAACGGTCAGCGGCAATATGCGCATCGTGCTTCAGCCCGATAACAAGACCCTCGACGAGGTGATGGTGGTGGCTTTCGGACGGCAGACCAAGGAGTCGTTCGCCGGCTCGGCTGCCGTGATGAACTCCACCGAGATCAGCAAGAAGATTGCCACCAATGTGGCCGATGCCCTCGTGGGTTCCGTGCCCGGCCTGCAGCTTACGGGCGGCAGCGGACAGCCGGGAGCGTCGCAAGGCGACATCCACATCCGCGGTATCGCTTCCCTCTATGCGTCTACGACGCCGCTCATCGTCGTCGACGGGGCGCCTTACACGGCATCGCTGAGCAACATCCCGCAGGACGACATCGAGAGCGTTACCGTCTTGAAGGATGCTTCCAGCGCAGCCCTCTACGGAGCGCGCGGTGCCGCCGGCGTCATCCTGATTACCACGAAGAAAGGCGGAGGCCAGAAGGCCCGCATCAATCTGGAGGCCAAGTGGGGAGGCACGAGCCGCAGCGTGCAGGACTATGACACCTTCTCCGACCCCGGCCAGTTCATGGAGGCCTACTATTCGCAGTTCTTCAACTACGCCTTCTATAAGCAGGGCATGACCCGCGAACAGGCCAACGCATGGGTGAACCAGCGCATGATCACCAATCAGACCATCGGCCTGCAGTATAATCCTTTCACCCTGCCCGACGGCGAGAACCTGATCGGACTGGACGGAAAGCTCAATCCGAAGGCCACCCTCGGCCGTTCCTACACCTATGGGGGCGAAACCTATTACATCATGCCCGACAACTGGAAGGACGCGGCCTATCGCCACGGCACCCGTCAGGAGTATAACCTGAACATCAGCGGCGGCAACACCAAGATAAGCTACTACGCCAGCGTGGGCTACCTGAAGGAGAAAGGTGTTCTGGAAAACTCAGGATTCGAGCGTTTCACCGCCCGCCTGAAGGCCGACTACGAGGCCACAGACTGGCTCCACCTCTATTCCAATGTGGGCTATGTGCGCTCGATGATGGAGTCGAACCCGAACTTGAGCAACACGACGCTCAATGCTGCCAACATGGGATACTTCACCCAGTACATCGCTCCCATCTATCCGCTCTATGTGCGCGTGCTGGATGCTAATGGCAAACCCGTCATCCGCACCGATCAGTACGGGCATGAGCAGTACGACTTCGGCGTTCCGGCGACGGGATACCCCGGCCAGGGCAGCCGCGCGTTTATGAATACGGGCAACCCGATCGGCTCCAACCGCTACAACGAGGTAACCAACGGAGGCGACCAGATACAGGGGCAGTTCAGCTTCGACCTCACCTTCACCCCGTGGCTGAAGTTCAATTCCACGAACTCCTTCAACCTCGGCCTCTCGCGCTATTCTCACTATGAGAATCCCTACATCGGCAGCGCCGTCGCTGAGAACGGAACCATCGACAAGTATAACAACACCTCGTTCCGTCAGAACTATGTGCAGACCCTGAACTTCCACAAGCAGTTCGGCGACCACGATGTGCAGGTGATGCTGGGCCACGAGTGGTACAAGCAGCGCGTGAATTATCTGGAGGCCCTGGCCCGTGGGGGCTTCTCTCCGGAGATAAAGGAAATCAACGCATTCTCCGACCGCTACAACAGTTACTCCTACAACACCACCTATAATGTGGAGGGATACTTCGGCAATGCGCTCTACAACTATGCACAGCGCTACTTCGCGCAGGCTTCCTATCGCCGCGACGCCTCCAGCCGCTTTGCCAAGGACCATCGCTGGGGCGACTTCTGGAGCCTGGGCGGTGCCTGGATTATCAGCAAGGAGAATTTCTTCAAGCAGCTCAATGCCGACTGGGTGGACAACCTGAAGCTGAAGGTGTCCGTCGGCCAGCAGGGTAACGACGGCATCCCCGACTTCTATTACCTGGAGCGCTACACGCTGTCGAAGGGCAATCTTGCCATGCTGCCTTCGTTTGCCCAGATTGGCAATCCTGACATCACTTGGGAGACCACCACCAACTTCAACCTCGGTCTGGAATTCGCCTTCCTGAAGAACCGCCTGAGCGGTGAGGTGAACTTCTACAATAAGAAGACCACCGACATGCTCTTCTGGCTAAGCATCCCCGAGAGTATGGGCATACGCGGATATTACGGCAACTTGGGCGACATTCGCAACCAGGGCGTGGAGCTGACGCTCAATGCCGACATCATCCGCACCAAGGACATCACCTGGAGCATTACGGGCAATATCTCGCATAACTCGACCAAGATTCTCAAGCTTGCTCCGGACAAAATCGCGCAGTACGGCGGCTTCTCGCAGGCCGATGTCAATGCCGGCTTCAATGTGTCGATGTGGTATACCGAGGGAGGTTCCCTTTACAGTGGCATGCTGCCCGACTATGCGGGCGTGAACGAGCATGGCGAGCCGCTCTACTGGGTGGACGAGGATATCTATAAGGAATTCCAGGCCGGCCAGCTTTCCAACAGCAGCAAGGCGGCCACCAAGCACTCCTTCACCACCACCAACTGGAGCGAGGCCAGCTATTACACCCACAGCATGCTGCCCGCTGCCAGCGGAGGTCTGTCGACCACGCTGCGCATCTACGACTTCGACGCCAGTGCCACCTTCGACTATCAGATAGGCGGAAGGATCTACGACTTCGGTTATGCACAGCTGATGCAGCCCGTGTCGGATAAAGCCAACGGATTTAACTATTCCACGGATGTGCTGAAGGCATGGACGCCCGACAATACCTCGAGCAACATTCCGCGCTTCATGTACACCGATCAGAACACGACCTCGCAGTCTACCCGATTCCTCACGAGCGCGAAGTATCTCAACTTCCAGTCGTTCGTGGTGGGCTATACGCTGCCGGCCTCGATTGTCCGCAAGATCATGTTGAGCAAGGTGCGCGTCTATGTGCAGGGCGAGAACCTCTGTTTCTGGTCAGCCCGCAAGGGTCTCGACCCGCGCTACAGCTTCCAGGGCACGCAGTCGTCGGGCATCAACTCCTATGCTCCCGTGCGCACCATCATGGGAGGTATTCAATTGTCATTCTAACCATACCAAAAAGAATAGAATATGAAGAAGATATTTTCAGCAATCATCATGACGGCTCTGAGTGCACTGATGCTCACGGGCTGTATAGAAGAGGTGGTTCCGCAGAACGGCACTCCCTCGCTGGATCAGGTGTCGAGAGCGCCGGGTTCGTTTGAGAACCTTGTGGCCAACCTCACGGGGAATCTCTCGGGAAAAAGGCTTTACTCCTCCACCAGCAACAATGTGTGGGACTACGGTTATACCTCCTTGTTCCTCACCCGCGATGTGGAAGGGCAGGATATTGTGGCGGCAGGCTCAAACAACCATTACTCTACCTGGTATAGCAGCGTGCAGTATCTGGCCGAGGGCTACGCCAGGACGCAGTTGCCCTGGACCTATTACTACGGCTGGATCAACGATTGCAATGTGGTGCTCAAGAACGCGGGCGCCGTCAACTATGCGGAGCCGGAGGCCTCCAAGGCACAGGGAGCCGGCATCGCCTATGCCATGCGTGCCATGTTCTATTTGGATCTGGCCCGTATGTATGCCGCGAAGCCCTATATCGAGGACCATAACGCCCTCACCACGATCAAGGCCGACGAGGTGCGCACCATCGACCAGGCGCGCAATCAGGAGCGCATGACCTGGGAAGAGGCCTTCGAGTTCATCCTCAAGGATCTGGACTGCGCCGAGAAATACCTGGCCGGCTATCAGCGTGCCGACAAGTACACGCCCGATGTGAGCGTGGTCTACGGTCTCAAGGCACGCACCTATCTGGAGAAAGGCGACTGGGCCAAGGCCGAAGAGTATGCCAAGAAAGCCCAACAGGGCTATCAGATGATGAGCCGGGACGAGTATCTGAGCCACGACAACGGCTTCAATACGCCCAACAGCTCGTGGATGTTCGCCACCCGCTTCAAGAACGACGACCCCAGCATCATCTCCAACGACGGCGACGACTCGTGGGGCTCGGTCATGATTCCGGAAAACGGATTCGATTGTGGCTACGCCGCCAACTATGGTGGAGTGAATGTCATCGACCATCATCTCTATAGCTCTATTCCCAAGACCGACTTCCGCAGGATGTGCTGGGTGGACTTCAAGCTCGACGAGATGGAACAGCCACAAGCTGTTGACTCTCTCATTCCTTATGCTGTAAGTTACGATGGTTCTTATGATATTGTTGAGGCTTCTAAACTTGAGAAGAAAGATCCGGAAACTTTATCAACTAAAGAGAAAGAAATGGTTGCAAAGCTGAAAACAGACAGAAAGTATGCAACTCGCATCTACGCCGGCGGCGTGACGAATGCCGGCTATGGTCTGGGCGGTTACTCCATGAAGTTCCGTAACGCCGCAGGCAAGGCCGATGTGAAGTACGAGGCCTGGTGCGTTTCCGTGCCGCTGATGCGCGTGGAGGAGATGAAGCTCATCGAGGCCGAGGCTGCCGGCATGCAGGACGAGGCGCGCGGCAAGCAGTTGCTTGAGGCCTTTGCCAAGACCCGCGACCCGCAGTTCGAGTACGGCAAGCACAACGAAGCCTACTATAACAACTCCACCTCGGCCTTTCAGAACGAGGTGTGGTGGCAGCGCCGTGTGGAGCTTTGGGGCGAAGGCTTTGCTACCTTCGACATCAAGCGCCTGAACAAGGGCATTATCCGCAGCTATAAAGGCACCAACCATCTCGAGAACGCACGCTGGAATACGAGGGAAGTGCCTAACTGGATGGTATGGGCATTCGTAGGTACGGAGGCCGACTATAACGGCGGCATGACTCATAATCCGAACCCCATACAGCCGACGGAGGACTCCCAGGAGTATGCATGGTAGAATGTAGAATATAAATTAAAGAAACGAATATGAAGAAAATAATAGAAAGTTTGGCATTGTCGTTCCTCGTGCTGTTCCTTGTTACGGCATGCAGAGAGGAAGAGGGAACCACCCCGGGCGGCGATTCCACGCCGGTGGCAACGGTATACCAGTATGCGGCGGGCGCCGGATATAACCCTGACAACGACTGTTACCTGCGCGTGGCCACCAATGCCGCTGCCAAGGAGACCTACTATCTGGCAGAGCTCAAGACGGCCAAGGAGGCGCGGCAGATGACGGATGCACAGTATGCCGAGTATGTGGTACAGAACGGAAAAAAGCTCGATGTAGCTGCTTCCAGCTATAAGGATTTCTACATCACCGACCTGCACGGACTCTATGTCGTGACGGTGGTGGCTGCCAATGGCGGCACGCGCACCTCGCAGTCGGTGGACTTTGCCGGCCTGGACTACAAGCCTTACGGCAAGGGTACCTATACCTCAAACTCAGGGTTTTTCAACCCGGCTTCATGGGAGGTGGATGTAGAGTATTCCGAGGTGGGTAATCGCTATCGCATCGCCAACAACTGGAAGAAGGGCTACGGTCTCGCTTTCAGCCATGACGGCTCGAAGGCAACGGTCTATCCCACGACCATGGAGACCGGCTATATGCATCCGCGCTATGGCATGGTGAGCGTCTCCGATCAGGGCAGCACCTACGACGAGGCCACCAAGACCTTCACCTTTGTCTTCAAGTTCACGGTTTCGGCAGGCAGCTTCGGAAATGCAACGGAGACCCTGACGCTGAAGTAAAGGGTCTCATAACCGAGATTTCTCTCTCGTATGTAAATTAACCACAGCCCTTGCCGGTCGTGATGGCTTCGCAAGGGCATTTTATAGAAACTTGCATGCGATACAATATAGGGCTGCCTCCCGCGGGGGAGGCAGCCCTGTTTTATTCCGGATGCTACTTGAAAGGGAGTTGCCCGCCGCTTCTCACGGGCCAGTAGAAAACCAACGGAAAGGGAATGTATTGCAGGCAATGGCGTAACCCCGATGGGGTTGTGCATTCCAGAACATCATTTAGGTGTGTCTGGTGCCCTTGTCAAGGGTGTAACCCCGATGGGATTTGCCTGTATAACCCCGCTTGTTTTCTCCCTTGATTTATCAAGTGAGCCCTTCCCATACTGCGGGAAGCCCCGTATGGTTTGGCAAAATCGCCGATTTTGCGCGATAATCTCGCCGATTTTGTGGGACGATTTCGCCGATTTCGTCATTCTGTTTGCTGCTTTCTGTTTTCTTAAAAGCCAGCCTCTCTTTTCATAAAAGCAAGTTACACGCCAACCGGACATGCGGAGAGGCGGCTACATCATGGTATAGAGCCATGCAAGGAGCAGATACTGCGACTCGGTGGCAACACCTTTCTTGAAATGGGTCTTGAATGCGGAGAGGGCTTTCGAGATGTGTTTCTCCACCACTTTGACAGAGATGCCGAGCTCGGCGGCTATCTCGCGGTTCTTCAATCCCTCGAAACGACTCATCTCGAAAATCTGGCGGGAACGGGGCGGGAGCGTCTCCATCACCTTCTCTATCTGCCTGCGCAGCTCCTCATAGAGCAGAGGGGCGTCGGTCTTGTCAAGGAAATCGTAATTGTACAGCTGCTCACTACCGCTCATATGAGCCAGGAAATCCACTTCGTAGTTATTCACCAGCGACTTGTGTTTCAGGTAATTCAGGCATCCATTGCGCACCATGGTAAAGAGAAGGGCCGACAGGGAGATATAGGTGAGTGTCTCTCTCCGCTCCCACAGACGGGTAAAGCAGTCCTGGAGAATGTCTTCGGCATCATCAATATCCGCTATGAAATGCGACGCATAGTTGCGCAGTCGCGGATAGTAGGTCTTGAAGAGATATTCAAAAGCCTCACTCCTGCCACCGCGAATGTCGTCCATCAGAATCTGAGAGTCAGTATAATAGCGCATTGGAAGCTGAGATTCTTATGGCTGCAAAGATAGACAAACTTTGACAGCCAAGCAAGAAAAAACGGGAAAAAAGAATCGTTTCCGGCGGCAAGAGCCGTATGATCCCTTGCTTCCGTTACCTCTTCCGGGTGCTGGGAAGCAGCGAGACACGAGCCTCTTGCCGATCGTCAGCCTGCCCCTCGCCCGATTTTCCTCAACTATTTAAAACTTGTATCCGAAACCCAGGTTAAGATAAATGGAATACATATTGAAGGTAACGGTCTTGAAACTGCTCTTGAAAATGTCGCTGAAGGCCCAGGTAAGGTCGGCATTGACCGTGAAATGGCTGAAGGCTCTCCATGTAGCCCCCACCTGTGCGCCGTATTGCAGGCGACAGAGATCGGAACTGAAATCGTAAGTAGCCGTCTTTCCGTCGGCAAACTCTGCCTTTTCGCCCGTGGGATTTCCCTCGCGAAGGTAGCCGTCGCTTACAACTCCTGAGAACTCGCCGTCTATGCGATAGGAGAAATACATGCCTGCCCGCACCTTCCAGCAGTCATTGAATTTATAATTCCCCATTACGGGCAGGGTAAGGAATGTGCTGTTATAATCCGTCTTCACATGTCCCGTCCAACGACCGGCTACCCTGCTGCCGTCGTTCAGTATCTCCGTACTATAGTTCTTGACCCTTGCCCCCGTGATCATGCCCTTCTCCTCGATGCGCAGACCCGTGGAAAGTCCCCAGACCCTGTCGTGCCCGAGCCATTTGGTAACGGCAGCTTCTATCACTCCGTTCAGCCTCGGGCTGTAGCTGGTAATCTCACGAATCTCTTCAGGCAGCGGCAGCGGCGAGGCTCCACCCAGATTCACGCCAGCCTTCACCTCATACTCCCAGCCTTTCTCTTCCGACTCACGCAGGGTCTGGGTTCTATCCTGCTGAGCCATAGCCATAGCCGGCAACATACTCAGAGCCATTGCCACAAGGCTCTTGGAACATATCTTCATCAACATGATTCTATTCATAATACAGATTTACTTCATCAACATACAGCGTGCTGCCTACAGCCCCATTAAAATAAGCCCCCTCGGCACTTGACGACATAACGATGGCGAGGTTGTATTTGCCGTTGCGCAGTTTATCTTCATCAATCACCTTGCCATCCTGCAACTTAAACTTCGCGAAGAAATGAGTCCAGTCATCCGTCTCCCTACGGTCCTCCACCTGAGCCATCATTATGATGTTTTCGTGAGTCTTGATGTTGGTTCCGTCAAGATAAGGCACATCATCGGTAACCTCATACATCACGGCGTAAATATCGAAGATATCCTTCTTGCCGGGTACCTCCGCGTTATTCTTATTTATATACTTCTCACCAGCCTTATATTTATAATAGCCGTCGATGGCCTGCGGTACCTTCCGGAATGGTGCTCCAAAGTGAGTGGACTTGGCCATGTCGGTTAGGTTAATCTGAAAGTCGCCGATAAAGAGATTTCCTGCGGCCAAGGGAGCCCTCATCAAGATTCCGAAACTGCCCGTGGAGCGTGTAACGAGCTTGGCGCACTTGCCCTCGTATCCATCTTCTGCCTGACTGGTAGGATAATCAGTGGCAGGCGCGGTGCTGTTAGTAATCATGAATCCAGCATTTCCGCTTCCCCAAGTCATCTCTTTTCCTTCCAAGGTCTGGTCGTAAAAGATATGAAAGAACCTCCGAGGCTCTACTGACGGATCGTCTCCATCTGCGTATTCATAGAACTTGATGTTCTCGAAATGATATTCCGTGGCCAGGTCTTCCGAGATGAACGAGACCGTGTAGGTCTTCTTCCACTGGCCGTCCTGAGAGGTAACCGTGTAGGTCTGCGGTGTAGTAAAGTCTCTCGGCGTGCCATTGGCCGGCTCTATCCGAGCTCCCTCGGTCAGCGTGAAAGTTGGCGCTACGCTCGTCAGGTCTTCCCATCCATTGACATACAATTTTACTTCTGTGTTTGTGATAACAGGCTCTCGGATGAGCAGGTCTCCGCTTACGACACATGTCAAGATATCAGCCTCAGCATTTTCAGCCTCGTTCTTGATGCATGATGAAAATAACAACGCAGAGCATGCGAGCCATAAAACAATCTGGGTTATTCCTTTTACTTTCATAAATATCTACTTTTAAGAGGTTCCGGACAGCTCCTGCCTTTTCGCAAAAGATTCCACGCCTACCCTAAAGAAATCTCTACAAAGGTAGGAATTAATCTGCAAATTCGTTTTGTTTTCCACATAATTTTTCTCTTTTCACCATGCTTTTCCGCTTTCAGCATCTTTGTTTTTTTCACCAAATAATGAAGAAAACACACTAAGAAGAGGTGGGTATATCTTTTTTCAGTTGTTTTATCAATAGTTTAAGTTGGTTTATCAATAGTTTGATAGAGATATAATATATGCTTAAGAATGCGAAACAGCTGGCCACCCGTTATTTTGAAGGTAAGATAACCCGAGACGAAGAGAATGCCCTATTCGAATTTATAGAACAAGGTGATGACCAGCGCGCTCTTTTCCATCGTTGGGAAACAGAGTGGAAAGAGCAACAAACTGCTCATGCAGAAACCGAACGGGCTTGGCTACACTTTGCTTCAAACACCATTGAAGCAAAGGCCAAGTCTGTTGTGGTTTTGACCTTGCGGCACCGCATTGCCATTGCGGCGGCAGTAGTAGCCTTGGTCATGATTACCGCCTTTTCTACCTGGCAGCTCATCGACAACTTGCCTGGCCATGAGTTTGCCCTCACGACCCCAATGGGCAGCAAGAGCGAACTTACCCTGCCCGACGGGTCGAAAGTATGGCTAAACGCCGGCTCCACCCTCAAATACACCTCGCAGTTCGACAACAATAATCGCGAAGTGAAACTTGAAGGCGAAGGATATTTTGAAGTTGCGAAGAAAGAAAGTGGTTCCCGATTCGTGGTGAAGACCCGTGGATATGATGTAGTGGTAAAAGGCACCCACTTCGATGTTTCGGCCTACAAGGACGACCCGTTCATCAGGACTTCCCTGTTGGAAGGTTCCGTGCTGATTGACGCCGGCAACGACCGGCTCATGATGCAGCCGGGAGAGATGGTTACCCTTAATACCTCTACCGGTGCTCTTATCAAGACCAACTTCAGCAATGACTCACACGCATGGATCAGGAACATGACCGACTTCGATGAAATCACTCTCGAAGAATTCACCAAGATTCTGTCAAGACAATATGCCGTCAGAATCCATATTCTATCCAATGATTTGAAGACTACCAAGCTCTCCATATCCCTACGCAATAAGGAAACCATTGACGAAGTACTCGTCGCCCTCCAACGCATCACCGACATGAAGGTTACGCGCAATGGCAAGGACATCTACATGGCAGAATAACCTGCCAACCCTCGTCCATGACTGGTATGGACAGTAGAACCAGGCACCTGCCCCAATAACAAAAAGAACTACTAATCATAAAAAGTCTAACTTTAACAAACAGTAAAACACAATGAAAGCAAAGCAAAGCAAATTGCTAAGAGTCTTTCTTTTCGTGGTGCTATCTTTCGGATCATTCGATGTGAACGCTCAGACTGTTACCAAGCAGTTTCAGAATGAGAGTCTGAAGAATGTCCTGAAAGAGGTGGAACGACAAACTAAGATGTCTGTCATCTACAAAGTGGATGAAGTCAATGCGAATCGGAAAGTTACCGCGACCTTCCGCTCAACCCCTGTCCGCGAAGTATTGGATCAGGTCTTGGGAAGCAATCTCAGCTATGAGATTGACAACAGGATGATTATCATACACAAGGTCGGCACGAAGCCCATTTTACAACAACAGAATACGGCCGGGGCTAAAAGGGTCATAAAAGGTCAGGTTCTCGACGAGGCAGGGGAGCCGGTAATAGGTGCTACTGTCAGGGTAAAGGACTCTAATGAGGCAACGGTTACCAATCTTGATGGTAACTTCACCATCCCCGCCCCGGAAGGCAGCAAGCTTGAGATTTCCTATATAGGCTACACGGCAAAGGTGGTAAGTGCCCAGAATGGTGTCGTAGTCAGCATGTCTCAGGACGAAAAACTGCTCAACGAAGTCGTCGTTACCGCTCTCGGCATCCAGAAAGAGGCCAAGGCGCTATCGTATAATGTACAACAGATTGACGGGGGTGAAATCACGGGCGTAAAGGACGCCAACCTGATGAACTCGCTGGCGGGCAAGGTAGCCGGCGTGCAAATAAACTCTTCATCTTCTGGTATCGGCGGAGGTGTCAAGGTCGTCATGCGAGGAGCCAAGTCTATCAGCAATAATAACAATGCCCTCTATGTCATCGACGGCATTCCGATGCCTTCACTCCAGACCACACAACCTTCTGACTACTTTTCAGGGCAGGGACAATCTGGCGACGGCATATCCATGATTAATCCCGAGGATATCGAGAGCATGTCGGTACTTTCCGGCGCCGCAGCCTCCGCCCTCTATGGCAGCGAGGCCCAAAACGGCGTCATCATGATCAAAACGAGGCGTGGCGAGGAAGGTCGCACCAATATTACCTATGCCAACAACACAAGCTTCTTTGAGCCATTCATCACTCCAGAGTTCCAGAATACATACGGGGCAGCCCTGGGAGAATTCCAGAGTTGGGGATCCAAACTGACCAAGAAAAGCAGCTATGATCCACTCGACTTCTATAAGACAGGCTACAATGTAGGCAACTCCGTAACCCTTTCTACCGGTACGGATAAAAACCAGACCTTCATCTCGCTGGGCTCTACGAATGCAGAAGGAATCGTCCTTAACAACACTCTCGCCCGTTATAACTTCGCCATTCGTAACAATGCAAGCATGTTCAACGGCAAACTGCACCTGGACCTGAGCGCAATGTATATGAATATAAAGGAAAACAACATGGTATCAGAAGGGCAGTATATGAATCCGATAGTTCCCGTCTACCTGCTTTCCCCAAGCTACAGCCTCGAGACCTACCAGCTTTATGAGATGTATGACGAAAGCCGCGGCTTCAAGACACAGTACTGGCCCTGGGGGAACCAGGCCCTCGGCATGCAGAATCCCTATTGGATTACAAACCGCGACAACCTGACCAATCACAAGAATCGCTTCATGATTAGTGGTGGCCTCACATATGATATTGCCAAGGGCATCAACATCGGTGCCCGTGCAAAGATGGACTATACCTCCGGTCTCTACGAGAAAATGTATAGTGCCTCTACCGACGGTGTCTTCGCAGAGAAGTATGGATTCTACGAAAAGAACGACGAAACGACCCGCCAGCTCTACGGCGATGTCATGCTGAACATTGACAAGTACTTCGGCGACTTCTCCCTTACTGCCGCTGCCGGTGCAAGCATTCAGGATGTCAATTACAAATACTTCTCCCTCGGAGGCAACTTAAACTCCGTGGCCAACAAGTTCTCCTACGACAACTTGAATGTGCCGAGCCTGAAACCAGACGAGAATCGATACCACGACCAGATCCAGTCGCTCTTCGCCACCGCCCAAATAGGCTGGCAGAGTAAACTTTATCTGGATGTAACAGGACGCATCGACTGGGCATCTGCACTAGCTGGCACAGATTCCGAGGCCGTGGCCTACCCCTCTGTAGGACTCACCGCCATCATGACAGATTTGTTTCCTGCCCTAAAAAGCAATGTACTTTCGTTCCTGAAGCTTCGCGGGTCTTACAGCGAGGTCGGTAATGCGCCCCGTCGCTATGTACCCTACCAGACTTATCCCTTGGAATCTGGCACGCCACAAACCTCTACGACATATCCCAACAACGATATAAAGCCAGAGCGCACGAAGGCATGGGAAGTTGGTCTGGAATCCCATTTCTGGGGAAACAAACTGAACTTGAATGTATCTCTCTATAAGACTTCTACTTATAACCAGCTCTTCAATCCTACATTGCCAAGCTCATCAGGCTATAGCTCTATCTATATCAATGGTGGTCAGATAGACAACAAGGGTATTGAAGTCAGCCTGAATCTGAACCAGTCTCTCGGACCAGTAGACTGGAATAGCACATTCACCTATTCGCTTAACCGCAATAAAGTGGCCAAGCTCCTTGCTCCGACCACATTGCCTAACGGCCTGACCATTTCGCAAGACCACCTTGACCTCGTAAGCCTGGGCAATGTAAAGACCATGATTACGGAAGGCGGCTCCATGGGTGATCTCTATGTAACGGCCCTCAAGACCGATGCCAAAGGCTTTATCTATGTTGACTATCAGACCAATGAAGTCATGGTAGACAAGAATGCCGGACTTTATGGCGACGGTTATATCTATGCCGGAAACTCCCAGCCACTCTACAATATGGGCTGGCGCAACAGTTTTAACTGGAAGGGACTTACCCTCGGTTTTCTCATTAATGCCCGTGTAGGCGGAAAGGTCGTATCCCTCACGCAGGGCCTGATGGATGCCTACGGGGTTTCCGGTCGTACTGCCGATGACCGCGAAGCCGGTGGAGTCTTGATAAATGGTGCTCGTGTTCCGGCTGTTCAGAAATATTATCAGACGGTAGGTACGGGTGCCGGCTCTATGTATGTGTATAGTGCCACTAATGTGCGGCTCGCCGAACTCTCCCTTGGCTATGATATACCTATTACAAAAGTAGTGCCTTGGGTCAAAGGATTGCATGTTGCCTTCACCGGCCGCAATCTACTGATGTTCTACTGCAAGGCTCCTTTCGATCCGGAACTTACGGCAAGTACGGCAACTGGTTTTGCTGGCATGGACTACTTCATGCTGCCAAGCATGCGCAACATTGGTTTTTCCGCAAGAGTAAATTTCTAATGACTGAAGAGAAATGGAAAAGATTTCAAAATACATAATGATTTTAATCGGCCTGCTGACGGTAAGCCTGTTAGGCTCTTGTACAAGTAACTTTGAGAAGTGGAACATAAACCCAGATGAGGCAACCGAAGACGAAATGAAGCAAGACAACCTGAACACGGGTGCCTACTTCGCTCAGATGGAAAGAGGCGTGTTCATCGTCGGCAAAGACATGGGCGGTGAATACCAAATCACAGAAGCTTTAGAAGGCGATCTCTTCGCCAGTTATTTTGCTACGATTACCACTTGGGGCTATACTACTTATAACAATGACCATTATGCCCTCTACCAAGGATGGTATAATGCACCGTTCAACGATGCGTACGAGAAAATCATGCAACCGTGGAAATCCATCTATGATGCTACAGATGCTACATCTCCCGCCCGTGCCATGGCAACAATCGTCAAGGTTTTCGGCATGCACCGCATCACCGATATGTATGGCCCTATTCCATACAGCAAGTTCGGTACTGCGGTTAAGATTCCTTATGACAACCAGAAAGATGTCTACTATAAGTTTTTCGAAGAACTTGGCGAGGCCATCAATGTCTTGAGTGAATATGCCAATACCAACTCCAGCGCTTATCTCGCCGACTTCGACAATGTGTATTCCGGTAATGTTCCCAAGTGGATTAAGTTTGCCAACACACTCCGGTTGCGCCTTGCCATGCGCATTTCAAATGTGGACGAGAACAAGGCTAAGACCGAGGCCTCTGCTGCCATCGGCAACGACTACGGCCTGATGGCAGCCGCTACAGACGACGCCATCCTTCACCAAAGCACATCGCTCACCTTCCGGCATCCTCTTTGGGAAATCGGCACAAGCTGGGACGACGAGCACATGAGCGCTACCATGGACTGCTACCTGAACGGCTATAACGACCCGCGTATCTCCACTTATTTTCAGCCTACTGCCAAAAACGGCGACTACCGCGGCGCAAGGAACGGTATGGCCCGGCCGAATAAGGACAGTTACAAGGATGTAACCTCCCGACCGAACTTCTCCCAAAGTTCAGACATGAACTGGATGCATGCCGCAGAAGCCTATTTCCTCTTGGCAGAGGCAAAACTGCGCTGGGATCTCGGTGCGGAAACAGCACAAAACTACTATGAGGCGGGCATCCGCACTTCCTTTGCTTCTGCAAATGTCTCTGGCGCAGATTCATATATTAACAATACAGAAAGCCTGCCCAAGAGCAATTATGTAGACCCGACCAACAACCGTTCTACGGATGTAAGCGGCATGCTTTCCATGCTGCCTGTTGCCTGGGATACCAATGCAAGTATGGATACAAATCTTGAGCGTATCATGATTCAGAAATGGATAGCCCTCTACCCTGACGGGCAGGAGGCTTGGAGCGAAATGCGGCGTAGCGGTTATCCCGGATGGGTTCGCATCGCGTCTTATAACTATCAGTCGGAGGTTTCAAGCAATGAGATGATTAGCCGACTGAAATTCCCTACTACAGAATACTCCAACAACAGCGAGAACACCAACGCCGCAGCCAGTCTGCTTAGAGGCGGCGATACTGCTGGCGCCCGGCTCTGGTGGGATGTCAAGAGATAGATTCGCAACAACTAAAAATATACAGCATAAAATGAAAGCAATTAAATATCTATTGGCTTTTGTCCTGTCAGGAGCCTTCATGACCGCCTGCAATACCGACCAGGAAACTGATTCCATCCAGAATCCGAAGACTTTCAGCGACCTCTATTACCAAAACCTGCGCGACTTCAAGAAGAGCGACCATGCCATTTCTTTCATGTGGTTCGCCCAGTGGAGTGCACAGAACTCGATGGCCGTACGGTTCAACGGACTGCCTGACAGTCTGGATATCTGTTCTATTTGGGGCGGGGGTATTCCGCCTAAAGAAAATACCCAGCTCTGGGAAGACCTGCGCTTCACCCAGAAGGTAAAAGGCACCAAGATGCTCTATGTGGCCATTGTCCGTCTCGGCGCAGAGGATGACATTCATGACTTCAAACAAGTATTGAACGAAGCTTACGAACACGAGCCCGGCGACCCCATGCGTGATACACTGATAAATAAAGCCATCGACATGTATGCCCTCTACTATGTAGACCAGATTTTCGAAAACGATCTCGACGGCTTCGATGCAGACTATGAACCAGAAGGCGACATGCTGACGGGAGCCAATATGCAACGCTTCATCAAGAAATTGGGTGAGTATATGGGGCCGAACCCCTATCAGACCAAAGAAGAGCGCCTGAAACTTATCCAGACGCGGTTTGGCACAGAACACAATGATGTTGACAAGCTGCTCTGCGTGGACGGGAACTTCGAAGAAGCCGTGCAGGAATACTGTGACTATTGGCTTATTCAGAACTATGGCGGCGGCACGCCCTACGCCCGTTCCAGCTGTCCTGTCGAGAAACAAGTGTTCTGCGTGAACTGGGGAGACAACTGGAATACGGACGGCACCCAGCTGTATAACCAGGCAAAGTGGGAACCTTCCACCGGCCACAAGGGAGGCTTCGGTGCTTTCTATGGCCAACGCGACTACTTCATCCACGAATACAACCCTGAGCCCTACAAACGCTTCCGCGAGTGTATTCAAATCCAGAACCCCGCAGTTCATTAACAAAAGAAAGGAAATCATAAAATGAAAAGATACTTGTTTTTATCATTGGTTCTTGTCCTTGTCCTTTCAGGCTGCAAGGAAGCACCTGACTTCGGAGACTCCGTCTTCATTACAGGGACACTGGGCGCAAATACAGTACGCTTTGCCGTTGACGGCACCTCCAGCGTGGGCATCACCGTTTCTTCAAGCGCAAAGGCCACAGAACCCGTGCAGATAGAAATAGCCCCGGCGCCAGAATTGCTCGGTGCCTATAACGAGAGCATGGGGCGCAACTATCAGCTGCCCGCTCCAGATGCCTATTCCGTCAATGGCTCTACCGTTACCATCTCTCCGGAGAAATCAGTCTCATCAGCGTTAGAGATTACTGCCGACGGCAGCAAGCTCAAAGACGGAGTAGCCTATTGCCTGCCCGTAACCATCAAGGGTGTGAATGGCGGACTTGGAATTCTCGAGTCTTCACGCACAGCCTACATCATGTTCACGAAGGTAATCACTTCCAAGGTAGTACAAATGAAAGGTGGAGCCTCTTTTGAAATCCCCACCTTCGCGGGTACAAACGCCACTGAAAGTCCGGTATATGCCATGAACCAGATGACACTGGAGTGCAAGGTGCGCCCTTCTGCCCTTTCTTCCCAAATCGCCGAAAGCCTCATCAATCCAATCATGGGCAGCCACGAAAGCCTCTTGCTCAGATTCGGCGACGGCTCTAACATCCCCTCTAACAAGTTGAACTTTGCCAAGGTGTCTATCGGCACCAATTATCATCCCGACAACAAGCCACATTATGAGTCGACATTCGAAGAGACATTCGAGAACGACAACTGGTATCATGTGGCCGTTGTCTACGACGGTTCCACCGTGAGATTCTATCTGAACGGAAATCTCGAGATAGAGAAAAGCACAACAGGAGGTCAGATCAACCTGGCAATGTCATATGGCGGCCATGGATGGGACGACACCTTCGCCATCGGGCGCAGCTACGGCAACCACTGGACCTTTAAGGGCTGCCTGAGCGAAGTACGCCTCTGGAATGTAGCCCGTTCGCAGTCTCAACTCGAGGAGGGCATGTGCTATGTAGACCCCACAACGGAAGGATTGCTTGCCTACTGGCGCTTCAACGGGCAGCTCCAAGACGACGGCAGTGTACTCGACGAAACCGGCCATGGCCATAACGCCCACCCACAGGGCAATATTTACTGGCTTGACAATCAGAAATGCCCGTTCTGATGCAAAAACCGCAAAACCATAAATTTTGAATAAGATGAAACTAAAGAATATATTATTGCTTGGAGGAGCGCTGCTCTTCGGAACAGCCTTCCTGGCCAGCTGTAGCAGCGATGACGATTACGATGTAGACGGCTACTCATATACGCGTGCCTATTTTGCAAAGGCAAGGTCTACTACCGACGGCATGGTTGTCAGCACCCCCGTAGGAATCGTAACGAGCCTGACCCATCAAATTATCGTCAAATCAACGGCAGCAGCGACTTCAGATACCAAAATTACGCTTGGCTTCGACAATAGTCTGGTAGACAGCTACAACAAGTCTAATGGCACAACCTATCTGCCAATGCCGGAAGGTGCCCTCGAATTGAGTTCCACTACCGCAACGATCAAGAGCGGGGAAATGGCATCTGCCGATACCATCAGCGTAACGATCAGCAAGACCGAGGCCGCCCGGCTGAATGACGCCAATGGCTATCTGGCCCCGATAGTCATCAAGTCGGCTGGCGGCGGCATGCAGCCCAGCTCTGACGCGGCGGTCGTATATGTGCACCTGCGCTATTCCGAGAGCAGCATCAACGACGACGCAACCGCTCTGCTGGGATCTGCCTATGACCTGTCGTTGGCCCGGAATGAGTGGAAACTGGTCTCGTCCAAGAACTTCGACGAGAGTACATTCACGAATCTCTTTGAAGCCAGCAGCTGGAGCCGTTACTTTGCATTCAAGGAGAAGGCCGAAACCGCACAGTGCGTCATCGACCTCGGCAAGACACAGAACATAACGGGATTCCTCACATCAAGCGAATTGATGAAGGGGGCCAATGTTGAAATCAGTACCGACAACGCGTCGTGGACAACTCTGGGGTATACCGCCGACCATAAGACATTCTCCATCCAGGAAGGATGGAGCACTTCCGAGTGGTATGTGCTCTATGCTGCCATGCAGGCACGCTATGTAAGAATCAGCATCGACCTCGACCAGGATTCTTATTACTGGCAGTACCTAAACTACAGCTGGGGAAAGAGTTACTGCTCTTTGAGCGGGTTCAACATCGCCATACAATAACAAATGAAACGAAAGTGAGAGTCCTGAGACATAGTATCCTATTCCGGATTCTCACTTAAGTCTACCCATCTTGCAGAATGTATGAATACACCCTGGTTATCCCTTACGGGAAGCTACTTTGCAAAAGGCGGCATTTTACATGGTAAAAGGCCGTTAGAAGCAAGGTCGGAAGCCGTTAAAAGCACGCCTTTTTGCCGTCTTTTACTTTCAAGGATGCTGTTGACTGGAAACCAGCTCGTTACATCTCCGACGATTATAGGTATGAAGGAGTTTCAAAACAACCGGCACTCAACAGGCAAGAATATTAGTTATGCCAAACGGAAACGGAGCCGTCAGGGATTTCCACAGCAAATTCTCGGTTTGACTCCATCTATTTCTTAGAAATCTTTGCATAGCTTGAAATTTATTAGTAATTTTGTCGCCGATTATATTGAAAGTGCAAAAATAAAGCGGATTAACAGGCCATCTATCTCCTTCCAACGGGAAACTGATAGCCTCCAAGCTAACTCGAACAAAAGTGAATATCATTTTTATCAATGTCTAACTTATAATAAAGTACAAACTCTATGAACAAAAAGCAAATCAGTTTGCTAAAACTGTGCTTTTCCGTGGTATTGTGTGTCGCTACTTCGACTGTAGGTGCTGATAACACGACATCAGCTTCTACCGTCAAGTCGACGCAGCAAGCGAACGACAAGCAGGTTAGCGGTACGGTTCTTGACGAGACAGGCGAACCTGTAATTGGCGCGACCGTAACTGTCAAGGGTACTAGTTTAGCAACAGTTACCGACATCGACGGTAACTTCTCTTTCAGGGTTCCGGCAGGAAGCACACTCGTTGTGTCTTATGTCGGTTATTCTTCAAAAGAGGTGGCTGCGACAGGGACAGGCCTCAAGGTACAACTCTCCCAGGACGAAGAAGTCCTGAATGAAGTGGTGGTTACAGCCCTCGGTATTAAGAAAGAAGCAAAAGCCCTTTCTTACAATGTACAGCAACTCAACAGCTCGGATGTTACGACCGTGAAAGACGCGAACTTCATGAATTCACTCGCAGGCAAGGTTGCCGGTGTTGAAATCAACTCAAGTTCTGCCGGTGTCGGCGGTGGCGTCAAGGTTGTGATGCGCGGTGCCAAGTCTCTGAGCCACGACAACAACGCCCTCTATGTAATCGACGGAATTCCATTGCCCTCGCTTTCCGCAGCCCAGCCCACTGACTACTTCTCTGGCATGGGGCAATCTGGCGACGGCGCATCCATGATTAATGCCGACGACATAGAGAGCATCTCCGTATTGTCAGGTGCTGCCGCATCTGCCCTCTACGGTATGGACGCCGCCAACGGTGTCATCATGATTACCACCAAGAAAGGTCTTGTGGGCAAGCCCCGCCTGACCTACTCTAACAACACCTCTTTCTATACACCGTTCCAGTATCCTGAGTTCCAGAACACCTATGGCACTTCTACCACAGGAAGCATGTTCAGCTGGGGTGCCAAGCTTGCTGAAGCAAGCAGCTATGACCCGATGGATTTCTTCCGTACAGGCCTGAATGAGTCCAACTCCCTGACTTTCTCCGTAGGATCTGAAAGAAACCAGACTTTCGTGTCTGCTGCTTACAACGACGCACAGGGCATCGTGGAGCACAACGGCGTGAAGCGCTACAACCTCGCTATCCGCAACTCTACAGACTTCCTGAACGACAAGATGCACTTGGACTTGAGTGCCATGTATAGTAATGTGCGCGAGCAGAACATGATCTCTTCCGGGCAGTACTTCAACCCGGTGGTTCCTGTATATCTCTTCCCGGCCGGTGAGGATATCCGAAAGTTCTATGCCTATGAGCAGTTCAACCAGAGCCGTGGTTTCAAGACCATGTACTGGCCTTACGGCAACCAAGGACTGGCCATGCAAAATCCCTACTGGATCGTCAATCGCGACGACTTCATCAACCATAAGGATCGGTTCATCCTCTCTGCAGGCCTGACTTACAAGTTTGCCAAGGGTTTCAGCCTTGCTGCCCGTGCAATGATGGATAAGACCAACGCCACGGCAGAGAAGAAATACAGCGCAGGTGGCGATACATTCTTCGCTGGCCAGTATGGCGCATACTATATCGGTCAAGAAGACACCCGGCAGCTCTATGCCGACGCCATCCTGAATATGGACAAATACTTCGGCGACTTCTCTGTAAACGCTAACCTGGGTACTTCCATCAAAGATGTGAACTACAACTATACCTATGTAGGAGGACAGTTGAACACCATGGCTTCCAATGCCAACACGGATTATGCACACGGATTTGTACTGAACAATGTGAACCGCAAGGGCATCACCGATGACTGGTTCAACCAGATTCCCAACCAGCATCATCAGGTACAGAGCATCTTCGCTACTGCCCAGGTGGGTTGGAAGAGCATGATTTATCTGGATGCTACTGCCCGTAACGACTGGGACTCCTATCTGGGTAACACCCGTTTCAAAAACAAAGGGTTCTTCTATCCTTCAATAGGCCTGAGCTTCATCCTCACAGATATGTTCCCACAATTGAAGAGCACGGCTGTCTCATTCATTAAGCTCCGGGGTTCTTACTCTGAGGTGGGACATGCTCCTGTGGCTTTTGCCCCAGGTGGAACATACGAATACAAGAACGGGTCTATCGCTACTTCTTCACAGATGGCCAATCCAGAGTTGGAGCCTGAGCGTACCAAGTCATGGGAGGCTGGTTTGGAGACCCACTTCTGGGGTAACAAACTGAATCTGAATGTAAGTGTGTATAAGACCAACACCACCAACCAGTACTTCACTCCCTCTCTGTCAGCTGCTTCTGGTTACACCTCGGTGGCTATCAACGGCGGCCTCGTGGAAAACAAGGGTATTGAGGCAAGCCTGACATTGAATCAGCCGCTCGGTCCAGTAAAGTGGTCTTCCACAATTAACTATACCCTGAACCGCAACAAGATCAAGCAGCTGCTGCGGCCTACCACTCTGAATGGACAGACTGTATCACTCGATGCTCTGGATGTATTGAACCTTGGATCTGTCAAGGTACGCCTCACAGAGGGCGGCTCCATCGGCGACCTCTATGTTACTACCTTGCAGACGGATGAGCACGGATTCATCAAGGTGGACTACACCTCGCGCCAGATTGCCGGTATTGACGCGGGCCACTATGAGTATGCAGGCAATACAGCTGCCAAGTACAACCTTTCCTGGCGCAACAACTTCAGCTATAAAGGGGTGAACGTCGGCATATTGCTGACAGGTCGCTTCGGCGGCCGCGTTGTCAGCCTTACCCAAGGGTACATGGATGCTTACGGCGTGTCAAAGGCTACTGCTGATGCCCGTGATCTGGGCGGTGCGCTCGTGAACGGTGCCCGCATCCCGGCTCAGAACTTCTATCAGACCGTAGGACCTTCTGTAGGTTCTTGGTATGTATACAAGGCAACCAATGTTCGTTTGGCTGAGCTTTCACTCGGTTACGATGTTCCAATCCACAAGTATGTAAACTGGATTCAGGGCTTGAATGTATCTCTCGTAGGCCGTAACTTGATTATGTTCTACAACAAGGCTCCTTTCGATCCCGAGTTGTCTGCAAGTACAGGCACCTTCTATTCCGGTATCGACTACTTCATGCAGCCAAGTCTCCGCAACCTCGGTTTCTCAGTAAAAGTTGACTTCTAATTAGATAAAGCGATATGAAATCATATAAATTAAGAAATATATTCAGCGGTATCACTGCCGTGGCTCTCACAATGGGCTTCACGGCATGTACTGGCAATTTCGACAAATGGAACCTCGATCCAGCAGGCGCTACAGAGGCTCAGCGCCAGGTAGACAACCAGGCTGTAGGCTCTCCATTCTCAACCATGGAATATGGTGTGATGCCTGTAGGTAACAATCGCGGTGGTTCGTTCCAGATTGTAGACATCCTGCCTGGCGGCCAGTTTGGTGGTTACTTTGCCAACCTGAAACCTGCTTACGGCGTGGGTGCTACTCATTATTCTCACTATATATTGCCTGACGGATGGGTGGATGAGGCATATAATTTTGCTTACCAGGATGTAATGCAGAACTGGAATACCATTAAGAAGGAAAGCGAAAAGGAAGGTGGCGACAGGAATGCCCTTGCACTGGCTACATTGGTAAAGGTGCTCGGCATGAGCCGTCTGACAGATATGTATGGGCCAATCCCTTACTCCCAGTTCGGTTCGGGCTCTACTTATGTGGCTTACGATTCTCAGGAGGATGTATATAAGTCATTCTTCACAGAGTTGGACGAGGCTATCAACATACTGCAGGAGTTCCACAATCAGGATGCATCTGCCAAGTTGCTCGCCAACTTTGATAATGTATACGGTGGCGATGTGGCTCGTTGGCTGAAGTTTGCCAACACACTTCGCCTGCGTTTGGCTCTCCGCATTTCCTACGCTAATGAGACCCTCGCCAAGGAGGAGGCTCAAAAGTCTATCAATGCTGCCGACAACTTCATGACTCAGAAAGAAGACGCGGCCAAGATTGGTGTGTCTACTGGTAAGAACCCGTTCTTCGAAGTAACTTCTGACTGGCAAGACCTGCACATGGGTGCTTCTATCGACAGTTACATGAACGGCTATAAGGATCCTCGCATCTCCACTTACTTCACAGCCCGTAATGGCGGTTGCCATGGTGTACGCCTTGGCTTGACCAACATCAACCAAGCTCCTTACATCAATACCACTTCTCCAGCTATCTTCGGCGAGCAGGACCCAGTACTGTGGATGAGTGCTGCCGAGGGCTACTTCCTCCGTGCTGAGGCTAAGGTGCGTTGGAACCTCGGCCCTGAGAGTGCTCAGAGTCTCTATGAGAACGGTATCCGTCTCTCATTTGCTGAGCATAGTGCTTCTGGTGCAGACGCTTACATCAACGATGCCAGCTCTAAGCCTGCCGACTTCGTTGACGCAAGTGGAAATTCTAACGACTGCTCTGCCCGCGGTACCATCACTATTAAGTGGAACGATGGCGCAAGTACGGAGGAGAAGCTCGAGCGTATCATCACTCAGAAGTGGATTGCCATCTATCCTGATGGTCAGGAGGCCTGGAGTGAGTTCCGCCGTACGGGTTATCCTAAGCTCTTCCCGACGATGAGCGACCAGAGCGGACTGGGCCTTCAGAACCTACAGATTCGTCGCCTGCGCTTCCCGACCTCAGAGTATCAGAACAATGCTGACAACATGCCGGGGGCAATATCTCTGCTCGGTGGTGCAGACAACGCTAAGACTCAGCTCTGGTGGGACAAGAAAAGTCATTAATTCCTAAAATTGAAAGACTGATATGAAATTTTTAAGATATATATTACCAATATTATTCATCAGTGCTTGTATCGCTTCTTGTGATACAGAAGATGAAGCAGTAGTAATACAGGACCCCACTACTTACGATCCGATGTATTACCAGAATCTGCGCGACTATAAGAAGAGCGACCACAGCATTGCCTGGGGTTGGTTCTCCGACTATACCCAGAGACTCTCTCCGGCTACTCGCTTCACAGGTCTGCCAGATAGTATGGACATCGTTTCACTATGGGGTGGCATTCCTACTCTGGACTCCACTCTCGTGGATGCTCACTATCTTCCAGAGGTAGAGCCTGAGATGCGATTCGTCCAGAAGGAAAAAGGCACGAAGTTTGTGGCCGTAACCATCGTTCGCATCCGTGGCTTCGCTGATTTCTATGATTCAATCTGGGTGGCTAAGAACGATCCTCAGGAAGCAATGCGTGAGTTTGGCGGCTATCTGCTTGCACAGGTGTTCGAGAACAACCTCGACGGTCTCGACCTCGACTATGAGCCGGAGGGAGACCCATTGAGCGGTAGCAACTTCGACTACTTCGTAGAGTTCCTCGGTAAGTTTGTAGGTCCTATGGCCAACGATTCCAATACCTTTGATGCAAAGCTCGCCCGCACTCGCTGGGTAACCAAGAAGACTACTGAAGGCAAGGACACTCTCGTGAAGGAGTCTTACTGGGAGACTAAGACCATCAAGGGAGATCCCACCAAGTTGCTCTGTATCGACTATTTCAGTGCTGCCCCAAGTGCTGCTACCCTCCCATACACGAACTGGTATGTAAACCAGACCTACGGTGGCAGTGCTGGTCGTACACCATTTGGCGGCTGTCCAACAGAGAAAGTGGTCTATACCGAGAATGTGGGAGACAACTGGCAATCCGCCGAGTGCGGCCAGTTGCTGAACTATGCCCGTTACCAACCCTCTAAGGGACGCAAAGGCGGATTCGGCGCATTCTTCATGCACCGCGACTACACCAACTCTGGTTATGGCGTAAACAACTACGCCAATATGCGCCACGGCATTCAGATTCAGAATCCTGCTATGCATGTGAAGAAATAACATTCAATCTTAGTTTTAAAAGGAAAAAGATAATGAATAAACTGAAATATATCGTTCTTGGCCTGATGGCCGTGGCCATGGCATCCTGCGAAATGAAGGGCAATGCCGACTACGATGATGTGGTATACATCTCAGGAACAATGGAAAAGAATACCATCCGTAAGGGTTTCGAGGGCAACGACAGTGTTGACCTCACCCTTTCATGCACAGGTATCGTGAATGCCCCTGTGAATGCAACTTTCGAGGCGGCTCCCGAGCTGCTGGATGCTTATAACGCAACCAACAACTCTGACTATGTAGCACCTCCTGCCGATGCTTACAGCATTGCGAATCCTAATGTAACCATCCAGCCAGGCCAGCATGTTTCTTCTCTGGCTAAGTTAATGATTGCAGATCCTACCAAGTTTGAAGAGGGCAAGAGCTATTGCTTACCCATCCGCGTAAAGAGCGACGGCAACTTGCTCGAGGCCGGTTCGGTGGCTTACATCGTATTCGTGCCCATCATTACCGTAGATGTTGCCGACATCAATGGTAAGGCCTTCCTCGTACCAGGCTTCCGTAACAACGAGAAGCTGGGGCACCTCTCCCAGTTGACTATGGAGTGTAAGGTGTATGTAAACGACTTCCAACACAGCAACCCATACATCTCTTCTCTGATGGGATGCGAGGAGAACTTCCTGCTGCGTTTCGGTGATGTTTCCTGTGATCCTGACCAATTACAGTTGGCAGGTGGTAAGACAGGCGCACCACGCTGGGATCAGCCCGATAAGGGTAAAGCCCACGCTACAACTTTCCAGACTCACTTCCCAACAGGCAAATGGTGCCACTTCGCCTGCGTATACAACGGCTCTAATATCCACATGTATCTCGACGGAGTTGAGATGGACGGAAGTCCTGTCGAGGCTACGGGCGATATCTCACTCGTCTGGAGTTATGACTATGGCACATCTTATGGCGACAACAACGGCCCGTTCGCCATCGGCTACTCTGCCGGCGGGCGTTATCTGAACGGCCGTGTCAGCGAGTTCCGCGTATGGAATGTGGCTCGTACCCCGGCACAGTTGCTCAATAACATCTGCTATGTAGATCCCAAGTCAGAGGGCTTGATAGCCTACTGGCGCTTCCAAGGTCCGGACGATATGATTCAGGCTACTGACATAGACGGTCAGACCAAAACCTTTGTCCGCGACTGGACAGGGCATGGCTACAATGCCCTGCCACGCTCAGGTGCTCCTTCATGGATTCCCAACCACAAGTGTCCATACTAAAATTCAAAACTATAATCATCAATTTTGAATACAATGAAACTAAAGAATATATTATTGCTTAGCGGGGCACTGTTCTTCGGGACAGCAGCCCTCACGGGCTGTAGCGATGACGATGACACATACGATGTATATGGTAGCGACTATAACATCGTATTCTTCGACACCAATACCTCTACGGTAAATACGAAAACCATCTACAACACTCCTATCGGTATATTCGGCACCGTTGATGGAGCCTTCAATGTTAAGGCTCAGTATAACACGGATGCCACCATCATGGTCGGGGCGGAAGTAGACACAACGCTGGTCGGCACCTATAATGTGGCAAACAAGGCTTCTTTCAAGTCGTTACCTGCACAGGCGCTAAGTGCCATTCAAATCTCTCAAGTAGTCATTAAACCCGGTACCAACGCTGCCGACACGACTCTGAATGTTACTCTTCCCAAGGAAGCCTGTACCTATCTCACGGAGGAAGCCTATCTGGTGCCCGTCCGCTTGAAAATCCTAAACGACGACAAGGGAACATCCTCCTATAAAGCCGGTATTGACGATACCTATAGCGTGGCCTATATTGTCCTCAACAATGCAGCCAAAGACTTCATAAAGGTTTCCAGCGAACCGACCCAGACCGTAAGTATAGCCAACACACCGGCAGGCGTATTCGGTAACATTGCGGCTTCTTATGACTTCAGCATGTATGCCAACGACAACTCTGAGGTTTCCATCCGTGGAGAATTCGACAACAGTCTCATAACAGCCTACAACACAGAGAGCGGCAAAGCCTATGCTGAAGTACCTGCTAATATTCTCAGCCAGTTAAAGATCTCTGCTGGAAAGATTGATGCCGGGCAGACCTCCTCCGACACTCCACTCACGGTGTCTGACCCTAACAATGCTTCGCACGCTCTTCCTGTAGGAGAATATGTGATTCCTGTCAGGCTCACAGCATCCTATTCCGGTGGACAGACCTCACCGATGAGCAATGTGTATATCGTGGTCAAGGTTAACGAGACGCTGATCAACGACAACGCAACGGCCGTATCAGGCTCTGCCATCTCTAACTCGGCATGGATGGCTCTGTCAGCTTCCGGAGCCGGTCTTACCGTTGATGGATTCAACACCTTCAAGAGCCAAGGCTACTGGCCGTTCTCTGTCAAGGAGTCTGCTGCTGAGTTTGTCATCGACCTCGGTGCCGTTCACCAAATCACAGGATTCAACCTTGACAGTATGGTTGGCGATGGCTTTACTGTTGAATTCAGTGGAGACAACTCCAATTGGACATCTATTGGAAACACCAGTGAGCATACTCCCGTAAATATCGGTAGCGGTTGGTCTTCAAATTATGTATTCGTATTTTATGGTGCAATAAGCACACGCTATGTGAGAGTGAAAGCCAAACTGAATACGGACAGTTACTACTGGAACTATTTGAGCTATAGCTGGGGTAAAAGATATGCATCTATCAGCTCCATCAATTTCTATGAATAGGAATTCGTCTTATTCATCATAAACCGAGCGCCCGTCCTCAAAGGGCGGGCGCTCTTCTTCAAACTAACGAGACAACAAGATGAAACGATATTTGCTCTTTCTCTTTTCCGTCCTACAGCTTACAACCATATCCGCACAGGACGGCACCGGGCAGCCCGTTTTCCTGAAAGAGTTCCAGCCGAACGAGCATGCCCACGACTTCGGCCGTATCTACGAGAAGGACGGCAAGGTGAGCACGGTCTTCACCTTCACGAATACGGGCAGGCAGGTGGTGGCTATCAGCGATGTCAACACCTGGTGCGGCTGCATCGTGCCGGCCTTTACGAAGAAAGGCGTGCGGCCGGGTGAGACTGCCCACATTAAAGTGGAGTTCGACCCCGACCACAAGTCGGGCAACTTCGTCAAGCAGGTAGTAGTCCTTCTCAATAATGGAAAGAACTATCAGCGCGTATGGGTCAAGGCCAATATAGTGCCCATGCCCCATCCCGTAACAGAGGACCACCCTTACTACTATGGGCAGGGCCTCTACATGAGTCAGCAGATATTGCCGTTTCCCGACCTCAGTCCGGGGCAAAGCCATGCCTATGAGCTCAAGCTGGCCAACGATACCGACAAGCCGATGACCATAGAGTTTAGGCGCAGGCCCAACAACACGGTGCTCAAGATGCCGGAGAAAATCACCCTGAAGGCCAGGGAGCGCACTTCCATCCGCGTCAGCTACCGATACTTTCGCAAGCACACGGTTACACGATCCATCATGGTCATCCCCGTCGTAAACGGCAAGGAGGGCAAGCCGCTCAAGGTGAAATGGAATGCGGGAGACAACAAGTTCCGACTCCTGAATTAAGGCCGGAACCACCCAGAAACAACAATCTAACCGATGGAAAAGCCCGGGCTGCTCCATCGGTTGTTTTTATCCGCATGCCCATTCACGGCAAACGGAAAAGTAAAACAACTTATTTTAGCTGACAAAATCGGCGAGATTGTCGCACAAAATCGCCGAAATCATCCGACGAAATCGCCGATTTTGTCAGACAGAAGACGGCTCCCTACTCTATCACGAAGTAGGGCTTGTCGGCATCGCCGTATTCTCCGCGATATTCAAAGCCCTCAAACTGAAACTCCCTGAGAGCCTCCGGCTTCTCCAGCCGGCGGGTTATCGCATAGCGTGCCATGGCTCCCCGGCAGGTTTTGGCATACACCACGACCGTCTTCAGGCCGTCGGCCTTGCGAACCATGAACTGCGGCTGCACCACGCGCACGCTCTCTTCCACTCGCTTCCAGTCGAAGAGATGCTGGAATTCCTCTGTCGCCAGATGCAGCAGGATGCCGTCGTCGGCCTGCACGGCATCGATGAGGAAGTCGGTCAGCCGCGGTTTCCAGAATCCGAACAGATCCTTGCCCTGCGCCCACGGCAGCCGCACCTTGCCCTCCATGCGGTAAGGGTGGATGGCGTCGAGAGGGCGCAGAAGGCCGTACAGGAAAGAGGCTATCCAGAGGTGATTCTGTGCAAAGAGGAAGTCGTCGGGAGTGAAGCTGTCGGCCTTCAGATACTTATAGGCCTGCCCATAGTAGGCCAGGACGGCCGGGAGCAGCTCTTCCTCATTGAAGAAATTCATGTAGCGCGCCTTGTTCTGTGCGGCTATCCTGGCATTGCAATGCAGCAGCCGTGAGATTTCTTCCTTACTAAGCCCGCATATGTCGAGGGCGAAGTGCCGCGCCTCGTCCTGAAACTTAGGGACTGACGAGAAAGGAGCTGCCGCCCGGGCTGCATCGTTCATCGTCTTTGCACACGCCAGCAGTATCTGCATCTATCCGAGAATCTGCTCAGCGTGTTCCTTCACCTTGATGTCCTTCGGCCCCAGAATGCGCTCGATGACGCCTTGCTCGTTGGCAATGAAAGTGGTGCGGAAGGTGCCCATCGTGGTCCGCCCGTACATCTTCTTCTCGCCGTAGACTCCAAGCTCCGTAACGAGCCGCTTCTCCGTGTCGGCTATCAGCGGGAACGGCAGCTGGTATTTCTCGATGAATTTCTTGTGCGACTTCTCGTCCTGTACGCTTGCCCCTACGACCGCATAGCCCTTGGCGAGGAAGCTCTCGTAGTTGTCGCGCAGGTTGCAGGCCTCGTTCGTGCATCCCGGAGTCGAGTCCTTGGGGTAAATGTAGAGCACGAGCTTGCGGCCCGCAAAGTCGCTCAACCTAATCTCATTACCGTCCTGATCCCTGCCGAGGATTTCCGGCAGCCTGTCTCCCACTTGTTTCATATTCTGTCTGTTTTGGTATTTATTATCTCCCGACAAAGATAAGGGATTTTTTTCAAACCGCCATGGCGCGGCCTCAATATTTGAAAAAAGGAGGATCTTAGCCGCCCGGTGCAGGATTTCTTTCAGCGCGGCTTGTTTAGGGGGAATATCTTTGCCTTGACATACAGGTGCTCTTTGCTGCAAATGAAATATCCCCGGCGGGTGCTAATAGACAATGTGTCAGGCTTCGACGCTGGGGAAGCGTCGCCGTTTTTGAGAATCACTTCCTCTTTCTCAAAATCCAAAGACGCGGTTTGTGGCTGGCAGTTGGCGAAGCAGGCATAGGTAAGGTAGAGGCGGCGGGTGGCATAATGGAAGAACAAGTATTGGCATCCGTCGGCTGCGGCGTTGTAAAAACCATATACACCCACCCTCCCTGCCGACTCCAGAATGCAGTCTTCCAGGAAGTCAAGCGAGCTCCCGTCCCCGCAAGCCACCTCAAACAACACGCATCTTTCCGCCCCTTGGGGCAGAATGAGCCGGCTTCTGCAACCGGTATCGGTCTCCTGCGTCGCTATGCGCAGACTGTCGTGCACAGGGTGATCTATGGTAAGACCCCTGCCGCCTGAGCACCCGCACATGGCCAACAGACCCGCGGCTATCAAGAGGGTCCATATTCTCATATTGTAAACATCTTAGTTGGTCTGATATTTTTGTTGGCTGCAGTCCTTGCCCGGATTAGTCGGCATTCGCTTTCCGAGCACCCGAAACGCTATGGTACGATATTGTTTTCGGCGTCCATCCTTAAGTTGCCCCGAAAGGCCTCGTCGCCGTTCTTGTCGTACAAGATAAGCAGGCAAGTGCCTTGGGGGTCAGGGTCGCCAGGGCGGTTTGGGGAGACAAACCCGATTTCAGCGTCGCAGAAGTCCAGCTCATACGACGACCATCCGCCGGGGTCTTCATCGTGGTCGATGAAGTAAGCGGTGCAACGCGTCTTCTTATAGAATCTTATCGAAGATATACAGCGCCCCTTGCCACCCTTACGCACCTCCATGTTCCGCTGGTTATAATAGTCCGCCATTTGGCGTTTCAGCACTTCCATACTGTCTGGAGGGTTGGATACCAGCACATCGAAGTAGTACCGTCCGTTTTTCGTTGTCGTCATGCGCTTCAACTCTTCAAACTCCGTCTTACGGTTGCATGCCGCCAGTAGCGAGATCAGGAGAAGGCATGAGAGCGTTATGAGTAGCCTGCTTGTCTTGTGGAACATATCTATTTATTATGAAAGAGTTTGTCTGTAAGTGCAATATTACGAATAATATTTCAGAAGGCTCTCGGTTTGGTATAAAAACTTTTATAATTGATATTTTCCCATCCTGCCACCTATGGACAGCACGGCAACCAGCATCCGCGAACAAAAAAGCGAAACCCGTTGCGGAATTCGCAATTTTTATTTATCTTTGCCGAGAGCATCCACGACTATCCGTGATGCCAATAATGAAAACATGCATATGAGAAATGCTATGATACTGTTGCTGATTTTGCAATATTCAATTTGTGTACATTCCCAGGAAACTTGTGTTCCTAAGACAGAACTTAACATGCAGTTGAAATCCCTCTTGGAAGAAGACACATTAGCTTACGAACATTTTTTAATGATCAAAAGGATTATTTGCCGAGATAATTATAAAGATATTGATGAATTAAGAAGAGGAGAGAACAAGCAATTTACAACACAAAACGCCAATAGCCTATGTGATAAGCTGCGCGAGAAAGGATATTTGTTCTTCGTTGTTATTGATAAGAACAAACTGTTTGACATATTAGGGAAAAACTGCTATCAAGAGATGATAAGCTGCAGAAACAATCTTTCTGATGATTATTTATTGCTTGACGACAGAAACCTTATTAGTGAAGCTGTCAGTTGCCCAAGTAGTTATAACAGACAAATATATCTTGACATAATTTCTGATTATAGCAACTATTACTCTTGTTTTGATTATTGGAAGACAGGGAATAATAATGAAAGAATTATTGAACATGTTTTGAAGAAGTATCCATACATTAAACACATGTGGTATAAGCAAACTCCCATAGAGGATGTTGTGTTGCCAGGCTCAAATTGATTTATCTACGAGGAAGCATTAGAGCTTTCAACAACTCCCTTTCCACTGTGAAATAATCATGAACTATTTATATAAATACGATAAAATGTATCCACTTCTAAACATTTCCATTACATCCCTAAATGAAGATAATTTAGAAGAAAATTAAAAGAGTACAGAATAGATATCAATAACAGCTTACAAGATAAAGAAATCGATGTTAAATAATTGCAATCCTTGGTAACCAGTTCAATTTACACTACCTGATAATAGAGCCGTACGACTTCATCTCTTTATAACTCATGAATCGTGCATTGTTGGATAATCGGATCATTTCCCGTCTAAATCCACTTTATACACTTGACCATGCACAGTCCCTTGTCCCAATGGAGTGTATAGGTGTCAAACTCTATATATATCCCACTTCTCAAATCAAACGCTAATGCTCTTCCTCTGTAATACTAAATGCTATAGATATCAATATCACCAATCTTTTACTCTATTCGCGAATTTATAGTCTGTAACCGTAAATTCAAGTATTCCCGGCTCTATACCATCAGGATATTTCTTGTAAGTCTCCACTAAGTCGACCTTTTCTTTGATGCGGACCTCCATGGTTCTTATCGTGTCATTTTTGGAAACCAAAGCGGGATAAGTTTCATAAAAAACAATATATGAAATAAACATTCGTCCGTGATTTCTGCGATCCCACGGGCTTGTCCCTCTCAAAAGGATGTGATCATAAGACATTCCCATACCTTTTAGTTCACTACATAGGTCCATTACCATAAAGTCCCCATTTTCAAGAAGTTCCTTCTTTCTGTCCAGTAGTTCTTTGTAGTTCTGAGGTGTCCAATTGGTTTGTGTCCTTTTAGATGAGTCCCCATTCATATTCGATAGGGGCAGATTAGAACTCTCTCCTGCAGCCGGCAGGGCAAAAACCTCGTAAAA